>CAYOCP010000005.1:0-186368 GCA_964402505.1 uncultured Geminicoccaceae bacterium
TAGCGGAGGAGGGACTCGAACCCCCGACACGCGGATTATGATTCCGCTGCTCTAACCAACTGAGCTACTCCGCCGGGCCGCGCTGGAGATATGACCGACGGTGCCTCGCGTCAAGCGCCCAACGCCACCTCCGGCACTTCCTCCGCCTCGATATCCGACGTCCGCTCGATCCAGCCGCCGCCGAGCACCCGGTCGCCGGCGTAGAGCACCGCCGCCTGGCCCGGCGCCACGCCCGCCTCGGGCCGCTCCAGAACGAGCGTGGCACCACCGCCCTCCAGCGCCTCCACGACGCCGGGGACGGCCGGCTCGTTGTAGCGATGCTTGACGGCGAGCCGGTCGCCTCGGCCGACCGGGCCGAGCCAGTTGCACGCCTCGAGCACCAGTCGCCCCGTCAGGCCGGCCCGGCGCGGGCCGACCCGCACGATCGCCCGATCCGCATCGAGCCCCACCACGTAGAGCGGCGCACCCTCGGCGACGCCGAGCCCGCGCCGCTGGCCGATGGTGAAGCGGCCGATGCCGCCATGCTCGCCGAGCTCGCGGCCGTCGACATGCAGGATCGCCCCCTTGCGCATCGCCCGCGGCTCCATGCGGCCGACGAGGTCGCTGTAATGCCCCTTGGGCACGAAGCAGATGTCCTGGCTCTCGGCCTTGGCCGCCACCGGCAGGCCGAGACGCTCGGCCTCGGCCCGGGTCGCCGCCTTGTCCCGGGCGCCGAGCGGGAAGCGGACGAAGTCGAGCTGGTCCTGTCGCGTGGCGAAGAGGAAGTAGCTCTGGTCCTTCCGCCCGTCCCGGGCGCGCCAGAGCTCCGCCTGCGACCTGCCGCCGAGGCGCCTCGCGTAGTGACCGGTGGCGAGGGCCACCGCACCCAGATCCCGCGCGATCTCGAGGAGATCCCGGAACTTGATGCGCTCGTTGCAGCGCACGCACGGGATCGGCGTGCGGCCGGCCGCATAGGTCGCGGCGAAATCGTCGATCACGGCCGCCCTGAACCGCGCCTCGAAATCCAGGACGTAGTGCGGGATGCCGATGGCGTCGGCGACGTTGCGGGCGTCCTGGATGTCCTGCCCGGCGCAGCACGCACCCTTCCTGCCCGTCGCCTCGCCGTGGTCGTAGAGCTGGAGCGTGATGCCGACGACGTCGCAGCCGGCCTCGTGCAGCAGGGCCGCGGTGACGGCGCTGTCGACCCCGCCCGACATGGCGACGACCACCCGATCGCCGGCAGTGAGCGCCAGCTCGTCCAAGGTGATCTCAGGCATCGAGCAGGCTGGTGCGCGGCACGCGGACGACGAGGCCGTCCACTGTCGCCTCGACCCTGATCTGGCAGCCGAGCCTCGAGGTGGCGGCGAGGCTCTCCGCCAGATCGAGCATCTCCTCCTCCTCGAGCGAGGCCGGCGGCAGGCTGTCGAACTGCGTCGGCTCGACGATCACGTGGCAGGTGGCGCAGGCCATCGACCCGCCGCAGGCGCCCTCGATCGCGATGTCGAGATCGCGCGCCACCTCGAGCAGGCTGGCGCCCGCCATGGCCTCGGCGCTGACCTCGCGCCCATCCGGCAGGACGAACGTCACCCGCACGACCGCCCCCTCCGCCTCAGACGGAGAAGCTCTCGCCGCAGCCGCAGCGCGCCTTCTCGTTGGGGTTGCGGAAGACGAACATGGCGCCGAGCTTGTCCTCGACCCAGTCGATCTCCGTGCCGAGGACGAACATCACCGCCGCCGGATCGACCACGACCTTGATGCCGTCCTTCTCGATCACGGTGTCGTCGGCGCCGATCTCGTCGGCGAAGTCGAGCTTGTAGCTCATGCCCGAGCAGCCGGTGGACTTCACCCCGAGCCGGAGGCCGGCGGCATTGGCCTCGTTGCTCAGAAGATCGCGCACCCGCGCCACCGCGGCGGGCGTGAGATCGACCAGGGCATCAGACATGGACGACTTCCCGTTGCACCAATTCCAGACCCATTATGTCGTCCCCATCGGCGCCGCGGCAAGTCCGGGCGCCCTGGAGCGGGTCCGAACACCGGCCCGGCCTTTCGCCAGACGAGCCCAGGCTTCCAGGAAGCTCTCGATGTCGGCGGCCGTCGTGCTCCAGCCGAGACTCACGCGGATGGTCGATTCCGCCAGCCCCGGATCGACCCCCATGGCCTCCAGCACGTGGCTTCGCGACACCTTGCCGGAGGAGCAGGCGCTGCCCGCCGAGACCGCGATGCCGGCGAGATCGAGCGCCATGACCTGCGTCGCCGCGGCGACCCCCGGCAGGGCCAGGGCGGTGATGTGCGGCAGCCGCGGCGTCGTGGCACCGATGACGATGGCATCCGGGACGTGTCGCAAGGCTTCGCTCTCGAGCGTCCGGCGCAGGACCAGGAGCCTTTCGGCCTTGTCGGGTCCGATGGCCCCGACCGCCGCGGCGAAGCCCTCGATGCCGGCCACATTCTCCGTCCCGGCACGCAGGCGGCCCTCCTGGCCGCCACCCTTGAGCAGCGGCCGAATCCGGTCGGGATCGCGCAGCCAGAGCAGGCCCGCACCCTTCGGCCCGCCGAGCTTGTGGGCGGAGAGGGCCACGCTGTCGGCGGCGAGTGCCGCCGTGTCCACCACCAGCTTGCCCATGGCCTGGACGGCATCGACGTGCAGGCGGGCGCCGGCCCGATGGACGAGCTCGCCGGCTTCCGCCACCGGCTGCAGCACGCCGGTCTCGTTATTGGCCAGCATCAGCGCGACGCAGGTCACGTCGCCGGCACGAAGCTCCGCCTCCAATGCCGCGAGGTCGAGGCGGCCGGTCCGGTCCACGGGCACCGGCTCGACCTCGTCCTGGAGAAGCACCGAAGGATGCTCGATGGCGGCAGCCAGAATCCGGCCGCCGGAGCGAAGGGCCGTGGCATTCGCCTCCGTGGCACCGCTGGTGAAGAGGATGCTGCCGCCATCGGCCCCGATCGCCGCCGCCAGCGTCCGCCGGGCCGCCTCGATGGCGGCCCGCGCGGCCCGGCCCTCTTCATGCACCGACGAGGCGTTTCCCGAGCGCTCGAAGCTCTTCAGCAGCGCCTCGCGCGCTTCCGGCAGCAGCGGCGACGAGGCGGCGTGATCGAGGTAGACGCGCGCCGTCACCGCTTCCGGTCGGCGACGAGAAGCCGATCCAGGGCGGCATCCGGAGCCTTCTCGCGGATCTCGGCGGAAGATCCGGCGCGCACCCCGGCGAGCTCGTTCTCGAGCTGCTCGATCCTGGCCGAGAGGTGATCGATCGCCGTGAGCACCGGGTCGGCGGTGACACCGGGCTCGTTGCCGTAGGCCGGAAAGCGCCGCTGCTTCGTGATCGCCGGCCGGCGCGTGGCGGCATGGGCCGGCACGCCCACCACCGTCGCATGGGGCTCGACCGCCTGCAGCACGACCGCATTGGAGCCGATCCTGGCGCCCCGGCCGACGGTGAAGGGACCGAGCACCGCGGCACCGGCGCCGACCACCACGCCATCCTCGAGCGTCGGATGCCGCTTGCCGGGATCGCCGCTGACGCCGCCGAGCGTCACGCCCTGGTAGAGGGTGACGTCGTCGCCGATCTCGGCGGTCTCGCCGATGACCACGCCCATGCCGTGGTCGATGAAGAAGCGCTCGCCGATCCGCGCTCCCGGATGGATCTCGATGCCGGTCAGGAAGCGGCCGAGCTGCGACAGCCAGCGGGCGAGGAGCAGCCAGCCCGCCGCCCAGAGCCGGTGCGCCAGCCGATGCAGCAGCAGCGCGTGCAGCCCGGGATAGCAGAGCAGGACCTCGGCCCGCGACCTGGCCGCCGGGTCGCGCGCGAACACGGCCTCGATGTCGTCGCGGATTCTCTTGAACATCGGCGCTCGCCTGCGGTATACGCCCCAGTCTGCCCAACGCCGGCCACGACAATCTGCTGCTGCCCACGGGCTGGACATACGCAGTGATGCGCGGCCCGAACGAAGGACGCCTCGGGGCCACGTGCGAGTATAGGTTGGCGGCGGGCGGGGTCAATCAAGGCCGAAGCACCCCTTCCTTGGGGTGATCTTCCGCGCGGCGGCGGAGCCGGAGCCGTCGGAGGATGCCGTGTCGCCGGGACGCACCCGGAAGCAACGCCGGCGATGGTGTCGGCGCAGGAGTTGTGAGGAACATGCCGGAAGTCATCTTCAATGGCTCGGACGGCCGTCTCGAAGGCCGCTACGTGCATGGCGAGGGACCCAACCCGCCCTTGGCGATCATCCTGCATCCGCATCCGCAATACGGCGGAACGATGAACAATCGCCTCGTCCATCTGATGTTCCACATGTTCGCGCGGCGCGGCTTCTCGACCCTGCGCTTCAACTTTCGCGGCGTCGGCCGCAGCCAGGGGGTCTTCGACCACGGCCAGGGCGAGCTTCGGGACGCGGCGGCAGCGCTCGACTGGATGCAGACGCACAACCCCAACAGCCCCATCGCCTGGTGCGGCGGCTTCTCGTTCGGCGCCTGGATCGCCATGCAGCTCCTCATGCGCCGGCCCGAGATCCAGGGCTTCATGTGCGCCGGCCTGCCCGCCAACATGTACGACTTCAGCTTCCTCGCCCCCTGCCCCTCCTCCGGCCTCATCATCCACGGCGAGCGCGACATGGTGACGCCGCCCGAGGCGGTCGAGAAGCTGGTCAACAAGCTGAGCCAGCAGCGCGGCATCACCATCGACTTCCACCAGATCGACGGTGCCGACCACGTCTTCACCAGCGACCGGGACGAGTTCGAGGCGATCTGCGAGGCCTATCTGGACAAGCGGCTGAAGCCGACCGCCGAGCCCATGGCGCTGGCCCGCTGAGGCGCCTCACCGCGAGACGGATCGGACGTCCATGAGCCGCTACCGCTCGGATCTGCTGCGCACGCTCGACGAGCGCGGCTACATCCACCAGTGCACCGACGCCGAAGGCCTCGACGCGCTCGCCGCCGAGGGCCGCGTGGTCGCCTATGTCGGCTACGACTGCACCGCCGACAGCCTGCATGTGGGCCACCTCGTCAGCATCATGATGCTGCGCGTGCTGCAGCGCACCGGCCACACGCCGATCGCCCTCGTCGGCGGCGGCACCACGAAGGTCGGCGACCCGTCCTTCCGCGACGAGAGCCGGCCCCTGCTCGACGACGCCGCGATCCGGGCCAACAAGGCGGGGATCGAGCGCTCGCTCGCCGCCTATCTCGACTTCGAGGCGGGTGCCGTGCTCGCCGACAACGCGCTCTGGCTCGACGAGCTCCGCTACATCCCGTTCCTGCGCGATTTCGGCACGCACTTCACCGTCAACCGGATGCTGACCTTCGACAGCGTCAGGCTCAGGCTCGAGCGCGAGCAGCCGCTGACACTCCTCGAGTTCAACTACATGGTCATGCAGGCCTACGACTTCCTCGAGCTCGGACGGCGCCACGGCTGCCATCTGCAGATGGGCGGCTCGGACCAGTGGGGCAACATCGTCAACGGCGTCGAGCTCGGCCGGCGCATCGACGGCCGCCAGCTCTTCGGCCTGACGACGCCGCTGATCACCACCGCCTCCGGCGCCAAGATGGGCAAGACCGCGGCCGGTGCCGTCTGGCTCAACGAGGACAGGCTTCGGCCCTTCGACTACTGGCAGTACTGGCGCAACACCGAGGACGCCGATGTCGGCCGCTTCCTCCGGCTCTTCACCGAGCTGCCGCTCGACGAGATCGCGAGGCTCGAGCGCCTGCAGGGGGCCGAGATCAACGAGGCGAAGAAGGTCCTCGCGCTCGAGGCCACCGCGCTGCGCCACGGCGGCGCCGCGGCGCAAGCGGCGGCCGAGGCCGCCCGCTCCCAGTTCGAGGACGGCGGCCCGGCAACCGGCCTGCCGGCCGTCAAGGTCGACGCCGCGCGCCTCGCCCGTGGCCTGCCGGTCATCGAGCTCTTCCAGCTCGCCGGCCTCGCCACCTCCAACGCCGAGGCCCGCCGCCTCGTCCGCGGCGGCGGCGCCCGCCTCAACGACCGGCGCATCGAGGACGAGCTTCTCGTCGTCGACGACGGCGCCCTCACCCGAGGCCAGCTCAAGCTCTCCGCCGGCCGAAAGCGCCACGTGCTGGTCGAGGCCGTCTGATCGCGACTGACGCTTGACCGAGCCCGGCCGAGCGGAGACCCTGCGGGCCTCGCCTCAGAGCCCAGCCGGGGCAAAGCCCGTGTCCGAGCCCGTGCCGACCGTCGCGCCACCCGCTCCGCCGCCCGTCAGCGTGGGCGCGGAGGAGCCCTGGCTCCCGCGGCTGCGCGCGGCGGCGGCACGCGGCAATGACCCGGCCCTGATCGACCGGCTCGAGGCCCGCCTCGAGGAACCCCGGACCCGGGATCTGCTCGACTCGGTCTTCGCCTACAGCCCCTTTCTCGCCGAGTGCCTGATCGCCGATCCGGCGCTTCTGGTCGATCTCGGGGACATGGGAGCCGGTTCGATCGTCGAGGCCGAGCTCGCCCGGATCGATGCCCTGCCCTTCGACCGCAACCGGCTCCTGCCGGGCCTGCGCCGTGCCCGGCGACGGATCGCGGCCGCGGTCGGCCTCGCCGATCTCCAAGGCCACCTCGATCTGGACGCGGTGACCCTGAGCCTCAGCCGGCTCGCCGATCATGCGACCGAAGCGGTGCTCGCCACCTTTCTCGCCGAATCGGCGAAGCGGGGGGAGATCGACCTCGACGATGCCGAACGGCCGACCCTGAATTGCGGCATCTTCGTCGTCGGCATGGGCAAGCTCGGCGCCAACGAGCTCAACTACTCCTCCGATATCGACCTCATCGTCTTCTTCGATCCGGAGCGGATCGCCTATCGCGGTCGCGAGACCGCCATGGCGCTCGCCGTGCGCGCCGCCCGCGCCATCGTCTACGGCCTCGAGCACAAGAGCCGCGACGGCTACGTCTTCCGCACCGATCTGCGCCTGCGGCCGCACCCGCCGGGGCACCCCCTCGCCCTCTCGGTGGACGCGGCCGAGCTCTACTACGAGCGGCACGGCCAGAACTGGGAGCGCGCCGCCCTCATCAAGGCCCGGATCATCGCCGGCGACCGCGAGGCGGGCCTGGCCTTCCTCCGGCGCCTGGCACCCTTCGTCTGGCGACGGCATCTCGACTACGCGGCGATCCGCGACATCCACTCGATCAAGCGGCAGATCAACGCGCATCGCGGCTTCGGCACGATCGGCGTGCGCGGCCACGACCTCAAGGTCGGCCGCGGCGGCATCCGGGAGATCGAGTTCTTCGTCCAGACGCAGCAGCTCATCCTGGGCGGCCGCCACCCCGAGCTGCGCGATCCGCGAACGCTGACGACGCTCGCCCGGCTGGTCGAGGGACGCTGGGTCGACGGCACCGCCGGCGCCGACCTCGCTTCCGCCTACCGCTTCCTGCGGGCGCTCGAGCACCGGCTGCAGATGGTCCGGGACAAGCAGACCCAGACCCTGCCGGGACGCGACCAGGAGCTCGACCAGTTCGCCCGCTTCGCCGGCTTCGCCGGCAGGGATACGCTCGGCGAGGCGGTCATCGGCGTGCTGCGGACGGTGGAGCGCCATTACGCCCAGCTCTTCGAGGCCGAGCCGGATCTCGGCGCCGGACGCCAGCTCGTCTTCACCGGCACCGAGGACGACCCGGGCACGCTCGACACCCTGCGCGAGATGGGCTTCAGGGACCCGGCTGCCGTGGCCAGCCGGATCCGGCAGTGGCACCACGGCCACATCCGCGCCACGCGCAGCACCCGGGCGCGCGAGATCCTGACCGAGCTCACGCCCGGCATCCTGCACGCGCTGCAGCGCCAGACGGAAGTCGACGAGGCCTTTCGGCTGTTCGACCAGTTCCTGACCGGCCTGCCGGCCGGGGTCCAGTTCTTCTCGCTGGTCCGCGCCAACCCCAACCTGCTCGCCCTCATCGGCGACCTGATGGGGGCCGCGCCGCGCCTCGCCCAGGTGCTCGCCGGCAACGTCGCCCTCTTCGACGCCATGCTCGCCCCCGACTTCTTCGAGCCCCTGCCCGACGCGGCCGACCTCCAGGCCGAGCTCGGCCGGCTGCGGCGCGACGCGCGCCATCTCGAAGGGCTGCTCGATCTCTGCCGGCGCTGGGCCCAGGGCCGGCAGTTCCAGGCTGGGCTGCACGTCCTGCTCGGCCTCGTCGACGCCGCCTCGGCGAGCCGCCTGCTCACCGACATCGCCGAGCTCGTCATCACGACGCTCCTGCCCGAGGCGGCGCAATGGCTGGAGCAGCAGCACGGGCGCATCCGGGGCGGCAGCTTCTGCGTGCTCGGCCTCGGCAAGCTCGGCTCGCGCGAGCTCAGCCTCGGCTCCGACCTCGATCTGGTCTTCCTCTTCGAGGCGCCGGAGGACGCGCTCTCCGATGGGGCGAAGCCCCTGCCCGCCACGACCTACTACGCCCGGCTCGGCCAGCGCCTCGTCAGCGCCATCAGCGCCCGCACCGCCGAGGGCCGGCTCTACGAGATCGACACGCGCCTCAGGCCCTCCGGCAATGTCGGCCCGATCGCCTGCAGCCTCGCCAATTTCCGCCGCTATCAGGAGACCACGGCGCAGGTCTGGGAGCGCCAGTCTTTGACCCGCGCCCGAACGGTCGCGGGCGACCCCGCCCTCGCCGCCGCCGCGACCGCCGCCATCGACGAGGCTTTGACCCTGCCCGTGGCCCGGGACCTTCTGGCGCGCGAGGTCCGGTCCATGCGCCTTCGCATCTACAAGGAGCACGGCAGCGACAATCCCTGGAATTTGAAGCACTGCCGGGGCGGTCTCGTCGATCTGGAGTTCGCGGCCCAGTATCTCGTCCTGCGTCACGGCCCCGACCATCCCTCCCTCCGCCGCACCGACACACGCGGCATTCTCGAGGCCGCCATCGAGGCCGAGCTGGTCGAGGCCGCGACCGGCCGCGGGCTGCTGCAGGCGCTGGGCCTCCTCCAGGCGCTGCAGGCCGTCCTCCGCCTCTCCCTCAACGACCGCTTCGAGCCCAGGCAGGCGCCGCCGGGGCTGCGGGAGGCCCTGGTGCGCGCCGCCAACCGGCAGCTCGGCCTCGGGGTGCCGGTGGCACACTTCGCGGCGGTCGAGGAGCTGCTCGTTGAATGCGAGGCGGCGGCACGCCAGTTCTTCGACACCCTCTGCCCGCCCGATCCGGAGGGAGAGCCCACCACGACCAGCGAGAGGAGGACGTCTTGAGCGAGCCCGGAAAAGGCGACACCATGCCCGCATTCGAGCTGCCGACCGACGGCGGCGGCACCGTCTCCGGCGAGAGCCTGAAGGGCCGTCCCTACGTGCTCTACCTCTATCCCCGGGATGACACCTCGGGCTGCACCAGAGAGGCCCGGGACTTCACCGAAAGGAAGGGCGACTTCGACGCCCTCGGCATCCCCGTCATCGGCCTCTCGAAGGACGACACCGCCAGCCACGACCGCTTCAAGCGGAAGCACGACCTCGATCTCGTCCTCGCCTCCGACGAGGAAGGCCGGCTCGTCGAGGCCCTCGGGGCCTGGGTCGAAAAGAGCATGTACGGCAGGACCTACATGGGCATCGATCGCTCCACCTTCCTCGTCGACCGCGAGGGCCGGATCGCAGGCGCCTGGCGCAAGGTCAAGGTGCCGGGCCATGTCGAGGAGGTGCTCGAGGCGGCACGAGGCCTCGCCGGCTGAGAGCGGAGCGGAGCATGAGCCCGCGCCACCTCGCTCTCGACGCAGCACTCTCGGCCTATCTCGAGGCGTTCGGCGGACGCGAGCACCCGGTCGCGGCCCGGCTGCGCCGGGCGACCGACGCGCTGCCCGATGGCGGCATGCGCAGCTCGACCGTCCAGCTCCAGCTCCTCGCCCTCCTGATCGAGCTCATTGGCGCGAAGCGGGTGCTCGAGATCGGCTGCTTCACGGGCCTGGGAGCACTCGCCATGGCGCTCGCCTTGCCCGAGGACGGCCGGCTCACGACCCTCGATGTCAATGACGACTGGCCGGAGCTGGGCCGGCGGCACTGGCAGGAGGCGGGCGTCGACCGGCGCATCGACTTCCGCCGGGGACCAGCCCTCGAGAGCATCGCCGATCTTCGGGCCGAGGGCGCCGGCGGCAGCTTCGATCTCGTCTATGTCGACGCCGAGAAGAAGCGCTACCCGGATTATTACGAGGCGGCACTCGACCTGCTCCGGCCGGGTGGGCTCGTGGCCCTCGACAACATGCTCTGGAAGGGCGCCGTCGCCGATCCCTCGGACCGATCGCGGCAGACGGCGACGCTCCGTCGGCTCACCCGGATGATCCAGGAGGACCAGCGGGTGACGCCGGTGCTGCTGCCGATCGGCGACGGCCTCCTCCTCGCCCGCAAGCGAAGCTGACCGAAACGAATCCTCAGCCGCCGCCCCGCAGCGCGTCGAGCACCGCTTCGGCCACGGTCGCGATGCCGGGTGCCGCGTCGATTCGCGGCCAATCCACATGCCGCGCGTCGAGCGCCGCCTGGGCGCGGACGATCTCGACATCGGCATCGGAGGCATCACCCCTTCGCGCCCTGACCCTCTCCTCCAGCAGGGCCTGGTCGGCCACGAGCCAGAAGCCCGCGAAGGGAGCATTTGCGACCTCGGCCGCCCGGGCGATGCGCCGGCGCTGCCAGTCCTCGCCGAAGACGCCGTCGGCGATCACCGTGCGACCGGCCCGAAGCAGCACCTCCGCCCGCTTGGCCAGCCGCTCGAAGACCCGGCGCGAGACCTCCGGGGTGTAGGCCTCGGCCGGCAGCCTCGCCTCGGGCTCGACCCCGAAGAGGCGCTTGCGGATCACGTCCGAGCGCAGCACGAACGCCCCCGGCATGGCGCCGATTTCAGGTGCGAGGGTGCGGGCGACGCTCGACTTGCCGGTCCCGGATCGGCCGCCGATGGCGATCAGCCGCGGCGCCACCGGCAGGAGCGCCCCCCGGGCGAGGTCGAGATAGGCCCGGGCCGGCGCCCCATGGCGGGCGAAGGCCTCGACCTTGGCCCGGACGGCCGCCCGGATCGAGAGGAAGAGCGGCAGGAGCGCCATGCCGGCATCGTCCTCGCACCGCTCGTTATAGGTCTGCAGCAGCCCCTGCGCCGCCGCCCTTTGGTCCCGGTCCAGAAGGTCCATGACGAGAAATGCCAGGTCGTAGAGCAGGTCGATCTGCGCGAAGGCGTCACTGAACTCGAGGCAGTCGAAGAGCCTCGGCCGGCCATCGAGCAGCACGATGTTGGCGAGGTGCAGATCGCCGTGGCAGTGGCGAACGAAGCCCGCCGCCCGGCGCGCATCGAGGAGCGCCGCCCGGCGATCGAGCTCGCCCGCCGTTTGGGCAACCAGGGCCTCGACCGCCCCGGCGGCGAAGATGTCGGGCACGGAGCGCCGCAGGTCCTCGGCGTTGCCCTCGGTCACCTCGCGCATGGCGGCGGCCCCGCCCGCCTCGAAAAGGGGCTCCAGCCGCTCGTGGAACTCGGCGATCGCTTCGGCCAGCGCCGCGACGAGGGGCATGTCGAGCTCGCCACGGTCGCTCACATGATCGAGGCGGCAGGCTTCCGGAAACCGCCGCATCTCCAGGAGCCACTCCACCGGCTCGCCGGGACCGTCCAGTGCCAGGCCGGCTTCTGTCGCCACCACCGGCACGAGCCGCTCGTAGAGCTCGGGCGTCGTTCGCCGGTTGAGCCGAAGCTCCGCCTCGAGCGCCGCCCGACGGGCTTCGAGTCCGGTGAAATCGAGGAAGCTGAAGGCCACGGGCTTCTTGAGCTTGAAGGCGCGGTCGGGCGTCAGCAAAATGACGGCGGCATGGGTCTCGATTCGCTCGACCGGCCCCGGCAGCAGGGCCGCGATCGCCTCGACACCCGCCTTGCCGCCGGCACCGCCCGGCTCTACATGCGTAGACAGTGAAACCTCCTGTTTTCCGAGATGGATATGGACATTCGCAACGGCACGCTGGCCCTGATCGGTAACACACCTCTTCTGCGCCTCAATCACCTCTCGGACGAGACGGGCTGCGAGATCCTGGGCAAATGCGAGTTCATGAACCCGGGCGGCAGCATCAAGGACAGGGCGGCACTCGCCATCATCGAGGACGCCGAGACCAAGGGCCGGCTCCGGCCGGGCGGCGTGATCGTCGAGGGCACCGCCGGCAATACCGGAATCGGGCTCGCCGTGGTCGGCAACGCCAAGGGCTACCGGACGGTGATCGTCATTCCCGAGACGCAGAGCCAGGAGAAGAAGGACATGCTCCTCGCCCAGGGCGTGGAGCTGATCCAGGTGCCGGCCGTGCCCTACAAGGATCCGAACAACTACGTGAAGTATTCCGGCCGTCTCGCCGCCGAGCTCGCCGAGAAGGAGCCCGATGGTGCCATCTGGGCGAACCAGTTCGACAACGTCGCCAACCGCGACGGCCACCGCCGCCAGCTCGGACCCGAGATCTGGCGGCAGACCGACGGGCAGGTGGACGCCTTCACCTGCGCCGCCGGCACCGGCGGCACGATCGCCGGGGTCGGCATGGCGCTCAAGGAGCGGAACCCGCAAGTCCGCATCCAGCTCGCCGACCCGATGGGGGCCGCCCTCTACCACTACTACAAGCACGGCGAGCTCAAGGCCGAGGGCAGCTCGATCACGGAAGGCATCGGCCAGGGCCGCATCACCGCCAATCTCGAGGGTGCGCCCATCGACGACGCCTACCGGATCGGCGACGAGGAGGCCCTCCTCGTGGTCTATGATCTGATCCGCAGGGACGGCCTCGTGCTCGGCGGCTCGTCCGGCATCAACGTCGCCTCGGCCGTCCGCCTCGCGCGGGAGCTCGGCCGCGGCCACACCATCGTCACCGTCCTGTGCGATTCCGGCACCCGCTACCAATCCAGGCTGTTCAACCCCACCTTCCTCGCCCAGAAGCAACTGCCGATCCCGCCATGGATGGCGGGCGGCGAGCAGCCCCGACCGCAGGGAGTGCGCACATGACCGATCCTCTCGTCTCGACCGGCTGGCTCGCCGAGCGGCTCGATGCCCCCGACCTCCGCCTCGTCGACTGCACCTGGTTCATGCCGGCGGAAGGCCGCGATGCGCGCGCCGAATACGAGGCGGCGCATCTGCCGGGCGCGGTGTTCTTCGACATCGACGAGATCGCCGATCGCGACACCGACCTGCCGCACATGCTGCCGGGACCGACGCTCTTCTCGTCCAGGGTGCGCAAGCTCGGCCTCGGCGACGGGGTGCGGATCATCGCCTACGACAACAACCGCTTCGCCGCCTCGGCCCGCGTCTGGTGGATGTTCCGCGTCATGGGCCACGAGGACATCGCCGTGCTCGACGGCGGGCTCGCCAAATGGCGGGCCGAGGGCCGGCCGGTGGAGGACATGCCCGCGCACCCGACCGAGCGGCACTTCACGGCACGGCTGAACAACTTCCTCCTTCGCGATCTCGACCAGATGCGCTCGAACGTGACCCGCCGGCAGGAGCAGGTGATCGACACCCGCGGCGCGGCGCGCTTCGGCGGCAGCGTCGCCGAGCCCCGCCCCGGCCTTCGCGCCGGCCATATCCCCGGGGCGCGCAACGTCCCGGTGACCGATCTCCTGGCGGAGGACGGCACGCTCAAGGACGCGCAGGCGCTCACCGCCCTTTTCGCCGCCGCCGGCGTCGATCTCGACGGCAAGCTCGCGACGAGCTGCGGCTCGGGCGTGTCGGCGGCCGTCGCCAACCTCGCCCTCGCCCGGCTCGGTCGATCCGACACCGCCCTCTATGACGGCTCCTGGACCGAGTGGGGCAGCCGCACCGACACGCCCGTCGCCCGCTGATTACGATCGGATGACCGCCATGGAGCGACCTTTCGGCGGCTGGCCTTCGCCGATCAGTGCTGCCGGCGCCACCGGCGCCCAGAACAGGCTCGGCCAGGTCGTGGTCGATGGCGCTACCGTGCTCTGGCTCGAGGGTCGCCCGGCCGAGGGCGGCAGGGTGACGCTGATGGCCCGGGACATCGCCGGCGCCCAGCCCCGCGAGCTCACCCCGGCACCGGTCAGCGTCCGCACGCGGCTGCACGAATATGGCGGCGCCTGCGTCGCCGCCCGGGACGGCCTCCTCGTCCTCGTCGACGATCGCGACCAGCGCCTTCACCGCCTGGACCGCAAGGGCGGGCTGCGCCCGATCAGCCCCGCGACGAGCGGAACGCTCCGCTTCGCCGAGCCGCTGATCGACTGGCCCCGCCGGCGCGTGCTGGCCATAGCCGAGGACCACGCGGCCGGGGCGGAGCCGGCCAACCGCCTGGTCGCCGTGCCGCTCGACGGGGGCGATCCGGTGACCCTGGCAGAGGGCCACGACTTCTTCGCCTGCCCTCGGCTCTCGCCGGACGGACGACGCCTCGCCTGGCTGGTCTGGGACCACCCGGACATGCCCTGGGACGCGACCCGGCTGATGACCGCCGATCTCACGGCCGGGGGGGATCTGCGGAACCCGCGCTGCGTCGCCGGGGCGTCGGGCGACGAGGCGGTGCTGCAGCCCGAGTTCCTGCCGGACGGCCGTCTCCTCTATCTCGGCGACCGCACCGGTTACTGGAATCTCTGGGCCGAAGGCGGCGGGGAGCCGCTGCACGGCCGGCGCAACGATTGCGGCGGCCCGCTCTGGCAGCTCGGCAGCCGCTGGTGGGCGCCGATCGACAGCGAGCGCTGCCTCCTGACCTGGAGCGAGGCGGGCTTCGACCGGCTCGGCCTCTTCTCCATCGCCGATGGCCGGCTCGAGCCGATCGACCTGCCCTTCGCCGAGCTCGGCGAGCTCCAGGCTCGGGGCGAGACCGCCTTCTTCCGCGCCAGTGCCGTGGACCGCCCGGGCGTGATCGCGTCCCTCGACCTCGAGACACGCAGCCTCGCCATCCTGCGTGAGGCCGGCCCGATCGAGGTCGCGAGCGAGTGGTTGGCACGTCCACGTCCCATCAGCTTCGAGAGCGAGGGCGGGCGCACCGCCCACGCCTTCCACTACCCGCCGACCAATCCCGACTGCAGCGGCCCCGCCGGCGAGAAGCCGCCCTTGATCGTCCGCAGCCACGGCGGCCCGACCGGCGCCGCCTCGCCCGGGCTGCGCCTCGGCTACCAGTTCTGGACCAGCCGCGGCTTCGCCATCGTCGATGTCGATTACGCCGGCAGCGCCGGCTACGGCCGCGCCTACCGCCGGAGCCTCGAGGGCCAGTGGGGGATTCGCGATGTCGAGGACTGCATCGCCGCCGCCCGCCACCTCGTGGCGGCCGGCCTCGCCGATCCCCGGCGCCTGATCATCAGCGGCGGCAGTGCCGGCGGCTTCACCACGCTCGCCGCCCTCACCTTCCACGACACCTTCGGGGCCGGCGCCTCCTATTACGGCATCGGCGACCTCGAGGCGCTGGCGCGGACCACCCACAAGTTCGAGAGCCGCTATCTCGACCGGCTGATCGGACCATGGCCGGAACGCGCCGACCTCTACCGCGAGCGCTCGCCGATCCATGCGACCGACCGCCTCGCCTGCCCGCTCATCCTCTTTCAGGGCCTCGAGGACAAGGTGGTGCCGCCGGAGCAGGCATTCGCCATGCGCGATGCCCTTCGCCAGAAGGGCCTGCCGGTCGCCTGCATCGCCTTCCCCGAGGAAGGCCACGGCTTCCGCTCGGCGGCGGCCCAGAAGGAGGCTCTGCTCGCCGAGTACGCCTTCTACTGCCGGGTCTTCGGCATCGCCCCGAGCGAGCCCCTGCCGCCGATCGAGATCGAGAACCTGGACCGGAAGGAGCCATGATGCGCAAGCGCCCGGCCTGGATCCTGATCCTCCTCCTCGCCGCCCATGGAGCCGCGATCGCGGGTGAACCGCTCGTCGAGGCGGTCGAGGCCAGCCCGGAAGCCGTCGGCACCTGGCGCCTCGACGTCACCGTCCGCCACGCGGACGAGGGCTGGAGCCACTATGCCGACCGATGGGAGGTGCTCACACCCGCGGGCGAGATCCTGGGCGAGCGCGTGCTGCTCCACCCCCACGAGCACGAGCAGCCCTTCACGCGCAGGCTCGGCGGCGTGACGATACCGCCGGGCACGGACGAGGTCCTGGTCCGGGCCCACGACAGCGTGCACGGCCTGGGACCGGCCGTCACCGTGCCGCTCGATCGTTAGAGCGCTCTTGCCGGCAAGGGGTGGCGGGCGATAGACCCCATCCCGGCGGCGCCACCGCCCGCCGGATGGGGAAAGACATGACCACCAACAGCCTCAAGCGTCGCATGCTCGCCGGCGAGCCCGTCTACGGCGCCTGGCTCGGTCTCGCCGATGCCGCCGTCGCCGAGCTTCTGGCCCATGCCGGCTATGACTTCCTGATCCTCGATCAGGAGCACGGCCCGGGCAGCCTCGAGAGCGCCGCCCATGTCATGCGGGCCGCCGAGGCCGCGGGCTGTCCGCTCGTCGTCCGTGTGCCCTGGAACGATCCGGTCTACCTCAAGCGCATCCTCGACCTCGGCGCCACCTCGGTCATGATCCCGCTGCTCGAGGACGCGGAAGCCGCCAAGGCCGCCGTCGCCGCCTGCCGCTACCCGCCCGCCGGCAGTCGCGGCTACGCCGCGGCATCGCAGCGCTGCACCCGCTGGGGGAAGGACGCGGCCTATCTCGCCAACTGGAACGACACGCTTCTGGTCCTGGGCCAGCTCGAGAGTGCCAAAGCCGCGGACCAGGCCGCGGCCATCGCCGCCGTCGACGGCATCGACGTGCCCTTCATCGGCGTCAACGACATGGCGGGCTCGATCGGCCGCCTGGGCCAGCTCGACCACCCCGAGGTGCGCCGGCTGGTCGAAAGCTGCGAGGCCGGCCTTCGCCGCACGGGCAAGCCCCTGGGCACCGTGCCCTCGGCCATGCGCGCCACGCCCGAGCTCTTCGCCGCCGGCTACACCATGGTCGCCGGCGCGGTCGACGGCATGCTGCTGCGCCAGGCCGCCCTCGCCGACATCGCCGCGAACCGTCCAGGCCCCTGATCGATCGTTGCCGACACTTGTAGCCCGTTCGAAATCCCGGCCGGGAGCAGCGCCGAGAACGCCCCTTCAGCAGGGTCGGCACGCAAGCCCGAGGCGCTCGGCCACCCGATCCAGAAAGCGTCGGCCGACCCCGCTCTCGAGCGTGTCGACCGGGCGGAGATGGGCCAGGGGATCGTCCAGGAGCTCGACCCCGGTCTCGGTGCAGACGATCATCCAGAGCCGAAGCCGCGCCGTGGTCGACGGCGCCAGATTGAGGAAATGTGCGGTCAGCGATAGCTCGGGCCCGGCGCAGCGGTCGAGCGCCTGCCTCAGGCGAAGGATGGCCCCCTCGAGCTCGGCGAGCTCGAGAGCACTCGGCCGCGGCGCCGTCGGGCAGGGCGAGGCCCTGGCGACGGTGATGGCCTCGGCGCTCACCAGTCCGCCCCGCCGGGCGACCGCCCGCCGACCTCGACCAGCGGCGTGACCCTGGCATCGATCTCGTCGAGCAGCGCCATGCACGCCGCGAGATCGATCCCGTCGGCGTCGTTGAAGGCGAAGATGTCGGCGTCGGGATCGCCCAGCATCTCGGCCGCGGCGCCGTGCGCATGGCCCATCCACGCCGAATACTGCCAGGGCGACGGCCGCGCCGAGGCGAGGAAGGCGCCGACGATGCTGAAGCTTCGGGCATCCGGATCGACCGGATCGACCGGCCGGCCCCGCGCGTCGCGCGCCTCCGTCCCGCGTGCCTGGTCCACCTGCCGGGCGAGCAGGCTTCGCACCCGCCGGTTGGCGCGGCGAATGCCGAGGATCCGGGCCGCGTCGAAGCCCGCCCCATCGTGCCCGGCCCCATCGAGCCGCGGGGCACCGGCGCACCGGCAGCGGCGATCGACTCCGATCACGGCAGCCGCGGCCCCTCTCTCCTCTCCCTCACCCGCCATCAAATCTCCTTGGACACGTTCTCGATCGCGCTTTTCCGGAAGCGGAAGTGAGCGCATACTTTCTCGGGTGGCATGCGAGTAACGGGAACTGACGGTCAGTCGTCTCCTGGCATGGGCCGCGCGCGTTGCCGGCCGTCGGTGAAAGGGGCCGGCCGTCGGTGAAAGGGGAATGAGCGAGAAGGCGCTGTCGGCCGAGGCCGTACGCGCCGCCCTCGGGCGGGTGCTCGAGAGCGGCGAGCTTCGAGGCTCGTCGCGCCTGCAGGACTTCCTGCGGCACATCGTCGAGGCGAAGCTCGCCGGCCGGGAGCGCGATCTGCGCGCCTATGCCATCGGCGTCGACGTGTTCGAGCGCCCTGCCGACTTCGATCCGCAGGCCGAATCCCTCGTCCGCGTCGAGGCCGGACGCCTCCGGCAGAAGCTCGCCGCCTACTATGCCGGCGAAGGCAGGGACGATCCCGTCCGCATCACCATTCCCAAGGGCGGCTACGTGCCGCGCTTCGAGCCCTCGCCGCTGGCGCCGATCGAGCCGCAAGCAACGGCACCCGCACTCGCCGCCCCGGCGCGGCGCACCCATGCCCGCCACTGGCGCCACCCCTGGGGCCTGGCACTCGTGGCGCTCCTCGCACTCCTCGTCGGCGCCACGACGGCGTTCGTCGTCCTCGAGCCCGCGCCGCAGCCGGTAGCGACCGAGCCCACAGCGCCCCCGGCGCCGCTGCACCAGATGCCGGCGCTCGCCGTCCTGCCGTTCGAGGCCCTCGACGCCGACCCGGCGACGGTCACGGTGGCGAACGGCCTGACCGCCCTCGTCACCGCCAACCTGACCCACTTCCGGCAGTTCTTCGTGCTCGCCCGGCGCAGCGCGACGGCCCTCGCCGAGGCCGGCGGCGATCCGATCAGGGCCGCCGCCGAGGCCGGCCTCGACTACATCGTCGACGGCACCGTCAGGCACGGCGGCGACGCCTTCGTGATCACCGCGAGCCTGATCTCGACCAGGGATGCCGGCGTCCTCTGGACCCAGACCTTCAGGGGCCCGCCGGAGGGCAGCGAGGTCCTCGGCCTCGAGCACGACATCGCCGCCGCCATCGTCACCGCCGTGGCCCAGCCCTACGGCCTCGTCAACCGGCAGCTCGGCCAGGCCGCCGACACCGCCGGGCTGCCACGCAACCTCGAGAGCTACGCCTGCATCCTCGAGGCCGACCGCTACTACGCCACCTACCGGCCGCGAGACTACCAACGCGCGCTGGACTGCCTCGAGCGCGCCCTCGAGGCCGAGCCGGGCTACGCCCATGCCTGGGCCTATCTCGCCTATCTCCGGCTCGAGGCGCTTCGCTACGGCTACACCGACGACCCGGCCGACGAGGTGCTGGCGGCGGCATCGAGGGCGGCCCGCGAGGCGGTCGAGATCGAGCCCGAGAACGCGGTCGCCCAGCGGGCGCTGGCCGCGGTGCTCTTTACCCGGGGCGACCTCGAGGGCTTCCACGAGCACGCACGGCGCGCCCTCGAGCTCAACCCCAACGACAGCGACGCCCTCGCCGATCTCGGCGGCAAGATCGCGTACTCCGGCGACTGGGCGCGCGGCCTCGCCATGCGCGCCCGGGCGATCGAGCTCAACCCGGCGCATCCCGCCTCCTACCACATCCCCTTCGTCCTCGACGCCTATCGCCGCGGCGACTACGCCCTGGCGACAAGGGAGCTCGACCGCATCGACCTTCCGGATTTCCTCATGACCCGTCTCCTGCGCGCCGCCATCCTCGGCCGCACCGGCCCGCCCGAGGCGGCCGCCGAGGCCGTGGCCGCCCTCCTCGAGCTGGCGCCGGACGCGGCCAGCCGCGCCAGCGACTATCTGGGCTACTGGAATCTCGGACCCGATCTCGTCCAGAAGCTGCTCGGCGGGCTCGAGCAGGCGGGGCTCAGGACGGTCTGAAGGATGCGGCGGCGGCCGGCTCGCGAGCCAGCTCCCGGATCACTGCCCATGCCTCCTCGACATGCCGCCGCTTCGTCGTGGACTGGCCGATCGAGAAGCGGATGGCGAAGCGTCCGCGCACCGTGGTCGGGGTGAGGTAGAGACGCCCGTCGTCGTTGATCCGCTCGATCAACCGCCGGTTCAGCGCGTCGAGCGCGCTCGCGTCGAGCCGCTCGGGCCGGTGACGAAACGTGAGCAGGCCCAGGACGGGCGGCGAGACCAGCTCGAAATCCGCCTCCCGCTCGATCCACGAGGCGAGCTCGGCCGTCCAGGCGATGTGGTCGCGCAGCATCGCCCGCAGGCCCGAGACACCATAGGTCCGGATCACGAACCAGAGCTTGAGCGCGCGAAACCGCCGGCCGAGCGGAATGCCCCAGTCCCGGTAGTCGGTGACCCGCCCGGTCTCGGGCCCTGCGAGATAGGCCGGCATCACGCCGAGCGTGCGCACCAGCTCCTCCGGCCGCCGCACGTAATGCGCCGAGCAGTCGAAATTGGTGCGGAGCCACTTGTGCGGGTTGACGACGAAGCTGTCGACCGCCTCGATGCCGTCGATCATCCAGCGCGTCTCGGGAAGGAGCAGGGCACTCCCCGCCCAGGCCGCGTCGACATGCAGATGGATGTCGTGCGCGCGGCAGATCCGGCCGATGGGGCGCAAGGGATCGATGCCACCGACCCCGGTCGTCCCCAGCGTCGCCACCACCGAAGCGGGCCTGATGCCGGCTTCGAGATCGGCCTCGATCAGCCGCTCCAGCGCATCCGCGCGCATGGCGAAGCGCTCGTCGGTGGGCACCGCGCGCAGGGCCTCGCGACCGAGCCCGGCGATCCGGACGGCCTTCTCGACCGAGGAATGCGCCTCCTCCGAAGCGTAGACCGCAAGCCTCCGGCAGGTGGCGAGGCCCGCCTCGTTCGCCCGCCAGCCGGTCGCCCGCTCGCGGGCGGCGAGGATCGCGCAGAGCGTCGCCGAGGAGGCCGAATCCTGGATCACCCCGGCAAGACCGGCATCCAGCCCCAGCATCTGCCGCAGCCAGTCCAGCACCCGGCCCTCCATCTCGGAGGCCGCGGGCGAGGTCTGCCAGAGCATGCACTGGGCACCCAGGGTCGCCGTCAGCATCTCGGCCAGGACCGAGGGCGGGCTGGAATTGGCGGGGAAATAGGCGAAGAAGCGGGGATGCTGCCAATGCGTCATGCCGGGCATGACCAGCCGTTCGAAATCCGCGAGGATCGCATCGAACGGCTCGGCCTCGTCCGGCGCGCTCGCCGGCAGCGCGGAAGCCGTGCTGCCGGGCATGGCCCGGCTTCGCACCGGCAGCCCCTCGACGGTCCGCAGGTAGTCGGCCATCCAGTCGACGAGCGCGTGCGCCTCCTCCTGGAAGGTCTCGAGATCCATGCCCCGTCCTCCCGCATGCGACGGAAGCCGTCAGTATCAGGTAAAAGGCGCCGGCGACACCCGAAGGCATCGCCGGCGCCGGCACCTCAGGCCTGCCGGTTCACGGCATGCCGGGCGGTCTCGCGTGCGATCCGCTGGATGTCGCATCGGGCAACGCCGATATCGTCGAGCTCGCGATCGTTCAGCATCGAAAGCTCCTCGTAAGTCCGCCGATAGATGCGGCGGGTGGCGAGGTGGCGACGAACGGCTGCCAGCAGGTGACCGAAGCGCGAGGTGTCGCGATTGTCACCGCGCCAGGCACCCGCGACGCCGCCGACGGGCAGGGTCATCTGGTTGGTCATGATACAGGTCCTTCAACGGCATGCTGCAACGCGTCATCCACGCGCTGCTCTCAACGAACTGGAATATAAGGGCAGGGCAGCCCGACCACCACGCGACTTTTTGCATTGCAGCAATGCCCGCCCGCATGGGCCGCCTTCACCGCCTCTTCACCCGTTCCGACCTCAGCATGACGTGAAGCGGCGCGAGCGGGCCGGCGGTTGGTCGGCGGGACGGTCGGGCGTACAAAAAAAGCGCCATGGACCGGAGACCGCGCATGTCCGCCATCATCGAGCATCCACCCGGCGGCGGCATCCTCGGGCGTGCCAACCGCATTCTCCTCGGCCCGCCCTTGCCCGCCGCCATGCCGGCGCGCGTCGTCGAGGCCATCGCCCGCGAGCAGGCGGGAAGCGAGGTCCTCGTCACCCTGATCCAGCTCGGCGCCATCGTCCTCTTCGCCGCCCTCTACAGCCTGACGCCCAAGGCCTTCCCGCCCAACGTGCCGTTCGAGCCGGTCCCCATCGCACTCGCGCTCTACGCCCTCTTCACCTTCTGGCGCCTGAGCCTCGCCCTGAAGAGGCGCCTGACGCGGCCGATCCTCGCCGTCTCGGTGGTCGTCGACATCGCCCTCCTTATGCTGACCATCTGGAGCTTCCACCTGCAGTACCAGGCGCCGCCGGCCCTCTACCTCAAGGCGCCGACGCTCATGTACGTCTTCATCCTGATCGCACTCCGCACGCTCCGCTTCGAGCCGGCCTTCGTCATCCTCGCCGGCGCCAGCGCCGCCCTCGGCTGGCTCGTCCTCCTCGCCTACGCCGTCCTCGCCGGCGGCACGCCGCTGATCACCCGCAACTTCGCCGAGTACATGATGAGCTACAGCATCCTGATCGGCGCCGAGATCGACAAGATCGTCTCCATCCTCATGGTGACGGCGATCCTCGCCCTCGCCCTCCACCGGGCGCGCAAGCTCCTCGTGCGCGCCGCCCTCGAGGGCCAGGCGGCCTCCGACCTCAAGCGCTTCTTCGCGCCCGAGATCGCCGGACGGATCACGGCGAGCGAGGGCGAGCTCGTGGCCGGCCGCGCCGAGCTTCGCGATTCCGCCATCATGTTCATCGACCTTCGCGGCTTCACCGCCCTGGGCGAGCGCCTCGCCCCCACCGAGGTCATGCAGCTCCTCGGCGAGTACCAGGCGCTCATGTCGCGGGCGGTGCGCGCCGCCGGCGGCAGCATCGACAAGTTCATGGGCGACGGCATCCTCGCCAGCTTCGGCGCGGTCCGGCCGAGCCGGACCGCCGCCGCCGAGGCGCTCGCCGCCATCGAGGCGGTGCTCGAGACCGGCCGGCGCTGGAATGGCGAGCGGACCGCCCGCGGTCTCGCCGCCCCCGGCGTCGCCGCCGCCGTCACCACCGGCACGGTCATGCTCGGCACGGTCGGCGACGCCCAGAGGCTCGAATACACCGTGCTCGGCGAGCCCGTGAACCTCGCCGCCAAGCTGGAGAAACACGCCAAGCTCGAGCGATCGGCCGGGGTCGTCATGGCCAAGACCTTCGATGTCGCCAAGGGCCAGGGCTTCCGCCCACGCCTCGCATGGGAGCTGCGGCCGGCGCGGGCCGTCGAAGGCATCGGCCGCGCCATCGACCTTCGCGTGTGCTAGAAACGGGCCAGGCAAGCAGGCTTCGGGCCGGAGGACGGAGAATGGCGCTTTTCCAGGGCTTTCAGGGTCATCGGCTGAGCACGGCCGAAACCGAGATCTTCGCCCGCACCAAGGGCGACGGGCCGCCGCTCCTGCTCCTGCACGGCTACCCGCAGACCCACGCCATGTGGCACCGCGTGGCGCCCGTGCTGGCCGAGCGCTTCACCGTCGTCTGCGCCGATCTGCGCGGCTACGGCGACAGCGGCAAGCCGGTCGGCGACGCCACCCACCGCGCCATGAGCAAGCGCACGATGGCGGCCGACCAGGTCGAGGCCATGCGCATGCTGGGCTTTCCGCGCTTCATGGTGGCCGGCCACGACCGGGGCGGCCGGGTCGCCCATCGCATGTGCCTCGACCACCCGGACGTCGTCATCCGGGCGGCCGTGCTCGACATCGTGCCGACCCGCACCATCTTCGACGCCACCAACAAGGAGATCGCCGAGGGCTACTACCACTGGTTCTTCCTCAGCCGCCAGGCCGACTTCCCCGAGCGGCTGATCGGCGCCGACCCCATCTACTTCCTGCACCAGAAGCTGGCCGGCTGGTCGGCGGGCAGGAGCAGCGATTTCGTCCATCCCGAGGCCATGGCCGAGTACGAGCGCTGCTTCGCCAATCCCTCGACCGTCCACGGCACCTGCGAGGACTACCGCGCCGCCGCCACCATCGACCTCGAGCACGACAAAGCCGACGAGGAGGCGCGCATCCAATGTCCGCTTTTCGCCCTCTGGGGCCGCCACGGCCTCATGGAGAAGCATTTCGACGTGCTCGCCACCTGGCGCGCCAAGGCGGCCGGAGAGGTCAGCGGCGAGAGCCTCGATTGCGGCCACTTCCTTCCCGAGGAAGCGCCCGAGGCGACGACCGAAAAGCTCGAGGCCTTCTTCGCCGGCTGACGGGCCTCCCCGTTCCCGCTTCCAGGGCTGCCGCTTGACCGCGTCCCGCCCCTCGCCGATGGTCGATCGATGAAGCGGCTTCGGGTCCTTCTTTCCCTCCTCGCCCTGCTCGCGGCCCTGGCGGCACCCGCCCGCACCGCCAGCGTGCACGTCGTGCCGGTCCAGGGACCGATCGGTCCCGCCACCAGCGATCTCCTCGTCCGCGCCATCGGCGACGCAACGGCCGACGGCGCCGACCTCGTGCTCCTCGAGATCGACACGCCGGGCGGCCTCGAGACCGCGATGCGGACCATGGTCAAGGCCATCCTCGAGGCCCCCCTGCCGGTCGTCGGCTACGTCGCCCCGCCGGGGGCCCGGGCGGCGAGCGCCGGCACCTTCATCCTCTACGCCACCCACATCGCCGCCATGGCGCCCGGCACCAATCTCGGCGCCGCGACCCCGGTCCGGATCGGCGGCGGTGCCGAGGACGAGGAATCGGCGCACGCCAGGAAGGCGACCGAGGATGCCGCCGCCTTCCTGCGCTCGCTCGCAACGCTTCGGGGCCGCGATTCCGCCTTCGCCGAGGCCGCGGTGCGCGAGGCCAAAAGCCTGACCGCCGAGGAGGCGCTCGACAAGGGCGTGATCGACCTGATCGCCAGGGACCGGGCCGAGCTTTTGCAGAAGATCGACGGGCGCATGGTCGAGCTCCAGGACGGCCCGGCCCTGATCGACGCCGCCGATCCCGTCATCGTCGAGGTCGAGCGCGACTGGCGCTACGAGTTTCTCGCCATCATCACCGACCCGAACGTGGCGGCGATCCTGATGCTGATCGGCGTCTACGGCATCGTCTTCGAGCTCTTCTCGCCCGGTCTCGTCGGCCCCGGCCTCGTCGGCGTCATCTGCCTCCTGCTGGGCCTCTACGCCCTGCAGATCCTGCCCGTCTCCTATGCCGGGCTCGCCCTGCTGCTGCTCGGCCTCATGCTGGTCACGGCCGAGGCCTTCGTGCCGAGCTTCGGCGTGCTCGGGCTCGCCGGCGTCGCCGCCTTTGTCGCCGGCGCCATTCTCCTGGTCGACACGGACGTGCCCGGCTTCGGCATCTCGCCATGGCTGATCGGCAGCGTGGCGACCCTGGCGAGCGGCCTCTTCGTCGTGACCCTGGGCCTCGCCCTTCGCAGCCGCGCGCGACCCGTGGTGGCCGGCGCCGAGGCCGTGCTCGGCGCCAGGGGCACGGTCGTCGACTGGAGCGACGGCCAGGGCCGGGTCCGACTCGACGGCGAGATCTGGGCCGCCCGCGGCCCGGCCGGGCTCACCCGCGACACGATCGTCGAGGTCAGCGCGCGCGAAGGGCTCGTCCTCGTCGTGGCGCCGCGACCGCCCTCCCCCCAACCGGCAAGAGGCTGAGCCCGGCCATGGTCTACGAACCGCTCTTCCTGCTGCTCCTCGTCCCGCTCGTCATCGTCCTCGTCTCGCTCCGGATCCTGCGCGAGTACGAGCGCGCCGTGGTCTTCCTGCTCGGCCGGTTCTGGAAGGTGAAGGGGCCGGGGCTGATCCTCGTCATCCCGGGCCTGCAGACCGCGGTCCGGGTGGACCTGCGGACCCGCGTGCTCGACGTGCCGTCGCAGGACGTGATCAGCCGCGACAACGTCTCGGTCAAGGTCAACGCCGTCCTCTACTACCGCGTGCTCGACGCCGACAAGGCGGTGATCCAGGTCGAGGACTTCGACTCGGCGACCAGCCAGCTCGCCCAGACCACGCTCCGCTCGGTCCTGGGCCAGCACGAGCTCGACGAGATGCTGGCCGAGCGCGAGCGGCTCAACAACGACATCCAGCGCATCCTCGACAACCAGACCGATGCCTGGGGCATCAAGGTCTCGAACGTCGAGCTCAAGCATGTCGACATCGACGAGAGCATGGTGCGCGCCATCGCCAAGCAGGCCGAGGCCGAGCGCATCCGCCGCGCCAAGGTCATCAATGCCGAGGGCGAGTACCAGGCGGCCGAGCGGCTGGTCGATGCCGGCCGCATCCTGAACCAGGTGCCCGAGGCCATGCAGCTCCGCTACCTCTCGACCCTGCACGAGATCGCCAACGACCGCAGCAACACCATCGTGTTTCCCTTCCCCGCCAATCTCGCCGAGTTCCTGGGCGGCATGAAGCCGGGCGCCTGACCCGCCCGGCGTCGTGCCTAGCGGACGCCGCCGCCGAGCGGCAGGGCGAAGGGCAGCCGATAGCCGAAGAGGCTGCGGAGCGGGCCGCCGTTCTGGCTGGCCTCGGCCAAAGGCTGCACGACCAACAGCATCCAGCCGATGTTGTTGGCGGCGAGAATGCCCGGCATCTGGGCCAAAAGCGGGCTCCTCGGCACCATGATGCCGGCGGTCACGGCATCGAGCTCGGCATCGCCGAGACGAACTTCCCCGGCCTCGGCCGACACGGCAGCGGCGGCGAGGCATGAGGCGAGCAGCATGAGGCGAAGGCGTCGCATGAAGATCTCCAATCCAGGGAAAGCCATCCGGCCGGTCGCGATCCATCCGGCGAATGTGGACGAGTTTCCCAGAAGAACGTTTCACGAGCAAGAAATCATAAGAAGTCGGTCAAAAGTTGTAGCAAAGGAATGGTCAAATTAACCAAATATAAATGCACGGCCGGTTTAAACCCTGCTCGTCCCGCTCCATGTCTCGTCCATGCGCGGCGGAGCTCTACGACTGCCCTATGGCCTCGAGCCTCTGCGCGAACGCGGGATAGACCTGGCGCAGCGCCGACGCCACCCGCTCCCGCAGCAAGGCGACCGCCGCCTCGTCGAGCGGCGGCGTCGTGCCGGCCCCGGCCTCCAGCTCGAAGGCGAATCCGGTTGCGGCCCGCAGGCCGGCCAGGGTCTCGCCCGGATGCCGGCTCACCAGGACGAAGCGGCCGCCACGGCACCGGAAAAGCGCCCGGTCGGTCACGAGCCAGCGTCCCTCGCGGCCGGGCGCGGTGACGAAATCCACCTTCTCGACCAGGGTCTTGGGCCCGTGATCGGTGCGAAAGAGGATGACCTCCGGCACCAGCGCCGCCAGATAGGGGGCGCCGAAATTGCCGAGGAATCGGCGCTCGAGCCGGTCGGGCCGGCCGAGGCCGAGCAGGTTCACGGCGCCGGTCGCATCGATCTCTGCACCGGAGAGGAAGAACGCGTCGAGCCGGCCCTGCGCCGCGCAATCGAAGAGCTCGCGCCCGCCATCGGTGAAGGGATTGGCGTGCGCCGAGCCGAGGATCGAGACCGTGAGGCGCCCTTCCGCCTCCTCGCGCGCCAGGAGGGAGGCTGCCGCCGGCACGGGCGAGCTCGCCCCCACCGCCACGTGGCGAAGCCCGCGGAGCAGGCGGGCGATGATCCCGATCATCAGCAAAAGGCGTTCCGGCTCAGCCATCGCCGAGCCAGCCATCGAGAAAGGCGCGGCAGGTGGCGGTATCGCGCGCCGCCTCGGCATAGGCCCCGATCCACGCCCGGTCCCAATCGTAGCGGCCGCGCAGGCCGACCGGTGCCGCACCCGACGGCGCCTGGACGACGCGCTCGACATAGAGCGCCGGGATGGTGCCCGCCGCCCAGACGTCATCGGCGAGCAGATCCCGCTCCGCCACCTCCTCGACCGTGACCAGGGTACGCCGCGCCGCATGCGCCGCCAGCATCAGCTCGCGCCTGACCCCGATCCAGACATTGCCCGCCGGATCGGCAAGGGCGGCATGAAAGAGCAGGAAGTCCGGGCGGATCGCCGGCACCAGCAGGAGCGGCTCGCCGGTGAAGGGGTCGGGGCCGAGCCGCCAGTCGGGGCGGAGGCCCACGAGATCGGAGCCGATGACACCGGCGAGCGGCAGGTGCGAGACCCCCTTCTCGGCGGCGGTCAGCCCGGCATGGATGGCGGGACAGGTGCTCTCGGTGACGGTCACCTCCCCCGCCCGCCACGCCCGGTCGAACGCCGGGGCCCGGCCCAGCTCGCCCAGGGAGATGGCGGCGGTCTCGACATGGGCGACGCAGCCGGCGGCGATCAGGAGCTCCGCCTGCAGCCCGAGCTGCGGCAAACCGATGAGCCGAAGCTCCCGCGCCCCCCGGCGGATCAGCTCCCGAACCGTCGCGAGCGAGCAGCCCGAATAATCCGGCGCCAGCGCCAGCGTGGCGCCATCGGGGATCAGCGCCGCGAGGTCTGCTGGCGTCGCCGTCATACTTTTGCTGCCATGACAGGGACCGCCGCCTCGGCGGTGACCGGATCGGCGTATTTCTGCCGCTTGCCGATGACGGGCTCGCCCATCAGACCATCTCCGCAAGCCCGGCGGGACCGGCAGCGCCGGGCGCTTCCGCATCCTCCGGCAGGAGATCGCCGGCCACCGCGACGAAGGCCGGCGGCGGGGGTGCCGTCACGACGATGGGCGGCCGGCCCGCATAGAGCGGCAGGGCGATCGAGCGCGCGTGCAGCATGAGCGAGCCGCCCGCCTCGCCATAGACGGGATCGCCCAGGATCGGATGGCCGATCGCCGCCAGATGCACGCGAAGCTGGTGCGTGCGCCCGGTGCGCGGCCGGCACTCGACGAGCGAGCGGCCGGCATCGCTCGCCAGCACCCGGTAATCGGTGACCGCCTCCCGCCCGCCCTCGCGCGCGACCTGCATCCACCAGCCGCGCGCCGCGGTCGAGCGCTTCTCCAGCGCCAGATCGATCCGCCCCTCCAGGGGCTCCGGCATGCCCCGCACCACCGCCCAGTAGACCTTCTCGACCCGCCCCTCCTCGAAGAGCCGGCCGAGCCGGCGAAGGGCCTTCCTGTGCCGGCCCAGCACGAGGCAGCCCGAGGTGTCGCGATCGAGGCGATGCGCCAGATGCGGCAGGCCCGGCAGGCCGAAGCGCAGCGGCTCCAGATGGTCCTCGAGATTGGGGCCGCCCTTGGGCCCCGCATGGACGGGCAGCCCGGCCGGCTTGTCGACGACCAGGATCAGCCCGTCCCGATAGAGCAGGCGGTCGAGGAGCAGGCCGTCTGCCGCCGCCACCCCCTTGCCGGCGGGAGCCCGGCCCGCCACCATGCCGGCCTGCGCCGCTCCCCTGGATCGATCGCCCATGGATCTGACCCCCGTCCTCCTCGACTGGACCAATCTCGCCCTCCGTTGGCTCCACTTCATAGCCGGCATCGCCTGGATCGGCAGCTCGTTCTACTTCATGGCGCTCGACGCCAGCCTGAAGAAGGCGACGAGCCTGCCGATGGGCGTTTCCGGCGAGACCTGGCAGGTGCATGGAGGCGGCTTCTACCGCATGTGGAAGTACAGCATCGCCCCGCCCGAGATGCCCGAGGAGCTCACCTGGTTCAAATGGGAGGCCTACACCACCCTTCTGAGCGGCCTCGCCCTCCTCGTCGTGGTCTACTATCTGGGTGCCGAGCTCTACATGATCGACCCCACCAAGGCCGATCTCGGCCCCTGGACGGCGGCGGCGATCGGCATCGCCGTCCTCGTCCTCGGCTGGATCGCCTATGACGCCTTGTGCAAGTCGCCGCTCGGCCGGGACCAGCGTGTGCTCGCCTTCATCGGCCTCATCGCCTTCCCGCTCGTCTGCCTCGCCCTCGATCAGGTGGTCACCGGCCGCGCCGCCTTCCTCCACGTCGGTGCCCTGATCGGCACGATCATGGTCGCCAACGTCGCCATGATCATCATCCCGAACCAGAGGAAGGTCGTGGCGGCGCTCCTCGCCCACAAGACGCCCGACCCGGCGCTCGGCGCCCAGGCCAAGCAGCGCTCGGTGCACAACAACTACCTGACGCTGCCCGTCCTCTTCATCATGATCAGCAACCACTATCCGGAGACCTTCGCGAGCCCGCTGAACTGGCTGATCCTGGCGCTGGTCCTGGTGATCGGCGCCAGCATCCGCCACTACTTCAACATCATGCACACCGGCAAGAGCCCGCCCTGGTGGCCCTGGGCGGTGGCGGTCCTGGGCGGGCTTCTCGCCATATGGGTCGCGAGCTTCCCCGCGACCCCGCCCGATCCCGCGGCCGCGGCGGAGCCGCCGCCCAGCTTCGCGACCGTCGAGAACGTCGTCCTCGGCCGCTGCTCCATGTGCCACGCGCGCGAGCCCTTCTGGCCCGGCCTCGCCCATGCGCCCAAGGGTGTCGTGCTCGAGACACCCCGCGACATCCGCGTCCATGCCCGGCAGATCCGCGCCCAGGCCTGGCTGACCCACGCCATGCCACCCGGCAACCTCACCGGCATGGAGCCCGAGGAGCGCCGCGAGCTCGCCCGCTGGGTCGATGCCGGGGCCGAGGTGCCATGAGAGCCCGCGCGGTCCGGGGCCGCCTCGTCTGGTTTCGGGAGGATCCGGCCCGCACCGGAAAGGCGGCGCTCGTCGACATCGAGGACGGCCTCCTCGTCATCGAGGGCGAGCGCATCCTGGCGGTCGGGCCCGCCGCCGAGCTCGCCGAGCCCGGCCTCGAGATCACGGATTACCCCAACGCCCTGATCCTGCCCGGCTTCATCGACACCCATATCCACTACCCGCAGACCCGGGTCATCGGCTCCTACGGCACCCAGCTCCTCGACTGGCTGAACCGCTACACCTTCCCGGCCGAGCGCCGCTTCGCCGATCCCGAGCACTGCGCCCGCCACGCCCGCTTCTTCCTGGACGAGCTCTGGCGCAACGGCACCACCTCGGCCGTCGTCTACCCGACCGTCCACCCCGCCTCCGTGGACGCCATCTGCGCCGAGGCCTTGGCCCGCAGCATGCGGCTGATCACCGGCAAGGTCCTGATGGACGACGGACCCCAGGGTCTTCGCGACACGGCACAGTCCGGCTACGACGAGAGCAAGGCGCTGATCCAGCGCTGGCACGGGCGGGGACGGCTCGGCTACGCCATCACCCCGCGCTTCGCCCTGACCTCGAGCCCGGCGCAGCTCGAGGCGGCGGGTGCCCTCCTCCGTGAGCATCCGGACTGCTGGCTGCAGACCCATCTCGCCGAGAACCACGCCGAGATCAGAGCCGTGGCGGAGCGCTTCCCCGATGCGGCGAGCTACACCGACGTCTACGACCGCTTCGGGCTTCTGGGCCCCCGCACCCTCCTCGGCCACTGCCTCCATCTGGCCGAGGCCGAGATCGCAAGGCTCGCCGCGACCGGCTCCGTCGCCTGCTTCTGCCCGACCTCCAACCTCTTCATCGGCTCGGGCCTCCTCGACCTCGCCCGCCTCGAAGGCCGAATCGATCCCGTGCGCGTGGCGCTCGCCACCGACGTCGGCGGCGGCACCTCCTATTCGATGCTGCAGACCGCGGCCGAGGGCTACAAGGTGCTGCAGCTCCAGCACCAGAGCTGGCCGGCCCTCGACGCCTTCCACATGATGACGCGGGGCAACGCGCGAGCCCTCGGCCTCGCCCACGAGATCGGCACGCTCGAACCGGGCTCCATGGCCGACCTCGCCATCCTCGATCTGGCCCCGACCCCGGCCATCGCCCACCGCCTCGAAGCCATCAAGGACGACGACCTCGAGGCCATCCTCTTCGCCCTCATGATCATGGGCGACGACCGCGCCATCCGCGCCACGTGGGTCGCCGGCCGCCCGGTGCACGAGCGATCCGCAGAGTGAAACCGTCCGTTCACCCATAGATGAATGTAAAATATTCCCTTCGTCGCGCAAGATTTTTCGGAAGTCTCGGGAACTATATCTTCCGCCCAGCGCTTGACTCGGCGTCGCCTCGCGGCTTTGGATGATCCTGGAGATCTGCGGCGCCGCGATCCACGTGGCGACGTCTCGGTCGGAAGAAAATCCTTATGTCCGTGCGCAAGGGCACAGTGGCGACTGCGGTCGGCACGGCCGCCACACTCGTCTGCGTCGCCTGGTTCATCCGCACCCTCGCCGCGAGCGAGCTCGGACGGCTCGGGGAGCTGCCGCGCGCCGAGCTGGCGGCCGTCATCCTGGCCACCACGCTCCTCTATGCAGCGTTGCTGGCCCTGGTCGGCATCGGCTTCAGCGAGCTGGTCCGCGCCACGGGCCACCGGGCGGCGACGGCCCAGGAAGGCATCGCCGTCTGGGGGCGGGCCAATCTCGCCAAGTACCTGCCGGGCAACGTGCTGCACTTCGCCGGCCGGCAGGTGCTGGCGCGCCGCTTCGCTTGGCCCCAGGCCAGCACGGCGGCCGCCTCGGTCCTCGAGCTGGCGCTGCAGGTGCTGCTGTCCTGCGCCATCGGCCTCGCCGCCTTCCTCGTCGCAGAGCGATCGGCGCCCGGCTCCGGCTCGCCGTGGCTGGTCGCGGCAATCGCCGGCTCGGCGGCGGTGCTGCTCGTGGCCCTGCTCGGCCGCCTGCCCATGGCGCGGCTGCCGGATCGCCTGCGCCGCCTGCTGGCGCTGCTGCGCATCGTCGACCTGCATGCCTTCGCGCGCTCGATCCTCTGCTACGTGGCCTTCTTCGTCGGCAGCGGCATCCTCGGCTGGCTCGTCTACTCCTGGCTCGCCGGCACGGCGGAGCCGTCCCTGCTCCTCGGCCTGATCGCCGTCACCCTGCTCGGCTGGTGCGCTGGTCTCGTCGTGCCGGGAGCGCCCGGCGGCATCGGTGTGCGCGAGGCGACGATGCTCCTGCTCGGCGCGCCCTTTCTGGAGCGCGACAGCCTCGTGCTCGCCATCGTTCTGCTGCGGGTCGTCAGCCTCGCCGGCGAAGGGCTCCTGTTCCTGCTCGCCTGCAGACTGCCGCTGCACGGCCGGGCGCCGCAACCGCCCGCACGCGGACCGCCCTCGGGCGGGGAGCTCGCGCCTCGCTGCGGCGATAACGGCTATTCCTCGTCGAACAGGTCCACCGCATAGGCGCTGACCGGCAGCACCTCGGCGATCAGGCCCTGGGCCGCGAGAAAATCGGCGAAGCGGGCGTAGCGGCGGTGATCCAGGGCGGCGGGGCTCAGGGCGAGGCGCGGCACCGTGTCGGCCCAGGCCCGCTTGTTCAGCTCGTCGTCGAGCGTCGGATCGGTGGCGGCAAACACCTTCCAGGCCTCGTCCGGATGGTTGACGACCCAGTGCGTCGCGGCCTCGACCGCCTCGATGAAGCGCTTCAGCCTCGGGTCGTCCAGCTTCTCCGCCTGCGCCACATAGATCAGCTCGTCATAGGCCGGCACCCCCTCCTCCTCGGGATAGAAGGCGCGACCCGGATGGCCGAGCAGGTCGAGCTGGTTCAGCTCGAAATTGCGGAAGGCACCGATCACCGCATCCACCTGCCCCGCGACCAGCGACGGCGAGAGCGAGAAATTGACGTTGACCAGCTCGACATTGTCGAGCCCGAGACCGTGCGTCTCCAGCATCTGGCCGAGCAGCGCGTCCTCGAAGCCGCCGACCGAATACCCGACCTTCCGCCCCTCCAGATCCGAGATGCCGAGCACCGGCCCGTCGGCGAGCACGACGAGGCTGTTCAAGGGCGTGGCGATCGCCGTGCCGATGCGCCGGAGCGGCAGGCCCTGGGCCACCTGCAGGTGAAGCTGCGGCTGGTAGGTCACCGCGATGTCGGCCTTGCCGGCCGCCACCAGCTTCGGCGGGTCGTTGGGATCGGCGGGGGCGACCAGCTCGACCTCGAGATCGTGGTCGGCGAAAAAACCCTTCTCGCGCGCGATGACGAGCGGCGCGTGGTCCGGATTGACGAACCAGTCGAGCAGCACGGTGAGCCGGTCGGCGGCACCGGCCGGTGCGGCGAAAGCCAAAAGGAAGGCCGTGGCGAGGACGAGGAGACGCGGCATCTTGCAGAAGCTCCAGATCAAATGTCGGACGTGGTCTCGGCCTGCCACGGCGTCAGCCGGCGCCCCAGCCGGTCGACGACGAGGTAGAGGCCGAGCGCCATGGCGGCGAGGACGATGAGGGAAGCGAACATCAGGTCGATCTGCATCCGGGCGTTGGCGTGCAGCATGAGAAAGCCGAGCCCGCCCGCCGAGCCCACCCACTCGCCGACCACGGCACCGATGGGCGCCACCGAGGCCGCCACCCGCAGCCCCGAGACCAGCGCCGGCAAGGCCGCCGGCAGGCGGATCAGGCGAACGGTGTCGAGCCGCGAGGCGCCGAGCAGGCGGACGAGATCGAGCATCGCCGGATCGGTGCGCCTGAGCCCGTCATGGAAGGCGGCGGCGATCGGGAAATAGATGATGAGCACCGCCATGGCGATCTTCGACGCCATGCCGTAGCCGAGCCAGAGCACGAGCAGCGGTGCGAGCGCGAAGACCGGCAGCGCCTGGCTCACGACGAAGACCGGCAGGAGCCAGCGCCGCGCCGCGGCGAAGGTGGCGAGCAGAAGGCCCGACGATGCGCCCAGAAGCCCGCCCAGCAGAAAGCCCAGAAGGATCTCGAGCCCGGTGATCCGGGCATGGCCCATGATCAGCCAGAAGCTCTCGACCAGCGTCTCGGCCACCGCCAGGGGCGGCGGCAGGATGAAGGGCGGCACGCCCGTCGCGAGGACGACCCCCTGCCAGAGAAGGAGAAAGCCGAGGAGCGTGACCAGCGGCCGAAAAGGTGCACCGGCGAGCGGCCGCCGGGCCGGCGCCGGGCGCGCCCTTCGGCCCGAAAGCGTGCCGACCGCCATGGCTCAGCCGTAGGCCCGGGCGTTGAGGAAGCCCGCCATCGAGGTCCTGGACCAGGGCCGCAGCAGCTCCATGGTCGCCACGTAGGAATCGTGGATGCGCGCATCGAGCCCGCCCGCCGCCCGGAACGGCTCCAGCACCGCCGGCGCCTGACGGCGCAGCGCCTCCACGATATCGTCCGGGAAGGTGCGAAGCTGCACGCCGTGCTCGTCCACGAGCGCGCGCAGGGCGGTGGCGTTCATCTGCTCGGCCTCGGCCAGCGCGAAGGCGTTCTCCGCCCGGCAGGCCTCGGCGATCACCGCCTGCAGACTTGCCGGCAGGCTCTCGTGGAGCTTGCGGTTGACGATGCATTCGCCCGTGCCGTTCGGCTCGTGCAGGCCCGGGCCGTAATAATAGGGAGCGGCCTGATAGAAGCCGAGAGCGAGATCGCTGAAGGGACCGGCGAACTCGGCCGCGTCCACCGCCCCGCTCTGCAAAGCCGGCAAAGCCTCGCCCGGCGGCAGCGACACCTGGACGATGCCCAGGGGCTTGTAGAGGGCACCGCCGAGGCCGGGCATGCGAAAGCGCAGACCCTTCAGATCCGCCACCGAATGCAGCTCCTTGCGGAACCAGCCGCCCATCGACATGCCGGTGTTGCCGGCCATGAAGGGCTTCGCGCCGAACGGCGCGTAGAGCTCGTCCCAGAGCGCCTGCCCGCCGCCATGCTCGATCCAGGCCATGTGCTCGATGGGCGTCAGGCCGAACGGCACGGCGAGGAAGAGCTGAGCCACCGGCATCTTGCCGGCCCAGAAGACGGCGGCCGTGTGGCCGAGCTCGGCCACCCCCTCGCCCACGGCGTCCAGCACCTCGAAGGCCGGCACGATCTCGCCGGCGCCGAAGACCTCGACCTCGATCGCACCGCCGCTCAGGGCCCGGATGCGGCCGGCCAGCCGTGCGGCCGTCATGCCGGGCCCCGGAAGATCGCGCGGCCACGAGGTCACCATGCGCCATTGCCGCGGGCTCTCGCCGCGGGCGATGGCCGGGGCCGCGATCGTGGCGGCGCCAGCCAGAAGCGCCGAGCGCCGTGTCGTCCTCATGACCTCGTTCCTTCCTCCGGCCACAGCTCGAAGAAATGATGCACCGGCCCGTGGCCATGGCCGATGCCGAGCGCGTCCGCCGCCCGTATGGCGCCCGTGAGGTAGCGCTTCGCGCTCGCCACCGCCTCCGGCAGCGGCCGCCCGCGGGCGAGAAAGGCGGTGATGGCGGCGGCCAGCGTGCAGCCGGTCCCGTGGGTGTTCCTGGTCGCCACCCGCTCGCCCCGCTGCCAGAGCACCTCGCCGCCGTGCAGGAGGATGTCCGGGCTCTCCGGCCCCTCGAGATGCCCCCCCTTGAGCAGCACGTTGGGCGGACCCAGATGCTGCAGCCTGGCCGCCACGGCCGGCATGGCGCGCCGCTCGGTCACCGGAGGCTCGCCCAGAAGATCGCCCGCCTCCGGCAGGTTCGGCGTCACCAGCGAGACCATCGGCAGAAGCTCCTCCCGAAGCGCCTCGACGGCCGTCTCGGCGAGCAGCCGGTCGCCGCCCTTCGCCACCATCACCGGATCGAGCACGATCCAGCGCGGCCGCCAGTGGCGGAGCCGCTCGGCGACGGTGGCGACGACCTCGGCCCGGCCGAGCATGCCGATCTTCACGGCATCGATGCGGATGTCGTCGAAGACGGCGTCGATCTGCGCCGCGACGAAGGCGGGATCGACCTCGAGAATGCCGGTCACGGCCTGCGTGTTCTGCGCGGTGAGTGCCGTGATCGCCGAGGCGCCATAGACGCCGAGCGCCGAGAAGGTCTTGAGGTCGGCCTGGATGCCGGCGCCGCCGCCGCTGTCGGAGCCGGCGATGGTGAGTGCCGTGAAGGTCATGGCTGACGCTCCCCAAGGCCGGCATCGACGATTCGCCGAAGCCGCGCCGCCGCCGCCTCGACATCGTCGGCCATGAAAATGTCGGAGATCACCGCCACGCCATCGGCGCCGGAGGCGATCACCGAGGCCGCGTTCGTGTGATCGATGCCGGCGATGCCGCAGACCGGAAGACGGGCATGGTGCGCCCGGACCTCGCCGATGAGCCGACCCAAGCCCTCGGGTCCCAAGGGCGGATCGCCCGGATCCTTGCTGGATGTGGCGAAGACGGGCCCGAGCCCGGCATAGTCGGCGACACCCGCCGGCACCGCCCGGGCCTCCGCCTCGCGATGCACGGTGATGCCGAGAACGACATCGGGGCCGACGAGCCGTCGGGCGTCCACAGGATCCATGTCGTCGAGCCCGAGATGCACGCCGGCGGCACCCGAGGCCAGCGCCACGTCGACCCGGTCGTTGACGACGAGCGGCACCTGAAAGGGCTCGAGCACCGCCATGAGACCGCGGGCCATGGCCACGAGGTCACGCGTCCCGGCCGTCTTGTCACGGAGCTGCACGAGCCCGACCCCGCCCTTGGCGGCGAGGCCGGCGAGCTCGAGCGGATCGCGCCCCCGGCAGCGTGCCGGATCGAGCACGGCATAAAGCGCGAGGGCACGGCGGATGTCGATCGGCACGTTCATGTGAGCTGCGCCCGGTTCTGCAGGGTCTTGGGGTCGAGGCCGTGGACGGCATCGAGAAAGAGCGGCTGGAAGGTGCCGGGACCGCCCGCCATGCCGGCCGCCAGATCACCCGCCACCTTCATGACGAGCAGGCCCGAAAGGGTCGCGAGGAAGGGATCCGGCTCGACCGCGAGAGAGGCCGCGACCACGGCCGAGGCGGCGCAGCCCATGGCGGTGACCCTGTCCATGAGGGCCGTGCCGCCGCCGAGCCTGATGCGCCGCTCGCCCTGGCGCACCTGATCGGCAGAGCCGGTGACGGCGACGACGGTCGAGGGTCCGGGCTCGAGCATGGCCGCCTCCGCCGCGTTGCAGCGGAGCACGGCCGGCTCGCGCTCGAGCAGGTCCCGGGCGAACCCCTGCCGCCCCGGTGCCCGGTCGACCTTGACCGGATCGAGGACCCAGGGCCGGCCGAGGCCGGCCGCCGCATCGACCGCCACCGGGATGGCCGCCCGCCGCCAGGGATCGAGCATGCCGAGATTGACGAGAAGGGCGCCGCTCGTCTCGACGAAGGCGCGCATCTCGGCCGCGTCCATGGTCATGGAGGGCACCGCACCCAGGGCGAGCAGCAGGTTGGCCGTGAGCGGCATCGCCACGAAGTTCGTCAGGCAATGCACGCGCGGGCGCTCGGCCCGCAGACGCTCCAGCACGTCCGCCGCGTGCCGGGCCAGCGCCTCGTTGTCGTCTGGAAGATCCACCGTCCCCCCTCGCCGTTGAGCCCGGGCTCCTGCCGGCGCGAGGGTGGAAACGGTTCGAACGGCCGCTCAATCCCTACGCCGGCATCATCCGGATCAGGTTCGACGGGTTTCGCGAGTGGCCCCGCGCTCTCAGTCCCGCGTCATGGGACTCCCCGTTGAGTCGCTTAAGGACGTAGGCGGTCCCCAAGGCGAAAGCAAGGGCACCGGCGAAAGCTGTCGCATTCACGTTAACCCCGAGGTAACCGCGAGCGCGCAATCTCGTCCTGTGATCGACCCCGAAAGCGAGGAGCAAGGACTTGCGACGACAATCCGGAACCCTGGTGCGCGACCGGCTGGAGGAGACCAAGGTGCCGGCACGTCCGTCCTCCCTCGATCCCGGGCCCGAGTTCGACATGGATGTCTTCGACGAGCCCTTCGACGCGCTCGGGGCCCTCGTGGACCTCGCCGCCGCCACCGCGGGCGACGCGGAGGATGGCGATTCGTGGCAGCGGCTCTCCGCCGTGATCGGCCGCATCACGGGCGATCCCGACCTCGATTGACGCGGCGGAGGCTCAGCTCCGGGCCTCGGCCGCGAGCCTCAGATTGGCGATCCGCCGCTCGGTGAGCTGCAGGCGGATGCGCAGGATCGTGACCGCCACGAGATAGAGCTTCGCCACCACGATCATGAGCAAAAGCGGGTAGAGCATGGAGCTGTCCATGGCCGGCCCGCCGGCGCGCAATATGGTCGCCGGCTGGTGCAGCGTGCTCCACCAGTCGACCGAGAAGCGGATGATCGGCAGGTTGACGGCGCCGACCAGCGCCAGGATCGAGGCGGCCCTCGCCCCCCGTGCCGGGTCCTCGAAGGCGTCGTGCAGCGCCATGTAGCCGAGATAGAGGAAGAAGAGGATCAGAACCGAGGTCAGCCGCGCGTCCCAGACCCACCACGTCCCCCACATCGGCTCGCCCCAGAGCGAGCCGGTGACGAGGGCGATGGCGGTGAAGACGGCACCGATCGGAGCGATCGCCCGGGCCGTGACCTCGGCCATGGGGTGCCGCCAGACGAGGGCCACGAAGCTCGCCGCCGCCATCGCCACATAGGCGAAGCTCGCCATCCAGGCAGCCGGCACGTGGACGAAGATGATGCGGTAGGCATCCCCCTGCTGGTAGTCCGCTGGTGCCATGAAGAGCGCCCAGAAAAACGCCACCGGCGCCAGCACCACGGCCGGCCACGCCACCCAGGGCAGGATGGCGTCGGTGAGCTTCTGAAAGCGAAGCGGATTGGCGAGCGCGTGCATGGAGCGGAACTTAGGAGCCCGTCAACCAAATGGGAATGGTCCGCACGCGCCCGCCCGGTCAGTAGCGATAGATCGCCGCCAGTCCGGTTGCGGTCGGCATCCGCGCGGCCGGAACGATCACCACGTCGCCGCCCGTGCGCAGCGTCCGCTCGCCGAGATCGTCGAGCAGATCGTCCGTGTCGGGATGGTCGAGCTCGCCGAAGGTCACCCTGCCGTTTCCTGTATCGCCGGTGCCCGGGACCACGCGCTCCGCCTCGATCAGGAGGGTGTCCACCCGTCCGCCCGCCGCCGCCATGGCGATCTCGGCCACGTCGCCGGCCGCCCGGCCCGCGGCCCGCGCCGCCCCGAAGCGCTCGATCAACCCGCCCAGGCGTTCGAGGTAGTAGGGCTGGACGAGCCGCCAAGCGCGCTCCCGCAACGCCTCGGGCGAGAGGTCGTCGGGGTGGACGTCGATCGCCTCCGGCAGCAGGAACGGATTGTCGCTGATGGCACGGAAGGCATGGTGATGCTCCGGCAGTGCTGCGAGGAGCAGCGGCATGTCCCCGGGCCGCGAGTGATGCTCGAGCACGGCGCGATCGACCGCGCGGAAGAAGCGCTCCCGCTCATTGGCGGCGATCTTTCGCCGCACGCCCGTCCCATGCCGCGTCGTCGCGCCCGGTGCCTCGGCACTGTTGACGCGGTTGCGGCGCTCGGGCGGCCCCTCGTCCTCCCGCCCGAGCGCGTCGTCCAGCGTGCGCGGCACGCCGGGCGCCGGCGCGATCTCGTCGACCACGTCCCGATTGCCCTCGAACAGCCGCACGCCGTGCCGGTCGAGCCCGAGAATCTGGAAGCGGTCGGCCGACTGCAGGATGCGGATCAAAGGCTTGGTGTGGAAGCTCTCGGCAGCGACGGCGAGCTCCGGAACCGGCCGCTGCAGCCGGTAGACCTTGAAGATGTCCGCCGTCGCCAGCACCGCGAGCCCGTCCAGCGTCCGCCGCCAGAAGTCCGGGTCGTTCGCCAGCGCGAAGAAGGGTGCGAGAAGCGGGTCGGTCTCGCGGAACGAGTACTTCTGCTGCAGCGAGGCCTCGAGCTCCTTGACGAGATTGTGGAAGCGGATCGGGTTCTGCTGGTTCTCCGGATGATGCCGATGGGTCGGCTGGTAGAGCGAGAGGCAGGGCGGCTCGTGGTCCGCCAGCAGCACCGAAGCGTAGTCCTCCTCGAGTGCGTCCATGATCGATATCCTTTACGTTTGCGCTCGCAGACTTGGCGCGGTCATGCGGCAAGAGGCAGCAGATCCTTCATCTCGCCGGGCAATTGGCCCCGGACCTCGGCGATCTGGCCGGGCGAGACGCTGGCGGCGATCACCTTCATGACCGCCCGCAAGGCCGGGCCGGCGGCCTTGCCATCGAGGCCGAGCGACCTCGCGAGCTTGTCCCCGATCGCCGCGGTCGTCACCGCCCGGTCCGGTCCGTCCAGGCAGCCGTCGAGCTGCGGCTGAAGCAGCGACGGAAGCTGCGCGACGAGATGCTGGGCTTCCTCGGGCGAGAGACGGCGGCACAACATGCAAAGCGCGAGCAGGAGCGCGCGCTCGGCGGGGTCGCGATGCAGCCCGCTCGCCTCGGCCACGGCAGCCACCATGCGGTTATAGGTGGATTCGGCACGGGACTTGGCCCGCATCAGGGCACGGGCGCGACCCTGCGAGGTGGCGAGCGCCTGCGGATGAAGCATGCCGGCGGGCTTGTGGGGGGCCTCGACCTCGAGCTGGGCCTCGACGATGCTGCGCAGCGCCTCGAGACCGACGGAGCCGTCGATCACCAGATCGTCGAACGTCACGAGCCCGACCGGCCGGTCACCTTCCATCAGAGGGATGCGGCGAACGCCGTGCTCCCGCATCAGACGCACCACCTCCTCGAGATCGGAACCGATGTCGCAGGTCACCACGTCCTCGGACATGACCTCGACGAGCGGCGTCGTCCGCGGATCGAGCTCGCCGCCCAGCACCGCCAGGGCGAGGTCGCGGTCGGTGAGGATCCCCGCAAGTCCGCGCGGCCTGCTCACCAGCACAGCACCGATGTGGTTGTCCGTCATCGCGCGCACGGCTTGGTAGGCCATCGCATTTTGATTGAGAATGACCATGCGCGTTCTTCTAAATCGTTCGAGATGCATTTCAATTTCCTCTTGAGAAGGCGCGGGATCGTGCTCCGCGCACTTTGCGTTGCTCGCCCGTCCCTTGGGCCATGAAGATCCAGTCTCGCCTGCGGACCGTTGTTTTTCAAGGCCGCCGCTACCTTATGCCCGGCCGCCGGGGCCCGGCCCCCTACTCCGAGGCGAGCCGGAGGGCCGCGGCCACCGCGAAAGGGGCGAGGGCCAGGGCGGCGAGCAGGATGGCGGCGAGGATCAGAAAGGGGGCGCGCGCGCCGAGGCCCATGACCACGCCGTCGACCGCGGCGACACCGAAGATCAGGACGGGTATGTAGAGCGGCAGGACGAGAAGGGCGGTGAGCACGCTGCCGCGCCGGCTGCCGAGGAGGAGGGCCGCCCCGATGGCGCCGATCAGGGTCAGGGTCGGGGTGCCGAGGAGAAGCGCCAGCGGCAGCGCCCAGAAGGCGCCCCGCGGCAGGCTCATGAGCAGGGCCAGGATCGGCGAGGCCAGAACCAGGAGAAGCCCGCTCGTCAGCCAGTGCACCGCGCATTTGGCGATGACCGCGAGCTCGAGCGGCAGCGGCGCCAGCAGCAGAAGATCGAGCGAGCCGTCCTCGTGGTCGTGCTGGAAGAGCCGGTCGAGCGTCAAGAGCACGGCGAGCAGCGCCAGCACGAAGATCACTCCGGCGCCGATCCGGGCCAAAATGTCCGGCGAGGCGCCGACGCCCAGAGGAAAGAGCGCGAGGGCCACGAGGAAGAAGAGGACGCCGAGCAGGGTCTCCGCCGGCGAGCGCCAGGCGAGGCGGAGATCGCGCCGCGCCAGGGCCAGAAAGGAACTCAGCATGGACCGGGACCGTCGAGGTCCAGGACGAGCGGTGCCTGCAGCCGCAAGCCGCCATGGCTCGCCACGAGAACGATCCCGCCCCGCGCCCGGTGCCGCCCGATCAGCGCCAGAAGCGCCTCCCGGCTCTGCCGGTCGAGCCCCGTCTCCGGCTCGTCGAGCAGCCAGATCGGCCGCTCCACCGCGACGAGCCGCGCCAGCGCGGCGCGCCGCCGCTGCCCCGTCGAGAGAAAGCGGGCGGGCGTGCGCCCGAGATCCCGGAGCGCGAAGGCGTCGAGGGCGGCTTCCAGCCTCTCCGTGCCGGCGCCCAGGAGGCTGGCGACCGCCTCGAGGTTCTCCATGACCGTCAGCGCCGGCTTCAGCCCGTCCTGGTAGCCCAGATGGTGCAGCGCCAGGCGATAGCGGGCGGGGTCGGCGAAGGCGTCGCGGCCTTCGTGCAGCAGCCTGCCGCCGGCCGGCGCCATGAAGCCGGCGAGCAGCCGGAGCAGGCTCGACTTGCCGCTGCCATTGGCACCCCTGAGCAGCAGCGCCTCGCCGGGACCGAGGCGCCAGGCGACCGATTCGAGGAGCAGCCGGCCGCCGCGCCGGCAGGCGAGATCGACGGCCTCGAGCAGGGCTGCGGCGTCAGCCGCCGGCACGCCCGTCCGCGCCCGGTCCCGCCTTTGGGCCCAGGGCCTCCGCCACCCGGCCGAGCGGGCCCTTGAGCCGCATGTTGGTCCGCCCGCAGCCGCTCTCGCCCGGCAGCACGGCGGCGAGATCGCCCGTGGCGAAGCGGATCAGCGGGTAGTCGGGGTTGAAGGCGGTGACCACCACCTCGCCGGTCTTGCCCGGCGGCACGGGCTCGCCGGTGCCGGGCCTGACGATCTCGACGATGATCGATTCGTCGACGATGAGCCCGCCGCGCGCCGGGCTCTCATAGGCGACGAGCCCGAGATCGGCGGTGGCGTAGCACTGGAAGGCCGAGATGCCGTGATCCCGCTCGAGGGCGATGCGCTCGTCCTCGCCGGTCGGCTCGCCCGAGAGCAGCGCCTTTCTCAGCGAGGACGTGCCGATCCCCTGCCGGCCGGCCCGCTCCAGCAGGGTCCTGAGCACCGAGGGCCGGCCGGCGAAGGCGACGGGCGCGAGCTCGGCCACCGCCCGCACCTGCCGGTCCGGGTCGTCGGGCCCCGCCGGAATCACCGGGCAGCCAAGGGCCCGGGCGCCGAAATCGGCCATGAAGCCGGCGGGCCGGAGATGGTAGGAGAAGCAGTTGAGCACCAGATCGCCGCGGCTGAAGCCAGCGGCGTACATGGCGCGGGCGAAGCGCCAGTAGTCGGAGCGGCCGCCCTCGGGATGATAGGTCGGCCCGGGCCGCGCCGCCGAGGTCGCGTAGATATGGGCGAGGCGCCCGGTGGCGGTGGCGGCGAGGCCGCCGAAAGGCGGGCGGGCCCGCTGGCATTGGCCGAGCGCCTCCCGCCTGACCACCGGCAGACGGGCCAGCGCCGAGCGGGTGGTCACCGCATCGGGCTCGACCCCGGCCAGCCGCTCGCGAAAGAAGGGCGCGTTGTCGATCGCGTGGCGGATCAGGCCCGGCAGCGCATGGAAGATCGACCGTTCACGCTCGCCCGGCTCGCGCACCTCCTGCCGGTCGAAATAGGTGCGCCCGTTCTCCGCCATGACGGCCCGTCCCCCGTCCGCTCCACCGCATCCACCATGGCCGCCGCAGCCTTCGGCCCGCGACCGCCCGCCGCTGTCATAGAGCAGGGACGGGGGACGTGGCCACGGCATAGCGCTCACGCAACTCTGCGACCATCGCCCGCAGCCATGGCGCCTCGATGCGCCTCTCCCAGCCGCGCCAGAGCTCGGCGAAGCTGAGCGCCCGGAGATCGACCGCCGCACCCCCCACCTGCTCCAGGATGGCGGCGATCTCCGAGCGGTGCCGGCGGAAATCCAGGGCATCCGCCGGTTCCGGCTCCCAGAAGAGGTAATGGAGCGTCGCCTCGTGACCCGGAAAGGTGCGAAAGACGCCGATGGCGTTCTTGACCAGCGCCGGCGCATCGACATGCCGATACCGGCCGGGCTCGTCCAGCAGGTCCCGCAAGAGCGCCTGCCAGCCTCGCATCGCCTCGGGCAGCGAGATCTCCGCGTAAGCCCGCGCCAGACGCGAGGGCTTGCGCGCCAGATAGTCGGGCCCGCGCGCCGTCACCGTGACCAGCCTCTCGCCGTCGACCGCGATCAGGTCGAGATAGGGCGGCGTGCCGCGCACGCCGGTCGGGCAGCGGGCGGCGAAACGCAGATCGGTGAACGAGCCCCTGTCGCCGAGCCAGAGATCGGCCGGCCGGTCGCGCCAGACCAGAAAGCTGTTGAGCGCCATGGCCGCCGCGGATTCCGGGTGGCGCAGCCGGTCGGGATCGAAGAGCCGCATCGCCTCGGCGGTCCGCAGCCCGCGCAGGCAGGGCAGCAGCCCCTGGCGCCAGTCGGTCAGCCGCCCGTCCGCGCCGAACGCCGCCGGACCCAGCCGATCGCGCCAGTTCTCCCGGAGCAGGCCGATATAGTGCTGCGCCAATGACGTCCGCATGCCCCGTTACCACCCCGGCGCGCCCGCTTCCCGGAATCGTCCCCGTCCCGCGCGCTTCTCGTTGCCTTCGATATCGCCCGACGCGGCGGGCGCCATCGCCTCCGCGACCCAATGCGTCCATGTCGCAGGTAAAGTGGCGGACCGTCAAGTGAGCGCGGGCCGCTCAGCCCTTGAGCGTCAGCGCCGCCGGGGCCGGCCCCTCGCTCACGGTCGGAATCGGCAACGCATCGAGCCCCTGGGCGATGGCCGTCCGGTTGCGACCCGCGCGCTTGGCGCCGTAGAGCGCCTGATCGGCGCGCGCCATCAGCGACTCGAGCGCCACCACCGGACCCCTCGCCGAGGCGATGCCGACACTGACCTCGAAGGACGGCGTGCCGCAATCCCGGCGCACCGCGCGGCGAATGCGCTCGGCCGCCACCCGACCCGCCTTCGGATCGGTGAGCGGCATGAGCAGCACGAACTCGTCGCCGCCGAAACGTGCCGCGAGATCGGTCGCCCGGAGATTGGCGCGCAGCATCGAGGCCAGAACCACCAGCGCCCGATCGCCGGCGGCGTGACCGAAGCGGTCGTTGAGCTCCTTGAAGCGGTCGACATCGATGGCCGCCAGCGTCACCCACTGGTCATAGCGCTGGGCGACGGCGATGGCGTCCCTGGCACGCTCGACGAAATGGCGCCGGTTGCTGAGCCCGGTGAGCTCGTCCGTGGTGGCGAGCCGCCGCAATTGCTGCTCCGCGATCAGACGCCGATCGATCTCGACCAGAAGCCGCGCCCGCGCGCGGCCGAGATGCTCGATCAGGCCCAACGCCACGGCGAGCCCCGGCCCGGCGAGCAGCGCGACGACCACCGCCACCACCAGAAGATCGAGCAAGCCGAGCGCCTGCTGCCGAAAGAGCAGGAGCTGCATGAGGGCCGCCACGGCCGAGGTCGCCAACGTGATCGCGGCACTGCAAAGCAAGGTCGCCCGCAGCCAGCCGAGCCGCTCGACCAGGACGAACAGTCCTTCCAGAAGCCGGCCGAACGGCTCGTCCGCCGCAAGGCGCGGCGCGCGCTGCACCGGCGGAAAGCCGAAGTGCCCGCGATCGACCATGATGGATCCCTAGCCTCCGCCCCGCGCCGGACGGCCTGCCGGTCGCCGCGCCCCACCCACCGTCATCCAACCGCGTCAATTTTGACGCAACGGGCGAGGAACCGCAATCCGTATCGCGCGACAATTTGAAACTCGCGCGACCGGACGGCGGCGGCTAGCGACCGTGGCGACGGTAGCGCCAGATGGCCGCGGGCGGCACGTTCCAGAGGACGTAGCGGGCAAGCTCGGCCTCGATGCCGAGCTCCGCCACCGACACCGGCGGCACCGGCGAGTAGGTGTACTGGAGCATGAAATGACCTGCCGGCATCACCTTGAAGGCCTGATCGACGATCGCCCTCTTGAAGGCCGGCGGCATGCCGACCATGGGCAGGCCCGAGATCACGGTCGAGACCCGCTGGATGTCGAGCCGTGCCGTGATCTCGCCTAGCCGGGTCGCGTCGCCCTGGATCACGTTCACCTCGGGATAGCGGCCGGCGAGATACTGGAAGAGATTGGTCTCGAGCTCGATCACCACGAGGTTCTCGGGCGGAATGCCGCGCTCGAGAAGACCTTGGGTGATGGCGCCCGTGCCGCCGCCGAGCTCGATCACGTGATCGCCCGGCTGCCACGCGACCTCCCCGGCCAGGGCCCGCGCCAGCGCCTTCGACGAGGGAATGATCGAGCCCATCGACTTCGGCGAGCGCAGCCAGTGCCGAAAAAAGACCTCGTTCTCGGTGATGGAGTTCGACTGCGGCATTGCGTTTCCTTCGTCCCGTGCTCCACGGGAGCCATTGTCCTGCCGTGCTCGAGAGCAACCTTCAGCGCACGCCGGCGGTTCCTTTCATGCCCGATCAGCGGTCGTGAGCCACGACTTGATCGCCTAGGTAGGCAAACTGTCAGGCGGCGGCAAGCACCACGTTCCGCAAGAGCTTGCCGGCACTGTTGACCACCACGGCCAGCATGGCGAGATCCGGATTCTCGATCGTCTCGATCTCGGCCAGAAGCTCGCGGTAGCGGCCGAGGCCCTCGAGCGTCTGGGCGAGCCAGTCCTCGATCCGCGCGGCGGCCTCCTCGGCCGAGCCGGCCCGCAGGCCCGAATGCCAGGCGCCGAGCGTCAGCTCCCGCAGCGTCATCGAAAGCTCGTCCTCGAGCCCGCTCAGCGCCATCCGGTCCCAGCGGCTGCGGATGGGCGCCTCCCGCAGGCGCTGGCGCAGGCGGGACAGGCTGAGCCCCTCGTCGAGCGCGAAATACAGGCGCGCGACGGGCAGGGGATCGGGCACGGCATCGCCGGTGACCGTCGCGTCGTCGGGCGAATCGCCGGTTTGGGCATCCGCACCGGCGTCGGCACCGGCGAGCTCGCGGGTCACCGTCACGATGTCGCAGGCGGCGAGCAGATAAGGCAGGGACGCCACGTCGCGCGCGAGCTCCGGCGCCACCCCGGCCTCGACATGGCCCGCCGCGATCGCGGCGAGCTCGCCCGCCTGGGCCGGCGCAAGCGTCGCCTCGAGGCTCCCGGCCAAAACTGCGATCGCCGGCGCGAATGCGGCGACGGTGTTGCCGATCCGCATCGGTCGCGGCGTGTGGGCGAGAAACCAGCGGGTGCCCCTGACCAGGGTCTCGCGCGCCTCGCGCAGCATGGCGAGCTGCCGATCGGCCGGCACCTCGCGCGGCAGCGCCTCGACCGCGGTCCAGAGCGGCAGCAGCGCGAAGGCGTCGCGGGTGATCACGTAGCCGAGGCAGATGTCCCTGAGGCCGGCGCCGGTCTCGTCCTCGAGCTCGTTGCAGAACACGTCGAGGCCGCGATTGACGAGGCTGTTGGCGAGCCAGGTGGCGACGATCTCGCGCCGCAGGCGATGCCCGGCGATGGCGTCGGCGAAGCGGCGCCTGAGCGGCCGCGGGAAGTACTTGGCGAGGTCGCCGGCGAAATAGGGCCGGTCCGGCAACTCGGTGGCGAGCAGGTCGGCATAGAGCGTCATCTTGGCATAGGCCAGGAGCACAGCGGCCTCGGGCCGCGTCAGGCCGCGCCCCGCCCGCCGCCGCTCCTCGAGCGCCGCGTCGTCGGGCAGGAACTCGATCGCCCGGTCCAGCCGGCCCGCGGCCTCGAGCTTGCGCATCAGCCGGGCCTGCGGCTCGACGAGCTCGGCGGCCCGCGCCTCGACCAGGCTGAGCGCCAGGTTCTGCAGCGTGTTGTCGCGCAGGCAGAGCGCTCCCACCTCGTCGGTCATCTCGGCCAGCAACGTGTCGCGCTGCTTCATCGTCATGTCGCCGGCGGCCACCACCCCGCCCAGGAGGATCTTGATGTTGACCTCGTGATCGGAGCAGTCGACGCCGGCGGAATTGTCGATGAAGTCGGTGTTCAGCCGGACCCCGCTCTCCGCCGCCTCGATGCGGCTCCTCTGGGTCAGGCCGAGATTGCCGCCCTCGACCAGGACCCGGCAGCGCAGCTCGCGCGCGTCGATGCGCAGCCCGTCATTCGCCCGGTCCTGGGCGTCGTGATGCGTCTCGAAGCTGGCCTTCACGTAAGTCCCGATGCCGCCGTTCCACCAGAGGTCGACGGGTGCCCTGAGGATGGCGCTGATGAGCTCGGTCGGCGTGAAGGTGTCGCGCTCGAGGCCGAGCGCCGCCCGAACCTCCTTCGACACGGTGACCGATTTCGCGCGGCGCGAGACGACGGCGCCGCCGGCGCTCAGGACCGTGCGGTCGTAGTCGTCCCAGGACGAGCGCGGCAGCGCGAACAGGCGCTGGCGCTCGGCGAAGGAGCGCTCGGGGTCGGGGTCCGGATCGAGGAAGATGTGGCGGTGGTCGAAGGCCGCGAGGAGACGGAGCTGACGCGACAGGAGCATGCCGTTGCCGAAGACGTCGCCCGACATGTCGCCGATGCCGATCGCGGTGAAGGGATCGATTGCGGGGTCGAGGCCCATCTCGCGGAAATGGCGCTTGGCCGATTCCCAGGCCCCTCTCGCGGTGATGCCCATGCCCTTGTGGTCGTAGCCGGCGGAGCCGCCCGAGGCGAAGGCGTCGTCGAGCCAGAAGCCGTACTCGCGGCTGACGGCGTTGGCGTAGTCGGAGAAGCTCGCCGTGCCCTTGTCGGCGGCGACCACGAGATAGGGGTCGTCGTCGTCGTAGCGGACCACCCGGTCGGGCGGCACCACGCTGCCCTCGACCCGGTTGTCGGTGATGTCGAGCAGGCCCGAGAGGAAGAGGCGGTAGCAGCGGATCGCCTCGTCGACGATCGCCTGCCGCTCGGTCGTCTCCGGCGGCCGCTTGACGTAGAAGCCGCCCTTGGCACCCACCGGGACGATGACGCCGTTCTTGACCATCTGCGCCTTCATGAGGCCCAGGACCTCGGTGCGGAAATCCTCGCGCCGGTCGGACCAGCGCAGGCCGCCGCGCGCCACCTTGCCGCCGCGCAGATGCACGCCCTCGACGGCCGGGCCGTAGACGAAGATCTCGAAAGCCGGCCGGGGCTTCGGCATCTCCGGCACATCCTGGGGATCGAACTTGAGCGAGAGATAGGGCTTGGTCTCGCCGGCCGCCGTCCGCTGGAAGGCGTTGGTGCGGGTGGTGGCGTGGATCAGGCCGAGATAGCGGCGGAGGATGCGGTCCTCGTCGAGGATCGCCACCTGCTCGAGCCCCGCCTTGATGCGCTCCTCGATCTCCATCGTCAGCGCCGCCCGGTCGCCCTTGAAATCCGGATCGAAGCGCGCGTCGAACAGCGCCACGAGATCGGCGGCGAGGCCCGGATTGGTCGTCAGCGTGTTCTCGATGTAGCTCTGGCTGAAGGGCGAGCCGAGCTGCTGCATGTACTTGCAATAGGCGCGGAGCACGACCACGGCGGCGGCATCGAGGCCGGCGGCGAGGATCAGCCGGTTGAAGCCGTCGTTCTCCACGGCACCCGACCAGATGCGCTCGAACGCCTCCTGGAACGCCGTCCGGGAGGCATCCACGTCGACGATGGCGCCGCTCATCGGCTGCATGTCGAAATCGTGGATCGAGAAGAACGTGCCCTTGGCGTTGCGCACCGGATGCGGCTGCTCGTGCAGCACCCGAAGCCCCATGTTCTCGAGGATCGGCAGCGCCTCGGAGAGGTGCAGGAGATGGTCGCGGCGGACCAGCTTGAAGCGCACCGTCGTCGGGCGATCCTCGAGGCGCCGGTAGAGGGTCATGCCCAGATGGTCGCCGGTCGCCTCCTCGAGCCGGTCCATGGTGAGAATGTCCGGCACCGCCGCGCGCGCGGCGCTGCGCTCCTGGTAGCTCACCGGGAAGGCGTGGGCGAAGGCGCGGTAGAGCCGGTTGCCCTCCTCCTCGCCCTCCGCCTCGATCAGGGCGGCGAGCAGATGGTCGGTCCAGCTCTGCGACAGCTCCTGGATCTGCCGCTCCAGCTCGTCGACATCGAGGTCCTCGGGCACGCCGTCGGGGGTGCGCACGATCACCATGATGCGGGCGAGGACGGCCTCCGAGATCTGCGCCTGGAACTCGCTGTCGCTGCCGTTGCAGGCCTCGATCAAAAGGCTCTGCAGCTTCTGGCGCAGCATCGTGTTGTAGCGCTCGCGCGGGATGTAGAGGAGGCAGGAGACGAAGCGCTCGAAAGCGTCCTTGCGGATGAAGAGACGGATCTGCTGCCGGTCCTGCAGATAGAGGATCTGCGTCGTGATCTCGAAGAGCGTGTCCTCGTCGGCCTGGAAGAACTCGTCGCGCGGGTAGGATTCGAGGATGTGGACCAGCGCCTTGCCGGTATGGCCGGTGCGGCCGTGGCCGGCGCGCTCGACGATGGCGTCGAACTTGCGGCGAAGCAGCGGGATGAAGCGCGGGCTGCGGTTGTAGGCGACCGAGGTGAAGAGCCCGAGAATGCGGTGCTCGCCGACCACCCGGCCGTCGGCGGCGTAGCGCTTGACGCCGATGAAGTCGAGATAGGTGGCGCGGTGCACGGTGCTCCTCGTGCTGGCCTTGGTGATGGCGATGGCCGGCCTCGGATCGGTCGCCCGCAGGCGTGCGGCGAGCGGCATCTCCATGAAGCTCTGCGACGGCGCGCCGTCGTCGTGCCCGCGCATGATGCCGAGGCCGCTGCCCTGGAGCCGGCGCAGGACGAGATCCTCCCCCTGCCCCTCGAGCGCGCAGGCCGAGTAGCCGAGAAAGGTGAAGTGGTCGTCCACGAGCCAGCTCAGGAACGCCTTGATCTCGGCCAGGTCCTCGGCCGGCATGTGCCGCGCCGCCGGCTCCAGATCGGCGAGCACCTCGCCCATCCGCTCGCGCATCGCCCGCCAGTCCTCGACGGTCTTGCGGACGTCCTCGATGATCCGCGCGAGATCGCGCTCGAGGGTGTGGAGGAGGTCCTGATCGCTCTGGCGGTCGATCTCGATGTGCATGAAGCTCTCGAAGCGGGACTCCTGCCCACCCTCCTCGCGCTCGCCGATCCACGAGAGCCGCCCCTCGGCGTCGCGTCGCACCGCGAAGATCGGGTGGATCACGAGATGCATGCCGAGCCCGTGCCGGCTCAGCTCCATGGCCACGCTGTCGACCAGAAAGGGCATGTCGTCGTTGACGATCTCCACCACCGTGTGGCTCGACTGCCAGCCGTGGCGGGCGATATCCGGATTGTAGACCCTGACCGTGGCGGTCCCGGCCCGCCGCTGACCGGCCTCGCGCAGATGGGCGAGCGCCGCGCCGTAGAGGTCGTGCACCTCGCGCGACAGCACGTCGGCCGGCGCCACGTCGCGGTAGTAGTGGCGGACGAAGCGCGCCGCCTGCCCCGCCTCGTCGCCGGCCAGCTTCGCCTCGATCTCGGCGACCACGGCCTCGATCGCCTCCCGCTTGCGCTCCTCGCCCCGCAACACCATGTCGACGCTCCTCGAATTGCCGGGCGCATCAAACCACAGCCCGCCGGCAATAAGAAGGGCGGCGGCGCCCGCCGCCGCCGGCCGCCTCAGCTCCCCCGCTCCGCCTCGCGCACCATGCGGTACTGCACGCGCATGAGCGACAGGCGCCGGTAGAAGTTGAGCAGCTCGCGGGCCGGGTCGGTCATGCGCTGGTAGCCCGAGGCGAAGGCGACGATGGTGCCGACCGTGGTCGCCCCCTCGAGCACCATCCAGCCGCCGATGGCGAGAATGCTGAGCGGCCCCAGATGGCCGAGCAGGTTGTTGAAGGCCTTGAGCGCGAACTTGACCACGGCGAAGCGGATCCTGAGCCGGTAGATGATCTCGACCAGCCGGTCGGCGCGTCGGGCCGCTCCATCCCCGCCACGCGCGCCGAGCGCCGCCTCGCCGAGCGCGCGGGTGGCGCCGGTCTTCTTCCCGGCGAGGCGGTCCAGCCTGGGCTGCATCACCATCACGGCGACGATCGAGGGCAGGAAGAGCCCGATCGCCACCACGGCGACCCTGGCATCGACCGCGATCATGTAGGCGGCGACGCTGACCACGATGCCGCCCTGCAGGAGCGGAAACGCCACCGCCTCGCCGACGAAGCCGCCGAGCTTCTCCGCCTCGGCCGCCAGGATCGACTGCACCGTGCCGTCCTCCAGATCCTCGTCGCCCTCGAGGATGCGCCGGCGCAGCCGCCGGGTGATGCCCTGCGCCACCCGCTCCTGGTAGATGTTGCGGACGAGCTTGAGCGCCGCCTGCAGCAGCACGGCGGCGAAATAGAGGCCGGCCAGCGTCAGCAGCAGATGCCGGTCGCGACCGCCGATGGCATCATCGATCAGCCGCCGCTGCAGATCGATGGGGACCAGCGTCAGCGGAAACACGGCCACCGTCAGCAGGAAGAGCGGCACCTGCTGCCGTCGGCTGGTGGCCAGCACATAGGCGTAGAGCCCGCGCGGCAAACGCCGCAGGGGCCGCCCGCCCACCGCCGGCAGCAGGGTCTGCATCAAGTCCGTGCCCGACCCGCCGCCGATCAAGACCCGCCCCTGCCGTCACCCCTCTCTCTCGGGAACGGCTAGCCGCCCCGGCGCGAAAACGCCAGCACCGACGACGACGCCCGATCGCTCAGCCGCCGCTGGCGAAGCTCGGCGCCGCGAAGCCCGGCATGGCTCCCAGGCTCGGGAACTGGCTCTGCATGGCGCGGAGCGCACCGCCGTCCAGGGCGCCACCGCCCACCGTGCCACCACCCACCGTGCCACCACCCACCGTGATCGTCACGGGCACGGGCACGGGCGCGGGCGCGGGCATCGCCACACCCTGGCCGCCATCGAGCGCGCCCGGCCTGTCGATCACCGTGATCTGGATGGCGCCTCGCCCGGGATAGACCACATTGCCGCCACTGCCGGCCGGTGCCGGGGCGAGGCCCGCCTCGCCACCACCGTCGCCCGCCACCCCGTCGACGCCCACCACCATGACACCCTTGCCGTCGAACGTGACGGTGCCGGGCCCGGCCTCCGTCTCGCTGGCACCGGCGGCCGCCGCGAGCGTGTCGAACCGCTCCTCGAGCGACTGCCCCTCGCGCGCCGCGGCGGCACCGCTGCGGGCGGCGGCGAAGCTGGCGGTCACGCCGTCGAGCTGGACGGCATCGAGCCGCGTCGGCTCCGCCGCGCCGGCCGCGCCGGAGGCGACAAGTGCCGCTGCCGTCAACAGAACCATCCGCACGATCGTCTCCCCCATCTCGTGGCTGCCCATCCCGGTCGCCTTCACCCTCGCATCTGAAACCGGAACGCCCTCGCCGGCAAGATCAAAAACGCCTAACCATGACCGGGCTGCACCCGGCTATCCCGGCCCCTCGACCCGAAAGGGAGACTTCGATCTTGACCCCGGACGTGCTGATCGCCCCCTCCATCCTCTCGGCCGACTTCGCCAGGCTCGGCGAGGCGGTGACGGCCGTCGACAGGGCCGGGGCCGACTGGATCCATCTCGACGTGATGGACGGCCACTACGTGCCCAACATCACCTTCGGCCCCACCGTGGTCCGGGCGATCCGCCCGTGCTCGGGAAAGCCCTTCGACTGCCATTTGATGATCGAGCCCGCCGATCCCTTCCTCGCCGCCTTCGCCGAGGCCGGCGCCGATCACCTCATCGTCCACGCCGAGGCCACGACCCACCTCGACCGCACATTGCAGCTCGTGAAGGGCCTCGGCCGGAAGGCCGGCGTGGCGCTCAACCCGGCGACCCCGGCCGCCGCCATCGAGCACGTCCTCGACCGGCTCGACCTCGTCCTCGTCATGACCGTCAACCCCGGCTTCGGCGGCCAGACCTTCATCCCGGCCATGCTCGAGAAGATCCGCCGGGTGAAGGCGCTCACCGCCGGGCGCGGCATCCGCATCGAGGTGGATGGCGGCATCAATGCCGAAACCGCACCCCGAGTGATCGCCGCCGGCGCCGATGTCCTCATCGCCGGCTCGGCGGTCTTCGGCAAGCCCGACCTCGCCCGCGCCATCCGGGCCCTGCGCCCCGCCCTGACCGCCTGAGCCCGGCCTCAGCCGCAGAGGGGCAGGCTCTGGAGCAGCAAGAGGAGCGCCGCCCGGTCGTGGGCCCGCCAGGCGAAGGCCAGGACGACGGCGCCGGCGAGGCCGAGGAGCAGGCGGACGGTTCGGCCGGTGCGCGCCGTCACGCCCCCGCTCCGACCGTCCCGGTCGCCACCGGCCGCTCGCGGACGGGCAGGTTGAGCAGGGCCGCCACGAGGCTGAGGCCGATGGCCACGGCCCAGGCCACGTCGTAGGAGCCGAGCCGGTCGAAGGCGACACCGCCCAGCCAGCCGCCGAGAAAGGCGCCGATCTGGTGACCGAGGAAGACGATCCCGCCCAGCATCGACATGTTCCGCGCCCCGAACATCGTGACGACGACACCGTTGGTGAGCGGCACGGTCGAGAGCCAGAAGAGGCCCATGAGCACGCCGAAGAGGATCGCGGAGCCGGCGGTGACGGGCAAATACACGAAGAGCGCCATGGCGGCGCCGCGCCCGAGATAGATCCAGACGAGCAGGCCCGGCTTGGCGAAGCGGGTGCCGAGCCAGCCGGCAGCGGATGTGCCGGCGATGTTGACGAGGCCGATGAGGGCCAGAACCGTCGTGGCGATGCCGGCGTCGATGCCGCGATCGGCGAGGAAGGCCGGCAGATGGGTGCCGATGAACACCACCTGAAAGCCGCAGACGCCGAAGCCGAGCGACAGCAGCCAGAAGCCGCGATGCGTCGTGGCCGCCCGGAACGCCGACCCGGCGGAAGGGCCGCGCGTATGCCCCGCATTGCCGCGGTCGGCCCCGAGCATCCAGGCCAGAGGCAGCATGAGCGCGGCGACGGCTGCGAGAGCCAGCAGGGCCGCGGCCCAGCCGAGCCCTTCGAGCAGGCCCAGCGCGGCCGGCAGCATCACGAACTGGCCGGCCGAGCCCACGGCCATGGTGATGCCGAAAGCCATGCTCCGCCGCTCCGCGGGCAGCGCCCGGCTGACCGCGCCGAAGACGATGGGGAAGGTCGTGCCGGCGAGGCCGAGGCCGACGAGCAGGCCCGCCGCGAGGGTGAAGGCGGGTGCGCCGAGCGGTTGCGCCATGAGCGCCAAGCCCAGCGCATAGAGCGCGGCGCCCGCGACGATCACCCGGCCGGCGCCTGCCCGGTCGGCGAGCATGCCCGCGAAGGGCTGGGCGAGGCCCCAGACGAGGTTCTGCGCCGCCATGGTGACGCCGAAGACCTCCCTGCCCCAGCCGTTCGCCATCGAGACCGGCTGCAGGAAGAGGCCGAAGGCGTGCCGGATGCCGAGCGACAGGGCGACGATCAGGGCGCCGCAAACGAGAAGCGCCGTGACCGTGCCGCCGGTGCCGCCACGGGTCACGCGCCGGTGTCCCTCGGCACCGGCCGCTGGAGGCGCCGCAACGTGCGCTCGAAGACCTCGATCTCGGCGTCGCCGACCCATGCCGCGATCGCCGCCTGCGCTCGCTCCCAATGCGGCCGGGCGGCAGCGACGGCGGCGGCACCCCCGGGTGTGATCTCGACGATCCGGGTGCGCTCGTCCCGGCCGGCGCCGAGCCGCACATGGCCGGCGCGGGAGAGGACGCGCAGATTGCGGCCGAGCGTGCTGCGATCGAGGCCGGTCGCCCGGGCGAGCTGCGAAATGCTCGGCCGCGCCAGACGGCCGATGGCCCGCAGAAGCGAGAATTGGGCCACGCCGAGCCCGGCGGGGGCCAACGCCGCGTCGTAGTGATCGGTCAGGGACCGGGCGGCGCGGCGGATGTTGGTGCAGTGGCAGGCGACCTCGAGCATAATGCGGGTATATACCCGGAACTGAGCCGGTGCGCAAGCGCGCCCCCGCCCGGTCGCGCCGATTTGACAACACGGAAGCGCTGCTCGACCCTTGGGCGAACCCAACGGCGCGGCGTCGAGGCGGTCCTCCTCGGGCACGAGGGACGGCTCGCCGCGTGCCGACAGCCCATCGGACTTCGGGGAGACCGTCCATGCCGCTGGCATTCCTCCGCCGCTCGCTTCTGGCCTCGGCCCTGGCCGGGCTGCTCGCCTCGCCCCTCGCCGCGCCGCCCGCCACGGCCCAGGTGCCGCCCGATGTGCTGGTCGTGGGCCAGATCGCCGAGCCCGCCTCCATGGACCCGCATGTCGTGACCGCGGTCAACGACTTCCGCATCCTCGTCAACGTCTATGACGGCCTCGTCCGCTACAAGCCGGGCACGCTCGAGGTCGAGCCGGCGCTCGCCGAGAGCTGGGAGATCAGCGAGGACGGCACGGTCTACACCTTCCACCTCAGGGACGGCGTCACCTTCCACGACGGCTCGCCCTTCGATGCCGAGGCCGTGAAGTTCAACTTCGACCGCATGCTCGACGAGAGCCACCCCTACCACGATACCGGACCCTTCCCCCTCTCCTTCTTCTTCAGCGCCGTTCAGGAGACCGAGGTCGTGGACCCGCAGACCGTGCGCTTCCACCTGAACGAGCCCTACGCCCCCTTCCTCTCCAACCTCGCCTACCCGACCGGCCTCATCGTCTCGCCGACCGCGGTGGCGGAGCAGGGCGCCGACTTCGCGCGCAACCCCTCCGGCACCGGTCCGTTCAAATTCCGGGTATGGGAATCGAACCGGCAGGTGGCGCTCGAGCGCAACGACGACTACTGGGACGGCGCGCCACCCTTGCGCGGCGTCGTCTTCCGCCCCATCACCGACGCCAACGCCCGCGTCTCGGAGATGCTCTCGGGCGGCATCGACCTCATGGTCGAGGTGCCGCCGGACAATGTCGCCCTCTTCGCCGACGATCCGGCCTTCGAGCTGTACGAGCAGGCCGGGCCGCATCTCTGGTTCCTGATCCTCAACACCCGCGAAGCCCCCTTCGACGATGTGCGGATGCGCCGCGCGGTCAACTACGCCATCGACAAGGAGAGCCTCGTCGAGAACGTGCTGCAGGGCACCGCCACCGTGGCGGCGGGACCGACGCCCAAGGCCTTCGCCTGGGCGCACAACGACGACCTCGAGCCCTATCCCTACGATCCCGAGAAGGCCAAGACCCTGATCGCCGAGGCCGGCTACGAGGGCGGGGTCGAGACGGTCTTCCTCGTCACCGAGGGCGGCTCAGGCATGCTCGACCCGGTGCCCATGGGCACGGCCATCCAGGCCGATCTCGCCGCCGTCGGCATCGACGCCGAGATCGAGACCTTCGAATGGAACACCTTCCTCAACGAGGTGAACCCCGGCCTCGAGGGCAAGGCCGGCATGGCCGAGATGGCGTGGATGACCAACGATCCGGACACCCTCCCCTTCCTGGCGCTGCGGACCGAGGCCATGCCCGAGAACGGCGGCTTCAACTCGGGCTACTACTCGAACCCCGAGGTCGACGAGCTGCTCGAGGCGGCCCGGCGCTCCACCGACCAGGACGAGCGGGCCCGGCTCTACAAGAAGATGCAGGTGATCGTCCACGACGACGCGCCCTGGGCCTTCATCGCCAACTGGAAGCAGAACGCGGTCACCACCGACAAGGTGGAGAGCTTCGAGCTCCAGCCGAGCTTCCTCCTGATCCTCAAGGACGTCGCCAAGGCGGGTTAGCCGGCTTGCTCGGCTACGCGCTTCGCCGGCTGGTCCTGACCGTCCCGGTCCTGCTCGGGATCTCGGTGATCGTCTTCCTCGTGATCTCCCTGATCCCGGGCGACCCGGCGACCGCCATCCTGGGCTCCTTCGCGACACCGGAGAACGTCGAGCGCATCAACAGGGAGCTCGGCCTCGACCAGCCCTTGCCCCTGCAATACCTGACCTGGCTCGAGGGTGTCCTGAACGGCGATCTCGGCCGCTCCTACTCGCTCAACCGGCCCGTCCTCGACGAGGTCCTGGAACGCTTCGGGCCGACCCTGATCCTGGCGGCGGCCGCCCTCTTCCTCTGCACCGTCCTCGGCCTTCTGGCCGGCGTCGTCTCGGCGATCCGCCAGTACGGCTGGGCCGACAAGCTCATCACGCTCGCCGTCCTCGTCGGCATCTCCACCCCCTCCTTCTTCCTCGGCATCATGCTGATCCTCTGGTTCTCGGTCGATCTCGGCTGGTTTCCCACGGGCGGCATGTACGACCTCTTCGGCGACGGCAGCCTGCGCGAGCTGCTCTGGCACCTGACCCTGCCGGCCATCGCCCTCGCCGTGGTCGCGACCGGCGTCGTGGCGCGGCTCACGCGGTCGGGCATGCTCGAGGTGCTGCGCCAGGACTACGTGCGCACCGCCCGGGCCAAGGGCCTGCGCGAGGGCCGGGTCATCTTCCGCCACGCTTTCATGAACGCGCTCGTCGGCATCGTGCCGATCATCGGCATCCAGGCGGGCTTCGTCCTCGGCGGTGCGGTCTATATCGAGACCGTCTTCCAGTGGCCCGGCATCGGCCGGATGCTGGTCACCGCCATCTCGACCCGCGACATCCTCCTGGTCCAGGGCGGCGTGCTCGTGGTGGCGGCCTCCTTCGTCCTCATCAATCTCGCGACCGACCTGATCCAGGTGGCCCTCGATCCGCGGCTGAGGCGCGGCTGATGGCGGCGACGGCCCTCCCCCGCCGCACCTCCGCCTGGGCCCGGCTCAGCCGCAACACGCTGGCCGTCATCGGCCTCGCCATCGTCGTCGTGATCCTGGCGATCGCCGCCTTGGCCCCCGTCCTGCCGCTCGCCGATCCGAACGCCACCGCCCCGGCGAACCGCCTCCTGCCGCCCCTCTCCGAGGGTGCCTGGCTCGGCACCGACCAGCTCGGCCGCGACATGCTCTCGCGGCTGGTCTGGGGGGCCAGGGTCAGCATCGCCGTCGGCGTCGCCGCCACCCTCGTCGCGGCGCTCGCCGGCAGCACGATCGGCCTCGTCGCCGCCTATTTCGGCAAGATCGCCGACAACGTCCTGATGCGCGGCGTCGACATGCTCATGGCCTTCCCCTACCTCCTCCTCGCCCTCGCCATCGTCGCAGCGCTCGGCCCAGGGCTCCTGAACGCGCTCCTCGCCATCGCCGTCGTCAACATCCCCTTCTTCGCCCGCTCGGTCCGGGGTGCTACGCTCGGCCTCGTGCAGCGCGAGTTCATCGAGGCGGCGCGTCTCTCGGGCTTCAGCCACCGCCGGATCATCCTCGGCGAGCTTCTGCCCAACGTGCTGCCGGTCATCGTCATCACCATGTCGACCACCATCGGCTGGATGATCCTCGAGACCGCCGGGCTCTCCTTCCTCGGCCTCGGCGCCCAGCCGCCCCAGGCGGACCTCGGCTCCATGCTGGGCGACGGCCGCAACCTCGTCATCACCGCCCCGCACGTCTCGGTCGTGCCGGGTGTTTTGATCCTCGTCCTCGTCATCGGCATCAACCTGCTCGGCGACGGGCTGCGCGACGTGCTCGACCCGAGGCTCAAGTCGGGCGCCCTCTCGCGGCCCGTGGCGCGCACCGCCGTGGCCGAGGGCCGCGCTGCCGGCACGGGCGACAAGGGTGCCCTCCTCGAGGTGCAGAACCTCCGGACCGAGTTCCGCCTCGGCCGGCGCGTGCTCCAGGCCGTGAACGGCGTCGATTTCCGCCTGCAGCCGGGCGAGAGCCTCGGCATCGTCGGCGAGAGCGGCTCGGGCAAGTCGGTCACCGCCCTCTCCATCCTCGGCCTCGTGCCGACCCCGCCCGGCATCATCGCCGGCGGCGCCATCCGCTTCGACGGCCGCGACCTCCTGCGCCTGCGGCTGCGCGACCTGCAGGACATCCGCGGCAACCGGATCGCCTACATCTTCCAGGACCCGCTGACCACGCTGAACCCGCTGATGCGGGTCGGCGACCAGGTGGCCGAGAGCCTGATCCGCCACCAGGGTCTGGGCACCCGCGAGGCGGCCCGGCAGGCCGTGGAGCTCCTGGATCGTGTCGGCATCCCGAAGCCCCGGGACAAGGCCCGGGCCTTCCCGCACGAGCTCTCGGGCGGCCAGCGCCAGCGCGTGGTGATCGCCATCGCGCTCGCCAACCGTCCCGACCTCATCATCGCCGACGAGCCGACCACCGCCCTCGACGTCACCACCCAGGCCCGCGTGCTGGCGCAGCTGAACGAGCTCCGCCAGAAGAGCGGCGCGGCCCTCGTCTTCATCACCCACGATCTCGGCGTGGTCTTCGAGCTCTGCGAGCGCGTGCTCGTCATGTATGCCGGCAAGGTGGTCGAGAGCGGCCCCGTGGAGGCCGTCTTCGCCGCCCCCCGCCATCCCTACACCAAAGCCCTTCTCGCCTGCGTGCCGGTGCTGGGCCGGCCCGAGCGCGCCCTCGACGCCATTCCGGGCCTGCCGCCCGCCGTCGACGACCTGCCCCCGGGCTGCGCCTTCGCGCCCCGCTGCCCCATGGCGATCGACGAATGCCGGCGGGGCGAGATCCTCCTGGCACGCACCGAGGAGGGCCGGCGCAGCCGCTGCATCCGCTGGGCCGAGATGAGCGATGGCTGAACCCCTCCTCGAAGGCCGGCACCTGGTCCGCATCTTCGGCGGCGGGCGGACCTGGTGGGGGGCCAAGAAGCCGGAGCTGCGCGCCGTCGACGGCGTCAGCCTCGCCGTCCGGCCCGGCACCACGCTCGGCATCGTCGGCGAATCGGGCTGCGGCAAGTCGACCCTGGCGCGGATGCTCGTGGGCCTCCTCGCGCCCAGCGACGGCACCATCCGCCTCGAGGGCCGGCCCGTGACCAGGCTCAAGGGTGCGGAGAAGCGGCGCTTCCACCAGACCGTGCAGCTCGTCTTCCAGGACCCGATCGCCTCGCTCAACCCGCGAAAGACCGTGCGGCAGATCCTGGAAGGCCCGCTCGAGGCGCTGACCGATCTCGACAGCACCGCCCGCCGCGAGCGGGTGGCCCGGCTCATGGACGAGGTCGGCCTCCGGCCCGAGTTCATCGACCGCTACCCGCACGAGTTCTCGGGCGGCCAGGCGCAGCGCATCGGCATCGCCCGCGCCCTCGCTCCCGAGCCCCGGCTGATCGTGCTCGACGAGCCGGTCTCCGCCCTCGACCTCTCGGTCCAGGCGCAGGTGCTCGGGCTCCTGAAGGACCTCCAGGCCCGCCTCGGCCTCACCTACCTCTTCATCAGCCACGACCTCGCCGTGGTCGAGGCGCTCGCCACCGACGTCATGGTGATGCTGCGCGGCCGCGCCGTCGAGCAGGGCCCGTGCCGGCAGGTGTTCACCCGCCCGGAGCACGGCTACACGAGAACCCTGCTCGAGGCCGTCCCCGTCCCCGGCCGCCGGAGCGCCGCCTGAAGGCCGGGAACCGTGCCCGGTTCGTTGCATCCCATGCAACATGCCGGCTCGGATTGTTGCATCCCATGCAACGTCGCGCCCGCCGATGTTGCAGGGGATGCGACACGGGGCGCGGCGATGTTGCCTCTCATGCAACCTGGGCCGGCGGATGATGCACGGGATGCAACATCGAACGACGAACGAACCCGCCGAATCGACGAGGGAACCCGGCGAAAAGGCCCGAAAACCGCGGCGATCGACGAACGAACCCAAGGCACCGCAATCGAACCCGAGCCCGCCCAGCTGTTTGATTTCATGAGGTTTTTTTGCGTTGGGCGGCAGCGGTCGGCCCTTTGCGTCCCGCTTTGGGCGCGGCTGCCGAGCGACCCCGGGCAGGGCTTGCGGCCGACGCAAGAATAGGTTATTATTCCCCCATCGACCCCTCGCCCCCGGCTTGGAAAGTCGCCGGCAGGCTCCTAGACTGCCATGGCAATAGAGCGCGGCCGGCATCATCCGGATGAGCCGGCCGGACGTCGACGACACAGCGCGAGGACAACGCCGTGGCACGCCATCCCCTGCTTTCGACCCTGCTCCTTCTCGGGCTCATGACCTTCGCCCTCGCCGCCTGCGCGGACAACGATTCGGCCCCCGCACCGGGCACCTTCCCCGAGCCTTCCGGCCCCGGCGCCACGGCGGCGCCCGAGGTCTTCCCCGATGCCGGCGACGCGGGTGCCATCGGCACGACCGAGGAGCCGATGGAGGGGGCGGATCAGGACCTCAAGCCCTGAGGAGTGACACTTTCCTGCCACAACGCCGAAGGGCCTGACTTGCGGCACCTTCCGGCGGGAGGGGAACCGCGATACAGAAATCCGGCGCGTCGGTCGACTTCCGGTCGATCCCGCGAGCTGCGATGGTCGCGAAACCTCGATGATCCACGACAAGGAAATGCCATGACCAAGCGTGCCTTTCTCTTGAACCTGATGGCCTTGGGCGTCCTCACCGCTTCCCTCGCCGCCTGCGGCGACACCTGGCAGGGCGCGAAGAAGGACACCGGCGACAATCTCGAAGCCACCGGCGAGGCGCTGGACAAGGCTGGCGAGAAGGTCAAGTCGGAGTAGCGAGGCATCCTTTCGGCCGCGCCGGCGCGGATCGGCACGATTCAGGGTGCTGACCAGGGTCCCGCTGATCTCCCTGCAACCGAAGCCGCCTTGCGGATGTTCGTCTCTCCGGCTGGCAGGGCGTCGGTCTTGCGGGCAGCCATGACTGCAATCTTTGAAGAACAAGGAAAATGCCATGACGATCCGCGCGCTTCTTCTGAACCTGATGGCTTTGGGCGTGCTCACCGTTTCTCTCGCCGCCTGCGGCGACACCTGGGAAGGGGTGAAGACCGATACGGGCCAGAACATGGAAGCGACCGGCGAGGCCGTCGAGGATGCCGGCGAGGCGGTGAAGCCTTAATCGCAAGGCGAGCGCGGCCGCGCCAGTCTGGCGTGGCCGGACTCCCCTTCGCTCGAGCCCTTCGATGACGGGCCCATGAGCCTCGGCGTCGACATCGAGCGCCTTCGCTCGGACATGCTGGAGCTGGCGCGAATCGGCACCGTCGAGGGCCGCCCCGGCATCAACCGGCCGAGCTTCTCGAAGGCCGACATGGCCGGCAGGCGCTTCTTCATGGAGCGCTGCCGGGCGGCCGGGCTGGAGGCGCGGATGGACGTGGTGGGCAACGTCCTGGCGCGCTGGGAGACGGGCAGCGGCGCTGCCGTCATGGCGGGCTCGCATCTCGACACGGTGCCGGAGGGCGGCGTCTTCGACGGCACGCTCGGCACCTGCGCGGCGCTCGAGGCGGTGCGGGTCATGCGCGCCGCCGGCATCGCACCCGAGCGGCCCATCGAGGTCGTCGCGACCGCCGACGAGGAGGGCCGTTTCGGCGGCATGCTCGGCAGCGAGGCCCTCGCCGGCCGCATCGACCCCCTCTGGCTCGCCGGGGCCACGGACAGCGAGGGCGTGCGTCTCGTGGACGCCATGCGCGCCCAAGGCCTGGCGCCCGAGCGCCATGCCGAGGCGGCCCGCGACCCCGCGAGCCTCCACGCCTTTCTCGAGCTGCACATCGAGCAGGGTCCGGTGCTCGAGGCCGCCGGCCTCGAGATCGGCATCGCCACGGGCGTCTCCGGCGTCTTCAACTGGACCGTGACCTTCGAGGGCGTCGCCAACCATTCCGGCACCACGCCCATGCACCTCCGCCGGGACGCCTTTCGGGGCCTCGCCGCCTTCGCCGAACGGATCGACGCCATCATCGAGGAGCTCGGCTCGGATCAGGCGCGGCTGACCGTCGGCAAGGTCGAGCTCCTGCCCAACTTCCCCCACACCATACCCGGCAGCGCCACCTTCTCGATCATCGGCCGCGACACGACGGCCGAGGTGATGGACGAGATGGCCGCCCTCTGCCGCAGGGAGCTCGATGAGGCCGCCCGAAGCCACGGCCTCGGGCTCGCCATCCGGGAGGAGAGCCGGCTCGAGCCCGTGGCCCTCGCTCCCGATCTGGTCACCCTCCTCGAGGGATGCAGCCAGGGCCTCGGCCATGCCACCACCACCCTCCCCTCCGGCGCCGGGCACGACGCCCAGACCATGGCCCACGTCACCCGGACCGGCCTGATCTTCGTGCCGTCCAAGGGCGGCATCAGCCACGCTCCCGAGGAGGAGACGGACTGGGCGGATGTCGAGCGCGGCGCCAACGTGCTGCTGCACGGACTGCTGGCCCTCGCCGCCTGACATGCTGCTGCTGCTTCACATCCTCGTCTCGGCCGGGCTGCTCGTCCGGGTCATCCTGAAGCCGCATCGCGATCCCGCGTCCCGCATCGCCTGGACCCTGGTCATCCTCATCCTGCCGGCGGTCGGCTTCATCGCCTATCTTCTGCTCGGCGAGACCAATATCGGCCGGCGCCGCATCCAGCGCATGAACCGCATCCTGGCCGGCCTGCCACGGCTCGCCGACGCCCCCGGGGCCAACGCCGAGGCCCTCCGGCCGACGATCCCCGAACGCTACCAGCCGCTCTTCCGGGTCGGCCACTCGATCAACGGCTTCGAGCCCGTGGGCGGCAACCAAGCGACGCTCATGGCGGATTCCAACGCCGCCATCGACAGCATGATCGCCGATATCGACGCCGCCAGGGAGCACGTCCACCTGCTCTTCTACATCTGGCTCGCGGACGGGAACGGGCTGAGGATGGCCGCGGCGCTCGAGCGCGCCGCCAAAAGGGGCGTCGTCTGCCGGGCCATGGTGGACGATCTCGGCTCGCGCCTCTTCTGGAGGAGCGAGCACTGGCGGCGCATGGGTGCCGCCGGCGTGCGCCTCGGCCGCGCCCTGCCCATAGGCAACCCCCTGCTGCGCATCTTCAACGGCCGCATCGACCTCCGCAACCACCGCAAGATCGTCGTCATCGACGATGCCATCACCTATTGCGGCAGCCAGAACTGCGCCGATCCCGAATTCCGCATCAAGGCCCGCTACGCCCCCTGGGTCGATATCATGGTGCGCTTCGAGGGGCCGATCGCCCGCCAGAACCAGCACCTCTTCGTGGCCGACTGGATGGCCTATGTCGACGAGCGGATCGACGACCTCTTGCGACGCCCCTTGCGCGGCTTCGCCAAAGGCATCACGGCCCAGGTGGTGGGCAGCGGCCCGACCATGCGCTACTCGGCGATGCCGGAGATGTTCGAGACCCTGATGTACAGCGCCCGCCGGGAGCTCGTCATCACCACCCCCTACTTCATCCCCGACGAATCGATGCAGGCGGCGCTGTGCGCCAGCGCCCGCCGCGGCGTCGCCACGACCATCGTCTTCCCGGCCAGAAACGACAGCCGCCTCGTGGCCGCGGCCAGCCGCAGCAATTACGCCGAGCTGCTCGCGGCGGGCGTCCGCATCTTCGAATATTCGGGCGGTCTTCTCCATGCCAAGTCGCTGACCCTCGATGGCGAGGTCACGCTCATCGGCTCCGCCAACATGGACCGCCGCAGCTTCGATCTGAACTACGAGAACAACATCCTGGTCTACGATCCGGCGCTCACCCAAGAGGTGCGCCTTCGTCAGGATACCTACATGGCGGGCGCGAGGCAGGTGTGCCGGGCCGATGTCGAGTCCTGGACGCTGCCGCGCCGCCTGCTCAACAACACGCTCGCCATGCTCGGCCCCGTGCTCTGAAAGGGACCGCCTTCGCCTTTCGTCAGAAGCGACCTAACTCAGCGCCGGTAAAGCGAGCCAGCGAGGACGAGAGAGCTTGAGCACCGCCCGGAAAGCCTGGTCCTGGACGATCGCATTCGCCGTCTTTCTCCTGCTGCTCTATCTCTTGAACGACGTGCTCCTGCCCTTCGTCGCCGGGCTCGTGGTCGCCTATCTGCTCGATCCCCTGGCCGACCGGCTGCAGGCCCTGGGCGCCTCGCGCACGCTCGCCACGGCAATCCTGACCTTCGCCTTCGTGCTGCTCATCCTGGGCTCCGTGCTCCTTCTGGTGCCGGTGATCGAGAGCCAGGCGGAGATTCTGGCCCGCACCCTGCCGAGGACCCTCGAATCCTTCTGGAACTGGGCGGCGCCGCTGGTGCAGCATCTGCGCGAGCGCTTCGGCCTCGCCAGCGACCAGGAGCTGCAGCAGGCGCTCACCACCTATGCCGGCGACGCCGCGGCCTGGGGCAAGGATCTGCTGACCGGCCTGCTCACCGGCGGCGCCGCGCTCGTCAGCATCGTCTCGCTTCTGATCATCACGCCCGTCGTCAGCTTCTACCTCGTCCGCGACTGGGACCGCATGGTCGCGACCGTCGACGGCTGGCTGCCGCGCGACCATCGCGACACCATCCGCATGCTCGCCCGCGAGATCGACCGCAGCATCGCCGGATTTTTGCGCGGCCAGGTCTCGGTCTGCGTCATCCTCGGCCTCTTCTACGGTCTCGGCCTCGCCGCCATCGGCCTGAGCGGCGGCCTCCTCGTGGGCCTCATGGCCGGCCTGCTCTCATTCATTCCCTATGTCGGCTCGATAACCGGCTTCGTCGCCTCGATGGGCCTCGCCGCCTTCCAGTTCGGTCTGACCGACTTCCTGATGCTCGGCCTGACCGCCGGCATCTTCCTCGTGGGCCAGGCGGTCGAGGGCAACTTCCTCACACCCAAGCTGGTCGGCGACCGGGTCGGGCTGCATCCGGTCTGGGTGATCTTCGCCCTCCTCGCCGGCGGCACGCTCTTCGGCTTTCTCGGCGTCATGCTGGCCGTGCCGGTCGCCGCCGCCATCGGCGTCCTCGTCCGCTTCGGCCTCGAGCAGTATCTGGCGAGCCCGCTCTACAAGGGCCACCGGCCGAGCCCGCCGGTCTAGCCGGCATCGTCACCCCTGCGTCGTGCCCGCACGAGGCGGATGAGGGCGGCGTCACGCGCCGCCGCGAGCTCGGCCGTGCTGCGACCGGCCGCCTCCCTGGCGACACCCTCGATCAGGAGCTTTCGGGTTCCGGCATCCAGCCGGGGCTCGCCGAGCGTCGCCCAGCGCCGCTCCTGGCTCGGCCCCAGATGCTCCAGATACTCGGCGATGCCGCCCGACCCGCCGCCCAGGTGATAGGAGAGATGCGCCCCCTGCACCGCCCAGCGCAGGCCCGGCCCCTCGACCAGGGCGGCGTCGATATCGGCGACGCTCGCCACGCCCTCGCCCGCGAGATGCACCGCCTCGCGCCACAGGGCGGCTGCCAGCCGGCCGGCGATATGACCCGGCATCTCGCGCCTGAGCCGCACTGGCCGCTTGCCGAGGGCGGCATAGAAGGCCATCGCATGGTCGGCGAGCCACGAATCCGGGGTGAAGAGCTCGACCAGCGGGATCAGATGGACCGGATTGAATGGGTGCGCCACCAGCAACCGCTCGGGCCGGGCCATGGCTTGCGCCAGATCCGACCAGAGCAGCGCCGAGGTGCTGCTGGCGATCACCGTAGCCGGCTCCGCTGCCGCCTCGATCGCGGCAAAGAGCGCCCGCTTGGCCGCCAGATCCTCGACCGCGTTCTCCTGCACCAGCCGGGCGCCGGCCACCGCATCCCCGAGCGATTTCGCCAGGACCAGCCGCCCGCGCCGGACCGCCTGCAGCTTCGAGAGCGCCCGCCGCAACGGCCGAACCCGATCCCGCAGGCTGGCGAGACGCTCCGGCTCCGCATCCCAGGCACGAACCTCGAGCCCGGCAGCCGTGAAGACCGCGACCCACCCCGCCCCGATCAACCCGGCACCGACAACGGCCACAGGCTCGATCTCGAGCGGCCGGCCCGTCATCCACGCTCGCCCATGGGTCACGCGGCATCCACGTAAGGGGCCACGGCCGCGGCCACGGCGGCGGCAACCGCGACCGCGTTGGGCGTGTCCGAGTGCACGCAGATCGAATCGGCGCGGACCGGCACGTCCTTCCCGCTGACGCTCGCCGTCCTGCCTTCCTTGATGGCGCGCACGCAGCGCTCGGCCGCCCTGGCCGGATCGACGGCAGGATGCTCCCGGGTGATGATCATCAAACCCTCGTCGCTGTAGTCGAGATCGGCGTAGAACTCGGCGACGAAACGGTGCCCGCGCGCGCCATAGACGGTCTCGTGCAGCGAGTTGACGATGCCGTAGAGGGGCACCCGGAAGACGTCGGCCGCATCGCAGACGGCATGCGCGATCTCCTCCTGGCGCGCCGCCATGCCGTAGAGCGCGCCATGCGGCTTGATGTGGCTGAGCTCCATCCCCTCGGCATCGAGGAAGCCCTTGAGGGCGCCGATCTGATAGATCAGGCAATTGGCCAATTCCTCGCGGCCGATCTTCATCTCGCGCCGACCGAAGCCCTGGCGGTCCGGCAGGGAGGGATGCGCGCCCACCTTCACGCCGTGCCTCTTGGCGAGGCGAGCCGTGTTGCGCATGTGGTTGAAGTCGGAGGCGTGGAAGCCGCAGGCGACGTTGGCGACATGGATGTGCGGCATCAGCCCCGCATCGTCACCGATCCGATAGAGACCATAGCCCTCGCCCATGTCGCAGTTCACGACGGTCATGGCCTTCTCCTCCAGAACGGCAAGGCCGGCCGGGCGGCCCGGCAGGACCATCTGACCATCGCCGTCGATCCGGGTCAATCCGACCCGATCGAGAGGCTTGGCCGAGGCGGGTCTCGGGCTGCGCGCACCCTCAGGTGCCGCAGAACGTGGCGAGCACGCGCTCCTCGGGGCGAGGCGGGTCGGTGTAGGCGGCGAAGCGGGCCGAGGGCTCGTCGTAGGGTCGCCGAAGCGCCTCGAGCAGCTCGTTGAAGGGATCGAGGTCACCCCGCTCGACAGCCGCCTCGAGCGCCTGCTCGACCCGGTGGTTGCGCGGGATGATCGCCGGATTCACGCGGCGCATGGCCGCCGCCCGCGCCGCCGGGTCCAGGGGCTCCCGCGCCAGCCGGTTGCGCCAGCCTGTGGCCCATTCCCGGAAGAGCGCCGAATCGCCGAAGAGCTCGGCGACCCGGCCTTCGGCCGCCGGGTCCGCCGCCGCGTCGGCGAGGCGGCGGAAGGTCAGCGTGTAGTCCGCCTCGCCTTTCTGCATCGCGTCGAGCAGCGCGTGGATCAGCGCCGGATCGTCCTTCTCCGGCCGCTCCAGACCGATCTTCCGGCGCATCAGCGCGTGGAGCTCGGCCTCGAAGGTGCGGCCGAACGTCTCGACCGCCCCCGTCGCCCGGGCGACGGCCTGTTCCATGTCCGGATCGATCAGCCCGAGCAGCGCCTCGGCGAGGCGGGCGAGGTTCCAGCCGGCGAGGCGCGGCTGGTTGGCGAAGGCGTAGCGGCCACCCTGATCGATCGAGCTGAAGACCGTCGCCGGGTCGTAGGTATCCATGAAGGCGCAGGGGCCGTAATCGATCGTCTCGCCGGCGATCGACATGTTGTCCGTGTTCATCACGCCATGGATGAAGCCGACGGCGAGCCATTTGGCCACCAGGCCGGCCTGCCGTGCCGCCACCGCGGCGAGCAGGTCCAAAGCCGGCTGCCCGCTCTCCCGTAGCTCCGGATAATGGCGGTCGATGACATAGGCGACGAGACGCTTCAGAGCCTCGCTGTCGCCCCTAACGGCGAAGAACTGGAAGGTGCCGACCCGGACGTGGCTCATGGCGACCCGGGTCAGCACCGCCCCCGGCAGGGCGGTCTCGCGAAAGACCGGCTCGCCCGTGGTCACCGCGGCGAGTGCCCTCGTCGTCGGAATGCCGAGCGCATGCATCGCCTCGCCCATCAGGTACTCGCGCAGCACCGGACCGAGCGCCGCCCGGCCGTCGGCGCCACGCGAGAAGGGCGTCTTGCCAGCACCCTTGAGCTGGATGTCGCGGCGGACCCCCTGGCGGTCCCGCACCTCGCCCAGAAGGATCGCCCTGCCATCGCCGAGCTGCGGCACGAACTGACCGAACTGGTGGCCGGCATAGGCCATGGCGATCGGCTCCGCCCCTTCCGGCAGCACGTTGCCGGCGAGCATCGCCGCTCCCGCTCCGCCCTCCAAAAGGGCCGGATCGAGGCCGAGGTCCCGGGCGAGTTCGTGATTGACGAGAACCACCTCGGGCGCGGCCACGGGCGTCGGCGGCAGGCGCGCGAAGAAGCGATCCGGCAGCCGCGCGTAGCTGTTGTCGAAGACGAAGGGCGGAATCGTGGAGGGTTCGATAGGCATGCCGTTGATATGGGCGGCACCGTCCCGAGGATCCAGACGCGGTTCAGCCGACCGGCTCGAGCTCCCCGCCGAGCGGGAAATAGCAGGCGGCGGCGTGGGTCGACTTGTGCTCGAGCGGTGGAAACCGCTCGCGGCAGATGTCCTGCGCCCGCCAGCAGCGGGGATTGAAGCTGCAGCCCCTGGGCGGATCGAGGGGCGAGGGCAGCTCGCCCTCGAGGCGGATGCGCTCCTTCTGCCGCTCGGGGTCGGCGACCGGCGTCGCCGAGAGCAGGGCCGCCGTATAGGGATGCTCGGGGCGGGCGAACACGGCTTCGGCCGGGCCGGTCTCGACCGGCCGGCCCAGATACATCACCATGATGTCGTCGGCGAAATGCCGGACCACCGAGAGATCGTGGCTGATGAAGAGATAGGCGAGCGAAAGCTCCTTCTGCAGGTCGATGAGGATGTTCAGGACCTGCGCCTGGATCGAGAGATCGAGGGCGGAGAGCGGCTCGTCGAGCACCAGGATCTCGGGGTTCAGCATCAAGGCCCGTGCGACGGCGATGCGCTGGCGCTGGCCGCCCGAGAACATGTGCGGATAGCGCTCGTAATGCTCCGCCCGAAGCCCCACCCGGGCCAGCATCGCAAGCGCCTTCTCGCGGCGCTCGCCGGCACGCATGGCCGTGTTGATCTTCAAGGGCTCCTCGAGGATGGCGCCGATCTTCTGGCGCGGATTGAGCGATCCGTAAGGGTTCTGGAAGACGATCTGCACCTTGCGGCGCAGCGCCCGGTCGGCCGGATCGGCCGGCCGGCCGGCGATCAGGAGGTTCCCCGAGCTCGGCGGCTCGATCATGGTGACGAGGCGGGCCAGGGTCGACTTGCCGCAGCCCGATTCGCCGACCACGGCGAGGGTGCGCCCCGCCTCGAGGCTGAAGCTGACGCCGTTGACCGCATGCAGCTCGCGCGCCTCGCGGAAGGGACCGCGCGAGACGGTGTAGCGGCGGGTGAGGTCGGCGGCCTCGATGACCGCCCCGCTCAAGACGACGCCTCCGCCTCGGCCACGCCGGGATGGCCCATCGGCACGCCCTGGCGCAGCGGGTAGTTGCAGAGCGCACGGCCCAGGTCCTCGCTTTGGCGGACGACCCCCTCGCGGCAGCGCTCGGTGACGAAGCGGCAGCGCGGCCCGAAGAGGCAGCCCCTGGGCCGGTCGCCCTGGCCCGGGACCACCCCCGGAATCGACGGCAGCTTGCCGTGCCGGGTGGCCCGCTCGGGCAGGGCCGCGAGCAGTGCCGCCGTATAGGGGTGATGCGGGTCGCGGAAGAGCTCGCGGACCGGCTGCTCCTCGACCTTCTGGCCGGCGTACTGCACCTGGACGCGCTCCGCCGTCTCCGCCACCACGCCCATGTCGTGGGTGATCAGGATGAGTCCCATGTCGTGCTGGCGCTGCAGCTCCACGAGCAGGTCCAGGATCTGCGCCTGGATGGTGACATCGAGCGCCGTCGTCGGCTCATCGGCGATCAACAGCTTCGGCTTGCAGGCGAGCGCCATGGCGATCATCACCCGCTGGTTCATGCCGCCCGAGAGCTGGTGCGGGAACTGGCCGAGCCGGTCGGCCGGCGCCGGAATGCCGACCTGGTCCAGAAGCTCGACGGTTCGTGCCCGGCGCGCCCGGCGGTCCAGCCCCAGGTGAAAGCGCAAGGATTCGCCGATCTGGAAACCGACGGTGAAGCACGGGTTGAGGCTCGACATCGGCTCCTGGAAGATCATCGCGATGTCCTTGCCGACGATCCGGCGCCGCTCCTTGTCCGAGAGCTCGAGCAGGTCACGCCCGTCGAAGCGCATGACATCGGCCGTGACCGTGGCGGTCCAGGGAAGCAGACCCATGAGCGCCAGCATGGCGACCGACTTGCCCGAGCCGGATTCGCCGACGATGGCCAGAATCTCGCCCTCGTCGCAGGCGAGCGACACGCTGTCGACGGCGCGGAAGGCGCCGGCCGCCGTGGCGAAGGAGACGGTCAGGTTCTCGATCAGGAGCAGCGCCATCCTCAGCTCCGCTTGAGCTTGGGATCGAGCGCGTCGCGAAGTCCGTCGCCCATCAGGTTGATCGCCAGCACGGTGATCAGGATGGCGAGGCCAGGAAAGGTCACGACCCACCAGGCGCGCAGGATGAACTCGCGCGCCTCGGCCAGCATCGTGCCCCATTCCGGCGTCGGCGGCTGCGCGCCCATGCCGAGAAAGCCGAGCGCTGCGGCATCGAGGATGGCGCTGGAGAAGGAGAGCGTCGCCTGCACGATCAAGGGGGCGAGGCAGTTGGGCAGGATGGTGACGAACATCAGCCGCAGCCGCCCGGCACCGGCGACCCGCGAGGAGACGACGTATTCGCGGCCGCGCTCGGCCATCACCGAGGCCCGCGTCAGGCGGACGAAATGCGGCTGGAGGACGACGGCGATGGCGATCATCGCGTTGATCAGGCCGGGACCGAGGATGGCGACGAGGACGAGGGCCAGAAGCAGCGAGGGAAAGGCCAGGATGACGTCCATGATGCGGACGATGACGATGTCGACCCAGCCGCGCAGGAAGCCTGCGACCAGCCCGAGCAGCACACCCATGCTGGCGGCGAGCGTGACCACGAAAAGCCCGATGAAGAGCGAGAACCTGGCGCCGAAGATCAGCCGCGAGAGCATGTCGCGGCCGACCGCGTCGGTGCCGAGCAGGTAGGTGAGCCGGCCGCCCGTCTCCCAGAAGGGCGGCAGCAGGAGCGCGTCGCGGTTCTGCAGGCTCGGGCTGTGCGGCGCGAGGAACGGAGCGAAGATCGCGACGACGATGATCGCGAGAAAGACGAAGAGACCGATCACCGCCCCCTTGTTCTGGCAGAAATAGAACCAGAACTCGGCGAGCATCGCCCGCCGCAGCGCCCAGGCGCCGGCCGGTGCCGGGTGCTCGGTCCTGAGGGTCTCGGTGGCCATGGGCGTGCTCCCTCAGTGCCGGATGCGCGGGTTGACGAGCCCGTAGAGCACGTCGACGGCGAGGTTCACGATCATGATGACGCCGGCGATCAGGAGAAGCCCACCCTGCACCACGGCATAATCCCGCTTGAAGACCGAATCGACCATCCACTTGCCGATGCCGGGCCAGGAGAAGATCGTCTCGGTCAGGATGGCACCGGCCAGCAGCACGCCGACCTGCAGCCCGATCGTCGTGATGACCGGAATGAGCGCGTTCCTGAGCGCGTGCAGGCCGATGACGCGACGGGTCGGCAGCCCCTTCGAGCGCGCGGTCCTGACATAGTCCTCGCCCAGCACCTCGAGCATGGCCGAGCGCGTCTGCCTCGCGATGACGGCGAGCGGGATGGTGGCGAGCACGATGGTCGGCAGGATCAGGTGGCTGACCGCCGACCGGAACGCCCCCGCCTGTCCCGAGAGCAGGCTGTCGATCAGCATGAAGCCGGTGACCGGCGGGAAGAAATAGAGGAGCGAGATGCGGCCGGAGACCGGGGTCCACTGCAGGATGCCGGAGAAGAAGATGATGAGCAGAAGGCCCCACCAGAAGATCGGCATGGAATAGCCGACGAGGGCGGTGCCCATGATGCTCTGGTCGAGCCAGGAGCCGCGCTTGACCGCGGCGATGACCCCCGTCGGAATGCCGACCAGCGTCGCCAGCAGGATGGCGCAGACCGAAAGCTCGATGGTGGCCGGGAAGAGCGTGAAGAACTCCTGCAGCACCGGGCGCTTGGTGACGATCGAGGTGCCGAAGTCACCCTGCAGCACATCGCCGAGATAGCCGAGATACTGAAAGACGATCGGCTTGTCGAAGCCGTAGACGGCCTGGAGCTGCTGATAGCGCTCGGCACTCATGCCGCGCTCGCCGGCGAGCAGCAGGATCGGATCGCCGGGCAGGAGGCGGATGAAGGCGAAGGCGACGATCGAGACGCCGATGAAGGTCGGGATCAGGAGCGCCAGGCGGGAGAGGAAGAAGCGCAGCATCGCTCAACCCGCCCCCGCCCCGGCCGGCGCGATCCGGGGTCCTGCGGCCCCGGATCGTCCCGCATTCACGACCGCACTTTCACTCGGCCAGATCGACGCCGTCGAACCAGTGGCCGCCGAGCGGATCCATGACGTAGCCCTCGACATTGGCCCGCATCGGCATGAAGACGATCGAATGCGCGATCGTCGCCCAGGGTGCCTCGCGCTTGAAGACCACCTGGGCCTCCTCGTAGAGCGCCGCGCGCTCGTCCTGGGTGCCGGACTTGGCCTTCTGGATCAGATCGTCGAACTCCTCGTTGCACCACTGGGCACGGTTGGCGCCGCCGACCGCGTCGCAGCCCAAAAGCACGGCGAGAAAGTTGTCCGGATCGCCATTGTCGCCGGTCCAGCCCAGGAGCACGGCACCGTCGCGATCGATGGCCTTCGAGCGCTCGAGATACTCGCCCCACTCGTAGGAGACGATCTCCGCCTTGACCCCGATCGCGGCGTAATCCGCCTGGATCAGCTCGGCCATGCGCCTCGCATTGGGGTTGTAGGGGCGCTGCACCGGCATCGCCCAGACCTTCATCGAAAGATCCTGGACCCCGGCATCGGCCAAAAGCTTCTTCGCCGCCTCCGGATCGTAAGGATCGTCCTCGATGGCGTCGTTGTAGGACCACATGGTCGGCGGAATGGGGTTGATCGCCACCTGCCCCGCCCCCTGGAAGACCGCGTCAAGGATCGCCTGCTTGTTGATCGCCATGTTGAGCGCCTTGCGCACCCGCGTGTCGTCGAACGGCTTCTGCTGGGTGTTGTAGGCGAGATAGCCGACATTGAGGCCCTGCTGCTGCATGACCTGCAGGTCGGCATTGCCCTTCAGCGCCTCGATGTCGGCCGGGTTGGGATAGGGCATCACATGGCATTCGCCGGCGGTCAGCTTCTGCTGGCGGACCGAGGCGTCGGTCGTGATGGCGAAGACCAGATCGTCGATCGGCTGCTTGCCGTCCCAGTAGTCGGCGAACGCCTGGTAGCGGATCACGGCGTCCGGCTGATAGGCGACGAAGCGGAAGGGACCCGTGCCGATCGGCTTCTGGTTCAGATCCGACTCGCTGCTGCTCGCCGTGAGGCTGTCGGCATACTCCTTCGACATGATCGAGGCGAAGTCCATGGCGAGATTGGCGAGGAAGGGTGCCTCGGGCCGGTTCAGCACGAACCTCACCGTCATGTCGTCGACGCGGTCGATCGACTTGATCAGGTCCGGCATCGACATGCCGTTGAAGTACTCCCAGCTCGCGCCATCGACATAGGCGTTGAAGGGATTGTCTGAATCGAGCTGCCGCTCGAACGAGAAGATCACGTCGTCGGCATTGAGGTCGCGCGTGGGCGTGAAGGAATCATTGCTGTGGAACTTGACGCCCGAACGCAGCTTGAAGGTATACTCGGTGCCGTCCTCGGACACCTCCCAGCTCTCGGCGAGGCCGGGATGAACCTCGGTCTTGCCGCGCACGAACTCGACGAGACGGTTGTAGACCGGCTTGGAGGAGGCATCGAAGGTCGTGCCGGAGGTGTAGAGCGCCGGGTCGAACCCCTCGGGCGAGCCCTCCGAGCAGTAGACCAGCGTCTTGGCTTCCGCGGTCATCGTGAAGCCGGCGACGAGAGCCGTCAGAGCGAGCGTGGAGGTCAATGTCTTGCGCATGTCGATCCATCCCTGTTCCGGTTTTCGCACCCGGCGCCGGTTCCGATCTCCGCGGCCGGTCGAATCATGGCTGGCAGGGAACCGCAGTTCCGGGCGCGATGCAACAGCAATCCCTCGCGCGGGCGGTCAAGGTGCGAACGCCCGGAGCCGGTGCAGCAATGTCCGCTGCGCATGGATGCACCGGCGCGGGACGACCGACGTCCGGTCCTGGCCTCAGGGCGTGGCCTGCCAAGCGCAGCGCAGGATGTAGTACTCGTCGCGCGACCCGATCAGGCCCGCCTTCCTGAAGGCCTTCGTGGCCTTCGTGACGCAGGCCACGAAGGCGGTGCGACGGTAGTTCAGCGGCAGGCCGGCCACCTCCTGGGCGCAACGGTCGATGCGGTCGTCGATGGTGCAGCCTTCCGCGTCCACCGGATTGACGACCGGAGCGCTGCATCCGTCGATGATGACCGGCTGTCCGACGCCGCTCGACGGCAGGCAGGCGTCGACATCGTCGCCGACGCCGTCAATGTCGGTATCCGACACGGCGAGCCGCACCGTGTCGATGCGCGAGGTGTTGCCCTTCGGTCCGTTCCACCAGAATCCGAAAGCGGCGAGCGGCTGGTCGAGGGGCAGGGAGACGGCGGGTGAGGTGACGGGCACGCTGCCGTCGGGCAGCGTCGTGCCGATCTGCGTCCGGGTGAAGAAGGTGAGCGCGGGCACATCGGCCGTCTGCTGCAGCCATTGCGAGCTGTCGGGCTGCGTCCAGACCTGGTCCGAGACGTACCAGGTCGAGCCGATCTTGAACGCGAGGTGCAGAGGCTCGGACCCGCTGTCCCGCTGATACCAGGTGACCGCACTCAGCCTGGAGGTGCCTGAAACCTCCTCGGTGTAGAGGAAGCTGTCGGCGTTGATGCCTTTCTGCGACCAGAACGCGAAACCCGGGCTTCCGCCCTGGCCCGCGCCCACGCTGATGGCACCCTCACCGCCCTGGTTGGCGACCGTTCCGGGTGGATTGTTGCAGAACTGATCGCCGGCGTTGCCGCCGCACCAGCCTTCGATGCGCAGTTGCTGGTCCTGCGTCGGTGGTTGCGCGCCGGGCGAGGGAAACGTCTCCTCGTAAATGGTGACATCGGCGGCGTTCGCCGCAATGCCCCCCACGACCGCCAGGATCAAACCCGTCACCGCGGCACGACAGGCGCATCTCGGCATTGGTCGGATCTCCTTCCCATCGATATCGGGTTGGCTCCGCTGCGGTTCCAGCAGGCATATTCGCGCGTGCTCCTCGCGCGAGACGCCGTCAATGCCTTTTTGCTTCGGAACCTCCGATATGCCGCTCGACCGTTGCCGGCTCGCCGCGACGGCTAGACGTGCAGCACCGCACCCCTCCCCTTGCCCTTGTTCCCTCGGGTCTCGTGCCGTAGCTTGGCGACCGTTCATGAGAGGGAGAGGGCATGAGCAGGACACAACGCTTCGTGCTGGGCCTGGCTGCGATCTCGGCCCTGGCGATCGGCGCTGCCGCATCGACGAGCCTGCAGGCGCAGGCCGAGGATGTCACGCTCGAGTTCGTCGTCTGGAACTACTCGCTCGACACGATCGAGGACAACGTTCGCCAGTTCGAGGCGGCCAATCCGGGCATCAAGGTCAACGTCACCGACTACACTTGGCCCGACTACCACGACAGCGTCGTGCTCCGGTTCCGCGGCGGCACCACCACCGACGTCATCTATGGCGGCCAGGACTGGCTGCCGGCCTGGGCGGCGGCCGGCTACCTCTACCCGCTCGACGAGCTGGCCCACGACAAGGTCGAGGCCTACAAGAAGGACTTGGCGGGCTTCACCATCGACGACATGACCTATGAGGGCCACCTCTACGGCCTGCCCTACTACGCCGACACCATCTCGTTCATCTACAACCAGCGAATCCTCCAGGATGCCGGGATCGACGTGCCGGAAAGCTGGGAGGAGGTCGCCGACGCGGCGCGCAAGCTGAAGGCGAACGGGATGGAGAAGCCTATAGTCTACGAGTTCAACCAGGAGCTGCCGAACTTCTACGACGCCTTCGTGGCCCAGGCCTATGGCCGCGGTGGCGACCTCTTCAACGAGGACGGCGAGGCGATCTTCGACCGGCCGGACAACGCGGCGTTCCAGCAGCTCGCCTGGCTCCGGCAAGCCGTCGCCGATGATCTCGTCGCCTTCGAGAACCACGAATCGACTATTATTCCGGCGATGAACACCGGCAAGCACGCCTTCACCATCGTCTACAACTACGTGCTCGCCGCCCTGAACAACAAAGCGGACCAGCCGCTCGCCGGCGAGTTCGCGCTCGCCCCCATGCCGGGCCAGGCGCACGCCACCCTCGGCTTCACCAAGTTCTACGCGATCACCTCGCAGGCGGCGGAGAACCGGGAGCGGCGCGAGGCGGTCTGGAAGTTCGTCGATTTCATGGCCGGACCGCCCTACACCGTGGCCAAGCGCTGGGCGATCGAGAAGGGCCTCGGCTTCGGCCAGCTTCCCTTGCTCGAGGACCAGGACGTGATTCAGGCATGGAGCTCCTGGGTCGTGATGCCGACCCTGAAGGAGCAGATCGAGAAGGCGCGCGGCGGCACCTGGAAGGAATGGACCGCCGTCTGGGCCGCGAGCTTCAGGCCCCTTCTGGCCCAGGCGATGATCGGCGAGGCCACGGTCGAGGATGTCATGAACCAGGGCGCCGAACGCTGGGACGAGCTCAGGGCGCAGATGGTGCCCTGATCGAGCGGAATCGCGCCGGCCGCCCCGGAGTGCGAAGCGGCCGAAAGAGCCGCTGGCGGTCGGGGCGTTTTCCCGTCCTCTGGGTCGGGCCGTCGCTGCTGCTGATCCTGGTCTTCACCGTGCTGCCGATCGGCCACACGTTCTGGACCAGCCTGCACTCCGCGCATTTCCTCTTTCCGGACCGGCTCACCTGGTCGGGGCTGGACAATTACCGGAAGGTGATCGAGGGTCCCTTCTTCCTGACCACGCTGAAGAACTCGCTTCTCTTCACCGCGGTCACGACCCCCTTCGTCGTCGGGCTCGGCATGGCGACGGCGCTCTTGCTCAGGCGGCGCTTTTTGGGCCGGGCGGTGCTTCGGTCGGTCGTGCTCCTGCCCTGGGTGCTGCCGGGTGCGATCACCGCCGTGCTCTGGATCTGGGTCTTCAACCCGAGCTGGGGCATGCTCAATGGCGCCTTGCGCCATCTCGGCCTCATCCGGGCCTCCATTCCCTGGTTGAGCGATCCCGATCTCGCCTTCGCCGCCGTTGCGGTGGCGCATGTCTGGTCGCAAGTGCCCTTCGCGGTGGTTCTTCTCCTGGCCGCGCTTTCGACCATCGATCCCGTTCTCTTCGAGGCCGCCAGGATCGACGGGGCCAACGCCCCGCAGCGTTTTCGCTTCGTCGTCTGGCCGGCCATCAAGTCGATGGTCGTGGTGCTCCTGGTCTACAACGCGCTCACCGCCTTCACGACCTATGACGTGGTCTATGCCATGACCGGTGGTGGTCCCGGCACCGCCACCTCGCTCCTCTCCTTCCAGATCTGGCGCGAGAGCTTCTCGATGTACGATTTCGGCGCCGGCTCCGCGGTGGCCTTCCTCGTCGTCGCCATGGCGGCCTTGATGATCATGCTGATCGTCCGCACCCTCCCCTCCGATCTCTTCGCCGCCGGCGAGGACGAAGCACCTTGATCCGCCATCATCTCGACCGGCTGGGCCTGCAGCTCGCGGCGCTCCTGGTCCTCGCCTTCGCCGCCGGGCCCATCCTGCTCGCCGCCTTCGGCAGCGTCGTGCCCGACCGCATCCTCTTCGATGCCAACCGCTCGGTGCTCGAAGGCGGCATGACCCTCGACAACTACCGCTATATCTTCACCGGCCGACTGCCGGCCGCGTACATGGCCGAGGGCGCAAATCGCGCCATGATCTCGGACGCCGCCCGCCAGGTGCCGCAGAGCCTCTGGAACTCCACCGAGATCGCGACGAGCGTCCTGATCCTCAACCTCCTGCTCGGCGCCCCCGCCGCCTTCGCCTTCGCCCGCTTCGCCTTCCCGGCCAAGAAGCCCGCCTTCCTCTTCCTGATCCTGAGCCCGCTCGTGCCGGCGGTGGCGCTGGTGACACCCATCTATCTCCTCGTCGACGGGTTCGGCCTGCTCGGCACCAAGCTCGCCGTGGTGGTGGTCCACACCGCCCGATCGCTGCCCTTCACCATCCTCATCCTCTCGGTCTTCTTCAGGAAGCTGCCGGAAGAGCTGTTCGAGGCGGCGACCATCGACGGCTGCAGCCGCCTGCAGAGCTTTCTCCAGGTAGCCCTGCCGCTGGCCCTGCCGGCCGTCGCCGCCACCGGTCTCTTCGCCTTCATGCTCTCCTACACCGAGTTCCTCTTCGCCATGGTGCTCTCGGGCGACGCCCGCTCGCGACCGCTCTCGGTGGTCATGGCCGCCCTCGCCCGCAACACCGACGTCTCCTGGAGCCTGCTCAACAGCGCCATCTTCATAGCGGTGCTGCCGACCCTGCTCCTGGTCGTCCTGGTCTGGCGCTACGTCGTGGAAGGACTGCTCGCGGGTGCCGTGAAAGGCTAGCGCCGGACCTCCACGGGTGCCCCCCGGTCGATCGAGGCGAAGAGCGCATCGAGCACGCGGATCGCATCCTGGGCGTCCCGCCAGTCCTGGACAAAGGGCTCGCCCGACTGCACCGCCTCGGCGAAATGCAGGAGCTCGTCGCGCAGGTCGCCGACGATCTTGCCGTTGATCTCCGGCCAGAGATGGGTGTCGGCACCGACCGTGCCGGTCGGGCCCACCAGGTGCAGGCCCTGGTCGCGGACCTCGAGGAAGGCGGCACTCTTCGTGCCGACGGCCTCGAGATGGACCCAGTAGCCGTTGGGCAGGCCGTCCGGCCAGGCCCAACTGTAGTCGAGCGTGCCGATGGCGCCGTTCGCGAAGTTGAGCACGGCGTAGAGCGCATCCTCGTTGCCGTTGGAGAGCTTCTGCACCTTCTGGGCATAGACCCGGGTGACGGGCGAGCGGGCGATCCATTGCAGCATGTCGACGTCGTGCACGCCGAGATAATAGAGGATCGAGGAATGGGCGCCGAGCCTCTGGGCGAGGCCGCGCACGCTGTTGCGCTTGGCGCGCAGGTGGATGGCCTCGCCGAAGGTCTCGGGATCGGCGGCGGCACGGAGCTGGACGTAGCGCGGATCGAAGCGGAGCACGTGGGCCACCATCATCCGCACGCCGTGCCTCTCGACCGCGGCGGCGATCTCGGCCGCGGCGGCAGCGTCATGCGCCATCGGCTTCTCGAGCAGGATGTGCTTGCCGGCGGCGGCGGCGGCCGTGGCCGGTGCCACGTGATGCCGGTCGGGGGTCACGATGCTGACAGCGTCGATATCGGCACGACCGATGAGCTCGGCCGGATCGGCATGAAAGGCGCAACCGTACTTCTCGGCCAGGGGCTCGCCCGTGGCCGGATCGAGATCGGCCACGGCAACGAGCTCGGTGATCGGCAGCTCGTGCCAGATGCGGGCGTGGAGCGAGCCCATGAAGCCGAGGCCGACGACGCCCATGCGCAGTTTCGCCATGACGGTTCCTTCAGTTTCCGGGTGCGTGGATCAGGCCGTCTCGCCCATCGAAGAGGAGACAGCGCGCCGGATCCGGGGCGATGTGCAGGCGGTCGCCCACACGGCCGACATATTCCGGATCGACCAGCAGCCGAAGCCGGTTGCGCTCCTCGTCCTCGACGATGAGCACGGTCTCGCGCCCGAGATGCTCGAGCGCGAAGATGGCGCAAGGCAAGGAGCCGGCGTCATCGATCGCAGTGACATGCAGATGCTGCGGCCGGACGCCGAGCGTGACCCGCCCTGGCCTCGCCCGTGTCGGCACCTGGAGCCTGCCCGCCGCGAAAACGCCCTCTGCCACCTCGCCCGGGATCAGGTTCATCGGTGGCGAGCCCACGAAGCCCGCGACGAAGAGACTCTGCGGCCGCTCGTAGATCTCGCTCGGCGTGCCGATCTGCTCGAGACGGCCGCCGTTCATCACGGCGATCCGGTCGCCCATGGTCATCGCCTCCACCTGGTCGTGGGTGACGAAGACCGTGGTCGTCCCGAGCCGCTTCTGCAGGTTCACGATCTCGGCGCGCAGCGTCAGGCGCAGCGCCGCGTCGAGCGCCGAGAGCGGCTCGTCGAGCAGGAAAGCGGCGGGCTGGCGGACGATCGCCTTGGCCGTGGCGACCCGCTGGCGCTGGCCGCCGGACATCTCGCTCGGCAGCTTGTCCAGAAGATCGCCGATCTCGAGCATGGCCGAGGCCTCCTCGATTCGCCGGCGGCGGTGATCGGGGCCGAGATTGCTGCGCCGCAGGCTCGCCTCGATATTGGCCCTGGCGGTCATGTGCGGGTAGAGCAGCGCCGACTGGAACACCATGGCGATGTTGCGGCTGTGCGGCGGATCACGGGTCACGTCGCGGCCATCGAAGAGGATGCGGCCGGCGGAAGGTGTCTCGAGACCCGCGATGCAGTTGAGCGTCGTCGTCTTGCCGCAGCCCGAGGGGCCGAGCAACACCAGAAACTCGCCATCGGTGATGTCGAGCTCGAGATCCTGGATCGCGACGAAGGTGCCGAAGCTCTTCTTCAAATGCTCGAGGAGGATGCCGGCCATAGGGGGTCCTTGCTGATCGCTTCAGCGTACGGGATCGACGAGGTTCATCTCGGCGATGTGACGCTGCAGGAAATAGGCGACGAGCACCGGCGGCAGGATCGAGACCGCGAGCGCGGCCGCCAGATGCGACGGCTCGGGATGCTGGAAAAGGAAGCCCGAGAGCGCGGTCGCCAGGGTGTTGGCCGGCGTGCCGTTCACGAGGACGAGCGCGTAGGTGTACTCGTTCCAGGCGAAGAGAAAGGCGATGACGGCGGCGACTGCGATGCCGCTTCTGGCCAGCGGGATCACGATGAAGACCAGCGTCTCGAGCCTCGAGTAGCCGTCGATGCGGGCCAGCCGCTCGATCGGCGGCAGATTGCGCAAGTAGCCGATCAGCATCCAGGTGACGAAGGGGATGGTGATGGTGAGCGTCACCACGATCAGCCCGAAGCGCGTGCCGGCGAGGCCGAGCTGCACGTAGAGGGCGTAGAACGGGATGAGCGTCGAGACCGGCGGCAATGCCACGGAGAGCAGGATGGTGATCAGGAGCGCCTGCTTGAAGCGGAAGTCGAGGCGGGCGAAGACATAGGCCAAAGGCACCACGACCAGCATGGTGACGATGGTGACGACCAGAGAGATGAAAAGGCTGTTGAGCAGGCCGTTGATGATCTGCCCCGCCTGCCCCGAGGCGCGGCGCACGAGGTCCGGCCGGACGGCGTAGTCGAAGCCGAAAATGTTGAAATAGGCGGCCGGCGTCGGCTCCATCGGGTAGAGCGGCGGCGGGAAGCGGGCGATCTCGTCCGGCGTCAGGAGCGACATCTTCAAGAACCAGTAGATCGGCAGGATCGTCCAGACGAGGGCGACCGCGATGCCGAGCCAGGCCCAGAAGGTCATCTGCCGCCGCATCAGCGTTCCGCCTCGCGCCGGCCCCAGAGCGCGTAGAGCGCCATGGTCGAGCCGACGATGAGAAAGAGCAGGACGAAGGATTGCGCCGCGCCGTAGCCGAGATTGAGATCGCGAAAGCTGACCTTGTAGATCTGGTAGGTCATCACCGCCGAGGCCGTGCCGGGGCCGCCGCCCGAGAGCACGAAGAGGAAGTCGAAGAGCTTCATCGAGAGCACCGTCGTGATGCAGGTGAAGACGAAGAGCGTGAAGCGGAGCGGCGGCAGGGTGACGCTCCAGAAGGTCTCGAGACGCGACATCCGGTCGATGGCGGCGAGATCGTAGAGCCGGGTCGGAATGGTCTTCAGGTTGGCGAGCAGGAAGAAGGCGACGAGCGGCGCCATGTTCCAGGCATTGCCGACCGCCAGGACCTCGATCACCCACTGCCGGTTGACGAAGCTGACGGGGCGGTCGGCGCCGAAGAAATAGGCGATGGCGGTGGCGAAGCCGGTCTGACCGGTGGCGAGGTAGGAGAACATGATGCCGGTGCCGTAGAGCGAGACGCACCAAGGCAGCATGATGACGGTCCGAACGAAACCGGGGCGGCGCATCGGCCGGTTGAGCAGGAGCGCCAGGGCGAGCCCGATCGCCATGGCGAGCACGACCGATTCCATGGTGAAGCGGATGGTCACCCAGATCGACCACCAGAACTTGTCGTCGCCGATCATCTTCGCGTAGTTGGCGAGGCCGACGAAGCTCGTTCGATAGCCGCCGAAGAAGACAATCTGCTGGAAGCTCATCCAGAGTGCGTAGCCGAGCGGGTAGGCCACGACGAGAACCAGGAAGATCAGCACCGGCAGGGCCATCAGAAGCGCGAACTGCAAATTCGAGAGCTCGCTCGTCCGGCCGGCGCCGGTCATCCGTTCCGCCATGCTTTTCCTCCCCCGGCTCCGCCCCTTCGAAAGCCTGCACCCGAGCCTTCGGCCCCATGGATGGTGGAGCCACCGGCTCGCCATCCTTTCCGGGCCACGGGCGGCCGCGGCACCCGGCCCCGCCCGCCCCCGGCGATCAGATGCCGTACTTGCCGTTCAGCTCGGTGATCTTGTCGTTGATGGCCGCGAGGGTGTCGCCGATGTCGCCGTCGTCGAGAACGAAGGCCGAGAGCTCCTCGCGCAGCCAGGAGTTGAGCTCCTCCGACCAGACCACATTCCAGATGCCCTTCGGGTAGGGTGTGGCCGCGTAGACGTCGAGCACGGTCTGCACGTCCTCGGGCCGGGCCAGGGCCGCCTTCATGCGCTCGGCCGTGGCCTCGCTCTCCATCACCGGCTTGTAGCCGGAGAAGAGCATGGATTCCTGCATCCAGCGCTGGCCGACGAAGATGTCGCCGTTCTGGTCCTTGTATCCGTACCAGGAGGCGAACTTCTTGACGTCGTCGGTATGTGCCTCGCTGCGCTCGCGCGAGGTCATCAGATAGACGGCGCTGTCGATCAGCCCCCAACTCTGGCCCTGGTAGGGCAGAAGGCTCGCCTCGCCCGCGATCTGCGAGCGGTCGGGCCGGTTGAAGGTCTCGAGATCGTAGAGCTGCTGCGGGCTGAACACGTAGCGGCCGGAGGCGTAGGCGTCGATATAGGCGCTTTCGTTGTAGGTCATCACCTCCTCGGACACGAGCCCGTCATTGAAGATGCGCTTCCAGTCCTCGAGCGTCGCCCAGGCCGGCCCGCCCTCGGAGGTGTCGAGCACCGGCTCGTGCGTCTCCGGATCGGCGATCCGTCCACCCCGGTTCATGACCTCGAAGACGAAGCCCCAGGAGATGCCGTACCACTCGGAGAACCAGTGCGGCAGGAAGGGCTGATCGACGCCCTTGTCGCGGATCTCGTAGATCTGATCGTAGAGCTCGTCCCAGGTCTTCGGGAAGTCGGCGTCGGTGTAGCCGAGCTCCTTGTACTTCTGGAGGTTGACGTGCATGGCGCCGCGCGTGCTGACGAAGTACGAGAGCCCTGTGAGCTCGCCCTTGTAGGTCCAGGCATCAAGGATATTGGGATAGAGGTCGGCCTTGATCTCCTCGATGTTCGGCAGGTTCTCGGCGGTCAGCACCCAGCCGCCATCGAAGTAGCGCGCCGCCTGCGAGGGGTTGGCGTAGAGGATGTCCAGATCGGCGCCGGCGATCAGGTTGGTCTCCATGATCGCCGGGTAGTCTCCGGTGACCGTGGCGTAGTCGACATGGCCGCCGAGCTCCCTGTTGTAGCGGTCGACATTGTCCTGGACGATGTCGGTCTTGTACTGCCAGCCGCGGAAGAAAACGGTCTCGCCGCTGGTCGGCTTCAGGTCCTGGGCGACGGCAGCGCCTGCCACGACGAGGCCGAGCGCCACCACGCTGGCCGAGGCCAATAGCCGATTTCTTGTCATCCTTTCTGCTCCCTCCGCTGAGTTGGCGCCGGCGACCGCGGCACGACCGAACCGTACCACCTCGCCGAACGCTGTCGAGTGCCGGACACCCTGATCTTCAGCCCCGCGCCACAGCGCGTGTCGTCGCGGCATCGAAAAGCGCGATCCGCGCGGGATCGAGCCAGAGCCGACAAGGTGCGTCGCGCTCCGCCACGAAATCGGGCGGCAGTCGTGCGGCGATCTCCGGTCCGTCCCGACCGAGCGTGCCGACGACGATCAGCTCCGGCCCCAGGGCCTCGACCGCGACCACGGCGAGATCGACCGGAACGGATTCCGGCCCGAATGACGTCGCCGCCAGATCCTCGGGACGGATCCCGAGCACCACCTCGCGCCCTGGGGGCGTGAAGCCCGAGAGCGGCAGATCGAGGCCGGGCACGACGATCCGCCCGTTCAGGACGCGGCCCTCGACGAGGTTCATGGGCGGGCTCGCGAGGAAGCCCGCGACGAAGGTGTCGGCCGGATTGCGGTAGACGTCCATGGGCCTGCCCACCTGGACGATGCGGCCGCCGTTCATGATGCAGAGTCGGTCGCCCATGGTCATCGCCTCCACCTGGTCGTGGGTGACGTGGACGATCGTGCGGCCGACGCGACGGTGCAGCTTGACGAGCTCGGTGCGCATCTGGGCACGCAGCTTGGCATCGAGATTGGAAAGCGGCTCGTCGAGCAAGAAGGCCACGGGATCGCGCAGCAGCGCTCGACCGAGCGCCACGCGCTGGCGCTGGCCGCCGGAGAGCTCCTTCGGCTTCCGCTTGAGAAGCCCGCGCAGACCGAGAAGGGCCGTCGCCTCCTCGATCCGGCTCTTGATCGTCGCCTTCGGCAGGCCTCTCAGGCGCATGCCGAAGGCGAGGTTGCCCTCGACCGTCATGTGCGGAAAGAGCGCGTAGTTCTGAAAGACGAAGGCGAGATCTCGGTCCTTGGGGTCGACCTCGTTGACCCGCCGCTCGCCGATCAGAAGATCGCCACGCGTGATGGTCTCGAGCCCCGCGATCATCCGGAGCGTCGTCGACTTGCCGCACCCCGAGGGGCCGAGCAGGATCAGGAACTCGCCGTCCCTGATTTCGAGATCGATGCCGTCCACGGCGACAACGCTGCCGGCGAAGATCTTCGAGACGTCGTTCAAGCGGATATCGGGCATGGGTCAAACGAGCGATCGCATGTGGCGGTAGAGATAGCCGGTGAGGACGAGCACAATGGCGAGGAGCAGCACGGCCAGTGCGGAGGCCTGGCCGATATTCAGCCCGACGAAGGCCTGGCGGTAGATGAAGTAGCTGATGAGGTCGGTCGCCTGCCCGGGACCGCCCCGGGTCATGATGTAAACGAGATCGTAGGTGCGAACGGCGAAGATCAGCCGAATGAGGAGGGTCACCAGGATGACCGGGCGCATCAGCGGCAGGGTGACGTGCCAGAAGCAGGCGAAGGTGCCGGCCCCCTCCATCCGTGCCGCCTCGTAGGGCTCCTTCGGCAGCGACGCGAGCCCCGCCAGCAGCAGCACGATCATGAACGACACCTGGTGCCAGATGTCGACCGCGACCAGCGTCCAGAAGGCGTTGACGGGATCGCCCAGCCAGTTGACCGGTCCGAGCCCGGCGAGGCCGAGCACGTAGTTGGCGATGCCGAGCTCCGGATGAAGGAACATCCGCCAGATGAGCCCGACCACGACCGGGTTGATGAGCAAGGGGCAGAGCAGGATGGCGTAGTACACGGCCTTCCCCCGCTCGATCGCGTTCAGCATCAGCGCCACCAGAAAGCCGAGCGCGAACTCGAGAACGACCACCGCCAGCACGAACCAGAGCGTCACGCGGAGGGCGTTGCCGAACTCGGCGAGGCCGAAGGCCCGCACGTAGTGGTCGAGGCCGACGAAGGTGTCGTGGCGGGGATTGATGAGCGTGAAATCGAAGGCGCTCGTGTAGAGCGTGAAAAGGACCGGAAAGACGATGACGAGGAGAAGGGCCGCGAGCCCGGGCGCCGCCATGAGCCGGCCGAAGCGCCGGTCGCACGCTGCCAGCGTCGTCGCCACGCCGCCCCCTCCCCGCCGACCGCCGACCCCCTAGATCTTGCCGTCCTGTTTCAGAAGGTCGGTCAGATCCTGGTTCGCCGTCCGCATCGCCTCCTCGGCCGACTTATCGCCGGTCACCGCCAGCGAGAGCTCGCGCCCCAGAACCTCGACGAATTGCGGGGTGTAGGTGAAGACCGGGAAATTGTGCGATTCGGCGAGCAGCTTCTCGAGCGCCGGATAGTAGGGATATTTCGCCAGCACGTCGGCATCGGCGAAGACGTCGCTCCTGGTCGGCGAGCCGCCGAGCAGCGCCCGCTTCTTGGTGATCTCCGGGCTCTCGACCCACTTGAGGAAGGTCCAGGCGGCGTCCGGATCGGGCGATGAATGGGGGATCGCCCAGCCCCATGCGCCATTGAGCCCGCCGCCCGGCACGCCCACGATCTCCATCTTGCCGACCACCGCCGACTGCGAGGGATCGTCATAGGCCGTGCGGAACATGTTGTAGGTCAGATAGCTGTAGGCCTTGCCTTGGGCCGCGACATTGAAGGCCTCGTCGAAGCCGAAGCTCGCGGCACCCAAAGGCCCGAACTCCTGCAGGTTGCGCTTGTAATCCAGGACCGCCTGGATGGCCTCGGGGCTGTCGAGCATCGGCTGCCAGCTCTCGTCGTGGAAGCGGCCGCCATTGGCGAAGAGGTAGTTCGACCATTCCATGGCGATGGGATCGGGCCGGAGCCCCTGATTGACCACGCCGAAGAAATCGTTGTTGCCGTCGCCGTCCGTATCGCGGGTGAAGAACGCCACCTGCTTCAGATACTCGTCCCACGTCTCCGGGACCCGCAGCTCGATGCCGTACTTCTCCTGGAAATCCGCCTGGGCCACCGGGTCCTCGAGCAGGTCGTGGCGGTAGGTCAGGCCCATGGCGTAGTTGTAGAAGGGCAGCATGAGCTGCTCACCGTCGACCTTGCCGACGAGGTTCTGCAGCGAGTCGAAATAGGCAGAGGTGTCGAAACCGTCCTCTTCGATGCGCTCGTCGAGCGGCTGCAGCCAGCCCGCCTTGGCGAACTCGCCGACCCAGTAGAAATCGACCACGATGACGTCGTAGGAGCCGGTCGGCGACACGAGCTGTGGCACGAGCTTGGTGTGCATCTCGGCGTAGTTGACGACCTCGAGATCGACCTCGATGCCGGTCGCCGCCTCGAACTCCGGCAAGAGCTCCTCGACGAAGCGGGTATCGGGCACGCTCTCCATGAGGATATTGATGGTCTGGGCCTCGGCGGTGCCGAGCCCCAGCCCCAGGATGGTCGTGCCGAGCAGCAGCTTGCGCATGTGAAGGTTCCTCCCTCTGTTTGCTTCAGGCCGAATGGCCGCGGCCCCGGTCCCTCATTTGAGCGCTCCGAGCGACAGCCCCTTGATCAGGTATTTCCGCAGGAACGGCAGCAGCACGAAGACCGGCAGGATGGCGAGCAGGGCGGCTGCGGCGAGAAGGGCGATCTCGACGCCCCGGTGCGTCTCGAGCGACGAGAGCCCCACCGGCAGGGTCTGCGTCGCCCGGCCGGAGAGGATGAGGGCCAAAAGGAACTCGTTCCAGGAAAGGATGAAGCCCAGAAGGCCCGCCGCCATGATACCGGGTGCCGCGAGCGGCACCGAGACCCGGATGAACGCCTGAAAGCGCGTCGCCCCCTCGATCCGCGCCGCCTCCTCGAGCTGCCGCACCTCGCCTTCGAAAAAGGCGACCAGCATCCAGGCCAGAAACGGAATGTTGAAGGTGAGGTGGGCGATGATCAGGGCCGCGTAGGTGTTGAGCAGCCCCGCCCACAGGAAGAGCGCGAACAGCGGCACCACGAGAACGATCGGCGGCAGCATCTGGCTCGCCAGCACGCCGAGCCGCAAGGGTGCGCCGCCCGTGTCGTGGCGGGCGAAGGCGTAGGCCATGGCCACTGCCAGCGGCAGCGCCAGAAGCGTCGAGGCCACCGCCACGACGAGGCTGTTGGCGAACCACTCGGCGAAGCGGTAGGCCGTGAAGATCTCGATGTAGTTGTCGAGCCGGGGCTCCGTCCATTCGGGCGGGATCCGGTAGGCGGTGAGCTTGTCGGTGAGGCTCACCCTGAGCACCCAGAGCAGCGGCAGGAGGATCGCCGCGGAGAAGACCACGAGCACCACGTGCGGCAGTAGGGCCGAAGCGATCCGGCGCAACATCCTCCGCTCAGTCCGTCCTGACGCCGCCGGAGACGTTCAGGGCCTCGCCCGTGATGAAGCGGGCGAGATCGGAAGCCAGAAACACGACCGCGTCGGCCACGTCCTCCGGCTCCTCGAGCCGGCCGAGCGGGGTCAGCGAGACGTATTCCTCGCGCACCTTTTCCTCGCTCATGCCGCGCAGCGCCGCCTCCCACGCGACCTCCCGATGCTGCATGCCGGTGCGCACGAAGCCGGGGCAGACGCAGTTCACCCGGATCTGTGGTGCCACCTCCCGGGCGAGCGCCTGCGTGAACCCCAGGACGGCGAACTTGCTGGCGGAATAATGGGAGAGAAGCGGCGCACCCTGCTTGGCGGCGAGCGACGCCGTGTTGATGATCGCCCCCTTCGTGCCGTCGGCGAGCCAACGGCGGCAGGCGGCCCGGTTGCTGAGGAAGACGCCCTTGGCGTTGACCGCCATGTTGGCATCCCATTCCTCCTCGGAGAGGTCGACCGCACGGCGCATGGTCGAGATGCCGGCATTGGCAAGGAGCAGATCGAAGCCGCCCATGGCCCTGGCCGCCTCGCCCATGACGCGCTCCGTGGCGGCGGCGTCGGTGACATCGAGTGCGAAGGCCGGGCCACCCGCCTCGGCGGCGACCCGCTCGGCCTGGTCCCGGTCGAGGTCGGTCACCGTCACCATCGCCCCCTCGCGCACGAGGGCCAGCGCCATGGCCCGGCCGATGCCGGTGCCGGCTCCGGTGATCAGCGCCTTGCGTCCGTCGAGCAGCCCCGCCATCTTCGCTTCCTCCCCTTGGCCGGCACGATAGCGACGGTGGCGGGGCAGGCAAGGGGCAGGCGCTACATTTGTTCAGGCGGCGGACCGATTGCTCGACATGATGTCACGGGCGATGCGCCAGCCCCCGCCCTCCCGCTTCCAGATGACGATGTACTTGCCCAGGTCGAGCGAGCTTCCGGCCGCGTCGAAGACCTCGAAGATCCCCTCCTCCCAGGCCGTGTCGCCCGAGGCTTCGAGCACCACCGTCTCGAGCCGGAGCCGGGCGATGCCGGCGGCGAAGCTCGTCCGGATGCTGGCCTCGATCGCGGCCGGTCCGACATGCGGCTCGGCCCGTGGCACCATCAGCTTGCCGTCAGCGGTGTAGCAGGCGGCGGCCGCCGCCGCGTCGCGTTCCTCGTAGGCCCGCACGATACGCTCGTTCACCGAAGCGATGGCCGCCGCCGCATCCTGCTCCTTCAAGACCGTCTCTCCCGTCCCGCTCGAGGTCGGGCACCAGCTAGCAGCGTCCGGTGAGCGAAGGCGAGCGCCTCGACATCGAGCCGCTCGCACATTATATTACTGACCGGCCGGTAATCAGTTGCGAGCGACCATGACCGCGGCGAAGTTCAGAAGGCGCAAGGCGGCACGGCCCGGCGAGATCGTCGAAGCGGCCCTCGCCCTCTTCAGCGAGAAGGGCTTCGCCGCCACGCGGCTCGACGAGATCGCGGCGCGGGCCGGGGTGAGCAAGGGAGCGCTCTACCTCTACTTCGCCACCAAGGAGGAGCTTTTCCGGGCGGTCGTGACGCAGGCGGTGGCCCCCGACCTCGCCCGCGTCGCCGCGTTCGCACGAACCTTCGAGGGTTCGTTCGCCGGGCTGCTCTCGCTCTTCGCTCGCGTTCTGGCCCAGACGGTCGCGACCGGCAGCATCGGACCGATCGCCAAGGCCGTGATCGGCGAAAGCCGCAACTTCCCGAAGCTCGCCCGCCACTGGCACGACGCGGTCGTGATGCCTGTGCTCTCGCTGATCCAGGACATCGTGACCGACGCCCAGGGTCGAGGCGAGGTGCGTCCGGGCGATCCCCGCCTCTACGCCATGCAGATCGTGAGCCCGATGCTCATCGGCATGCTCTGGCGCGAAACCTTCGTGCCGACCGGCGCCGAGCCCTTCGACCTGGACCGACTGGCGGACCAGCACGTCCGAACCCTGCTGGAAGGTCTCCTCGTCCCGCCGGGCGAAGCGTCATGAAAAGGCGCACCAGGGTGGTCCTCGTGCTCCTCTCGGCCGTGACGCTGGCCCTGGCCGCCGGGCGCTGGTGGCTCGCGGCGGACACCGCCGGGCCCTCCCCGCTTTCCGGCTATGTCGAGGGTGAGGCACTCTATCTGGCAGCACCGATCGCCGCGGCACTCGACAGGCTCGAGGTCGAGCGCGGCGAGCGCGTCAAGCCCGGCCAGAGCCTTTTCGAGATCGACAGCCGCACCGCCCGAGCGGCGCTCGGGGAGGCCAGGGCCGCGGCCGCGGCGGCCAAGGCCCGGCTCGCGGACGCGCAAAAGGGCATGCGGCCCGAGGAAAGGGCCGTGATCGAGGCCGAGCGCGACGCCGCCGAGGCGAAGCTCGAGGAGGCCAGGCTGGACCTGGACCGCGTCCGCCCTCTGGTCGAGCGGGGTGCGACCTCGCGGGCCCGGCTCGACGAGGCCGAGGCCACCTGGCGCACGGCAAAGGCCGAAGCCGCCCAGATCACGCGCCAGCTCGCCGCGGCCCGCCTCGGCGACCGCGCCGATCGCGTCGCCGCCGCCGAGGCGGAGGTCGAAGAGGCCGAAGCCGCGGTCGACGCGGCGGCGGTGCGCCTCGCCCAGCTCGAGGTCGGCGCGCCGGAGGCCGGCCGCGTCGAGAATGTCTTCTTCCGCCGGGGCGAATGGGTGCCGGCGAGCCAGCCCGTCCTGTCGCTCCTCCCCGACGAGCGCATCCGGATCCGCTTCTTCGTGCCGGAGGCGGCGATCACCTCCTACCGGCCCGGCCGCGCGGTCGCCTTCACCTGCGACGGCTGCGGCCCCGCCCGCCGGGCCCGGATCAGCTTCGTCAGCCCGCGCGTCGAGTACACGCCACCCGTGATCTACAGCCGAAAGAGCCGCCAGAAGCTGGTCTTCCTGGTCGAGGCCGTGCCGCTGGACCCCTTCGGCCTCGCTCCCGGCCAGCCGGTCGACGTGACGCCGCCCGGACCCTGAGCGATGCCCGTCGCCATCGACGTCATGAACCTCAACAAGAGCTTCGGCGACAAGCATGTCGTCCGCGATCTCTCGATCACCGTCGAGGCGGGCAAGGTCACGGGCTTTCTCGGCCCCAACGGCTCGGGCAAGACGACCACCATGCGCATGCTCTGCGGCCTGCTGACACCCGACAGCGGCCGGGGCACCTGCCTCGGCCTCGATCTTCTCGAGGAGACCGCCGAGATCAAGCGCCACACCGGCTACATGACGCAGCGCTTCTCGCTCTACGAGGACCTGACGATCGAGGAGAACCTGCTCTTCGTCGCCCGGGTCTACGGCATGAAGGATCGCCGGCGGCGGGTGGATGAAGCGCTCGCGAAACTCGGCCTCGAGGCCCGCCGCCACCAGCTGGCCGGCGCCCTCTCGGGCGGCTGGAAGCAGCGCCTCGCCCTCGCCGCCGCGGTGCTGCACGGGCCCCGTCTGCTCCTGCTCGACGAGCCGACGGCCGGGGTCGACCCCAGGGCCCGGCGCGAGTTCTGGGACCGGATCCACGGCCTCACCCTGCAGGGCCTCACCGTCATGGTCTCGACCCACTACATGGACGAGGCCGAGCGCTGCCACGACATCGCCTATATCGCCCATGGCGAGCTCATCGCCCGCGGCACGGTGGCGGAGCTGATCGAGCGCTCCGGCCTCGTCACCTTCCGGGGGGAAGGTCCGGGTGCCGACCGGCTCGCACCCCTGCTCCTCGCCGAGCCCGGGGTCGAGCTGGCCGCCCCCTTCGGCGCCACACTCCATGTCAGCGGCGGCGACCGCCGAAGGCTCGAGGCGGCGATCGCCCGCCACCCGAGCGTCGGTGTCCGCTGGAGCCCGGCGCGGCCCACCATCGAGGACGTGTTCATCCATCTGATGCAGCGCCGCCCGGACCATGTCCGATGATCTCCGGAACCCGAATCCTCGCCATCATGGTGAAGGAGCTCCTGCAGCTCTCCCGCGACCGGCTGACCTACGCCATGATCCTCGCCATGCCGGTCATGCAGCTCATGATCTTCGGTTATGCCATCAACACCGACCCGCGCCACCTGCCGACCGTGGTGCTCGACCGGGACCGAAGCGTCTTCTCGCGCGCGGTGCTCGCAGCCCTCGAGAACACGGGCTATTTCGACCTCGTCGCCGAGGCCGGATCACCCGCCGCCATCGACGCCGCGATCGAGACCGGAACCGCCCAGTTCGCCGTGGTCATCCCGGCCGATTTCAGCCACCGCGTGGTCAGGGCCGATGCCGCCCAAATCCTGCTAGAGGTCGACGCCTCCGACCCCACCGCCGTCGGCAGCGCCCTGGGTGCCCTGAACGGCGTGGCCGAAAGCGCCCTTCGCCACGACCTCGAGGGACCGCTCGCCCCGGCAGCAAGCGCCCCGCCCTTCACCATCACCGTGCATCGCCGCTACAACCCGGAGAACATCACCGCCTTCAACATCGTCCCGGGCCTGCTCGGCATCGTCCTCTCGATGACCCTGGTCATGATGACCGCCCTCTCCGTGACCCGCGAGCACGAGCGAGGCACGATGGAATCGCTGCTCGCCACGCCGGTCCGCCCGATCGAGGTGATGATCGGCAAGCTCGCCCCCTATGTCGGCATCGGCGTCGTCCAGACCGCGCTCATCCTCGGCCTCGCCCGACTCCTCTTCGACGTGCCGTTCGAGGGCGGCTGGTGGGCGCTCGGTATCGGCACCGCCCTCTTCATCACCGGCAGCCTGGCGCTCGGCTTCCTCTTCTCCACCCTCGCCCGGAGCCAGCTCCAGGCCATGCAGATGTCGATCTTCTACATCCTGCCCCCGATCCTGCTCTCCGGCTTCATGTTCCCGTTCCGCGGCATGCCCGACTGGGCGCAGATCCTCGGCACCCTCATTCCCGTCACCCACTACCTCCGCGTCGTCCGCGGCTCGCTCCTCAAGGGTGCCGGCCTCGCCCAGACCTGGCCGAGCCTCACCGCCCTCGCCCTCTTCATGATCGCCGTGACCACCCTCGCCATGGCCCGCTACCGGACGACGCTGGACTGAGCCTTCAGATGAGCTCGCGCACCCGGGCCTCGCGGCCATAGACGGCGACGAGCGCGATAATCAGAACGCCGAGCGTCGCCTGGACCAGGGGCGGCTGCAGGCCGAGCCCGACCAGAACCGTCGTCAGCTCGATCAGGAAGAGCGAGCCCGCGAGCGTGCCGAGATAGCCGCCGCGCCCGCCGACCAGCGCCGTGCCGCCGATGACCACGGCGGCGATGGTCTGGAAGAGATAGGGGGCGCCGACCGCCGCATAGGCGGAGCCGGAGAAGCCCAGAAGCAGGATGCCGGCCAGAGCGGCGAAGCCGGCCGAGAGCGCGAAGGTGACCGTCCACATCCGGACCGGATCGACCAGAGCGAGGCGCGCGGCGCGCCGGTTGCTGCCGAGCGCGTAGAGACGCCGGCCGTAAACGGTGCGCGACAGGAGCAGGACCACGGCCACCGCCAGAAGGGCCGTGAACGGGATCAGCCAGGGAAACGGGAACGGCCCGATGATGCCGCCAATGGAGACGAACTTCTGCACCCAGGCGGGCGCACCGCCGGTCGGAAAGCCCCTGGTCCAAAGCTGCACAGCACCCTGCAGCGTGGTGCCGGTGCCGAGCGTAACGATCAGGGGATGGATGGCGAGGATCGAGGAAAGGGCGCCGTTCAGGGCACCGACCAGCATCGCCGCCAGGATCACGCCCGGCAGCACGATGGCGAAGGGAACACCCTCTCCGTAGAGCTGGGCGGCCGCGACATTGGCGAAGCCGATGACGAAGGGGATCGAGAGGTCGATGCCGCCGAGCAGGATGACCAGCGTCTGGCCGATCGAGGCGATGGCGAGGAGCGCCGCCAGCACCATCATCGCCCGGATGCCGAAGGTGGTGCCGAAGCCCTTGATGAGCAGCATGCCGACGAGATGGACGAGCAGCGGGAGGAGCAGCGTGGCCACGGGCCCGCTGACGCGGGGCCGCCACCTCATGCCTGCCCCCTCCGGGCGAAGAGCTCGCCCAGGCGCTCCGAGTTCAGGGCCACGGCCAGGGTCAATGCCGCCCCGTAGGCCATCTGCAGGAGGAAGGTCGAGACATTGAAATAGGTGAGCACCGATTGCAGCAGGAAGATGTCGAGCGCACCCAGGGCCGCCGCGACGAGCCCGCCCTTGCCGCCGGCGAGGCTGACCCCGCCCAGCGCCACGGCCGAGATGGCGAGAAGGGTCATGTTGCTCGCAACGTTGGGATCGGCCGAGCCGATCAGGCCCGTGAGCGAGAGCCCGCCGATGGCACCGAGAAAGCCGGCCGCGACATAGGCGAGAAAGCGGACCCTGGTGACCGGGATGCCGGCGGTGAAGGCGGCGCGATCGTCGCTGCCGACCGAGAGCAGGTGCTCGTGGATCGGCAGGCGCTTGACCAGGAGCCAGAAGGTGACGACGGCGAGGATCGGCACGAACGAGCCCGTGCCGGCGAGCGACTTGAGCCAGGCCGGCGCCGTGCCCGCCGGGGATGGCGAGATGGTCAGCGTGAGCCCCGTATAGAGAAGATAGGTGCCGAGGGTCGCCACGATCGGCTGGATGCGCAGGATCGTGGCGAGAAAGCCGTTGAGCACGCCCGAGAGGAGGCCGAGCAGCAGCACCAGGGGCACGATCTCGAAGGGTGAGGTCAGCCCCGCCCGCTCGACGAGAAGGCGGACCACCACGACGTTGACGAGGCCCATGAGCGGCGCCACCGAGATGTCGATGCCACCGCGCCCGCCTACAATGGGCGGCATCGAGGCGATCGCCGCGATGATCAGGGGTGCGGCGAGGCCCAGCGTCACGCCGAGATTGGCCGGTGCGAAGCGCACCGGGTTGAGGACGAGGTTCAAGAGCAAGAGAACGACGAAGAGGCCGCCGGCGAGGCGCAGCTCCTGGCGAAGGGCGAGAAGACGCCTCATGCGGCCTCCCTTTGGCCGAACATGGCGGCGATCACCCGGTCCATCGTCAGCTCGCCCGAGCCCAGCTCGCGCGAGACCGCGCGCTCGCGAAAAACGAGCACTCGGTCGCAGAGCCGCAGGATCTCCTCGATCTCGGTCGAGAGCACGACCAGTGGCATGCCGTCGCCGTGCGCGAGGTCGCGAAACGTTTCGTAGAGCTTCATCCGCGTGCCGAGATCGACGCCCCGGGTCGGATCGTTCAGCAGCATGACCCGGGGCTCGCAGGCGAGCCAGCGCGCCAGCAGCACCTTCTGCTGGTTGCCGCCCGAAAGCGTTCCGATCGGCGCCTCCGGCCGGTCGTAGACCATGGAGAGCCGATCGCGGAACGCCCGCAGACGCTCGCGCAACGGCTTGCGGCGGACGATTCCGAGGGTGGCGTGACGCGGCAGGGCGGCGATGGCGAAATTGTCGAGCACCGACTGGCCGGGGAATATTCCGGTGCCGCGGCGGTCGCGAGGCAGATAGGCGAGGCCGAGCCGCACGGCACCCTCGAAGCTCGTGACCGGAGCCTCGTCGCCATTCGGCTTGCGGACGGTCACCGCACCCGCAACCGGCCGGCTCAGGCCGCACAGCGTCTCGATGAACGCCTCCTGGCCGTGCCCCTCGAGCCCGGCGAGCCCGACGATCTCGCCTCGCCTCACCGCGAGATCGATGGCCGGCGCCGCCGCGTCGAGCCGGATGCCGCGCGCTTCCAGCATGATCCCCTCAGCCATGCGCCGGCACTCTCGGCCGTGCCTCGGGCAGATGCGCGTCCGGGATCATCAGGGCGAGCAGGCGGGCAGCCGTGATCTCCTCCCGCTCCAGCGTCTCGATCGCCCTGCCGTTGCGCAAAACGGTGACCCGATGGGAGAGCGCCTGCACCTCGTCCATCCGGTGCGAGATGAAAAGGACCAGCCGGCCGTTGGCGACGAGGCCGTGGATCGCCTGGAACAGCACGTCGCGATCGGCGAAGTCGAGGGCCGCGGTCACCTCGTCGAGGATCAGGATGCGCGGGTCCCGCACCAGTGCCCGGGCGATCACGACGAGCTGCTGCTGGGCGAGCGGCAGGTCGCCGCCGCGCCTCTCGAGATCGAGCGAGGTGCGGGTGATCCGCGCCAGCGTCGTTTGGGCGATCTCGGGACGCCGGGCCAGGGGCACGGTCCGTCGCCAGAGCCCGTCGACCCCGAGGAAGATATTGTCGAGCACGCTGCGGTCGGGTGCGAGCAGCACCTCCTGAAAAACCGTGGCGATGCCGTGGCCGCGCGCCTCCAGAGGATTGCGCAGCCGCACCTGGCGGCCGTCGATCCGGATCGTTCCCGCGTTCGGCTCGACCACCCCCGTCAGGAGCTTAACCAGCGTGCTCTTGCCGCTGCCGTTCTCGCCGAGAATGGTGTGAATCTGTCCCGCCTCGAAGGTGACCGACACGCCGTCCAGCGCCACGGTCTGGCCGTAGCGCTTGGAAACCCCGTCTAGTGCGAGAATGGTCAGCCGCCTCTTCCCGTATCGCGCGCCCGAAGCCTGCCCGACCGGTCGGCCTCCCCGGCGAAAGCGCTAGACGGTCCGGACCTTTCATGCAAGACACGGCGGCGTCGAGAAAGCGCGAAGGCTCGGGGAGGAGCGGCAGGAAATGAACATCGTCAACAGAATTCTGCTCTGTGGCATGGCGCTGCCGGCGCTGGCAGCTCCGCCCGCCCTGGCGCAGTCAATCGACGTCCTGCCGGCGGAGCTCCAGGCTCTCTACACCGAGAGCGTGCCTGTCGGCCCCTCCGCCTATGACGGCTTCGAGATGCCGGCCCAGCCCTGGAAATGGTGCCACTCCGAGTCCTACATGGGCAATCCCTGGCGGGTGTCGGCCGCCAACGAGCTCGAGCGGCTGATCCAGGGTGCCATCGACGCGGGCGTGGTCGAGAGCTTCGAGCTCTCCGACAGCAATGGCGACGTCACCCAGCAGATCGCCCAGATCCGCGCCTTCATCGACAAGGGCTGCGACGTCATCACCACCATCGCCGGCTCCTCGACCGCGCTCAACGACGTGATCGAAGACGCCTTCAACGCCGGCATCCCGGTGGTGACGACGGCGAGCGCCGTGACCAGCCCCTACGCCTTCAACATCCAGCACAATCACAATGTCTGGGGCTACGACATGGGGATCGGCGTCGCCGACTACCTCGATGGCCCGGGCAACGTCCTGATGGTCGAGGGCATCCCGGGCAGCCCCATCGTCGAGCACGAGAACTCGGGCGGCTACCGCGCCTTCGAGGAACACCCCGAGATCACCATCCTCGGCAAGGTGAGCGGCATGTGGACCGCGAACGTCACGAAGAACGTGGTGCTCCAGTTCCTCGCCACCAATCCCTCGCCGATCGACGCCGTCTGGACCACCGGCAGCGAGACGCGGGTAATCGCCGAGGCCTTCACCGAGGCCGGCCGCGACCAGCCGCTGATTACCGGCTCCATGTCGGGCGACGCGCTCGGCTACTGGAAGGACCACAAGGACACCTTCAAGTATTACGGCGGCGCCATCCTGCCGACCGTGGCGGCGCACAACACGTTCCGCGCGGCGCTGCGCCTGCTCGAGGGCCAGGAGCCTCTGGTCAACACCATCCTGGTGCCGGTGCCGGAGATCAGGGGCGAGGATCTCGCGAAGTGGGCCGCACCGTGCATGACCGAGGAATCCGGCTCGATCTTCCCGGTCGCCCCGGTCGAGCCCCTGAGCGAGGAGGCGATGAACGGCTATTTCAGGAAGGGTGCTGCCACGCCGCTCTACGACTACAGCACCACCCCGGACCCCTGCGCCGGCTGAGGAGCGGCAGCGTGGACGAGCGTCTCCAGCGCACCGTGCAGGCGCTCTGCGAGGTCGGTGCCGACTGGGCCGTTCTCGCCAGCGTCGACGGCGTGGCCTATGCGACCGGCCATTTCGCACCGATCGAAGCCGGCCCCTCCCCCTTCGCCGGCGGCCCCTCGATCGCCCTGATCGACCGGAACGGCATGGCCGGCCTCGTCTGCGCCAATGTCGAGGCGGCCGCCGCCGCGGCGTCCCGAATCTCCGAGGTCGAGACCTACGAGGGCTACGCCTTCGACCACGGCGTCGACTACATCGACAGCTACCGAACCGCTGTCGGCTCGCTCGCGCGGCGCCTCGGCGTCGGCGGCCGGCTCGCCGGCGAGCGGGGTCACGTCCCCCAGGTCCTGGCCGACATCCTACCGATCGACACCGCGCTCGACCTCACGCCACCGCTCCGCCGCCTCCGGGCCACCAAGACCGCCCTCGAGCTTACGGCCCTTCGCCGCTCCGCCGAGGCGGCTGCCATCGGCCAAAAGCGCTTCGTCGAGACGCTTCGCCCCGGCCGGAGCGAGCTCGCTGTCTTCGCCGATATCCGCTGCGCCATCGAGGAGTTTGCCGGCTGCCGCGTGCCGATCACCGGGGACTTCCTCTCGGGTGCGAAGCGCACCGCCGGCTTCACCGGCTGGCCGGTGGATCGGATCATCGCGTCGGGCGATCCCGTCATGGCCGATCTGGCACCGCGCATCGAGGGCTACTGGGGCGATTCCTGCGCCACCACCAGCGCCGGCCCGCCGCGCGAGGGCTTCATGAAGCTCTTCGAGGTCTCGAAAGGTGCCCTGAGCCACGCGCTCGAGATCATTCGCCCCGGGATGGCGGCCCGGGAGCTCGACGCGAAGCTTCGCGCCTTCGTCGGCGGCCACGGATTCCGGTATCCGCATCACAGCGGCCACTCGATCGGCACGGCCGTTCACGAGTTCCCCCGCCTCGTTCCCTACGAGACCGCGCTGCTCGAGCCGGACATGGTGCTCCTCGTCGAGCCCGGCTGCTACGACCCCGAGATCGGCGGTGTGCGCAGCGAGTACATGATCCGGGTGACCGGGCAGGGCTGCGAGATCCTGCATCCCTTCGAGCACGTACCGTCGGTCTGAAGATCCCGCCGTGCGGGCGGCTACTCCGTCTTGCGGAAAATGACCCACTCGCCCGCGGGGCCGGTGAAGAGGCCGGAGAGCGGCGGGTTCTCGCGCGCGTCCGGAACCGCCATCGGGTTGTAGCTGTCGCAGGCAGCGAGACACAGCAGCAGCAGGGCGAGAAGGGCCGGGCTTCGCACCCTCCTCAAAACCTGAGCCTCGTGCCGAGGGTGAAGGCGGTGATGCCGTCGACCGAGGGGTCGTTGTTGCGGTCCAGATCGTAGTAGCGGAGCTGGCCGTAGAGCTGCAGCCCGAAATCGTCGACGTTCTGGACCACGGCACCGCCCACCGACCAGCCCTCGTCGCTCGGCGTCGGGTTGTTGACGGAACGGGTGAAGTCGACGCCGAAATTGGTGGTGCCGACATCGAAGAACTCGGCGATCCAGCCCCCCTTGACGTAAAAGTTGGCGGGATTGCCACCGTCGTCGGACTCGTCGAAGCCGGTCGAGACCGTCAGATTGAGCCCGCTCGGGACGTGCAGGATCGAGGCGGAGCCGTCCGCGCGATAATCGACGTCATCCGTGCTGGGATTGGCGAGCCCGGCCGCCGCGGCCGCCCTGAAGCCGCCGAACTCGGCCGCCCAGAAGAGGCCCGTATCGTAGCGGCCGTCAGAGATGGCCGAGGCGGCGAGCGAGAAGCCGCCGAAGTCGGGCGTCTGGTAGCGGAGCCGGTCCTCCCGCGACAGGCCGTCGAAATTGACGAAGGAATCGCTGATGGAGACCCCCGTCAGGTCGCCCTCCTTGGTGCGGAACTGCAGCCCGCCGAGGGGTGCGGCAATGCTCGAGTACATGACGACGCTGGTGCCCGAGAGGTCGATCTCGGCCGTGTTGTCGGAGGCCGTGCTGCCCTTGCCGAGCGCCAGCTTGCCGAATCGCTCGCTCTCGCCCCTGATTTCGACCACGCGCTGATCGAAGAAGTCGCCGCTGTCCTCGTCGTTCTGGCTGACCTGCGAGGATTCGTTCGGGGCGATCGCCACCTCGATGGTCGAGCCGAGCGTGAGATCGTCGTTGACGCGGCCGGTCCCGACGAACCGGACCCGCGAGTTGCTCGCGTCGTTGTCGACGAAGTAGGCCTTGGTGCTGCTGCCGTCATCGGCGGTGTTGATGGCCCGGTTGATCTGCCCTGACACCGAAAGCGTGATGCGCTCGTTGCCCGAGGTCACCACTGACTCCTTGCCCGCGAGCACCGGCGCCGGCAGCCTCGTCGGGCCCGAGGGCGGCAACTTCACCCCGGCCGGCGGCGGTGGCGCCTCGGCTGCCGGCAGCATCTGCCGGATCTCCTGCAACTGCGCCCGCAGCTCGTCGAGCTGGCGCTGCAGCTCCTCGTTCTGGCGCTGCAGCGCCTCGACCGACGCATCGTCCTGGGCCGCGGCGGGGCCGCCGAAGGCGAGGCCGGAAGCGAGGAGAAGGGGGGCCAGGACCGCGATCCGCACGGTTCTCATCGTCATGGAACAACCTCCCGAGGCCTGCAGGGCACCTCGCCGACAATCGGACTCCGAACGAGCCTATCGAAGGAGGTGCGACCCACCAATCCCGGGCCCTCGCGAGCCGCGCATCTTCATCCGGCCTGTGGCGCCGAAGCCGCAGCGCGCCGCTCGGCTTGGCGATCCGGATCGGGCACCGGGCTCGCGGCCAGAAGGGCTTGCGTATAGGGGTGACGCGGGCGGTCGAAGATGTCGGCGGTGGAGCCGGATTCGACGATCCTGCCCCGCCGCATGACGATCACCCGGTCGGCGATGTCGTGCACCACCGGCAGGTCGTGCGCGATGAAGAGATAGGCGAGGCCCAGCCGATCGCGCAGCTCCTTCAGAAGCGCGATGACCTGGGCCTGAATCGAGACGTCGAGCGCGGAGACCGCCTCGTCGCAGATGATGACCTCGGGTTCCAGCGCCAGGGCCCGGGCGATGGCGATGCGCTGGCGCTGGCCGCCCGAGAACTGGTGCGGGTAGCGCCGCATGTGATCGGCCTCCATGCCGACCTGCTCGAGCAGGGCCGCCACCCGCTCCCGCCAGCGGCGACGCGGCAGGACGTCCCGGTGAATGGTCCAGGGCTCGGCGACGAGATCCAGAACCGACATCCGGGGATTGAGCGAGGCATTGGGGTCCTGGAACACCACCTGCAGCTTCCGCCGGAACCGCAGGAGCTCGGCGCCACGCAGCGCATGGATATCCTGGCCGGCGAAGCGGGCGGTGCCGCCCGTCGGCTGATCCAGCCGCAGAAGGGTCCGGGCCAGGGTCGACTTGCCCGAGCCGGACTCGCCGACGACGCCGAGCGTCTCGCCGGGCTCGAGCGTGAAGCTCACCCCGTCGAGCGCGCGCACGACCTCGTCGCTCCGGCGGCGAAGCAGACCCTTGGTGACTTCGTAATGCCGCGCCAGGTCCCGCACCTCGAGCAACGGCGGCCGCATTTGCCGCGGCCGCACGCAAACAGCCCCCATGCCCGGGATGGCGGCCATCAGGCGGCGCGTGTAGGCATCCCGCGGTGCCTCGAAGATGTCGCGCACCGGCCCCCGGTCGACGATCCGCCCCCGGTGCATCACCACCACCCGGTCGGCCGTGTCGGCGACCACGCCGAGATCGTGGGTGATGAGCAGGAGGCCCATCCCCGTCTCGTCCTTCAGCTCCTTCAGGAGAGCCAGGATCTGCGCCTGCACGGTGACGTCGAGGGCTGTCGTCGGCTCATCGGCGATCAGCAGCGACGGCTTCAGCGCCAGCGCCATGGCGATCATCACGCGCTGCCGCTGGCCGCCCGAGAACTGGTGCGGATAGTCGTCGACGCGCCGCGCCGCCTCGGGAATGCCGACGCGCTCCAGAAGATCGATGGCGGCCCGACGCAATTCCCCGCCGGAGTGGCCATGCGCCTTGAAGCCCTCGGCGATCTGCCAGCCGACCGAGTAGACCGGGTTCAGATGGGCGAGCGTGTCCTGGAAGATCATGGCGATTCGCCGGCCGTTGATGTCGCGGCGCCGGCCCGGGCGCATCCCCAGGAGGTCCTCGCCTTCGAAGAGGATACGACCGCCGGTCACGAAACCGGGCGGGCTGTCGATGATGTCCATGATGGCCGAGGCGGAAACGCTCTTGCCGGAGCCGCTCTCGCCGAGGACGGCCAGGGTTTCGCCGGCGTCGAGGTGAAAATCGATGCCGGAGACGGCCTGGACCACGCCCTCCCTCGTGTGGAACTCGACGGCGAGATCCTGGACCTCCAGAAGATGCGGGACCGCGCTGCTCATCTCGTGCCGCCGATCTCCAGCCGCCAACGCTGGGTCGGATCGGCGGCCACGCGCAGCCAGCTCGAGAGCAGGTTGAGCGCGAGCGTCGTCAGCATGATGGCGAGACCCGGGAAGAAGGCGAGCCACCAGGCGACGCTCAGGTAATTGCGGCCCTGCGCCACCATCAGCCCCCAGGTCACCTCCGGCGGCTGGATGCCGATGCCGAGGAAGGAGAGCGCGGATTCGGCGAGCATGACGAAGGCGAAGTCGATCGTGGCGATCGTGATCAGCGTCGGCAGGGCGACCGGCGCCACGTGGCGCCAGAGGATGCGAAGCCCCCCGGAGCCCATGGCCCGGGCGGCGCTGACGAAGAGCCGCTCGCGGATCTCCAGGACCTCCGCGCGGGCGGTGCGGATGTAGATCGGCAGCCGGGTGATGGCGAGCACGATGACGAGATTGGCGACCCGGGGCTCGAGAACGTAGAGCACGACGACCGCGAGCAGCAGCGACGGAAAGCTCATCAGGATGTCGGCGAGCCGCATGACGAGAGTGTCGACCCAGCGCCCGACATAGCCGGCCACGATGCCGATCGCACCGCCGATGCAGAAAGAGACGATGACCGCCGAGGCGGCGATGGCCAGCGTGTTCTGCGCCGCCACGATGAGCCGGGCGAGGATGCTGCGGCCGAGCGCATCCGCACCCAGAAGGAAGAGCCAGCCGTTCTCGGGAAGGAAGGGCGGGGCGTTGCGCATCCTGAGGTTGACCGCCGTCGCCATGTCGCCGAGCAGGGCCGGCCCGAAGAGCGCGCAGACGATCATGAGCAGGAGATAGAAGGCGGCGAGCGTGGCGACCTTGTCCCGCCACAACATCCGCAAGGCCGACCCGATGCCGACCCTTCCCGCTGCCGCATCGGCGAGTGGTGGTGCCTCGGCCATCTCAGCGATACCGGACGCGGGGGTCGAGCATGGCGTAGCCGAGGTCGATCAGGATGTTCATGACGAAGATCAGGACCGCCGTCGCCAGCACCGCCGCCTGGATCACCGCGAAATCGCGCTGGGTGATGGCATCGATCATGAGCTTGCCGACGCCCGGAAAGCCGAAGACGGTCTCGACGATCACCGCACCGTTGATGATCCCGGCCGCCTGGTCGCCGGCGACGGTGATCACCGGCAGCATGGAGTTGCGAAGGGCGTGCAGGAAGATGACGCGACGACCCGGCACACCCTTGGCCCGCGCCGTCTTCACATAGGCCGATGCGAGGGCGGTGAGCATGGCGCCGCGCACGACCTGCACCAGAAGGCCGAACGGGCGAACCAGAAGGACGGCGAGCGGCAGGATCCAGTGGGCGATCGAGCCGGTGCCGGAGGTCGGCAGCCAGCCGAGGCCGACCGCGAAGACGAGAATGCCGGTGATCGCGATCCAGAAATCCGGGGCGCTGGCGCCGGCGAGCGAGAGCACGCTCGCCACCCGGTCGAAGCCGCCACCCGGACGCACCGCCGCCAGCGAGCCCACGAGGATGGCCAGCGTCAAGGCGAGCGTCATGGTCCAGAAGGCGAGCGTCAGCGTCGTCGGCAGCGCCTCGAGCACCACCTCGAGCGCCGGCCGCGCCTTGCGGATCGACATGCCGAGATCGAAATGCGCCAGGTCGCCGAGAAAGCGCTCGAACTGCACGAAGAGGTTGTCGTTGAAGCCGTGCCGCTCGCGAAACTCGGCGCGCTGCTCGAGCGAGGCGTCGAGCGGCAGATAGAGATCGGTCGGATCGCCGGTCAGCCGGGCGAGAAAAAAGACGAGCACCACGAGCCCGACGAGCGAGACGAGGCTCTGGAGCGTCCGGCGGCTGAGGAAATCACCCAATCTTGGTGCCTGTCCGTTGGCCTGTGGCGGCAACCGGACCCGTGCCGGCCCGGCCGCCGCCTTGCCCGTGCCGCTGCTTGCCCCGCTACTTGAAGGTTATGTCCGCGATCTGCAGCTCGCTATTGGTCGAGATCGAGGGGGCGTAGCTGATTCGCGGGCCGACCCGGGTGTAGCCGACCATGTGGAACATCATCACGTCGGCGATGATGTCGTCGTGAATCATCTTGAACGCTTCCTGCCACGCCTGGCGCCGCTCGTCGCCGGTCGAGACCGTGGCCTTCTCGATCAGGGCATCGAGGTCCTTGTTGCAGGTCGTCGACTGGGCACCGTCGCAGTGATACTTGAAGAACACGGTGAAGACGGCATCGCCGTTGTTGTTGTCGTGCTGCGCCTGCTGCAGGGACGGCGGACGGTCCTCGGCGAAGGGCTTGGTGAAGATGTCGACCCAGGTCGCGACATCGACCATCTGCAGGTCGATCTTGAAGCCGACCGCCTCGAACATCGCCATCAGCGCTTCCGCCGCCTCGGTGGCGTTCGGATAGATATTGGCGCGGCCGACGATCCGGATCGGCGTGTCCACGGGCACGCCGTCGGCCCGGGCCTCCTCGAGCAGCCGCTTCGCCTCCTCGGGCTCGAAAGGATAGGGCTCGAGGTCGGGGTTGTGGCCGTTGATGCTCGGCACGACCAGCGCCGTCGCCTTCACGACATCGGGCGGGAAGATGCTGCCGATGAAGGCATCCCGGTCGACGGCGAGGTTGAGCGCCTTCCTGACCCGGATGTCGTCGAGCGGCGGGACCTGCATGTCGATCCGCAGCCGCGACGTCTCCGAATTCGGATAGCTGAAGTCCATGGCGGGGTCGGTCGCGTCCTGCACCGCGATGTTGGGGGCGATATCGGCCTCGCCGGTCGCGACCATGGCGGCCCGCACCGCGGATTCGCTGCGGAAGACGTAGGTGGCGCGCTCCACCTCGGGTGCTCCGCCCCAGTAGTCGTCGTTCCGGCTCAAGACGATGCTCTGCCCGACGTCCCAGCTGTCGAACCGGTAGGGACCGGTGCCGATCGGCTCGCGGGTGCGGTCGCCCATCGGCGTGTTGGGCGAGACCACGGTCATGGTGCCCATCATCGTCGGCAGGATCGGCGCGGGCTCAGCCGTCTTGATGTCGAGCGTGTACTCGTCGATCACCTCGGGCGTCAGGTCGAGACCGCCGAAATACTTGATCCGGATCTCGCAATCGATGGCCGGATCCAGGGTCCGGTCGATCGAGTAGGCGAGCGTCTCGGCATTGAAGGGCTCGCCGTCGTGGAACGTGACGCCCTCACGCAGCTTGAAGCGCCAGGTCAGATCGTCGATTCGCTCCCACTCGGTCGCGAGCCGCGGCGTGATGCTGCCGTCGTCGGGATCGATCTCGGTCAGGGTCTCGGTGATGTTCTGCTTGACCACCCGGCCGACATTGGAGCGGCTGGCCTCGCAGGGATCGATGATGTCGGGCTCCTCCGAGAGGACCACCGTGATCTCGCGCCCGTCCTGGGCCAGGGCCGTGCCGGCCGGCGCCATGGCGCCCATGGCCAGCCATGGCAGAGCCAGCGCCAGGAATGTCCGTGAACGGCTCATGATGCTCGTGTCCTCCCTTTGATCTTTCGCATTCGGCAGCCCGCCGGTCCGAGGCGGACGCTAGTCCCGTTTCCACCGCGTTACAACCGCGTGGCTGGGTTCAGAGATCGAGAACGTCCCCCTCGGGCAGGCGCTCCAGGGCCAGAAGATCGAGAAGCCGCCTCGCGACCTCCTCGGGCGGCGTCTGCCGCTCCTTGGCCTCGCCCGGGAAAGCCTCGGCGCGCAGGCCGGTCCGCATCGACGGCGGTGCTACCAGCCGGACCTCGAGGCGGGTCTTGCGGATCTCGGCCGCGTAGGCCAGGACCAGCGCCTCCATCGCCTGCTTCGTCGCGGCGTAGACCCCGAGAAAGGGCCGGCCGCGGCCGGCGAGGCGATCGGTGACGAAGAGCGCCCGGCCCGCAGGTGCCGTTACCAACAGCGGCTCCAGGGTCGCGATCAGCGCCTGGGTCGCCATGAGGTTGACGTCGACGGCCTGGCGCAGGCTCGTCGCATCGATCTGTGCTGCCGGCGTCAGCGGGCCGATCACCGCGGCGCAATGGACCAGCACGTCGAGGCGCCCGAAGCGCTGGTAGATCGAGGGTCCGACAGGTGCCAGCTTCGCCGCATCGACGAGATCGATCGGCAGCAGCGTCGCCGGGCGGCCGGTCGCCGCCTGGATCGCGTCGTCCAGCTCCTCCAGCGCTGCCCGGCGCGGCCCCGTCGCGATCACCTGTGCTCCCGCCGCCGCCAGCGCCAGGGCCACGGCGCGGCCGAGCCCGCGGCCGGCGCCGGTCACCAGCGCGATCCGCCCCTCCATTGCCGGACGATCAGCGCTCATGCTGCAGAAAGGTCAGTTGCCGGTCGCGCCCGCCATCGTCCGCGTCGGCGAGCCGGGTCGGATAGTCGCCGGTGAAGCAGGCGTCGCAATATTGCGGCCGCGAGGCGTCGCGCCCCGCCTCGCCGACCGCCCGGTAGAGGCCGTCGATCGAGAGGAAGGCGAGGCTGTCCACACCGATCAGCCGCGCCATCTCATCGAGCGTATGCTGGGCGGCGAGCAGCTTGCTGCGCTCCGGCGTGTCGACACCGTAATAGCAGCTGTTCACCGTCGGCGGGCTGGCGATGCGCATGTGGATCGCGGTGGCACCGGCGGCGCGCACCATGTTGACGATCTTGGTCGAGGTCGTCCCGCGCACGATGCTGTCGTCGACGAGGACCACCGACTTGCCGGCGAGGGTCGAGCGGTTGGCGTTGTGCTTCAGCCGCACGCCCAGATGGCGGATATTGTCGGTGGGCTCGATGAAGGTGCGGCCGACATAGTGGTTGCGGATGATGCCGAGCTCGAACGGCAGGCCCGCCGCCTGGGCGTAGCCGATGGCCGCCGGCACCCCGCTGTCCGGCACCGGCACCACGACATCCGCCTCCGCCGGCGCCTCCCGGGCCAGCTCCTCGCCGATCAGCTTGCGGACACCGTAGACGTCGAGACCCTCGACGAGGCTGTCGGGCCGGGCGAAGTAGACATACTCGAAGATGCAGAAGCGGCGCGGCTTGCGGGCGAACGGGAAGAGCGAGCGCAGGCCCTGCCGGTCGATCAGGATCACCTCGCCCGGCAGCACGTCGCGCACCAGCTCGGCACCGATGATGTCGAGGGCACACGTCTCGGAAGCGAGGATCAGGGCTTCGCCGAGCCGGCCCAGGACCAGGGGGCGCACGCCCAAGGGATCGCGCACGCCCATGATGCCGTCGTCGTAGACCCCGACGAGCGAATAGGCGCCCTCGACCTGATGCAGGGCATCGATCAGCCGCTCGACGATGCTGCGCTGGCGCGAGCGGGCGATCAGATGGACCAGCACCTCGGTGTCGCTGGTCGACTGGAAGAGGCAGCCGGCATCGACCAGCCGCCGCCGGAGACCGAGCGCGTTGGTGAGATTGCCGTTATGGGCGATGGCGAGGCCGCCGAACGCGAAATCGCCGAAGAAGGGCTGGACGTTGCGCAGCATCGAGGCGCCGGTCGTGGCGTAGCGGTTGTGGCCGATGGCGGCATGGCCGGGCAGGCCCTCGACCACCTCCGGGTCGCTGAAGCTGTCGCCGACCAGCCCGGTGGCTCGGTAGGTGTTGAAATGGCCGTCGCCGAAGCTGACGATGCCAGCCGCCTCCTGGCCCCGGTGCTGCAGGGCATGCAGGCCCAAAATGGCGTGCGCTGCCGCGTCGGGATGGCCGTAAATGGCGAAAACGCCGCATTCCTCCCGCCAGCGATCGTCCAGATCGGCACAGGGCTCGGCCATGGGTGCGGTCATTCGGCCTTCCTCCGGATCAGCGCATCCATGCTCTCCCGCACGATGGCGCCATAGCCGGTCTCGCCGCCCTCCCCATCGCGGCCCTCGCGCATGCGCCGTGCCTCCTCGGTCGCCTCGCGCGCCGCCTCGGCGGCCGCCGCCTTCGACCCGTCGAGAATGCCGGGCGGCAGGAGTCCGGCGAGCCAGTCGGCACCCGCCGCCACCTGCGGCTGCAGCATGGCGTTCCTGATCCAGTCGGGATGGCGATCGTCGGCGACGATGGCCGTGCCGACGAGATAGGCGCCGCAGACGAGAAGTGCCCCGCGCGCCGCACCGAAAACGAGGCCGAGCAGCCGGTCCGCGGGGCCGAGCGCGCTGCCGACGACCGCCCGGCCGATCATGCCGGCAAGGATCTTCAGCACCAGGAAGGGAACGAAGAAGACGATGGCGACGGTGACGGCATCGGCCAAGAGCTCGTTGCCGATGGCTTCGGTGACCATGGGCCTGATAGGTGCGAAGGCGTAGGCAGCGACGACGATCGCCCCGATCCAGCTCAAGAGACCCAGGATCTCGCGAACGGCGCCACGGCTCAGGGCGAGCAGGGTCGAGAGGACCACGACGCCGACGACCACCAGATCGAAGAGCGTGAAGGGGAGGTCGTTCATGCGCTGCCCATTGCCGGCGTGGAAAAGCCCAGAAGGGCCAGAAGCTGGTCGAGCCGCAAGAGCTCGTCGGTGGCGAGGGCCTCGCCGGCGTCGACGCGCCGGCCGCGCGGCGCGATCACCCGCTCGAAGCCGAGCTTGGCCGCCTCCTTCATGCGCGCCTCGCTGTTGGCCACCGCCCGCACCTCCCCACCAAGGCCGACCTCGCCGAAAAAAACGGTCATGGGTGGAACGGGCCGATCCGCGAGCGAGGAGACCAGGGCCGCCGCGACCGCCAGATCGGCCGCGGGCTCGGCGATCCTGAGGCCGCCCGCGACGTTCAGATAGACATCGCGGGTGCCCATCACAAGCCCGCAGCGGGCCTCGAGCACGGCCAGCAGCATCGCCAGCCGGCCGGCGTCCCAGCCGACCACCGCACGACGCGGGGTGGCGAGCGTGCTGGCCGCGACCAGGGCCTGGATCTCCACGAGAACCGGCCGGCTGCCCTCCATGCCGGCGAAGACAGCGGCACCGCTGACCTCGGCGTCGCGCCCGGCGAGGAAGAGTGCGGAGGGATTGGCGACCGGCTCGAGCCCGCTCTCGCGCATCTCGAAGACGCCGATCTCGTTGGCCGGCCCGAAGCGGTTCTTCACCGCCCGCAGCAGCCGGAACTGATGCCCCCGCTCGCCCTCGAAATAGAGCACCGTGTCGACCATGTGCTCGAGCACGCGCGGCCCCGCGATCTGCCCTTCCTTGGTGACGTGGCCGATCAGGAGCAGCGCCGCCCCCCGCCGCTTGGCGTAGCGGGTGAGCGCCTGGGCCGCCGCGCGAAGCTGGGTCACCGTGCCGGGCGCCGGATCCAAAGCCTCGAGATAGACCGTCTGGATCGAATCGATGATCAGGAGATCGACCGGCGGCCCGGACTCGAGCGTGCCCAGGATGTCGTCGACCGAGGTGCCGACCGCGAGCTCGATCGGTGCCCGGGTCACGCCGATCCGGCTCGCGCGCATGCGGATCTGCTCGACCGATTCCTCGCCGCTCACATAGACGACGCGCCTGCCGGAAAGCGCCAGATTGGCCGCCGCCTGCAGCGTCAGCGTCGACTTGCCGATGCCGGGATCGCCGCCGACGAGGATCGCCGATCCGGCGACGAGGCCGCCGCCCACCGCCCGGTCCAGCTCGCCGATGCCGGTGACCAGACGCTCCACCGCCTCGCCGGTGCCCTCGAGCCCGAAGAGCTCGAGCCCGCGCCGCGACCGCCGCTTGGTGGGCGCCCCCTTGACCGGCGCTTCGACCGGCTCCTCGATCAGCGTGTTCCAGGCGCCGCAGGCGTCGCACCGGCCGCTCCACTTGGGCTGCACGCCGCCGCAGCTCTGGCAGACGAACTGGGTCCGGGCACCGGCCATCAGGCGATCACGCGATCACTCAGCCTTGGGAGACCTTCTGCCCCACATCGATCGGCCCCTCGGCATGCCCCTGGATGAACTGCTCGACATATGGGTTGCCGCTCCGCTCGATCGCCGCCACCGGCCCTTCCCAGATGATCGCACCCTCGTAGAGCATGGCCACGCGATCGGCGATCTTGCGCACGCTCGCCATGTCGTGGGTGATCGAGAGGGCGGTGGCGCCGAGCTCGGAGACGCAGTCGCGGATGAGATCGTTGATCACGTCCGACATGATCGGATCGAGCCCCGTCGTCGGCTCGTCGAAGAAGATGATCTCGGGCGAGGTGCAGATGGCGCGGGCGAGGCCCACCCGCTTCTTCATGCCACCCGAGAGCTCGATCGGATACTGATCGGCAACGGAAGCGGCGAGGCCGACCTTCGCCATGGTCAGGATGGCCCGCTGCCGCGCCTCGGGTCGCTCGACCCGCTCGACCGCCATCAGACCGAAGGCCACGTTCTCCCAGACCGGCAGGCTGTCGAAGAGGGCCGCGCTCTGGAAGAGCATGCCGAACTTCGTCCGAAGCGCCGTCAGGCGCCGGGCGCTGGCCCCCACCACCTCCTCGCCGTCGACGAGGATGGAGCCTGCATCCGCCTCGATCAGGCCGAGAATGCACTTGAGCAGCACCGACTTGCCCGATCCCGAGCCGCCGATGACCACGACCGACTGCCCGGTCGGCACGTCGAGATCGACACCCCGCAGCACATGGTTGGAGCCGAAGCTCTTGCGCAGCTGGCGGATGCGGATCTTCGGAGCCGGACCGCTCATCGGCTGAAGAAAGCCTGCGTGATGAAGTAGTTGGCGGTGAGGATCAGGATCGAGGCGCTGACCACGGCACGGGTCGTCGCCGCACCCACGCCCTGCGCCCCGCCACGGCTGTTGTAGCCGTGATAGCAGCCCATGAGCGCGATGATGAAGCCGAAGACCGCGGCCTTCACCAGGCCCGAGACGACGTCCTGCGTCTCCAGAAACTCGAAGGTCCTGTTCAGATAATCGACCGGCCCGAAACCGAGCTTGTGCACGCCGACCAGATAGCCGCCCATGACGCCGATCACGTCGGCCACCAGCACGAGCAGCGGCAGGGTGACGAGCGCTGCGACGAAGCGCGGAAAGACCAGATAGCGCATGGGATCGGTGGAGAGCGTGGTGAGCGCGTCGATCTGCTCGGTCACCCGCATGGTGCCGAGCTCCGCCGCCATGGCGGCACCCACGCGGCCCGCCACCATCAGCCCCGCGAGCACGGGTCCGAGCTCCCGCACCATGGAGAGCACCACGATGGTGGCGACCGCACCCTCCGCCTCGAACCGGGCGAAGCCCGTATAGCTCTGCAGCGCCAGCACCATGCCGGTGAAGATCGCCGTGAGCCCGACCACCGGCAGCGAGTTGAAGCCGATCTCGATCATCTGGCGCAGCAACTGGCGCCAGTAGATCGGGCCGCGAACGCCGTTGCCGATCGCCGCTCCGGCGAAGAAGCTGATCTGCCCGGTCGTCTCCGTGATGCCGAGGACCGCGGCGCCGATCGGCTGCAGGGGGTTGATCATGCGCGCGGCGCCTCGAGATAGACGCGGCGCAGGCGGCTGCCGAGCCGCGTCAGGAGCTCGTAGCCGATGGTCCCCCCCGCCTCGGCCACGGCATCGACGCCGCCGGGTCCGGCCAAGAGTTCGACGGGCGCGCCCACCTCCACCAGGTGCTCGTCCAGCCCGCTCACGTCGAGAGTCATCAAATCCATCGAAATCCGCCCGACAATCGGCACCTCGCGACCGGCAACGATGGCGCATGTGCCGGCACCCGCCGAGCGCATGTAGCCATCGGCATAGCCGACGCCCACGGTGGCGATCCTGGCACCTTCGCCCGCCGCATGGGCGGCGCCGTAGCCCACCGTGCCGGGAGCGTCAAGGCGATGCACCCGAAGGACCGGGGCCCGGATGCGGACCACCGGCTGCATCGGGTTGGGCCGGCCGGGCGTGGGGTTGATGCCGTAGAGCGCCGCACCCGGACGGACCAGATCGAAATGGTAGGCGGGACCGAGGAAGATGCCCGACGCATTGGCGAGGCTGCGGGGCGCCGGCGGCAGCATCCCCGCGAGCTCGATGAAGAGTGCGAGCTGGCGCGCGTTCATCGGATGGGCCCGATCCTCCGCGCAGGCCAGATGGCTCATGACCAGGGTGAGGTCGATGGCGCGGAGCCGATCCTTCTCCAGCCCCGAAACCTCGGCCCGCGAGAGGCCGAGGCGGCACATGCCGGTATCCAGATGGATGGCCGCCGGCAGGCGCCGCCCGAGGCGCCTTCCCGCCTCGGCCCAGAGCTCGATCTCGCCCGGCGTGTTGAGGACCGGCCGCAGGCCCGCTTCGACGAACGCCTCCGTCTGCTCCTCGGCCACGCCCTCGAGCACGTGGATCGTGACGAGAGGCAGATGCGCGCGCAACGCCAGGGCCTCGCCGAGCCTCGCCACGAAGAAATGCCCGCAGCCCTCCTCGTGCAACCTCGCCGCGACCCGCTCCGCCCCCAGGCCATAGGCGTCCGCCTTGACCACCGCGGCGACGGGACGACCCCCCGCCTCGACACGGAGCCTCGCATGGTTCCAGGCGATGGCGTCGAGATCGACGATCAGCTCGGCCTCGGCCATGACCTCAGGAGCCTTCCAGATATTCGGCGGTCTCGAGGTTGCGGAAGCGGCCGAAGCCCGGATCGAACTGCACCTGGACCGTGCCGATCGGCCCGTTGCGCTGCTTGGCGATGATGATGTCGGCCTTGTTGTGCGCCCGGTCGCAGCGCTCGAGCCACTCGCGGTGGCGGAGCTGGAACTTCTCGAGGCTCTCGCCCTCGCGCTGCTGCGGTGCCGAGCGCGACAGGTAGTACTCCTCGCGATAGACGAACATCACGACGTCGGCGTCCTGCTCGATCGAGCCGGATTCCCTCAAGTCCGAGAGCAGCGGCCGCTTGTCCTCACGCTGCTCCACCGCCCGGCTGAGCTGCGAGAGCGCCAGGACGGGGATGTTCAGCTCCTTCGCGATCGCCTTGAGCGCCTGGGTGATCTCCGAGATTTCCTGCACCCGGTTGGTGCCGGCATAGGCGCTCGAGCCCCGCATCAATTGCAGGTAGTCGACGACGAGAAGCGACAGCCCCTCCATGCGCATCAGCCGCCGCGCCCGGCTGCGCAGCGCCGCCACCGAGAGCGCCGGCGTATCGTCGATGAACATCGGCCGCGATGCCAGCGCCTGGCTCGCCGCCACCACCCGCTGCCACTCGCGATCGTCCCGCAGCTGGCCGCGGCGCAGCTCGTCCGAGGCGATCTGGGCCTCGGCCGAGAGCAGGCGCATGGCGAGCTGCTCGGCCGACATCTCGAGGCTGAACACGCCGATCGTGTAGTTCTTATGCTTGAGCCGCTCGGCATCGTGGCCGGCCGCCTGCTGCGCCGCCGCGTTGGCGGCGATGGTCACCGCCAGCGCCGTCTTGCCCATGCTCGGCCGGCCAGCGAGGATCAGAAGATCGGATGGCTGCAGGCCACCCAGAATGCGGTCCAGGCTGTCCAGCCGGGTCGGCACGCCGGTCACCTCGCCGGCCTTGGCATAGGCGGATTCGACCAGCCGGATGGCGCTGCTCAAGACCGTCGGAAACGTGCGAAAGCCGCTTCGGGTCTCGCCCGCCTGGGCGAGGCCGAAGAGCTCCTGCTCGGCGATCTCGATCTGCTCGGCAGCGGATTCGGCCGTCTGCGGATCGTAGGCGCGAAGGACCATCTCCTCGCCGACACCGATCAGCCCGCGCCGGACCGCCAGATCGTGGATGATCTGGGCGAAGCTCGCCGCGTTGATGATCGTCTCGGCGGCCCTGGCGATGCGGCCGAGATACCTGGCGCCGTCCAGCTCCCGAAGTGCCTGATCCTCGTCGAACAGGTGAAAGAGCGTGCGCGCGTCGGCGAGCTGGCCGCGCCCGATGCACTCGGCGCAGGCGGCGAAGATGCGCTGGTGAACGGGCTCGAAGAAGTGCTCGGCCTTCAGGAACTCGCTCACCCGATGGAAGGACTCGTTGTTGACCAGAATGGCGCCCAAAAGCGCCTGCTCGGCCTCGAGGTTGTGCGGCTGCGTGCGCATGCCGGGGATCGCCTCGCCGCCCCTGCCGAGCTCTTCCTGCAAGGTCTCAACCATCCATCTTCAGCGCCGCGAGGAAAGCCTCCTGCGGGATCTCGACATTGCCGATCTGGCGCATCCGCTTCTTGCCGGCCTTCTGCTTCTCCAGAAGCTTGCGCTTTCTCGTGATGTCGCCGCCGTAGCACTTCGCGGTGACGTCCTTGCGGAAGGCCGAGATCGTCTCCCGCGCGATGACCTTGCCGCCGATCGCCGCCTGGATGGCGATCTTGAACATCTGCCTCGGGATCAGCTCCTTGAGCTTCTCGCAGAGGGCCCGGCCGCGCCTCTCGGCCATCGAGCGATGGACGATCAGCGCCAGGCTGTCGACCGGATCGGCATTGACCAGGATCGAGAGCTTCACGAGATCGCTCTCGCCCGTGCCGTCGAGCTGGTAGTCGAAGCTGGCATAGCCGCGTGTCACCGACTTCAGCCGGTCGTAGAAATCGTAGACCACCTCGTTCAGCGGCAGCCGGTAGACCAGCATCGCCCGCGCCCCGACATAGGTCAGATCGAGCTGCACGCCACGCTTCTCCGTGCAGAGCTCGAGCACCTTGCCGAGATAGTCGTCCGGCACGAGGATGGTCGCCTTGATCCACGGCTCCTCGACCATGCGTATCTTGGTCGGATCGGGATAGTCCGAGGGGTTGTGCAGCTCCAGAACCTCGCCCGTGGTCAGATGCACGCGGTAGACCACCGAGGGAGCCGTGATGACGAGGTCGAGATCGAACTCGCGATCCAGCCGCTCCTGGATGATCTCGAGATGCAGGAGCCCCAGAAACCCGCAGCGAAAGCCGAGGCCGAGCGCGCCGCTGCTCTCCGGCTCGTACTCGAAGCTCGCGTCGTTGAGCCTGAGCTTGCCGAGGCTGTCCCGCAGGTCCTCGTAATCGGCCGCATCGACCGGGAACATGCCGCAGAAGACCACGGGCTGCGACGGACGGAAGCCCGGCAACGCCTCGGCCGCCGGCCGCTTCTCCTCGGTGATGGTGTCGCCCACCCGGGCATCGGCGATGTCCTTGATGGCGGCAGTGATGAAGCCGACCTCGCCCGGACCCAGCTCGTCGACGAGGAGCGGCTTGGGCGTGAACACGCCCACCCGGTCGACCTGGTGGCCGGCGCGGGTTCCCATCATCAGGATCCGGCTGCCCTTGCGGATCACGCCCTCACGCACCCGGATCAGGGTGACGACGCCGAGATAGGCGTCGTACCAGCTGTCGACGATGAGCGCTTGCAGGGCGGCGGCCACCTCGCCTCGGGGCGGCGGCAGGCGCTCGACGATCGCCTCGAGCACGTCATCGACGCCGAGCCCCGTCTTGGCCGAGATCATGAGCGCGTTTTGGGCATCGAGACCGATGATGTCCTCGATCTGCTCCTTGATCCGCTCGGGCTCGGCGGCGGGCAGGTCGATCTTGTTCAGGACCGGCACGATCTCGTGATCGGCCTCGATCGCCTGATAGGCATTGGCGAGCGTCTGCGCCTCGACCCCCTGGGTCGCGTCGACCAGCAGCAGCGAGCCCTCGCAGGCGCGCAGGGAGCGGCTGACCTCGTAGGCGAAATCGACATGGCCCGGCGTGTCGATGAGGTTGAAGACGTAGGCCTTGCCGTTCCTCGCCGTGTAGCGCAGCCGCACGGTCTGCGCCTTGATGGTGATGCCGCGCTCGCGCTCGATCTCCATCGAATCCAGCACCTGCTCCTGCATCTCGCGATCGGCGAGCCCACCGCACCGATGGATGAGCCGATCGGCCAGTGTCGACTTGCCGTGATCGATATGCGCGATGATCGCGAAATTGCGGATATGCGAGAGGTCGGTCATGGGAGAGGCTTGTCCTCGAGCCAGGCGATCCGCAGATCGCGACGCCCGTCTATGATTCGCAAGACTTGAACGCACTCATCGAGCACGCGGTAGAAGACGAGATAGGGCCTCCGCACGAAGCACCGGACCTCCTTGCCGAACGACGGACGAGGCACGCCCAGAGCGGGCAACAGGGCGATCCGCTCCACCACGTCGAGCAGGCCGCGGAGCAGGGCATCGGCCCGATCGACGCCGGATTCGGCAACAATCCAGGCGCGAATGCGACGCAGGTCGCGCACCGCCGAAGGCGCGAGCAGCGCTCGGTCGGCCCGCTTCATCCGCGCGGATCATCGAACCTCGAGGCATTCTCGGAGAAAAGCTCCTCGATCAACTCCTCGTTAAATTCCACCAGCTCGCCACGATCCGCCTCATCGATCGCCTCCGCCACCGCCCGCTTCAGCCAATCCAGCTTGGCCTCCTCGGCCGCCTCGTGCCACTCCATCGAGTAGAGCACCGCCACCGGCTTGCCGTTCCGCTCGATGGTCACCGGCGCCTTCTGCGCCTCCATCAAGAGCTCGCCGAAACGGTTCTTGGCTTCCTTGGCCGACATGGTGCGCATGGCTGTCCTCGAAAAAGGCTCCACTTTGGCCAAAGTAGCCATTCTGGACATTGTGCGCAATCAGCCTCGAAGCTCGGCGCCGAGCTGCTTCTCGACGAGAGACACGATCTTTTTCGCCACCGGCTCGATATCGGCCTCGGTCAGCGTCCGCTCCTGCGATTGCAGGCGCACGGCGACGGCGAGCGACTTCCGCCCCTCGGGCATTCCGGTGCCGGCATAGACGTCGAACAGCACGACGTCGCGGATCAGCTTCTTGTCGGCCTGGCGCACGGTGCGCAGGAGCTGGTCGGCGGCGATGCCCTCGTCGAGAACGAAGGCGAAGTCGCGGTCGACCGGCGGATAGGGCCAGGCCTCGAGCGGCGGCCGTGTGCGGCCCGGCCGGCTGCGCGGCTTCGGCAGCGAATCGAGATCGAGCTCGAAGGCGACCGCGCGCCCGTCGAGATCGAAGGATTCGAGCAGGCGCGGGTGCAGCTCGCCGAAGGTGGCGAGGCGATTGGGCCCGAGCCCGAGCCTGCCCGAGCGGCCGGGATGGTACCAGGAGGGCGCTTCGGCCGTGACCTGCAAGGCTTCCGTCTTGATCCCGGCGGCGGCGAGTGCCGCCAGCGCGTCGGCCTTGGCATCGAAGAGGTCGATCGGCCGCCGCGAGCCGGTCCAGTCGCGGGGACCGGTATGCCCCCAGCGCAAGCCGGCGAGCGCCGTCGCCTGCTCGCCGGGCTGGCCGCCCAGGAACCGGGCGCCCAGCTCGAACAGCGCACCGTCCTCGCGCTTGCGGTCCTGGTTGCGTGCGGCGGCGAGAAGGAGATTGGGCAGGAGCGAGGGCCGCATCACCGAAAGCTCGCTCGAGATCGGGTTGGCGAGGCGCACCGGCTCGCCCTCGAGGAAGGGCCGCGCCTCGTTTTCGCCCGTGAAGGACCACGTCACCGCCTCGGTATAGCCTATCGATGCCACCGTCCGGCGGACATGGCGGCACCGCCGCTGGTCAGGTGTCAGCACGCCCGCGCTCACCGCCTCGGTGCGGGTGACGGGCACGGGCGGAATCCGGTCGTAGCCGTGCAGCCGGCAGAGCTCCTCGACGATGCAGGCGGCGGTGGTGATGTCGTTGCGCCAGCTCGGAGGGTGCACCGTGTAGATCTCGCCGCCGCCCTCGAGCCCGAAGCCGAGGGCCCGAAGATGGCTCTCGATCTCCTGGCGCTCGAGCTGGATCCCGCCGAGCCGGGCGAGCTCCTTGACCGGGAAGACGACCGGCGGCGGACCGGGCGGCACGGCGCCGGCGATCACGGGCTCCGCCGCCTCGCCGCCGCAGAGATCGAGGATGAGCCGCGTCGCATGCTCCATGCCGGCCACCGCCATCTCCGGATCGAGACCCCGCTCGAAGCGGGTCCGGGCATCGCTCACGAGATCGAGCCGCCGCCCCGTCAGCGCCGTCCGCAAGGGATCGAAGAGCGCCACCTCGAGCAGCACGTCGACGGTGGCCCCCGTGACACCCGAGCGCTCGCCGCCCATGACGCCGCCGAGGCCCTGCGGACCGGCCCGGTCGGCGATCACCGTCATCCCGGCATCGAGCGCGTAGTCACGGCCGTCGAGGGCGAGCAGGGTCTCGCCCGGCCGGGCGAAGCGGATCGTGAGATCGCCATCGAGCCTCTCCGCGTCGAAGACGTGGAGCGGCCGGTCGAGATCGAACATCACGTAATTGGTGATGTCGACGAGCGCCGAGATGGGCCGGAGCCCGATCGCCTCGAGCCGCCGCTGCATCCAGGCGGGGCTCTGGCCGTTGCGCACGCCCCGGATCAGCCGGCCGATGAAGAGCGGGCAGGCGCCCTCCTCGCCGGGCGGGAAGTCGAGACGGATCGCCGGCCCCCTGCCCCGTCCCGGAACCGGCGTGAAGTCGCGCCGCCGCAGGCGGCCGAGCCCGGCCGCGGCGAGGTCGCGGGCGATGCCGTTGACGCCGAAGCAGTCGGCCCGGTCCGGCGTCAGCGACACCTCGAAGACCGGCCCCTCGATGCCCAGCACGTCGATGGCGGGCGTGCCGATCTCGGGCGCGCCTTCGAGGTCGATGATGCCCTCGTGATCGTCGCCGATGCCGAGCTCGCGCGCCGAGCAGAGCATCCCCTGGCTCTCGACGCCGCGGATGGAGCTCCGGCCGAGCACCTTGCCGGTGGCCGGAATGACCGACCCCTCGGGTGCAAATATGCCGTGCATGCCCGTCCGTGCATTGGGAGCGCCGCAGACGACCTGCATGGTGCCGTGCCTGGTCTCGACCGTGCAGAGCCTGAGCCGGTCGGCGTTCGGATGCTGCACCGCCTCCCTGACGAAGGCGACGGAGAAGCCGGCGAGCTCGCTCGTGCGGTCGTGCACGGCCTCGACCTCGAGCCCGAGCGAGGTCAGCGTTTCGGCGATATGCGCCGCCGAGGCATCCGTCTCCAGATGCTCCTTGAGCCAGGGCAGGGTGAGCTTCATCGCGAGAGACCGGAGAAGGTGGCGGGCAGATCGAGCGGCACGAAGCCGTAATGGTGCAGCCAGGCGAGATCGGCATCGAAGAACGGCCGGAGGTCGGGCATGCCGTACTTCAGCATGGCGATGCGGTCGATTCCCATGCCGAAGGCGAAGCCCTGCCAGATCGCGGGATCGAGGCCCACCGCCTCCAGCACGTTCGGATGGACCATGCCGCAGCCCAGGATCTCGAGCCAGTCCGTGCCCTCGCCGACCACGATCTCCTCCCGCGTCCGGCGGCAGCCGATATCCATCTCCGCCGAGGGCTCGGTGAAGGGGAAGAAGCTCGGGCGGAAGCGGGCGGTGATGTCGTCGCGCTCGAAGAAGGCGCGCACGAAATCGATCAGGCAGCCCTTGAGATGGCCCATGTGAGTGCGACGGTCGATCACCAAGCCCTCGACCTGATGGAACATCGGGGTGTGGGTGGCGTCGCTGTCGCAGCGATAGGTGCGGCCGGGGGCGATGATCCGGAAGGGCGGCTTGTTGGCCATCATGTGGCGCACCTGGATGGTCGAGGTGTGGGTGCGCAGCAGCAAGGGCTCGCCGTTCTCCCGCGCTTCCAGGAAGAACGTGTCGTGCATCTCCCGCGCCGGGTGCGACGGCGGGAAGTTCAGCGCCGTGAAATTGTGGAAATCGTTCTCGATGTCGGGGCCTTCGGCCACCATGAAGCCCATGTCGGCGAAGATCGCCGTCAGCTCGTCGGTCACCTGGCTCACCGGATGGATGCGCCCGAGGTCGCGCGGCCGGGTCGGCAGCGTGACGTCGATCCGCTCGGCCAGAAGGCGCGCCTCCAGCGCCCGCTCGGCGAGCGCCGCGCGCCGCTCGGCCAGGGCCGACTCGAGCCGCCGCTTGAGGGCGTTGAAGGCCTGCCCGGCGGCCGGCCGCTCGGCCGGCGGCAGACCGCTCACCCCCTTGACCAGCTCGGTCACGCGCCCCTTCTTGCCGAGCAGCGTCACGCGCAGCTCGTCGAGCGTCGCAAGGTCCGAAGCACGGCCGATCTCGCCGAGCATCCCGTCCTCGACCCCGTCGATCTCCGCCAGCACCGTCGTCGCTTCTGTGGTCATGTCCCAGGACCCGCGGGAAAGCCGAAAGGAAACGAAAAAGGGGCCGTTGCCGGCCCCTCCTCATCGAATCGCCAGGGACCGGCTGGCGGCCCCGCCGATTTCAGGCGTGAAGGGAGGCCTCGGCCTGCTTCACGAATCCCGCGAACGTGGCCGCATCGTGCACCGCGATATCGGCCAGGATCTTGCGGTCGAGATCGATGCCGGCGGCCCTGAGTCCGTGGATGAGCCGGCCATAGGTCATGCCCTGCTCGCGCGCCGCGGCGTTGATCCGCTGGATCCAGAGGGCGCGAAACTCCCGCTTGCGCACCCGCCGGTCGCGATAGGCGTACTGCCCCGCCTTCTCCACCGCCTGGCGTGCCGTCTTGATGCAGTTCTTGCGGCGGCCCCGATAGCCCTTCGCCGCCTCCAGCACGTTCTTGTGCCGAGCGTGGGAGCTCACACCGCGCTTTACCCGAGCCATCGTCTCGATCCTTCGTCAGAAATGCCGCTGCCGCCCCGGGGGCCTAGCCGCCATGCGGCAGCATCATCCGAACCAGCGGCGCATCCACGGCGCTCACATAGCCAGTCTTGCGGTGCCGCATCTTCGCCTTCTTCGGCTGCCCGGTGAAGTTGTGGCGATGACTGGCGTGACCGCGCTTGATCTTGCCGGTGGCGGTGAACGAGAACCGCTTGGCGGCGGCCCGCTTGGTCTTCAACTTGGTCATGCCGGGAAACTCCGAGCGACGGCAACGTCCCGCCCCTCGGGGCGGCTGGCGCCGTCATCGACAAATGCGGTGCGTCCTATAGCCGAGCCCGGGGCCCGGCGCAACCTCTGCCGTGCAGCACCCGGGCGCCGCAGCACGAGCGCCACCCAGGGCGGCCGCTCCACTTGGCCCAGAAAGCGCAGGCCCTGCCGCCGGTGCGCCTCGACCACCGCCTCTGCCTGGCGTTCGAGCAGCCCCGAAAGGACGGCAATACCGTCCGGCGCCAGATGCCGGCGCAGATCGGCCGCCATGGCAATGAGGGGATCCGCCAGGATGTTGGCGAAGACGAGGTCGAACGGCCCCGAGCTCCGGACCCGGGCATCGCCATAACCGTCGCTCACGAGGCAGCGCACGCGACCGTCCACGCCGTTCCGCCGCACGTTGTCCCGCGCCACCGCAACGGCCAGCGGATCGTTGTCGACGGCGAGGGCCCGGGTGCGGCGATCGACCCGGGCCGCGGCGATGGCGAGAATGGCCGAGCCGCAACCCATGTCCAGGACCCGCGCGAATGCGCGACCGCGCAGGAGCCGGTCGAACGCCTCGAGGCAGGCCGAGGTGGTGGCGTGCTCGCCCGAGCCGAAGGCGAGACCCGCCTCGATCAGAAGCGGCGCGACACGCGGGCGCGCCGGCACCGGGACCTCTGGCCCGTGCACGAAGAATCGGCCGATGGAAAGCGGCGGCCGCGCCATCCTGGCGGCCTCGAGCCAGTCCTGATGCGCGAGCCATGCGACCTCGATGCCAACCTCGTCCGCGAGCCCGTGCCCGGCCAGAAGCTCGCCGACCGCGGCACCGAGGGCGGCACGGTCCGGCTCCTCGGCCAGCAGCAGATCGACCCGCCAGCGTACCGGCTCGTCCGTCTCGTCCGTGGCCGCAGCGAAGATCGAGGCCGAGAGCGCCATCGCCTCGAGCGCCTCCAGAAGCGGGAGCGGCGGCTCGCGTTCGAGCTCGAAGCTCGCCTGCCAGAGCCCTCGCGGATCGCTCACGCCGCCTCGACGAAGCTCGAGATGACCTTCTTCACTCCCGCCTTGTCGAACGCGATCTCCAGCTTCTCGCCCTCGACGGCGGTGATTTGGCCGTAGCCGAACTTCTGGTGAAAGATGCGATCGCCCACACTGAAGCTGGCGTTCGGGCGCGGCGGGGTCTTGAGGATCTCGGCCTTTCCCTCGATGACCTTGCCGAGCTCCGCCCGCCGGCTGCGGAACCGCGCCACCCGCGGCACCAGGAGATCGTCCATGAAGCTCTCGGCGTCCGGACGCATGGCCGGGTTGCGATGCAGGTGCTCGACATGCGCCGCGGGCAGTTCCTCGATGAAGCGCGACGGCACGCTCGTCGACCACTGATTGTAGATGCGCCGGTTGGCGGCGAAGCTCACCGTGCAACGGTGCCGGGCGCGGGTGAGCCCCACATAGGCGAGCCGCCGCTCCTCCTCGAGCGCCTTGCCGCCGCCCTCGTCGAGCGAACGCTGGTTGGGAAAGAGCCCCTCCTCCCAGCCGGCGAGGAAGACGCTGTCGAACTCGAGACCCTTCGCGCCGTGCAGCGTCATCACCGAGACCTGCTCGCCGCCGCTCTCGCCGACGGCTTCCATGACCAGGCTGACATGCTCGAGAAACGCGCCGAGCGTCTGGAACTCGCCGATCGCCCTGGCCAGCTCCTTGAGATTGTCCAGCCGGCCGGGTGCGTCGGGCGAGCGGTCGTTCTGCCACATCGCCGTGTAGCCGCTTTCGTCGAGTATGCGCTCGGCGAGCTCGCGCGGCGGCACCACGGCGAGCGCCGCGCGCCAGCCGTCCAGAAGTGCTAGAAAATTGCGGAGCGCGTTGCGCGTGCGCGCCGCGAGATCGTCGGTCTCGGCCATCTGCCGCGCCGCCTGCACCAGCGGCAATTCGGCCCGGCGGGCCAGACCGTGCAGGCCCTGCAGCGCCGCGTCGCCGATGCCGCGGCGCGGCAGGTTCACGATACGCTCGAAGGCGAGATCGTCGGCCGGCTGCGCCGTCAGCCGGAGATAGGCCACGGCATCGCGGATCTCCGCCCGCTCGTAGAAGCGCGGGCCGCCGATCACCCGATAGGGCAACCCCATCTGGATAAAGCGCTCCTCGAAGGCGCGGGTCTGAAAGCCGGCGCGGACCAGCACCGCGATCTGGGCGAGGCTCTCGCCGTCCCGCTGCAGGGCCTCGATCTCGTCACCGACATAGCGGGCCTCCTCGGCCTCGTCCCACAAGCCGGCGATGCGCACCGGCACGCCCGCCTCGCCCTCGGTCCAGAGCGTCTTGCCGAGCCGCGCCCGGTTCCGTGCGATGAGCCCCGAGGCCGTGCCGAGGATGCTGCCGGTCGAGCGGTAGTTGCGCTCGAGGCGGACGACACCGGCGCCCGGAAAATCCTGCTCGAAACGCAGGATGTTGCCGACCTCCGCCCCCCGCCAGGAGTAGATCGACTGGTCGTCGTCGCCCACGCAGGTGATGTTCCGATGCCGCTGCGCCAGCAGCCTCAGCCAGAGATACTGGGCGATGTTGGTGTCCTGATACTCGTCGACCAGGATCGCTCGAAACCGCGTCTGGTAGCGCTCGAGCAGGTCGGCATGGCGGCGCAGCACCATGAGCGGATGCAGGAGCAGATCGCCGAAATCGCAGGCGTTCAGGGTCTGCAGCCGCTGCTGATAGGCGCGGTAGAGCGCCAGCGACTGGCCGGACGCGAAGTCGCCGACCTCGCTCGCCGGCACGTCCTCCACCGCATGGCCCCGATCCTTCCAGCGCTGGATGATGGCGAGGAGCACCCGGGGCGCCCAGCGCTTGTCGTCGAGCCCGGCCGCCTGCACCACCTGCTTGACCAGCCGCAACTGGTCGTCGGTGTCGAGAATCGTGAAGCTCGCCTGCAGCCCGGCGAGCTCGGCATGCGCCCGCAGGAAGCGCACGCCAATCGCATGAAACGTGCCCAGCCAGAGACCGGCGACGCTCCGGCCGATCAGCCGCTCGACGCGCTCGGCCATCTCGCGCGCCGCCTTGTTCGTGAACGTCACCGCCAGGACCTCGTGCGGCCGGGCGCGCCCGGTCACCAGCAGATGGGCGAGCCGGGTCGTGAGCACACGGGTCTTGCCGGTGCCGGCGCCGGCGAGGACGAGAAGCGGCCCGTCGGGCGCCGTCACGGCCGCCCGCTGCTCGGGATTGAGACCGGCGAGATAGGGCGTCTCGACCGCGCCGACCGGACCGGCTGCGGCTGAAGGGGCTGGGGCTGCGTTCGACATGCATCGGCGAAAAGAGGGTGTCGGGACCGGAAAGCTAAACCAGCCGGCCTTCGGTGACCAGCCGCGAGGAGAAGGGCGGAGCCGATCCGTCAGCGCAGCCCGCGCTCGATCGCCCGCGCCTCGAGCAGCGCCTGGTTGTAGGCCCGCAGCAGGTCGGAATAACGGATCTCGCCCAGGATCTTGCTGCCGTCCTCGTCATCGACCACCGGCACGTGCTCCTCCTCGTGCGCGCGGCAGCGGCTGAAGGCGCTCGCCAGATCGTCCGAGGCGCGCAGCACCACCGTGTTCGGGCGGGCCAGCTCGGCGGCGGTGAGACCGGCCGGCGGGTCGCCCGAGAAGGCCGCGTCCAGAAGATCGCCGAAGCCGATCGAGCCCTTGAGCGCCTGCTCGTCGTCGACGACGAAGATCGGCGCGTGACTGAGCCGGAACCGCCGCTTCAGCTCCTCCAGATCGGCGGTCGCCGGCACCGTGATCACGTCGCGTCGCAGCAGGTCGGCGACGAGGCGGCCGCTCAAGACGCCGAGCTCGCGCGAATCGTCGACGGTGAGGCCCCGCTGGGCGAGCTGCCAATGGAAGTAGCCGCGCCCCCAGAGTCCGTGGGTCACGAGCGATGCCACCGCCACCGTGCTCATGAGCGCGAAGGTGATGCCGTAATCGGTCGTCATCTCGAAGATGATGATCACCGTCGAGACCGGCGCGCCGAGCACGCTCGCCGCCACGGCACCCATGCCGAGCAGCGCGTAGACCGAGATCGAGGAGGCGAGATGGGGAAAGGCGGCCGTGGCGAGGCCGCCGAAGACGCCGCCCATGAGCGCACCCACGGTGAGGCTCGGCGAGAACATGCCGCCGCCGAAGCGGCTGCCGTGGCAGAGTGCCGTCGCCGCCGTCTTGGCGATGAAGAGAAGGGCCAGCAGCTTCGCCTGATCGGGGCCCGCCTCGAGGGCCGTCGCCGCCGCCTGGTAGCCGACACCGAGCACCTGGGGAAAGGCGAGCGCTATCAGGCCGAGCGCCGCCCCGCCCAGGGCCGGCCGCAGCCACTCCGGGATCCGGGCCTTCTCGTGCAGCCGCTCGATCACGGCGATGCCGCCCATGAGCAGGATGGCGGCAAAGGCGGCGACGACGCCGAGCAGCAGAAACCCCGGCACCTCCCAGAACGAGACCACGGCCTGCGGGCCGACGACGAAGGCCGGATGGTCGCCGATATGGACGCGGACGACGATGGTGCCGACGAGCGAGGCGATGACCACGGGCGCGAAGGCGCCGAGACCGTAATGGCCGATCACCACCTCGAGCGCGAAGAAGACCCCGGCGATGGGCGTGTTGAACGCGGTGGCGATCGCCGCCGCCACGCCGCAGCCGAGAAGGGTGCGCGAGAAGCTCGGGCCGAAGCGCAGCCATTGGGCGACCTGGGCCGCCAACGTCGCTCCCAGATGCACGATCGGCCCCTCGCGGCCGACCGAGCCGCCGATGCCGATCGAGAAGGCGCTGAGGCCGGCGGCGGCGAGACCGACCCGAAGCTTCATCCGCCCGCTGCGCAGGGCCGCCGCCTCGATGACCTCGGCCACACCCTGCGGCAGCGGCCTCGGCAGGAAATAGCGGCAGCCGAGGCCGATGGCGAGCCCGCCCAGGCACGGCACCAGGATCACCTGCCAGGCCGGCAGGCTGTGCGCGGCCTCCGCCATCGATTCCTCGCCCGCACCGAACAGCAAGAGAGCCGTGACGTCGGCCAGCGCCCGAAAGAGTATGGCGGCATAGGAAGCGGCCGCACCGACCAGCGCCGCCAGCACCGTCAGCTTGAGCTGATCGTTGCGCGTCAGGCCCGAAAGGTGCGCCAGCGCCCGCTCGAAACGGTCAGAGATGGCCATCAACTGCTCGACAACCGCGCGATTCCCGCCGCTCCACACGGCGGCGGCAAACCTTAGCGGCCCTCGATGTCACGGCAACCCGGTTGCCGTGACGGCGAGCCCGACCGGGTGGTGAGAGGCGGGGGTCAGGAAACGACGGTGAAGCCCTCGCCGTCCTCATGCAGGACCATCGCCCCGCGGCTCAGGCGCGTCGCCCAGCCGGCCGTCCGCTCGAACCCGCCGAACGGGTGGAAATGAAAGATCCTGGATCAGCCCGGCCCACCCCGAGCGGCCCGGAAGAGGCTTCGGGCCCGCCTTCCGCCGGCGGTCACGCGCGTCGCTGGCTCGACGCGAAGTCCCAGTAGAGCTCGCGCGCCCGGCGGTAGACGGGACCGACCGCGAAGCGCCTGTCCTCGACCCGGGTGATCGGCAGCACCTTGCCGTAATTGCCCGTGGTGAAGACCTCGTCGGCCGCCATGATGTCGGCGGCGGTGAGCGTCGCCTCCTCGACCGCGATGCCGTCGGCGCGCAGAAGGGCGATCACCCGCTGCCGGGTGATGCCGTTCAGGAACGTGCCGTTGCAGACCGGGGTGAGCGCCACACCGTCCTTCGCGAGCCAGAGATTGGCCGTGGCGAGCTCCGCGATATTGCCGTTCGGGTCCGAGGTGATGGCGTTCTGGAATCCTCGCGCATTCGCCTCGGCCAGTGCGCGCTGCATGTTCGGATAGAGGCAGGCCGACTTGGTGTCCGTCGGCGCCGCATTCCGGGCCGGCCGGCAATAGGGCGAGAAGCAGACGGCGAATTCGCCCGGCTCGGGCATCGAGAGCTCGCTGATGGCGAGACAGAAGCGGGTCGAGTCCGGCTCCGGCAGGACGAAGCCGCGCGTCGCATAGAACATCGGCCGGATGTAGAGCTCCGCCTCCGGCTTGAACCGCGAAACCCCCTCGAGGCAGAGCTCCGTGATCCGCTCCGCCCCGAGCTGCGGCTCCAGCAAGAGCCCCCTGGCCGACTCGATCACCCTGGCGCAATGCCGGCCCAGATCCGGCACCCGCCCGGCGAACGCCCGCGCCCCGTCGAAGACCACGCTCGCCATGAAGAACGCATGATCCTGCGGCCCGATCAGCGGCGTCGCCGCATCCCGCCACTCGCCATCCCAATAGCCGATCGCCGCCATCACCCCATCCTCCGTCCCGGCACCGGCAAAACCCCCGCCAGCCACGCTTCCGTAGCACCATCGAGCCGCCCGAGGAACGGCCGGTCCTCGAGAGCTAATGGGGTCAGGACAAATTCAGCCCCCCATCCAGCCCTGGCTCGAGCAACCCCGTCTCGACCCGGAGCACGCAGCAGCAGCCGTCAGCGCCCGGGCGCGGCCGCAAGGCGATTGACAGTCGGTCGTCCCGCGATCTCCAGGAGCAGCTTCTGGCGAACCGCATCGGTGAAGCTGCGCTCGCCGTCGACGGTGACGACGAAGCTGCCCGGCCCGCCGATCACCTCGTCGGCGAAGTGGGCCTCGAGGTCCATGGCCCGTGGCCGGCCGGAGCAGGCCGGGTCGCGACAGAGGATGGCGAGGCCGTTGATGGTGATGTCGGCCCGCAGCGCGTTCTGGCGCGCCAGCGGCAGCGGCATGCCGCCGAAATTGCCGCTGTCCGCCGAGACATCGATGACCCGGCGATGGCCGTTGATGGCGTTGCCCTCGATCAGCCTTTGGCCGAAGGCGATGGCGTTGCTGATCGAGTTGTGGCCGACGGCGCGGCGGGACTCGCCGCGCAGGGCGTCGGCGAACGCCCCGGCGCTCTCCGGCCCGTCGATGACGGTCCAGGGCACAATGACGTGCTGCGAGCCGGCGCCGCCCCACTCCACGTAAGTCACGGCGATGCGGCGATCGAAGCCCTGGGCGATGGCGTCCAGGATCTCGGGAGAGGTGATGGCGGCGGCATAGCCGTCGCGCTGCAGGGCCATCTCCACGGCGTCGATCGAGCCCGAGCCGTCGGCGGCGAGAACCAGCTCGAGGTCGACGCTCGGCTCCTCGGCGGCAACCGGCGTGACCGACAGCGCGGCGATCGTGGCGAGCATGAGCAGCGCCGCCGGCGTCATGCGGTCGTGACGCATTCGTGACTTGTCCTGCCCGGATCCGTCACGCGGCGCCATTCGGCTCGTCGTCGCGCCCGGCATCGCCCGCCCCTCGTCTCCAGTGGCCGTGCCCCGAGGCCCATAGGACGCAATGAGGCGTGGCGCGGTCAAGGTGCAACGGGGGGGCAGGTCGAGGCGCAACCGTCCGCAAGAGGCGCAACACCCGCCTCGACCCCACATCACACCTGTCCGCCAGGTCGGAGGGGTCGCGGGGGAACCAAGTTCCCCGGCTCTTCCCGACCCGGGATGTCGCATATAACGCGACAGTGGGGCTCGGGATGTCGCGGATTCCGCGACAGTTTCGCCCGGGATGTCGCGGATTCCGCGACAGGGAACCCGAGGATGTCGCATATCACGCGACATGAGACCCCGGAATGTCGCGGAATATGCGACATTCCACGACGAGCGAACCCGCCGAACCGACGATCGAACCCACGGAATCGACGAGCGAACCCGCCTTTGCGACGAGCGAACCCGGGCTTTCGACGATCGAACCCGAGCGGTCGGGCCAGCATTTGCGGGTCTCCGCCGGTCTTTCCGGGGTGCGAGGGAACCAGAGAAGCGTGATTTGCCGAAGGAACCCGAGGTCTTGACAAAACGGATGATATAGGATAATAATCCCTTAACGCTCGGCGATTAGCGGCATGTTAACCCGCCGCGCGCATCCTCTCCCCTGCACCGGCATCGTTTGCCGGCGTTGAGAAGGGTGGTTCGAGGAAGATGCGCTCTGGCCGGGAGCTGGCGATCGTGCTGCTGGCGGTTCTCGTTCTCGCCGTCGGTCCCGCTGCGCCGGCGGGTGCGGCCGGCGAGGTCGGGCTCGTCGCCTCCGGCCTCGTCGTCTCCGGCAAGGTGGCCGGCGGGCGCCAGCTTCTGAGCATGGAGGCGCTCGGGGCGGCCGGGGTGGACGAGGTCGTGGCCAGGGTCCCCTGGGCCAGGGGCAGCGCCCGCTTCGCCGGCCTGCCGCTGCGCCGGCTGCTCGCCATGGTGGGTGCGGCCGGCTCGACCATCGAGGCCCGCGACGGGCGCGGCAACCGGACCAGGCTGGCGATCGAGGAGGCTCTGGCGCGGAATGCCCTGATCGCCATTCGCCACGAGGGCCTGCCCATCGCCGCCGGCGGCAGCGGCCCCTGCTGGCTGATCTATCCTGAGCCCGAGGGTGCCGGGCGGCCTTCGGGGCTGGGCCCGGCTCCCCTGCCCCGCCTCGTCGAGCTGCGCATCCACTGAACGCCTCGCCGCGCGTTCTCAGCCCCAGACGCGCCGCGCCACCGCCAGCATGTTGAGCCCGAGAATGCCCCTGATCGCCTTCTCGCCATAGCCGAGCCGGTCGAGCCCGTGGGCGATCTCCGGCAGCTGCTCGGGTGCCGCGATCTTGATGTTCAGCCCGCCCACATAGCCGTGCGCCGGCGGCCACCAGTACTCCTTGTCGAGCCCCGGTGGGTCGTCGTCGAGGCCGCCGGCCGGGTAGCTGTAGTCGATGCCGAGCCCGACATGCCGCTCGCCATAGGTCTGCACGAGGTGGTCGACATGGGCGAGGATCGCTCGCGTCCCGGCCGCATGGTCGCCGAGGAACCGGCCGACGCCGTTGACGCAGACCACACCCTCTTTGCCGATGCAGGCGCGGATCTGCTCGTCCGTGATGTTGCGGCCGTCCTCGCAGAGGGCCCTGGGGTTGGCATGGCTGAAGATCACCGGGGCCGTCGACGCTTCCATGATGTCGAGGCTGGTGCGGTGTCCGGTATGCGAGCAGTCCATCAGGATGCCGGCCTCGTTGATCGCCGCCACCACGGCCCGGCCGCAGGGCGTGAGCGGCACGTCCAGGTCGTAGCAGCCACCGCCGAGCGCATTGTTGCGGTTGTAGGCGAGGTGCATCTGCCGGACGCCCAGGTCGCTGAAGAGCCCGACCATGTCCGGCCGGCCCTGCAGCGGCACGCCCCCCTCGAGGTCGAAGGCGACGCCGAGCCGGCCGCTGACATGCGCCGCCTCGACATCCGCCACGCGCCGGACCGGAACGAAAATATCCGAGAGCTCCGCCAGTTGCCGGCGAAAGCTGGCGATCACTTTCAGGATCTGCGGCAGCGGGTTCATGTCCATGCCGACATTGACCGAGACGAAGCTGCAGCCGGCCCGCCGATGGCGCTCCAGCACCCGCAGGTCGGCCGCCTCGTGCAGCGGCAGGCAGGCATGCGCGTCCCAGACGAGGCAGTCCGACAAAGCCGCGCCTTGCCCGTTCGCCATGTCGATGTCTCCCAGATCAAGCAGCACTGCGGGGGGGCGCCCGTGCCTTAACCGGACCTTAAGGCGATTGTGGCAGGTTGCTGCGGCAGCCGGCCACACCAGCCGGCCACCTGTCAACTCCCACGCGAGCTCCGATGCAAGACCCGTATGGTGACGACCGGATCAGCGTCCTTCTGATCGAGGACAACGCGGCGGATGCCCGCCTCGTGCGCGAGCAGCTTCGCGATTGCGCGGAGGTCGACGTGACCTGGGTGCAGCGCCTGGACGCGGCACTCGGAGCGCTGGCGGATCGCCGCTTCGACGTTCTGCTCCTCGATCTTCTGCTCCCCGACGCGCGGGGCGCCGACCTTCTCGCCATGCTGCGCGAGCCGGCGAAGGGTGCGGCGATCATCGTGCTCAGCGGCCAGCGCGCCGACGACCGGCTCTTCGCCCGCGCCGCGATCATCAAGGGGGCCGAGGATTTCCTGCCGAAGGACGGGCTCGCCCCGCATCTTCTGGCGCGGATGCTGACCACGGCCGTCGAGCGCCAGCGCCTCGCTCTCGCCCTCGAGGAGCGCGAGCGCCAGCTCGAGGAGGCGCAGGCCCTGGCCCGGCTCGGGCATTGGAGCTGGCGGGCCGATCGCCCGGTGGTGGCGCTCTCGAAGGAGGCGGCGCGGCTGCTGGGTCAGGCACCGGTGGCCCAGCCGTGGCCGCTGCGTCGGCTCCTGCGCGGCCTGCCGAAGCCGGCCCGGCGTCGGCTCCGCCATTGCTGGCGGACCCTGCAGGAAGGTGGGAAGAGCGTCGTCTGCCGCCTTCTCGAGAACGAGCCGGTGCGGCCAGGCGGACCGCCCGTCGACCTCGTCTTCGAGGCACGGGTCCGCCGCGACGGCAGAGGAAGGATCGAAACCGTCTTCGGCATTCTGCGCGACGAGACCGAGCACGGCCGGCTCGAGCGGTTGAAGGACGGGATCGTCGCCGTTCTCGGCCACGAGCTGCGCACTCCGCTCACCGCCATTAGGGGCGCGCTCGGCCTCCTGCCCGGCCTGCTCGAGGCACCGCTCTCGGCACCGGCCCTGCGCCTCTTCCAGAGTGCCGAGCGCAGCGCCGACCGCCTCGCCCGCATCGTCGACGACCTGCTCGACCTCGATCGCCTCGAGCGCGGCGTGGTGCCGTTCGCCCCGGCCCGCGTGGCCATCCTGCCCTTCCTTCGCGAGCTCCTGCCCGCCCATGCGGACGCCGCCCGGGCCGCCGGCGTGAGCTTGCACCTTCGCCCGCCCCTGGAGCTGCCCGACTGCCTTTGCGACGCCCCCAAGCTGCGCCGCGCCATCGATTGCCTGATCGCCAACGCGATCAAGTTCTCGCCGCCTGGCGGCTCGGTCGAGCTGGCCCTCGGGACGAAAGCGGGCCGGGCCTGGATCGAGGTCGCCGACAGTGGGCCCGGCTTCGATGCCGGGTTCCAGGCGAAGGCTTTCGAGCCTTTCGCCCAGGCCGATGGCTCGACCACCCGCTGCCGGGGTGGCAGCGGGCTCGGCCTCGCCATCGTCAGGCGGCTGATCGACGGCCAGGGTGGGGCCGTCGAGCTTCTGCCCGACACTTCGGGCGGTGGCCGCCTTCGCGTCGGCCTCGAGCTCGCGGCCTGAGCGATGCGGACGATGCCCGCCGATGGTCTCGAGACCGCCAGGCCCGCCGGCGCCCGCCCCGCCTCGGCGCTCCTTCGGGTGGTCGCCGTCGAGGACGATCCCGACATTCGTGCGGTGATCGAGCTCGCCCTCGGCCATGTGGGCGGCCTCGCGGTCACCTGTTGCGATTCCGGCCTCGCCGCCCTCGAGGCGGTGCCGAGGCTGCGCCCCGATCTGGTGCTGCTCGATGTCATGATGCCGGGCATGGACGGTCTCGAGACCCTGGCCCGGCTGCGCCTCGATCCGCGCAACGGCGATCTTCCGGTGATCTTCATGACCGCGCGGGTGCAGCCACACCACCGGGCCGACTACCTCGCGCGAGGTGCGCGCGGCGTCATCGCCAAGCCCTTCGATCCCCTCACCCTGGCCGAGCACTTGAGGCAATTCCATGGCGCTTTCAGTCGACCGTCTTGACGACCCTCTGGCCGAGCTTCGCGCGCGCTTCGCGGTTCGGACGCAAGCGCGGATCGCCGTCATGCAGGCCCTCGTCGCCGCATGGCGAAACGGGTCGATGCCCGCCTGCCTCGATGATCTGCGGCGGCAGGCGCACCAGCTCGCCGGCTCCGCCGGCACTTTCGGCTTCGCCGCGCTGGCCGAGGCGGCGGCCTCGCTCGAGGCTGCCGCCGAGTGCCAGGACCCGCCACTCGCCTCGATCGAGCCGCTCCTGGGCGAGCTGGCATTCCGCGCGAGCCGGCTGGCTCCCACCTGATCCGGCTCGTCGCGATCCCCCGGGCGATGCCGGCCTCCCGCCGCGAGCCGGCGCCGCCTCGGCCCTGCCGGTGCCGGAGCGGCTGCAGGCGGGCATTGTGCCGGCCGCCGATTGCCGGCACTCTCCCCGGACGTCGAGGATGCGTGGTCCGGCGCCCTTTGCCGGCCCCTTCCGTTCGCGCGAGAACCAGGAATGCCGACTGCCACCATGCACGGGTCCTCCGGCCCGATCCCCCGCTTCGCCCCGACGGGTCGGGCACGCCGGCGCGCCGCTTCTCGACGGCGGGTCGGCTGAGCCGATGGCGTTCGCCGATCTTCGGGCGTTCATGGCGCATCTCGAATCCCGCGGCCGGCTGGTCCGCGTCCAGGAGCCGGTCTCGCCCGTCCTGGAGATGACCGAGATCCAGACCCGCCTCCTCGCCGAGCGGGGACCGGCGGCGCTCTTCACCGCCGTCGAGGGCGCTTCCATGCCCGTGCTCGTCAATCTTTTCGGCACGGTCGAGCGGGTGGCCTGGGGCATCGGGCGCGAGCCCTCGGAGCTGCAGGCGGTCGGCGAGATGCTCGCCTTCCTCCGCCAGCCGCAGCCGCCTGAAAGCTTCAGGGAGGCGCTCGAGATGGCGCCGCTCATGAAGGCGGCCATGGCGATGCGCCCCAGGCATGTCGGCCGGGCGAGCTGCCAGGAGGTGGTCTGGCGCGGGCGCGACATCGATCTCGGCCGCCTGCCGGTGCAGACCTGCTGGCCGGGCGAGCCCGCACCCCTGATCACCTGGCCGCTCGTGGTCACGAAGGGGCCGGGCAGCGGGCCCGAGGACGGCTTCAACCTCGGCATCTACCGCATGCAGGTGCTGGAGCGCGATCGCACCATCATGCGCTGGCTGAAGCACCGGGGTGGGGCGCAGCAGCATCAGCGCTGGAAGCGGGAGCGGCGGGCGCCGCTGCCGGCGGCGGCGGTGCTCGGCGCCGACCCCGGCACCACGATCGCCGCCGTGACGCCGGTCCCCGACACCCTCTCCGAATACCATTTCGCGGGGCTCCTGCGCGGCCAGCGGGTCGAGCTCGTCGACTGCGTCAGCCAGCCGCTCAGGGTGCCGGCCACGGCCGAGATCGTGATCGAGGGCGAGGTCGGCCTCGACGAGACCGCCGAAGAGGGCCCCTACGGCGACCACACGGGCTACTACAACGCCGTCGAGCGCTTCCCCGTCTTTCGCGTCACCGCCATCACCATGCGCCGCGACCCGATCTACCTCTCGACCTTCACCGGCCGCCCGCCGGACGAGCCGTCCGTGCTCGGCGAGGCGCTCAACGACGTCTTCGTGCCGCTCCTGCGGCAGCAATTTCCCGAGATCGTCGATTTCTGGCTGCCGCCCGAGGGCTGCTCCTACCGGGTGGCGGTGGTCGCCATCAAGAAGGCCTATCCGGGCCACGCCAGGCGGATCATGATGGGGGTCTGGTCCTATCTTCGGCAGTTCATGTACACCAAATTCGTGATCGTCGTGGACGACGACATCGACGCCCGCTCCTGGGACGACGTGATCTGGGCCATCTCGACCAGGGTCGATCCGGGGCGCGACCTCGTGGTCGTCGAGGGCACGCCCATCGACTATCTCGATTTCGCCTCGCCCGAGACCGGGCTCGGCGGCAAGCTCGGTATCGATGCCACCGACAAATGGCCGCCCGAGACCCGGCGCGAATGGGGCCGCAAGATCCGCATGGCCGATGAGATCGTCCTCAAGGTCACGCAGAAGTGGCAGCGCTACGGCCTGCCCGGCAGCGGCCGGCCGATCTGGCGATGAGCCCGACCCTCGAGGATGCCGACCTGCAGCCGCTGCTGCCCGGGCTCCGCGAGGCGGTCAGAGGCGCCGGCACGATCGCCATGGAGGCTTTCGGCCGCCATGGCCGGACCTGGGAGAAAGCGCCGGGGCAGGTGGTGACCGAAACCGATCTCGCCATCGACCGCCATCTGCACGAGGCGCTCGGCGCCCTCCTGCCGGAAGCGGCCTGGCTCTCGGAGGAGAGTGCGGATGACGGCCGCCGCCTCGAGGCCCCAAGCGTCTGGGTGGTCGACCCGATCGACGGCACGCGCAGCTTCGCCGCCGGCAAGCCCGAGTTCACCGTCAGCGTGGCCCTGGTCGCGGGCGACCGGGCGCTCCTGGCGAGCCTCCTCAATCCCGCGACCGGCGAGCATTTCGAGGCGGTCGCGGGCCGGGGCGCCACCCTGAACGGCCGCCCGCTCGCGGTCGAGGAGCCGCCGGCCGGACGGCCCGCCCGCATCGTCCTCAGCGCCGGCGAGCGGCGGACACGCGACTTCAGGAGCATGCTGCCCGCAGCCGAGCTCAGCACGATCGGCTCGCTCGCCTACAAGACCGCCCTCGTCGCCGCCGGTCGCTTCGACGCCTATTTCTCCTGGCGGCACAGCCACGACTGGGACATCGCGGCGGCCCGCCTCGTGCTCGAGGAGGCCGGGGGCCGCGCGAGCGACCGCGAGGGCGCGCCCTTGCGCCTGAACCGCCCGTCGCTGCGTCATGCGGGGCTGATCGCCGCCCCGCCCGAGCTGCACGGCCGGCTCGTGACCCTCTCGCTGCGCCAGCTCGAGCGTGCCGACGAGACACGAAGGCCCGGCTTGCCGACACCTCCCCGGAAGCGATAAGCGGGATGGCGATGGTCGAAGCGCCGATTTTCCCTTCGCTTGCTGGCGGAAGCCGCCCTTAACCCATGATTAGGGAATGCGATGCATAGTCTGAAGGCGACGCAGATCGAGCGACTGGCGCGGGCGACGATGCTGGCGCTCGGCAGCTCGCCCGAGGAGGCCCGCATCGTCGCGGCCCATCTCGTCCTCGCCAACCTCTCCGGCCATGACAGCCACGGGGTAGGCATGCTGCCGGACTATGTGCGGCTGGTGAAGGCCGGGCTCATCGTGCCCGATCAGGAGTTGGTGAGCTTGGTGGATTTCGGCGCAGTCCTGCTCTTCGACGCCCGCCGCGGCGTCGGCCAGCGCATGATGGAGCTGGCGACCGGCGCCGCGATCGAGCGCGCCCGAAGCCAGGGTGCGGCCGTCTTCGGTGTGCGCGACTGCGGCCATGTCGGGCGGGTCGGCCACTATGTCGAGCAATGCGCCGCCGCCGGCATGACCGGCATCTGCTTCGTCAACGTCGCGGACCATCCGGCCTTCCAGGCGCCCTTCGGCTGCAGCAGCGCCAGGCTCGGCACCAATCCCTTCGCCATCGCCATGCCCGGCCGGGCGGGCCCGGCCGCCGTCCTCGACATGGCGACCAGCGCCATCGCCTTCGGCAAGGCGCGGGTCGCCCACAACAAGGGCGTGACCGTGCCGGAGAACGCGATCATCGATGCCGAAGGCCGGCCGACGACCGACCCCGGAGCGCTCGTCGCGGAGCACCAGGGAGCGCTCATGTCCTTCGGCCTGCACAAGGGCTCCGGCCTCGCCGTGTTCTGCGAGCTTCTGGGTGCCGCCCTCACCGGAGGCCAGACGATCCAGCCGGCGCATCCGCTTCTGGGCGGCATCCTGAACAGCGTGCTCGGCATCGTCATCGACAATGCGCGTCTCGGCGATCCCCTGGCCATCATCGACGAGGTCGAAGCGGTCAAGGACTGGATCCGCGCCTCGCCGCCGGCGCCGGGCTTCGACAAGGTGCGCCTGCCGGGCGAGCCGGAGCTGGAGAGCCGCTCCAGCCGCGGCGAGACGGGCGTTCCGCTCGATCCGCGCAGCCTCGACGACATCCTCGCGGCGGCCAGGGAAGCCGGCGTCGATGCCGCTCTTCTGGACGAGACGCGGGCCTCCTTCGCCGCCTGAGGACACGAGCCGATGAAGAGCCAGCACGATCGAGCGAGCGACGGAGCACTGCCGGCATGACAGAGCGGATCGACTGCGTGGTCGTGGGTGCCGGCGTCGTCGGCCTCGCCGTCGCCCGGGCCCTGGCCCGCTCGGGCCGCGACGTGATCGTGCTCGAGCGCCACGAGCTCATCGGCAGCGAGACCAGCTCGCGCAACAGCGAGGTGATCCATGCCGGAATCTACTATCCGACCGGCAGCCTGAAGGCGCGGCTCTGCGTCGCCGGCAAGCTGGCGCTCTACCGCTACTGCGAGGAGCACGGCGTTCCGCACCGCCGGTGCGGCAAGCTCATCGTGGCGACCGACGAGGCCCAGCTCGGCGAGCTCGAGCGCATCCAGGAGAAGGCCGCGGCCAACGGCGTCACCGATCTCGAGCTCTGGGAGCCCGAGCGGGCGCGGGCGCTCGAGCCGGCGCTCGCCTGCACGGGCGCTCTCTGGTCGCCCTCCACCGGCATCCTCGACAGCCACGCCCTGATGCTCGCCTACGAGGGCGACATCGAGGACATGGGCGGCATGATCGCCTTCGATGCGCCCCTCGAGCGCGCCCGCGTGATTCCGCAGGGCTTCCGTCTCGAGGTCGGCGGCGAGGCGCCGATGGAGCTCGAATGCGGGGCTCTGATCAACAGCGCCGGGCTCGCAGCGCCGGATCTCGCCCGGCGGATCGAGGGCTACGATCGAAGCCATGCCCCCCTCGCCTACTACTGCAAGGGCAACTACTACACGCTTGCGGGCAGGAGCCCCTTCGACCGGCTGATCTATCCGGTGCCCGAGGCGGCCGGCCTCGGCGTCCACGTCACCGTCGACATGGGCGGCCAATGCCGCTTCGGGCCGGATACCGAATGGGTCGAGACCGTGGGCTACGACGTCGATCCGAGCCGGGCCGACGTGTTCTACGACGCCGTGCGCAAGTACTGGCCGGAGCTTCCGGACCACGCGCTCGAGCCGGGCTACTCGGGCATCCGCCCCAAGCTCGGTCCGGCCGGGGCACCGGCCGCCGACTTCGTCATCCAGGGTCCCGCGACGCATGGCGTCCCGGGCCTCGTCCATCTCTTCGGCATCGAGAGCCCGGGCCTCACCGCCTCGCTGGCCATCGGCGAGAGCGCCCTCGCGAGTCTCACCACGTGACGTAGAACATCGCCTTCGCCAGGAGGACGATGAGCACGATGTGGGTGAGGACGCTGGCGTGGATGAAGCGGACCTGCCGCGACCTCAGCCTGCCGCGCGCGCCGAGCACCACGGCGGTGACGAAGTGGACCAGCACGCTGATGGCGAGCAGAATCTTGATCGAGAGCAGCGTGGCGAAGCTGGTCTGGAGCGGCTGCGCCAGGGCATCCCGGTACTGCCACGCCATCCCGATGCCGGCCGAGTAGAGCACCAGGATCACGAGGGGCATGATCCGTCGGGCCCGCCTGCCGATCGCACCCTCCACCGTCCGCATGACTTCGCGGCCGACCGGCTCGCGGATGCCTTCGAGGATCAGCACCTCGAAGAAGACCGCACCCGCGAACACGATGGCGGCGAAGAGATGCAGGGTGACGAGGACGAAGTAGCTCATGGCGGCCTAGCCGGCCGCGGCCGGCACCGCCTGCGCCGTCAGCGCCGAGACGGCGGCTCGGTCGCCCATGCCGTCCCAGCCCCGGCCCCGCTCCGCCTTGATGGCGGCGGCGGCGGCGGCAAAGCGGGCGGCGTCGAGCGGGCGCTGCCCTTCCGCGAGGCCGAGCGCGTAGGCGCCGTGGAAGACGTCGCCGCAGCCGGTCGTGTCCCGCGCGGCCACCTCGAAGGCGGGGACGGTGACGATGGCGCCGTCGACCAGCCACACGCTGCCGATCGGCCCGCGCGTCGCCGCCACCACCTGCCCCGGTCGCGTGATGCAGCGCTGCAGGAGCGTGGCGGGATCGCCCTCGCCCAGAAATTCGTGCAGGCCCTGGCTGGAGAAGACGGCATGATCCGACATGGCGATCAGTTCGGCATTGGCCTCGGGCGTGCCGCCGTCGATGTCGAGCACCGTTGGAATGCCGGCATCCCGGGCTCGGGCGAGCGCCACCCTGGCGCCGGCAGGCCAGCGCGTGTCGGCGAGCACGACGCCGATACCCTCGAGGCTCGTCGCCGTCGGCAGGCCCCGATCCTGCGGCAGGGAGGTCCGGTCGGTCACGATGCACCGCTCGCCCAGGCTGTCGACCAGGACGATGGCGCGCAGCGTCCGGCTGTCGGGAATCGCCACGACACCCGCGCAGTCGACGCCGAACCCCCGCAAGAGCCCGATCGCCGTCTCGCCGGCGTGATCGCCGCCGACGCGGCCCCAATAGGCGGCGGCACCGCCCAGACGGCAGATGGCGACCGCCGCCGTCGCCGCCGGACCGCCGTACCGGGACCGATAGCCGCGCACCTCGACCTTGATGCCGACACCGGGAATCCGGTCGACCTGAAAGACCTCGTCATGCACGAGATTGCCGACGCAAGCGACTTTGCTGTTCACGGTGGAGGCGCATCCCCGAAAGTGGGCCGGCCGGCCTGGCGGACCGGGTCGGCCGGGCCGTTGCGATTGATTTCACTGGTCGGCGCCTGTAGCGATGTCAACCGCCATGGTTCGCTTGAGCGGTCGGCACGACAGGATCCTCGATTTCCTCGCCCAGCGCGGCTACGTCGCCATCGAGGAGATGGTCGCGGCCTTCGGCGTGACCCCGCAGACCCTGCGCCGCGACCTGCAGGTCCTGGCCGACCGCGGGCTCCTGCGCCGCCATCACGGCGGGGCCAGCGCCAATGTCAGCACGGCCAATCTCGACTACGGCAAGCGACATGTCGAGATGGAGCGCGAGAAGGCGGCGATCGGCCGGGCAGCGGCGGAGCTCGTCAAGCCCGGCAGCTCGCTCTTCCTGACCAACGGCACCACCGTCGACGCGCTGGCGCGGGCGATCGCCGAGCGGCGGCCGAGCGGGCTTCGCGTGATCACCAACAGCACGATCGTGGCCGGCATCCTCGATCCCTGCCCCGACATCTCGATCGAGGTCACCGGCGGCACGTGGATGCGGGAGAACCGCGCCCTCGGCGGCCCGGCGGCCATGGCCGTGGTCGAGAACTATCGCTGCGACCTGCACATGACCGGAATCGGCGGCATCGACCGCCAAGGCAACCTGCTCGAGTATCGCGAGCCGGTGGCCATCGTCGGCCGCGCCATGCTCAAGAACGCCCGCCACCGGGTGCTGCTCGCCGATCATTCGAAGTTCGCCCGCGTCGCGACCTCGCGCCTCGCCGGCCTGCGCGACGTCGACACCCTCGTCACCGATCGCCCGCCCGAGCCACGAACGGCGGCCCTGATCGCCGAGGCCGGCTGCCGGCTGATCGTCACCGGCTAGGCGCGTTTTGGCGCAGGCTTGCGCGAAAAACGAAAAGCCGGCTTGTGCTGCCGCCGCGACGGGCTATCGTGGCCGTGTGCGGGAGAAATCCGGGGAAGAAGGGCGTCCGGCGGGCGCCCCCTCCGCGATCGCCGCACGGACCAGACACTTTCGCCCGGTGCAGCCCCGCCGAACGGTGCCGCCGGTCGAAGCGATCCTCGAAGGTGCGATCGAATGGCAACCTCCTCGCTGTCCGAGCTCGATAACGACCTGATCGGCATCGGCGTCGATGTGGGTCGGGAGCGGCCCGACTTCTCGGGCAGCGAGCGTCCGTCCGGGGCGATGATCGATCGCTGGGCGAGGACGGCGGCACTGGGCGAGCCCGAGGCCCGGGCGCGCGCCATCTGGGCGATCCACGAGGCGGCACTCGCCGCCGGCATCGTGCCGGCCTCGGTCCAGGATCTCTATCTCGGGCGCGCGGCCGGCAAATGGAGCGATCGGACCGTGCCGGCCATGAACCTGCGTGGCTGGACCTATCAGACCTGCCGCGCCGTCTTCCGCGCCGCCCGCACGATGGACGCCGGGCTCTTCATCTTCGAGCAGGCGATCTCCGAGCAGGTCTTCGCGGCCCAGCCGCCCGCCGAGTACGGGGCCGGCGTGCTCGCCGCGGCGCTGCGCGAGGGCTATGTGGGTCCGGTTTTCCTGCAGGCCGACCACGACCAGGTCAACGCCGCCGCCTACGCCCGGGACGAGGTGGCCGAGATCCAGAGGCTCGAGCGGATCATCGAGGAGCAGATCGAGGCCGGCTTCTACAATATCGACATCGACGCCTCGACCGTGGTCGACCTCTCGCTCGAGAGCCTGGCCGATCAGCAGCGCGCCAATGGCGAGCTCACGGCCCATTTCACCGCCTTCGTGCGCGGCCTCGAGCCCAACGGCATCACCATCTCGCTCGGCGGCGAGATCGGCGAGGTCGGCCACCTGAACACGACACCCGAGGAGGTGCACGCCTTCATGGCGATCTACCGGGAGGCGCTCGGCACCCGGAGCGTCGATCTCGCCGGCATCAGCAAGATCAGCATCAACTCCGGCACCTATCACGGCGGCAAGGTCCTGCCCGACGGCACGCTCGCCGCAGTGGACGTCGATTTCGACCTCCTGCGGACCATCTCCAGGATCGCCCGCGAGCAGTACGAGATGGGCGGCGTGGTGCAGCACGGCGCCTCCACCCTGCCGGGCGAGCAGCTCGCGAGGCTGCCGGCGAGCGGCGCCGTCGAGGTGCATCTGGCGCTCGGCTTCAACAACCTGATCTTCGATCACCCGAGCCTGCCGCAGGCCATCCGGGACGAGATCAGGGACTACACCTTCACCCATCACGCCGCCGAGCGCGGTGCCGGCGAGACCGACGCGCAGTTTCTCTACAACACGCGCAAGAAGTCCTGGAAGGTCATGAAGCAGCGCTTCTGGGACCTTCCGGGCGACGTGCAGGACGCCATCATGGGCTCGCTCGAGGACCGCTTCGGCGCCATGTTCGGCTGGCTGAACGTCGGCGGCACGACCGGGCTCGCCCGCGAGCTCACGACCACGGTGCGGATCCCCCGGCCGATGCCCGCCGGCCGCACGTCCTGACCGACCCCGGGCCCGAGCGCGAAACCACCGAGAGGAGGAGGCGACCATGCAACGCGAAGACACGTTCCGGCACGCATTGAGGGCCATGGCCCTGGCGGCCGTCCTGGCCCTGCCGGCCTTGGCCGAGGCGCAGACCGAGGTGCGCTGGGCGCAGTGGAAGGGGACCGAGGTCGGCCAGGAATTCATGGCCAAGCTCGAGGCCGCCTTCGAGGAGGCGCACCCCGACATCGACCTCGTCGTCGTCGATTCGCCCTTCACCGGCTTTCACGACCGCGCCCTCGTCCTGCACCAGGCAGGCCAGCTCCCCGACGTCCTGATGATCCAGGTCGACTGGGTGGCGGAGTTCGCCGATCTCGGCATGCTCGAGCCGCTCGACGAGCGCATCGCCAAGGAGCCGCCCGAGTTCTTCGCGAACATCCCGGAGACCTTCCACACGACCTGGCGCGGCAAGCAGTACTACCTGCCGCTCGAGAGCGGTGCGGTCGCCCTCTACTACAATACCGAGCTCTTCAAGGCGGCCGGTATCGACGGTCCGCCGAAGACCTGGGACGAGTACGCCCAATCGGCGCGCCAGCTCACCAAGCCCGAGAAGATGCAGTTCGCGGTGACCGCAACGCTCGCGACCGAGCCGCCCACCAACATGACCTACGAGATCTACCCGCTCCTGCTGCAGGCGGGTGCCCAGATCATCGATCCCGAGACCAACCAGGCCGTCTTCAACAGCCCCGAGGGCGTCGCCGCCATCGAGTGGTACCTGGACCGGATCAACAAGGACAAGATCTCCGTCCCCGGCGTGCTCAGCAATGGCGAGCGCGAGAAGCGGGCGAACTTCGCCTCCGGCAACATCGCGATGATGTTCGAGGGACCCTGGGGCATCGCCATCCAAAAGCAGCTCAACCCCGATCTGACGTACGACATCGCACCCCTGCCGACGGGTGTGACCGACGGCACGATGGTCCGCGGCTCGCTGAACACCATCACCACGCAGTCCGAGAACAAGGACGCAGCCTGGACCTTCCTGCGCTGGATCTCCGGCAAGGAAGGCATCGAGATGTGGGCCAAGGGCACGGGCGGCTTTCCGGCGCGCACCGACGTCTCGAGCGAGGAGTGGTTCAAGGAGCTGCCGCTCTTCCAGGCCTTCGTCACGCAGATGGCACGCCCCAACGCCGAATCGCCCTTTCTCGTCATGCCCAACGCCGTGCAGATGAACAAGATCATGACGACGGAGATCCAGAACGCCGTGCAGGGCACGAAGACGCCGCAGCAGGCGCTCGACGATGCCGCGGCGCAATGGAACGAGATCTTCGCCGCCGCGAAGTAGCCGCCCCGAAGGCTTCACGTCTCGAGGGGCCGGCCCGGTGCCGCCTTCGGCTCCGGCCGGCCCCGCAGTGATGGCAGGATCATGGGATCGCTCAGGCAGAAATACCGCCAGGAACTCCTGGCGCTGTCCTTTCTCTGGCCATCCCTGGCCATCCTTCTGGCCTTGCTGCTCTACCCTCTGGCCGAGGTCGTCCGCCTGAGCTTCCACGACAGCAACCTTCTGACCGAGACCTGGGCCGGCCTCGCCAACTACCGCCGGCTGGTCCGGGATCCGCTCTTCTGGCAGGCCTTCTGGCAGACCGTGCTCTTCACGTTCTTCAGCGTCGCCTTCCACCTCGTCATCGGCCTGGCGCTGGCGCTGCTCTTGAACATGCGGATCAACCTCCTCTTCCAGTCGCTGGCACGCGGCATCCTGATCGTGCCCTGGCTCCTGGCCCCTACCGTCGCCGGCATGATCTGGGTCTTGATGCTCGCACCCTTCGGCGTCATCAACGGCATGCTGGTCGGGCTCGGCCTGATCGATCCCGGCACCACCATCTCCTGGCTCGGCAATCCCGATACCGCGCTCGGCTCGGTCACCGCCATGAATGTCTGGCGCGCCTTTCCCTTCTTCATGGTCATGCTGCTCGCCGGCCTGCAGGCGGTCCCGAGCGAGCTCTACGAGGCGGCCGAGATCGACGGTGCCACCCTCGTTCGCCAGTTCTGGCACATCACCCTGCCGCAGCTCCGCGGCGTCATCACCACGATCGTCCTGCTCGATTCGATCTGGACCTTCCGCGCCTTCGATCCGGTCTTCGTCATGACCGGCGGCGGCCCGGCGCACGCCTCGGAGGTGCTGCCGACCGTCATCTACTTCGACGGCTTCCAGAAGCTCGACTTCGGCTACGCCTCGGCCCAGGCGGTCGTCATGTTCATCGTGCTCTTCGTCGTCAGCGCCTTCTACATGCGGCGCTCCATGGGCGCGGCGCGTTGATGCGAAACGCGTGACCATGCGGCAGAAGAGCCTCGCCGGCGGTCTCGGCATGGAAGAGCGTCGCCACCTGCTCAACGCCCTGTCCTACACGCTTCTGATCCTCGCCATCGTCATCGTCTCCATGCCGATCCTCTGGATGCTGACGGTCTCGGCGCGCCCCAATATCGAGGTCATGAAGATCCCGCCCTCGTGGATCCCGCAAGCCTTCACGCTCGAGAGCTACGGCAAGATCCTGACCAACGAGCGCTACATCATCGTCTTCCTCAACACGATCTTCATCTCGCTCTTCGTCACGCTCCTGTCGCTGTTCCTGGGCGCCCTCGCCGCCTACGCCCTCGCCCGCTTCAACTTCATCGGCCAGCGCGCCGTCTTGATGTTCCTCATCATCACGCAGATGTTCCCGCTGGTCCTCCTCTGCATCCCCTATTTTCGCGTGTTCGTGGCGCTCGGCCTCTACGACACGCGCATCTCGCTCGTCATCGCCTATCTGACCTTCACGCTCCCCTTCTGCATCCTCATGCTGCGCAGCTACTTCATCAACATCTCGCCGGCCATGGAGGAGGCGGCCATGGTCGACGGCTGCACGCGCATGGGCGCCATCTTTAGAACCCTCGTCCCGGTCTCCTACCCCGCCTTCATCGGCGCCGGCCTCTACGCCTTCCTGCTCGCCTGGAACGAGTTCCTGTTCGCCATGGTGCTGGTCGAATCCTGGGAGAACCGGGTCCTCACCATGGCGATCTACAGCCTCATGGCCGAGTTCGTCACCGACTGGAGCGGCATGATGGCCTTCTCGACCCTGGCCAGCCTGCCCTTGGTGGTGGCCTTCATCTTCCTGCAGAAGTTCATGGTCCAGGGCATGACCGCCGGCGCCCTGACCTCGTAGCTCCACCCGCCCGAAAGGTGACAGCCGGCGGCGGACGCGCTAGGAGCCTGTCGCAGATCGCTTCGGGACACGGCATGGCTCGCTTCGACCTCTACGTCATCGGCGGCGGCTCCGGCGGCGTCGCCTGCGGCCGGCGCGCCGCCGCGCACGGTGCCAAGGTCGCCCTCGCCGAATCCAGCCGGGTCGGCGGCACCTGCGTCATTCGCGGCTGCGTGCCGAAGAAGCTGATGCACTACGGTGCCCATTTCGCCGGGATGTTCCGCCTCGCCAGAGGCTATGGCTGGCAACTGGACCGGCCGCCGACGCTCGACTTCGAGGCTCTCCTTGCGGCCCGCAACGCCGAGATCCAGCGGCTCAACGACATCTATCTCGGCATGCTGGAGCGCACCGGCGTCACCCTCCACGCGACCCGCGCGCGGATCCGGGGACGCAAGGCGGACGGCACCTTCGAGATCGAGGCAGGCGGCGAGACGCACGAGGCCACCACCGTCCTCGTCGCCGTGGGTGCCAGGCCGGTCAAGCCGGAGCTTCCCGGCATCGAGCACACCGTAAGCTCCGACGAGATGCTGGAGGACCTCTACCCCCTGCCGAAGCGCCTCGCCGTGGTCGGCGCCGGCTATATCGGCGTCGAGCTCGCCAGCATCTTCAACGGCCTCGGCGTCGAGACCAGCCTGATCCTGCGCGCCGACATGCCGCTGCGCGGCTTCGACGAGGATCTCCGCCGGCACATGACGAGGGAGCTCGAGCGACACGGCCTCGACCTCTGCCGCAAGACCGTCGTCGAGGCGATCGTTCGAACCGGCGACGGCTACCGCCTCGAGACGAGCTCCGGCCCGATCCTCGCCGACCGCATCGTCTACGCCACCGGCCGCAATCCCCTTCCCGGCACCAGGGGGATCGGGCTCGAGGCGCTCGGCGTCGAGATGGGACCCTCCGGCGCCGTCATCGTGGATGCCGCCTATCGAAGCTCGGTTTCCGGCCTCTACGCCGTCGGCGACTGCAGCGACCATGCCGGACACGGCCTGCACGCCGCCCAGCACGATCTCACTCCCGTCGCCATCGCCGAGGGGCGGGTGATCGCCGAAACCCTCTACAACGACAATCCCCACGAGGTCGCCTACGGCTCGATCCCGACCGCCATCTTCGGCATGCCGCAGGCGGGGTCGGTGGGCCTCAGCGAGGCCGACGCGCGAAGCCGGGGCCACGAGGTCCGCATTTTCAAGAGCGACTTCCGGCCGATGCTCTACACCCTGCCCGACGCGGCCGACCAGACCTTCATGAAGCTCGTGGTGGATGCCGAAACGGACCGGGTGCTCGGCTGCTCCATGGTCGGCGACGACGCGGCCGAGATCGTCCAGGGCCTCGCCATCGCCTTGACGGCCGGGGTCACCAAGGCGCAAGTCGATGCGACGGTCGGGGTGCACCCGTCGGCCGCGGAGGAATTCGTCACGATGTACCAGCCGGCCACCGGCTGATCAGCGGGCGATGCTGTAGGGACGAAGGGCCATGACCCAGAGCTGGACACCGGAGAGCTGGCGGCAGAAGCCTCGCCACCAGATGCCCGAATACCGGGACGAGCAACGCCTCGCCCTGGTCGAGCGACAGCTCCAGGGCTACCCGCCTCTGGTCTTCGCGGGGGAGGCGCGCCGCCTCAAGGCGGACCTCGCCGAGGTCGCCAAAGGCGAGGCCTTCCTCCTGCAGGGCGGCGACTGCGCCGAGGCCTTCGCCGACTTCAACGCCGACAAGATCCGTGACACGCTTCGCGTCCTTTTGCAGATGGCCGTGGTGCTGACCTTCGGCGGCGGCATGCCGGTGGTCAAGGTGGCGCGCATGGCCGGCCAGTTCGCCAAGCCGCGCTCGGCACCCATGGAGCGCATCGGCGAGGTCGAGCTGCCGAGCTACCGGGGCGATATCGTCAACGGCCTCGACTTCGTCGCCAGCGACCGCGAGCCGGACCCGGCGCGGCAGCTCCAGGCCTACAGCCAGGCCGCCGCGACCCTCAATCTGCTCCGCGCCTTCACGCAGGGCGGCTACGCCGCCCTCACCCGGGTGCACGAATGGACGCTGAGCTTCCTCGACCGCTCGCCGGCCGGCGAGCGCTACAGGGATTTCGCCGACGCGATCGGCCAGGCGCTCGACTTCATGCGCGCCTGCGGGGTCACCGACCTCTCGACCCCGGAGATCACCCGCACCACCCTCTACACCAGCCACGAGGCGCTGCTGCTCGGCTTCGAGCAGGCCATGACCCGGGTCGATTCCACCTCCGGCCGCTGGTATGACACCTCCGCCCATCTGGTCTGGATCGGCGACCGCACGCGCCAGCTCGACGGCGCCCATGTCGAATACTGCCGCGGCATCGCCAACCCGCTCGGCATCAAGGCCGGCCCGTCCATGCCGGTCGACGACCTGCTCCGGCTCACGGACGTCCTCAACCCGGCGAACGAGCCTGGACGACTCACCGTCATCGCCCGCATGGGACACGAGCTGGTCGAGCGGCACCTGCCGCCTCTGGTTCGCGCCCTCGAGCGCGAGGGCCGCGTCGTGGTCTGGACCTGCGATCCCATGCACGGCAACACGGTCAAGTCCTCGTCGGGCTACAAGACCCGCCCCTTCGAGCGCATCCTGGCCGAGGTGCGGAGCTTCTTCGCCATCCACAAGGCGCTCGGCACCCATGCCGGCGGCATCCATCTCGAGATGACCGGCCAGGACGTCACCGAATGCACCGGCGGCGCCCAGGCGATCACCGATGCCGTGCTCAAGGACCGCTACCACACCCACTGCGACCCCAGGCTCAACGCGCAGCAGAGCCTCGAGCTCGCCTTCCTCATGGCCGAGGCGCTGAAGGAGGAGCGGCAGGGCCTGCGCGCCGCGTCATGACGCCGAGCAACAGCGACGTCGGACGCTACACCGACAAGTATTTCGACAAGACACGGCGAATTGTCGAGCGGTTCGGCGACTGCCGCGTCACCTATGCCATCTTCATGCGCCGGCCGGTGCTGTGCACGCCGAGGCTCGCGGTCGGCTGGCTCAGGGAGGTGGCGGCGGCGCGGGACGCGCCGATCACCATCGACGAGCGCTTTCCCGAAGGCGGCTGGGTCGGCGCCGGCGAGCCCATGCTCTATCTGCACGGCCCGTTCCGCCATCTGGTCGACCTCGAGACCATGTTCCTGCAGAAGCTCGGCCCCGCCTGCGTCGCCGCCTTCAATGCCTACACCATGTGCACCGACCTGCCCTATGTGGGCTTCCTCGCCATGGATGCGCGGCACTGCGCCGGGGCCGAGATGGCCGAGATCATGGCCTATGCGGCGAGCGTCGGCTCCGCCCGCGCCCGGCGCGAGAGCGCGGCCAAGGGCTTCATCGGCAACGCGACCGACGCCACCGCCCATTATTTCGGCCAGAGCCACGGCCTCGGCACCATGCCGCACGCGCTGATCGGCTACGCCCGGAGCACGGTCGAGGCGGCCCGGATGTACCACGCCACCTTCCCCGACGATCCGCTCTACGTGCTGGTCGACTATTTCGGCCGCGAGATCACGGACGCCCTCGCCGTCTGCGAGGCCTTCCCCGACCTCGCCGCGACCGGCCGCCTCGGCGTTCGCATCGACACCCATGGCGGCCGCTTCGTCGAGCATCTGGATACCGCCAAGTCCTACGCCGTCCTCGACCGCCACGTGCCCGAGGCCATCCGCACCTACCGCACCCACGACGAGCTGCGCTGGCTGACCGGCACCGGCGTTTCCGCCGCCGCCATCTATCACATGCGCGAATCGCTCGACGAAGCCGGCTTTCCGGACGTCAAGATCATCGCGAGCTCCGGCTTCGGCCCCTCCAAGTGCAAGCTGATGGCAAGTGTGCGGGCCCCCATCGACATCATCGGCACCGGCTCCTTCCTGCCCGAGAGCTGGAGCGAGACCTACGCCACCGCCGACGTGATCGCCTATGACGGCGACTTCCGCGTCAAGCTCGGCCGCGAATTCCTCCTGCCAGCCACCGAATAAGAGCCGACTTACCGCCGGCGATGGCGGTGGCGCGGCCCTGCGAGCAGAGACTTCAGGGCGAAGAAACCCAGGGTCAGGGCACCGGCGACGAAGAGGTCGCGATGGCGGTCCGTGATCATCTCCAGGCTCTCACCCCGCGCCTGCGCGTCGAAGCGGCCGTGAGCGGTATGGTGGCCGGGCACGGGCTCGTAGAGGTTGAATGGCGCATCCGCCGGCAAGGGGGTCTCCGAAAGCTGGCCCGAGTAGCCGGCCCTGGCGAGAAAGCGGTCGATGAGCCCGGGCGCCAGCCAGTTGCCCAAAATGGCCTTGACCGTGGAAAAGCCCACCCAGATCTCCCGGCGCTGGTGGGTGGCGCCGAAATGAATGGCCCTCGCCGCCACCTCGGGCTCGAACACCGGCGGCACGGGCCGGGCCTTCTGCCCCATCTTGTTGAGCGCCCAGTCGAACTGCGGCGTGTTCACGGCCGGCAGGTGCACCATGGTGATCTGGATGTCCAGGCCGTCGTGAATGATCTCCGAGCGCAGCGAATCGGTGAAGCCGCGGATCGCCGCCTTGGCCCCGCAATAGGCCGCCTGCAGCGGCACCGAGCGATAGGTCAGGGCCGAGCCGACATTGACGATGGTGCCGCGGCGGCGCGCCCGCATGCGCCGGAGCGCCGCCATCATGCCGTGCGCCTGGCCGAGATAGGTGACCCGGGTGGCGCGCAAAAGCTCCTCCGGTGTCAGCTCGGCCACGGGCGCGAACACGGTCGCCATGGCGACATTGACCCAGACCTCGATCGGTCCGATCTCGTCCTCGACCCGCGACGCCGCCGCCTCGACCTGCTCCGCCTCGGCCACGTCGGTCGGAACCGGCAAAGCCTGCCGCCCCATCGCCCGCACCTCCGCCGCCAGCGATTCCAGCCGCTCCGCGTCTCGCGACAGAAGCGCCACGTCGAATCCGTTGCGCGCGAACTCCAGGGCCGTGGCACGACCGACACCGGCGCCGGCTCCGGTGATGACGGCGATTCTGGCCATGGGCGGTCTCCACGTAAAAGTCTCCACACCCGAGGAGAACGCTTCAGGCGGTGGCAGCGGTTCCCTCGGCCTCGCCCCTGCCCGGGCTTTTTTTGCCGCCGGGGCGAAGGATCAGGATCAGCGGCAGGACCGCGATCACCATCCAGGTCAGGAGATGGAAGATCTCCACATAGGACAGCATCGCCGCCTGCCGCTGCACCTCCCTGTAGATCGTCGCCAGCGCCATCTGCCGATCGCCGCCGAGAAGCGCCGTCTGGGCCGCCAGATCCTGCCGGAACACCGGGTTGAGCTCGTTCAGCGTCTCGGTCATGCGCGACTGGTGGAGCTGCTCGCGGCGAATCAGGAGCGTCTGGACGAACGAGATGCCGAACGCGCCGCCGAGATTGCGGAAGAAGTTCAGCATGGCCGAGGCCTTGTCGTTCTCGCCGGGCTTCAGGCCGACATAGGCCACGGTCGAGACGGTGATGAAGAGGAAGGGCAGCCCGGAGGAGATGAAGAAGCGCCCCCAGGCCGCGTCCGCGAACGTGCTCTCGACGCTGAAGCCGGCGAAATGCCAGAACGCCAGGGCCTGCACCGCGAAGCCCGGAAAGAGCAGGAGCCGCGCGTCCACCCGCCCGGCGAGCTGCCCAGCGATCGGCATGGCGACGATGGCGATGACGCCGCCATAGGTGAGGGCGAGCCCGGCATCGTAGGCGGTGTAGTCGAAGATCTCCTGCAGCATCTGCGGCACGAGCTGGATCGTGCCGAAGACCAGAAAGCCCAAAAGCAGCATGATCAGCACGGTGATCGCGAAATTGCGGTTGCCGAGCAGATGAACGGGGACGATCGGATCGGGGTGGTTGAGCTCCCAGACGACCATGCCGCCGAGGCCGAGGACCGCCATGAGCGCCGTGAAGCGGATCAGGTCGCTCGCGAGCCAGTCCTCGATCTGCCCGCGGTCGAGCGTGACCAGGAGCCCGGCGAGGCCGATCGCGGTGAGGAGGAAGCCGAGCCAGTCGACCTTGAGCCCGCCGGCGCGCAACCGGCGCGTCTCCTCGACCAGGGCCGGCGGCTCGCGGACGACGGCGAGGGTCGCGAGAAACGCGAGAACACCGATCGGCACGTTGATGAAGAAGATCCAGTGCCAGGAGATCGTGTCGGTGATGTAGCCGCCGATGGTGGGACCGATGATCGGTGCCACGACCACGACCAGCCCGAAAGCGCCGAAGGCCTGGCCGCGTTTCTCCTCGGGAAAGCTGTCGGCGATCATCGCCTGCTCCACCGGTGCCAGGCCACCGCCGCCCATGCCCTGGAACACGCGCGCCGCGATCAGCATGCCGAGGCTGTTGGAGAGCGCGCAGACCAGGGACGCCACCGAGAAGAGCGCGACCGAGATCAGGAAATAGCGCCTGCGGCCGATGACCTTGGAAAGGTAGCCGCTGATCGGGATGATGATGGCGTTGGCGACGAGGTAGCTCGTGATGATCCAGGTGCCCTGGTCGATGGAGACGCCGAGATTGCCCGAGATGTCGGCGAGCGCCACGTTGGCGATCGAGACATCGAGGATCTCCATGAAGGTGGCGACCGAGAGGACCGCCGTCATGAGCCAGGGTCCGCCCGGCCCGGCCGCCGAGCGCGGCCGGGCATCGGTCGCGCCGCTGCCTTGGCTCGCCCCCTTCATTCGACGTGAATGCTGGGCACGACCGACATGCCGGGACCGATCGGATGATCGAGCGGGTCCGGGCTGTCGATCGAGATGCGCACCGGCACCCGCTGCACCACCTTGACGAAATTGCCGGTGGCGTTCTGCGGCGGCAGAAGCTGGAAGGCCTGCCCGGCGCCGCGCTGGATCGACTGCACGGTGCCCTCGAAGTCGATGTCCGGAAAGGCGTCGATGTGGATGTCCACGGGCTGTCCCACCCGGATCCGGCGGAGCTGGGTCTCCTTGTAGTTCGCCGTGACGTAGAGCTCCTTCGGCACGATCGCCATCATCTGCGTGCCGGGCTGGACGTAGCTGCCGAGATTGACGTTCTTCTGCACCACCTGGCCGTCGATCGGTGCCGCGATCGTCAGATGGTCGACCGTCACCTGGGCGATCCGGACCTGGGCCTTGGCCGCCTCGACCAGCGCCTCGGCCGATTGCAGCGCGGCCCTGGCCGCGACCACACCGCTTTCGGCATTGGCGACGCTGGTGCGGGACGCGTCCGCCGTGGCCTCAGCCTGCCGCGCCTGGGCCACCGCGTCGTCCAGGGTCTGCCTCGAGATGGCGCTCGATCCCGACTTCTCGAACAGCGCCTGCTGACGATCCGCCCGCCGGCGGGCGTTCTCCGCGGCGACCATGTCGCCGTTCAGCCGGCTCTTCGCATTTTCGACCTGGGTGGTCGCCTGCTCGATCTGCGCCTTGGCCTGCACCACCGCGGCCTCCGCCTCGGCGAGCTGCGCCTGCCTCAGCCTGAGCTCGGCCATGGGACCGGTCGGATCGATCTCGACCAGAAGATCGCCCGCCTTCACCCGCTGGTTGTCCTCCACCGCCACCGTCACCAGCAGCCCCGGCTCCTGCGGCGACACCCGGACGATCTGGCCGTCGACGAAAGCGTCGTCGGTGGTCTCGAACCGGCTCGCGTACAGGTACCAGACGATGGCGGCGACGACGCCGGCGAGCAGAACGGCCGCGACGATGGAGATGATCAGCCACCGCCGGCGCCCATGCTTCGGCGGCTCGCGCCCGCGGGCCGGCTCGTCCTTCCGCCGGGCGCCGCCATCGCCCGATCGCGACTCCTCGCCCTCGTCGTTTCCGGCCGGCAGCGTCGCCGGATCAGCCTGCCTGTCCATCCGCTCTCGCAATCCCGACCGTCGCCGCCGCGCACGGCGCCGAGCTGGGATGGACATGGTGGACGCCTCGGCAGAGGCAAGCGGAAGAGGGAATCAAGCCGGCTCGGCCTCGCGGCGGCGCATCATCTCCAGATAGGCCGGGCGGGACTGGCAGGCCCGAAGCCAGCGCTCCACGTTCGGCGCTCCCGCGAAGAGCTCGGTCGCGAGGGCGGCGTAGCGCAACACCTCCGCGACATTGATGTCGGCCACGGTGAAGCGCTCGGCGACCAGCCACTCGCGGCTGGCGAGGTGCCGGTCGAGGACGGCGAACTTGGGGACGAGCGCCTCGGCGGCCCGCGCGGCGGCGGCGGGATCGCGCGCGGCCTCGGGCAGATAGGCCCGGTGCATCAGGATCTGGATGGCCCAGGGCTCGGCCTCGGTCGCGGACCACAGGCTCCACATGGCGATCAGACCCTCCTCGGCGAGATCGCCCGGCCCGAGCGGGGCGCCGATCTTCCGCGCGAGATAGAGGTTGATGGCGATCGACTCGAAGAGCACGAGCTCGCCGTCCCGCATCGCCGGCACGAGGCCGTTCGGGTTGATCGCCAGATAGGCCGGCGAGCGGGTGTTGAGCGGCGCATCCGGGGCGAGCGGAACCTCGACCCGACGCGCCTGGATCACCGGCACCTGCTCGAACGGCAGATCCGCCTCGAGGCAGAGCCAGATATTGCGCGACGCGCGCGAGCGGCCGACGCCGTAGATGGTGATGGTCATGGGCTCGTGGACCCTCTCGGACGAGGTTGCTGCCTGGAGAGAGACTAGCAGGGATGGCGAACCGATCCATCGCTTCCGGTAGAAGCCCGGAGCGCCGTTCAGAAGAGCAGGCGCGGCAGAACGGTGGCGATGGGCGGTGCGAGGTAGACGACGAGGATGCCCAGGATCTGCAGGAGGATGAAGGGAACGACGCCCTTGTAGATGTCGCCCGTCGTGACCTCGGGCGGGGCGGCACCCCGCAGGTAGAAGAGCGAGAAGCCGAAAGGCGGGGTGAGAAAGCTCGTCTGCAGGTTGATGGCGATCAGCACCGCGAGCCAGATCGGATCATGCCCCATGAGCAGGAGGATCGGCACGGTGAGCGGCAGGATGATGATGCTGATCTCGACGAAATCGAGAAAGAAGCCGAGCAGGAAAATCGCCGCCATGACCGAGAGAAGGGCGAGACCGGGGCCGCCCGGAAGGGCGTGGAGAAGGCTGTGGATACGCGCATCCCCCCCGAGGCCACGCAGCACCAGCGAGAAGATCGAGGCACCGATGATGGTGCCGAAGATCATCGCGGTGATGGTCATGGTCTGGGTCAGGATGGGCGCCAGGATGCCGATGCGCTGCGCGCGCACGAGGCACTGGGCGAGCCCGAGGGCGAGGAGGGCCACGAGAGCGAAGGCGGCCACGATGGCGAGCCTCTCGGCACCCGTGGCCTGGCTGCGGCCGAGGCGGAGGTCGAAGGCGGCGGCGAGCGCCAGAAGCGCCACGATGGCGCCGAGGGCGAGCCAGACGGGCCAGCCGGAGCGCTCCCGCTCGAGCCTGAGCCCCGCCAGGAGCAGTGCGCCGACGGCACCCACGGAAGCCGCCTCGGTGGGCGTGGCGATGCCGCCCAGGATCGAGCCGAGCACGGCGACGATGAGGACGATGGGCGGCACGAGCGCGCCGAGCACGACGAGCGCCGCCGGCTTCTCGTCCACCGCCGGCATGGCCGGGGCCAGCTTCGGGCGGCGCCGCGCGGTCCAGAGGATCCAGGTGATGTAGAGACCGACCAGCAGCAGGCCGGGCAGGATGGCGGCGGCGAAGACCTGACCCACGCTGATCGTCTCGACCGAGAACCTGCCCTGGCTGTACTGCGCCTGCTGGAAGGCGGTCGACATGACGTCGGCCAGGATGATCAGCATGGTCGAAGGCGGGATGATCTGGCCGAGCGTGCCGGCGGTGACCACCGAGCCCGAGGCGAAGCCCCGCCCGTAGCCGTTGCGGAGCATCGCCGGCAGGGCGATCAGCCCCATCGTGACGACGGTGGCGCCGACAATGCCGGTGGAGGCGGCGAGCAGCGCTCCCACCAGCGTCACCGAGACGGCGAGCCCGCCCGGGATCGTGCCGAACAGCCGGCCCATCTGCTCGAGCAGCTCCTCGGCGATGCGCGAGCGCTCGAGAATGGTGCCCATGAGCACGAAAAGCGGGATGGCGATCAGCACCTGATTGGTCATCACGCCGAAGATGCGCTGCGCCAGCGCCCCCAGAAGACCGAGGTCGAAAACGCCCAGCGCGTAGCCCAGAAAGGCGAAGACCACGCCGAGCCCGGCGATCAGGAAGGTCACCGGAAAGCCTGTCAGGATGACGACGCAGAGCGCCGCCAGCATGAAGAGATCGAGATTGGCGGCGATCATTCACCGCCGTCCCGCAGGCGGAGAACCGAGCGGAGCAGCAGGCTCGACCCCTGCACCAAAAGGAGGAGCGCGAAGGCCGGGATCAGGGTCTTGAGCAGGAAGGAGGCCGGAATGCCGCCGACCGAGAGCGGCCCCTCGTGGATCGCCCAGCTATTCGCGGTGAACCGCCAGGTGAACCAGAGGATGACGAGGCACATCGGCAGGAGAAAAAGGAGCGTGCCCACGAGATCCACGAGCGCCCTGCCGCGGCGGCCCAGCCCCGCATAGAAGATGTCCACCCGCACATGGCCGTCGACCAGAAGCGTGTAGCCGGCGCCCAGCATGAAGAGCGCGGCGTGCAGGTAGAGCACCGCCTCGGTGCCCCAGATGTAGCTGGTGCCGAAAAGGTAGCGGAGCACCACCACGAGGAACTGGGCCAGCATCAAGAGAAGCGCCAGCCAGCGCGCCGCGTGCCCGACCGCGCGGTTCACCCGGTCGAGCGCGTCGGCGGCGGCGGCCAGCGACGTGGCCAGCAAGGCCGAGCCGTTCAGCCGTAGGTATAGGGCAGCGCCCGAGCGTTCATCTGACCGTTATCGGCATAGACCATGTAGGCGGCGATCGAGGCGCGATAGGCCAAAAAGCTCTCGACGATGCGGCGCACCAGCTCGTCCTCGTCCTCGGCCAGTTCGGCCATCACCTCGCCGGCGGCATTGCCCATGGCGATCATGACCTCCTCGGGGAGCTGGCGAACCGTGACACCGTGCTCGGCGACGAGTTGCTCGAGGCTCTGCGCATGCTTGGTCATGTATTCGGTCAGCACATCGTTGTAGAGCGACTTGCACGCGGTCTCGACGGCGAGCTTGAGATCGTCCGGCAGGGCGTCCCACGCCTTCATGTTGACGACGCATTCCTCGGCCGAGGACGGCTCGCCCACACCCGGCCAGTAGTAGTTGCTCGCGACCTGGTAGAAGCCGAGCGCCGAATCGGTCCAGGGACCGATGAACTCACCGGCGTCGATGGTGCCGGTCTGCAGCGCCTGAAACATGTCGCCGCCACTCATCGCCTGAACCGCCATGCCGAGCCTCGAGAACATCTCGGACGCCAGACCCGTCGTGCGGAACCGCAAACCCCGCAGATCGTCGACCGAGGTGATCTCGTTCCTGAACCATCCGGCCCATTGCGGCCCGCTGTTGCCGCAGAGAAAGGGTTTGAGACCGAAGCGGCCGTAGATCTCGTCGTAAAGCATCTGGCCGCCGCCATGCGCCAGCCAGCCGAACTGCTCGTCGGCCCGAAGGCCGAAAGGTTGCGAGCAGAAGAGCAGGATGCCCCGCGACTTCGAGCCCCAGTAGGACGGCACAGCGTGGTAGAGCTCGGCCGTGCCCTCCGCCACCGCGTCGAAGACCTGGCTGCCCGGCACGATCTCGCCCGTCGCGAAGAGCTCGACCTCCAGCCTTCCGCCGGAAAGGGCGGTGATGCGGTCGGCCAGCATCTGCGCGGCGACGCCGGGACCGGGCAGGTTCCGGGGCCAGGCCGTGACCATCTTCCAGCGCGTCACGCCCTGGCTGATGGCCGGCTTCGGGAAGCTCGCGGCGACGCCCATCGCGGCCCCGCCGGCGAAAGCACCACCCACCAGCATCGCGCGGCGCTTCAGGTTCCGTGCCATGGCCGTCGGTCTCCTCTTGCTGATCCGTCCCCGTCGTCCACATGGTGGCGCAAACGGGCCTGCCTTGAAAGAGGCGAGACTCCCTGCGACGCGAGGCGGCAGCCGGTCGGGCGGCTTGCGGGTGCGGCGGCTTTTGGCTAGCCGATTGAGGTGAGCGGCTGCTCGAGGAGGCGGAACCCATGGGGTGCCAGAGAACCGCCGCCGGACTGGCGGCAGGCCTGATGCTGGCGGGATGCGGCGGCAGCAGCGGCGGGGACACGGCGGTGGCGCCCCTGCCCGAGGTCATGGTCGCGGCCGAGCCGGCGCCGGCCGCGCCATCGGGAACGGGCGGGCCGGACCTCGGCGCCCTGACGCTGGAAGCACCCGAGGCCACGGCCCCACCGGGCCAGGCGGCCGGAGCACCGCCGCCGGCGGAACCGGCGCCCGCTGCCGCCGATCTGGCCGAACTGCACCGACATGCCGAGGGGGGCGACGCAGAGGCGGCGCTCGAGCTCGGCAACCGATACCTGAACGGGCAGGGTGTCGCCGCCGACGAAGGCGAGGCGGCCCGCTGGCTCGGGGCCGCAGCCGAGGCGGGGATTCCCCAGGCGCAGTACAGGTTCGGCCTGATGCATCTCGAGGGGCGCGGCGTAGCGCGCGACGAAGCGGTGGCGGTGCGCTGGGTGCAGGCCGCAGCCGAGCAGGCGCTGCCCGAGGCGCAGAATCGGCTGGGCGGCTTCTACGCCCAGGGCACCGGCCTGCCGCAGGACAACGCCCTCGCCATCCGCTGGTTCAGCCGGGCCGCGATCCAGGGCGACACTCTCGCCGAGTACAATCTGGGCGGCATGTATCTGAGCGGCATCGGCGTCGCCCAGAACTACGACCAGGCGGCGCACTGGCTCGGCGCCGCCGCGGCCAAGGGGCACAAGCCGGCCCAGCTCTACATCGCCGCCCTCTATTCCGAGGGCAAGGGCGTCGCGCCGAACCTGGTCGAGGCGCTCAAATGGGCGCTGCTCGCCGGCACCCCGCCGACCGATCCCAACGTCAGCGCACGCGCCATGGTGCTGCGCTCGGCGCTGCTGCCGCACATGAATACCGAGCAGGTGGCCGAGGCGGAGCGGCGCGCCGCCGCCTGGCGCCCGCAGTAGAAAACCACGGCAGCAGGGCTTGCGGCCGCCTCGCCCTTGGACTAGGCGGAACGATGACCGGTCGTGCGATTGCGAGAGGAGATCGAGTGATGGTGCAGGCCCGCGCCATCGTCGTCGCGGCGGCGGTCCTGGCGTCGGCGGCGTGCTCGGTGCCCACGGACCGGCACGAGCCCCCCGTCGCCGCCGCGACGGCGCCGGGGTCAGCCGAAACAGCAGCACCGGTGGCGGCCGAACCGGCGGTGCCGGTGCCGCCGGCGGCAGAGGCAGGAGCCAGGGCGCCTTCGACCCCGGCGGCAGGTGCACCGGTGCGCAAGGCGGCGCCGACCTTTCCGACGGTCCTGCGGGCGGCCGAATCGGGCGATCCCGTTGCCCAGTTCGATCTCGGCAACCGCTACCTCGCGGGCCGCGGCGTGGCGGCCGACGACGAGGCGGCGGCCAGGTGGTTCCTCGCCGCCGCCGAGGGCGGCTTCCCGCCGGCCCAGTACAATATCGCCCTCCTCCACCTGCAGGGACGCGGCGTCGGCCGCGACGAGGCGGCGGCGCTGCACTGGCTTCTGGAAGCCGCGGGACAGGGCCTGCCCGAAGCGCAGAACCGGCTCGGCGGCTTCTACGCCCTGGGCACCGCGGTGCCGCGCGACGACGCGGAGGCGGCGCGCTGGTTCCGCCGCGCCGCCCTGCAGGGCGATCCGCCGGCGCAGCACAATCTGGGCGGCATGTACTACACGGGGCTCGGCGTGCCGCAGGACGATGCCGAGGCCGCCCGCTGGTTCGCCATGGCGGCGGCGCAGGGCCACCGGCCGGCGCAGCTCTATCTCGGCACGCTCTATGCCGAGGGCCGGGGAGTTGCGGCCGATCCTGTCGAGGCCCTGAAATGGGCGACCCTCGCCGCCAGCCCGCCAGCCGACCTCGCCATCGCCGCTCGCGCCAGCAAGCTGCGCGCCGACCTGATCGCGCGGATGAGCAAGGACGACATCGCCCGCGCGGAGCGGCTCGCCCGCGAATGGCGACCGGCGCCAGCGACGGCCGGTGGCTGAAGCGTCGCCACCCCCTCCCCGAAAGTCTCGGTCATGCAGGGTCTGAAGATCGTCGAAAGCGCCTTTCCCGTCACGGAAGCCGTCGAGCGGATAGTCAAGGCCATCGCGGACGAGGGCTGGCACCTCTTCGCCCGCATCGACCACAGCGGGCAGGCTCGAAAAAAGGGCCTGGCATTGCGGCCGACCGAGCTCCTTCTCCTGGGCAATCCGGAAATCGGCACCCGGCTGATGCAGGATCGCCAAATGGCGGCCATCGACCTGCCGATGAAGGTGCTGGCCTGGGAGGACGGAAACGGCAGGACCTGGATCGCCCGCAACGGCATGGACTGGCTCGAGCGGCGCCACGGCCTCACCGACAAGGCCACCCTCCTCGCCATCGACGCGGTCCTCGAGCGGGTCTGCGCCGCCGCCCGAAAGGCGTGACGGAACGCGCGCCCGCTAGCTCGAAGGCCGCCCGTCCAGCGCCTGCAAGAGTGGTCCGTCGCGGCCGTAGACGTCGTTGCGAAACTGGACCACGCCGTCCTCGACCCAGGCCGTCGCGTAGGTCAGGAGCACCGGCATGGGCTTCGGCAGGTCGAGCCGCGTCGTCCGCCCGCTCGCCAGGATCGCCTCCAGCCGGGCATGGCTCCAACCCGGCGCCCCCTGCATCAAAAGGTCCACCAGCACCATGGGATTCTCGATCCGGACGCAGCCGGAGCTCAGGTTGCGCGCCGCCCTGTCGAACAGGCCGCGCTCGTCCGTATCGTGAAGATAGACGGCGAAACGGTTGGGAAACATGAACTTGACCCGGCCGAGCGCGTTCCGGGGACCGGGCGCCTGGACCAGCGTCACGGGCGGCGGGTCGAGGGCCCACCAGTCGACCACGCTCGGGTCCAGCGCCTGCCAATGGCGGTCGTAGACCCGATAGCCGCCCCGCGCCAGATAGGTGGGATCGGCCCGGATCAGCGGCAGCTTGTCCTCGACGAAGATCGTCTCGGGCACGATCCAGGTGGGGTTGAGCTCGAGGAAACGGATCTCGTCCCTGAAGACGGGCGTCTGGCGGTAGCTCTGGCCGACGATCGACCGCGTCCGCCACACCAGCTCACCACCCCGATAGACATAGGTCCGGGCCGCCGCGATGTTCACGAGGACGTAATCGTCGCCGACCTCGCGCAGGATCCAGCGCGCCCGCTCGAGGCCGAGCCGGAGCTGGTCGATCCGCTCGTCGACGGTCCGGTTCAGGGCACGCAGCGTGCCGGATCCGACCAGCCCGTCCGGTGCGAGGCCGTGGCTTCGCTGAAACCGCCGAACCGCCTCGACCAAAGGCGCGTCGAAGACCTCCCCGGCCGAGGGCTCGCCCGTGAATTCACCCGTCGCCCGCAGCCGTGCTCGAAGCGCCGGCACCCGCGCATCAGCCATGCCCGGCCGGAGCGTCGGCCCCCGCGGCACCCGCGACCAGCCGCCCGCCGCCCGGATCAGCCGATAGCGCTCCAGCGCCGCCTGCAGCGCCAGATATTGCGGGTGGTGAAGGGCGATCCGCTCGACGATCGGGGCGAAGCCCAGCTTGTCGACGATCACGCTGATCGTCCCCGCCGACCGCCCCGTGACCGCCGGCTGGTGGAAATTCCAGTCCGGATCGAGCCGGGCCGCGTTCACCTTGCCGCGAAAGAGATCCTGCAGCAGCAGCGCGGCCGCATCGGTGGCGACCAGCTCGAACGAAGCGATGGCGGCGGGATCGCCGCTCTCGGCCGCCCGCAGCAGGGCCGGCAGCCGGTCGCCGTGGAAATCCTCGGGCCTGAGCCCGTGCCGCTCGCTCGCCTCGATCGCCCGGAAGAGCTCGGGTCCCGCCCGCGTGCCATACCAGGCCGGCCGATCCTGCCGCGCGCCGTAGAAATCGACGATGAAGGGCACCGCCTCGAGCGCGACCGGCGCGGCAGGCGTCGCACCGGACCGGCCCGCCGCCAGCGCCGCGACCCCGGCACCGATGGCTTCCTCGACCGCTCCGGCCAGGACCTGCCCGGCCAGGAGCGGCCACGCCAGCATCGCCGCCAGTGCGGCAAGCAGCGCCGGCCGAAACGGCATGCCGGGCGCCCGCCCCGCCTTCAGGAGCAACGGAAGAGATTGGCGCCCCGCATCTGGTCACCCAGGCTCGCGACCATGCGAAAAGCGTCGGGCTCGATGTCGAACATCAACCCTCTCGCGAAGTAATAGGTGTACTGCCCGGCATGGGCGGCGAGCGCGTCGTCGACGCTGGTCGCGGGATCGTCGAAGAAGGCGGGCGAGGTCACCATGTGCAGCTCGAGCCGGTCCTCGGTCAGGTGCCAGAAGCCGACCGCCGCCGCCTCGCCGCGAAGCGTCTCCTCGAACGTGCCGTCGGCGGAAAACCCGAGCCTCTCACCCGCCTCCCCGGCGCAGGCATCGGCCGAGCCGACCGCCCAGCTTCCCGGCAGGTAGTCGGCCGGCAGATCGTGCGCCGGAGCTCCCGTAACCCATGCGGCGCCGGCGAGGAGGCCGAGCGCCGCCCCTTTCAGACCTCGAACCGTCATTTCCTGCAACCCAACTCGCGATACGTTTCGCTCGCTCCCCCGATGCAAAGAAGCATGGCTCGATTTGCCGGCCAAGGCTATACCGAATCGCCGCGGGCCGATGATTGCAGCACCATGGCGGCCCGGATCCGCGAGGGAGGCTCGAGCATGACTGGCAAGATGCTGACGGCGGCCGTCGCCGCCTCGCTCCTGTCATCGGCGGCGGCCGCACCGCCTGCCGAAGCCCACAACGACTGGGGGCTGCCGCTGGTCGGCGGCCTCGTCGGCGGCTACGCCATCAACAGCCTGATGCACAGGCCCGACCACGAGAAGGCGGCACCGGCACCCGCCCCGCCGCCGGCGGCAGCCGCGGGCAGCCAGGCGGCCACCATCGAGCAGAAGCTCAACACGCTCGATCAGCTCGCCGCCAAGGGCTACATCACCAAGGACGAGTACAACGCCCGCCGCGAGGCGCTCCTGAACCAGCTCTAGAAATCCGGATCCGGGAGGAAAGGGATCATGACGATCATCAGCTTCCACGGCCTCGGCCGCCTCGCCGCCATCGGCCTCGTCCTGTCGCTCGCCGCCTGCGGCGGCAGCCAGCCGACCAAGGAGACCCAGGCCGAGAAGACCCTCGAGGGCAAGCCGCCGTCCGGCACGGTCGAGATGCGCGAGGTCCAGGTCGCCTATGTCGGCAATGCCGGCGGCGGCACCGGCACCCTCACCTACCAGGGAAAGACCTACCCCTTCGACATCGCCGGGCTCGGCGTCGGCGGCATCGGCATCTCCTCCGTCGATGCGACCGGTGACGTCTACAACCTCACGAAGCTCGCCGACTTCTCCGGCGCCTATGCCGCCGGCCAGTACGGCGCCGTGGTCGGCGATGCCAGCGCCGGCGACATCTGGCTCGAGAACGAGCACAAGGTCATCCTCCACCTCAAGGCCAAGCGCGAGGGCCTGATGCTCGCCGTCGGCGGCGACGCCATCGACATCCACCTGAAGAACTGATCAGCCGCTGGCCGCCTCGGGCTTGCGCCAGCCGGCCCGCCGCAGCCCCGCCATCAGCGCATCGACGATCTCGTCCGTCGCCTGGTGCCGGCGATAGACGGCCTCGGGGTCGGCGAAGAAGCCCGGCGCCTCCGCCTCCAGCATCCGCAGCGACCGCTCCGCCGCCTGGCGATCGCCGAGCGCTGCCTGACTCATCGCCATGAGCGAGAGGCCGACCTCCGAGCCGTGGCGGCCGGAGCGCTCGGCCGCGGCGAGCGCAGCCGCGTAGTCGTCCTGCATGAAGGCGTGAATGGCGATCAGGTGAAAATACCAGCCGGGCGGGCTGACCGAGCGGTCGATCGCGCGTTCGAGATAGGGCAGCCCCTCGTCGAACCGGCCACGCACCGCCAGCCGCCATCCGAGCTGAGCCAGCGTCTCCGGATCGTTCGGGTTGAGCGCCAGCGCCTGGCGCTGCGCCCTCTCGGACCCCTCGTAGTCGCCATCGTAGAACCTGACGGCCGCCAGGACCTGCTGCGCGCGCACGCTCGCCCGATCGAGTGCCACGGCCCGCGCCGACGCCGCCCGCGCCTCCGCCCGAAGCCGCTCGCGCTCGTCCGCCGGCGCCAGCTCGAAGCGCACCGCGTCCAGCTCGAGCCAGGCCAGCATCGCCCAAGCTTCCGCATAGGCCGGATCGCGCTGGACCGCCGCCTCGAGGCAGGCCACGGTCGGCGCGTGCAAGGCGACGGCGAAGCTGCGCCGGTACTCGTAGGCCCTGAGGATGCAGCGATAGGTCGCCATGCTCGGCGCCGCCTGCCGCACCAGACGGCCGGCCGCATCCGCGTTGACGATGCCGTAGCTCTGGCCCAGCGTCGAGGCGATCCGGCTCGCCAGATCATCCTCGAGCCTGAGCAGGTTGTCGGGCGTCAGCGGCCGCTCGAAGCTCTGGCTCCAGAGCACCTCGTCGGTCCGCGCATCGACCAGCGTGGCGCCGATCCGCACACGGCCCGCCGCCGAGGCCACGGTGCCCTTGACCACATAGGCCACATCGAGCTCACGACCCAGCGCCACCGGATCGGCGCGCTCCGCCTCGCGGAAGCTCGCGGCCGCCGAATAGAGCCTGAAGCCCTCGAAGCGCATCAGATCCGTGATCAGCTCCATCGTGAGGCCCCGGGCCAGATAGTGGTCGTCCTGAACCCTGCTCAGCACCTCGAACGGCAGCACGATCACCGTCGGCCCACGACGCAGCGCCTCGTCGCCCGAGGCACCGGCATCGCGCCGGCCGACCTGGCCCAGAAACCAGCCCGCCGCGAGCACGATGACGAGGACGGCGCCGACCAGCCCGGCCACCAGCCGCGTCCTCGCCCGATCCGTCGGCATCGCATCGGCATCGGGTGTGAGCGTTCGCTCCTCCGCCCGCGCCCCGTCTTCGCCGTGCCAGTGGAAGGTGACCGCATAGGCACCTTTGGGAATCGTGATCCGCAAGGAATCGCCCGAGCCCGCCGTCGCGTAGTAGCTGTCGAGATCGCGCCGCAGGCGCCGCGCCTCGACACGCACCACCGGATCGGCCTGCGGATCGAACGTGTCGTCGCGGCCGAAGACGGCCTGCGCTACCGCATACCCCTTGAGCCGATCGGCGCGGCCGGCGAGCGTTTCCTCGACGACGAAGCGCAGCAGCGCCCGCCGGGCAGGGCTCGCCTCGAACGTCGCATCGGCCAGAATGCGCCGCAATTGCGCCCGCACCTGCTCGACGCCCGGTGCCGCCCGGCCGCCCGCGGCGTCGTGGATCGCACCCCGCAACGCAGTGGCCAAGCGCGCTCCCCTCCCATGTATCTGCCCGGCAACCCGGCACGCGAAGGGTGGCCGGGCTCTCAGCCAGAGCAAAGCTAACCCAACCTCCGGGCACGCGAAAGGCCCGGCCGATTGCATGTGCGAACCTGTTCGCACCTGTGCACGCGGCCGAGCCCGCCCTAGCGAAGCTCGATCTGCCCGAAGCCGACGGGATCGGGACAGTCAGTCCAACGAGCCAATGGAGGAAAGTTCCATGTTCAATCCAAGGCATCGGCTGCTCTGGGCGGCGTTGCCGCTGGTGCTCTTCGCCATGACCGCCGGGGCCACACCCGTCCTCGCGCAGGAGGCTAGCCAGGCCCCGGCCGGGGACGCGAAAAGGCCCAACATCCTGCTGATCGTCTCGGACGATACCGGCTGGGGCGATCTCGGCCCCTATCTCGGCGGTGAGGCGCGCGGCATGCCGACGCCGAGCTTCGACCAGCTCGCCGACGAGGGCATGGTGTTCACCAACTTCTACGGCCAGCCGAGCTGCACGCCCGGCCGCGCGGCGATCCAGACCGGGCGCATCCCCAACCGCAGCGGCATGACCACCGTGGCCTTCCAGGGCCAGGGCGGCGGCCTGCCGGCTGCCGAGTGGACGCTCGGCTCGGTCCTCGAGGAGGCCGGCTACAAGACCTACTTCACCGGCAAGTGGCACCTCGGCGAATCCGACTACGCGCTGCCCAACGCGCAAGGCTACGACGTGATGCGGCACGCCTTCCTCTACCACCTCAACGCCTACACCTACCCCGACCCGAAATGGCATCTGGCGATGAGCCCGGAGCTGCGGACGACCTTCGAGAAGATCACCACGGGCTCGCTCTCGGGCAACGCCGGCGAGAAAGCCAAGGAGGACTGGAAGGTCAATGGGGAGTACGTCGACACGCCGGACAAGGGCGTGGTCGGCATTCCCTATCTCGACGCCTATGTCGAGGCGGACGCGATCGCGTTCCTCGAGGACGCCGCCAAGGATCCGGACACGCCGTTCTTCATCAACGTCAACTTCATGAAGAACCACCAGCCCAACCTGCCGCACCCCGATTTCGCGGGCAAGTCCATCTCGAACTCCAAGTACGCGGACGCGGTGGTCGAGCTCGACACGCGGGTCGGCAATGTCCTGAAGAAGCTCGATGAGCTCGGCCTCGCCGACGACACCGTCGTCTTCTACACCGTCGACAACGGTGCCTGGCAGGACGTCTATCCCGATGCCGGCTACACGCCGTTTCGCGGCACCAAGGGCACCGTGCGCGAGGGCGGCAGCCGCGTGCCGTCGATGGTCCGCTGGCCGGGGCACGTCGCCGCCGGCAGCAGGAGCGACGACATCCTGGGCGGCCTCGACCTGATGGCGACCTTCGCCTCGCTCGCCGGCACGAAGCTTCCGGAGAAGGACCGCGAGGGCCAACCCATCATTTTCGACAGCTACGACATGACCCCGGTCTGGACCGGCACCGGCCCCTCCGAAAGGAAGGAGTGGTTCTACTTCACCGAGAACGAGCTGACCCCCGGCGCGGTGCGCGTCGGACCCTTCAAGTACGTCTTCAATCTGCGCGGCGACGACGGCGCCGAAACCGGCGGCCTCGCCGTGGACACCAATCTCGGCTGGAAGGGAGCCGACAGCTACGTCGCGACCGTCCCGCAGGTGTTCAACCTTTTGGACGACCCGCAGGAGCGCTACGACATCTTCATGACCACCTACACCGAGAGCACCTGGGCCGTGGTTCCCGCCAACCGGTCGGTGCAGGAGCTCATGAAGACCTACGTCGAGTACCCGCCGCGCAAGCTGCAGAGCGAGACCTATTCCGGCCCGATCACGCTGACCCGGTACCAGCGGTTCAAGTTCGTCCGCGACGAGCTCGAGAAGCAGGGCTTCACTCTCGGCCTGCCCTCCGGCAACTGAGACTGCCCGGCAAGCGGTCCTGTCCCCCGCGGCATTCCCGGCCTCCTCCTCGCCCGGGACCGCCGCGCGGGCAGGCGCCGGAAGGGGGCGGGACGCGCTTTCGCCCACGCCCGCCCCCTTCCACCCTCGAGCGACCCGGCTCCGCGACCGGAGCAACTGCAAGGAAGGACCGCCATGATCCCCCTCCGGATGATCGCCGCAACAGCCCTCATGATCGCGGCAACCGCATGCTGGACGGGCACCGTCTCGGCACAGCCGGCGGACCCGCTGCCGTCCTGGAACGACGGCGCCACCAGGGAGGCGATCACGACCTTCGTCGAGGCGGTGACCACGGAGGGCGGGCCCGACTACGTCGCACCCGCCGACCGGATCGCCACCTTCGACAATGACGGCACGCTCTGGCCGTCGCACCCGATCTACATCCAGCTCGCCTTCGCGCTCGACCGCGTGAGGACGCTGGCACCCGACCACCCCGAATGGAAGACGAAGCAGCCCTTCGCGGCGGTGCTCCAGAACGACATGAAGGCGCTCGGCGCGGCCGGCGAGAAGGGCGTTGCCGAGCTGGTCATGGCGACCCATGCCGGCATGACCACAACCGAGTTCGCCGAGATCGTCACCGACTGGTTCGCGACCGCGAAACATCCGCGCTTCGACCGGCTCTACACGGATCTCGCCTACCAGCCCATGCTCGAGCTCCTCGACTATCTTCGGGCCAACGGCTTCACCACCTACATCGTCTCCGGCGGCGGCGTCGAGTTCATGCGGCCGATCACGCAGCAGGTCTACGGCATCCCCGCCCCGCAGGTGGTCGGCTCGATGATCAAGACCGAGTTCGCGATGCAGGACGGCGAGCCCGTGCTGATCCGCAAGGCCGAGATCGGCTTTATCGACGACAAGAAGGGCAAGCCCGTCGCCATCAACGCGTTCATCGGCAAGCGCCCGATCGCCGCCTTCGGCAATTCCGCCGGCGACCGCGAGATGCTGGAATGGACCGCCGCCGGCGAGGGTGCCAGCCTCATGATGCTGGTCTTCCACGACGACGCGGAGCGCGAATACGCCTACGGCCCCGCCAACGGCCTGCCCGACACGAAGTTCGGCACCTTCCCGCAGGATCTGATGGACGAGGCGAAGAAAAGCGGCTGGAATGTGATCAGCATGAAGGACGACTGGGCGACGATCTTTCAATCAGGCAACGAGTGATCCGCATGACAGGGATCGTTCACCGGCACCTCGCCAGGAGCGCCCTGGCCGTAGGGCTCTGCCTTGCAGCGCCCGCGGCGACGCGCGCGGCGGACGAGCTCGTCTCGTACCAGTGGCAGTTCCAGCTCACGCCCTATTTCTAGGCGCTCGCGCTGGACGGAACGACCAGGATCAAGGGTATCGAGGCCGAGCCCGATGTGAGCTTCAGCGACATCTGGGACAACCTCGACTACGCGCTGATGCTCGAGGGCGAAGCCCGCAAGGGCCGCTTCGGCATCTATGCCAATGCCATCTATGCCGAACTGGGCGACACGCAGGGCTCCGGCGGCATCGACGTCAAGGCCGAGGCCAACATCGCCTGGGCCGGAGCGGGCGGGTTCTACCGGCTCGGCCCGTGGACGGTGCTGCCCGATGCCGGCGCCCTCGCCCCGCAAGTCGCCGTCGATCCCTATGCCGGCATCCGCTACACCTATATCGACGGGGAGCTGCGGGTCCGCAACGGCGGCCCGCAGGCTAGCCAGGACCACGACTGGATCGACCCGGTCGTCGGCCTGAGAACGATCTGGCGGATCGGGCCCGACTGGAGCGTGACGGCTCTGGGCGATATCGGCGGCTTCGGCGTTGGCTCCGACTTCACCTGGCAGGCCGCCGGCCTCCTGGGCTACCGCTTCGGCCTCTTCGGCAAGGACGATGCCAGAATCCAGGCCGTCTACCGGGCGCTCCACCAGGACTACTCGAACGGCAACGGAAACGACGAGTTCAAGTGGGACATGACCCTGCACGGCCCCACCCTGGCCCTCTCGATCGACTTCTGAGCGGAGGTCGGCGCCGCCCGCGCCGTCACCAGCCGCCCCGGACCGAATCCAGATAGCGCCGCAGCCGCTCGAGATCGCCCATCCCCCGTCCTTCAGAAGCTCGACCGGCGCCCGCCCGCCGAGCTGCGCGTTGGTCCGGCGCATCCAGACATGGCCCTGCGCCGGCTCCCGGAAGATGAGGCGCAGCGCCTTGTGAATGCCGAGCACCAGCGACAGCCGGTCCGCGAGGTCCCGGTTGACCCGTCCATAGGCCCCCTCGCGCCACCGCCGGAAGGTCTTGGGCGAAATCCCGCCCAGGATGACCGCCGCCTCGCCGTCGCTCACCCTCCACCGGGCAGGAATGGCGCCGACCGTCCGCTGCATGGCCCGAATCTCGGCCACGCTGTAGCCGCTCGCCTCGATGGGCGAGCGCGGCGTGCGCTGTTCGACGAGCGGCTGCATGGGTGCAGCCGCCCTTCAGTGGGCGTGGTCGATGCAACGGTTCCGGAGGCACAGGTATTGCTCCCGTCGCTGCGGTGCAGTCGCCCTTCAGTGGGCGTGGTCGATGCAACCCGAGGGGACCAGCGGCGGCCAGGACAACTTGGCAGGTGCAGTCGCCCTTCAGTGGGCGTGGTCGATGCAACTCACCTTCCAGAACCGTCTGAGTCAACACGGTTTTTTTCGGCGTTTGCGCGAACGATCCGATCGCGCGCCAATCTGGCTCCTTTTTCCTCCGCGGGAAAGCGGCACGGCGCGAATCAGCGTTATGCATCAAGGCCTTGGCCTTTGCGCGAAGGATCGCCGGCCGCTGCCACGGGCCGCGCGCGCCCATCATGCATCGTCGCGGCATTGCGAGGTATGCCTGCCGCGTCCTTTCGGCCATGCTCCAGGCGAGGGAGGCACGCCCATGCGAATCGTCAGGCCTTACGGCGAAAGTCTTGCTCCGGGCGCGGGGCATGACCGGCTGCTCAAGCTGAAGCAGCGGCTGCACGACGAAATCGGCGACCCGCCGGAGCGCGCGATCCGGGCCTTTGCCGGCAGCCACGACGAGCTCGTCATCGCCCAGTGGATCTCGACCATCGACAGGATCGCCACCAAGCCGCGCGGCCAGGGCAAGCCGACCGAAGCGCAGCGCGACCTGCGGGAACGGTTGGGACAAGCCGCCTGGCGCCGCCTGGTCGAGCACGATCTGCTGCGGGGGCTGGCGAACGACAGGGAAGACTACTTGCGCGAGCTCTGGCGGTTCAAGATCCACCCCTATCCTGAGGGCGAGGCCGAGCCGCGCTTCAAAAACGGCAAGCCGCTGCCCGACCCCGACCCGCGGGGCCGCTGGCACGCGCGCTTCGTCTGCGACGCGGCGCCCGGCGCCATCGACGCCGACGCTGTCGCGGCGCGCATCCACGAGCATCTCCACGAGGCGGAATACCGGCTCGGCACGGAAAGCAAACGCGCGGGCGGCCGGATCGTGCGGCGGGCGGAGAGCATCGAGAAGAACGTCGCGTCCCTCGGCCAGGTGACCAAGGCGCCGCCCGGCTGGAGCGACGCTGATGTCGAGCAATACCGGCGAACGGCGGGCGACGTCGCGGCCGCCATCAAGGCCGCCACCGAATCCCAGGAAACGGCGCATCGACGGGTGGGGACGGACACCGCCGCCGCGGTGCTCCATCCGGCCTTCGGCCGGCTCTTTCCCGGCAAGGGCATCGGGCAGGCCCTGGCCGAGGCGCCGGGGCTCGCCGCCCTGCACCTCGCGATCCGCGACCTCTACCGGCGGCGCCTGAAGCGGCACAAGAAGGACCGCAAGGAGCACGGCGACCGGCGACGCCCCGTCTCGGCGACCCTGCCGGCGACGCTGGACGCGCTCGTGGCCCTCCTCGACCACGCCTCGGCCAATCGCGAGGTGGCGGCCCTGGTCCGGCTCGGCAAGGTCCTGCACTACGAGGCGGGGCGGCGATCCAGCGTCCCCGCCGGGCCGCCATCCCTCGACGAAGGCGATGCGCCCGCCCGCGTGCTGGAGCACTGGCCGGACGACGTGGCGGCGAGCGTCCTTTGGGGCAGCGCCGGCCAGGCGGCGATCAAGCGCAACGAGGCCTTCGTCAGGATCTGGCGCCACGCCCTCGCCCTCGCCGCCCAGACAGCGCGCGACTGGTCCGATCCGACGGGGATGTTCGACGACGATGTGCTGTTGGCAAAGGGTATCAGGCACCTTCCAGGCGCTCTCGACCTCGGGCATCATGCGCGCAAGCTCTCCGTGCTGCTCGGCAGCCGGGCCGAGCTTTTTCTGGACAGGCGCGGCGACGATTTTCAGCGGCGGACGCTCGAGCTGGCGCTCGAGGGCTTGGCCCAGCTCCGGCACAACTCGTTCCATTTCAAGGGCCTCGGCGGCTTCGCCCAGGCACTCCAGTTGACGGCCTCGGACAAGAAGACCGGGCAGCCCGAGGTCACCGCCCAGGACGATCTCTGGACGGCGCTCCGCGCCCTCTGGTAAGCGGATCAGCAGGGGCGCGGCGAGCGGCTGGTCGACACGCTCGAGGCGGCGCATCTCGACCATTTCTTCGAGTGGCCGCACAACCAGCGGCTTATCGATGCGGTGGTGGAAGCGAAGCTGGCCGAGACCGCCGACGATCTGCCCCTGCCGCGCTTTCGGCGGCTGCTCGACCGCGCCGCCAACATCCGCGGCAGGAACGGCATCAACCTGCGGCTGCCGCCGCCGGTCAATCGCCAGAAGATCGAGGAATCGCCGGCGCTTCACGCGCGATATGTCGGGCTCAAGCTGCTCTACGAGCATCCGTTCCGGCAATGGCTGGCCGCTCTCGACCGCGCCACGGTCAACCAATGGATCGATCGGGCCGTCCTCCGCGCCGAGACGGCGGCCAAGGACCTGCACGGCGCGAAGGATGCCGACCGGCGGCAGGTCATCACCGCCAGGGCGAAGGGGCTGGGCAGGCTCGACGAGGGCGAGAGCCTGCACAGCTTCTGTTTGAGGCTGTCGCGCGAGACGGCGGCCGAGATGCGGGTGCAGCGCGGCTACGAGAGCGACGGCGAGCGGGCGAAGGAGCAGGCCGGCTTCATCGAGGAGCTGCTGATCGACGTCCTCGCCCAGGGCTTCGACCGCTATCTGAAAGAGCAGCGCTTCGGCTTCCTGGTCGATCTTCGCGCCGACGAGCCATTGCCCGACGCGCCGAAGGGCAAGCTGCTGCGACCGAAGCCGGACAACGGCGCGGCACCGAATTGGCAGCTCCTGCTCTACTTCCTCCTGCACCTCGTCCCCGTGGACGATGTCGGGCGGCTGCTGCACCAGATCCGCAAGTGGAAGATCGTCGCCGGCAAGGCCATGAATCCGCCGGGCTCTGGCGGCGCCCCGGGCTCGGGTGACGCGGATGTCGGGCAGGTGGTGCGCACGCTCACCCTCTATCTCGACATGCACGACGCCAAGTTCACAGGTGACCAGGCGCTTTTGGTCCTGGGGCCCTTCAAATCGCTCTACGCGTCGCCCGAGACCTTCGATCGCGTCTTTCCGAAAAGTAGCGTCGATGACGACGAGCGGCTGCCGCGGCGGGGCCTGCGCGAGATCATGCGCTTCGGCCACCTGCCGCCGCTGCGGCATGTCTTCGACGCCCACAAGGTCGCGGACGAAATGGTCGATGCGGTTCTCGCGGCCGAGGAAGGGCCGGTCGCGGCGGCGCAACGCGAGCGCGAAACGCTGCACGAGACATGGGCGCGCGAGCGCGAGAAGTTCCGCGCCGATGACCTGCGGCGCTATGTCGAGGTCCTGGCGGAGGTGACGCGCCATCGCCATGCGGCGGCGCACGTCCGGCTCGTCGACCACGTCAGGCTGCACCGGCTGACGATGGCGGTGCTCGGCCGCCTCCTCGACTTCGCCGGCCTCCTCGAGCGCGACCTCTACTTCGCCATGCTGGCGCTCATGTATCGGAAGGGGATGTCGCCGAATGAGGCATTCAATAGAGGCGGCCGCAAGGCTCTCGGCCGAGGACAGATCATCGAGGCGCGGCGCAATCTGAAGGACCAAGCGATCGAGCAGGAGCTCGCTCGTCTGTTCGGTCCGCCCTATGGCCCGATCATCGACATCAGAAACGGTTTCGCGCACTTCAACATGCTGAACGTCAAGCGATCCGGCGGTGCTGCGATCGATCTCACGGCCGCGGTCAACGACGCCCGGCGGATGATGGCGCACGACCGCAAGCTGAAGAACGCCGTGGCGCAGTCGGTGATCGAGCTGGTCGAGCGCGAAGGCCTGGAGCTGAAATGGCGAATCGAGGCCAGCGGCGGCGAGCATCGTCTCGCCGGCGCCGAGGTCGGCGGCAGGCAGGCGAGGCATCTGGGCAAGACCGTGCTCCGCAAGAAAAACGGCGGAGGCAGGAAGGATCGCGGGCAGCCGGTCATGGAGAGCCTGCACGGCGACCACCTGGTCGCGATGGTGGCGATGCTCTTCGGTGGAGAGCCGATCCCTGCCAGAGCCGATCCCTGATCGCGCACCCTGCCGCCTTTCGCCCCGCTCCGGTTGCCCTCCGTCCCCTCCAGCATCATACCCTCCTCGCAGCAGCAGCCACCAGGAGACCACCCATGTCCGACCATCCAGCCATCGCCCCCGGCCGGGTCGCCGTCGTCACCGGGGCGGCGAGCGGGATCGGGCTGGCGGCGGCCGAGCGGTTCGCCGACCGGGGCATGAAGCTCGTGCTGGCCGATATCGACGGGGCCGCCCTGACCGCCGCGGCCGAAGCCTTGCGGGAGCGGACGGGACGGCCGGCCGATATCCTCGCCGTGCCGACCGACGTCGGCGACCGGGCGGCCGTCGAGGCCCTGCGGGACCGTGCGTACGGCGCCTTCGACGAGGTGGCGGTCCTCATGAACAATGCCGGCCGCGAGGGCGGCGGCCAGCTCTTCGGTGATCCGGCACGCTGGCGGGCGATCCTCCAGACCAATCTCCAGGGCGTCCTCAACGGCATTCAGGTCTTCGCGCCCCGGATGATCGAGGAGCAGAGGTCCGGCGCCATCGTCTCGACCGGCTCGAAGCAGGGCATCACCTGCCCGCCCGGCGACACCGCCTACAACATCAGCAAGGCCGGCGTGAAGGTGGCGACCGAGGCCCTGGCGCACGAGCTCCGCAACATCCAGGATTGTCGGATCACGGCGCATCTCCTGATCCCGGGCTTCACCTTCACCGGCTTCACGCGCGTCCGGCACAAGGAGAAGCCGGCCGGCGCCTGGCTGCCGGAGCAGGTCGTCGACGAGCTTCTGGCCGGCATGGCGCGGAACGACTTCTACATCCTCTGCCCCGACAACGACGTCAGCCGCGAGCTCGACCAGAAGCGGATCCTCTGGGCCGCCATGGATATCACGGCGAACCGTCCGCCGCTCTCGCGCTGGCATCCGGACTTCAAGGAGATGTTCGAGCGCTTCCTTCGGGAATGACGTCAGATGCCGGCGTCGCGGCCGTCCAAGGTGAGGAGCGGCAGGTAGAGGTCCGGGCGGCGGTCGCGGAAGAGGCCCCAGGCCGCCCGGCTGCTGGCCAGCTCGTCGAGGTCGAAGGCGGCGGTGACCAGGCCCGGCTCCTGGCCGAGCTCGGCCGCGATGCCACCCGTCGAGTCCGTGATGAACGAGCCGCCATAGAAGGTGACGGCGCAGCTCTCGCCCACCTCGCGGCCGATCCGGTTGGAGGCCACGACCGGCATGCAGTTGCTCGCCGCGTGGCCCTGCATCGCCCGGCGCCAGTGCTCGCGGCTGTCGAGCCGGGGATCCTGCGGCTCGCTGCCGATCGCGGTCGGGTAGAAGAGCAGCTCTGCCCCCATCACCGCCATCGCCCGGGCCGCCTCCGGGAACCACTGGTCCCAGCAGATGCCGACCCCGATGCAGCCGTGCTTCGTCTGCCAGACCCGAAACCCCGTGTCGCCCGGCGAGAAGTAGAACTTCTCCTGGTAGCCCGGCCCGTCCGGGATGTGGCTCTTGCGGTAGACGCCCATCACCCTGCCATCGGCGTCGATCATGGCGAGCGAGTTGAAGTAGGCGGCATTGGCCCGCTCGAAGAAACTCACGGGCAGCACCACGCCGAGCTCGGCGGCGAGCCGGCTCATGCGGGCGAGCAGGGGATGACCCTCGAACGAATAGGCCAGCGCGAAATGCGCCGGCGACTGGTCCTTGCAGAAATAGACCGATTCGAAGAGCTCCTGCAGCAGGACGATCTGTGCGCCCGCGGCGGCCGCGCGCCGCACCAGGCTCTCCGCGCCGGCCAGATTGGCCGCCCGATCGAAGCCACAAGCCATCTGGGTGGCGGCGACGGTCACCTGACGCATGCTTTCCCTCCGTCGGAAGCCGGGGACTATGCCGCCTCGGCCCGAGCTTGGCAAAAACGAAACACGCCGCCTTCAGGCGCGTGCCCGGCCCCGGTAATGCCAGGTGAACAACCGGGGGCCGGCGACGAGGTTGCCGGTCTCGATGTGGTCGAGCTCGAAGCCGGCGCCGGCGAGCAGCGCATCCGGCCGACGATCGAGCCTGCAGCCGCCGGCGCAATGCCTCCATAACGGCGTGAGCCGGATCTGCCAGCGGGCGATGCCGGGATCCGGCGCCAGCCCGTGCTCGATGAAATGCAGCCCGGCACCGGGCTTGAGCACCCGGCGGAGCTCGGTGAGCGCCGCCGCGGGCTTCGGGATCGAGCAGAGCGCCCAGCTCACCACGCCGCAGTCGAACGTGTTGTCCTCGAACGGCAGGTGCTCGGCACTCTGCCGGAGCAGGCGGAGGCGAAAACCGAGCCAGGCGCGCTGCCGCTCGGCCCGCTCGAGCAGCGACACCGACGGATCGACGCCGACCACCTCCTCGACGGCGCGCCCGTAGAATGGCAGGTTCAGCCCCGAGCCGATGCCGATTTCGAGCACGCGGCCGAAGGTGCCGGCGACCAGAACCTCGCGCAGCGGCCGGAAACGCTCGCCCGCCATGCCGCGATGGATGAGCACCGGCAGGATCAGTCGGTCGTAGAGGTCGAGCAGCGCCATCGCCTCTCCGTCGGTGGACGCTCCGAAGAGGAGCGCCTTGACCGACACCCGAAATGCCTTATCCCGGGGCCGATGAAAAGGCGCGAGATCCTCGGGGGACTGGGCAAGGCCCTCGGGCTCGCCGCCTTGCCGGCGCTGCCCGCCGCCTGCGCCACGATGCGCCCGGGCGGCAACCCCTACTACCAGGGGCCGGCCGGCGACCATTTCGACGGCCGGGCCTTCTTCAACCCGAGCGGCACGCCGCCCAAAGGCTTCGGCGACTTCCTCAAATGGCAGTTCGGCCGCGAGCGGGCTCCGTGGCCCGAGCGCTATCCGAGCCCCTTTCCGGCCGCCATGCCCGAGAAGCGCCTGCCGCCCGAGGCACTTCGGCTGACCATGGTCGGCCACGCGACGCTGCTGATCCAGACCGGCGGCCTCAGCATCCTGACCGACCCCGTCTGGTCGGATCGTGCCAGCCCCTGGAGCTTCATCGGCCCGAAGCGGGTCAACCCGCCCGGCATCGCCTTCCGCGATCTGCCGCCGATCGACGTCGTGCTCGTCACCCACAACCATTACGACCACCTCGACGTCGCCACCCTGGCCATGCTCCGGGCGGCGCACGATCCCCTGGTGCTGACCCCGCTCGGCAACGACACGATCATCGAGGAGGCCGTGCCCGGCATGCGCGTCGAGGCTCGGGACTGGGGCCAGCGCCTCGTCCAAGGGAGCGTCACCTTCCACATCGAGCCCTGCCATCACTGGTCGGCGCGCGGCCTCCTCGACCGGCGCATGGCGCTCTGGGCCGCCTTCGTCGTCGAGGGCCCGGCCGGCCGGCTCTACCATGTGGGCGACACGGGCTACGACGCCGGCCGGCCCTACGAGGCGGCACGGGGGCGCCACGGTCCCATCCGGGCCGCCGTCCTGCCGATCGGCGCCTACGAGCCGCGCTGGTTCATGGCGCCGCAGCACCAGAACCCGGAAGAGGCGGTGGCCGGCTTCCTCGCCTCGGGTGCCGCCCGGGCCGCCGGCATCCACTGGGGCACCTTCCAGCTCACCGACGAGCCCATCGAGGCCCCGCTCCGCGCCCTCGACGCCGCCCGCGCGGCCCGGGGTCTCGCGCCTGACCACTTCCGCCCGCTCCGCCCGGGCGAGGTCTGGGACGTGCCCGAGGCGGCCTGACCTTCGGCCACCGGCCCGCCTCAGTGAAAATTCCGCCCCTTGGGCATGACGTCTCCCGGATCCGGCGCGGCGCCCTCGAGAGATCGATCGAAGCACGTCGGATCGACGCTGTCGCGGATCAGCACGTGAAGCTCGGACGTGAGGTCGGTCAGGGTCTCGGCGATGAGGTGCATGACCCGGCCCTCGCGCTGCAGCCGGCCCTTGGCCTCGAGCAGGCGGGCGCGCATGACGATCGGTCGATGGCGCTCGAAGACCTTGGGCCAGACGATGATGTTGGCGAAGCCGGTCTCGTCCTCGAGCGTGGCGAAGATGACGCCCTTCGCACTGCCCGGCCGCTGGCGGACGATGACGAGGCCGGCGAGGGCGACGCGGCGGCCCGGCGGGATCGACCAGAGGCCGCGCGCGGTCGCCAGCCGGCGGGGCCGGAGATGGTCGCGCAGGAGGGCCAAAGGGTGCGCCTTCAAAGACAGGCGCAGGCTCGTGTAGTCCTCGATCACGTGCTCACCCTGGCCCATCGGCGGCAGCTCGGCCCAGGGCTCGTCGGCACCGTCGACGGGCGGCAGGTTGGAGCCGGGTCCGCCCCGGCCGGCCTCGGCGGCGGCGAAGAGCGGCAGCTCGTCGTCGGGCAGCGCCTGCACCGCCCAGAGCGCCTGGCGGCGGTCCATGGCCATGGAGCGAAAGGCGTCGGCCTCGGCGAGGCGCACCATGGTGGCATGGTCGAGCCCGGCCCGGCGCTTGAGCTCCGCCGGGCTGCCATAGGGTCGCAGGCGGGCCGTGGCGATGCGGGTCGCCGGCGCCTCGCCCAGCCCCCTGATCTGGCGAAAGCCCAGGCGAAGGGCGGCCTTCAAGGGGCCGCGGCGGCGCGCCAGCGGCTCGAGCGTGGTGTCCCAGAAGCTCCTGTTGACGTCGGCCGGCCGGACCTCGACGCCATGGTCGACGGCGTCGCGCACCAGTTGCGCCGGGGCGTAGAAGCCCATGGGCTGGCTGTTGAGAATGGCGGCGCAGAAGACGTCCGGATAGTGGCACTTGAGCCAGGCCGAGACGTAGACGAGAAGGGCGAAGCTCGCGGCGTGGCTCTCGGGAAAGCCGTAATAGCCGAAGCCCTCGATCTGCTGAAAGCAGCGCTCGGCGAACTCGGCATCGTATCCCCTGGCCGTCATGCCTTCCACCAGCATCGCGTGGTAGCGGTCGAGCTGGCCGCGCTTCTTGAAGGTCGCCATGGCCCGCCTGAGCCCGTCCGCCTGGGCGGGCGTGAAGCCGGCGGCGACGATGGCGATCCGCATCGCCTGCTCCTGGAAGAGCGGCACGCCCAACGTCTTGCCGAGCACCGCCTCGAGCTCGGCCGAAGGAAACACGACGGGCTCCTTGCCCTCGCGCCGGCGCAAGTAGGGGTGGACCATGTCGCCCTGGATGGGACCCGGCCGGACGATCGCCACCTCGATGACGAGATCGTAGAAGGTGCGCGGCCGGAGCCGCGGCAGCATCGACATCTGCGCGCGCGATTCGACCTGGAAGACGCCCACCGAATCCGCCTCCTGCAGCATCTCGTAGACCGCCGGATCCTCGGGCGGCACGGACGCCAGGTCGATCTCGATTCCGTAGACCTCGCGCAGGAGGTCGAAAGCCTTCCTGATGCAGGTCAGCATGCCGAGGGCGAGCACGTCGATCTTGAGCATGCCGAGGGCGTCGATGTCGTCCTTGTCCCACTCGATCACCGTGCGGTCGGCCATGGTGGCGTTCTCGATCGGCACGAGATCGTGGAGCGGGCTCTTCGCGATGACGAAGCCGCCCACGTGCTGCGAGAGGTGCCGGGGCGTGTCGATCAGCTCCCGGGCAAGGCGCATGGTCTGCGCGATCAGGGGATCCCGGGGGTCGAGCCCCGCCTCGCTCACCTGATCGAGCCCGAGCCCACCCCGGCCGTGGCCCCAGACCGACTTGGCGAGAGCGTCCAGGACATCGGCCGAAAGGCCCATCACCTTGCCGACCTCGCGCATCGCACTCTTCGCCCGGTAGCGGATGACGGTGGCGGTGAGCGCCGCATGGTCGCGGCCGTAGCGCCCGTAGATGTGCTGGATCACCTCCTCCCGGCGCTCGTGCTCGAAATCGACGTCGATATCGGGCGGCTCGTTGCGCTCGGCCGAGATGAAGCGCTCGAAGAGCAGATCGATCCGGGCCGGATCGACGGCGGTGATGCCGAGAACGAAGCAGACGGCCGAGTTGGCCGCCGAGCCCCGCCCCTGGCAGAGAATGGCGCGCGAGCGGGCAAAACGGACGATCTCGTGGACGGTGAGAAAATAGGGGGCATATCCGAGCCCCGCGATCAGCGCCAGCTCGTGGACCAGCACCCGCCGCACCTTCTCCGGCACCGGATCGCCATAGCGCTCCAGGGCACCCCGCCAGGTCAGCCGTTCGAGCTCCTGCTGCGGCGTGCGGCCCGCGTAGCTCGCCTCGACCGGGTAGTCGTAGGCCAGCTCGTCCAGCGAGAAGCGGCAGCGCTCGACGATCTCGAGGCCGCTCCCGATCGCTTCCGGCCAGGCGGCGAAGAGCCTCGCCATCTCGGCTGCGGGCTTGAGGTGGCGCTCGGCATTGGCGAACAGCCGGCCGCCGGCGCCGGCAATGGTGCAATGCTCGCGGATGCAGGTCAGGACGTCCTGCAACGGCCGCCGTTCGGGCACATGGTAATGCACGTCGTTGGTGGCGAGCAGCCGCACGCCGGCCCTTCGGGCGCGATCGGCGAGACGGGCGAGACGCTCCTCATCGTCGCCGCCGAGACGGTGGCTGGCCGCGAGGTAGAGCCGGTCGCGCCAGCGCGCGGCCAAGCTCTCCAGCGTCGCCTCGTCCGGCTCGACCAGGGCGAAGAGCTGTCCCTCGTCATGCGCCAGGACATCGGCGAGATGAAGGAGGCAGCTCCCCTTTGCCGCACGCCGCCGGCCAAGCGTCAAAAGGCGCGAGAGACGGCTGTAGGCCGGCTTGTCCATGGGCCAGGCGAGCAGCGACGGACCTCGGGCGAGATCGAGCCGCACCCCCGGCAGGAAGCGCATGCCCAGCTCCCTCGCCTTGACATGCGCCCGCACCAGCCCGGCGAAGCTGCTCCTGTCGGTGACGGCAAGCGCCGCGAGCCCCAGCTCGTGCGCCCGCTCCACCAGCTCCTCCGGATGCGAGGCGCCCCGAAGGAAGCAGAAATTGCTGGTCGCCTGCAACTCGGCATAAGCGGTCAAAGGCGGGCGGCCAGGCGGTCGGGCAGCAGCGCCATCGGTCGCCGAGTGGTGGGGTGCAGCGGCTCGTCGATCACCCACTTCATCGCGACGGAGGCATCGATGACGACGGGTCCCGTCACCGCTCCTCGCGCGACTCGCGCAAAAGGTCGGTGCTGTCCGTCTGCGCCACCTCGGGTGTCAGGGCGGCGACCTTGTCGGCCAGGGCCAGAAGCTCCTCGACGGTCGGCCGACACCCGAGCTCGCGATGTCGGCGCAGAACCTCCCGAACCTCGGCCTCGGGCGATCGGTTGCGGCGACGGGCCTCGGCCTCGAGGCTCGAGATCACGTCGTCCTCGATAGGGCGAATGGTGAGCGTGCCCATCCGGCATGTCCCCTTTTGCGAAGCCGATACAGTTCAGCATGATAGCATTTTGCAGTCATGCGAACGTCCCGTGCAGATGCCAGGCCGGCGGCTCGGCCTCGCCGTAGCGGCCCTCGCGGTAGAGCCAGAGCTCGAGACCCCCTGCGTCGACCACCCGGTAATAGTCGCGCGGCCGGGAAGCCGGGCGGTCGGTGCGCCACCATTCGGGCTCGAGCCGCTCGGGCCCGCTGGCGAAGCGGACCGGCTCGCTCCGGCCGCAACGGCGGATCAGGAGCGGCGGACCGTCGGGCACCGGGGCCACGGCCTCGATCGGCGCCGGCCGGGCGAGCAGGCGCAGGGGACGAGGCTGGTCGGCGAGCCAGACGCCGGCAGCGGCAGGGTCGGCGACGGCGGAATCGCCGGCCGGATCGACGAGCGCCTGCGCGTGCTCCGGCCAGTGGCTCAAAACCGGCACCGGACGACGGACGGCGGCCGGGCCGAGCCGCGCCTGCAGCTGGTCGACCAGCCGCGCCAGCTCGACCATATCCCGGTCCTGCGCCAGATCGGCCTGCCGGGCGGCCAGGGGTGCCGCCTCGGTCACCTCGAGCCGCATGCCCTCGATGCCGAAGCCGATAGCGAGCCCGTCGAGCTGAAGGTCGAGAAGGGCCAGAAGATGCGCCGCATCGCGGCTGGGACGGCCGGCGCGGATGGTGAGCCGGGCGAGCTCGCCATCGACCCGAAAGAGCAGGAGCTCGAGCCGGCGCGCGCCCGCCGCCGCCCGCTCGAGCTCGAGGCCGAGCCGGCCGAGCAGGTCGAGCACGGCGGCACGAATATCCTCGGTCCGGCCGATCGGCTCCGCCCAGGCGAGTGCTGCGGCATGGCGGGGCGGCTCGCGCACGGGGGTGAAAGGCGCCTCCGTCACACCCATCAGCCGGTCGAGGGCCACAACCGGCTCCCGGCCGAAGCGCCGGACGAGGCTGCGCTGCGGCAACGCCTGGAGCTGGTCCACCCGGCGCAGCCCGAGCCGGCGGAGGGTGGCGGTGGTGGGGGTCGCGAGGCGCAGCGCCTCGACCGGCAGAAGGGCGAGCGCCGCCCGGGCCGTCTCGCCCTTGAGGACTCCCCCGGCTCCGTGGCGCGCCCAGGCCCAGGCCGCCAGGGCACCGTCGGCCACCGCGAGGCGATGGCCGAGGCCCAGGCGGTCGAGCCGGCGGGCGAGATGGGCGAGCAGCGCCGCCTCACCGCCGAAGAGATGCGCCGAGCCGGTGATGTCGAGAAGGAGCGCCGCCGCGCCGGCGGGATCATCGCTTCCCGGATCACCGTCGAAGGCGATCGCCGGGGTGTAGCGCAGGCAGGCGGCGGCCAGTCCCTCGAGCAGGCGCCGGTCGGCCAAAGGTGCTGCCGGAGCCAGCGCCAGGTCGGGCAGGATCGCCCGGGCATCGGCGAGGCGGAGACCCGGCGCGAGGCCGGCCGCGGCGGCCGCCGCGTCGACCGCGGTCAGGACCGGGCCATGGGTGCCCGCCGCATGCAGGGCGAAGGGCTCCGGCAGCCGCTCACCCCGCCGCGCGGCGGCCCGGCGCAGCCGATCGATCGACGGGTTCACGAGCTGCAGCGAAAGACAGCGTCTCCTCATCCCACCTCACCACCCAGCTCGCCGGCATGCCGCCCTTGACCCGCCAGAGCTCCAGGAGCCAAAAACGAGCAACAGCACCAAAATCGTCGGAAAGGAACGGCGCCGCCCGCCAGCGGGTCACCGCCGCCGAGGGAGTGCCGTCGGCGTGGCCGAAGCGCAGCAACAACCCGGCGCCCCCGCCCGCCTCGGCAGCGAGCTGCAGGCGCCGGCCGGCGAGCAGGTCGAGCCGCCCGACCTCGGCCACGACGCAGGCCACGGCCGGCGAGCGCAGCGCCTCGTGCGCCGCCCAGAGACTCTCGACCGTCCGGCGGCAGCGAACCAGGATCAGCCGCGCCGGATCGATGCCGAACCGGGCGAGCCCGGGGCCGTAGAGCCGGCCGTGACGGGCGGCGAGCGCCGCATCCAGGCACCAGACGAGGACCCCGGCATCCTGCAGAAAGCGACCGGCCAGGGCCGCGGCCAGGCCGGTCGCGAGGCTGCCGCCGATCTCGTGCAGGCTGCGCCCCGGCAGCCCGCCCCAGGGCAGATGCCCGTCGATCACACCCCGGTCGAGGGTCGCCCGGACGGTTCCGGGCGCCGCCCCGCCGCCTTCGAGGCTGCGGATGCGCGCCCTGAGGGCGGCAAGGGTCGAGGCATCGGCCATGCGCGGTCCCGCGAAAATGTTCTTGTTATGTTCTAGTCCCACGCCCTCCTCCGGTCAAGCCGAGCTCGTTAGGAAAGCCTTCACCTCACCGCGCTATCAAGGCCCGACATGCCATCGATCACCCCGGCCGGCAGCCGCGACCCCGATGCCGGTGCGCAGCAAGGGCGAACAGCACGATGACGGCTCTCGCGACTGCCGAAACGGCCGCCACCGGACGATGGCGGAGCCGCTACGCGGCGCTGCGCCGCCTCGCCCGCACCGGCGAGGAGGAGCTGCGCACCGCCGCGGGACTTCTGGCGCGCAGTCTCCGGCTCGAGGCGCAGGCGCCGCCGACAGCGCTCTTCGCCAGACGCGACGTGCGCTTTCGCCCCTATCCCGTGCTTTGCCATGGCAGCCGCGCCACCGTCGTGACCCCGCCCGACGGCGCCTACCTCCACACCTTCTTCGACGTCCCGCCCATCAGCCCGTCGGGCCGCTATCTCGCGGTAACCCGGCTGCCCTTCCAGCATCGCGGCCCCTGTCCCGGCGACACGGCCGAGGTCTGCGTCGTCGATCTCGCCGAACGAACGATCGAGACCGTCTACCACACACGGGGCTGGGCGCTGCAGCTCGGCGCCAACCTGCACTGGCATCCCGGACGCGACGACCTCCTCTACTGCAACGACCGCATCGGCGGCCGCGGCGTCGGGGTCGCGATCGACCTCGCCGGGCGACGGGCCAGCGTCCTCGGCGGCCCGGTCTACGCGCTCTGCCCGAGCGGCCGCTACGCCTACGGCCCGGCGCTCGACCTCATCAACGCCACCCAGGCCGGGTATGGCGTCCCCGATCCCCTCCTGGGCCGCCGCCGGCCGAAGCGCGGCCTCGTCGCCGACGAAGGCATCTGGCGCACCGATCTCGAGAGCGGCCGCTGCGAGCTCCTGCTCTCGATCGAAGCCCTCCTCGCCGACCATCCCGAGCGGGCGCTTCTAATGACCGGCCGGCATTCCCTCTTCCACACCAAGATCAACGGTGCCGGCGATCGTCTCTTCCAGGTCGTCCGGTCGACCGGCCTCGCCGACGCACCCGAGAAGGTGCGCGCCATGATCCTGACCCTCACGCCCGAGGGCGGCGAGGTGCGCCTCGCCCTTCCGCACCACCACTGGGACAGAGGCGGCCATCATCCGAGCTGGACCCCGGACGATCGCACGATTCTCATGAACCTCGTCCCGCCGGGCGGCCGGGAGATGCGCTTCGTCCGCTTCGGCCACGATGGTGCCGGCCTCGCCGAGCTTCCGGGCGGCTTTCGCGGCAGCGGTCACCCGAGCCTCGATCCGAAGGGACGCCTGCTGCTCACCGATGCCTATCTCAACGAGGGCTACGGCGATGCCACGGGCCGGGCGCCGATCCGCCTCATCGATCTCGCCGCCGGCGAGGAAACCTGCCTCATGCTCGCCGAGAGCGGCCCGCCGGGGCTCAAGGCCCGCCGCGTCGACCCCCATCCGGTCTGGGACCAGCAGCGCCGCCGCATCGTCCTCAACGTCATGCTGGAGCAAAGGCGCCAGGTCGTCCTCGTCGATCTCGAGCATGCCGGCTTCGGCAGGCGGCCGGCGGCTCACGCGGCTTTTTCGCTTGACGCCCGTGCCTCGCCCGTTGGGCACCACCGTCCCGGCGAAAGCTCGTCGATCCGGTTGACGGAATGATCGGCGATGCGGGCGAGGATGCCGCGGAGATGGGCTTCGGAATCGTGGCCGCTCAGGGTCGCGGCCCGGGTGATGGTGGAGATCGTGGGCGGCGCGCTGGCCGCCGGTGTCGGAGCCGGCGAGGAGCCGCTTTCTTTCTGCCCGGCGCCGGTGGCGGGTCAGCAGGTCCTCAGAATGATGGAAATCCCCGGGCACGTCAGACCGCGCCCGGGGATCCGGTTTTCGGCTTCGTCTTCGGCGGTGCCTACCCCATTGAGGCCCACTTCGTGTAGGGCTGGGGATCACCGTCGACCACGGCCCGCACCTTCCACTTGTATTCGACCCCCGCAGGCAGTTTCGGGACCTTGTGCGAGCACGTCCGACCCGACGCGCAGCCGCCGGCTTTCGGCTTCACGACGCGGCCATAGACCTTGCGCTGCTTGGAGGTTGCCTGACGGACTTCGACGTAATAGTGGCTGGCACCCGAGGTCGCCCGCCATTCGAGCTTTTGCCCCTTGCTGCTCGTCCTGGACGACGAGGTCTTCGACGGGGACGACGCATCATTGGAATAGGCCACCTTCTTCGTCGACGACGGGTTGTCGTTCGCGGCGCTCGAGCGGCTGTTGGCCACGGGCGCCCAGGCGGTGTAAGCCTGCGGCTTGCCGTTGACGACGGCCCGCACCTTCCATTTGTAGTCGACGCCGGAGCGAAGCGAGGAAGGAACGGCGATCGAGCAGTCGCCGCGACCCGAGGAGCAGCCGGCAGCGCCCGGCTTCACCATTTTGCCGTAGACCTTCTTCTGCTTCTTGTTCGCTTCCCGGATCTCGAGGTAATAGTCCTTGGCCCGCTTGGTGGCGCTCCAGGTCAGCTTGCCATTCCTACTGCCGGTATTTGAACTACCATTACCCGAGGAGGAGCTTGGGGTGCTTACGTTTTCTTTGTTGGCAGAATCCTTGCTGCTGCTGCCTCCCTGGCCCAGGGCGGCGCGCGCCTCCTCGACCTCGCGCTGTCGTGCCTGGACGTTCTTGTAGGGAATCTTGCCTTCCTTGTAGCGCCGCTCGGCCACCCGCAACGCCACTTCCCGCTCGCGCAGATGCTGCTCGGCCTCGGCATCGCCGCCCGAGGACGCCGACTGCCCTCCCGAGGAGGTGTTGCTGCTGCTCTTGCTGCTGCTCTTGCTGCTGCTCTTGCTGCTGCTCTTGCTGC
>CAYOCP010000006.1:0-166206 GCA_964402505.1 uncultured Geminicoccaceae bacterium
ATCTCAGCAGAGCAGAAGCCACTTCGATAGGGCGGGTCAGGTCGGACGCTTACAGAGTGCCAAAGCCAGCAGCACCTCGGCCGTGCGGTAGCGCATCACTGCCGCTCCCTTGTCGTCATGCTTCGCTTGAAGGCTGCGCGGCCACCGATCCAAAGCCGGTGGCCAGGCATGAGCCGGTCCCGGAAAATCCTATTGGACCCAGGGATCCGTCTCCCAGGCCTTGTCCAGCGCTTTGCTCGTCTCCTTCAGGAACTCCGCGTATTCTTCCGGTCCCATGTAGTCGAGCGGAACCCCGGCCTGCTCGGCCTTCGCCACGTACTCCGGATCCTCGATTGCCGCCTTGACCGCCTTGCTCATGATCGTGACGATCTCCTCGGGCGTGCCCGCGGGAAAGGCCAAGCCACGCGAGGACCCCGAGACGATGTCCACGCCCTGCTCCTGGAAGGTCGGCACGTCCGGCAGGGTCGGGCTGCGCTTCTTCGCCATGACGCCGAGGATCCGGATGGTGCCCTCCTCCTGATAATCCACGGCTTCGCTCAGATTCATGGCGCCGACGGGAATGTGGCCACCGAGGAGCGCCGTGCGGAGTTGTGCTGTGCCGCCAAAGGGGACATGGTTGAACTTGGCACCGGTCTCACCCTGCATCTGCAGGATGGCGAGGTGCTCGCTCGAGCCGACCGACCCGCTAGTGCCGATCGGCAAGGCTCCCGGATGCTCCTTGCCGTAGGCGATCAGATCGCCGAGTGACTTGATATCGCTCGTCTCCAGCACCGCGAGGACGCCGGGGTCATAGACGAGATTGGCGATCGGCGCGAAGCTCTCCGGCGTGTACGCTGTCTCGCGCGTGTAGGAATAGGCGAACATGGCGGGCAGATTGATGAAGCCCATCGTGTAGCCGTCGGGCTCGGCGGCTGCCAGGAGCGAGAAGCCGACCTCACCGCCGGCGCCCGGATGATTGAGAATCACCAGCGTCTGCCCCAGGTATTTCTCGATGAAGGGCTGGATCGAACGAGCCGCCACATCGGTGCCACCGCCCGGCGCGAAAGCGACGATCACGTCGATGCTTCTCTCGGGATAATCCGCCGCCAGAGGGGATGTTGGCGCGAAGCCGCAAGCCGCAATTCCCAGGGCAACCCCGAGAACGAGCCTTCTGCGTGTCGTCATGTTCTGCTCCCCTTTGAGGTACCCGCGCCTCTGCACAGGCGTCGGTCGAGTCGACAACGTTTCGGAACGGAGCCTTCCCCTCATTTCCACATGCCAACGTCGCTCACCCCGATCCTCCATCACCTGATGGGTCTTGAGGATCGAGCGGCACGCTGCGCAACGGATCGGGCCAAACCATAGGTCAGGTTGGATGAGCTTGAAACACTCTATACGACAAAAAGCCGACCGCCTCGCCACGAGGAACGGCTGGCTCGGCCGGGCAGGGTGACAACGGGCCGACGAAGTTGCTAAAGCGAGAATTCCGTTCTCGCGGCGAACTGAAAGGGGCCTGGACGCGACGGGCCGCTGGCGAATCTCCTGCTGCCGACCGTTGCCGGCTGCTCGAGGATCGCGCCACTGACGGCATCCAGCCCGTCGTCACGGCAGAGGGACTCCGGTGCCCACTCACGCATTTCTTCTATGAAGCCGCTTTCTGCAACCGATTGCTGGACGAGGAGATGGCCGGCGGCCAGGACAGGATCGAGCGCCTGCATGATGCGCTCCGCCTTGCCCCTGGCCGTGTGACGCTCAACCAACGTCATCTCGCAACGACCGCTCCGCAACTCTCGCCGGACCAGACCAGGAAGGAAGCGGCCTATGCCGTTCGTTTCGATGAAGAGTCGGGACTGATGGAACGATGCCGCAAATGCGATCGCCTGGCGAACGAGCTGCGTCGCCTCGTCGACCTCGTCCAGCCGCTCCATCGAGAATTGGAGATAGCGAAGCGCATGCAGCCAATAGCGGCCAAGACGATCCACCATGATCAGCGCGATGGCACTGCGGTCGCCGCGACCCGGCCGGCCGTAGGCCGGATCCCACCAGCATACGCTCGACACCATGGGCGTGTCGCCGATCCACAATGTGGTCTCGTGGTTGGCGGCAGTCGCTCGCAGCCGCTCCGAGTAGAAGACCAAACGATCCGGATCGAGCCTCGCTGCCTTGGCGGGTGTCGGTTGCAGCAGCATCTGGCTGCGGAAACGCTGCGGACCGGCTTCCCGCCGAAGCGCATCGATGGCGGCCGCCGGGAAGCGCTCGGGCCAGGCGCTCTTTCCAGCATCGTTCATTAGGGGAATGCACAGCCTCTTGAAGCCGTCCAGGAAGGCCCGTTCCTCTCCAACCTCGGTCCGAGGACGGTCCGCATAGATCGAGTAATAGCTGTGGGGCGTTCCGATGTAGATTTGCTGTCCCGACGGGACCAGAACGAAGCTGATCTCCGTAAGACGTTGTCTCAGAAAGCTTCGGCTGCTCGGCGTGTTGCACGTTCTGGGGACCTCGACGTCGTCGCAGATGACGACATCGGCTCGTGTGCCGGTAAAATTGCCGGTTAGGCCGCGCGCGAGCACGGAAGGGTCACGATGATCGCGGTTCCGCCGCACCGTGAACTGATGGGTGGTCCAAAGGTCCGTGTGGTGCGGCACGAGATGCCGCGTCGCAGGATGCAGCTCGATAATCCTGCGAACATTCCGACTCATCTTGTTGGCCAGGGATTGATCGGCCGACAGGATGAGGATCCGCAGGTTCGGATTACCGCAAAGCAGCCAAGCCACGAAGAGGCCGATCAACGTCGATTTTCCGGCATCCCGGAATACCATGAGCAGCAAACGCTGGTCACCGTTGATCCAGCCCTCCTCCAGCCAACGGCTGATATCGAGATGGAGCTCGGGCGTGTCGAGACGCTGAAGCTTGTTCCAGATGATGAGGAAGTCAGTCAGGTTGAAAAACGGCAGCATCGCCCATTCTTCTCTCAAATTCGTGAGCTCGCCCCGGCTCCGAAATCACGCTTTCGGCCATCTCGAACTTCTGCCTAGCCGATCAGGCTCCGGCGACGACCGCCGGAGCCGCTGCTCCCCGCGACGGATCCGAGAAGCCGATTCGTCATGGTCAGGAGATTGTTGCTCCGGCGGCCGCCGAAACGATCGCTGATCTCTCGGACACGCTCCGCGGTGGCGTCGCGGCGCGCTCGTGCGTCGAGCTCCGCTTCGCGCTCGAGGCCGCGCAGAATGGCATCGATCGAGCCGCCGGTGGTGGCTGCCCCGGCAGCACCCGCGCGCGCACGCTCGCTGGCGAGTCGACGTCGCAGGGCGCTGGCCTGCTGCCTCTCGTCCTCCGAGCTCGAGCGCATGATTGCCGCGATCTGGCGATCACGCTCCGCCTTGGCCTCCTTCCCTTCCCGCCGCATCGCCTCCTGGCCGAGTGCGAGATTGAGACCGACGCTGGCAAGACTGCTCAATCCACCCATCAGATATTCACCTTTGCTTCAACGGTTACTGAGAGCAGGTTCAGGGCTCCTGGAGCCTGCTGGGTGATCCGCCACGGCGGATACTGGAATCCCCGCCGCCACCCCAGCGCGCGGACGCTCAGATCACGGGTGTGAAGGTTTCCGTCCGGCGCGCCGAGAGGCAGCGCACGAAAGCCCGACCCCGTATCGACCGACAAGTTGTCCGTCGGTCCGACGCGCAGACTGATCCTGACCGGCCGATAGGGCGCATCGGGTGCCGCACCACGGGCACCAAAGTCCAGAGGAAGCCCTTCGATCGCGTGGACAAATGGCAGGCCGACGTTCAACGTGCCGACCGCTCGATCGAGAACCAGTTCGTCGTCCGCGATCAGGATCTCACCCAGAGGCACCCCATCGCCGATCGCGAAGACCCGCTCGCCGATCCATTGAGCGAATCCGCTCCAACTGCTCTTCGGTTGCGCACTCGTGAAGCTGCGCTGGCTGTCGAGAAGGGCCGAGCTCGCCATACGCTCGAGGCAAAGCCCCGAATGGCGCTCGACGAGCACCAGCAACTCGTTGTCGTGCACGGCAAGCGCCCTGAAGTTCCCCTCGGTCTCGAGTTGGCTCCAAGCCGCGATATTGCTGTTACGATCGATGGTGACGGCGCAGCATTTGCCGTCGTCCCGCGCGATCCACAGGACCCGGCAAGCCTGGTCGAAGACCATGTCCCGCGCATCGTGCATGAGATGGCGCGAAAGCACGGCGATATCCGCAGCCTGGTAGGCCTGCTCGGTGTCGGTGAACAGGAACTCTCGCAAGTCCCGACCCGTCGTTCCGACGAACAACGTCGCACCATCAACATCCACCGGCGTGATCTGACGATCTGCCGGCGAGCCGATTCGCGTCTGAAGCTCGACGCTCACTGTCCCCGGCGTGAGGGGCGCGCCGCCGACGGTCCATTCGCCGGCCGTGGTGAAGACCTGCAGGACGCGACCCGGGAACAGTTGTCGGATCGCGTGGTGGCGCTCGGCGGCTATGCGAAACGCAACCGCTCCATCATCGAGGCCATCAGCGAAATCGAAGTCGAAGAACCGCCCTGTTCTCGAGAACCACAAATAATCGGGGCGGTCGCGAGAGCCACCGAGGACGAGACGCTCCTGATGCACGGTGGCGCAGATCGGCCAGCCATGCGCGGCCGAGAAGGCCTGTTCGTCCCACTCCGCAGTCTGCCGCTCATCCAGGAGCGGCTCGAGGAGCTCGCTTTGGGCAACCATTCCGCCAAGGCCGGGAGTCGCCGACGTCACCAGGACCTGCCGACCCTTGATGCGGATGATCGTGCCCGCATGGTCGGGCGTGAAGACGGGTCCTGAGGTTCGAAGCTCGACACTTGCACCACGCGATGCGGGTGCTGTCGGGTCGACGTTCCCGATTCGAACGGGCTGAATCGTGACGTGTGACGGGGCGAATCTGGCGAAAGGCTGGTTGAGTCGCTCGTCGCCATCGTCGGCGTTCACCGCGGCGAACTCCAGATCCCCGAGCGACCAAGCGCCGACAGGATCCCGGCGCAGCAGTTGCGGCTTGTACGCCGGATGACAGACCAGCAGCGCATCGTCCACCTGAGCAAAATCGAGCAGCCGAAGGTCCTCGTCGCTCCAATGCACCTCGTCGGCGATGGTCTGGCGAATGATGCCGTCGGTCACGACATGAACCGTTTTATCACCGAACACGAGAAGATCGCTGATGCCGTTTCGTGCGAACGACACGAGTCGATCGCCGTCGGGCACATGGGTGAGAAGCTCCGTGCCGGGGCGGCGGGCCAGGCCCCCGGTCCGCTGAACGAGGACGTTTCTCAGCCTCGCCGCGCCATCCTCGTACACGCGCAGATCGATCCGCCCGAAAAGGGCCGGGTCGATCTCGCCCGATGTGAAGCTCGACTTGGTCGCAACGATCCTGGTCATCGGCCGCGCGCCGCAATCAGCGTGAAATCGTCGACGGCCCGCGGTGTCGCCTGCTGGCTGTCCGAGAGCTTCGCGACCCTGAGCTCGGCGGCGGCGAGACGCTGCAGCACCTCGGACCTGCTCGTGCCTTCGGTGAGCGGCAGGCAGAATTCCGCGGCCAGCCGGGCGATCAGCGCCTGAACGAAGAAGGGAGGAAAGCCGGCGGTGGGAGGACGATGTTGATAGCTCAGGACCACGCGCGGCGCGTCGGCGAACAGCCGGGAGCCGGCGACGTGGTAGATCAAGCCGCTCGCACGCGAATCGGTGCCGGCGGAGATGGTGCGCAGCGCCTCCTGGGGCAGCGCGAATGCACGGGAGAAGCCGCCTTGCGGCGCATCTTCGAGCGCCTGCAGCTCCTCCTGCGTCAGGGTGAAATGCCATGGATGGGAGGTGACCAGGCCCTGCACAATCGGCTCGTACAGCCGCTTCGCGACATCGGCCTCGGCAGTCTCGTCCTCGAACGAGCTGATGGCGGCGGCCCCGAGCTTGGCGAGTGCAGCCGAGCAGAGCTCGACATCGGTTAGCGGCATGGGAGTTGCTCGCTTCTGGCTGGTGTGCAGTTGTTGAACCGGCTTCCGCCTCACGACAGACGCTTGCCGCGAAGGCGGATCGGCGCCTTGTGGCACCGATCCGCGACGCGGCTCGAACCGGGCGCGTCGTCCGGTCAGCTAGTCGGTGTCGATGGCACCGAACTGGGTGACGTTGCTGACGTTCACGACCTCGTTGGAGGTGGTCAGAACCACGACGAGGCCGTGCGTGGCGATGTCGTCAATCCCTGCGTTCACCAGGATGAAGTCGCCGGTCCGCAACATCTTGCTGGCGCCGTTGAAGTACCCGGCGTTGTCGATGTCGGCGACGAGGTCGTTGGTCCTGTAGTGCCAAAGGGTGAAGCCGTTGGCATAGGAAATGGCGCTCAGGCTGCTGGACGAGTAGGCCATCTTCAGTTCTCCAGGCAGGGCATCTTGACGACGCCGTAGTCGTCGATCAGCACTGCACCCTGCGACATCGAGTTCGAGACGAAGTGTGCGGCGCGGTCACCGTGCCACGTGATGTCGGTCTTCACGTCCTGACCGATGGCATGGCCCACCGCACTCTTGTGGAACCAGTAGCAGGTTCGCACATTGCCAGCCTCGGTCAGGCCGGAATGCGGCATCCAGAGCGTGCCGAGCCAGACCTTCGCCTGCGTTCCGCGCCACGGAAGCTGCTCGTCGCCGACGAATTCGGCATTGGCGAACTCGGCGACGTTGAGCAGGTCCGACCACTGCTTCCAGCCGATCACCGCATAGCGCTGCCCGTCGTCGGGGACGTCGCTCGTGCCCAGGATCTCGAACGCCTCGAGCACCTTGTCCTTGGTCAGCCCGGTGGTGGGGTCGCCGGCCGCACGCGTGGCGGAGGCGAGGGCGGAGATGATGAGCTCGTCGGTCTTGCGGCCGAGCGCGAAGGCGCCGGCATTGGCGAGCACCTGCCGCTCGTCCAGGTTCGACTTGAGCTCGTCGAGCTGATCGACCCATTCGCCGGCGTAGTAGTCCACCAGCGTCGCCTCGACGGCGTTGAAATCGACGTTCATGACGGGCACCATGCCGTGCCTCGCCTTGGTGGACGCAGCCCCCTTGCCGACCGTCTGGAAGACGGTCGAGCTGCCACGCACGCCGTTCTTCACGCGCACGGTCGAGCGCAGCTTCGATCCCTGTCGCTGGTAGGCTTCGTGTACCTCGCGCTCGAACTGCTTCGAGAACGCCTGATCAATGGTAATTGACATCGCGCACCTTGGGTTTCTGTTGTCGCGATAGAGGGGGAGCCGGCGGTTGCCCGGTCGGGCCGCAGGCTCGGACGGATTTGACACCGGGACGGGGCCGGGATGGTTGTCCCGCACCGGCGTCGGCCAGAGGGTCAGTCCGGGAAGAGGTTGCGATAGCCTTCCGTGACCCGTCTGACGTAACTCGGATCGCGGTCCCGCCAGTAGCGGGGATCGCGGATCATCTCGCGCAGGCTCTCCTCGGTGGTCCCCATCTGACCCGAGCCGGCGACGCCCACGATGTCGGGCTCCGCCTTGCGCATCATCTGATGGAGGGTCACCACGCCTTCGAAGCTCGTCGATAGCGCTTTCCTGACCTCCTCGGGGAGGTTGGCCTCGGCATAGGCCCTTATCTGGCCCGCCGTGGCGCGCCACGCCTGCTCGCCGCCGAAATGGTCCCTGAGCCGATCGAGCTCACGCGTCGCCTCGAGCTCGGCCGATGCCTCGCCGACGATCGGCAGGATGTGCTCGGCCGCGAGATCGTAGACGAGCTGCGCCTGGTGCTGCGTGAACCCGGCCTCGTGAAGCCGCTGGTTCAGCACGGGATCCGGCTCGATCAGCGGATGCGGGGATTTCAGGGCGTACTGATCGGGAGCCTTGGGACGGCCGAGGGCATCCCAGAGTCGGCCCATGCCAGCAGCGTCACCTTCGTTCTCGGGCTTCGGCAGGGAACGTCCCAGCCTTCGCTCCAGCTCGAGATAGGACTGAAGAAGGGCGTCCGTCCTGATATTGCCGGCTTCAGCATCCCAGAACTTGTCTGGAACACCCTCCGGCCGCGCGACCGTTACGGCCGGCGATGGGGACGACGTTTCGGTTTCCGCCATTTCCGTGCCGTCGCCATCGGGCTCGAGCAGGGAGGGAACGGGCTTCGTCGGCAGATCGTTCGTTTCCATCTTCAGCCTCTCGGACGCGCCAACCGCGTCAAATAATCAATGGCGAACCGCTGCCCCTCGACGTGGCGGAGCACCGAATCGGTCGCATCGGGCGGAACCCGTCGATCGAGAAAGACCGATCGGAGGTGGCGGAGAAGGAGCTCGCCGTCGCGGCCGGCAAAACAGGCGCCCGCCGCCTTGACCAGAGCCTCGTCCCCGGCGGCGACCGGCTGAGCCGGATTGAACCAGGACCAGCCGGATTCAGTATCAGGATCGGCCATCGTGCTCTCCGTCCGCGAATAGGGTCGGGCGGTTCAGCAGGCTGTTCGGCACGCCCAAGGTTTCAGCCAACCAGCTCGCGGTCCGGCCAAGGTCGGCAAACTGCGCTGGATCGCCACCGAATTTGGCCACCGTCTCGAGCCACAGGATCACGTTGCGGACCTCTTCACGCGCCTGAATGCGCGCAAGCGGCGACCGGTAGAGAATCTCGGCGATCGTTCCATCCAGGGCGACCGCGGGCACCTCCCCGCGGCGGCGGAGAATGGCCAGGGACCGCTGCAGCAGCGGCGTCAGCAGCTCCGTCTGCAGGCGCCCATAGATGGCACCCAAGAGCCGCGTCATCTCGGCGCTCCGCTCCAGCACCTCTGTCGCCGTCATGCGACGGTCGTTGACGGGTGCGAGCCTGTCGGCGAGCAGGGTATGCCGGATGCGGGTGCGAAGATCGCTCAGGACCAGCTCGGAGACGTCGAACCGGCCCGGCGCCTGCAACGGTGTCAGACCGGCCGAGCCAACGGCCTTCGGGATGATGCTGCCGGGAGCCAATCGAATGTTCGCCGGGTTCAGCACACCATCATCCTCGGCCAGCCAGATGCCCGTCACGGCAATGGACGCGTTCTTGAGAACGAGCTCGACCACCTTGTTAGCGGTCTTGATGTCGGGCAGTGCGGTCATGACGGGCGAACGCCCGTAGAGCTCGCTGGTACCCTTCATCCAGCGGAACGTCAGGAAGGGCGACTGCTCGAAAATGCCCTCGGACAGAACGACGGGGGTTTCGAGAGAACCTTTCTGCGGCGGGAGGATCGCCTGGTACTTGAAACGCGTGCCGATGCTCGTCACCGCCTCGACAAGCTCGAGGTCGGTGCCGCGGTTGTCGTCCTGCGGCAGGCGAATCTCATCCAGTTGCCGGCAGCCGCCGAACCTCGCCCGAAGCTGCGCCAGAGTGACGGTCGTCGATCTGAAATGCCGACGGATAGCGCCGTTCGCGTCGCCGTCGATGTAGATCTCCGCTGCCGGAATGGCCGTGAACTGGAAGGCTGAAGCGGAGCCGATGGACGCTTCCTCGAACAGCAGTGTCGCCGTGCCGGTCGTCACGAGATCCAGAAAGCACTGGTGGATCTCGACCGCGAAATTCGAGCGCTCGAAATGACCCTGAAGGCGCAAGGCGGCGGCATCGAGGACGGCGGCTAGCGCATCGGCGTCCAACGGATCGACGTCATGACCCGGCCTGAGTCCGAACCAGCGTGACCAAGGCGGCGTCAGCTCCGCGAGGAGGCTGGCCGCCAACTGCTCCACCGCATCGGGTGCCGTGCCATCGAACAGCCGTTCGGCGTGGTTGGCCCCTGGCTGGAAGGACTGGCCCAGTCCATGCCCCCGCATCGGCAGGGCATAGCCATAACAATCGCGCCACACCGCCTCCCAGGGCAGCCGGCGTTCCCGAGCGTTCGCGAACTCCGCGAGTAGCGCCGGAATTGACGATCCGATCATGCAGAGCTCCGCGTTCGTGGGATCAGATGTGATAGGTATATATTCCTCATACGACACTGTCAAGCCTCCTTTCGCACTCGCAGAAGGTGGCTGAACAACTGCCGCGGCGTGACGATGCCGCGTCCGGCGCAGCGGACGAGGCGCTTGCAGAGCTCGACACATGTGAACGGCCGCAGCCACGGCAGCGCACTTTGCGAACGCGCGCTACGACAGGCGACGGCGCTGCCGCCGATGGCCGCGAGACTGGCCATAAGATCCCGTGGCGGAATGGCGCTCGCCACTTCCAGCTCGAGCCCCCGACCGAGAGGATCGCAGGCGACCCAGCCACCGCCCACCGCCTTGTAGGCGAAGCAGTGCCGGAATCCGCGCTTGAGCCAGACCAACCGCCAAGCGCTTTTGCACTGAAAGCCGATGACGATCATGTCCGTGCCGGAGTGGTTGCGTTCCTTGGATTATAAACCTAGTGACGCCTGAAATCTAGTAAGATAATCTTACATCTATTCCATGAGCGGGAGGAGCGGGCAGGATGTTGACCCACGAGCAAATTTGGCGAGGCGTCGATCGGCTTGCCCTGCACAACGGCCTCACACCATCGGGTCTGGCCAAGCGTGCCGGCCTCGATCCGACGACGTTCAACAAGAGCAAACGGATCACCCACGAAGGCAAGCAGCGCTGGCCAAGCACCGAGAGCCTCTCCAAAATCCTCGATGCAACACAGACGAGCTTCGCGGACTTTGTCGGCCTGATCGATCAGGAAGCCGCCACGAAGTCGGCCCCTCCCGACATGCGCCTCAAGTCGATACGCCAGTCGGTCATCTCCGTCGCGAGCTTTGACTCAGCAGGGTTCCCCGTTGGCAACGAATGGGAGGATATCGAGTTCCCACAAATAGATGATAATCACGCCTATATCATCGAAATAGACAAGTCCAACAAAACATCGTTCCTTCGGGCCGGTGATTTGGTCGTCATCGCGCCCTCCAGCAGCGTTCGGCGACATGATAGAGTCCTGGTGCTTGCCAGCGATCGCCTCATGCATTTCGCTATACTCAAAAGAAAAACGATATCTCAAATATCCCTTCAGCCATTGGATAATATCGGCATGGAGTACTCTTTATCGACTAATGCCGTATTATGGATATCTCGAATCATGTGGATGGGGGGATAACCGCACGCCCTGCCCGAAGCGGCGGCTTGCTCCCGAAACCCTTGGCGCCATTGCCGAGACCCTCGGGTGTAGCGCCTCAGCCGATCCAGACCTTGTTGAACTGGTGGTAGCTCGTCGGGTGAGCCGGGTAGTTGTGCACCGTGGTCTTGGCGATGGTGTAGAGCGGCTGCCAGACCGGCAGAAGGAGGAAGGCGTCGTCGCGCATGATATGCTCGACGCGCTGCATCTTCTCCTTCCTGGCCTCGACATCGAGAATGGCCTCGGCCTCGTCAAGCGCGGCCTCGAACTCGGGATTGTTGTAGTGGCTTTCGTTCCAGGGCACGCCGGCGCGGTAGCCGACGGAGAGAACCATGGTGCCGAGCGGGCGGTGGGCCCACGACGTGGCACCGAAGGGCGTCTCGGTCCATATCTCCCAGTAGCGCGAGGACGGCATCACATTGATGCCGAGGCGGATACCAGCATCCTGCATCTGGTCGCGCATCGCCTCGCAGACCGATTGCTGCCAGATGCCGTTGGTGTTGCCGACATCGATGGTGAGATCGATGCCGTCCGGATAGCCGGCTTCCGCGAGCAGCGCCTTGGCCGCCTCGATGTCACGCTCCAGGGGCGGCAGCGGGAACCATTCGGGATGGACCGGCGCTACATGGTAGTCATCGCCGACATCGCCGGATTCGCCGAAGACCAGCTCGCGGATTCGCGCCCGATCGAGGCAGAGCTGCATGGCCTGGCGCAGCTTGACGTTGTCGAAGGGTGCGACGTCAACCTGCATCCGGCAGGCCAAGGTCTGGGCGGTGCGGGCGGGCAGTATCTCGCCGTCCAACGCCTCGGCTAAGGCCAATTGCTCATGACCGAACGAATAAATCGCGTCGACATCGCCGCCGGCGAAGGCGACGAGCTGATTCTCGGGATCGAAGTTGAAGTAGCGGATACCGTCCAGATAGACCTTGCCTCCCCAGTAGACGAATGGCTTGCCATTGGTCATCTCGGTCACGCGCTCGAGCGAGCAGCGATCTCCGACCGAGAGTTCCACGAGCCTGTAGGGGCCCGTGCCGATCGGGTTGTCGGAAAACGGCGGCTCGAAGGACGGATGAAGGATGGCTGCCGGGTAGTTGTAGAGGTCCTCGGGAAAGGAAAGTACCGGCTGCTTGGCATTGAAGCGGATGGTGAGATCGTCGACGATTTCGATCGCCCCCTCCCGAAGCCGCTTCTCGGTCTTCGGCGTGCCATCGTCGTCCCTTTCGCCCGTTTCGATGTCGTCGACCAGCGCCGCGATCGACGAGAGGCCGACATTGGAGGAGCCGATGGCAGGATCGACCCAGCGCTCGATGTTCCACCGCACATGATCGGCGACGAAGTCGTCACCATTGTGCCACTTGATGCCCGGCCGAAGGTGGAAGATCCAGGTTTTGAGATCGTCCGATGCCTCCCAGCTTCGGGCGAGCATCGGCCGGGTCACATTGTCCGGTCCGGTCATCGCCAAGTACTCGACGATATGCCGGGCCTGGTTCGACATCTCCGTCCAACTAAAAGCCGCCGGATCGTCCATGCGCTGCACCATCATGGCGACGGTCAGCACACCGCCCGTTACCGCATCCGGATCGTCGGGCGGAAAGGGCATGTCGTCGGCCGCCATGGCCGGCGCCGACAGATCCGCCATGGCGTAGGCGGCCGAAGCAGCGACGCCGAGCAAGGCGGCGACGCGAACGAACGCACGACGATCCAGACGGCCGCGCGCCATGAGATCGAGGGCCTCGTTGACCTTGGGGTGCAAGCGGTCCGCCGGCTCGCGCTCCGTCATAGGGTCTCTCCCTCCTGGCAGTTCCGTCCGACTCGTGATCGAACGGGAAGCTTTCATGTCTGATCAGTCAACCTAAAAAGGCTAGAACTCTGTCGGAAGACAGGTTTGTCCGTTGCAGGAAAGGTTCGTCGTGACGAAGGTTCCCGTTGAAAAGATGCTTGAGACGATCGATCGGCACGCTTCGACGGTGCAGGCGACGTTGGGTCGCGATCACATTCATCCCCGCGTGATGGCGGCGATCGGCCGGGTGCCGCGGGAGAATTTCGTGCCTGAAACCGACCGCCATCTGGCTTACGGCGACCACCCGCTGCCGATCGGCCATGGCCAGACCATCTCACAGCCCTTCATCGTCGCGTTGATGACCGATCTGCTCGACCTGCAGGCGCATCACCGGGTGCTCGAGGTGGGTACCGGCTGCGGTTATCAGACCGCAGTGCTGGCCGAGCTCGCGCGCGAGATCGACTCGATCGAGGTCGTGCCGGAGCTGGTGGTCCGGGCGCGGGCCGTGCTGGCGGAGCTGGGCCATAAGCATGTGCGCGTCCATGAAGGCGACGGCCGCCTCGGCTTCGAGGAGCGGGCACCCTTCGATCGCATCATTGTGACGGCAGCACCCGAGCGCGTGCCCGAGGCGCTCACCGGCCAGCTCGCATCGAACGGGCGGCTGGTCATCCCGGTGGGGAATGGCCCCTGGCAGCAGACGCTCGTGGTCATCGACAAGGACGAGGATGGCCACCTCAGGGAGCGACGGACGATCGGCGTCGCCTTCGTCCCGCTGGTCGAGAAAAGCCCGTCATGACCGCGACTTCGCGTGCTGGCGGCCGTTCCGCGCCCTGTCCGGCCGGCCGGAGCGCTCAGGAAAGCGCTCGACAGTAGGCTTCCGCGGCCGTTAGGTCCGAACGGAACGCCGCTTGACGCCTCTCCTGCTCGGCTTCGAGACCCCAGCGCTCGATCTCGAAGAGCTCGTCCAGAAGCGCAAGATCGAACGCCACCTTCGAGCCGAGCTCGCCCTCAAGGAGGGCGAGACCGAGCACGATCGAGCCGGTCAGGCGGGTCGTCGCGTGCAAGCCGATGAGGTGCCAGTCGTCGAGCCGACGCGTGATCTGTCCGAGCGCTTCCAGCGACGCGGGGGGTTGCGGCAGCGGGTCGATGTCCGCGGTCACCCGCAAGGGCGCACGCATGCGCCTTGCGGCCCAGTCGAGCCAAGGCTGCCAGGCCGCCGCCTGCCGCTCGGCGAGCACAGCCGGCGAAGCGGCACGATAGCAGAGAAGATCAGCCTCGGCGTAGCCGAGGATTTCCGCAACCGCGTCGTCGCGACGCTCGGGCAGCCGGTCGGTCACGGTAGTGACGAGCCGGGTCACCCCCATGGTATCCGGATGAATGGTCTCGCCCTGCGCCGACCATTCGCCGGCCACGAGCCGTGCCAGCGCCGCGGTCGGCAGGACCAGGAGGCGTCTGCCGGGAGTGTGGATCGGCCGTCGATCCAGGAGCACCGTGTGGCCGCCGTGGTCGCGGCTAGTGGTGGCGGTGGTGAAGAAGCGCTTCATACAAGGTCGAGCAGGTCGGCCACCCGGTCGATGACATGTGCGGCACCGGCGGTGCGCAGCGCCTCGCCAGGGTGGTTGCCATAGCCGACGCCGATGGCATGGCAGCCGGCGAGACGCCCCATCTCGATGTCCCAGGTGGTGTCGCCGACGATCCAGGTGGCGTCGATGGTGGCACCCGTCTCGCGCATCGCCGCTTCGAGCATGGACGGGTGAGGCTTCGAAGGATGGAGATCCGCCGTTTGCAGCGTGACGAAGTAGCGTGTCAGCGCGTGTCGCTCGAGGATCCGGACGAGACCGCGCATCGTCTTGCCGGTAGCGACCCCCATCACCATCCCGCGTGCCGCCAGGGCCTCCAGCGTCTCGATCACGCCCTCGAACAGGGGCTCCTCGTGGTCCGGCAAGGCACAGCGGACCAGAAAAGCCTCTCGATAGGCATCGGCAATGCGGGCTCCCAGAACCGGATCGTCGTAGCCGAGCAGCATCCGCATGGCCGGCTCCAGTGAAACCCCGACGATGTGCCGAACCTCCTCGGGCGAAGGGGCGGCGAGGCCGACAGCGGCGAAGGCGTCCTGGGCGCAGGCGACGATGACCGCTTGGCTGTCGACCAGCGTGCCGTCGCAGTCGAAGACGATGAGCTTTGTCATGATCCATCGTTCATTTAGCACCCGTAGGTCGCTCCATAAGCCGTCGGGGTCAAGTCCGATCGGCTCCCTCCTCCTTCCCCGCCCCCCGAGCCGGCGGTTGGCATCGGCATGGCAGCCATGCCGAAAACCGGGTGATGGGGGTCGAGGAGGCGGTGTATCGTTGCGGGTGTCGAGGCTTGCAATGGTCTCCGGAACGAGGAATGCGCCGTGAATGAGGGGACCGGGCAAACCCGCTTCTTCCGCCAGCCGGCTCGGCCGGCGGAGGCGGGGAGCGGCGTTGTGCACTTCCGGCGAGCGTGGCAGAGCCGATGGCTCCACCCGGTTTGCGCCGCCTCACGAAAAGGACGCCGGCCGAAGGGCACCAATCAGTTGCCAAGAGTCGTCAATGGCATCAAGTTGACCAATGGTACCGCCATTAGCGACGCTGCAACCCGCGCCGCCTGATCAGGCTGTGGCAACCGAATCGGACCACACCTCTTTTTGCGAGCGCGAACAGGAGATCAAGATGAAACCGACGCGAGAGCTTCACGATCTTGGGCAGAGCCTGTGGCTCGACAGCTTCACGCGCGAACTTTTAAGCAGCGGGACACTTAAGAGTTATATTGATGACTGGTCGGTCACCGGGCTCACCTCCAACCCCACGATTCTCGGACACGCGATCGGCAACAGCACTGGCTATGACGAGGATATCAGACATCTCTCCTCGTCCGGCAAGTCGGCCGAGGATTTGCTGTTCGACCTGGCGGTCGCCGATCTCGGCCTCGCTGCTGACGCCTTTGAGCCGGTTTTCGACCGCACCGACGGGGTGGATGGCTGGGTCTCGCTGGAGGTTTCGCCACTTCTCGCGCACGAAACCGAAAAGACCATTGCCGCCGCCAAGGATCTGCATGCGCGCAGCGGAAAGCCCAATCTCTTCATCAAGATCCCCGGCACGAAGGAAGGTCTGCCGGCAATCGAGGAAGCCATTTTCGCCGGCGTCCCGGTCAATGTGACGCTGCTCTTCTCGCGCGAGCACTACGTCGCGGCGGCAGAGGCTTGGCTTCGCGGCGTCGAGCGTCGCATCGAGTCCGGGCTGAACCCCGCAGTCGCTTCAGTCGCGTCCATCTTCATCAGTCGCTGGGACGTCGCGGTGAAGGACCAGGTTCCGGCCGACATGGCCGACCGGCTCGGTATTGCCATAGCCGGGCGCACCTACAAGGCCTATCAGGAGTTCCTGGCCTCGCCGCGCGTTCAGCGCGCCGCCAATTTCGGCGCGAGGCCCCAGCGACTCCTCTGGGCCAGCACCGGGACAAAGGATCCCAAAGCGTCCGATACCCTCTATATCCGGGCACTGGCCGCACCGCTGACCATCAACACCATGCCGGAAGCCACCCTGCACGCCTTCGGCGATCACGGTACGGTCGATGGCGCCATGGCATTGGACGGCGGCGATTGCGAAACCGTCCTGAACCACTTCGCCGAGGCCGACGTCGACATCGGCGCGCTGGCGGCGCGGCTCCAGGACGAGGGCGCATCCGCCTTCGCCAAATCCTGGAACGATCTGATGGCCAGCATCGATTCCAAGCGCGCAGCCATCCGCAAGGCGGGATGAGCCGAATGGCCCAACATAACGGAAAGCCCGCGACATCCGCCGCGTTGCGTGGGCGTCCGGCATGGGCGGCACTGCAACGCCACCATGCCGAGGTGAAGGAACTGCATCTTCGCCAGCTTTTCGTCGAAGATGTCGAACGTGGCGAGCGTCTCTCTGCCGAGGCTGCCGGCGTTTATCTCGACTATTCGAAGAACCGGATCACCGTCGACACGCTGCCCTTGCTGGTTCGACTGGCTGACGAATGCGGCTTGCGCGAGCGGATCGACGCGATGTTTCGAGGTGACGCAATCAACGTTACCGAAGACCGTGCGGTGCTGCATGTCGCCCTGCGCGCGCCAAAGGGCGCAGAAATAATGCACGACGGCCGGAACGTCGTGCCGGACGTGCACGAGGTGCTGGACCGGATGGCAGCGTTCAGCGACCGGATCCGCAGCGGCGAATGGAAGGGCCGCACCGGCAAGAACATCAAGAACGTCATCAATATCGGCATCGGCGGCTCGGATCTCGGGCCGGTAATGGCCTACGAGGCGCTTCGCTTCTACAGTGATCGCGACCTGACCTTCCGCTTTGTCTCGAATGTCGACGGCACTGATTTCGCCGAGGCGGCGCACGGACTCGATCCGGCCGAGACGCTCTTCATCGTCTCGTCCAAGACCTTCACCACGCTCGAGACGATGACCAACGCCCATACCGCGCGCGACTGGCTTCTCGCGGGGCTGGACGGGGACGAGGCGGCGATCGCCAGGCATTTCGCCGCCGTCTCGACCAACGCGACCGAGGTCGAGAAGTTCGGCATCGACACCGCCAACATGTTCGGCTTCTGGGACTGGGTCGGCGGCCGCTATTCGATGGATTCGGCCATCGGGCTCTCGACCATGATTGCGGTCGGTTCGGACAATTTCCGCGCCATGCTGGACGGCTTCCACGAGATGGACCAGCACTTCCGCACCGCCCCCTTCGAGCGGAACCTGCCGGTGATCCTCGGCCTTCTCGGCATCTGGTACACCAACTTCTTCGGCACGCAAACGGCCGCCGTTTTACCTTATGAGCAGTACCTGAAGCGGTTCCCTGCCTATCTTCAGCAATTGACGATGGAGAGCAACGGCAAGCATGTTACCCTGGACGGTGCCTCGGTCGACTACGACACCGGGCCGATCTACTGGGGCGAACCGGGGACCAACGGCCAGCATTCGTTCTATCAGCTCATCCATCAGGGAACGCGGTTGATCCCGTGCGACTTCATCGCCTTCACCGAGACCCTGAACCCCCTCGGTCGGCACCACGACATCCTGATCGCCAACGTGATCGCGCAAAGCGAGGCGCTGGCCTTCGGCAAGACCGCCGATCAGGTCAAAGCCGAAGGCACGCCGGACTGGCTGGTTCCGCATCGCTCGTTCGAAGGCAACCGCCCATCTAGCACTCTCCTCCTCGACCGGCTGACACCGAAGACACTCGGCAAGCTCGTGGCACTCTACGAGCACAGCGTCTTCACCCAAGGCACGATCTGGCAGATCGATTCCTTCGATCAATGGGGTGTCGAGCTCGGCAAGGCGCTCGCGCAGAAGATCATTCCGCAACTCGAGCGGGAGAGCCTGGCGCGTTTGGACCATGACAGCTCGACCGATGCGCTGATCCGGCGCTACCGCAAGGCAAAAGGTCTGGACTGATGCTGCGAGGGACGAGCCGCTCGTCGGGTATCGCCCCGAAACCGAAGGAAGGGATCTCGCCGTGCAACTCGGAATGATCGGCCTCGGCCGGATGGGGGCGAACATGGTTCGCCGTCTGCTCGAGGGCGGGCATGAATGCGTGGTTTTTGACCGGTCCGCCGACACCGTCGCGGAAATCGCGAAGGAGGGGGCGAAGGGCACTGAGTCTCTGGCGGAGCTCGCAAAACGGCTCACCAAACCTCGAACCGTCTGGCTCATGGTGCCGGCGGGCGCGGTCGACAAGGCAATCGCTGATCTCCTGCCTCATCTCGATACCGACGACATCCTGATCGACGGCGGCAATTCCTATTATGTCGATGACATTCGCCGTGCCCACGCGTTGTCTGCGAAGGGCATTCATTACCTCGATGTCGGCACCAGCGGCGGCGTCTGGGGCCTGAAGCGCGGCTATTGTATGATGATCGGCGGCGAGAAAGACGCGGTCAGGCATCTCGATCCCGTCTTCGCCAGCCTCGCGCCCGGCCGAGGAGACATCCCGCCCACTCCCGGGCGTGAGGATTCGGGGTCCACCGCCGACCGGGGCTATCTGCACTGCGGTCCGAACGGTGCCGGGCATTTCGTGAAGATGGTGCACAACGGGATCGAATACGGTTTGATGGCCGCCTACGCGGAAGGCCTGAACATTCTCAGGAACGCCAATATCGGCAAGCATGCCGACACGCCCGACGCGGAAACAACGCCGCTGCGGGATCCCGAGCTCTACCGGTTCGATCTCGATCTGCCGGAGATCACGGAAGTCTGGCGGCGGGGCAGCGTGATCACGTCGTGGCTGCTCGATCTGACCGCGACGGCATTGGCGGCCGATCCCTCGCTCGAGGAATTCTCGGGCCGGGTCTCGGATTCCGGCGAGGGCCGATGGACCATCAGGGCCGCCATCGACGAGGGTGTGCCGGCCCACGTCCTGTCTGCGGCGCTCTACGAGCGCTTCGCCTCCCGTGGCGAGGCGGAATTCGCGAACAAGGTGCTCTCGGCCATGCGTTACGGGTTCGGCGGACATCTGGAGAAGCCGGCTGCGAAATAGCGGAGCGTTCGCTTCGACAGGAAGGAGCTGGAAGGCATGACCGGGGCCGATCTCGATCAACTTGCGATTAACACCATCCGCACCCTCTCGATCGACGCGGTCGAGAAGGCGAGGTCGGGTCATCCCGGCGCACCCATGGCGCTGGCGCCGCTGGCCTACACGCTATGGAACCGCGTCATGCGCTTCGATCCCACGGACCCGATCTGGCCGAACCGCGATCGCTTCGTCCTGTCGAACGGCCATGCCTCGATGCTGCTCTGGTCGGTGCTGCACCTGACCGGAACCCAAGCCGTCGATGCTGACTATGAGGTGACGGGCGAGCCTGCCGTGAGCCTCGACGCCATCCGGAGTTTCCGGCAATTCGGCAGCAAGGCACCAGGGCATCCGGAATATCGATGGACCTCCGGCGTCGAGACCACGACCGGCCCGCTGGGCCAGGGGGTCGCCACCAGCGTCGGCATGGCGATGGCCCGCAAATGGCTCGCCAGCCGCTACAATCGCGCGGGTTTCGAGATCTTCGACTACGACATCTACGTGATCTGCAGTGATGGGGACCTGATGGAGGGCGTCTCGTCCGAGGCCGCCTCGCTGGCCGGACATCTGCGCCTCGACGATCTGTGCTGGATCTACGACAACAATCACATCACCATCGAGGGCAACACGAGCCTCGCCTTCAGCGAGGACGTCGCCGCACGCTTTCAGGCCTATCGCTGGAACGTGCTGCGCGTGGGCGATGCCAATGACTTGGCCCGAATCGAGGATGCGCTCGGCATCTTCCGCGAAACGCGGAGCCGGCCCACTTTGATCATCCTCGACACGCATATCGGTTACGGCTCCCCGCACAAGGCCGACACGGCGGCGGCCCACGGCGAGGCGCTCGGCGACGAGGAGGTCCGGCTGACCAAGCGCGCCTATGGCTGGCCCGAGGATGCGCAGTTCCTGGTTCCCGCGGGCGTGCGCGAGCATTTTGAAGCCGGGGTCGGCAAGCGCGGCGCCAAGGCACGTGCGGATTGGGAAGCCCTGTTCGCCGCCTACGCCAAAAAGTTCCCCGATCTCGCCCGGGAAATCGACCAGATGCAAAAGCGCGAGTTGCCCGATGGCTGGGATCGCGATCTACCGAGCTTCCCGGCGGACGCCAAGGGCATCGCCGGACGCGACGCCTCGGGCCAAGTCCTGAACGCGCTGGCGAAGAACATTCCATGGATGATCGGCGGCTCGGGCGATCTGGGTTCGTCCAACCGCACCACGCTCAAGTTCGACGGGGCGGGCGACTTCGAGGCTGCAACGCCCAGAGGGCGGAACCTGCATTTCGGGATTCGCGAGCACGCCATGACCGCAATCGTCAACGGTCTGGCGCTGTCGAAGCTGAGGGCCTTCGGTGCGACCTTCGCCATCTTCACCGACTACGCCCGGCCGGCGATCCGGCTCGCGGCACTGATGGAGCTGCCGACGATCCTGGTGCTGACGCATGACGCCATGGGCGACGGCGAGGACGGGCCGACGCACCAGCCGGTGGAACAACTGATTTCGCTGCGTGCCATGCCGCACCTGATGGTGCTGCGTCCGGCCGATGCCAACGAGATCGTCGAGGCCTATCGCCATGTCCTCCAGCTTCGCCATCAGCCGGCGGCCATCTTCCTGTCGCGCCAGGCCGTGCCGACCTTCGACCGCCAGAAATACGCACCGGCGGCCGGGCTTTCACGCGGCGCCTATGTCATGGCCGACCCAACGGACGGCTCGCCCGAGGTCATCCTGATCGCGTCCGGCAGCGAGGTGGCGCTGGCCATCGAGGCGTACGAGACGCTGGCGGCCGAGGGCATTCGCCCGCGAGTCGTCTCGATGCCGTCCTGGGACCTCTTCGAACAGCAGCCGGCCGCGTATCGCGAGGAGGTGCTGCCAGCGAGCATCACGGCGCGGGTCGCCATCGAGCAGGGATCGGTCCTCGGCTGGGAACGCTATGTCGGTCCTGCCGGAAAGGTCATCGGCATGACGACCTTCGGCGCCTCCGCCCCGCTGAAGGAGCTGTTGAAGAGATATGGGTTCGCACCCGATCGGGTCGTCGCCACGGCAAAGGAAGTTCTGGGCCGAGGCTGACGGGGCCCTGGGAACCGACAGGGCCGCTAGTGGAAAAAACGTAACGGGACAGGTGGAGCTCATGGCAGGCCGAAAGCAGAACCCGACGCGCAGCACTGGCGACAGCGTAGTCGCTGCGCCGCCCTGTGCGATGGTGATCTTCGGCGCAGCTGGTGATCTGACCAAGCGGTTGATCGTGCCGGCGCTCTACAACCTGGTAAACGCCGGCCGCCTGCCGGAGGCGTTCCAGCTCGTCGGTCTCGATCTGGCCGAGACCTCCGCCGAGGACTGGGCCGATGGTCTGAGGGCGACGATGGAGCAATTCGTTGCCCAGGGCGGTGGCGAATTCGAAGCCGACCATATCGAGGCGGATGCCTGGCGCTGGCTCGAGGATCGTATGAGCTATGTCCAGGGCGATCTGACCGATCCCGCGATGTACCACCGGCTGGACGCGCATCTGGCAGAGCTCGAGAAGACGGCGGGCACCGCGGGCAACGTCCTTTTCTATCTCGCCATCGCGGACCGGTTCTTCGCCCAGGCCGTGGCCGGCCTCGGCGCGTCGGGCCTGACGAATGAGGACGGCGGGTGCTGGCGGCGCGTGGTCATCGAAAAGCCTTTCGGCCACGATCTGCCGTCGGCGCGCGAGCTCAACGCCCAAATTCTCGAGACCTTGCGCGAAAGCCAGATCTACCGGATGGACCACTTCCTCGGCAAGGAGACGGTGCAGAACATCATGGCGCTTCGCTTCGCCAATGGCCTGTTCGAGCCATTGTGGAATCGCCAGCACATCGACCACGTTCAGATCACGGCGGCGGAAACCGTGGGCGTCGAGCATCGGGGCAAGTTCTACGAAAGGACCGGCGCGCTGCGCGATATGGTGCCAAACCACATGTTCCAGCTTCTGGCGATGACGGCGATGGAGCCGCCGATTTCCTTCGATGCCGACGCCGTGCGCGACAAGAAGGCCGAGGTGATCGAGGCGATCCGCCCCTTCGGTCCAGATCAGGCGCTGGCCGATGCCGTGCGCGGCCAGTACGACGCGGGCACCGTCCTGGGCAAACCGGTCCGGGCGTATCGCCACGAGCCCGATGTCGCCGCCGATTCGACGATTGAAACCTACATCGCCTGGAAGCTGGAGATCGACAACTGGCGCTGGGCCGGAGTGCCCTTCTATCTCCGGACCGGCAAATATCTGAAAAGCCGCCAGACCGAGATCGCAATCCGCTTCCATCAGGCACCCTACAGCCTGTTCCGCGGCACCGACGTGGAGCGGATGCATCCGAACTGGATGGTGTTGCGCATTCAACCCGACGAGGGCGTGGCGCTGGAGTTCGCCGCCAAGCGGCCGGGGCCTACCGTCAAGCTCGACACGGTGGACATGGATTTCGCCTACAGAGCGTATTTCGACATGACACCCAGCACCGGCTACGAGACTCTCATCTACGACTGCATGATCGGGGACGCGACGCTGTTCCAGCGCGCCGACAACATCGAGGCGGGATGGCAGGCGGTGCAGCCCATCCTCGAGCTCTGGGGCAACACTGCGCCAAAGGGATTCCCCAACTACGCGGCAGGCTCCGACGGTCCGGCCGAGGCTGATGAGCTGCTGGCGCGCGACGGCCGCTCATGGCGGCCTCTGACCTGAGGGAGGCAACGACCCGATGGCCGTGAGAAGGAAGATTTCGCTGGTGCTGGCCGATGTGGACGGCACGCTCGTCACCGAGGACAAGGTGCTAACCGACCGCGCCCGGGCGGCGGTGGCGGACCTTCGCGCCGCGGGAATCGGGTTTGCCATCACCAGCGGCAGGCCGCCGCGTGGCATGACCATGCTGCTGGATCCGCTCCAGCTCGACACGCCGATCGCAGGGTTCAACGGCGGGCTCTTCGTAAAACCGGATCTCACCATCCTCGAGCAGAAGACGCTGCCCGCCGAGGTCGCAGCCAAGGCGCTCGAGCTCATTCATGCGCATGACCTGGACGCCTGGGTCTATCGCGGCAACGACTGGCTGATCACCAAACCGGACGCTCCGCATGTCGCCCGTGAAGCATGGACCGTGAAGTTCGACGCCAAGGTGGTGGCGAATTTCGACGGCAAGCTCGACCATGTTGCCAAGATCGTCGGCATCAGCGACGATCATGACCGGGTGAAAGACTGCGAGACCGCTGCCCATGCGGCTCTCGGCAAGCGCGCGACTGTCAGCCGCTCACAACCCTACTATCTCGATTTGACGCACAAGGACGCCAACAAGGGCACGGTCGTCGATTATCTCTCGCGTCACCTGAACATTCCGACGGCCGAAATCGCCACCATCGGTGACCAGCCGAACGACGTCCTCATGTTCGAGCGCTCGGGACTGAGCATCGCCATGGGCAACGCTTCGGAAGAGGTCAAGAAGCAGGCCAGTGTCGCGACCGATTCCTACAATGACGAAGGCTTCGCCAAAGCCATCGAGCGTTTCATCCTGAACGAGTGAGGAAAAGGCACGTGCCGGAATTCAGCGGGCGCATCGAAATCCTCCCGGACCCCCCTGCCCTGGCGCGCCACGTGGCGGAATGGATGACCGGCGCGGCCCTTGCCGCGGACCACCCGTTTAGGATTTCGCTATCCGGAGGCTCGACCCCGAAGGCGTTCTACGCGCTTCTCGCTTCCAATGACTTCAGCAGCCGGTTCCCGTGGCAGCGCGTCTTCTGGTACTGGGGCGACGAGCGCCTGGTTCCCCACGATCACCCCGACAGCAACTATCGCCTGGCGCGCGAGGCGATGCTGGACAAGGCACCCGTGCCGCCGGAGAACATTTTTCCCATTCCCACCTCCGGCGCTCCCGATGCGGCGGCTGCGCGCTATGCACGTACCCTTCAACGAGCCTATGGCGGCGCCGTTCTGGATTCGGCAAGGCCTCTTTTCGATATCACTCTGCTCGGCATCGGCGAGGATGGCCATACCGCGTCGCTGCTGCCGAACGAGCCGGTGCTCGACGAGCATGAACGATGGGTCGCCGCCGTGCCGCATGGCCGGCCCGAAATCCGTATCACCCTGACCTATCCAACGATCGAAAGCAGTCGCCGCGTCGCGTTTATGGTGGCCGGCAGCGGCAAGGCGAACATTCTGCGTGCCATCCGTGCCGGCGGAAGCCGTGTGCCGGCTGCCCGGGTCAGACCCGTGGGCGAGCTGGTCTGGTTCGTCGATCGTGCTGCTGCGGGCGAGGTCTAGGGAGATGTCGATCATTATCGCGCGATCGCCCCTGTTCGCGAGCTTTTCCCGACCGGAGGAAGGGACAGGTGCCGCTGCGGCGGAGGTGCAGCCATGAGCGCCGCGCAGCCGCCGGCTGAGGGGAATCGCAATGCCCTCGAGCGCGCGGCGGCAAAAGCGGCGGTCGAGCTCGTCCAAGACGGGATGACGGTCGGGCTCGGCACCGGCCAAGCGGCGGCTTTCGCGATCGAGGCGCTGGCCCGGCGGCATCGGCAGGGCCTGCGTTTTGCCGGCATCGCTACCTCGAAGCGCACGGCAGCGCTGGCGAGGGAGGCCGGCATCCCCCTCGCCTCCTTCGCCGAGCACCGGCGGATCGACCTCGTCATTGCCGGGGCCGACGAGGTGGAGCGCGGCACGCTCAACCTCATCAAGGGTCTGGACGGCGCGCTCCTGCACGAGAAGATCGTCGCCGCCAACAGCCAGCGCCTTGCCATCGCCGTCGATGGCGCCAGGCTGGTGGACAGGCTCGGCACGGACGCGCCCGTCCCGGTCGAGGTCGTCGAATTCGGGTTGGAGGCGACGCAGGCCACACTCGAAGCCCACGGCGCCAGCGTGGCCCGGCGCCGCACTGACGAGAATGCATCTCTCGTCACCGAGAACGGTAACCGCATCCTCGATTGTCGCTTCGATTCCATTGCCGATCCGGCGCGGCTGGAGGAGCGCATCCGGAAGATCGTCGGCGTCGTCGAATGCGGGCTCTTCATCGGCCGCGCCGATCCGGTTTTCGTGGCCGATGCGAATGGGGTTCATCGTCTCGACAGCCCGCGCGCCCATCGCGGCACTCCGCCGGTCCTGGTGATCATGGGAGTCTCCGGCTCGGGCAAATCGACCATCGCCCGGGAACTGGCAGCACGGCTCGGCTGGCCATTCAAGGAGGGCGACGATCTCCATCCGAGCGAGAATCGCGCCAAGATGCATTCCGGCATTCCGCTGACCGACGACGACCGCAAACCGTGGCTCGAGGCGGTGGCCGGCTGGATCGACGATCAACGCGCCGGCGGACAGCCGGGTATCGTCACCTGTTCCGCGCTCAAGCGAGCCTACCGTGAAACGGTGATCGGCCAGCGGCCCGAAGTGCGGTTGGTGTACCTGCGCGGCGCATACGATCTCATTGCCGAACGGCTGTCGCGGCGCAAAGGCCATTTCATGCCCGCCGACCTGCTGCAAAGCCAATACGACACGCTCGAAGCCCCCGGTCCCGACGAAGAGCCCATCATCGTCGATATCGGAGCACCGCCCAATGAAGTCGCGGACGCCATCATCCGGCAGCTCGGCGCCTCGACGACACTGGCGTAGCCCGGACCCCGGTCCGGATCAGGCGTGGCTCACCGCGGCCGCCCGAATCGCTTCGCGGATGATGATGCTGGCGCAATGCCTGTCCCGGCACGGATCCCCCGGCACATGCTACTCGCCCTTCTCGCTCACCAACTCGATCGAGCTCTCCATTCCGCCATTCCTCGAGCGGACCAGGAGCGGGATCGGCATGGGCTCGATGCTGGCAAAGGCGTCGATCCAGATGGGGGGCTGACCCGGCATCGTGACCAGCATGTCGCCTTCCTCGAAGCCGGAGAGGCCAAATAGGGCTGCAGTCAGATGATAGGCCTCTCGCTCGGTGCCCGCGACCACCACCCTCGTGCGGTCGCGATAGACCGTCTCGAGGTCGGCGCGCTTGCGGCCGTCGAAGACCGGCAAGACCAGGGAAGCATCGGGATCGGGCTCGCGGGCCAACCAGTCGCTGAGCCTGAGCAGTGCCGCCAAAGGATCGATCGAAGGATCGCGCAGCTCGGGTGGCACCGGGCTCTCGCGCTCGCGGCCGCGATGGCGAACCACCAGGTTCGCGAGGCTGCCGTCGGCCGCGAAGGTGAGCTCGGTCTCCCGCGTCCGATCCGGCTTGGTGTAAAGGGCGCTGAAGCGCAGGGGCCGCGGCGCACCGTCGCCGACCTCGACCTCCGCCACGAGATCGGTGCGGTGATCGCCCGTGATGAAGGCGGCGAGACCGCGATTGCGCATCGTCATCTCGACCCGGGCCACGCCGTTCGCGCAACGAATGCTCAGCCGGAGATCGGCAAAGGCGACTCCACCCCCGCGCATGACATAGGCGGAGTCGCGGGCTTGGACGGCGGCGCAATCCGCCCGCGCCGCACCGGCAAGAAGGTAGGTTCCGAAAGCGAGGAGAAGCGTGCGGCGTGTCTGGAGCAAGGGCATTCTCGCCCTCGCCCACCGCAGCACCTCTAGTTCGTCAGCGTGAGTAGTATTCGATGACGAGATTCGGCTCCATCTGCACGGGATAGGGCACGTCGGCCAGCTTGGGGATGCGGACGAACTGGCCCTTGAGCGCCTTGGTGTCGACGGCGAGATATTCCGGCACCTCGCGCTCGGGACGGGCCACGGCCTCCAGCACCATCGGGATACTCTGCGCCTTCTCGCGTAGCTCGACGATGTCGCCCTCGCGCAGGCGGTAGGAGGGGATGTCCACCCGCTTGCCGTTCACTTTCACGTGGCCGTGGTTGATGAACTGCCGGGCGGCGAAGATGGTGGGGACGAAGTTGAAGCGGAAGAGCGTGATATCGAGGCGCCGCTCGAGCAGGCCGATCAGGTTCTCCGCCGTGTCGCCCCGCGTCTTGCTGGCCTCCTGGTAGGCGTTGTGGAACTGCCGCTCGCTCATGTTGGCGTAGTATTTCTTCAGCTTCTGCTTGGCGGCGAGCTGGTTGGCGAAGTCGGACATCTTGCGCCGCTTCTGCCCGTGCTCGCCTGGACCGTAGTCGCGGCGGGCGAGAGGGCTCTTGGTGCGGCCCCAGAGATTCACGCCGAGGCGGCGGCAGATCTTGGACTTAGCCTGGATACGCTTGGTCATCGGCCCCGATTTGCAGAAGCGGTGTGAGGACAAAGCCTTCCGGCGCCGGCAGCATATTCCCGCGCGAAGGCGACGCGGCCGGAAAAGCTCCCGGCCGATGTCGCGCTTCTAGTTCGCCGGTCCCGCCTTGTCAAAGGCTTTGCGCGGGTCCGGACGGCGCTCAGCGGCGGCGATCCGGGTTGGCGCGGCGGCGCTGCTGCACGTCGCTGAAGGCAGCGGCGAGGATGCCGGCCGGGAGCGCTATCAGGACGATGCCGGCGACCGCCGTGAACCCGGCGAAGATGCGGCCGAGAACCGTTACCGGGATGGCGTCGCCGTAGCCCACCGTGGTCAGCGTCGCCACCGACCACCACATCGCCCGCGGAATGGAGCCGAAATCTTGAGGCTGGACGTCCGCCTCGCAGAGATAGAGCAGGGTCGAGCTTACGAGGAGGAGGAGGAAGCCCATGACCAGGCTGAGCCCGAGCTCGTAGCTGCGCAGCATGAGCGCGTCGAGCATGTCGTGCAGGGCGTGTGAGAACGGCCCGAGCCGGGCGAGGCGCAAGAGCCGCAGCAGGCGGACCAGCCGCAGGAGCGGCGTCCCTGTGCCGACGAAGAGGAGGAACACGGGCAGGATCGCCAGGAGATCGAGAAGGGCCACCGGGGTCGCCGCATAGCGCAAGACCGCGCGCCAGCCTTCTCCATAGCGGCCGCTCTCCGGCGCAATCCAGAGCCGCATGCCGTACTCGATCAGAAAGAGCGTCGCGAACACCCATTCGAGACCGGCGAATATGGCGCCATGGTCCAGATAGAGACGCGGCTCGGTCTCCAGCACCGCCACCACGCAGGAGCCGAGGATCAGGCCCGCGACCAGCATGTTGCCGGGTGCGAGCCCGTGCGCGCGCCGGCCGAGCGGATCGAGTTGATGATAGAACAAGGTGCGAAGACTGGCGCGTGCCATTCGGGATCCACCGGCTGAGCTTGGTCTTTTGCGCTTGCTACCAGCCGGGGCCGCCGCTTGCGAGCATCTGGCGAGCTACGCCGCCCCGCACTTGCGCTTCGATGCCTCGCACACCCTCGACGTGAGACCTGCCATGCCCGGGACTGAGGTCGGCCGTGCCGATGCGATCGAACTCGAGGATGCCATCCGCTTCGACCATGCCGGCCGCACCTCTGCCGTCCACCGCTCGGCCGAGGACGGCCGTTTCGCGACCCTTGGCCTCTGCACCCACGAGAAGGCCGCATCTCGGCGACGGCCTCGTCATGGGCCACACCATCGAATGCCCCAAGCACGATCGCCGCTTCGACTACCGCACGGGCGACTTTGGAGGAGCACAGGCCCGCGCCGCCCTCCGCATCTTCCCGGTGAAAGTCGAGCAGGGGCGCATCCTCATCGATATACCGGATTGAGCGGCGCGGAGCGGTACGTCACACCTTCGATCTTTTCCAGTTCCAGAGAAGCCCTTCCCCGATTGCAGCATGGGCCACCTGCGGCTAGCGCAGGGATCGGAGAATGCCGCGCCCGAGCCACTGGAGATGATTGCCCATGCTGTCCCGGATCGATCCGCCGCTTCGGCCAAAGGCCGCTCTCGTCGCCCTCGCGGCGCTCGCGACACTGGCCCCCGGCGCGGCCGGGGCGGTCGAGCCTGCGGCGGTCGTCTCGAACTATGCCGACATCGCCCTTGCGGGCTACGCCGATTCGCTGGCCACGGCCGAGTCCCTAAACAAGGCGATCCGCGACTTCCTCGCGGCCCCATCGGCCGAGGGACTGAATGCCGTCCGGCAGGCCTGGCTGGCGGCGCGCGTCCCGTATCAGCAGACGGAGGTCTTTCGCTTCGGCAACGTGCTGGTCGACGAATGGGAAGGCAGGGTCAATGCCTGGCCGCTCGACGAGGGGCTGATCGACTATGTCGACGGCGACCTCTACGGCGATTCGAGCGACAGCAATGCCTGGTACACCGCCAACATCATCGCCGACCCCAAGCTCCACGTGGGCGGGCAGGACATCGACGCCACGGTCATCGACGGCGGCCTCATCCGCTCGCTGCACGAGATCGACGCGATCGAGGCCAATGTCAGCACCGGCTACCACGCCATCGAGTTCCTGCTCTGGGGCCAGGACCTGAACGGCACGGGTCCGGGCGCCGGCGAGCGGCCCTGGACCGACTACGCCCAGGGCGACGCCTGCACCGGCGGCAATTGCGACCGGCGCGGCGCCTATCTGGAGGCGGCGAGCGAGCTCCTCGTGGCCGACCTCGCCGACATGGTGGCGCTCTGGGGCGAGGACGGCGCTGCCCGCACCACGCTCAGCGAGGCGGATCCGGCGAACGGCATCGCCGCCATCCTGATCGGCATGGGCAGCCTCTCCTACGGCGAGCTCGCGGGCGAACGCATGCAGCTCGGCCTCCTGCTGCACGATCCGGAGGAGGAGCACGACTGCTTCTCGGACAACACCCACAACTCGCACTACTACGACGGCTTGGGCATCCGGAACGTCTATCTCGGCCGCTACGAACGGGTGAACGGCAGCATGGTCGAAGGGCCGGCACTCGCCGATCTCGTGGCCGAAGCCGACCCCGAGCTCGATGCCGAGATCAGGGCCAGGCTGGATGCCACCATGGCGGCCCTGGGTGCCATCAAGGCCGAGGCGGATTCCGGCAGCATGGCCTACGACCAGATGATCGGCGAGGGCAACGAAAAGGGCAACGCGCTGGTCCAGAAGGCCATCGACGCGCTGGTCCACCAGACCCGCTCGATCGAGCGGGCGGTTGCCGTGCTCGACCTCTCCGACGTCGAGTTCGAGGGCTCGGACAGCCTCGACCAGCCGGGTGCCGTCTTTCAATGAGCCTCGGCCGGACGCTCGTCCTCGGTGCCGCTCTGCTGCTGCCACCGCTCGGCGTCTTCGCGATGAGCGCCGCCGAGCGTGCGGCGATTCTGGCTCCGACCACGAATTTCGACCACGCCGAGCGCTTCGAGGAACTGCCCGGCGGCACTGCGACCAACCGCCGGCGCCTCGATCGGGAAGCCTTCTCGCAACCCTCGTCCAGCCTGAAGTTCAGCGGCCGGGGCGACTTCTTCGTCGGCAACGGCTTCTTCAGGCGACTCTGGGTCAGCTCGCCCAGCTCGACCACCTCGGCTGATGGGCTCGGTCCGCTCTACAACGCCCGGGCCTGCCAGCGCTGCCATCTCAAGGACGGCCGCGGCCATCCACCGGGAACGGCCGGCGAAAACGCCGTCTCGATGTTCCTTCGCCTCTCGGTCCCCCCGACGACGGCCGAGGAGAAAGCGGCGCTCGCGGCGCACAGGATCGCGGTGGTGCCCGAGCCGACCTACGGCACCCAGCTCCAGAACTTCGCCGTGCCAGGCTACAAGGCCGAGGGGCGCATGGTGATCGACTACCAGGAGGTGCCGGTCGAGCTCGCAGGCGGCGAGGTCGTCCATCTGCGGCGACCCACCTACGGCATCGCCGACCTCGCTTATGGCGATCTCCGCCCCGATGTGCTCTTGAGCCCGAGGGTCGCCCAGCCGATGATCGGCCTCGGGCTGCTGGAGGCAATCGACGAGACCGACATCCTGGCCAAAGCCGACCCCGACGATGCCGACGGCGACGGCATTTCGGGCCGGGTCAACCGAGTTTGGAGCCCGGCGCTCGACCGAGTCGAGATCGGCCGCTTCGGCTGGAAAGCCGGCAAGGCCACCGTCGCCGATCAAGCCGCCGCCGCCATGGGTGGCGATATCGGCATTTCCAACCCCCTGGCACCCAGCCTCTGGGGCGACTGCACCCTGCCCGAGGCCGACTGCCGGGCGGCACCGCATGGCGTGGAGCTGGCCGGAGAGCACGAGGCCGGCGCCACGGTAATGGACAAGATCCTCTTCTACAGCCGCCATCTGGCGGTGCCGGCCCGCCGCGATGTCGACGATCCCGAGATCCTGCACGGCAAGGCGCTCTTCTACGGCAGCGGCTGCATCGCCTGCCACACGCCCAAGCAGGCCACGCGCGGCGACTGGCCGGTGGAAGGCCTCGCCGGGCAGCTCATCTGGCCCTACACCGACCTCCTCCTGCACGACATGGGCGACGGGCTCGCCGACGGCAGGCCGGAGGGCGATGCCACGGGTCGGGAATGGCGCACCCAGCCGCTCTGGGGCATCGGCCTCACCAAAACGGTCAACGACCACACCTTTTTCCTCCATGACGGGCGCGCCCGGAACCTGACCGAGGCGATCCTCTGGCACGGCGGCGAGGCGGAGACGGCGCGCGAGGTCTTCCGCCTGATGCCGGCCGAGGAGCGTGCCGCCCTGCTCGCCTTTCTGGAATCGCTTTGAGCCGCCGCCTGACGCTTCCGCTCGCCCTCCTCCTTCTGGCCCTGCCGCCAAAGCTCGATGCGGCGGCCATCGGCGAGGCGGACTACGCGCGGACGGCCGCCGCCCTCACCGACGAGGTGGCGCTGCCGGCGGTGGCCGCCTTCGCCACCGCCAGCGCCGATTTCGCCCGCGAGACGGCCGGGCTCTGCACTGCGGCCGATGCCGACCCGGCCGCCGTCCAGGCAGGCTTTCTCGGGCTCATGGAAGCCTGGCAGCGCGTCCAGCCGCTCGATTTCGGCCCGCTTCGCGCGGGCGACGGGCCGGCCCGGTTCGAGTACTGGCCCGACCGGCGCGGCATCGGCGCCCGCCAGCTCGCCCGCGTCCTGAAAAGCGAGGATCCGGGCGTCACCTCGGCCGAGAGCCTCGCCGGCAAGAGCGTGGCGCTCGGCGACCTGCAGGCGCTCGAGCGGCTGCTCTTCGGCGATGCGGACGGGCCGTCGGTGCTGGACCCCTTCCGCTGCGCCTATGCCCGGGCCATCGCCGAGCTGCAGGCGGCGCGCGCGGCAGCGCTGCTGGCTGCCTGGGAGGGGCCGGACGGCCAGGCGGCGGCCATGCGCGACGCTGTTCAGGGCAACGAGCTCTACTACGACGCGGCGGAGGCGGTCCGCGACTATCTGGGTGCTCTGACCCACGGCCTGCAAACCGTCGCCGAGGCCAAGCTCGAGCCGGTGCTCGGCCATGACACGAAGACCGCCCGGCCGCGCGCCGCCGAGAGCTGGCGAAGCGGCCATTCGCTCGCCAACATCAGTGCCAACCTCGCCACGCTCGAGGCTCTGGTCGCGGCCCCGGAAGGGCTCGGCGACCTCGCCGCCAGGGCGGGCGATCCGCTGATCGGCCGCACGCTCCGGGACATGATCGAGGACGCAAGGGAGCGCCTCCTCGCCCTGGATGGGCCGCTCGCCCTTCTCGTCCGGGATACCGATGCCCATGCCGAGCTCACGGCGATCGCCGATCAGCTCGAGCGCGCCCACCGGCTCGCCGAGCACACGCTCGCCGAGGCGCTGCTCCTGATCGCCGGCTTCAATGCCAGCGACGGCGACTGATGGGCGAAGGCTCGCCCCGGGGAGAGATGAAATGCTGAAGCGGCGCGGCTTTCTCGGCGGTGCCGTGCTCGGCCTGATCGCCGGCGACGCCCTCGCTGCCGGTGCCGTGCGCGGGACGGCCGGTGCCCTCTATATCGGCTGCCGCAAGCTCGGCGCCCGGCACGAGGTGGCGGGGTTCGACGCGGATGGCCACGAGCGCTTCGCCCTCGCCCTGCCGGATCGCGGCCACTCCATCGCCCTGCACCCGCACCGCCCGTGGGGCGTCGCCTTCGCCCGCCGCCCCGGCCGCTTCGCAGTGGTCTTCGATCACGCGGAGGCGGTGGCGCTGCGCCGCATCGACGCGGCGCCCGGCCGGCACTTCTACGGCCACGGCGTCTTCTCGCCGGACGGGCGCTGGCTCTTCGCGACGCAAAACGACTGGGCCAGCGGTTTTGGCAGGATCGCCGTGCTCGACGCCGAGACGGGCTTCGCGCTTTCGGGCGAGCTTTCGAGCAACGGCATCGGCCCGCACGATCTGCGGCTCCTGCCCGACGGCCAGACGCTCGTCGTCGCCAATGGCGGCATCCGCACCCATCCAGATCGCGCCCGCGAGAAGCTCAATCTCGACACCATGCGCCCGAGCCTGTCCCTCGTCGACGTGGCGAGCGGCCGCTCGATCGACGATCTGGCACTGCCGCCGGAGCTGCACCGGCTCTCGATCCGCCATCTATCCGTGGCGCCGGACGGCCGGGTCGCCTTTGCCATGCAGCACGAGGGCAGGAAGAGCGACCTCGTCCCGCTGGTCGGCGTGCTCGAGCCCGAAGGCCTTCGTTGCCTCGAGGGCTCGATCGCCCTCTCCCGCCGGCTCCGCCACTATATCGGCAGCCTCGCCTTCGACCGGAGCGGCAAGGTCATCGCCGCCTCGGCACCGCGCGCCAACGCCGTCACGCTCTGGGACGCGGAATCGGGCGAGCTTCTGGCCGAGCATCGCATCGCCGATGGCTGCGGCGTGGCCGCCGCCGACACACCCCAAAGCTTCATCGTCACCGGCAGCGCCGGCGGCCGCTACCGCATCGCCGCCGATGGCGGCAGCACGCCCCTCGACCCCGAACCGCCCGCCGACTGGGACAACCACCTCGTCGGCTGAATCATGCGGCCGATCGCTGCCGCCTCATGCTCGGTGGATGGCGGCTCCTTCGGAGAAGCTTGCCACGCCACCCGCTTCTCGGGCATGCGCTCGGAAACCTCCTCCGCAATCCCGGCGGCCGGTCTGGCCCCGGCGCTGCGAGGCTGGCTTGTGACAATCGCCGGCGTTCCAACGGCCCTGAACGAGCCCTCCCGTATCGGCGCCGACGACCATGCGATCCCCATCCACGGCGACGCGCATGGCCGGCCCGCGGTGCGCGACGCGGCCGACAAGGGCTACTACGTGGTCTGCGCCGAGGACGCCTGCGCCACCCATTCGGCCGATCGCCACGCCCGCGCCCTCGAGGCCTTCGGCGGCTATTGCCGCGTGCAGACGGTGGACGAGGTGATCGCGAGCTTCGCCAATTCGTCCTGATCGGCTGGACGCTCCTGCCGGTCGGCTGGTACCTGCTCGCCATGGCCTTGCGCCTCGGCCGACGCCGGGGACCCCGTCCTCCCCAGCGCCGGCGATCTCGAACCGGAGACCGCCCATGTCCGATCTCGACGCCGTCCTCGCCCGCATCGACGAGGACCAGGATGCGGCCCTCGAGCGCCTCTTCACGCTCTTGCGCATCAAGTCGATCTCGACCGATCCGGCCTATGCGGCGGAATGCCGGGCCTGCGCCGACTGGCTGGTCCAAGATCTCCGCTCCATCGGCTTCGAGGCGAGTGCGCGCCCCACCCCCGGCCATCCCATCGTCGTCGCCCATGACCGCGCTGCTGGCGGCGCCTCCGCCCTCTTCTACGGCCACTACGACGTCCAGCCGGTCGATCCCGTCGAGCTCTGGGAGCACGATCCGTTCGAGCCCTTCATCCAGACCCGCGCCGACGGCAGCCGCGCCATCCGTGCCCGCGGCGCCTCGGACGACAAAGGCCAAGTGATGACCTTCGTCGAGGCCTGCCGGGCCTGGAAGCACGTCACCGGAAGACTGCCCATCGCCCTTTCCGTCCTGATCGAGGGCGAGGAGGAATCCGGCGGCCCGAGCCTGCCGCCCTTCCTCGAGGCCAATCGGGACGAGCTTCGGGCCGATATCGGGCTCATCTGCGACACCAGCATGTGGAACCGCGATACACCCGCCATCAACACCATGCTCAGAGGACTCTGCGGCGAGGAGCTCACCATCACCGCCGCCGACCGCGACCTGCATTCGGGCTATTACGGCTCGGCCGCCGTCAACCCCAACCACGTCCTCGCCCGCATCATCGCCGATCTCAGGGACGAGAACGGCCGGATCACCCTCCCCGGCTTCTATGACGGCGTGCCGGATCTGCCCGACACGCTGCGCCGCGAGTGGGCGAGCCTCGGCTTCGATGCCGCGGCCTTCCTCGGCAGTATCGGCCTCTCGGTGCCGGCCGGCGAGAAGGGCCGCTCGGTGCTGGAGATGACCTGGTCGCGGCCGACCTGCGAGGTCAACGGCATGGGCGGCGGCTACCAGGGCGAGGGCTTCAAGACGGTGATCCCGTCGAAGGCCTCGGCCAAGATCTCGTTCCGCCTCGTCTTCGACCAGGACCCGCACAAGATCCGCGATGCCTTCCGCGCCTTCGTGCGGGAACGCCTGCCGGCCGACTGCGAGGTCACGTTCAAGGAGCACGGCTCGGGCCGCGCCATCCGCTTTCCCGTCGACCACCCCGCCTTCGCCCGCGCCCGGCAAGCGCTCGGCGACGAATGGGGCAGGCCCGCCGTCTTCATCGGCGGCGGCGGCTCGATACCGGTCACGGCCGAGCTCAAGGAGAAGCTCGGCATGGACGCCGTGCTCGCCGGCTTCGCCCTCAACGACGACCGCATTCACAGCCCGAACGAGAAGTACGAGCTGCAGAGCTTCAGGAAGGGCATCCGCTCCTGGGCCCGCATCCTCGCGGCCCTCGCCGACTGACCCCGCGCCCGCGCCACCGGCGGATGCGCCTCAGCTTACGGTGAGCGTGCGCTTGATGTTGCCCTTCGTCGCATGGCTGTAGGGGCAGACCACGTCGGCCTTCTGCATGAGGTCCTCGGCCTTCGCCTTGTCGAGACCCGGGACCTTCAGGGTCAGCGCCACCTCGAGGCCGAAGCCGGTGCCGTCCTCGCGCGGGCCGATGCCGACCTCGGCCTTGACCGTGGCATCGTCCGGAATCGTCACGTTCTCCTTGCCGGCGACCACCTTGAGGGCACCGAGGAAGCAGGCCGAGTAGCCGGCGGCGAAGAGCTGCTCGGGATTGGTGCCGGCGCCGCCGCCTCCGCCGAGCTCCTTGGGCGTGCTGAGCTGCACATCCACCTTGCCGTCGGCGGTCCTGGCATGGCCTTCCCGCCCACCGGTGGCGGTCGCGTCGGTCCGGTACTTCACATCGACCTTGTCCGTCATGGCGTCTCTCCCATCTGCCGTCTCATCGGGCCTCTGCGGCCGCCGCGCCGCCGGCCATGGCGGGCACGGCACCAGTCATATAGGCCGCATCCGGCGGTCCGCCCACTCACCCCCGGCCTTCCGGCCCATCGATCGGCCCTCTCCGGCCGCGCCCGCCACCCCCGGCGTGCCCACGCTCAGCGTCAACGGTGCGAGCTGCATCCGGTGCGGCATTGCGGCGAGAAGGGAACCGAAGCGCCATCCGGGGCGTAGGAGTCTCGTGGCAGCAATCGCAGAAGGACACGTCATGCCGAGGAAGATCGTCGACAAGACCGAGGCCCGCCAGGCCGAGCACAAGAACCTGCGCTACGTCCTGATCGTCTCGACCATCGCCGCCATCGTCATCCTGGGCGGCATCTGGCTCTATTTCGCCTGACGGCCGCTCACCGCGGCTGCAGCCGCGCCCGGCGATCGAGATACCAGTGATAGAGATGCGGCAGGACGCCGTGCGCGCCCTCCGCCTCGAGCGCCAGGGCCGCGTGATAGGCCCAGGCCGGATCGGCCAGATGCTCGCGCGCGATGGCGATCATGTCGGCCTTGCCCTCGCCCAGGATCGCCTCGGCCTGCAGCGGATCGGTGATGAAGCCGACCGCCATGGTGGCGATCGCCGCCCCCTCGCGCACCGCCGCCGCGAGCGGCACCTGGAACCCTTCCCCCGGATGCACCGTGGCGAGGCTCGGGCTGCCGCTGATCCCCCCTGAGGAGCAGTCGATCATGTCGATGCCGATCCCCTTCAGCCGGCGGGCGAGCTCGACCGTGTCGGCGACGGCGAGACCGCCCTCGATCCCGTCCTGGACCGAGGCTCGGTACCAGAGCGGCAGATGCGCGGGCCAATTCTCCCGAACGACCAGGGCGACCTCGAGCGGAAAGCGCATGCGGCCCTCGAGCGAGCCGCCATAGGCATCGTCGCGCCTATTGGACAGAGGAGAGAGGAAGCTGTGCAGGAGATAGCCGTGGGCGCCGTGGATCTCGATCACCTCGAAGCCGGCCTCGAGCGCCCGCCGCGTCGCACTGGCGAAATCGGCCTTGACGCGGGCGATGTCGGCCTCGTCCATGGCCCGGGGCGTGTGCCAGCCCTCGCGCGCCGGCAGGGCGCTCGGCGCTATCGTCTGCCAGGGCGCTTCGTCGGGGCCGAGCGAATGGGCGCCGTCCCAGGGCCGGGCCGTGCTCGCCTTGCGCCCGGCATGGCCGAGCTGGATGCCCGGCACGGCGTCGTAGCGCTTGTAGGCGGCGGCGACCCGCGCCATGGGCGCGATCTGTGCGTCCTCCCAGAGCCCCGTGCAGCCATGGGTGATCCGCCCGTCGGCCGAGACGCCGGTCGCCTCGACGATGCCGACCGCGGCCCCGCCCATGGCGAAGCGGACATGGTGGTCGTAGTGCCAGTCGGTCATTCGCCCGTCCACCGCCTGGTACTGGCACATGGGCGAGACGCAGACCCGGTTCTTGAAGGTCACCCCGCGCTGCGTGAGCGGGCGGAAGAGGTGGGGGATCGAAGCTTGCGTCATGCCGCCGCCCCGGCCGGAAGGCCGCAGATGCGCGAGGACCGGTCCGGGATGTAGCTGCCGAGCGGGTGGTCACTCATCGCCCCTTCCGTCCCCTCGACGATGTCGAGAACCCGGCCCACATCCATCCTCGCTTCCTCGATGTAGCGGATGCTCCCGAGGCTCTTCCGGAGCCTCGCCACGAGCGCCGGCTGCATGTCGGCGTTGGCGGTGAAGGGATTGTTGCAGAGCATGATCGTAATGTCGACGGCTTCCGCTATCGCCTTGCAGTAGCTGAGGATCCCATCCGGCATGCTCGCCGCCAGGACCTTCCAGGCGTTGATCGCAAGAACCGCGTGGCCCGCGTGGCCGATGGCGGGAGACGCCTCGGCGATCGGGCCAGGCCGACCTTTATTCCTGCTGCCTGGATAAGCTTCGCCGCCGCCCCCATCGGCATCGACCGCCTCGTCGTCGCAGTGGTCCAAGGGGCGCCGGCAGGGTAGCATCGAGCCATCCCATGACCCCGGGCCTCGAGGTCGGCGATGGACATCGGATTCTGGCTGCACGAGCAGGGCCTCGGCCAGTACGCAGAGGCGTTCCGCGCGAACGACATCGACGTCGAGCTCCTCTCGAGCCTGACCTCCGACGACCTCAAGGAGATCGGCGTGGCCTCTCTCGGCCATCGCCGCCGCCTGCTCCGGGCCATTCAGGCCCTGCCGACCGCGAGGCAGGCGCCGGCCCCCTCACCTCGGGCCGCCGAGCGCCGCCAGCTCACGGTGATGTTCGTCGATCTCGTCGGCTCCACCGCCCTCTCGACAGCGCTCGACCCCGAGGATCTCCGCGACGTGATCGCAACCTACCAGAACGCCGTGGCCGGTGAGGTGGCGCGGCTCGAAGGGCATATCGCGAAATTCATGGGCGACGGCGTGCTCGCCTATTTCGGCTGGCCGCGGGCGCACGAGGACGAGGCCGGGCGCGCGGTCCGGGCGGGTCTCGCGATCATCGCTGCCGTGGCCGGCATTGCCGGTGCCGGCGCCGCCCTGGCGGCGCGGGTCGGCATCGCCACCGGTCTCGTGGTGGTCGGCGACCTCGTCGGCGAGGGTGCCGCGAGGGAGACCGCGGTCGTGGGCGACACGCCAAACCTCGCCGCCCGGCTGCAGGCGCTCGCCGAGCCGGGCCAGGTGGTGATCGCCCGATCGACGCGCCGGCTGCTGGGTGACACCTTCCGTGTCGTCGATCTCGGCAGCCGGCGGCTGAAGGGGATCGGCCGCCCTGTCCAGGCCTTCGCCGTCACCGGCAAGGGCACCCCGGCCAGCCGCTTCGCCGCAAGAGACGCTCGCCTGCCGCCCATGGTCGGCCGCGACGCCGAGCTCGCCTTCCTGCTCGAGAACTGGGAAAGGGCCGGCGCCGGCGAGGGCGGGGCCGTGCTTCTGGTCGGCGAGGCCGGGCATGGCAAGTCACGCATCGCCCAGGCGCTCGTCGAGACGCTGGCCGGTCGGCCGCACCACCTTCTCCCCTGGCAATGCTCGCCCTACCGCAAGGATCGGGTCCTCTGGCCCGTCATCCAGCATCTGCGCCAAGCGGCCGGGCTCGCCGACGACGACAGCAACGAAGCCGCGTTCGCGAAGCTCGAGGCGTTCCTCGCCGATGCCGATCCGGACACCGAGGCACTGCCCTTGCTCGCCGAGCTGCTCGGCCTCGATGGCGAAGGGCGCTCGGGTGCCCTGGAGCTGACGCCGCAGGCGAGACGCACTGGAACCCTGCGCGCCCTGGTCCGCCGGGTGACCCGTCTCTCCTCCACGAAACCCGTGCTCGTTCTTCTCGAGGACGCCCACTGGAGCGATCCGACCACGCTCGAGCTGATCGAGCTGCTGCTCGCCCGGATCGGCCGCGCGCCGGTCCTGGTGCTGGTCACCAGCCGCCCCGAGGGCCGGCCCCGCCTCGAAGCCCGGCCTCCTGTCGAGCTCCTGCCGCTCGGCCGCCTCGGTGGCGCCGAGGTCGAGAGTTTCATCCGCAGACTCGGCGGCGCCGACCTCGCCAGCACCACCATCGACGCCATTGCCGCCCGCGCCGACGGCGTGCCGCTCTTCGTCGAGGAGCTGACCAAAACGGTGCTCGAGCTCGGCGACATGCCGATCCCGGCCTCCCTGCACGACTCGCTCATGGCTCGCCTCGACCGTATCCCCGAGGCCAGGGAGGTGGCGCAGATCGCCGCCTGCATCGGCCGCCGCTTCGATCGAGCACTGCTCGCCGCCATTGCCGACCGTCCGAAGGCCCTCGTCGAGAAGGCCCTCGACCTCCTGGTCCGCTCGGAGCTCGTCTTTAGCCCCGCCCCCGGCGGTGACGGCCGCTTCGCCTTCAAGCACGCGCTGGTCCGCGACGCGGCCTACGAGTCCCTGCTCCGCAGCCGGCGCCGGGAGGTGCACGGCCGCATCGCCAGGGCTCTGGTCGCCTCCGAGACCGAGCGCGAGAGGGCCGGGCCTGAGCTCGTCGCCCGTCACTTCCTCGCCGCCGACGACCCGAAAAGCGCCATCCCCCACCTCCTGCAGGCTGCCGACCGTGCCATCGCCAGCGCCGCCGGTCCGGAAGCCCGGGAGACGATTCGCACCGGCCTCGCCGCCCTCGAGACGCTCGAGCCGGATGATACGACCATCGCCTGGCGCGCCCGCTTTCACCTCCTGATGGGCGACTCGCTGCGCGGCACCCAGGGCACCGCCGCGGCCGAGACCGGCGACGCCTACCGCCGGGCGCGCCTCGCCTTCGCCGAGATCGGCGATCAGGACGGGCAAGAGATGGCCCTCTTCGGCGAGTTCCTGTCACATTTCAACGCCGCCCGCCTCGACCAGGCCGAGGAGGTCACAGGTCTGCTGCGTGCCGCTCCCTCGTTCGCCGCGAACCCGGCACGGCACTGGCACCGGCACGAGGCTTCGGGGCTGATCGCTTTCGTCCGCGGCCGGTTCGAGGCGGCCAGAAGCCATTTCGAGGCGCTGCCCGATGCGCTCGGCCCCTATCCCGACCGCCCGTCCGCGGCGCAGATCTACCTGCCCTGGTCGCTCTTCATCCTGGGCTTCCCCGACCGCGCCAACACGCTCGAGGAAGCCGTGCTCGCCAATGCCGCCGCGGTCGGCCGGAAGTTCACGCTCGCGGCGGCACTCGGCAATGGCTGCTACCTGCCACAGCTCAGCGGCCGGCTCGAGCTTCTGGCGGAGCGCGCCCGTCGCTGCCTCGAGGAAAGTAGCCTGGCACAACTGACGATCTGGCAGAACGTCGGATCCATCTTCGAGGGCTGGCTCGCCGGGCGGGCGGGCGAGGTGGAGCGGGGACTGGCGCTGATGGAGCCGGCCCTCCAGGCGCTGGACGCTGCCGGGCATCACATCGAGCTCGGCTACCTCTCGAGCCTGCGCGCCGACCTCCTTCTGCGCATGGCAGACCGCGAGGCCGCCCGCATCCTGCTCGAGGAGGCGCTGGCGCGCCATGCCCGGACCGGTGAGCGCTGGTTCGACGCCGAGCTGCAGAGAATGCTCGCCGCCGCGGCACCCGACGACGCCACCGCCGAGCGTCACCTCGAAAGCGCCCTCGAGATCGCCCGCCGGCAGCAGGCGAGGCTCTGGGAGCTGCGCGCCGCCCGCGACCTCGCCCGGCTTTGGTCCGCCCGGGGCGAGCGGCAGCGGGCGCTGGATTTGCTCGCCCCCGTCTACGACGGGTTCACCGAGGGCTTCGCCACGCCCGATCTGATCGAGGCGAAGGCGGTGCTCGACCGCCTCGCCTAATGCCGGAGGATCCGCGAGACGAACTCGCGGGCGCGCGCGGTTCCGGGTGCGGCGAAGAGTTGTGCCGGTGGGCCCTCCTCGACGATTCGGCCCCTGTCCATCATCACCACCTTGGTCGAGACCTCGCGCACGAACGCCATCTCGTGACTGACGATGAGCATGGTCATGCCATCGGCCGCGAGCAGGCGAATGGTGTCCAGCACCTCGCCGACCAGCTCCGGATCGAGGGCCGATGTCACCTCGCCGAGCAGCAGGATCTCGGGCTGAGCGCCGGAGCGCGGGCAATGGCGACCCGCTGCTGCTGGCCGCCCGAAAGCTGGTCGGGACAGCTCCTGTGCTTGTCGGAGAGGCCCACCTTGGCCGAGAGCCGGGCCGCGTCCGCCTCGACCTCGGCCCGCTTCCAGCCCTTGATCCTGATCGGGGCAATCGTGACATTGCCCATGGCCGTCATGTTCTGGAAGAGGTTGCACTGCTGGAGGACGATGGCGAGCCGGTCGCGCGCACGCTTCAGGCTGCGACGACTCGCGTAGTCGATGGCCTCGCCGTCGATCCGGACCTCGCCTCTAATCGGCGGCAGGAGGCCGACCAGAACGCGCAAAAGCGTGCTCTTGCCCGAGCCAGAAGGGCCGATAAGGCTGACGATCTCGCCCTTGTGCACCTGGACACGTCCTCGAGCACCGGCGCCCCCGTGCCGGAATAGGCGGCGGCGAGGCCAGTGACGGCGAGATGGGGCAAGGAGTCCCTCCAGCCAGCCGCCGAGGCGGCTCAACGGGTACGAGAGGAGGAAATAGAGCACCAGCACCGTGCCGAAGACCAGGATAGCCGGGAATCCGCGGCTCGAGAGCACCTTGCCGGCGGAGGTAAGCTCGACCACGCCGAGCTGCGAGGCGAGTGCCGTGGCCTTGATGAACATGACCATGAAGGCGAAGGCGGGCGGCAGGATCACCCGCCAAGCCTGCGGCAGCACCACGTGGACGAGCGTCTGCATCCGGCCGACGTTCATGACCGCCGCCGTTTCCCACTGGGTCTGGTGGATGGAATCGAAGCCGGCGCGGATGATCGCGGCGCAGAAGGCTGCGGAGATGATGCAAATGGCGATCATCGCCACGCCCAAAAGCGAAAGGGAGAAGCGGAACCCCTGGGGCCGCGAAGAGCACGATGAAGAGGATGACGCGCAGAGCGAGACGGAAGTTCGATGCGGCGTTCAAGGCGCGGGTCGCCCTGGAGGCGCTACGTGAGGATGCGACGGTGGCGGAGCTGGCCGCCCGCCGCGTCGATCCGCGCCACCAGGGCCGCCTCGACCAGCGCCGCCACCTCGATTCCGGCGCGCAGGAACTCGGCCGCCACCTGCAGGTTCAAAGACCCGTTGCCGGCAACGAGGATGCGGCTGCCGGGCGCCATTCGATTCGCCTGCCGGGGCCCGTGACGACAACGGTGGCCGGGGGTTCTCGACCCGGCAGACGCTGTCCCGTGATCCGAATCTCCGCTCCGGGCCGGCGGCGGCTTGACAGCCACCGCCCCTCCTCCGCAAGAAAGCACATTCGTGCGCCCTGCGAACGCAAGGCTGGACGGGGCCAGGCCATTGCAAAAGATCGCGCCGCCGCCGGCCGCCGTCATCGGCGCCGGCAGCATCGGCACCGCTTTCGCTATCGTGCTGGCGCGCGCCGGCCACACCGTGCGCCTACACGACGCCGACCCCGCCCGCCTCGCGCCGGCTGCCGGCCTGATCGAAGCGCGGCTCGCCGATCTCGCCGCCTTCGACCTTCTGGACGAGCCACCCGCCTCGATCGCCCAACGCATCACCTCCACGGACGCGCTCGCCACGGCTCTCGCCGATGCCGCCTATGTGCAGGAATGCGTGCCCGAGGATGTCACCCTGAAGCGCCGCCTGTTCGCCGAGCTCGACCGCCTCGCACCGCCCCGCGCCATTCTCGCCAGCGCCTCCTCCGCCATCCCCATCTCCGCCGTCGCCCACGATCTGGCCACCCGCGCGCGCTGCCTCGTCGTCCATCCGGGCAACCCGCCCTATCTCTTGCCGGTGGTGGAGCTGGCTCCGGCGCCCTTCACCGCCAACGCCACGATCGAGGCCGCCTCCGCCCTGCTCGAGGCTGCCGGCATGGTCCCGGTGCGGCTCGAAAAGGAGGTGGAGGGCTTCGTCTTCAACCGCTTGCAGGGGGCCGTGCTGCGCGAGGCCTATTGCCTCGTGCGCGACGGCGTCGCCTCGGTCGAGGCCATCGACGCCGTGATGCATGCCGGCCTCGGCCGGCGCTGGGCGGTGATCGGTCCGTTCGAGACGGCCGACCTCAACGTCGAAGGTGGCATCGAGGCGCACGCCCGCCGCATGGCTGCCGCCTATGCCCGGATGGGCGCTGAGCGCGGCCAGAACGATCCCTGGACGCCCGACCTCGTGGCCCAGGTCGCGGCCGAGCGCCGCGCCCGCCTGCCGCTCGACCGCTGGAAGGCACGCACCGTCTGGCGGGATCGGGCGCTCATGGCGCTCGAGCGCTGTCGCCGCGCCAGGCCCGATCTCTTCGATCCCGACTGACGGGAAGCGTGGCCAGCCCCGCCGCTCCTCGAGAGCGAGACGGTCGTCATCGGCGGCGGCATTGCCGGCCTCTGTCTCGCCTGGTTCCTCGCCGCCGAGGGTGTCGAGGTGGCGGCGCTCACAGATCGCTCGCGCTGGTCGGCCGCCCGAGGTGCTGCCTTTCGGCCGAACGATTCCGCCGGACGGCAGCCTTGCCCTGAAAGGGCGCCGAAAGCCCATTCGGGCATCGCCAGCGTCATCTGCTGCGCCGCCTCGAGGAGCACGGGAAGAAAGCGCTCGCGCATCCTTGAGGCACCGACCCGACCCGAAGGCGCACCGATGGCGAGCGCGGCGATGGTTCGCCCCGCGCGGTCCCGGAGCGGCACCGCGATCGAGCAAAGGCCCGGCTCGAGCTCCTGGACGACGATGCTCATGAACGCGATCACCGAGTAGCCGAGCTCGAGCACTTTCGGCCGGAGCTGGAAGAGCTTGCCGTCGGTCAGGGCGTAGCCTTCCCGCACCAGCGTCATAAGAAAGCGGCGCGCCGCCGCACGCGGCAGGTCGCTCGCCGCCGCCATCTCGCTCAGCGACATGCGCGGCTTCGAGCGGGTGAAGGCGCGGATGACCTCGAGTCCGCGGGCCAGCGAGTTCACGAGATCCCGATCGCCGCCGCCCTCCGTCATGCCCCTTCGACCTCCACTCGCGTCTTGGCCGGCGCGCCGGGCCGACCCCGCCCCGATGATTGCGAACGGTCGTTCGCAGCACAATGCGCCATGCGGCGCCTAGATCGGGGAGGAGCCGCGCCACGACAATCGCCAGAGCGCGACGATCCGCTGGCGGTCGCCGCAGGCCTTGCCCGAGCCGCTCGCCGCCGTCTTCGTCAGCGGCGCCACCTGCCCGTGCGTCTCGGCCGAGGTCGAGCTCAAGTCCGTGGCGGCGGCCGAAGGCTGGAAGCTGGGGTGGGAAAGCGCCCGGCACAAGCCGAGCCCCGAGGCCGGCGAGATCGTCAACAGCAACGTCCTCGCCGAGATGGTGCAGCGCGTCTGCCTCAATGACGAAAACATCGCGACTGTGGTCGGCGAGACGGCCGATCGCATCGACGAGATCATGCGATCCTGATAGACGATGCTCACCGGGCATGCCCGTGGCGCCCGCCCGGGAGGGTCGATCCCACTCAGCCGACCCTCGCTGGGCGCCCGTCACGGGATGTCCGGGACCTCCTCCCCCTTCCCGCCACGCCCGACCCGAAAGGGCCCGAACCCTCCAGGGGTCCATTCGCCACCGGCGGAGCCGAGGTATCAGCTTCCGGCTCCGTGCGTTGCCATCGATGACGTGCCGTCCCCGGGCACGGCGTCGCCGATCTCGAGGCGCGCGGGCAGGCGGTCAGGGCGAGCGTTCACGGATAGTATTCCTACCACAGACGGGGCCCCAAAGCAAGCGCCGCCCCGGTTCGTCCGGCACTTTGGCACCTCGGGTTCGCGTGTTGCGGGACGACACGCCTGGAACGGCGTAATATTCTTTCATGTCAATGACTTGAAGGATACCGGGTTCGTTCGCAAAAGCCCGGGTTCGTTCGTCGAAACACCGGATCCGCGCCACGCTTTGTCGGGTTCCTTCGTCGGGCGGCCGGGTTCCTTCGTCCTTCGATGTTGCACGGGCTGCAACATTGGGGCCCCGAGGTTGCATCTTCTGCAACAACCCGAGGGATGGATGTTGCATCTTCTGCAACATCGGCCGCCTCCACGTTGCACGAGATGCAACAACCCGAGCCGCATGTTGCAGGATATGCAACGGTCATGCACCCATTCCCGGAGATGGCGGTGGCCATTTCGCGGGCGGGATCCTAGGGTCGAGTTTCGTGGCGGCTTTCGGAGCCTGGTGGCATGGCGACCAACGTTGAGTCCCCGATTACGGTGGGGCCACGGCCGAGTGGCCGGCCACCGAGCCGCAGCACGTTCGAGGGCCGGCTCGCGAGGGTCGAGCCGCTCGATCCCCGCCTGCACGGCCAGGAGCTCTTCGCGGCGGCCCGGGATCCGCACATCTGGGACTGGCTGGGCTACGGCCCCTTCGCCGACGAGGCCACCATGGGCCTCTGGCTGGAGGGCCGTGCCGTTTCGGCCGATCCCCTCTTCTTCGCCATTCGTGATCGGGCCGACGGCAGGGCCAAGGGCATGTGCGCCTGGCTGCGTCTCGATCCGCCCAACGGCGTGATCGAGATCGGCCATATCTGGCTCGGCGACGACCTCCAGCGCACCCCGGCCGCGACCGAGGCCCTCTTCCTGCTCTTTCGTCACGTCATGGACGAGCTCGGCTATCGGCGGCTGGAATGGAAATGCGATGCCCGAAACGAGAGGAGCCGCCGGGCGGCGGCGCGGTTCGGCTTCACCTTCGAGGGCATTTTCCGCCAGCACCTGATCGTCAAGGGCAGGAACCGCGACACCGCCTGGTTCAGCCTGCTCGATCACGAGTGGCCGGCCGTCCGCGCCGGCTTCGAGCGCTGGCTGGCGCCCGCGAACTTCGGAGCCGACGGCCGGCAGCGCCGCTCCCTTGCCGCCTGCCGCGCGGAGGACTGACCCTCAGCTCCCGTCCCGGGCGAGCCAGAACCGCCTGCGGCGCCAGCGCCAGCGCACCAGCGCCCACGGCACCAGGGCGGCCAGCGCCACGATGGCGATCCCGATCGCCCAGGCCGCCACCGGCACCGGCTCGCCCCCGGCATACGCGCCGGCCAGCGTCGTGCCCACGATCACCGCCGCGAAGAGCCCGCCGATCGCGGCGAGCACCCTGCCGGCGCGGCGGTAGCGGCGCCGCAGGACATAGGCGGTGTGGAGACGCTTCTCCGCCATGGATGCACCTCGACGACCCGACCGGACGATCGAGGAGACATTCTACCCTGCGGCAGGAAAAGGCCAAGCCATTGCCGCGGTCCCGTGCGAGACGGGACCGGCGGCGGCTCACCAGCTCCCGGTGTTGGGCATGGAGGACCAGGGCTCGGCCGGCGCCTTGGGCTCGCCCTTCTGCAGGAGCTCGAAGGAGATGTTGTCAGGCGAGCGGACGAAGGCCATGTGACCGTCGCGCGGCGGCCGGTTGATGGTGACGCCGCTGTCCATGAGGCGCTGGCATGTGGCGTAGATGTCGTCGACCTCGTAGGCCAGATGGCCGAAATTGCGGCCACCCGTGTACTCCTCGGGATCCCAGTTCCAGGTCAGCTCGACCAGGGGTGCCTTGACCTCGCGGCCCGCCGCCTCGTCCTCGCTGGCGGCGAGGAAGACCAGGGTGTAGCGACCCTTCTCGTTGGTGATGCGGCGGACCTCGGTCATGCCGAGCTTGTTGCAGTAGAAATCGAGCGACTGGTCGAGATCCGTCACCCGGACCATGGTGTGCAGGTAGCGCATCGGCCTTTCCTTCCCGTGTTGCCGGTTTCCGACCTTCTACTTAAGGGCTCGGGCGGGCGAGACCAGAGCGCCGCTCGGCATCAGGGCAGAAAGCGGCTCTTGAGCGGCGTGCCGGTCCACAAGGAGACGAGATGGGCGAGGCCGACCAGCACCACGAGCACGCCCAGGAGCAGAAGCGGCACCGGCGGCACGATCGGCAGCTCGCCAAGCGTCCTCGGCCGCCGCTCCAGCCAGGCGGCCCAACCGCAGATCGAAAGGCCGGCCAGAGTGAGCAGCAGGGTCGGGACCAGCGTCAAGGGCGCTTCCTGCGGATGGCGGCCGACCACCGGCCGCCGCCCCCTTTCTAGCTCCGAATCAGGCCTCGGTCAGCAGTGGCAGGCCGCTCGCGAAGAGGTCGGGCTGGTCCAGGGCAGTTGGCGGCACGAACAGGTCGGAGCGAAGGTCGAGGTCCCGCCGCTCGAGGCCGTGACGCTCGCGGGCGCGCTCGAAGCGTCGTTGGATCAGCAGGGCGATGGGCCCCCGGCCGCGCATCCGGCTGCCGAAGCCCGTGTCGTTCAGCCGGCCCTCGCGGCACTGGCGGAGCAGCGACAGGATCCGCTCCTTGCGGCCCGGACAATGCGTCTCGAGCCAGTGCTCGAAGAGGGCCTTCACGTCGTGCGGCAGCCGCAGCAGGCTCCAGCTCGCGGCGACGGCACCGGCACCGGCGGCGGCCTCGACGATCCGCTCCAGCTCGTGATCGGTGAGGCCGGGAATGACCGGTGCGAGGCTGAGCGCTGCCGGCACGCCCGCGGTGCCAAGCTCGCGCATCGCCATGAGCCGGCGGTGCGGGGCCGAGGCGCGCGGCTCGAGCTTGCGGGCGAGCACGGGATCGAGCGTGGCGATCGAAATCGCCACCCGGGCGAGCCCCTGGCGCGCCATCGGCACCAGCAGGTCGAGGTCGCGCAGCACCGAGGCGGACTTGGTGACGATGGTCAGCGGATGCCGCGTCTCCGCCAGGACCTCGAGGATTCGCCGCGTGACCTGCAGGCGCCGCTCGATCGGCTGGTAGGGATCGGTGTTGCTGCCGAGCGCCAGTGGTGCCGCTCGGTAGCCGGGCCGGGCCAGGGCCTCGCGCAGGAGCTCGGCGGCGTCGTGCTTGACCAGAAGCCGGGTCTCGAAGTCGAGGCCCGAGGAGAAGCCCAGATAATTGTGCGACGGGCGGGCGTAGCAGTAGATGCAGCCGTGCTCGCAGCCGCGATAGGGATTGATCGAGCGATCGAAGGGAATGTCCGGCGAGTCGTTTCTCGCGATGATGGTCCGGCTGGTGTCCGCGAGCACCTCGGTGGCCGGCGCCTGCCCGGCCATCAGCGCCTCGAGCCCGCCCCAGCCATCGTCGACCGCCTCGCGTCGTTCGCTCTCGAACCGCCCGGCCGGGTTCGCGCCGGCACCGCGCCCCTTGATCGTCCGCTCGACCAGCATCGCTCCTGCCCTCCGGAAGCTGCCACTTGTTCGGCTTTCGTTCTATGGAACAATATGCGAACACGGAAGCGCTGTCCAGTCCCGGCGAACCGCTGGCCGTCACGAGGTGACGCCCGGCCGGAAGCGATACTTCGCCAGCGACGCCGGCTTCATCTCGATCGAGAAGCCGGGGCGTGTGGGCGGCATGTAGGCCGCGTTCTCGATCCGGCAGGGGTCGAGGAAGTGCTCGTGCAGGTGATCGACGTATTCGATGATCCGGCCCTCGCGCGTCCCGGCGATGCAGAGATAGTCGATCATCGAGAGGTGCTGGACGTACTCGCACAGGCCCACGCCGCCGGCATGCGGGCAGACCGCGAGATCGTGCCTGGCGGCCATCAGCATGACCGCCAGCGCCTCGTTCAGCCCGCCCAGCCGGCAGGCGTCGATCTGCACGACGTCGATCGCGCCGCGCATGATGAACTGCTTGAACAGGATGCGGTTCTGGCACATCTCGCCCGTCGCGACCTCCACCGGGGCGACGGCCTCGCGGATCCGGCGGTGCCCCTCGATATCGTCCGGGCTGGTCGGCTCCTCGATGAACCAGGGCTCGGCGAAGGCGAGCCTCTTCACCCAGTCGATGGCCTGATCGACCTCCCAGACCTGGTTGGCGTCGATCATCAGCCTGACGTCGGGGCCGCATTCCGCGCGGGCGATGGTGAGGCGGCGGATGTCGTCCTCGAGGTCGTGACCGACCTTCATCTTGACGTGGCGAAAGCCGGCATCCATGGCCTCGCGGCAGAGCCGCCGCAGCTTCACGTCGTCATAGCCGAGCCATCCGGCCGAGGTGGTGTAGCAGGGATAGCCCTCGGCCTCGAGGGTGGCGATGCGCTCGGCCTTGCCTTCGGCCCGCCGGCCGAGGAAGTCGAGCGCCCAGTCTGGCGTGATGCAGTCGGTGAGGTAGCGGAAATCGACGGCGCGGACCAGATCCTCGGGGCTCATGTCGGCGACCAGCCGCCAGACCGGCTTGCCCGCCAGCTTGGCCCAGAGATCCCAGACCGCGTTGACGACGGCACCGGTCGCGAGATGGATCGCACCCTTGTCCGGCCCGATCCAGCGCAACTGGCTGTCGGAGGTCATGTGGCGCCAGAACCGGCCCATGTCCGCCGTGACCCAGTCCATGTCGAGGCCGACCACCAGCGGTCGCAGCGCCTCGATGGCGGCGACGCAGATCTCGTTGCCGCGGCCGATGGTGAAGGTCAGGCCGTGGCCCTCGTGCGCGCCGTCGGTCCCGAGAACGACATAGGCGGCCGAATAGTCCGGAGCGGGGTTCATCGCGTCCGAGCCGTCGAGCGCTTTCGAGGTCGGGAACCGGACATCGAAGGTGCGAAGGTCGGTGATCCTGGTCATGCGTCGTCTCCTCCCGCGCGAGCCGCGGGCCGGAAGATGCCCGGGCGCTGCGCGGCAGCACCCTATACGAGGCGGCGGTCCGCGTCAGGCCGGGTCGGGCCGGCTCGCGGCGGGAGGGAGCGGCGATGGTGCCGGCAGGGCCGGCCTTCTCAAGCGTGTCGGGATCATGCCGGGCGGAGCAGCCACGCATGCTCTATGGCCGGACATCTGCCCTTGAGGCCGCCGGCGACGTTGCGGCTCGCCAGCCGGGTCGGCCGGTAGCGATCGCCGTAGAGCCTTTCGATCTCCTCGCCCGCCACGGAGAAGGGCGGGCCGTCCATTCGGGACTGGTCGTATTCCAGAGTGATCAGGAGCTGTGGTGCCGCCTCGGTGATCGCTTCGAGATGGGCCGCGTAGCCGCGGCGCATGGACAGGGGCAGGGCCACCAGCGCCGCCCGGTCGTAGACGACGTCGGTCGGACCGAGCGTGGTGGCGGAAAGATCGAAGATGTCGCCGACGAAGATGTCGATCGCGGCGGCGCTGCGCCGCCTGAGCCGGCCGAGCACCGCGGTCTCGGGTGTCATGCCAAGCCCGGAGAAGAGCTGGTCGACGGCCAAGGGGCTCAGCTCCGCGCCGGCGACGCTCCAGCCCCGCGCCAGAAGCCAGCCGATGTCACGGGTCTTGCCGCACAAAGGCAGGAACACCCGACCGCCCCCCTCGCCGAAAGCGCTTTCGAAGTGCCGGACGAGGAGGGCGTTGGGTGCCTTCTCGTGGAAGCCGATCTCGTTCCTTTGCCAGCGACGATGCCAGGATCCGGCATCCATCCCTTTCCTCCTGCGGTCCCAGGAGGCTCTCCCGGTCAGGCTTCGCGATAGGTGCCCTTCGCTTTGGCCACATGGGTGGCGATCGCGTCCATGAGGGGCGGCGACAGCGCGTCGTAGGGCTCGAGGCCGAGCTCCTTCAGGCGCCCGCGGATGGCGTCCATCTGCGACGGCGGCGTGCCGGATTCGATGATGGACGAGACGAAGGCGGCGAAGGTCGGCGGCGACCAGCCCTTGGTGTCGGCCAGATCCGGATGCACGAAGTCGAAGCCGTAGAAGGGATGGTCCTTGTTCTCGATGCGGCTGTACATGTGCACGCCGCAGCCGGTGCAGGCGTGGCGCTGGATGGCCTTCGAGGCGTCAACGACCGCGAGCTTCTGGTCGTTGGCGGTGACCTCGAGCTTGTCGCGCGGCACCACGGCGAGCAGGCTGAAGGCGGCTCCTTCCGGCTTCCAGCACAAGGTGCAGCCGCAGACGTGGTTGTGGGCGACGTCCGATTTCAGCGTCACCTCGACCTTGTCGGTGGCGCAATGGCAGTGGAGCCTGGTGCCCGCGAAGCCGGGCGTTCCCGGCTCGACACCGCCGTCGACGGCAGGATGGATGCTCACGGCCATGATTCCTTTTCCTCCCTCGTTGCTTCTGCCGGAAGGCAGGCGTGCGAACCGGCGAAAGGATCCTAGTCGAGGTGCGGGGGTCGCGCGATAAGCGAAAGGTCGTAGACGGTCGGGAGGCGTGGCGTCAGCGGCCGGGGCCGCCGCGCCGGCCGATCAGCCCCTTCGCCGGATCGTAGGCGTAGATCGCGGCGCCGAGGAAGCCGGCGCCGCAGCCGATGACGACCGCGAGCGACAGCCACTCGACCTGGTGATAGAGCGCGAAGCGGATCAGCTCGACCGCGTGGGTGAAAGGGTTGAAGGCGGCGATGTCGTGCAGGAGCGGGCTCGATTCCCGCAGCCGCCACAAGGGGTAGAGGGCGGAGGAGGCGAAGAACATCGGGAAGATCACGAAGTTCATGACGCCGGCGAAATTCTCGAGCTGGCGGATCGCCGAGGAGAGGAAGAGGCCGATGGCGCCGAGCATCATGCCCGAGAGGATCAGCGCCGGCAGCACCGTCAGATAGCCCAGGGCCGGCGGGCGGATGCCCCAGGCGTAGGCGATGGCGAGAAAGGCGTAAGCCTGGAGGATGGAGACCGAGACGCCGGCCAGGAGCTTCGAGGTCAGGAGGAACCAGCGCGGGAACGGGCTGACCAGCAAGGTGCGCATGGCGCCGGTCTCGCGGTCGTAGACCATGGAGAGCGAGGATTGCAGGCCGTTGAAGAGCTGGATCATGGCGACGAGGCCCGGCACCACATAGACCTCGTAGAGGACATAGGTCTGGTAGGGCGGGGTGATGGAGAGGCCGAGCACCGCCCGGAAGCCGGCGGCGAAGATGAAGAGCCAGACGAGCGGCCGCACCAGGGCGGCGAGGAAGCGTTCGCGCTGCCGCAGGAAGCGCAGGCCCTCGCGCCAGACGATGCCGGTGAAGGCGCGCCCGTGCCCGCGCCAGCCGAGGTCGCTGAGGCTCATGGCGGGCTCGCGGGCTGCGCCTCGCCGGCACCGAGGCCGGTCATCTCGAGGAAGGTCCGGGCGAGGCCGTGCCCATTCGCGAGGCGCTCGGCCCGGCCGGTCGCCAGCACCTTGCCCTTGTGCAGGACGACCACCTGATCGGCCGGCTCGATCTCGTCCAGAAGATGCGTGGCCCAGAGCACGCCGACGCCGGCATCGGCGGCGAGGGCCCGCACGGCGCGCACCACCTCGGCGCGGGAGCGCACGTCGAGCCCGACCGTCGGCTCGTCGAGCAGCAGGAGGCTCGGCTCGTGCAGGAGCGCCCGGGCGATCTCGGCCCGGCGCTGCTGGCCGCCGGAGAGGCGGGAGACGCGGGTGCGGCTCAGGTCGCCGAGCTCCACCTGGGCCAGGACCTCGCGGGCGCGGGCGCGGGCCAGGGAGCGCGGCAGCCCGTGCAGGGCCGCGTGGTAGGCGAGGTTCTGGGCGATGCTCAGATCGGCGTCGAGCGCACGGCTCTGGAAGACGACCCCCATCTCCGCGAGCGCCGGTCCGGGCTGGCTGCGCAGATCGCGGCCGCAGACCGCGATTTGGCCCGACACGTTGTCGTAGAGGCGGGTGACGAGCGAGAAGAGGGTGGTCTTGCCGGCGCCGTTGACCCCGAGCAGCGCCACGAAGGTGCCCTCCCCCACGGTCAGCGTGACGTCGTCCAGGGCCTTCAGCCTGCCGAAGGCGTGGCTGACGCCGCTGACCTCGAGGACGGGGGTCACTGGATGGTGAATTGGGCGCGCTGCGTCTCGCCGGTGGTGCCGCGGATGCGGATGTCGTACTGGCCCGGGGTGATGGCGACGAAGGACATGGAGACGGTGCCCTCGTCGTCGAACTCGATCGAATCGAGCCCGAGAGGCCGCACCTCGAGATCGTTGATCACCACCTCGTTGATCCAGACGTTGCGAAAGAGGCCCGGTCCCTCGATGGCGATCTCCTGGGTGCCGTCCGAGGTGATGTCGATCCGGTAATAGCCGCCGGACTGGAGGCTGTAGGGGCTGGCGCTGTGCATGGCGCCGGCCGTCAGCTCGATCGGCTCGAGGTCGGTGCGGTTGGCGCGGTCCATGAGACCGGCGAAGCCCAAGGTGAGCGTGCGCCCGCCGGCGGCGGCCGATGCGGCGGCGGCCGGCGCGTCGTCGTCATCGTCGTCCGCCCAGGGGGTCGCCACGGTCGCGGCCATCATCATGGCTGCCAGGATCATCGTCCGCTTCATCTTCCTGCTCTCCGGTGCTCGTGGGGGATGCTGTCCGGCCGGGGCGGCCGTCAGTCGGGCGAGATGGCGACACCCCAGGGCTGCTCGCCGACCTGGATCGACTTGACGACCTCGTTGGCCGCCACGTCGATGACGGAGACGTCGTTCGAGATGCCGTTGGTGGTGTAGAGGTATTTTTCGTCCGGCGTGAAGGCGAGCTGCCAGACCCGCTGGCCGACGAGGAAGTAGTCGAGGACCTCCCAGGTCTCGCCGTCGACGAGCGCCACGCGGTTGGCCGGGCCGAGCGCCACGAACACCTTCTTGCCGTCACGGGTCACGCGGATGCCGACCGGCTGCAGCGCCTCGTGCGGCACGCCCGGCACCTCGAACTCGACCTTGTGGACGATCTCGAGCTTGTCCACGTCGATGACGCTGACCGTGCCGCCGATCTCGGCCGAGACGTAGAGCAGCTTGCCGTCGCGGGTGAACTCGGCGAAGCGCGGCCGCTGGTCGACCAGGATGTTGGCGAAGATCTGGTGCGTCTCGGTGTCGATGAAATGCGCCATGTTGGTCGTCTCGGAGGTGTTGACCAGCACCTTGCCGTCCGGGCTCATGCCCATGCCCTCGGGCTCGATGCCGACCGGAATCTCGGTGACGATGGTATGCGCGTCGACGTCGATCGCGGTGACGAGGTTGTCGTCCTCGTTGGCGACGTAGAGCGGGTTGCCCGAGGGGTGCAGGACGCCGAGCTCCGGGTCCGGTCCGGAGGGCAGGTTGTGGGTGAATTTCCGCGTGGCGGTGTCCATGACCTGCACGTGGTCGTCGTCCGAGGCGAGGACGTAGAGCGACTTGCCGTCGGGGCTGAGGTTGATGCCGCGCGGGCGCTGGCCGGCGGGCACCTCGGCGATCACCTCCATCGTGTCGGTGTCGATGATGGTGATCGAGTTGCCGCGCTCGTTGCTGACATAGGCCGTGTAAGCCGCGGCGGGGCCGGCGCTGGCCGCGAGAAGCAGGGTGGCGAGGAGGTGTCGCATGGTCATCCTTCTTGGATCAGCGCCGGCATTGCGTTTCGGGTCGGTCGATGCCGAGGGTGTCGAGCGGCGAGAACTGGTGGACGTACTCGTCCTGCGGCGAGGCCGACACCACCACGTTGTCGGCGGCCAGCAGGATCGGCTGGCGAAGCTGGCCGTTCCAGTCCCGAAACGTGACCGGCTGGCCCTTGAAGACCGCCAGCGTGAAGTCCGGCCCGAGCACGTAGTCCCTCAGCACCAGCGGATCGGTCGAGGCGGTGCGGGTCGCCGCCTCGCCGATGGCGCGCAGCGCCATCCAGACATTGTAGTCCTCCGGCCGCATGTGCCGCTGCGCCAGGGCCTCGAAGCGGGTCTGGAGCTGGGTTCCGCCCCAGGCCTCGCTCGCCGGGTGCCACGTGGTGGGGGTGAGCCCCGCCGATCCCACCACCGGCCGCGGGTCCCAGGTGTGGTAGGGCAGATGCGAGGCGAAGACGTCGCTCTCGTCGGCGGCCAGCACCACGTCGTGCTCGGGTGCTCTCTGGGTGAAGACGGGCATCTGCGACTGGATCTGGATGTAGCCCGAATCGGTGCGGCGGGCGCCGCCCGTGTCCTCGAAGACGCGCTCCTCGACGATCCGGGCCCCGAACTTGTCGGCCGCGCGCTTGTAGCTCGATGCGAGCTCGGTGTCCGCCGGATGCGACCCCTCGATGAGGAACCAGTCGTCCCAGCGCTTGGTCATGAGGAACTGGGCCAAAGCGTCGGTCAGCATCGCCCGGCTCGGGGCGAGGTGCAGCAGGTTCGCCCGGCAGTCCACCCCGCGCAGCCGGTCGTCGGGTGCCGTGGCGTTCAGGATGAGCACGTCCTCGCCGGCCGCGTCCGCCAGCGCCAGCGTGGTATCGGCATCCGCCATGGTGACGACGAAACGGGCACCATCGGCGATCAGGGTCTCGAGCGCATCCACGGCCTGCTCCGGCGGTGCGGCCACCTCGGCGGTCTCGAAATGCTGGCCCATGAAGCTGCCGGTGGTGTTGTTGTCGGCGGTGGCGAGCCGACCGCCGGCGAAGCCCAGATCATCGGGCGGCAGATCGAGCCTCGAGATCGGCAGGCGGCGCGGATGAACATCGATCCGCAGCACGGCGGCGGCGATGGTCTCCTTGTCCTGCGCCCAGGAGGGACCGGCGATGCCGGCCATGACCAAAAGCGCCGCACCGAGCACGACCACGCCTGCGACCATCGGATCTCCCCTCCCCCGCTTGCGGCAGCCTGTTCCCTCATGGCGAGCTAAGAGGCTTCGGCCGGCGATCGCAACTCCACCTTTTGTCCTGGTTGCCTTTTCTCGAAGGTCGCACTAGCCACCGGCCATGCGCTGGCTTTTTCTCGTCGTGGCGGTGATGCTCTGGGGCGGAGGCGCCCTGGCGGCGGCCGATCCGTGGCAGGGACGGACGGCAGCGTTCTTCGGCTTGACCTATCTCGATACCTCGATCGAAGGCGAGATCAACGGCCCGCGGGCCGACGAGGCCGCCCGGGTCCTCCTGGTCCAGGACGAGCTGGCATCGGCCCTGCAGGCGCACGGGCTGACCCTGGTCGACCTGCAGCCCGTTGCGGAGAAGCTGGCGGAAATGGGCAATCTCGCCGACTGCATCGGCTGCGACGTGCGGATGGCGCAAGCCCTCGGCGCCGACTATGCCGTTCTGGCCCAGGTGCAGAAGGTCTCGAACCTGATCCAGTCGATGAACGTGGTGGTGCGCGATGCGAGGACGGGGCAGGTCGTGCGTGCCCTCTCGGTCGGCCTGCGCGGCAACACCGACGAGGCCTGGCTTCGGGCGATGCGCTACATCCTCGAGCACGGCATCTTCAAGGGGTAGCCGGCGCCACCTGCTCCAGGGGCCAGCCGGCCCCGCTCCAGCCGTCGACCCCGTCGGGATACCACATCACCCGGCTGTAGCCGTTCTCGATCGCCCGCTTCGCGGCGTTCCACGACATCCAGCAATCGGCCTTGCAGAAGAAGACGAGGGGTGCGTCCGGCTTTCCTCCCGTGGCGGACTCGAGGCCGCGGAGCAGGTAGGCCAGGGTCTCGGGCGCGAGCGCCTCGTAGCCGGTATCGGGCAGCCAGACGGCGTCCGGGATCGAGAGATGCGGCTTCTCGTGCCAGATGGTGCCTTCCGGCAGGTTGGCCGGACGCGGGGTGTGCGGCAGCGCGTCGATGAAGACGGCACCTCGCGATTGCCAGAGCGCATGCGCCTTTTCGTCGTCGATCACCTCGGCACCGGCGAGCGTGCCCGGCACCGGTGCCCCGTAGGGTTCGCCGCGATAGCCCGCCGGCTCCGGCACCTCGAGGCTCGCCGGCACGGGTGCCGCGAGCGCCAGACCGACCAGGACCGCCCCGGCGATGCCGATCATGGCGGCTGGACCTCCTTCAGCGCCGTGCCCTCGTCGTTCAGGAGCGGCACGCCATAGGAGAGGAGAATGGCGTCGATCTCCGGCTGCAGCTCGCGGATCAGCGAGTTCAACTGGCGCTTCCAGGCGTCCTCGCCGGGCCGCACGCCCATGGTGATGCGATAGAAGAGGCTGGGAGGTCCCTTCTCGTGGAGCAGGGGCGTCATGACGAGGGCGCCGCCCTCGGCCTTGGCGAGCGGCCCGCCCACCGGACCCCAGAGCACGGCCGCGTCCAGCTCCCCCTCGAGCAGGTCGGCGATCATGTCGAGATTGGGATGCTCGAACCTCGTATCGACCACGAGCTGGTAGCTCACCACCGTGTCGAGCAGGCCCAGCCGTGCCAGATGGCTGGCCGGCGGCGTGCCGGCCACCACGCCGATGCGGCGGCCCGCGAGGCGCGGGTCGGCGAGCGTGGTGACGTCGGCGAGATCGCCGTTCGAGGGCACGACCAGCACGTAGGCGGAGGTGTAGTAGTGATTGGTGTTGAGCACGAGCTCGTCGCCCTGCGCGTAGCCCGGAATGACGTCGCAGAGATTGGCCATGAGCGTGCGGCGGACGAAGCCCATGGCCATCGGGTACCAGGTGTACTGCAGCTCGCGGCCGAGACGTTCGGCGAAGAGCTCGGAGATCTTGTTCTCGAAGCCTTCGCCGGCCTTGTTGGAGAAGGGCAGATTGGCCGGATCGGCGCAGACCCGGAACAGGGTGGGCGAGACGAGGTCGGCGAGCTGCGCCTGCGCCGGTGCTGCGAGCGACACGGCGGCCGCGACGAGGAGGCTAGCCCATGCACGCATTTTCCGCCTCGGCGAAGCTCTTCGGCTTGTCGGCGCGCTTGGCCGGCCGGCCGCGGGGGATGGCGCCCGCGCCCATCGCCTTGAGGTAGATGTAGATGTCATCGAGGTAGCACATGACGTTCCGGTTGTCGCCGAAGCTCGGCATCACGAAATCGCCTTCCTGCTTGCCGTTCACCACGGTGTCGACGAAGTCGTAATAGTCCATCGCCATCACGGAATCAGCGAGCTTGGGGCCGAAGCTCGAGCCTTGGCCGTCGGGCCCGTGGCAGACGTGGCATTCCGAATTGTAGCGGCGAAAGCCGGAGAACGTGTACCAGTCGACCGTTCCGTCGTCCTGGACCTTGAAGGTCGGGATGTCGTCGGCGGTGAACCACTTGCCGTCCACCTCGTGGTCGGCCGTGATGTTGTCGGCCCAGGCGATGCCGCCGGTCGCCGCCAGCACGGCCAAGCCAACCAGCCATCGACGCGCACGCTTCATGATTGCATTCCTCGAATGTGACGTCGGCGGAAAGAGAAAGGGCGAGGCACCGGCGTGCCCCGCCCGATCCCGTTCGCGCCGTCGAGCTGCGACGGATCAGTTGCTGTCGGGCAGCTCGAACACGGTGAGCTGTCCGCCGAGATTGGTGTAGTCGGCGAGCGCCGCATAGCCGCCGACGGCACCCAGGCCCTCGGTCGGGTTGGTCAGTCCGGCCGCGAGACCGATGCCCGCCCAGCCGCCGACGCCCGAGAGGATGCCGATATACTGCTTGCCCTCGCGCTCGTAGGTCATCACGTTGCCGATGATGCCGGACGGGGTCTTGAAGCTGAAGAGCTCGTCGCCCGTCTTGGAGTCGACCGCCTTGAGGTAGCCCTCGAGCGTGCCGTAGAAGACGATGTCGCCGGCGGTCGCGAGCGCTCCGGACCAGACCGAGAACAGCTCGGGCTTGGACCAGACGATCTCGCCCTTGGTGGCGTCCCAGGCGATGAAGTTGCCCATGCCGCCATGGCTGTCGGGTGCCGGGTACATCGAGAGCGTGGCGCCGACATAGGGCTGGCCCGCGGTGTAGCTCACCCGGAACGGCTCGTAGTCCATGCAGACGTGGTTGGTCGGCACGTAGAAGAGGCCGGTCTTGGGCGAGAAGGCGGCCGGCTGCATGTCCTTGGTCCCGAGCGCCGCCGGGCAGATGCCCTGGTAGTTGAAGTCCTCGCCCTGCGCGGTGGTCGAGAATTCCGGCACGACCGCCGGACGACCGTAGGTATCCGAGCTCGGGTCCATGTCGACGCCGGTCGTCCAGTTCACCGTCGGATCGTACTTCTCGGCCACGAGGAGCTCGCCGGTCGCACGATCCAGGGTGTAGGCGATGCCGTTGCGGTCGAAATGCACGAGCAGCTTGCGCATCTTCCCGTCGATCTCCTGATCGACCAGGATGTTCTCGTTGACGCCGTCATAGTCCCACTCGTCGTGCGGCGTCATCTGGTAGGCCCATTTGGCCATGCCGTCGTCGGGATCGCGGGCGAAGATCGTCATCGACCACTTGTTGTCGCCCGGGCGCTGCGTCGCGTTCCAGGTCGAGGGGTTGCCGGTGCCATAGTAGAAGAGATCGAGATCGGGGTCGTAGCTGTACCAACCCCAAGTGGTGCCGCCGCCGATCTTCCACTGGTCGCCTTCCCAGCTGTTCAGCGAGGAATCCTTGCCGATCGGCTTGCCGAGGACCATGGTCTTCTCGGGATCGACCAGTATCTCGTCGTCCGGACCGGTCGAGTAGGCGCGCCAGACCTGCTCGCCCGTCTCCTGGTCGTAGGCCGTCACACTGCCCCTGACACCGAACTCGCCGCCCGAGATGCCGACGATGATCTTGCCCTTGACCGGCAGGACCGTGGCGGTGTTGCTCTCGCCCTTCGACGGATCACCGTTGACCTTGCTCCACAGCACCTCGCCGGTCTTGGCGTCGAGGGCCACGACCGTGGTGTCCGCCTGGTGCAGGAAGAGCTTGCCGTTGTCGTAGGCGAGCCCGCGGTAGACGGTATCGCAGCACATGATCGGGATGACGCTGGGGTCCTGCCTCGGCTCGTACTTCCAGACCATCTTGCCGTCTTGCGACAGATCCAGCGCGTAGACGTTGTTCGGAAACGGCGTGTGGACGTACATCATGTCGCCGATCACCAGCGGCGAGCCTTCGTGGCCGCGCAGGACACCGGTCGAGAAGGTCCATGCCACCCTCAGATCGCCGACATTGTCCTTGTTGATCTGATCGAGGGTGGAATAGCGGGTGTTCGCGTAATCGCCGGTCTGGATCGCCCAGTCGGCCGGATTGTCGATCAGTTGCTGCAGGTCGTCGGCGGCGAAGGCCGGAAGGGCGGTCGACGCCATCAGGATCGCGATGCTCGGCAAAAGCCGTTTCATGTTGGTGCTCCTCCCAAATCCGAGCCCTGTCTGCCATCCGGACCGGCTGCCCCGGGGCTCGCTGGAGAGGGGCGGCCGCAGCCGATCGACACTTGCGTACGTCGATGCTCGAGGCGCGATTGTAGGCGTTCGCCGCCAAAAGGGGACATTGGCAAAAAGTCGTAATAGGGTCCGCGTCAGGCCTTGATGGCGCGGCTGTCGGCCCAGACGCAGCGCCAGCGGGTGATCGTCACCCTGGGATGGGTTTCCAGCCATTCGGCCAGCCGCGGCTGGGCTTGCATCATGCACGCCGTCAGCCCAAGGTCGGGGAGGTAGGCGAGGCTCTGCTCCTGGCAGATGTCGGGTGCCGACTTGAGGCAGACGATGAAGGTGAGCTCGATCAGCATGGGACCACTCCCGAAGGCGCCGCGCCGGCTCTCCGCGCCCGAAACCGGCGATCACCGGCGCGGGGCTGCCCCATGCTGCTCCCGCGGGTCGGCCCCTTCGGGGGTGGATGGCGCCAGCCGCCTTTCGTTGCGACCTTCCGTTCCTAGGCGCTCGATGCGCTCTTCGCAATGGCGGCCGAGCGACCGCACGGGGCACATCCTCGCGAGCACGGGCGACGCGCGACGAACGGATGAGACGCGCGACGAACGGATGAGGAGAGGAGCAAGCGATGCGCGCGATGACGTGGAGGGGATTGCTGGCGGCGCTCGTCCTTCTGGGCGGCACAGGGACGGGCCTTGCGGCACGGCTCGACGACCCGGACTGGCCCTGCATCCAGCGCCGGGTGCCGGAGCTCGCGATCGGCCAGATGTGGCCGGGTCCGATGCCGGCGGAGGACGCCGCCGCCGATCCGGAGATCAAGAGCCTGGCGCGACGCCTGGCACCGCGCCGGGTGAGTGTCGACGACATCCCCGCCGCCGTCGAGGCGCCGCTGCAGCAAGTGGCACCGGAGGCGCGGCCGGAGTGGCTGGCCGGCCTCTTCGCCGCGATTCTCCGCCAGATCAACGCGGAGCGCGACGATTTGATCGCCGGCATCGGCCGCTACGCGGCGCGGCAGCGGTCGATGGCCGAGGCGATCGACGTGCTGGAGAGCGATCTCGCCGAGCTCGAGCGGGCGCCGGAGGGCGAGCGGAACATGGACCGCATCGAGGAGCTGCAGGACGAGCTGGCCTGGGAGACGCGGATCTTCAAGGAGCGTGGCCACTCGCTCACCTATGTCTGCGAGACGCCCGTGCTTCTGGAGAAGCGCGCCTTCGCCATCGGCCGCGCGCTCGCCGCGCTCAAGTAGCTCGCTACTCCCATTCCAGCTCGCGATAGACCGCCGTCGCGTTGCGGGCATTGAAGGCGTCGAAGAGCAGCCAGTCGTCGCGAAGGTCGGCGCCGAGGTGCCGTGAAGCGGCACCGAGGCTCTCGCCTTCGGCGAGCGCCGTGCGGGTCTCGGCGACCAGTGCCCGGAGGTAGGCGGCGGTCGCCGCCGCCCCCTCCGGCCAGGCCAGCGTCGGGGCTCCGTGCCCCGGCACGATGCGCGGCGCCGATCGCTCGGCCAGGTGTTGCAGCAGCTCGATCCAGCCGAGCGCCGAGCCGTCCACCGCGGGCGTGTGGCGATCGAAGACCAGATCGCCCATCCACCAGGTCCCGGTCTTGGTGTCGGTTGCGGAGAGGTCGTTGTCGGTATGGGCCGTGGGGTGCGCTTCCAGCACGAGCTGCCGTCCGCCGAGGTCGAGCGTCCGGCTGCTCTCCACGGTCGCGGTGGGCAGCACGATGCGGCTGGTCAGCGCCGCCTCGGTTCCGACCTCGCGCGCCAGCGCCGCGGTGTAGCTTTGGGCGCGGTTGGCGAGGGCGGCCGGCAGCCGCGCGTGACCGATCACCGTCGCGCCGGCCTCCTCGAGCACGCCGGCGCCGAAGACGTGGTCGGGATGCATGTGGGTCAGCACCAGCCAGCTCACGGGCAGGTCGGTCCGGGCGCGGATCGCGGCGTAGAGCGCCTCGCCGACCGCTCGGGTGCCGCCGGCGTCGATCGCCGCCACGGCCGTCTCGCCGATGACGAAGCCGATATTGGCGATGTCGCCGCCATTGACCGCGTCGGCCAGCGCCAGCCGGCCGGCATGGACGAAGACGCCGGGCGCGATCTCGCTCACTTCCAGAGGGGTCACCGCTTCCTCGAGCGGCGCGCAGCGCGCCTCCTCGAGGACGAGGCCGGCATGTCCCGCCACCCAGTCGGCGGCGCGCGTCTCGACGCAGGGGCCGGGATGCGGCAGCACATGGGTGGCGCAGACCGCCGGCTGGGCGGCGAGGCAGACCTCGACGATGAGCTCGATCACCTTTGCGTTCCTCCGCCCAATGTCGGATATCGTGGCGCCGGGTCGCGGTCTAGAATGGGCCGCCACCCGTCGAAGGAGGGTCGATCATGTTGAGGATGCTCTTGCTTGCCGGCTTCGCCGCGCTCGCCGCCCTGCCCGCCCGGGCCGACCAGCAGCCCAGCCCCTTGCAGCCGAGCGAGACGTGGGACGAGATCAGCTACAACGTCATCGGTGATGCCGAGGTGCGGGACGGCAGCGGCCTCTACACGCTCGAGGCGCCGTTTCGGGCCGAGGACGCCGCCACGGTGCCGGTGCACGTCATCCAGGCGCCGGGTGCCCCCGACGTGCGGCGGCTCTTGCTCGTGGTCGACGAGAACCCGGCCCCGGTCGCCGCCGAGTTCACCTTCGGACCCGCGATGAGCCCGCTCGACCTCGAGGCGCGGGTGCGGGTCGATGCCTATTCCAACGTGCGCGCCATCGTCGAGGCCGCGGATGGCGCCCTCTACATGACCGGCCGGTTCGTGCGCGCGTCCGGCGGCTGCTCGGCTCCCGCCGCCAAGGATGCCGTGGCGGCGCTCGAGGCGCTCGGGCAGATGAAGATCCGCTGGTACGACGGCGACACCGACGCCGCCGTTGGCGCCGGCCGCCGCGAGGCGCAGGTGATGCTGCGCCATCCGAACTATTCGGGCATGCAGCGCGACCAGGTCAGCCTGCTCTACATCCCGGCGCGGTTCGTCGACACGATGGAGGTGCGGCAGGGCGACGAGCTCCTGTTCTCGATGACCGGCGGAATCTCGATCAGCGAGGATCCGACCTTCCGCTTCGCCTACACCGACACCGGCGCCGGCGATCTTTCCGTTGTCGCCACCGACACCGACGGCGCGGTCTTCAAGGGCATGTTCCCGCCGACGATGTGAGCCCGCCCCGTCGATCAGAAGCAGCGGACATCCCCCTCGGCCTGCGCCCGCCGCAGGTTGCGCACCGCCTCGTTGGCCATGGGTGCGGTGCGCATCATGCCGACCCGCTCGCCGCCCGCCTGCCGGAGCGAGAGCACCGTCTCGGCGGTGACGTAGTCCTTGTAGGGCAGGATCGAGGCGACCACGTCGATGGCGCAGGAGCAGCGGCGCAGGGTTTCCCGGTTCTGCCCGTTCACGACCATGCAGGCGAAGACGTAATCGGCGCGCGTCTCGGTCGGGTAGTCGTTGGTGCAGTCCGCGGCGTTCTGGGCCGCCGCCGGACCCATGAGAGCCGCGGCGGCTGCCGCGGCCAGCAAGAGGTAGCGCATCTCAATCTCCCTGCTCGAGGACGTCGAACTCGAAATGGCTTCGGTGGTGGCATCGCCGGTGCGACGTCATGCCCGCGGCACCTTCCCTCGGTCACGGGCGTCGAGGTGCAGAACCCGTGTCGCCAGACGCTCGGCCTCGGCGCTCGAATGGGTGACGAAGAGGGTGGCGGGCCGCGTTTGGGCGATCAGGCCTTCGGTCAGCGCCAGCATCTCCTCGACCAGCGGTCCGTCGAGCGAGACGAAGGGCTCGTCGAGGAGGAGAAGCTCGGGCCGGGTGACGAAAGCCCGCGTGAGGGCCAGCCGGCGCTGCTGCCCGAGCGAGAGCTGGCGGGGAAAGAGGCCGCTCATCCCCTGCAGCCCGACGGCCGCGAGCGCCCTGAGGGCGGAGGCGTCGTCGACCCCGGTCACCACCGTGAGGTTGCGCAAGGCCGTCCGCCACGGCAGCAGCGTCGGCTCCTGGAGGACGATCGCCACCCGCTCCGGCCGCACGACCGTGCCTTCGAAGTCGGGGTCGATTCCGGCGACGATGCGCAGGAGCGTCGACTTGCCGGCGCCGGAGGGCCCGACCACGGCGAGCGTCTCGCCGGCATCCACCTCGAAGGTCAGGCTCGAGAGCACCGTCCGCGCGCCGAAGGCCTTCTTCTCGATAGCGACCTCGAGTGCGCTCAAGCGGTTCTCCACGCCCGGACGCGAGCCTCGAACGGCTGGAGCAGGAGGGCCTCGATGGCCAGCATCACCACGATGAAGGCGACGGCATAGACCAGGACCATGGTCACGTCGAAGAGCTGGAAGTAGAGGTGGATCTTGAAGCCGATGCCGCTCGAGCGGCCGAGGAACTCGACCACCAGCACGATCTTCCAGATGAGGGCGATGCCCGATCGCGCCGCCGCGGCGATATGTGGCGCGAGCTGCGGGATCACCACGTGCCGCAGGCGCGTCCAGGCGCCCATGCGGAAGACCCGTGCCACGGCGTCGAGCGACGGGTCCATGGCGCGGGCCCCCTCGCGCAGCATCACGGTGACGGTGGGAATCTTGTTGATGGCCACCGCCGCCACGGCCGCCACCTCGTTCAGGCCGATCCACAAGTAGCAGAGCACGATGACGACGAGCGCCGGCAGGTTGAGGAACACCACGAGCCAGGGATCGAGCCAGCGATCGAGCGCCGGCCGGCGCCCCATGAGCAGGCCGAGCGCGGTGCCGATCGACATCGCCAGCAGGAAGGCGGCGACCACCCGCAGGAGCGTGGCCCGGAGCTGGAGGAGGAGGTCGCCCTCGACGAGCACGGACCAGATGCGCGGCAGCACCACCTCCGGCCCCGGCAGCACCCGGGTGTCGCCGGTGAGCGCGGCGGCGGCGGCCCAGCACGCCAGGAGCCCGAGGATCGAGAGCGCGCGAACCGCCGCGATCGACACCTCGGCGCCTGCCCCGATCGGCTCGGCTCAGCTCGGCGGCTGCCAGAAGACACCCTCGGGCAGGGTCGTCGCCTCGCCGACGAGCTCGGCGCCGCCGAGCTTCGCGAACAGCGCCAGCAGCTTGGCCGCCGCCGCCTCGTCGACCGGGCCCGCGGGCGGGATGCCGGCCCGCCAGCCGGCGCGCAGCGCCTCGAACTCGGCATCGTTGGCGGCGTTCATCATCGGCCGCAGCCTGTCCCATTGCGCATCGTCCGTCGCCAGCAGATCCTTGGCCTCGCGCGACGCTCTGGCGAAGCCCGCGACCGCATCGGGCCGCTCGGCCACCACCCGGCCGTCGACGGCGTAGCCGAGCAGCGGCAGGTCCGGATCGAGCCCGAGCGCCTCGAGCGCCTCGGCCACGCTGATCAGGTGGCGCATGCCGGCGGCTTCCTGCTTCGCCATGAAGTGCCAGAAGTTGACGACCGCCGCGACCTCGCCGTCGAGCCCGGCCTTGGAGATGAGAGGCGGCGCACCGTAGACCTGCGTGGTCTCGGCGGCGAGATCGAAGCCCTGGTCGAGGGCCAGCGCCTGGAGGATGATCCAGCTCTTGTCGAGCGGTCCGCCGGCGATGCCGATCTGCTCGCCCTTCAGGTCGGCCAGGCTTTGGGCCTCGCTTCCGGCCGGCACCATGGCTCCGCCGACCGCGGTCGAGTAGGGGATGAACGTCATGTCGTGACCGGCGGCGCGCTGGCGGGCCACCCAGATCCAGTCGGTGACGATCATGTCCGTCTCGCCGCCCTGGAAGGCGACCTCGGCCGCCTGCTTGCCCGCCACCTCCATGACGTCGAGCTCGAACCCGTTGGCCCGATCGAGACCGTGATCCAGGATCGTCCGGATCTCCCAGTTGACCGTGCCGGACGCCTGCACGGCGATGCCGATCTTCGGCAGATCGTCCTCGGCCAGCGCCGCCGTGGTCATGCCCAGCACGAGCGCCGCTGCAACACCCATTCGTAGCATTCGATCCTCCCGGTTTGGGGCGCGAGCATAGGCAGCATCGCTGCCGCACGGTAGGGGAACTTTGGTCCAACACCCGGGCGGGGGCCCGGCTCCGCAATCGACCGGATGACGGAATCGGATTCTTTTGCTAGATTCGGGAGCGGGGAGGATCCGGCGATGCCCGAGCCATCCGGTGCCACGATGTCGGGGCGAAGCGGCCGCGGGCGCGTCCCGCTGGCGCTGATCGTCGACGATCACCCGCTCTTCTGCGAGGCCCTGTCGATGACCCTGCAGGCGGCGCTCGACGTCGAGCGGGTGGAGACCGCGGCGACGCTCGCCGGCGGGCTCGAACGGCTGGCGCGAAGGCCGCTGCCCGACGTCATCCTGCTCGACCTGAAGCTGCCGGACGTGAGCGGGCTCGACGGGCTCATCCGCCTGAAGAAGGCCGCGGCCGGGGTGCCGATCATCGTCGTCTCCTCGCTCTCGGAGGACCGCGTGATCGCCTCGGCCATCCAGTCGGGCGCTTCCGGCTTCATCCCCAAGCACAGCCAGCGTGCCGCCTTCGTCCGGGCGTTCGACCAGATCTGGGCGGGCGGGGTCTACACGCCGGAGGGCTTCGAGCCGCCCGGCCGGCACGGCGGCATGGTGGACGAGAGCGACGCGCTCGAGCGCCTCGCCCAGCTGACCCAGCAGCAGGCGCGCATCCTGCAACTGGTCTGCGAGGGCAAGCTCAACAAGCAGATCGCTTTCGATCTCGACATCGCCGAGACCACGGTCAAGGCGCATCTGACGGCCATTCTGCGCAAGCTCAACGTGCAGAGCCGCACCCAGGCGGTGCTGATCGCCCAGAATGCGCGCTTCGCGGCCATCTTGCGGCCGGAGACCGGCCCCGGATAGGATCGCTCGAGGACCATGGAAGTGCCCGAACCGCGATTCACCGCTCCGCCGCCAGCGCCTGCGACGGGGGTCGGCCGCTCGATCGAGACGGCGCACGGTCCCGCCGACGAGCCCCGGCAGGCGCTCGAGGCGCTGCGGCGCAAGGCCGGTGGCGGGCGCTACAGCCTCGTCGTGCTGTTCATCCCGTCCGGCGCCGGTCCCGACGCCACCGCCCGCACCGCCGCCGAGGTCTTTCCCGGCGTGGCCGTCGTCGGCTGCACCACCGCCGGCGAGATCTCCAGCGACGGCTACACCGAGAACGAGCTCGTGGTTCTCGGCTTTCGCGCCTGCCGGTTCGAGGTGCGGGCGACGCTGATCGAGGGTCTGCGGACGCTGGGGTCCCGGAACGTCGCCGAGAGGGTGGTGCGGATGCGCGCCGAGCTCGCCGGCGTCCGTCCCGAGTGGGGGAGCGAGTTCGCCTTTCTCTTGATCGACGGTCTGTCGCGGCGGGAGGATCAGCTGGTGGCGGCCCTCCGTCTCGGCCTCGGCGGCGTGCCCCTCTTCGGGGGCTCGGCCGGCGACGGCCTCGATTTCCACCGCACGCTGGTCCTGGCCGAAGGCCGGCTGCACAACGATGCCGCGGTGCTGACGCTGATCCGCAGCGCCTGCCCCGTCCGGGTCTTCAAGATCGATCACCTGATCCCGAGCGGCGTGCGGATGGTGGTCACCGAAGCCGATCCGGAACGCCGCCTGGTGCGCGAGATCAACGCGGCCCCGGCGGCGCGCGAGTACGCCCGCCTCGTCGGCAAGGACCCCGACCAGCTCTCGCCCTTCACCTTCGCATCCCATCCGGTGGTGGTCAGGGTCGGCGGCCACCATCATGTCCGGGCGATCCAGAAGGTCGAAGAGAACGGCGACCTGCGCTTCTTCTCGGCGATCGACGAGGGCCTCGTCCTGACCCTCGCCGAGCCCGGCGACATCGCGGGTCACCTCGAGGAATCGCTTCTCGATCTCTGCCGCGACGCCGAGCCGGAGACCATCATCGGCTGCGACTGCATCCTGCGCCGCCTCGAAGCCGAGCAGACGCAGAGTCTCCGCGCGATGTCGGCCATCCTGGCGCGGCACCGGGTCGTCGGTTTCTCCACCTACGGCGAGCAGTACAACTCCATGCATGTCAGCCAGACCCTGACCGGCGTGGCGATCTATCCACCGACCGGGGCCTTCGGCGAGGGGAAGGGTCCTTGAGCCATCCGCTGATCGATCCGGCCGATCCGCCCGAGCGGCGGACGGCGAAGCTTCTGAAGGTGACCGAGAAGCTGATGGCGCGGGTCGAGCGCGCCACCGACGACAGCGGCGAGGCCTATGCCTACTTCCAGCGCGCCGTCCTCCTCGAGGGCCAGGTGCGCGAGCGGACCCGGGATCTCGAGCAGACCCTGGAGCTGCTGCATCGCGCGAACGCGCAGCTCAGCCAGGCGATGCACGTGGCGGAGCGCGCCCGTGCCGACCTCTACGATGCGCTCGAGGCGGTCCGCGAGGGATTCGCGCTCTTCGATGCCGAGGACGTCCTCGTGATGTGCAACGACCGCTTCGGCGCCATGCTTCCCGACATCGCCGCCCATCTCCGCCCCGGGCTCGCGTTCGCCACCTACGCGAAGCTCTGCGCCCGCAGCCGGCATCTGGTGCTGCCCGATGGGACGAGCGCCGCCGCCTGGCTGCGGCAGCGGCTGCGCGACCACCGCCGGCAATCGGTGAACTTCAACGTCCACATCGCCGGAGGCCGCTGGATCCAGGTCAGCGAGCAGCGCACGCCCGGCAACGGCACCGCGATCATGCAGACCGACATCACCGGCCTGATCCAGATGGAGCGGCAGGAGCGGGACAAGCTCCTCGACGAGCAGGCGCGGCTGATCCGCGCCACGCTCGACCATATCGACCAGGGCATCTGCATCTTCGACGCGCGGGCCCGGCTGGTCGGCTGGAACGCGCGGCTCAGGACCCTGCTCTCGCCGCCGATCCAGATCCTGCGCACCGGCACCGGCTTCGCCACCCTGGTCGAGCATTTCCGCCACGCGCTGATCTTCCGGGACACCGCCGGGCCGAACCGGCTGGCCGAATGGGTGGTGCAGGGCGAGGACCGCCCGCCGCTGATGCTGGATCTGCGCACCCGCGACGGGCTTTTCCTGCAGGTCTTCGGACAGGAGATGCCGGACCGCGGGTTCGTGATCAGCTTCTCCGACGTCACCGCGGAGCGCAACGCCGCCGCCGCCCTGCAGGCGGCCAACGAGGGCCTCGAGCAGCGGGTGCTCGAGCGGACGCTGGCGCTCGAGGACGCGCTCAAGGAGGCCGAGCGCGCCAACGCCTCGAAATCGCGCTTCGTGGCGGCGGCGAGCCACGACCTCCTGCAGCCGCTGAGTGCGGCCAAGCTCTTCCTCGCCGCCGCGGAGAGCGCCGATGGCGGCCAGATCGCCCCGCTCCGGCAGGTTCGCAGTGCCCTCGAGAGCGTCGAGAGCATTCTCGGCGCGCTGCTCGACATCTCGCGCCTCGATTCGGGCAATGCCACGGTCAACGTCACCACCTTTCCGCTCGGCCGGCTGCTCGAGCGGCTGGCGCAGGAGTTTCACGAGATCGCCCGCTGCAGGGGCCTCGATCTGCGGATGGTGCCGACCAGCGTCCTCGTGCGCAGCGACGCGTCCTACCTGCGGCGCATCGTGCAGAATCTGCTCGCGAACGCGGTGCGCTACACCCGCCGCGGCAAGGTGCTCATCGGTGCGCGCCGCCTCCGCGGCGCCGTCCGGATCGAGATCTGGGACACCGGTCCCGGGATCCCCGAATGCGCCCGCGAGATCATTTTCCACGAGTTCCAGCGCCTCGGCGATTCGGAGCGGGCGGACGAGGGCATGGGCCTCGGGCTCACCATCGTCGAGCGGGCCTGCGCCCTGCTCGACCATCCGCTCGAGCTGGTTTCGGTTCTCGGCCGCGGCAGCGGGTTCCGCATTCGGGTGCCCTGCGTCGATGCCGGACCCGCCCTGCCGCGCCCGCGGCAGCACCATTTCGAGGTGCCGGAGGCGTGCCCGACCGGCCTGATCGCGCTCGTGATCGAGGGCGATCCGACGGTCCGCCTCGGGCTTTCGGGCCTGCTCGAGGCCTGGGGCCTCGGCGTGCTCGACGTGGCCGACGGCGGCGAGGCCCAGGCGCTGCTCGAGGATATCGGCATCGCACCCGATGTCATTCTCGCCGATCTCGATCTCGGCGGCCGGGCCGGCGGCATCGACGCCGTCGCCCTGATCCGCAAGCATCACGGGCCCATTCCGGCGTTGCTGCTCACCGCCGGCGACAGCGCCGCCCTCGCCGACCCCTGCGAGATCAGCGGCTTTCCGATCCTCAGGAAGCCGGTCGAGCCGGCACGCCTGCGCGCCCTCCTCGCCGGCATGGCGCCCGGCACCGCCGCCCTCGGCTGACCCTCTCCGGCCAACGCCCATCGCCGCGCACACCCTGTCGCCACCCACCTATGCCACAGCAATACCGGACAAGGTTCGTCCGAAGCTGTGAACCGCCCCGGGTTTCCCGGAGGCCGGTTTGCTTGAGTCCTATGCCGCCATCGGCATTGCCTCGAGGGCTGCGTGGTAGTTGGCTTCGGCCTCGGCGGGCGGGATGTTGCCGATCGAGCCGAGCAGGCGGCGGTTGTTGTACCAGTCGACCCGGTTCATCGTGGCGATTTCGATGGCCTCCAGGCTGCGCCATGGTCCCCGCCGGTGGATCACCTCGGTCTTGAACAGGCCGATCACGGTTTCGGCGAGGGCATTGTCGCAGCTGTCGCCGACGCTGCCGACCGAGGGTTCGATGCCGGCTTCGACCAGGCGTTGCGTGTGCTTGATCGAGACCTACTGCACGATGGAGGGCCAGAAGGCCGTCGAGGGCGGTCACTGTGGTGGACCAGACCGTGCTCGGTGGGCCGGCGGACGTGGACCGCCTGTTCGAGCGCGTCGAGCACGAACTGCGCGCTCGCGGTCTGGCTCGCCCGCCAGCCGACGATACGCCGGGCGAACACGTCGATGACGAACGCCACGTAGACCATGCCCGCCCAGGTCGGGACGCAGGTACGGCGGTTGAGGGGGCGGCGTATCGTGGCGGGTGCCGGAGCCTGTCGGAACTTTCAGAACGAACGACGCGCCGATGACAAGGGATGCCGACATCATCGCCCTGCGTCAGCCGGAAACTGGTGACGATCCGCTGACCGGGATCGCCCGATACGGGCGCGCCGGATGCTGGCGGCCGCGCTTCGGGCCGAAGTGGACGCCTTCGTCGCGCATCGTGCCGAAGAGGTCCTGCCGGACGGCTGCCAGCGAACCGTTCGGCACGGCTTCGGTCCGCAGCGCAGCATCCAGGTCGGGATCGACGTGCTCGGCGTGCGCCGTCCGAAGGTGGGTGATCGCACCGCCCGTCGCCTCGGCATTCGGATGAGCCGCCATCCGTACCTTCATCCTGCGACAGGGATCTCGCCGATCGCTGTTCCCCATCCGGCCCGGTCTATGCGGCGGAAAAAGCCTCGCCGCACCGCGCGCTTCATCTCTGCTTCAACGTTCTCGCAAGGCGTGGTCGCGCGCTTTGAGGATCGGCTTGAGCAGGTAATCCAGAACGGTCTTCTCGCCCGTGATCACATCGACCTGGGCGGTCATGCCCGGAATGATGCGCAAGGGCTCCTTTTCGGTGCCGAGCGAGTTCTCCTCGGTACGGACCCGCACGCGATAAAATCTCTCGCCGCGCTCGTCGGTGATGGTGTCGGCGCTGATCTGCTCGACATGCCCTTTCAGGCCGCCATAGATCGAGAAGTCGTAGGCCGTGATCTTGACCATGGCCGGCAGGTCCGGACGCAGAAACGCGATGTCGGCCGGCCGCACCTGCGCCTCGACGAGGAGCGTGTCCTCGAGCGGCGTGATCTCGACGATCGCATCGCCTGGCTGGATCACGCCCCCGATCGTATTGAAATGAAGCTGCTTGATGGTGCCGTGCACGGGTGACCGCACCTCCGTTCGCCGCACCCGGTCCTCGCCTGCCGTGATCACCTCCCTGATCCCGGCGAGCTCGCTCTGCAGGGCGCTCATCTCGCGATAGGCCTCGCTGCGGAACGTGCTGAAGGCGTTCTCGATCCGTTGATGCGCCTCCCGCACGGCCGTCTCGATCCGGGGGATCGCCAGCTTCGTCTGCTCGAGCTGCCCGTCGAGATCGTTGACCTGCCGCTGAAGCTGCAGCAGCTCCGACTGGCTCACCACCCGACGCTCGGCGAGCGGTGTCAGGATGCGCAGCTCCTCGCGCGCCAGCCTCAGCGACTCCTCGTACTGGCGGCTTCGCGTCTGCATCTCCCTGAGTTCCTGCTCGCGCTGCTCCGCCTGCCGACGCAGGATCTCGAGCTCGCTCTGCAGCTCCTCCTGGCGCGACTGGAAGAGCCTGGTCTCGGCATTGGCGAGATCGCGCGCCTCGGTCAGGACGTCGGGCGGAAACGTCAGCGCTGTTTCGTTGACCTCGGCCTCGAGCCGGGCCAGGGCCGCGCGCAGCGCGTAGGAGCGGGCGAGGTTCTCGCGAAAATCGGAGGCGGCGCGGATGTTGTCGATGCGCATGAGCACCTGACCGGCCTCCACGATATCACCCTCATTGGCGAGCAGGGCCGCGACGATTCCGCCTTCGAGGTTTTGCACCACCTGGGTCTGCTGGGACGAGATCACCCGGCCCTCGCCGCGTGTCACCTCCTCGAGGGTGGCCCGGCTGGCCCAGGCGAGAAACACGACGAAAAAGGCGACAATGGCCAGCAGCAGGACATGGCTCAGATGCTTCGGCCGGAGGTCTTCGACCGTGTAGCCACCGGCTGCGGCAGCCGCGGCGATCGGCGTCGCGCGCGTCGTTCGGGGTCCGATGGCGGTCGCGGCACGCATCTCAGCTCACCCCCTTGATCTGACCCGCGGCCAATGCCTTCAGCACCTGATCGCGCGGACCGTCCGCGACCACTCGACCCCCGTCCATGACGATCAGACGGTCCACGAGGCCGAGCAGCGACGCGCGATGGGTCACGAGCAGAAGCGTGCGCCCGCCCAGCTCCTCGCCGAGCCGCGTCTTGAATCGGTTCTCCGCGCCGTTGTCCATCGCGCTGGTCGGCTCGTCGAGCATCAGGATCGAGGGATCGAGCAGCAGTGCCCGAGCGAGCGCGATCGCCTGGCGCTGCCCGCCCGACAAGAGGTCGCCTCGCTCGCCGACCGGCATGTCGTAGCCAAGAGGATGACGGCTGACGAAATCCTCGACGCCGCTGATCTCAGCCGCCCGCAGAACGGCGGCATCGTCGGCGAAGGAAGCACCCATGGTGATGTTCTCGCGCACGCTTCCCTGAAAGAGGAAGACGTCCTGCGGCACGCAGCCGATGTTTCGCCTGAGATCGGCTGGGTCGAGCTGCCGAAGGTCCGTCCCATCCAGCAGCACGGCTCCCTTCTCCGGCGTGTACAGGCCGAGCACGAGCTTCTCGATGGTGGTCTTGCCGGACCCGATGCGGCCGATCAGCCCCACCCGCTCGCCTCTCTCGACGCGAAACCCGACATCCGAGAGCGCGGGAATTTTCTGGCCGGGATAGGTGAGCGTCACGTTCTTGAACTCGATCGTCCCCCCGAGCCGCGGCCGGTCGAGGAAGCGCATGTCCGGCGACCGCTCGATCGGCATCGCCATGACACGGTTCAAGGTGTCATACGACATCTTGGCCTGGTGGTAGCGCGTCAGCAGTCCGGCAACCTGACCGAGCGGCGCCATGGCACGGCCGGAGATGATCGTGCAGGCGACGAGCGCGCCCACGGTCATCAGCCCTTCCCCGATTCGATAGACGCCGACGACGACCACCGCCACCGTCACCAGATTGGCCGCCAGCCCGGCGACATTGACCGTGACGGCGGAGAGAAAGCGCGACCGGTTGGCGCTCTCGGCGGTGGCGGCGACATAGCGTTCCCAGCCGCGCTGCAGGCGGCTTTCGGCACCGATGCTCTTGATGGTCTCGAGCCCGTTGATCGCCTCCACGAGCACGCCGTGCTTGGCCGCCGATTCCTTGAAGGTGCGGCGCACGACACGGTTCAGGGGGATCTGCATCAGAAGGCCAACGCCGATCACCAGCGGCACCGCCAGCGCCGGAACCAGCGCCACCGGCCCACCGATCAGCCAGACGATGGTGATGAAGAACAGCACGAAGGGCAGATCGACCAGGGTCGTCACGGTTGCCGAGGTGAAGAAATCGCGCAAGGATTCGAATTCGCGCAGATTGTTCGCGAAGGCACCCGCCGAAGCGGGTCGCGCCGCCATGCGGATACCCAGAACCTGCTCGAAGATGCGGCTGGCGAGGCGGATGTCGGCAATGCGTCCTGCCGTGTCGATGAAATATCCGCGCAAGGTCTTCAAGAGAAAATCAAAGGCGAAGACGATGCCGACGCCCAGCGCCAGCACCCAGAGCGTGTCCAGCGCATTATTGGGCACCACCCGGTCGTAGACATTCATCACGAAGAGTGGCGAGGCGAGCGCGAACACGTTGATCATGACCGCGGCGATCATGACCTCTGCATAGGTCGGCCACTGGCGCAGCAGCGTCGACCAGAACCAGTGCCGTTTGCGCTCCTCGGCTATCGGCCGGTCGCGCTGCTCGTAGCCGATCTCCGGACGCGCGAACAGGGCGTGGCCGTCGTAGCGCCGCTCCAGCTCCGCAAGCTCGACCTCGATGACGCCCCGGCCCGTCTCCGGCACGATGACCCGCAGCAATGCCCCCTCGCGCTCGACGAGCAGGACACAGCGCCGGTCCTTGAGAAAAAGGATGCAAGGCATCGACAACGCATCGATCGCCGGGATCGGACGACGAACCAGCCGCGCGCTCAGGCCGGCCCGCTCCAGCGCCCGGGGCGCCAGGGCCGGGGTCATCAGGCCGTCTGCCGGCAGCGGCAGTCCGGCCGCGAGCGCCTGGCCCGAGGTCGGTCGCTCGTGAAGCTGGGTGAGCGTCTCGAGGGCCCGCAGCAGACAATCGTCACGCGTGGCGAAGCTCTCGCGGATCGCCCAGGCGGAAGTCTCCGCCGGCAGCCGATCAGGCGGCCGGCCGGCCCCCGCCCGCTCCCGGGCGCCGTCGACGATTGCGTCAGCATCCCGGGCGTCCCGTTCACGCAACAGCATGGCGCTGTCGGTCATCCAACTCTCCATCACGCCATCGCCCCGGCCGGGCACGTTCGGATAGCCGTCGAGGAGCATGCTATCCAACAGTTAAGCAATCGTGTCACGTGGCGAATTTTCGTTACGTTCACAACTTTCAGGCAAAAAAATCACACCTCATGCACGCCACCGGGAGGTCATCGGAATCGCGTTGACGCTCAATATCCCAAACGATAACAGACCGTGCGGCTGCATTAAGCCATGGTTGAGCTTCAGCAATCGATCTAGACCAGCGGAAGGGCACATGCGAACACGAATCGGCTCTGTCGGCCTGCGACGCTGGACCCTGGCCGTCATGGCCACGGCGGCGATCGTTGCCGGTGGCGGCGTCGCCTCGGCGAGCACGATCGGGGAGACGGTGCAGCAGGCGCTGCAGACGAATCCCGAGGTCGGAATCGTCAAGAGCAACCGCCGAGCCGTGGATCAGGAGCTGCGCCAGGCGCGTGCGGGCTACCTGCCATCGATCGATTTCCGCGGGGCGGCCGGCCCGGAATGGTCGGACAATTTCACCACGCGGTCGTTCGAGGGCGGCTCGGAGACCAAGCTGCGCTCGGAGGCCGATCTCTCGCTGACGCAGATGCTGTTCGACGGCTTCGAGACGAGCAGCGAGGTCGCCCGGCAACGCGCCCGGGTCGACAGCGCCGCCTATCGCGTCGAGGAGGCGGCGGAGTTCGTCGGCCTCAACGCGATCGAGGCGCATCTCGACGTGCTGCGAAACCAGGAGATCGTCCGTCTCAACGAGGCCAACATCGCCCAGCACGAGCGGATCCTGGGCCAGGTCAGGGATCTCGAGGAGAACGGCCGGGGCGACATCGCGGATGTGCGCCAGACCGAGGCGCGGCTCGCCCGCGCCTTCGACACCCTGGCGACGGCCCGAGGCTCGCTCGCCGATGCCATCGCCGCCTACCAGCGCGTGGTCGGCACACGGCCGGGTGATCTCGAGGACGCAGAGGCTCCGGTCGCGGCCCTGCCTCCCTCGCCCGAGGATGCCGCCAACATCGCCTCCGTCTCCAGCCCCACGGTCCGCATCGCGGCCGCGGACGTCGACGTCGCGGCGGCCGAGACGCGCGCCTCGCGCTCGGGCTTCTACCCCCGCTTCGACCTCGAGGTCGGCGCCGGGCTGAACCACGACGTCGACGGCGCCGACGGGCGCGACAACGATGCCCGGGCACTCCTCGTCATGCGCTACAATCTCTATCGCGGCGGCGCCGACATGGCGCTCGAGCGCGAGGCGTTCCACCGCATGAACGAGGCACGGGTGACGCTCGAGAACACGCGGCGCGAGGCCGAGCAGGAGGCGCGGGTCTCCTACAACGCGCTCGAGACCGCCCGCGCCCGGATCGAGGCGTCGGTCGCCAAGGTGGAGGCGCAGCGGCGTACCCGTGACGCCTACGCCTCCCAGTTTGAAATCGGTCAGCGGCAACTGCTCGACGTGCTCGACTCGGAGAACGAGCTCTTCCTGGACCGTGTCAGCCTGACGACGGCCTTGTACACGGAGCGGTTCGCCGTCTATCGGGTGCTCGCCGTCGTCGGCGACCTTCTCAACACGCTCGATATCGCCCGCCCGCGTGAGGTCATCTCGATCACCCGCAAGCCCGAGGATCAGCAGACGCCGGCTGCGATCGAGCAGAAGAGCGTGCCCATCGTCGATCCACGCTCGGAACCGCGCCCGGTGCGCGGGGTGGAAAGGGGTGAGCCGCCGTTCGATGCACTCGACATGGCCCCGCTGATCGACGGCACCCGTCCGCCGGTCGACGCGGAAGCTGCCTCGCTGCCGGAACCGGGCGCCAAGACGGCGGCCGACATGAGCGTTGCCGGCATCGTCGCCGACCTTGCCGGCGAGCGGACCCTGGAGATCCGACCCACGGAGGCTCGAGCGGAGAATACGGTGATGGCCGCCCGCGATCCTGCCGCGCCTGCCTCGTTCGAGAGCTTCGGAGCCTTCGTCGACGGCGTCTTCGGCGGCGGGCGAGCGACGGACTGACGGGCGACGGTCGGCTCCAACCTCCCGGTCGAGGATTGCTGCCACGGCGTTAGGCTCGGGTTAAGAAAAGGCCGCTAACCTCGTCGGAAGGCTGGCGGTGCGAGAGGGTCATCGCTATCCTGGCGGCGGCGACTGAGCAGGTTGGCGACACGACGCGATGCAGGTGGTCACAGTGACGGCTGGGGTGTGATGCGGCGCCCGATCGTGCTTTGCATCCTCGATGGTTGGGGCTACCGCCGCGAAACCGCCGACAATGCCGTGGCATTGGCCGAAACACCGGTGTTCGATCGGTGGTTCGCCTCGGCACCTCACTGCTTTCTCACGACCGACGGCAAGGCGGTAGGTCTGCCCGAGGGACAGTTCGGCAATTCCGAGGTTGGTCATATGAATCTCGGAGGTGGGCGGGTCATGCTCCAGGAGCTGCCGCGCATCGATGCCGCCATTGCGAACGGCAGCCTCTGGCGGGCCCCGCCATTTCGCAAGCTTGTGCAGCGTGCGCGAGATGGCGGTGGATGCCTGCATCTGGTGGGCCTCGTCTCGCCCGGCGGCGTACATGCGCATGAGCGCCATCTGATGGCGATCGCGCGGGCCGCGGCGGCCGAGAATCTTCGCCTGCGCATCCACGCGATTTTGGATGGCCGTGACACGCCGCCGCGATCGGCGAGAGAGTCGGTCGAGCGGCTCGAGGCGGTCTTGCATGAACTGCCGGACGCCCGGATCGCCACGGTATGCGGCCGTTACCAAGCGATGGATCGCGACCGACGATGGGAGCGCACCCGCCTCGCCTACGACGCCATGGTGGCCGGTTGCAATGCCGCGACGGAAGGCATCCAGCATGCCTCCAGCGCCGATGAGGCCATCAGCGAGAGCTATGCCCGGGGTATTGGCGACGAGTTCGTCCCCGCCACTGTGATCGGCACTTATGCCGGCATGACGGATGGCGATTGTCTGCTCTGCTTCAACTTCCGCGCCGACAGGGTCAGACAATTGTTGCGCGCCTTTTGCCTCGCCGATTTCGATGGCTTTCCACGAATGCGCCATCCGGCGCTGGCGGCCGTTGCCGGCATGACGCGCTATGCCGACGATCTGGCGGAATGCATGCTCGTTCTCTTTCCGCCTCAGTCCGCCGATGATCTGATGGGCGAGGTCGTGGCCAAGGCCGGCCTGACGCAGTTGCGCATGGCGGAATCGGAGAAGTATCCGCATGTGACCTTCTTCTTCAACGGCGGCGAGGAACGCGTCTTTCCGGGCGAGGAACGGATTCTCGTGCCGTCTCCCAAGGTGGCGACGTACGATCTGCAGCCCGAGATGTCGGCGTTCGAGTTGACGGATCGTTTCGTCGCGGCGGTAAGCGACGGGCGCTTCGACTTCATTCTCATCAACTACGCCAATCCCGACATGGTCGGCCATACGGGTGTTCTCGAAGCTGCGAAGAAGGCCGTGGCCGCTGTGGATTGCTGCCTCGGGCGACTGATCGAGGCCGTTCGTGCCGCGGGCGGGGCGGTGCTGGTCACCGCCGACCACGGCAATTGCGAGCTCATGCGGGACCCGACGACGGGGGGACCGCATACCGCCCATACCACCAATCCGGTGCCCTGCTTTCTCATCGGCGGCGATCCCGGCATCAGCCTTCGCGACGGCGTGCTCGGCGATGTGGCGCCAACTCTGCTGGCCCTGCTCGGTTTGCCGCAGCCGACGTCCATGAGCGGCCGAACCCTGATTGTTCAGCGTGCCCGGTAGTCGAGCCGCGCCCAGCGCTTCACCGAGCCGCGGCATGATGGCCGGTCTGTCGCGGAGCCTGCTTTGGGGCTTGCTGGCCTCGGCATTGCTCATGACCTGCGGCCGGCCCGGCTCGGCCGGTGTGAAGGTCGTGGACAGCTTCGAGCGAACGGCGGCCCTGGCGGCGATGGCATCTTTGCGGGCCGATGACAGGCGCTCCGTTCACGAGCGTTTGGCCAAGCGACAGGCGCATCTCGATGCCGAGTGGCGCGAGGGGACCGAAGAGCTGCAGGTGGTCGAGCATGAGCTCGACCACCTGGCCGAGTTGTTTCGCGACCTCATGGTCCGCCGCGATGAAGCGACAGCCACGCTGGCCAGCCAAACCGATCGCGTTGTGGCTCTCCAGCGTCGGGTCGAGGCCGTTCTGGCCGAACTGATGCAGCTGAATCGGGCGGAGACGGCCGATCGACGGCGGATCGCGCAGCTCCGGGCCATCGCCGCTTCCTACGCCCGACCCTTCGCCGAAGCCAGGGCAGCCTTGGCCGCCAGCCGCGCCGTCCGGCAGGGCTTCGCACGCGAGGAGCGCGAGCTTCGAACGGCGGGCCTCGATGCTCGTGCTCGACAATTGGCGCTGGAGCGGCGGGTGGCCGAGCTTGCGGACGCGAGGCGGAAGGCGCGTGTCGGGCTGACGGAGGCGGTGGCGCGCGAGCTTGCGGCGCGGCAGAGTGCCCGGAGCGCCCAGAGGCGTCAGGAGCGGGTTGCAGAATCGCGTCCACTCGCCAGCCTGCCCGGCTCGGCGGCGCGGCTCTGGATTCCGCCGCGCCTCGGCCGAGCGGCCAGCCTGGTCGAGCCGGCGGCCCTCACGGCACGCGCCGTGCTGCACCGGCGAATCCAGCGCAGAGCCGTGCTGTTCGGGGATCCCGCGGTCTCGGCCATGGGCGGCCTTTCCGGCATAGGCCGCATCATGCCCGTGTCCGGCACCGTGGTCGGCCGTTTCGGCCAGGGACCCAACGACCTCCTCGACCGCGGGCTGACCATCGCCGTCGACGAACGACGGCTGGTTCGGGCACCGCACAGCGGACGGGTGGTCTTTGCGGGTCCGTTCATGGGTTTCGGAGTCCTCTTGATCATCGACCACGGGGACGAATATCATAGTCTGCTTTCTGGTCTTTCCAGACTCGTCGTGCCGGTCGGTGCTGTCGTTCGAACGGGGCAGATGGTCGGAACGCTCGAGCCCGACCCGGGCGGCGCGGCGCAGCTCTATGTCGAGCTTCGACGGCGCGGCGTCCCCGTGAACCCGCTGCCGTGGCTGGCGGCCGGACAGGATAAGGTACGCGGATGAAGGAATTGGCAGGTCGTATCGGAGCGGCTGCAGCAGTTGCCCTGATGATCACCGGATGCATGCTGCCACCGCCGTCGGCCCAGGCGCAAAGCGGTTCCGGCGACACCATTCGGCAGTTGAAGCTGTTTGGCGACGTGTTCGAGCGGGTGCGCAAGGAATATGTCGAGGAAGTGACCGATCAGGAACTGGTCGAGGCGGCGATCAACGGGATGCTCACCTCGCTCGACCCGCACAGCAGCTATCTCGACGCCAGCCACTATCGTGACATGCAGGTGCAGACGAGGGGCGAGTTCGGCGGGCTCGGTATCGAGGTCACCATGGAGAACGGGCTCGTCAAGGTGGTCTCGCCCATCGACGACACGCCCGCCTTCAATGCCGGCATCCAGGCCGGCGACCTGATCACCCACATCGACGGCGAGCCCGTGATGGGCCTGTCGCTCGGCGAGGCGGTCGAGCGCATGCGCGGGCCCGTCAACAGCGAGATCGAGCTCAAGATCATTCGCGAGAACCGCGAGGAGCCGCTATCGATCAGCCTGGAGCGGGCCATCATCAAGATCTCGCCGGTGCGCGCCCGGGCCGAGAACGATATCGGCTATGTCCGGCTCACCACCTTCAACGAGCAGACCAACGACATCATGCGGGAGGAGGTCGCGAAGCTGCGGGATGAGCTCGGGGACGGGTTCCGCGGGCTCGTGCTCGATCTGCGCAACAATCCGGGCGGGCTGCTCGATCAGGCGGTGGCCGTGGCCGACGCCTTTCTCGACCAGGGTGAGATCGTCTCGACCCGCGGCCGCCGTTCGGAGAGCATCCAGCGCTTCAACGCCCGGAACGGCGACATCATCGACGGCCTGCCGATGGTGGTGCTGATCAATGGCGGCTCGGCCTCGGCCTCCGAGATCGTCGCCGGTGCCCTGCAGGACCACAGGCGCGGCATCGTCATGGGCACACAGTCTTTCGGCAAGGGCTCGGTGCAGACCATCATGCCGATCTCGGGCGAAGGTGCCATCCGGCTCACGACCGCCCGCTACTACACGCCTTCGGGCACCTCGATCCAGGCGAAGGGCATCTCTCCGGATATCGAGGTGCATCAGGCGACGGTCGAGCTGCAGGACGACACGTCGGGACGTCGCGAGGCGGATCTCCGAGGCCGGCTGGACGGCGAGGAGGGCGTCGCGGCGGATGCGACGGCCGACGGCACACCTGCCCTCGACAGCACCGACTACCAGCTCGCCCGAGCCATCGACGTCCTGCGCGGCATAGCGCTCTACGAGGCGCGTGCGACATCGCGCGGCTGACACTTGCGGCCGCGGGGCGGTCACCTGTCATTCGAGAGCCGTTCGAAAGGGCGGGTAGTGACACCCCGTCGACCGGGACGGATGTCGGATTGAGCAGGCCGATCATGGCGGAATTCATGCCGAGACGAAGAAGGGCCGGGGGGTGAGCGGGTCGCTGGAGCGGCTCGAGCAGGTGATGATGCGGGTCGCGTGGATGCGCGGGTATCGCTGGCGCCGTCCCTTGGCAATCCCGCTCGACTGGCGTTCGTCACGCCTGCCGCTGCTCGTCGGTGCCGCCCTCCTCGGCGGCACCCTCCTCGCGGCAGCGGCCAGCTGGCTGACGGGCCACGAGGTGCCCTACCGCTATGCTGTCCTGCCCAGCGTCGTCGGGACCGTCCCCGCCGCCGACACCGGGGGAGCACCGACCCTGGGGCTCTTCGGGCTTCTCAGCCCGAGCTCGCCACCGCCGCCCTCGAGCATGGCGAGCGTCGATCCCCTGGCTCCGCCGATCGATGCCGAGCCCGACCTGATCGAGGTGATCGACGGGCGGCGGCTGCCGCGAATCGCCGAGGACGGGCGCCGTTCCTATACGATGTACGCCCGCTCCGACAATCCCGCCGCGACGCACGGTCCGGCGTCCATCGACATCGCCATTCTGGTCATCGATCTCGGTCTCGATGCCGAGCGCATGATGCAGAGCATTGCTCTTCCCGCCGATATCGGCCTCGCGCAAACGCCCTATGCGGCCTTTCTTGCGGACTGGCAACGGCATGCCCGCCGGCTGGGCCACGAGGTGATGCTCGAGCTGCCGCTGCAGGCGGACGATCATCCGGCGAGCGATCTCGGTCCCCTGGCGCTCGGACCGGCGCAGTCGCCCGCGGAGCTGATCGACGGCATCCGCCAAATCGCCGATCGCTCCGAGGCCTTTCTCGGCTTCGTCGCGGCAGGCGGTGCTTTTGCAACCGCACCCGAGCGCTTCACGCCCGTCGCCGCCGAGCTCGCCCGGCGCGGGCTCGGCCTCGTGGAGCTCGGCGAGCCCCTTCTCGCCGCCACCGCGACGGCCAACGGCGTCGCGTACGCCAATGCCGGCGGGCCCCTCGACGCCATACCGGACGCCGGCGCCATCGATGCGGCGCTGGCTCGCCTGGAGGGCCTGGCGCAGCGCGACGGGCGGGCGCTCGCCTATATCCAGCCTTATCCGCTGACCTTCGACCGGATCTGGCATTGGGCCCGCGACCTCGAGGACAGGGGAATGCGGCTGGTGCCCGTCAGCCGGTTCCTGGCAGAGCCGTGAACTCCCACCCTCTGCACCCCGCCGTCTTTTCATGACCTGCCGGGTCAGCGACGCGCCACTGCCAGGCTACCGGCGTTGCGTCGGGATCATGCTGCTCGACCTGAACAATCGGGTATTCGTCGGTCAGCGCCACGATACCCGGGCCGAAGCGTGGCAGATGCCGCAGGGCGGTATCGACAAGGGCGAGAATGCACTCGAGGCGGCACGTCGCGAGCTCATGGAGGAGGTCGGCACCGATCGGGCGGATCTCTTGAAGGAGAGCGCGCACTGGCGATCCTACGATCTGCCGCCCGAGATCGCGGGCCGTCTCTGGCACGGCCGCTACCGCGGACAGACGCAGAAATGGCTCGCCTTTCGCTATCGGGGCCATGATTCGGATATCGCCATCGATGGCGAGCATCCCGAGTTCTGCGCCTGGCGCTGGCTCGCGCCCGATGAGCTGATCGAGCGTATCGTGCCTTTCAAGCGGGACGTCTACCTCAGCGTCGTCGAAGAATTCCGCTGCCTATGGGCTTGATGGTGGTCGCCGCCGGTCGCTTTTGCTCGTCACCCCGTTCGTCCGGCACCGGCCGTGGCGAACGGTCCGCCGCCGGCGGCTCGGCGGCCGGCCGAGCGGGCGGTTCCGCCTCCTTCGCGGCCGGTTGCGGCTCGAGCCGATCCGGCGGGCCGTCGTCAAGGAAGGATGGCGGCACTTCCGGCTGCGGCTCCGAGCTCGCGGCGGCAGCCGATGGCGCGGGCTCGTCCTCGTCCTGATGACCCTCCGCAGCCGGCTCCGGTTCCGGCATGGCTGGCACCTCGACGGGGGCTTGAGGAGCGGTCTGCGGCATGACATCCAGTGTCATCGGCGGTCGTCGCACCGCCTCTTCCGGCACATGCGGCTCGATTGACGGCGATGCCTGAGCGGCCGGCTGGTCCAGCACCTCGCGGCCGCTCCGCGTCACCGAGCGCGCCCGCAGCTCGCCCTGCCCTTCCAGCTCCTGCACCTCCGCCGCAGCTTCATCGCGCCATATGACCATGTCGGGCCAGGACATGACGCTGTCCACATAGTCGTCGAGGGCCGGATCCATCGGCACGGCGTGCGTGACGAGGCGTGAGGCGACGGGTGCCATCATGACGTCGGCCAAGGAGAAGCTGCCGAAGAGAAAGGGACCGTCGGCCCCGTGCCGGTCGCGACAGCTCCGCCAGATTGCCGAAACCCGCGCAATGTCCTCGGCGAGGCGGCGCGGCAGGCGCCCCGGCGGCGAGAACCGCGAAACGACGTCCATCGGCATCAGGCGCCGCAGGTCGGCGAAGCCGCTGTGCACCTCGGCGCTGATGGAGCGGGCCTCGGCCCGCCGTGCCGCGTCAAGCGGCCAGATGCTCGGCTCGAGCTCGGCCACGAGCTCGGCGATGCTCAGGGAATCCCAGACCGGCATGCCTTCCACCAAGAGCACCGGCAGCTTGCCCGAAGGCGAGTAGCGGCGAATGGCGGCCGAGGTATCGGCCCGGCGCAGCGGTATCCGGATTTCGGTGAAGGCGAGCCTCGCGAGGCGCAGCGCGAGCCAAGCCCGCAACGACCAGGAGGACGTGTTGTAGTTGCCGATGACGAGTTGCAGCGGCGGCTGCGCCATGCCAATCCCCACGTTCCGGTGCCGCCCCTCGCCCCGACCCGCAGGGCTGGCGCCCGCCCCGCCCGCCATCCGCATCGTCCGCTACCGGATGGCAGCCGTTCCTGGTCGGGGCGGCGTGATTCGAACACGCGACCCTCTGCTCCCAAAGCAGATGCGCTACCAGGCTGCGCCACGCCCCGACGCGGCGCAATCTAGGTTATGCCGGATGCTCCGGCAATCGCCTTTGCCGCGAGTGGTGCCGTGCTCGCGGGCAAGGGCGGCATCCGATCGCGCCAAGGTTCGAGCGTGGCCGTCGGCGGGAGCACCAGGGACGCGTCGAGCAGGCGATGCTGCAGGCGCGCCGGAGATTCGTTTGGCATGACGATTCCTTCGGGCACCGGGTCGAATCCGAACCGCTCGTAATAGGTCGGGTCGCCCACCAGGAACACCAGCCGATGGCCGGCCTGCGCGGCGACGTCCAGGCTGTGGAAGACCAGGGCCCGGCCGACGCCGCGGCCCTGCCGCGCCGGCTGGATCGCCAGAGGTCCGAGCAGCAATGCAGGGATCGACCCGGCGCGGATCGGCCAGTAGCGCACGCTCCCGACCAGCGTTTCGGCCTCGCCAATCGCAACGAAGGAGAGCTCGGCCAAAGGTGCCACGCCGTCGCGAAAACGGTAGGAGGTCTTTCTCTGCCGGTCGGGGCCGAAGGCGCGATCGAGCAGCGACTCGATACCGGCCGCATCGGCCGGCTGCTCAGGGCGGATGGTGAACATGGACGGAACCGATCGAAGTCAGGCTTGCTCAGCCGCCCCGCTCGCCGCACCCGATCAGAGGTGTCGGTCGGCCGGAGAGACACGGATGCTCGAGGACATCCGTCGTCGTCGTTCGATCTTCAGGCATCGATCCATGGAGCGGCGTTAGCCCCGCCGGAGGGAGCTGTCAATCGCCTTGCCGTCCGCCCGCTGTGTCGGGTGTGACCGGATTGCCGACCGGGCTGAACGGGCCTTTCTCGTTCCTGAGCTCGAGCGCCCGGCGCAGCACCCAGCCGACCGTCGGGAACGCGAGATCGCCCCAGGGGATGTCTCGCCAGCGGATCAGCCGCACCTCGAGACTCTCGGGTCCGGCCCCCACCTCGGGAACGGTCAGCCGGGCCCGATAGAGGAGCTGCACCTGGTCGATGCGCGGCAGGCTGTAGACGGCGATCAGCCCCTCGATCGCGATCGCCGCCCGCGCCTCCTCGAAGGCCTCGCGGCAGGCACCCTCCTCCGGGGTCTCGCCGAGCTCCATGTAGCCGGCGGGAATGGTCCAGAGCCCGCGCCGCGGCTCGATCGCCCGGCGGCAGATGAGCAGGCGGTCGTCCAGCGTGCAGACGCTGCCGACGACGATCTTGGGGTTGTGGTAGTGGACGGTGCCGCACGCGGTGCAGACATGTCGCTCGCGATCGTCGAGCGCTGGAACGCGCCGTTCCACCGGCCCGCCGCAGGCGGGGCAGAAGCGCATCAGCTGTCCGAAACGGCCGGCTTTTGCCGCTTGAAGAAGGCGTCGGCCGCGGCCCGCACGTCGCGTTTGGCGGCAATCGCCCGATCGACCCGCTCGAGTTCCGCGCGCAAGCCGGCAGCCAGCGCCTCGAGCTCATCGAGCGAGTGTCGGTCGAGCTCGCCGCCGAGCACGAACGCGTCCGGCTTTCTCCTCGGCAGCTCCTCGTCCATCCGCGATCTCCCTCATTGGGTTCCGCCGTTCCCGGCAGTGCCGTGGCCACCCGCTTGACAACGGGCCGGGCCGGCGGCCTCTAGCGGCCTGTCGAGTCGGCCCGAGGGAAACGGCATTGAGCGATTCATATCAGAAATTCTTTCCCGTCTCATGGGAGCAACTGCATCGCGACGCGAAGGCGCTGTCCTGGCGACTTGCATCGAGCGGCCCCTGGAAAGGGGTCGTGGCAATCACGCGCGGTGGTCTCGTGCCGGCGCACATCATCAGCCGCGAGCTCGACATAAGGGTGATCGACACGATCTGCATCGCCTCTTACGACGACAGGACGCAGCGCGAGCCACGTGTGCTCAAGTCGGTCGAGGGCGACGGCGAGGGCTGGCTCATCATCGATGACCTCGTGGATACGGGCCAGACCGGGCGGATCGTGCGGGAACGCCTGCCGAAAGCCCATTTCGCCACCGTCTATGCCAAGCCCGCCGGGCGTGCCGTGGTCGACACCTTCATTACCGAGGTGAGCCAGGACACCTGGATCCTCTTCCCCTGGGACACCGAGCCGCAATACGTCAAGCCGATCAGCGCCAAGGAGCGGCGCGCCGAATGACAACCGCCTCGCGCGTCCCGTTCATTCACCCTCGTTGTGAATGTCGAGGACGGTCCCGCAATGCTTGCAGTGAACGGCGTCGGGGTCGTGGCGGACGAGGCCGCATTCCGGACAGCGATGACGGACCTTGGCGGGGCGGAAGATCGTCTGCACCAGCCGGACGAAGAGCGCTATGCCGACGATCATGATCAGGACCGAAAGCAGCCTGCCGCCGTCGCCGACGAGGGTGATGTCGCCGAAGCCCGTGGTCGTCAGCGTCGCCACCGTATAGTAGAGCGCATCCACGTAGCTCAGGATCGCCGGATTCCTGCCGATCTGCTGGACGTAGACGATGGCCGTGGTGACGAAGACGAAGAGCACCATGTGAATGGCGCTGTGCAGCGCGTCCTCGTGCTCCTGCACCCATTTGTGGCGGCGGCGCAGCATGCCGAAAAGGTGGTAGGAGCGCGCCAACCGCACGGCCCGCAGCACCCGCAGGAAGGCCAGGGTCGTGTAGTTTTGGGTGAGCAGCGGCACGACCAGCGAGAGAATGACCAGGAGATCGGCGATCGTGACCCAGTGGAGCAGGAATCGGCCTGGCCGGGGAGCTATGTAGAGGCGGGCCGCGAAGTCGAGCGAAAGCACGACGGCGAGCAGGAGGTCGGCATAGAGCAGCCAGGGAGCGTCGGCGATGAACGTGACCACGAGGAAGAAGAGGATGGTCGCGACATCGAAGAGCAGGAGGCCGTACTGGAAGCGCGCCGCCCGCCGGTCGACGCCGTAATAGAGGCCCCGCAGCCGCGTGCGCAGGCCCACAGGCGGTGCGGCGGCGGCGGCCGGCTCCGCCGCCCCGTCGCCCTCGACGGTCACGTCACGGGCAGCATCACATGCCGCCGGTAGGCCTCGCGCTTCTTGAGCTCGGCGAACCAGAGCTGGACGTTGGGCAGGCTCGGCCGCTCCACCTCCATATTGCTGTACCGCCAGTAGGTGCAGCCGAGCGGGATGTCTCCCATCGAGAACGTGTCGCCGGCAACGAAGCGGCTCTTCGACAAATGCTCGTCGAAGAGCTGCCAGAGCGGCTGGATGGCTTCGGCGGCCGAGGTGATCGCCGCCATGTTCCGCTCGCTCTCGGGCGTTCGGATCAGCCCCCAGAAGATCGGGTGGAGCAGAGGCTGCAGGGTCGTGACCTGCCAGTCCATCCAGCGATCGGCAACCGAGCGGCGCGCCGGATCCTCGATCCAGAGCATGCCGGCACCATGCCGTGCCGCGAGATAGCGGACGATGGCATTGCTTTCCCAGACGACCGTCTCGCCGTCCTCGAGGACCGGGATCCGGCGGTTGGGGTTGAGCCGGCCGAACGCCTCGCTGTCGAGGCCACCGAAGGCACCGCCCGCGTCCAGCCGCTCATGGGCGAGATCGAGCTCGCCCACCGCCCACATCACCTTCTGCACGTTGATCGAGTTCGTCCGTCCCCAGACTCGCACCATCCCTCGCCTCCCTTCGTCATTCGACCCAGGACCACCTTCTGCCACAACGGCCCGAGGTCGAGAACGGGGCTCGTCGAAAGTCGTCGGCGCGCGGCGGCTGCTCAAGCGGCGGGCGGCGGCGAGCGCGGCTCGATCGGCCGCGCCGGGCCGACCGCCAGGATCGCCTCGAGCGCCCGTGCCGCCGCCAAGAGCGCCGCCTCCCCCCGGGGCGGACCCACGAGCTGCAGGCCGACGGGAAGGCCGGCCTGGGTGAAGCCGCAGGGCAGGCTCAGCGCCGGGCAGCCGCTCAACGTGATCGCGTAAGCCACGGCCACCCAGTCGATATAGGTCGGAAAGCGATGCTCGCCGAGCCTCTCGAGGTAGCGGAGCTCGAGGGGGAAGGGCGGCACGATGGCGGCGGGGCACAGCAGCAGGTCGTGCTCGCGGAAAAAGGCGGCGACACGGGCCTGGATCAGGCTCCGCTCGCGCTCCGCCCAGCCGATCTCGTCGGCGGTCAGCGCCAGCCCCCGCTCGATGTTCCAGACCACCTCTGGCTTCAGTCGCGCCCGCTCGGCCTCCAGCAGAGGCGCCTTCTCGGCGGCGAAATGGGCGGCGCGCAGCACCTCGAAGACCTCCCGGGCCGGGCCGAAATCGGGCGAGCGGTTCTCGATGACCGTGGCGCCGAGATCGACCAGGCGTGCCGCCGCCTGCCCGGCGAGCCGGGCGACCTCCGGATCGACCGGCACGAACCCGCCGAGATCGGCCGAGAAGCCGACCAGCCGCAGGCGGGGCGGCCGCTCGATCGCGGCGACGAACGAGAGAGCGGGCGGCTCGATCGCCAAGGGGTCGTCGGGCGAGGTGCCGCACATCGCATCGAGCATCAGGGCCAGATCGCCCACGTCGCGGGCCATGGGGCCGTTGACGGTGAGGGTCTGGAAGCGGCGGATGGCCGGGCCGCGCATGACCCGCCCCAGGCTCGGGCGGAGGCCGACGATGCCGCAGAAGGCGGCCGGCGTGCGCAGGCTGCCGCCGAGGTCGCTGCCATCGGCGAGCCAGGCCATGCCGGTCGCCAGCGCCACCGCCGCGCCGCCCGACGAGCCGCCACAGGTGAGCGCCGTGTTCCAGGGATTGCGCGTGGCGCCGAAGACCTCGTTGAAGGTGTTGGCGCCGGCCCCGAACTCGGGCGTGTTCGACTTGCCGAGCACAATGGCACCTTGGGCCTCGAGCTGCGCCACGTGCAGATCCGTCACCGTCGACACGCGATCGGCGAAGATGGGAGAGCCGAAGGTCGTGCGAACGCCCTCCACCTCGAAGAGGTCCTTGACCACGATCGGCAGGCCGCCCAGCCAGCCCGGCCCGGGCTCGGCGGGCGCCGTCGCCTGCATGAGAGCCCTGGCCCTCGCCCGGGCACGCTCGAAGCAGCGGATCGGCACGGCATTGACGAGAGGATCGATCCGCTCGATCCTTTCGATCGCCGCCTCGACCAGCTCCAAGGGCGATACCCGCCGCGCCCGGAGCTCCTCGACCGCGAGCCTCGCCGAGAGCTCGACGAGGCCGCTCACGAGCAGGTCCGATAGTAGAGCCAACCGAGCGACGCGCCGCCCTTGGGATCGGCCACCTCCTCGAAGCGAAAGCAGCCCGGGTCGAGCGCGGGACGCTCCGGTCCGACCGAGAAGAACGGCTCGTTGCCCATGCGATCGCGCATGTACACGGCGCCGGAAAGCGGATCGTAGCGGATCGGCGTGCCGCCGGTATCACGAATGACGCAATCCCAGCGCCTGCCGGCGGCATCGCTCATGATGATCTCGGCCAGACCCCGCGAGCGGCCGATGGCACGCAGCACCGTGATCGGCGGGGCGGAGCCGACAGCGGCGCATCCCTCGATCGCCGGAAAGAGCCGGATCAGGTCGCGCGACCAGTCGGTGCGTTGCGCCAGCGGCACGGGTGCCGGCCCGCTCTCCTCGGTCGGCGCAGCCTCGGAGCGCGTGGCGTCGGGCACAGGTGTCGCCAGCACCTGCGAAAGGGTGGGCTCCGGCACCGGTGCCGCGACCAGAAGGTCCCCCCGGATCCAGCCGGCGTAATCCTCGCTCGCCCCCGGCAGGGTCGTCACCCGGTACCAGGTGTAGCGGCCCTCATCGGCCGTCTCCCGCACGCGGAGCAGGTCTCCGCCACGGGCAACGGCGACGATGTTGCCGGCCTGCACCTTGGGCTCCGAGCGGACATTGACGCGCGTGTCCCGTGTTCCGAGTATGCGCGCCCCGTCGCCCCTGGCGATCGCCTGGGCCAGCGCCACGCCGACCAAAGGCGGAAATGGAACGAGAGCGGGCACGCCGACCAGGAGGCAGGTAATCAAGAACCACGAAGCAGGAGCCCGCATATTTCCCCTTGGATGCGAAGTCGGTCCCTTGGCCGCGCCGTCGGTCGACCGGCTGCCGCCCGTCAATAGCCGCGTTTCGGACCTCAATTCAAACACCATGCGCGATCGCGGGTATCCGGGGCCGCACATGGCCGTCCCGCGGTCTGGCTAGGCGGTCTCGCGAATGATCCCGGCAAGGATTTCGAGGGTGCGATCGACCGCGCTCGGCGGCAGGTCGAGGTGGGTCACGAAACGCAGCCGGCCGGGAGCGGTCTCGAGAAAGAAAAGGCCCCTCTCGCGCGCCCGGGCGACAAGGTCGGCCGCACCGCAGCCGACCACGTCGGCGAGGACGATATTCGAGCGCACGGCCATGGGGTCCAGACGGAAGGGTGCCAGCTCGGCGAGACCGAAGGCGAGCCGCCTCGCCCGAGCGTGGTCCTCCGCCAGACGCTCCCGATGGTGATCGAGCGCATGGAGGGCCGCCGCGGCCAGCACGCCGGCCTGCCGCATGCCGCCGCCGAAGAGGCCGCGAAACCGCCGCGCTCTGGCGATCAGTGTCCGCGAGCCGGCGAGCGCCGAGCCGACCGGTGCGCCGAGACCCTTGGAAAAGCAGACGCTCACCGTGTCGAAAGGTGCGGCGAGCCGGGCGGGATCGACGCCACTGGCGATGGCGGCGTTCCACAACCGCGCCCCGTCGAGATGGAGGGCCAGTCCGGCCTCCCTGCCGGCCGCCGCGGTCGCCGCCAGGAGCTCCGGCGTCCAGACCGTTCCGCCACCGGCATTGTGCGTGTTCTCGAGCGCCAAAAGCCGCGCCGGCGGAAAGAGGCCGTAATCCGAGATGGCGGCCGGACGGAGGGCGCCGGCCACCGCCTCGGGTGCGAGCACCCCACCCTCGCCCGGCAGCAGCCGCAGCACCAGCCCCGAGAGCAGCGCGTAGGCGCCTCTCTCGTAGAGGGCGATGTGCGACGCCTCGTGCAGCAGCACCTCGTCGCCGGGCTCCGTCTGGCAGCGCAGCGCGAGCTGATTGCCCATGGTGCCGCTCGGCACGAACAGCGCGGCCTCCTTGCCGAGCAGCTCGGCCGTCCGCTCCTCGAGCCGACGAACGGTCGGGTCCTCGCCGTAGACGTCGTCGCCAACCTCGGCCTCGGCCATCGCCCGCCGCATCGCCGGCGTGGGCCGGGTGACCGTGTCGCTGCGCAGATCGATCATGCGAAAGTCACCTCGCCGCGCATGCCGTTACCTGCCGAGCAGGCCGCCGAGCGCATCGCGGAGCTGCCGGGCCGGCGCCTTCGTCTCGCCCTCACCCTCCTTCTGGCGACCGAGCACGCCCGGGAGCTGCTGCAGGGCTTCGCCGAGGGACCCCGGCAGCTTGCCGCCGAACGTCTCCTTCAGCGCCTCGAGGCTCGCGGGGTCGGCAGCCAGACGGGTGATCGTCTCGGCGAGCGCAGCGGGATCGGTGACATCGCCGGAGAGGGTTCCGGCGAGATCGAGCTTGACCGAGGGCTCGTTCCAGGCGCCTTCGATGACCAGGGGCACGCCGAGCTGGAGCTCCGGCTCGCCCTTCGCATCCTGTCCCTGGAGGGTGGACGCGACATAGGGTGTCAGGCGATAGTCGAGGGTCCTTGGCGGCAAGGCGATCGTCCCGGCCCCCTCGACCCGCAGGACCGGTGCTCTCAGGTTGAAGTCGTCGTTCCGCACGATGCCCTTCTCGATCGAGAAGGTGCCGCCGGCCTCGGCGAAGTCCGTCCGCTGCGGCTGCGCCGCCGCCGATTCGACACCGAGCGTCATCACCTCGCGGATGATCGCCGCGATGTTGATGCCGAGAATGGCGCCGTCGCGCACCAGAAGCGCGCCATTGCCGGCCAGGGTCCCGACGAGCGCGGCGACGCTGTCGCCCTGTCCCCGGATCGCGAGCTTCAGGTTGCCGGTGCCTTCGAGGTAGTCGACATCGGCCGTGCCCTTCAGCACCGGCAGAAGCTCGATTTCGGTGGCATCGAGCCGGGCCTCGACCTCGGGGGGCGCCTCGTCCCTGGACGCGATCGCGGCGCTGCCGGCGGCGCTGCCGCCATAAAGGGCGAGCTCGGCGATCTCCACCGATGTCCGCTCGACGTCCGCTTCCACATGGAAGCGCCCGGCACCGGTGGCGAGCATGGGCGCGTTCAGGGACTTCATGGCGAGCTCGAGATCGAGATCGAGCGGCAGCGGCAAGGGCAGATCCAGTGGCTCGGTCGACCAGCCTTCGGTTTCGGCCCCGGATTCGGCGGCGGGCCCGGCAGTGGCGTCGGCATTTGCCGGTTGTGCGGTCGTCGGCAGATAGGGTCGAAGATCGAGGTCGCCGAGATCGAGCTCGCCGCCGAGCCGCGGCCGCTCGCCGAGCGCCAGCTCGAGATCGCCCTGCACGAGGAGCTGGTCAAGGGCGAGGCTCAGCGCGTGCAGGCCGAGCCCGTCCGGCCCGGTCTCGACATCGACGGTGAGGGTGGCGGTCTCGAGCGCGCCGGCCGGCAGCTCGACCGGCCGGCCGAGCCAGTCGAGGAGCGTGCGCGGCGCCATGTCGAGCGAGACGGCCAGCACGGCCTTGCCATCGGGCGACGCCTCGCCGTCGGCGACGAGGCCGAGGCCGGGTGCCGCGAGCTCGAGGTGCACCTGGCTCGGCTCGCCCTCGATCAGGCTCTCGAGATCGCCGATCCTGCCCTGCAGCGTGGCCTCCTGGCCGGCGCTCATGGCGGCCCCGTCGAGCACGAGCTCGCCGCTCGCCGCATCGGTGCGCGCCCCCAATGCGATGTCCCGGAACTCCCGCCGCTCGCCGGTGCCGTGGTCGACATAGGTGACCGCACCGTCGCTCAGGGACATCTCGCCGATCCTGATCTCCGGCAGGCCGTGCCCGCCGCGGCCCTCGCCGCCACCTCCCTTCTCCCGAGCGGTATCGAAGCGCCAGCTCGGCACGCCCGCCTCGTTCACCTCGAGGGCGAGCACGGGCTTGTCGACCACGAGGTGCTCGATCGCGACCGTGCCACCGAGATAGGCGAGCGCGTCGACATCGAGGTCGACGAGCGCGATCCGCGCCAGATCGGGGTTCTCTGCCCAGTCCGGGTTGGCGAGGCGCACGTCGGCGAGGGTGAGGGCGAAGGGCCGCCAGGGCCGGAAGGTCAAGGGCCCCTCGACCACGAACTCGCGGCCGAGAGCCGCCGAGACGCGCTTTTCCACCTCCGCCTTGATCATGTCGCGGGGCAGGACGAAGGGCAGCGCCGCCAGGATCACGACCAGCACGACGACGATCAGCAGCAGCACCGCCAGAAATCTGCGCATGGCTTGCTATCCCCTTCCTCAGGCCGCCAGCTTCTGGCGGCGGAGAAGCGGGAACTCGGCGCTGGTGATGGTCTCGCGCTCCAGGAGCAATTCGGCGCCCCGGTCGAGGTCGGCGCGCCGTTCGGTGACGATGGAGACCGCCCGGTCGAACGCCTTCTCGACGAGCGCCCGGATGGCGAGGTCGATCTCGCGCGCCGTGGCCTCGCTGTAGTTGCGCGGCCGGGCCACCGGCATGCCGTTCTCGCTGAGGAACGACTGCCGCTGCGGGTCGTAGACGACCTGTGCCGTGGCGTCGTGCATGCCATAGCGCGTGACCATGTGCCGCGCGATGTCGCTGATCTTGTCGAGATCGTCGGCGGCACCGGTCGAGATCTCGCCGAAGACGACCTGCTCGGCCGCCCGGCCGCCCATCAGCACCGCCATCTTCTCCTCGAGCTCCTTCGTCGTCATCAGGAAGCGCTCCTCCTCCGGCCGCTGGATCGTGTAGCCGAGGGCGCCGATGCCGCGCGGGATGATCGAGACCTTGTGCACGGGATCGGTCGTCGGCAGCGTCGCCGCGACGAGGGCGTGGCCCATCTCGTGATAGGCCACCACCTTGCGCTCGTGCGGGTGGAGCAGCCGCGAGCGCTTCTCGAGGCCGGCGACGATCCGCTCGATGGCGTTGTTGAAGTCGTCCATGGTCACCTGCTCGCCCCGGCGCCGGGTCGCGAGCAGCGCCGCCTCGTTGACCAGATTGGCGAGGTCGGCGCCGGTGAAGCCGGGCGTCAGGGCCGCCACCTGCTCGAGCGAGACATCTGCGGCGAGCTTTCTGATCTTCTTGATGTGCACCTTCAGGATCTGCAGCCGTCCGCTCTTGTCCGGACGATCGACGAGCACCTGCCGGTCGAAGCGGCCGGCGCGCAGGAGGGCCGGGTCGAGGATCTCGGGGCGGTTGGTGGCGCCGAGCAGCACGATGCCCTCGGAGGGATCGAAGCCGTCGAGCTCGGCCAGGAGCTGGTTCAGCGTCTGCTCCTTCTCGTCGTGCCCGCCGCCGCCGAACTGGCCGGACATGCGCGCCCGGCCGAGGGCGTCGAGCTCGTCGATGAAGATGATGCAGGGCTTGGCCTTGCCCGCCTGCTGGAAGAGATCGCGCACCCGGGCCGCACCGACGCCGACGAACATCTCGACGAACTCGGAGCCCGAGATCGAGAAGAAGGGGACGCCGGCCTCGCCGGCCACCGCCCGGGCGAGCAGCGTCTTGCCCGTGCCGGGCGGGCCGACCAGAAGGATGCCTTTCGGGATCCTGGCGCCGAGCCGGCCATAGGTCTGCGGATCCTTGAGGAAGTTGACGATCTCCTGCAGCTCCTCCTTCGCCTCGTCGACCCCGGCGACATCGGCGAAGCTCACCTTGGTGTCCTTCTCGACGTAGATCTTGGCCTTGGACTTGCCGACCTGCATCAGGCCGCCGAAGCCCTGCTTCTCGGCGAAGCGGCGGATCATGAAGACCCAGAAGCCGATCAGCAGCAGGATCGGGATGACCCAGGAGAGGAGATCGCGAAAGAACGTGCTCTCGATGACCCCGGCGAAGCGCACGTCGTGCTTGGCGAGAAGGTCGGCGAGATCCAGCTCGACCCTCGTGGTGCGGAAGTACTGGGCCCCGGAATCGGTCGGCTTCTTGAGCTTGCCCTCGATGAAGTTGCTCGAGACCCTGATCTCGTCGATGGCGTTCTTGTCGAGGAGCTGCTGGAACTGGCTGTAGGGGATGGTCTCGATTTCCCGGGACGCCACCCACCAGCTCTGGAAGATCATCAGGACGACGAAGGCGAGGAGCGCGTAGCCCAGATTGATCTGCTGCCTTCTGTCCATCGCCCGTCACTCCCCTCGACCCGCGGTGCGCCGGCCTTGCCATGAATGCCAGATAAGCATTAACAGCCCTTCGTCACCAGGGAGGGAGGAGAATGTCGCTGGCGCTGTTCGAGCTCAAGGGACGCCGGGCCCTGATCACCGGCTCCGGCCAGGGCATCGGCAACGCGATCGCGCGTGGCCTCGCCGCGGCCGGTGCGAGCGTCGTGCTCAACGGCCGGGACGGGCGAAAGCTCGAGGCGGCCAGGGCCGAAATCGAGGGTGCGACGGCGCACGTCTTCGACGTCACCGATCAGGCGGCCGTCAGCGAGGCGATCGAGAGGATCGAGCGGGACGAGGGGCCGATCGACATCCTCGTCAACAATGCCGGCATCCAGCGTCGCGGTCCGCTCGAGGACATGGCGGCCGCGACCTGGCACGAGGTCATGACGACCAATGTCGACGCCGTCTTCTTCGTCGGCCAGGCCGTGGCCAGGAGGATGATCCCCCGCGGCCGGGGCAAGATCATCAACATCTGCTCGCTCACCAGCGAGGCGGCGAGACGCACCATCGCCCCCTACACGACGGCCAAGGGTGCCGTGCGCATGCTGACCCGGGGCATGTGCGCCGACTGGGCGCGCTTCGGCCTGCAGATCAACGGCATCGGCCCCGGCTACTTCAAGACCCCCATGAACAAGGCGCTGATCGAGGACGCCGCCTTCAATGCGTGGGTCGAGCAGCGCACCCCGGCCGGCCGCTGGGGCGAGCTCGAGGAGCTGCAGGGGGCCGCGATCTTCCTCGCATCCGACGCCTCCCGCTTCGTCAACGGCCACATCCTCTACGTCGACGGCGGCCTCCTCGCGGTGATCTGATGAAGGACTTATAGCCTATCTGGCGTATCGAGGCAAGTCTTTGGCGGGTTCGTCCGGCGTTTCGCTCCGCCGCCCGCCGCGCGCCGGCGCCGATCTGTCGAGTTCGCGAAAAAATACTTTCGCTTCAATCGGTTGATCGGCGCCGGGTTCGTTCGCCGGGACTTGGGTTCGTTCGTCGAGCCCGACGGTTTCCGGCCGTTTCGCCGGGTTCGCCCGTCGCAACGCCGGGTTCGATCGTCGAGGGATGTTGCAGGAAATGCAACCTGTCGCCGCGGATGTCGCATCTCATGCGACATCGGGAGCGCGCATGTTGCACGAGACGCAACACGGAAGCGGCGGATGTTGCATCGGATGCGACAACCCGAGCCTCGATGTTGCAGGATATGCAACGGCTCGGGCGTCCGGAGCCGGATGGTCGAATTTGGTGCCTGACCCCGTTTCAGGGCCGGGTCCGCCACTGGCGCGCTTGAAGTCCATGATCGTCTACGATACCAGCCGGGTCAGCGCCTCCCCGATCGCCAGCTCCGAAAGCTCCATGACCCGGACCGCCGCTCCCCTGGCCCCCATCCGCATCCGGCGTATCGCGGCGGCCCCGCTTCTGGGCGAGAGCCCCAGGGGCGGCTGGTCGAACGAGATCGAGGCGGGGGATTCCATCCACACCCTGATCGCCGTCCACACCGATGCCGGCATCACCGGCTTCGGCAGCGTCTTCACCGGCGGCCGGCTGGTCGAGGCGGCCTTGGGCGTGCTCGAGCCGCTCTTCTTGGGCGAGAACGCGCTCGAGCCCGAGCGGGTGGCCGAGAAGCTGCACCAGAACACCTTCTGGTTCGGCCGCGGCGGCACGTTGACCCACGCCATCAGCGGCATCGACATCGCGCTTTGGGACATTCTCGGCAAGGCCACCGGGCTCTCGGTCGGCCGCCTCATGGGCGGGCGGCACAAGGAGCGGGTGCGGCCCTACTGCTCGCTACTCATGGACGAGCCCAAGGTCATGGCCGACGCGATCGTGCGCTATCGCGAGGCCGGGTTCCGCGCCTTCAAGATCGGCTGGGGACCCTTCGGCCGCCGCGACGACCCGCGGCTCGACGCCGCCATCGTCGCCGCCGCCAAAGCCGAGCTGCCGCCCGAGGGCAAGCTCCTCGTCGATGCCGGCGCCAGCGACGCCTACTGGCCCAACGGCCTCAAATGGGCGCTGCGGACCGCCGACATGCTGGCCGATCACGAGGTCGGCTGGTTCGAGGAGGCGCTGCCGCCCGACGCGCTCGAGGACTTCGTCACGCTGCGCCTCGCCGCCCGCCTGCCGATCGCCGGCGGCGAGGTCCTGACCCGCCGCCAGGCCTTCATCCCCTTCATCACGCGCGGCGCCTTCGACATCGTCCAGCCCGACGTCACCAAGGTCGGCGGCCTCTCCGAGCAGCGGCGCATCGCCTGGCTCGCCCGGGATTTCGGCGTCCGCTATGTCGGCCACGGCTGGAACACGGCGCTCGGTCTCGCCGCCGACCTGCAGCTCGCGACGGCCCTGCCGCATGTCGACCTGGTCGAGCATATCGGCGGCTCGGCCTATGTGGACCGGATCGTCGAGACCCCCTTCGGTCTCGACGCGGACGGCATGCTGGCGATTCCCGACGAGCCCGGCCTCGGCGTGGCGCTCGATCCGGAAAAGGTCGCCCGCTACACGCCGGATGCCGGCCGCCTTTTCGCCGGGGACTGAGCGCCCGGTCGCGCGTGCGGCTGCAACCGTCGGGGAAGGATGGTGGGCGCGACAGGGATTGAACCTGTGACCCCTACGATGTCAACGTAGTGCTCTCCCGCTGAGCTACGCGCCCGACGCGCCGATTTACGCAGAACCGGCGGCTCTGGCAAGTGCGTCGATGGCTTGTTCGGGAGGGAGGCCTTGATATTGCGCCGCTTCGTCAAATGTGATGCGATGCGCCCATCGAAGCGGCTTATCTGGCAATTCTCGCGGCGTTGGAGCAGGCGGGGTGTTCGATTTCAGACCCGGCGCCGGGCCGCACTTGCCGGTGCTGCTCTCGGCACCGCACAGCGGACGCTGCTATCCAGGGGAGCTGCTCGAGGCGCTGGCGGTCCCGATCGAGCAGCTCCGGCCCTTGGACGACGGCCCTGTCGATCTGGTTCTCGAGCCGGCCTTGCGCCACGTCATGGGTCTGCTCGTCGCCCTTCTGCCGCGCGCCTGGATCGATCTCAACAGAGCACCCGGCGAGCTCGACCCTTTGGAGCTCGAGGGTCGCGTTCCCTGGCCCACCGCCATCACCGCCCGGGTGCGGGCCGGGCTCGGGCTGGTTCCGACCCGGATCGGCGGCCGCAAGCTGCATCGCCACCCCCTGTCGGCGCAGGAGGTGGCCCGCCGCCTCGCCCTGGTGCACGAGCCGTTCCACGAGGCGCTGGGCCAGAGGCTCGTCCAGCTCCGGGCCCGCCACGGGGTCGCCGTGCTGCTCGACTGCCATTCGATGCCCAGGGCCTCGGTCACCTCGTCGGGTCCGCCGGTGGAGGTCGTCGTCGGCGACCACCATGGCGAGGCCGCCTCGAGCGCGCTCGCGGAGCTGGCGATCGCGGTGCTGCGGCGCCATGGGCTGCGCGTGGCGAGGAACCGCCCCTTTGCCGGCGGCCACATCACGAGGACCTTCGGCCGCCCGGGCGAGGGCCTGCACGCGCTGCAGATCGAGCTGCGCCGCGACCTCTTCCTCGACGAGCGCCATTACCGGCTGCACGAGGGCGCGGGTGCCCTGGGTGCGGCGATGGCGGATGTGGCGACCTCGCTCGCCGAGCTCGCCTTTCGCCTCGCCGGGCGCCCGGCTGCCGCCTGAGCGCCCGGTCGGGATGGTGAAGGATATCGATGTCGCGGTGATCGGCGGCGGTCCGGCCGGCCTGATGGCGGCCGAGGTGCTGGGCGGCCGGGGCCTTGCCGTCGCCCTCTACGAGCGCATGCCGACGGTCGGGCGCAAGCTCCTGATGGCCGGACGCGGCGGGCTCAACCTCACCCACAGCGAGCCCCTGCCACGCATGCTCGAGCGCTACGGTGGGGCGCGCGCGGCCCTCGGGCCCATGCTCCTGGGCTTCGACAACGAGGCGGTGCGGGCCTGGGCGGAAGGCCTGGGCCAGCCGACCTTCGCGGGCTCCTCGGGCCGGGTCTTCCCGCGAGCGTTCAAGGCCTCGCCGCTGCTCCGCGCCTGGCTCGCCCGCCTCGCGGCGCTAGGCGTGGTCATCCACACCCGGCACGACTGGCGGGGCGTCGCCGCCGAGGGGGCGCTCCGTTTCGGCCTCGCCGATGGCGGCGAGACGCTGATCCGGCCGCGGGCCACCCTCCTGGCCCTCGGCGGGGCGAGCTGGCCGCGGCTCGGCGCCGACGGCTCCTGGGTCGGGGAGCTTCGCGCCCTCGGCATTCCGGTGCGCGACCTCGAGCCCGCCAATGCCGGTGTGCGGATCGCGTGGTCGCCGGCCTTTGCCGGGCGCTTCGCCGGGCGGCCCCTCAAGACGGTGGAGATCGGTCTTCCGGACGAGCGGCAGCGGGGCGATCTGGTGATCACCGCCCATGGCCTCGAAGGCGGGCCGATCTACACGTTGGGGCCACGGATTCGCGCTGCCCTGGAACGGGAGGGCCGGGTGCTGCTCACGCTCGATCTCCGTCCCGACCGCGACCTGGCGGACATCGCCCTTCGTCTGGCCAGGGCCTTCCAGAAGGGCCGCTCGCGCGCCAACGCGCTGCGGGCTCTCGGCCTGCCGGCGGAGGCCGGGGCCCTTTTGCGGGAAGCGCCGGACGGCTTGCCGACGGCGCCCGGGGCCCTGGCGGCACTCGTGAAGGCCGTGCCGCTCGCCGTCACCGGCCAGCAGCCCCTGGCCCGCGCCATCTCGACCGCCGGCGGCGTCGCCCTCGACGCCGTCGACGAGGGGCTCATGCTGCGCCGCCGGCCCGGCATCTTCGTCGCCGGCGAGATGCTGGACTGGGAGGCGCCGACCGGCGGCTATCTGCTGCAGGCCTGCCTCGCCACCGGCCGCCGGGCCGCCTTCGGCATTCTCGCCCGGCTCGGGGCGGGCGGCAGCGGTGTCATTGCCGATGCCGGCCGGGGCTCGTAGGTCTGAAGCGGCGACGCAGTGAAGGGAGACGGCGGATGGCGAGAACGCGGCTGGTGCTGATCGGAATCGATGTCGGCACCTCGGCCACCAAGGTCCTCGCCGTCGACGAGACGGGTGCCATCCTCGCCCGGCACAGCCGGGGCTATCCCCTGCACACACCGCGGCCCGGCTGGGCCGAGCAGGACCCGACCGACTGGTGGCGCGCCGTTCGGGCGGGGATCGGGTCCGTGGTGGCCGAGCTCGGCGCCGGCGTCGAGTATGCGGCCATCGGCCTCTCGGGGCAGATGCACGGCCTCGTGCCGCTCGACGAGGCCGACCGGGTGATCCGTCCGGCGATCCTCTGGAACGACCAGCGCACCGGCCGGCAATGCGCCTGGATCACCGAGCGGGCGGGCGGGCTCAAGGGTCTCCTCGCCCTCACCAACAACCCGATGCTGACCGGCTACACCGGCTCCAAGGTGGTCTGGCTGCGCGAGGCGGAGACGGCGTCCTACGCGCGGCTGAAGCGCATCCTCAACCCCAAGGACCACATCCGTCTCCTGCTCACCGGCGAGCACGCGACGGACGTCTCCGACGCCTCGGGCACCGGGCTCTTCGACGTCGCCCGGCGCGACTGGTCCTGGGAGCTCATGGACCTCCTCGGCCTGCCGCGCTCGATCCTGCCGGTTGCGCACGAAAGCCACGAGACCACCGGCACGCTTCTGGACGACGTGGCCGACGCACTCGGCCTGCCGCGCGGCCTCGAGGTCGTGGGCGGCGGCGGCGACGCGGTGATCCAGACGACCGGCAGCGGGCTGATCGATCCGGGCAGGGCGCAGACCATCATCGGCACCGCCGGCATCGCCGCCTGCGCCCTCGACGGCTGCGCCGCCAATCCGGGCGGCCGGCTGCAGGTCTTCTGCAACAACGACCCCGGCCGCTGGCACTGCATGGGGGTCTCCATGAATGCCGGCGGCGCCTTCGCCTGGCTGCGCCAGACGCTCGCCGGCTTTGCCGGGCACGAGATCGGCTTCGACGCCATGACGGCCCGTGCGGAGGCCGTGCCGGCCGGTGCCGAGGGGCTCTTCTTCCTGCCCTATCTTCTGGGCGAGCGCTGCCCGCACCCCGACCCCGACGCGCGCGGCGCTTTCGTCGGCCTGACGCTCCGGCACGGCACCGGGCACCTCGTGCGCGCCGCCATGGAGGGCGTCGTCTTCTCGATCCGCGAGATGCTGGAGCTGATGCGCCCGCTCGGCCTCGAGGCCAGGACCGTCCGCACCTCGGGCGGCGGCACGTCGAGCCGGCTCTGGCGCCAGATCCAGGCGGACGCGCTCGGCTGCGAGGTGCAGACGGTGAGCGGTGCGGCCGAGGGCGGCGCCTATGGCGCGGCCCTCGTGGCCGGCGTCGGTGCGGGCATCTGGCCGAACTTGCAGACCGCGATCGAGGGCATCGCCGTCGAGACCCGGACCTTGCCGGACGCCGCCAGGGGCGCCACCTACGACGCCGCCTTCGCCGTCTATCGCGAGCTCTACCCGGCGCTGAAACCCCGCTTCGACGCCATCGCGGCCTTGCCCGCGAGCTGAGCGCGCGGCCGGAAGGCAAGCGGGCATGGTTCAGGAGACGTGGCTGGCCCTGGACCTAATGAGCATCGTCCTTCTCATCGCCTTCCTGCCGCAGTTCCTCGATGCCGGCCGGCCGGTCGAGCAGATCGATCCGATAGGCACCGCCATTCTCGTGGATATGGCTCCAGTCGGCGAGGGCATGGTGGAGGATTTGAAACGAGGCCGGGCCGCTGAGGGGCTCGTCCGTCGATCCGAGCCACGTGACCACGACGATGCGCGCACCGGGCACCGCCCGGGTCCGGCACCACCCGGCGAGCCGGATGATCTCCCCCCGTGTCATGAAGTAGAGCACCTCGGAGAGCACGATCAGGTCCGGCGCAAGGGCGGGCAGGTCGTCCGGGGCAGTGCCGGCAAGGAGCCGGACATGCGGCTGCGCGGCGAGCCGCTGCCTGGCCGCCTCGATGGCGTGCGGCACGCAATCGATGGCGAGGAGGGAAGCGGCGCGCGGTGCCAGAAGCTCGCTCAGCGCCCCGATGCCGCAGCCGATCTCGACGGCCTCCCGGAAGGTCCGACCGTCGAGAGCGGCCAGCGTCCGTCGATATTTCTCCCGCTCGTAGGGGCGCGTGGTGTGACCCCAGGGATCGGGACTGCGTTGGTAGAGCTCGCGCAGATGACGGATCGTTCGTTCAAGCGGCAAGGTAGATCTCGGGGTGGTCGATGAAGTGCTCCTGCATCCATTGCGGCATCACGAAGCCCGTCGGGTCGTCCTCGACGAGCATGGTCATCTGCGTCCGATGGCAGGCCAGCGCCCGTCGCTTGAGGGCCCTGGCGGCGGCGTCGCCCGCGACCAGCCGCGCCTGCGCGAAGCCGGGCCCGGGGCCGCTATCGCGAAACCGGCCCCAGATGGGGTAGTGCAGCAGCCGGGCCGGCTGATCGGTGCCGCGGGCGCACTCGACCAGCCGCGCCGTGCGCTCATGGTCGCCGTGCGGGTCGTGCCGCCAGGTGGCGAGGATGAGCGCCGTCCGGCCGCGCGGCAGATGGCGGGCCAGCCGGTCGCGGGCGGCGGCGAACGCCGGACCCTCGGCGGGCAGCGCCGTGTCGGGGTAACCGAGCCAGATCACCCGGGCGGCGGGTGCCAGGCATCGCACCGCCCGCGTCAGCTCCCTCCGCCGCTCGAGCAGGAGCCGTGCCGGCGGCCAGATGGTCGAGTTCGGATGCGACCGGCTGCCGTCGGTCATGCAGACCACGGTGACGGAAAGCCCGCGCTCGGCCGCGGCATGCAGCAGAAGACCGCAGCCGAGGGTTTCGTCGTCGGGGTGGGGGGCGACGACGCAGAGCGCGTCGACACCATCCAGCATGTCGGCCGGGGTGCCGGCCGGACGGCCGGCGAGCGCCGCCAGCAACGGGAAAGGCGGCCGGAGCTTCATTCGATGCCCCAGCGCACGCGCTCGCCGGCATCCTCGAGGATCCGCTCCAGGGCCCGCTGGCCCATGCCGTCGGGGTCGGCCTGGCGCAAGTAGAGCTGCAGATCGCGGCGGACCCGCTCGGCCGGGTGCGAGAGCGCGAACGAGGCAGCGCCCATCGCCTCATCGACGAGCCGGAGGAGGCGGACCGCTTCCTCCGCCACCTCGAGGCGGGCGAGCACGGCAACCCGGGCAGCGGCTGGCGGGGCCGCTGGGGCCTCCGTCGCGAGCGCTGCCGAATCGGTCCAGAGACGGGCGGTCTCGCAGGCCGTGACGACCCGTCTGAGCCGGGCCGCCTGCAGCGGCGCCGTCGCCTGACGCCGGGCGCGCAGCTGGGCGCCGGCGCAGGCGGCGAGCGCGTACATGCCACCGAGTTGCACCGCCGCGTAGCGCCAGACCCCGCCCTCGAACCAGGGCTCGCGAAAATAGTCGTCCGGCCCGCCCAGCAGGTCGGCTCGCGCAACCGCCAGGCCCTCCAGATCGCAGCGGCCCGAGGCTGTCGCCTTCATGCCGGATACGGACCATTCCTCGGGGAACAGCCGGCCGGCGAGGGCTGCGGTCGGCAGGACCACCAGCAGCGTTCGCCCGTCCGGGTCGCGAGCGGTCACGATGGCGAAATCGACCGTGTCGGTGCCGGAGGCGAAGAGCTTCTCGCCGGCGAGGACGAGCTCCCCCCCGGCGGCCGGTGCCACGCGGACGGGCCGCTTTCCCTCGGCGCCCCAGACGCCGAAGAGCTTGCCGGCGCGTGCCGCGGCCAGGAGGTTCGAGCGGGTGGTGCCGCGCGCATGGAGAACGACGAGCTTGAGCGCGTTCACGTGACCCTCGAGGAGACGTCCCGCCGAGAGATTGGCACGGCCGATGGCGGTCAGCATCCGTGCCAGTCGAAGGGGATCCTCGGGCTCGTGCGCGAGGCCGAGGCCGCCGTCGGCGACCGGCGCCGCGGCCCGAAGCAGCCCGTGATCGCGGAGCTCGGCGACGAGCGGTGCCGCGCTGCACTCCTGCGCTGCCGGTGCCGAATGACGGCGGATGGCCAAAGCGCAGCGGTCGACGGCGGCGTCGAAGGAGTCCGTGCCGGAGGGCCTTCGGTGGAGAGAGGCCACCGTCATCGCACCGTCTCCCCCGGCCAGTGCGAAAGCACCGGCTCGATCTCGAGGCGCAACAGCCGATCCAGGCGGGGCAGCTCCCTGCCCAGCAGCCTCGCCTGGAGGGGAGGCTCGGCCAGCGAGCGCTGCCATTCGTTCTCCATTCGCGCGTGGCGTGCCGCCGCGGACAGCCCGCGCCCGCCCGCGCCGGCCGAGGCCGGCGCGGCAACGGCACAAAGCGCGTTCGACCAGCGGTCCTTCAGGCCGGCCGCCGGACGGAGTCGCTGGTCGACCGTGGGCGCCGCGTCGACCAGTCGGCGGCTCAGGGTCGCCGCCAGCCCACCGGCGGCGCGACCATCCAGGCGCCCGGACGTTCGGACCGGCGCGCGATCGCAGTAGCAGATCCGGGCATCGACCCATTCGGCGGCGCGAACCAGCGCCCGATCCTCGCTGGAGGTCACCGGCGGCAGGCCGCCGATCCGGCGATAGAGCCTGGCGTCGAGGCCGAGATTGGCGCCCGCCTCGATGTAATGGGGGCATGCGCCGCCAACCGGCTGCCGACAAATCACCTGGTCGCAGGCGTGCTGCACGCGATTCTGGAGCGCCGCGTAGCGCGCTTCCATGCGCCAGAACGGGTGCCTCTGCAGACCGGCCACCTCGGGCGACGGATCCTCGATTTCGAAGCTGCCGCAGACCAGATCGAAGCCGCGGGCCAGCGGAAGCGTCAGCTCGTCGATCCAGTCCGGGCCGACGACGGTGTCGGCGTCGGTGGTCAGGATGGCGCAATCGGGCGCGCCCAGCCCGGCCGCGACGTCCATGGCGAGGCGCCGGGCCAGCCCGACATGGGCGTGCGGCGGGGAGAGCATGCCCTCGATCAGCACGACGAATCCGGCCAGCGCCGGCGCCAGCCCGGCTATGATGGCAGCGGTGTCGTCGGCGCAGTCGTTGGCGAAGATCACGATGGTACAGCGTTTGGAGCTCGTGGTCATGGCACGGCCGAGGCTCTCGAGCAGGGCCCGGACCACGGCCGCCTCGTTCTTGGCCGGCACGGCGATCACGACCTCCGCTGCCAGCGAGGCCTTGCCGAAGCACTGCACCTTGAAGGAGCGGAGCAAGCCGGCGGCGAGATAGCCGGCGCCGAGCTCGGCGGCCAAAGCGGGCCGGCCCACGGGCCCGTGCGCATTCATGGCGCTCATCGGGACCGGTGGCACGGCAACGGCTGTGCGAAAGGGCGGCGGGACGGCCGCCCACGGCTCGGGCGCTTCGCGCGCACCCGACGCCACGACGGCTGGTGGGGCAGTCACGATCGACATCGGGTGGTTTCCGGGCTGAAGACCAGGAATGTCCAGGCGCCCGTGAACCGCCATCCGCCATGACCGGTTCCACCTGCCGCGCCAGCCGGCACACCTGCCGAGGGGCGAACCCGGCCTTGGGCGACGGAGCGCTTCAGCCGTCAGGGTGCTGCCGGGGCGGGCTCGTTGGTGAACCTCCGGATGGTGGAGGTCGCAGGCGGTGGGTGCCGGCAGCCTCGCCCGGCACCATCATCGCCGACGGGCGGAGCTCCATCGAGGTGGGCTGGTGGATCGCCGTCTTTCCGGGCCTCGCGATCGCCGGGGCCGTCCTCGGGCTGGACCTGATGGGCGACGGCCCGCGCGGCGTGATCGACCCGCGTCAGCCCGCCCTGGCTGCCGCACGCCGAGCACCGTCAGGCGACGATGCCCCGCCGGCGCAGCCGGGCGATTTGCGCCTCGTCGTAGCCGGCCTCGGCCAGAAGGGCGTCGGTGTCGCGGCCGAGCCCCGGCGCAGCCTGCGGCGGGGTGGGCTCGCCCGTCCTGAAGGGCGAGCCCAGAAGCCTGAGGGTGGCCCCGCCCTCGCCTTCGACCTCGACCATCATGCCGCGCTCGGCGGTAAAGGGAGAGGCCAGCGCTTCCTGCATGTTCCGCACCGGGGCCGCCGGCACCCGGCCCTGGAGCAGGCCCAGCCACTCGGCGGTCGGCCGCTCCCCGAAGGCGGCATCGAGCTTTCGAGCGAGCTCGGCGCGGTGCGCGAGCCGGTCCGCGAAGGTCAGGTAGCGCGGGTCCAAGGCGAGCTCCGGGCAGCCGAGCACCTCGCAGAGGACGGGGAAGAAGCGCTCCTTGTTGGCCATGATGTAGATCCAGCCGTCTTTGGTGCGGAAGAGCTGGCAGGGGACGAGGGAGGGGTGGGCCGAGCGCGGCAGGCGCTCCGCAACGTGGCCGGCATTGGCGGCCCAGGCGGCGAAATAGGTGAGATTGGCGAGGCCCACATCGTAGAGCGAGACGTCGACGTCGCGGCCCCTGCCGCTGGCTCTGGCCTCGAGCACGCCGGCGACCAGGGCCAGCGCCATGGCGTAGCCGGTCATGAAGTCGACGATCGAGAGGCCGAAGCGGGACGGCGGCGACGAGGGCTCGCCGTTGAGCGCGAAATAGCCGGTCTCGGCCTGGATCAGGTAGTCGTAGCCCGGCCAACTCGCCCGGCTGCCGTCGCGGCCATAGGCGGAGAGGAAGGCGCAGACGATCCTCGAATTGACCTCCGCCAGATGCTCGAAGGTGAGGCCGAGCCTCGCCGGCACGTCGCCCCTGAGGTTGCAGGCGATGGCATCCGCACGCCGCGCGAGGTCGCGAAAGACGGCCCGCCCGGCGGGATCGGCGAGATCGAGCGCCAGGCTCTTCTTGTTGCGGTTGAAGGACTGGAAGAAGAGGCTCGCCGCCGTCCCGTCCATGCCGGGCGCGAAATGCGGGCCGATCGAGCGGGACACGTCGCCGCCCTCGGTCGGGTTCTCGATCTTGATGACCTCGGCACCCAGATCGGCCAAAGCCTGGGTTCCGAAGGGGCCGGCCCCGTAGAGCTCGACGGCCAGCACCCGCACGCCCCGCAAGAGTCCCATGACGCATCCTTTCGATCCCGCTTCGGCCCGGGTTCTGTCGGCTCGAACGTCATGGCGCAACACCATCCGCACGCCGGGAGCGCAGGTTAACCCGGCAGCCGCACCGTCCTACGCCGGCCGGCGGCTTCACTGGTTAAGCCGTCGTTCAGCTTTTGACCCGATCGGCGGGCGTGGCTTATCCAGGGACCGATGCCCTTCTGCGTGGAGCCCGGCCGATGAACGAGAGCCAAAGGATCGAGCTTGCGGCGCCACCGGCCGATTTCGCCTTCGACGCGGCCCGGACCTTCGTCGGGCCGCGCGCCAGCTATTACGACGAGAGCTGGCGGCAGATGGCGTGGCGCGGGCGACGGACGAGCTGGAACGGGCACGCGGCACTTTTCGGCCCCTTCTGGCTCGCCTACCGGCGCATGCGGCTCTGGGCGCTGGCGGCGGGGCTCTGGCTCCTGCTCTGGCTCGAGCTCTGGCGCCATGGCTGGTCGCCGGGCCTGCTCTGTGGGCTCCAGCTCGCCGCGATGGCGGCTCTGGGCCTTGCGGCGAACCACCTCTATCTCGATCGCTTCTCGACGCTCGGCCGGCGGCTGCAGGAGGTGGTGACCGACGCGCCGGCGCGCGAGCGGGCGATGGCGCGGGCCGGCGGGGTCAGCCGCGGCGACGTGGTGGCCTTGATGCTGGGTCTCGCCCTCGGCCTCGCCGTTCTGGAGCTGCGCCGCTAGCCGGCAGCGGAGGGCTGCCTCGCGGTCTCCTGGGCGAGCGTGCCGAAGAGCGGGGCATTGGGACAGAAGCGCGCGGCCTCGGCGGTCGGGCCCGGTCGTGCCAGCCAGGCGGTGCAGCGGGCTATCCGCACGCAGCCGGCGCAGTGCGTATCGGCGGCGACCATCTCCGGCCAGTGCGTGGCGGCCGCCCGGTCGGGGTCGACGGCGAACCGCTCCATCATGCGGGCCATGCGCTGGCGGTGGTCGGCATTGCCGGGCCAGGGGCGAAAGAGGTCGCCGGGCGTGCGGCAGACGCGGCCGAGTGCGCGGGCGAGGCCCTCGGACGAGGTCCAGCCGAGCTGCACGGTGAGCGGCCAGGGCGGCGACCAGGCGAGGCGTTCGGGCGCGCGGCGGCGGATCACCGCCTCGAGCACGTCGAGATAGGCCTTGATCGCCGGGGCGAGGGCGAAATGCTCGGCCCGGGCGCGCAGAAGCAGGGGCTCGGGCCGGGCCGCGAGCGCTTCCAGCATGGCGCGGCCGAGGGCTTCGGCATCACCGACCGGCACGAGGGTGCCGAAGGCGCCGTCCTCGAGGATCTCGGCGGGGCCGCTCGGGCAGGCCGTGCTCACCACCGGCAGGCCGCAGGCCAGGGCCTCCACCAGCACGCCCGGCAGACCCTCCCAGAGCGAGGAGAGCGCGAAGAGGCGTGCCCGGCGCATCCAGGCGAGCGGATTGTCGACATAGCCGGGCATGAGCACGCGGTCGCCGAGGCCCTGGGCTCGCGCCCGCTCGGCCAGCGCCTGGCGGCCCGGCCCGTCGCCGAGGATGACGAGGCGGGCGTCGCAGTCGCGCGCGATCCGCCGGAAGGCCTCGAGCAGGGTCGGGAAATCCTTCTGCAGCGTGAAGCGGCCGGCGGCGAGGATGACCGGCGGGCTGCCGGGTTCCAGCCAGGGATGCTCGAGCGGCTCGGCCATGCGGCGGCGCAGCCGGGCGGTGAGCACCGGGTTGTCGATGACCGTGATGCGCTCCGGCGGCAGGCCGGTGAGCCGGCCGAGCTCGCGGGCCACGCCCCGCGAGACGGCGACGATGGCGTCGGCGCGGGGGTAGAAGCGGCGGGCCAGCCATTTGAGCCAGGCGCGGACGAGGCGCTGGACCGGCGGATGGTGGGCGAGATTGCCCGAAGGATGGTTGCTGGTGCGAAGCACGAGCGGGATGGGGGTGCGCGACAGCCGTGTGGCCGCCACGGCGACGAGGTTGACGTGGCTGGCGGCGGACAGGAGCACGTCGGGCCGGCGGCGGCGGAGATAGCGGGCGAGGGCCGGGACCGCCAGGGCCGTCTGCAGGCCGCGCGGGGCACCACGGCGACGGACCGCCTCGTGCAGCCGGCCGTAGCCGTCGCCGAGGTCGACGAGGCGCACGCGCGGCGCCAGCTCGTGATGGATCACGCCCTCGGCGTGCACGACGACGAGATCGACATCGTGGCCGCATTCGGCGAAGGCGTTGGCGAGGGTCACGGTGCGCCGTTGGGCGCCGCCGCCGGTCAGGGCGTAGATGAAGACGGCGATGTGCTTGGCGGGTGCCGACGGCACCAGGGCATGCAGGTCCGCGGCGTCCTCGGCGAACACGCCATGATCGGTGTCGGGGGTCATTCCGGCTCCTTGTCGAGCAGCAAGGCGAGGTAGCGTTCGGCGATCGGGCCCAAGGCGTAGGCTTCGGCCCGGCCGGTGAGGAGGGAGCGTGCCGGCGGGTCGTCCATGACCTCCAGCATGGCCTCGGCGAAGGCGCCGGCATCGCCTGCCGGAGCGAGCCCGCCGTAGCGCCCGCCGTCGAGGATCTCGCGCGGACCGCCCGGAATGTCGCTCGCCACGACCGGGCAGCCCGAGGCCAGCGCCTCGACGATGACGTTGCCGAAGCCCTCCTGGGTGGAGGTGAGCGCCAGGAGCCGGGCCCGCGCCATCCAGGCCTGGGGATCGTCGACGAAGCCCGGCATGAGGAGGTCGCCGGCGATGCCGAGGTCGCGGGCGCGGGCCTCGAGCCGCAGACGCTCCTCGCCCTCGCCGAGAATGGCAAGCCGCGCCGACCGTTCCCGGCGCAGGCGGGCGAAGGCCTCGAGCAGGGTCTGGAAGTCCTTCTGCCAGTTCAGCCGGCCGACGCCGAGGATCAGCGGTGGCTCGCCCGGCGCGAGCCAGGGATGGGCCGGCGCACGTCCGGCGGGATCGGTGTCGCCGCCCCCGGGCTCGGGCACCGGGTTGGGGATGGTCCGGATGGTGTCGGCGGCGAGGTTGCCGGTCCTGGCGAGATCATGGGCGACGGCACGGCTGACGGCGACGATGCCGTCGGCCTCGGGGTAGGTGCGGGCGATGAGCGCCGGATAGGCGCGGCGAAAGCGGCGGCGGGTGTTGGCGACGACGAGCGAGAGGGTGTTGCGCTCGCTGACGACGACGCGCGTGGGCGTGCCGGCGAGGCGCCGCGCCCAGAGGGCGGCGAGGTTGCATTGCGTGCCGAGTGCGAGAAGCGCCGCAGGGCCGGTGCGGCGGAGATAGGCGACGAGCGCCGGCAGATGGGCGAGGATGCCGGGCCCGCCGCCCAAGAGCAGGGGCCGGAGCTCGGCGCGCTCGCGCCAGCCGGCACGCAGCGCCAAGAGGCGCCCGGCGACATGGCGGCCGCCGGCCAGCGCCACGAGCCGGGCCACGCTCTCGATGTCCCGGCGCATCGGGCCGCTCACGTCGGCGGCCAGGACGTCGACGGCGTGGCCGCGCGCGGCGAAGGCGCCGGCGAGCCGCATCGTGTTGCGCTGCATGCCGCCGCCGTCGAGGGCGCGCACGAGAATGGCGAGCCGTCCCGGCTGCCCGTCCATCAGCCGGCTTTCGCGAGCTGCGGTGCGGGTGCCGCGACGGCGGCCAGCACCTCGAGATAGCCGGTGACCGCACGATCCAGCGAGAAGCGGGCGGCGCGCGCCCGCTGCAGGCCGCGATCGGCCGGATCGTCGAGCGCCTCGAGCAGGGCCGTGGCCATGGCCGGAGCGTCGCCCACCGGCACGAGCCGGCCGTGCCGGCCGCCGTCGAGCAGCTCGCGCGGACCGTGCGGGCAGTCGGTGCTGACGATGGTGCAGCCCAGGGTCAGTCCCTCGGCCAGCACGTTGCTGAAGCCCTCGAAGCGGGAGCCGGAGACGAGCACGCGGGCGCGCGCCATCCAGGCGAAGGGGTTGGCGACGAAGCCCAAAAAGGCCACATCGGCGGCGACGTCGAGCCGGCGGGCGAGACGCTCGAGGCGTCGCCGCTCCTCGCCGTCGCCGAGCACGACGAGGCGTGCGGGGCGTGCTTTCCGGACCCTGGCGAACGCCTCGAGCACGGTCGGTAAGTCCTTCTGCGCCTTGAGCTTGCCGACCGCGAGGAGGAGCGGCGGGCCCTCGGGATCGAGCCAGGGATGACCCGGATCCTGCCCCGCCAGTCCCTCGATCCGGGCGGCGTCGATGGGGTTCGGGACGACGCTGATGCGCCGGCCACCGAGGCCCGGCATGGCCGCGGCATCGGCGGCGACGCCGGTCGAGATGGCGATCAGCGCGTCGGCCCCGGCGCAGCAGCGGCGCATCAGAAGGCGGAGCGGTGCGGCACCGGGGCCGAGCCCTTCGCTCACCGCGCTGGGCGGCAGGTTGAGGGTGAGGACCAGCGGCACCGCCGGGGCGGCGCGGCGGCGGACCCAGGAAGCGGTGAGGTTCGCCGGGGTCGAGCTGGCGAGCAGGACATCCGGAGGTGCCGCCTCGAGCCGCCGGCCGAGGGCGCGGGCGGCGAGCGGCACCCAGAGTCCGCGATGCCGGCCGATCAGCGGCAGGCGTTGCCGGTCGGCGCCGAGGGCCACGAGATTGGCTTCGGGTGGCACCTCCGCACGAAAGGCGCCGTTGGCCGAGGCCACGAGAAGGTCCACCTCGTGGCCGCGGCCGACGAAGCCGCGCGCCAGGGCGAGCATCCGGCGCTGCGTGCCGCCACCGGCGAGCCCCGAGAAGAACATTCCGATATGCATGAACTGGAGGGTCTCGTGGATCGGGCAGGTCGCCTGCTCGGCCCGCTGCTTGCCGGCCGCATCGGGAATCGGCATAGGGAATGCCGAAATCGTGGTCAAGCGGAGCCGTCACGCGATTGCCGGCGGCGGTGCCGCTGTGGCCGAGCCGCGATCCCCTGTTGTTGACAGAGAAACCTTGCGCCGCCTCTTCGACGACCATCTCCTGCGCCGGATCGCCCGCAACACGGGCCTGTTGCTGAGCGGCAACGGTGTTGCGGGAATCCTGGCGCTGGGCTCGGTGACCGTGGCGGCGCGCGGCCTCGGCGCCGAGGTGTTCGGCGTGCTCATGATCGTCCACGCCTATGCGATGATCATGGGCGGCCTCTGCCGCTTCAATGTCTACCAGGCCATCATCCGCTACGGCGCGATCTGCCTCGCCGACCGGCGCCGGCGCGATCTGCAGGGGTTGCTGACCCTGGGGATCGGGGTCGAGCTCGCCGGCGCCGTCGCGGCGATGGCGCTCGCCGTCGCCGCCCTCGGCTGGCTCGGCCCGAGGCTCGGCCTCGAGGAGACCTATCGCGAGACGGCGCTCTGGTACTGCCTCGTCGTCATCGCCTCCAATGGTGCGACGCCGATCGGCATCCTGCGCCTGCTCGATCGCTTCGCGCTCATCGCCTGGACGCGACCGGTGACGCCGACGCTCCGGCTCCTGGGCTGCCTCGCCGCCTGGGCCGCCGGGGCGGGCCTTCCGGTCTTCGCCGCCGTCTGGGCGCTGGCCGGCAGCGTCGAGGCCCTGCTGCTCTGGCGCTTCGCCCATCTGGAGCTGCACCGGGGCGGCTGGCTGAAGGAGCTCAGGCTGCGCGTGCGCGGCCTCGTACGGCCGCACCAGGGGCTGTGGCGCATGCTGCTGTGGACCAATCTGCAGGGCACGCTCGGCATGGTCTCGGGGCGCCTCGCCACGGTCCTGGTCGGCGCCCTGCTCGGGCCGGTGGCGGCGGGGCTCTACCTCGTCGCCTATCAGGTGGCCGCCGTCATCGACCGGCCGCTGCAGGTCGTCAGGCGCGCGGTCGACCCCGAGTTCGCCCGCCTCGCCGCCGCGGCCGACATGGCGACGCTCTGGCGCCTGTTTCGCCGCACGGTTCTGGGGACGGCCTGCTTCGCCCTGCCGCTACTCGTCGTGCTCGGCCTCCTCGGCGGCCGGCTTTTGGGCTTCTTCTTCGGCGAGGCCTTCGCCGCGGCCCATCCGGTCCTGGTCCTTCTGGCGCTGCAGACGGCGCTTCTGGCGCTGGCGATGCCGTCGGCCTCGGTGCTGGTCATGCTCGGCCATGCCGGCCGCCTGCTTCTGGCGCAGGCCCTCGGCCGCGGCGCGCAGCTTTTGGCGCTCCTCGCTCTGGTGCCGCAGTTCGGCCTGCTCGCCGCCGGTGCCGCCGGCGCCGGGGCCGCCCTGCTCGAGCTCGCGCTGGTCACGGGCTTCGTGCTGACGACACGGCGGGCCGCCGCCAAGCCCGATGCCGCGACCGCGGCGGGCCGCTCCGTTTCGACGGCTAGTCCGTGCCCTTGAGCACCGGCTGCATCTCGAGGGCGACGCGGTTCATGAAGCTTGCGTCGTCACCGGCGACGAGAAGCGGGGCGGCTATGGCGATGGCGTCGAGCATCGCCTCGAGCCAGGGCCTCTCGGCCTTGTGGAAGTCGCCGAGCACGTAGCCGGTCACCCGGTCCTTGTGGCCCGGATGGCCGATGCCGATGCGCACCCGCTTGAAGTCCGGGCCGCCCAGATGGGCGGCGAGGCTGCGCAGGCCGTTGTGGCCGGCGACGCCGCCGCCCGTCTTCACCCGGAGCCGGCCCGGGGCGAGATCGAGCTCGTCGTGCAGCACGACGAGATCGTCGGGCGCGAGCTTCAAGAAGCGCATCGCCTCGCCGACCGCGCGGCCGGATTCGTTCATGTAGGTCTGCGGCAGGAGCAGCATCACCCGCTCGTCGCCGATCAGCCCCTCGCTGACCAGCGCCTGGAACTTCCGCCGCCAGGCGGGGAAGCGGTGGCGCAGGCCCACCGTTTCCGCCGCCATGAAGCCGACATTGTGGCGCTGCCGGGCGTAAGCGGGACCGGGATTGCCGAGCCCGACGAGAAGCCGCAAGCCGCCCGCCTCAGGCCTCGTCCTCGTCGCCGGCGGCCTCGGCCTCGACGCCCTCGGCCGCTTCCTCCTCCTCGGCGGTCGGGCCGCGACCGACGATGGCGCAGATGGTGAAGTCGCGGTCGATGGTCGGCATGACGTTGGCCGGCAGGGTGACCTTGCTGATATGCACCGCGTCGCCGATCTCGAGGGCGGCGAGATCGACGTCGATCCGCTCGGGGATCGCCTCGACCGGGCAGATCAGCTCGATCTCGCGGCGGACGATGTTGAGCACGCCGCCGCGCCTGATGCCGGGGCAGCGCTCCTCGTTCTGGAAATGCACCGGCACCTCGACGGTCACCGTCGAGCCCTTGGCGGCGCGCAGGAAGTCGACGTGCAGCGGGTGGTCCTTGACCGGGTGGAGCTGCGCCTCGCGCGGGATGACCTGGATCACCTTCCGGCCGAGCCTGAGCTCGACCACCGAGCTGAAGAAGCGCGGGTTGAGCTCGAGCTGGCGGCGGATCTCGCGGCTCACCAGCGCAATCTTCTCGGGCGGCTCCTTGCCGCCGTAGACGATGGCCGGCACCATGCCGGTCTTGCGCAGCGCCCGCGCCCCTTCCTTGCCGGTCCGCTCGCGCGGCTCCGCGGTCAACTGCATGGTATCGCTCATCGTCCTTTTCCTTTCACCCCTCCGGCACGCGCTCCGTTGCCGCCCCGGACAGATCGTTGCTAGTCGAACAGGCTGGAGACCGAGCTCTCCGTGGCGATCCGGCTGATCGCCTCGCCCATCAGGCTGGCGACGGAGAGTATCCGGATCTTCTCGGTCGCGCGGATCGCCTCGGTCGGCAGGATGCTGTCGGTGATCACCAGCCGGTCGAGCCGGCTCGCCGCGATCCGGGCGACGGCACCCGCCGACAGGACGCCGTGCGTGACGTAGGCCTGGGCGGAGAGCGCTCCCTCGGCGAGCAGTGCGTCGGCGGCATTGCAGAGCGTGCCGCCGCTGTCGGCGATGTCGTCGACCAGCACGCAGTGGCGACCTTCGACCTCGCCGATGACGTTCATCACCTCCGAGACCCCGGCCCGCTCCCGGCGCTTATCGATAATCGCCAGATTGGCGTCAAGCCGCTTGGCATAGGCGCGCGCCCGGGCCACGCCGCCGACGTCGGGCGAGACGATGATCACGTCCTCGCTGCCGAAATTGCTGCGCACGTCGGGGCCCATCAAGGGCGCGCCGTAGAGGTTGTCGACCGGAATGTCGAAGAAGCCCTGGATCTGGCCGGCATGGAGCTCGAGCGTCAGCACCCGGTTGGCACCCGCCTCGGTGATCAGGTTGGCGACGAGCTTGGCGGAGATGGGCGTCCTGGGGCCGGGCTTGCGGTCCTGGCGGGCATAGCCGAAATAGGGAATGACCGCGGTGATGCGCCGGGCCGAGGCGCGCCTGAGCGCGTCGATGCAGACCAGAAGCTCCATCAGGTTGTCGTTCGCCGGATAGGAGGTCGACTGGACGATGAAGACGTCCTCGCCGCGCACGTTCTCGTGGATCTCGACGAAGATCTCCATGTCGGCGAAGCGATGCACCGTGGCCTTGGTCAGGTCGATCCTGAGATAGGCCGCGATCGCCTCGGCCAGCGGCCGATTGCTGTTGCCCGCGAGCAATTTCATCCGATGGCCTATCGAGGCTGGGTGGCGGTGGCTGGCGCGCTTCTATCAACCCGCCGCCGCCAAGTAAACGCCGGAGCGGCCCGCGGCTTGCGCTCGTCCGCTCCAGCGCCTAGGAGCCTCTTCGAGCAATGGACATGGCCTGCACGCGCCAGGACGGGGAACCGGCCCGCCGGCCGGCGCCCTCGCAGGGATCAGCCGGGGAGCAGGCAGGATGGCGCGGTGGCTCATGAAGACCGAGCCCGAGGACTACAGCTGGGAGGACCTGGTCGCCGACGGCCGGACCTTTTGGGACGGCGTGCGCAACCACCAGGCGGCCGCCAACATGCGGGCGATGAAGGAGGGCGAGGAGGCGTTCTTCTACCGCTCCTTGGTCGAGCCCTCGGTCATCGGCATCATGCGGATCGTCCGGGAGGCCTATCCCGATCCGGACGATCCGGCCGGCAAGTGGGTTAGGGTGGACGTGGCGCCGGTGCGGTCCCTGCCCCGCGAGGTGTCGCTGAAGGCGATCAAGGCCGATCCGGCCTTGGCCGATCTCGCGCTCGTGCGCCAGTCGCGGCTCTCGGTCATGCCGGTCGGCGACGCGCACTGGGCCCTGATCCTGAGAATGGCGGGGCTCGACGCCTGAAGCCGCCGAACCCTCTTTCGGCGGCGCAATGGCGGTTCCTGGGCCTCGCCATCGCCCTCGGACTGGCGGGTGGCGCGCTCTTCTGGTGGCTGGGATGGCCCCTGCCCTGGATGCTGGGGGCCATGATGGCGACGACGCTCGCCGCCCTTCTCGGCCTGCCGGTCATGGTGCCGGGCGCCTTGCGCGATCCGATGCTGGCGATCATCGGCGTGCTGCTCGGCAGCGGCTTCACGCCGGAGCTCGTCGCCAATCTGGCGAGCTGGCTGCCGACGCTGCTGTCGCTGCCGGCCTATGTGGCGCTCGTGGCGCTGTCGAGCACCGCCTATCTCCGGCTGGTCACCCGCTTCGATCCGCGGACCACCTTCTTCGCCGGCATGCCCGGCGGCTTCGGCGAGATGGTGCTGCTCGGCGACCGGGCCGGTGGCGACGCGCGGCGCATCGCCCTGGTTCACACCGTGCGCGTGCTCCTGATCGTCCTCACCGTGCCGCTTCTGGTTCGGGGGTTGGGCATCGAGCTGCCGACCGCCCTGCCGGCGGCGACGCGGGCGGGCTGGCTCGAGGTTCTGGGGCTGCTGATCGCCGCCGGGCTCGGCGGCTGGCTGGGCGGGCGGCTTCGGCTGCCGGCGCCGACCCTGCTCGGCGGCATGGTGGTGAGCGCCGCGGGCCATCTCGGCGGCCTGCTCGAGGGGGCGCCGCCCGGGCAGTTCGTCGGCCTCGCCCAGCTCGTCATCGGCTGCTCGATCGGCTGCCGCTTCGTCGGCTTTCGGCTGCACGACATCCTGGCGACGCTGGCGGCCGGCGTCGGGCTGACGCTCGTGATGTTCGCCGCATCCTTCGCCGTGGCGGCCCTCGTCCACCTCGCCACCGGCACCGAGCCCCTGCTCCTGCTCCTGGCGCTGGTGCCGGGCGGGGTCGCGGAGATGAGCGTCATCGCCCTCGCCCTCGGCGTCGATCCGGCCTTCGTCGCCACCCATCACATCGTGCGGATAGCGCTGGTCGTGACCTTCGCCCCCTTCGCCTTTCGGCTGCTCGAGCGCCGGCTGCGCCGGGCCGGATACGGCAAGGCCGACCGCTAGCAGCCTGTCCGGGGCCGGCGTCCGAGAGGCCGTCAATGAAGGGGCAGAGGGCCGCCGCATCGCCGCATCGACGCACCCTCACCGGCTTATGGGGTCAGAACTCTTTCAGGCGGCCTGAAAGAGTTCTGACCCCATAAGTGCCCGTTCAGGCGCCGGGCTGGGGGGCGGGGTCGCCCGACGGACCGTCGTCGGCGGGGCGGGTGGTCGGCACCGAGCCGCGGCGGCCCGAGGAGGGCGGCGAGGCGGTGTCGTCGCTGGCCTTCCTCGGTGCCGGCATGGGCTCGCCGCGCAGGATCGCGGTGATCTCCTCGCCCGAGAGGGTCTCGTGCTCGAGCAGGGCGTTGGCGAGCGCGTGCAGGTCGTCGGCGCGCTCGCGCAGCATCTCCTGGGCCAGATGGTAGCCCTCCTCGACGATCCGCCGGATCTCGCCGTCGATCTGCTGCGCCGTGGCTTCCGAGACGTTCTTCGACTGGGTCACCGAATGGCCGAGGAACACCTCCTGCTGGTTCTCGTCGTAGCCGATCGGCCCGAGCGCGTCGCTCATGCCCCACTGGGTCACCATGTAGCGCGCGATCTTGGTCGCCTGCTGGATGTCCGAGGCGGCGCCCGCCGTCACCTTGTCGTGACCGAAGACCTGCTCCTCGGCGACCCGGCCGCCCATGGCGACGGCGATGTCCGCCTTGAGCTTCTCGCGGCTGACGGAGATCCGGTCGCCCAGGGGCAGGCGCATGACCATGCCGAGCGCCCGGCCGCGCGGGATGATGGTCGCCTTGTGGATGGGATCGGAGGCGGGCGAGTAATAGGCCATCACGGCATGGCCGGATTCGTGGAAGGCGGTCAGCTTCTTCTCGTCCTCGGTCATCACCATCGAGCGCCGCTCGGCGCCCATCATGACCTTGTCCTTGGCGGCCTCGAAGTCCTCCATGGTGACGAGACGCTTGCCGCGCCGGGCGGCGAGAAGCGCCGCCTCGTTGACGATGTTGGCGAGGTCGGCGCCGGAGAAGCCGGGGGTGCCGCGGGCGATGACCCGCGTGTCGACGTCGGGTCCGACCCGGACCTTCTTGACGTGCACGTTGAGGATCTTCTCGCGGCCGAGCACGTCGGGGTTGGAGACCACGACCTGCCGGTCGAAGCGGCCGGGACGCAGGAGCGCGGGGTCGAGCACGTCCGGGCGGTTGGTCGCGGCGATCAGGATGACGCCCTCGTTGGCCTCGAAGCCGTCCATCTCGACGAGGAGCTGGTTCAGGGTCTGCTCGCGCTCGTCGTTGCCGCCGCCGAGCCCGGCGCCGCGATGCCGACCGACGGCGTCGATCTCGTCGATGAAGACGATGCAGGGCGCGTGCTTCTTGGCCTGCTCGAACATGTCGCGCACGCGGCTGGCGCCGACGCCGACGAACATCTCGACGAAGTCGGAGCCGGAGATGGTGAAGAAGGGCACATTGGCCTCGCCGGCGATGGCGCGGGCGAGCAGGGTCTTGCCGGTGCCGGGCGGACCGACGAGCAGGCAGCCCTTGGGGATGCGGCCGCCGACCTGCTGGAACTTCTGCGGGTTCTTGAGGAACTCGACGATCTCCTGGAGCTCCTCCTTGGCCTCGTCGATGCCGGCCACGTCGGAGAAGGTGACCCGGCCGTGCTTCTCGGTCAAAAGCCGCGCCCGGCTCTTGCCGAAGCCCATGGCCTTGCCGCCGCCCGACTGCATCTGCCGCATGAAGAAGATCCAGACGCCGATCAGGAGCAGCATCGGGAACCACGAGACCAGCACGCCCAGCAGGGACGGCATGTTGTCGTCGCTGGGCTGGGCGCTGATGCGCACGTCGTTGGCGGTCAGCCGGTCGACGAGGTTCGGATCGTAGGGGGCGTAGGTCGAGAACTGGCGGCCGTCGGCGAACGTGCCCGAGATCGAATCCCCCTTGATGGTGACCTCGTTGACCCGTCCGGCCTCGACCTCGGAAAGGAAGTCCGAGAAGGCCATCGACGTCTGCGGCCCGCGTGACGACGGACCCTGGAACAGGTTGAAGAGGGCGATCAGCAACAGGCCGATGATGATCCAGAGGGCCAGATTCTTGCTGAAGTTGTTCACGTGCGAGCCTCGCAACTGGCGATCGTTGGAAAGCCATCGACCGTCCGAGACCCGACCGGCAACGCGCCGAGAGAGATCGGAGCGTCGACGCTCCCGTATGCTTTACCCAAGATAAGGCAATTATTCGTTGAAGCAACAGACCGAAGCCGCCGGGCCGACCGCCGTCATGGTATGCATCGGACGAAAGAGCAGGGTCAGCCACGGTCGCGCCTGGGGCGCGACGAAGGGGCCGAGGGCGAGAATTCGCCCCTCGCGCGAAACGAGCGGCAGGGTGGCGAGCGCCGACGCCGGAAGCGCGGCCGCCGCGCCGGCGCCGGTTTCGGCGAGCCATTGGCGAAGGGTGCGGATAGCGGTTCCCTCCTGCCCCGCCGGATGCACATGCGGCGGCGAGCCCCTGTCCCGCCGTTCGATGCGAAACCGTCCGTCCCAGAGCGTGCGGCCGGGCGGCAGCGGCTGGCCCCGGGGCAGGCCGCGCGATTCGCGCAAGATGCGCAGGCCCGCCCCCCGCCGCTCGACCAGGGTGCCGCCGAGCGCCCGGCGGCGCGGCGACGAAGGGTCGCAGAGCCAGGCGTCGAGCCGCGCGAGCGGGCGCTCGGACGGAACGAACCTCCGCCCGCCGACGGCGGCGATCAGGTGGCCGAGCAGCCGGCGCCGGCGGTCGGCTGTGAGGCCCGGGAGCGCTTCGCTGTCGATCTCGACGAAGCCTGCCGGGTGCGGCCGGGCATGGCGTGCCAGGAGACGGGCGAAGAGGTGCGCCTCGGCGGCGAGTGCGGCGGCCTTGGCGGGCTCGGCCCACCCCTCGCCCCGGAGCCGGGCGCGGGCCCGCCAGAAGCGAGGGTCGCGGTTGCCCGGATCGTCGATCCAGGCGATCGAGCGCGCCTCGAGCAGCGCCCGCAAGCGGGCGGGCTCGACCGGCAGGAGCGGCCGCAGCAGGCGGACGGCGGAGAGCTCGCGGATCGGCGCCATGCCGACGAGGCCGCGCCAGCCGCTGCCGGCGGCGGCCCGCATCGCCACGGTCTCGCGCTGGTCGGCGGCATGGTGGGCGACCGCGAGATGCAGCATGCCGGCCCGCTCCGCCGCTTCCTCGAGGAGGGCGTAGCGCCGGCTGCGCGCGGCCGCCTGGATACCGGCATCGCGCCAGGCCCCGCTGACAGGAAGCACCCGGGCGGCGATGCCGAGGGCGGCGAGCCGGTCCTGCGTCAGCGCCGCCTCGCCGCCGGATTCCGGGCGGAGGCCGTGGTCGACGACGAGGGCGAGAAGTCGTCCTCGGCGGGCCGCCAGCCAGTCCCGCAGCAAGAGCGCCAGCGCCATGCTGTCCGGCCCGCCAGACACGCCGGCGGCGATGGCGGGGCGGCGCTCGAAGGGGCCGAGCGCCGCCATGAGCGCTCCGAACTCGGCGCCGCTCAGGGGGGCCGTGTCGTCCGGCGGCTCAGCCGCAGCCGGCGGCGCGGCTCTCACGGTCCCTCGCCTGCCGCAGCGCCGGCGAGGCATCGGGGTAGCGCCGCTCCATCTCGGTGAAGGTCTGGCAGGCGCGCGCCTGATCGCCCATCGCCGCGAGCGCGGTGCCGAGCTTGAGCAGGTTGTCGGGAGCGCGCGGTGCATCGGCGCCGTAATTGCGGTAGTTGCCGGCGAAGGTGGCGGCGGCGGTGGCGTAGTCCTCGCGGGCGAGCTGGGATTCGCCGATCCAGTAGGCGGCGACCGGCGCCTGCGGGTCGTCCGGGAAATCCCCGAGCCAGCGGCTGAAGGCGACCTCCGCGGCTCCCCAGTCACCGGTCTGCAGGAGATCGAGCGCGGCGGTGAAGCGCTCCGATGCCGTTCCCTCGAGTGCCGCTGTCGGTGCCGTGCCGGTGGCGCCGCCTTGGGCGGGCCGGGGCAGGCCGAGCACCGCATCGCGCGGCAGGGTGCCCAGGACGTAACCCTCGCGCGCCGACGGATCGGGCTCCACGTCCGCTTCGGGAGGGGTGCTCCGGTCGGTGGCGGCGTCCGGCGCGACGAGCGGCTCGCCCACCGTGGCCGCCGGCGACGCCGCCGGCGCCTGCTCCAGGCCCATGAGCCGCCGGTCGAGATCGGCGACCAGATCGTCGATCCGCTGGCGTGTCCGCTGGTCCTGGAACTCGGCCTCCTCGAGCCGCCCGGTCAGCCGCCGCACCTCCTCCTCGAGGGCCGCGATGCGGTTCTGCAGAACGGCGATGGCCCGCCCCTCGCCCGCTTCGCCGGCGAGCGCCGCGGCCGGCGGCGGCTGGAGCCGCGGCTGCGCCGCCGGCGCGCGCTCGATGCGCAGGGGCTGCGGCTCCTGGGCCAGCGCCGGCGCCAGGCCGGCGAGGCCGAGGGCGAGCGAGAGGGCGACGCGCGGGAGCATCCCGGTCAGTTGACGAGGTTGATGACGGTCACCACCCGGCGGTTCTGAGCGTAGGCGGTCTCGTCACGGCCGGGATCGACCGGGCGCTCCTCGCCGTAGGAGATGGTCAGGAGCCGGTCGGGAGCGACGCCGAGGGCCGTGAGGTAGTTCTTGACGGCCGTGGCCCGCCTTTCGCCGAGGGCGAGATTGTACTCGCGCGTGCCGCGCTCGTCGGCGTGGCCCTCGACGGTCACGGTGGTCGCCGGGTACTGGAGGAGCCAGGCCGCCTGGCGGTCGAGCGTGGCGCGGGCAGCGTCGTCGAGCGTCGAGCTGTCGAAGCCGAAGAACACGCGGTCGCCGACATTGATCTCGAAGTCTTCCTGGCTGCCCGGGGCGCCGCTGGCGTAGATGTCCTGCCCGGAGATGTCCGAGCCGTCGGCGCCGGCGGCGCCGAGCTCGGTCGGGGCGCCACCGGCGCCCATGCCGCCGGCGGCGCCGGCCGCCTGTCCGTCGCCGCCGAGCGTGTCCTCGGGCGTCGAGCTGCAGGCGGCGAGCAGGAGCAGAGCAGCCGGAAGAAGGGCGAGAAGCGGTCTCATGGGCTGACACCTCGTGGCAGGAGGATGTGGCGCGGGCACCGGGGACGAGGCCGGGCCGGCGGCACGGCGGCTGGCGTGGCTGGTGGCCGTGGATACGTGGCCGGCCTCAAGGAATCAAGCCGGACCAGTCCGGGTCGGACGCATCGAGCGGGGTCGGCAGCTCGCGCTCGTTGTAGCCGGTGATGTCGATGGTCATGAGCCTCGAGCGGTCGGTTTGCGGGCTCTCGCGGGTGAAGACGATGATCCGCCCGTTGGGCGCCCAGGCCGGCGACTCGTCGAGGAAGCTGCGGGTCAAGAGCCGCTCGTTGGCGCCGTCCGGCTCCATGATGCCGATGTGGAAATAGCCGCCCTGGATCTTGGTGAAGGCGACGAGGTCGCCGCGCGGCGACCAGGCCGGGCTGCCGTAGCGGCCGGAGCCGAAGCTGATGCGCTGCACGTTCGAGCCGTCGCGGTTCATGGTGTAGAGCTGCGGCACGCCGCCCCGGTCGCTGTTGAAGACGATGCGGTCGCCCTTGGGACCGAAGCTCGGCGAGGTGTCGATCGAGGGCGACCGGGTGAGCTGGACCGTGCGCCGCGTCGCCGTGTCGAAGGAGAAGATGTCGGAATTGCCGTCGCGCGCCACGGTGAGCAGCAGCACGCTGCCGTCCGGCGCGAAGCGCGGCGTGAACGACATGCCGGGAAAATCGCCCAAGGGGGCGGAGCGGCCGGTAACCAGGTCGAGGATCATGATCTGCGGCACCGGCGTGCGCAGCACGAAATAGGCGACGCGCCGGCCGTCCGGGGCGATCTGCGGCGTCAGCACGAGCTGGCTGCCGTCGGTGAGGAAGCGGTGATTGGCGCCGTCCTGGTCCATGACGGCGAGCCGCTTGACCCGCCGCGTGCGCGGCCCGGTCTCGCTGACATAGACGATGCGGGTGTCGAAATAGCCGGCCTCGCCGGTCAGCCGCTCGTAGGCGACGTCCGCGATCTGGTGTGCCGCGCGGCGCCAGCCATCGGCCGCGAGGTCGTAGCGGAGACCGCGCAGCTGGCTGCCGCTGAAGACGTCCCAAAGGCGGAACTCGATGGCGAGCCGGTTGGGCGTCGGCCGCGAGACGATGCCGGTGATCAGCGCCTGGGCGTTGATCGGCCGCCACTCGGCGAAGCGGGGCGTCTGGCGCAGGCTCTCCGGATCCTGGATGTAGGCGCGCCGGTCGATCACGCGAAAGAGCCCGGAGCTCTCGAGATCGGCTTGGATCACATCGGCCATGGCGAGGCCGAGATCGCGCGTTCCCGCATCGTCGCCGGCGAACGGGCTGACGGCGATGGGGATGGGCTCGACCACGCCCTTGGTGATGTCGAGCCGCACCTGCGCCCTCGCCCGCGGCGACAGGGCCAGAAGACCGAGGCCGCCGGCGCCGGCCAGCACCGCCCGCCGCGTCGGCCCCCTTCTCAGCAAATCAGCCACTCAGCGCATCTCCGGGAGAGAAGGTCAGAACCATGTCGCGCCAGACCGCGTATTTCTCGGCCGGCAGGTCGAGGCGGCAGCTCAGGACCGCGCGCCTCGCACTCTCGGCCACCGTGCGAAAGCCGCTGTCGGCGTCGAGGCGGCCGCTTTCCTCGATGCTCACGTCGCGCACCGTGCCGTCCGCCTCGAGCTGGATGCGCAGGCTGACGCGCATCGCCTCGATGCCCGGCACGCCGATGGGCACGTTCCAGCAGCGCTCGATCTGCCGGCGGATGCCGGCGAGCTCGCTCGCCGAGAGCGTGACCGGACCCTGGGCCGCCGCGGGCGGCGCCGTTCGCGCGGCGACGGCATGGCCCGTGCCGGCCCGCTTCTCGGGTGCCTCGACGCGCCGGTTCTGCTGCTCGACGCTGCGCAGGAGCGCGTTGAAGTCGTCGTCGTCCCTGGCCACCGGTGCCGGTGCCGGCTCCGCCTTCCTCGGCGGTGCCGGCTTGGCCGGCGGCTCGGGGGGCGGCTCGGGCGCGGGCTTTGCCTTGGCCACCGCTTTCGCCGGCTTGGGGGGCGCCGGCCGTGCCGCCGGCGGGGCTACCGGGGACGGCGCCGGCTCGGCCCGCACCGGCTCCGGCGGCGGCGGTGCCGGAGGCGGCGGCTCGGGGGCGGGCGGCGGCTCGGGGGCGGGCGGCGGCTCGGGGGCGGCGAGCTTTTGCGGCGGTTCCGGTGCCGGCTCGGGCGCGGGCTCCGGCTCGGGCGGCGGCGGCGCCGGGCTCGCCGCCTGGCGGGGCGGCAGGGGTGCCGTCTCGGCCGGCTCCGGCGCCGGCGGCTCGGTCACGGGCTCGGGTGCCGTCGGCACGGCGACGATCTCGACCGTGTAGGGCTCGTCGGTCGGCAGGCGCTCGGCCATCCTCGGCAGGCCGAGCAAGGCGAGGCCGATGAAGACGAGGTGGAAGAGGAGGGAGGCGAGAAAGGACCGGCTCATCGGCTCACTCGCGCACCAGAAGGTCCGGCTGCTCGGTCAGGAGCGCCACCTTGGTGAAGCCGGCCCGGTTGAGGCTGCCGATCACCGCCATCACCCGGCCGTAATCGATGGCCCGGTCGCCGCGCACGAAGATGCGCGCGTCGGCGTTCTGGCCGGTGATCGCCAGCAGCCGGGGGGCGAGCTGGTCGAGCTCGATCGCCGTCTCCTGGAGGTAGATGGCGCCGCTGGCGTCGATGCTGACCGAGAGCGGCTCGTCCTGGCCCGGCATGGGCGAGCTCTCGGCTTTCGGCAGGTCGACCGAGACCCCCATGGTCAGCATGGGTGCGGTCACCATGAAGACGATCAGCAGCACCAGCATGACGTCGACGAAGGGCGTGACGTTGATCTCGCCCATCTGCCGCCGCTGCCGACCGCGGCGCCACCGGCCGCCCCGCCCGCCGCCTCGCCCGGCGACCGCCGCCGCCATCAGGGCAGCACCCGGCTCGTGTCGAGCTCGCGGCTGACCACCACGCCGAACTCGTCGGCGAAGCTGGAAAGGCGGTCGCCGAGGCCGTCGACCGAGGTGGAGATGCGGTTGTAGGCGATGACCGCGGGAATGGCGGCGAGGAGGCCGAGGGCGGTGGCGAAGAGCGCCTCGGCGATGCCGGGCGCCACCACGGCGAGCGTCGTGTTCCTGGTCATGGCGATCGACTGGAAGCTGTTCATGATGCCCCAGACCGTGCCGAAGAGCCCGACGAAGGGGGCCGAGGAGCCGATGGTCGCGAGCGTGGAGACGTTGCGCTCGAGGACCCGCATCTCGCGCTCGAGCGTGAGCTGCATGACCTGGCCGATGCGGCCGACCAGCCGGTCCTGCGCCTCGCCGCTGAGCGCCTTGGGGCCGCTGCGCCATTCCTCCATGCCGGCCGCGAACATGAGCGCCATGGGATGGTCGATGCGCTTGCCGAGCCGCCGGTAGAGCTCGCCGAGCGGCGTGCCGGACCAGAAGGCCTGCTCGAACAGGCTCGTCTGGCGCCGCAGCCTGATCAGGCGAAAGCCCTTCTCGAAGACCACGGCCCAGACCCAGAGCGAGGCCACGAGGAGGAGCAGCATGACGAGCTTGACGACGATGTCGGCCTCGAGGGCCATCGAAAGGATGCTGGTCCCGGCGGCCGGATCGCCGAGCATCGCGGAGCTGATGGGATCGGATTCCATGCGGTCAATCGCGTTGGTCGCAAAGGGGGAGCGACATTTCAGGCCTCGAGGCCCGGGCGGGCCCGAAAGGGCGTGATGCGAGGGATGCGTCGCGGCCCGTCCCGACTGGCCCGCCGGGACGATCGCCTTGGCCGAGCGTGCTATCGGTCACCGGCTCGGCGCTTGTCAAGCATCGCCGGCGTTGGGGATGCCGGCCTCGGCAAAACGCATGACGAGCCAAGGCGGTAGCCGTCGCGGGCGCATGTCGGAGGTGATGAAGACGATCTCGATTGCAATCCTGACAAGGACTTGTCCATCTCGCGTGATGCTCTGCGCAAGGTCGAGGCGGGCTCCCCTGTGGCCGCGCAGCCGGGTCTCGACCAGAAGCTCGTCGTCGAGCCGCGCCGGCCGCAGGAACTCCGTCACCGCGCGCCGCACGGCGAAGAGGCCGTCCTCGTGATCGCGCAGGGTCGCGTGGTCGACGCCCACCTCGCGCAGGAGCTCCGTGCGCGCCCGCTCGGCGAAATTGAGGTAGCGGGCGTGGTAGACGATGCCGCCGGCATCGGTGTCCTCGTAATAGACGCGGACGGGGAAGCGGTGGACGAGGCTCACGGGCCGTCCTCGCCGCTCTCGTCGGGCATGGCGAAGAGCTCGGCCTGGGTGACGGCGCCGGCCGGCATGGCGAGGCCGAGATGGCGCCAGCTCGCCCGGGTCAGGAGCCGGCCGCGCGGCGTGCGCTGCAGGAGGCCCTGCTGCAGGAGATAGGGCTCGACCGTCTCCTCGAGCGTGTCGCGCTGCTCCGAGAGGGCCGCCGCCAGGGTCTCCACGCCGACCGGTCCGCCGCCGTAATGCAGGGCGATGGCGTTCAGGTAGCGGCGGTCGAGCGCGTCGAGGCCGAGCCGGTCGACGGCGAGCCGCTCGAGCGCGGCATCGGCCCGCGCCCGGTCGATGGGAGCGCCGCCGGCCGGCCCCTCGACGGTGGCGAAATCGCGGACCCGGCGGAGCAGGCGGGTCGCCACCCGGGGCGTGCCGCGCGAGCGGCGGGCGATCTCGACCGCCCCCTCGGCGGCGAGCGCCAGATCGAGGATGCGGGCACCCCGCTCGACGATCTCGAGCAGCTCCTTCCGGTCGTAGAACTCGAGCCTGGCGAGGATGCCGAAGCGGTCGCGCAAAGGCGTCGTCAAGAGGCCGGTCCGGGTCGTCGCGCCCACCAGGGTGAAAGGCGAGAGATCGATCCTGACCGAGCGCGCCGCCGGCCCCTCGCCGATCATCAGGTCGAGCTGGAAGTCCTCCATCGCCGGATAGAGCACCTCCTCGACGGTGGGGCTCAGGCGGTGGATCTCGTCGATGAAGAGGACGTCGCGCGGCTGCAGGTTGGTCAGGAGTGCTGCGAGGTCGCCGGCCCGCTGGATGATCGGGCCCGAGGTCATGCGGAAGCCGACGCCGAGCTCGGCCGCCACGATCTGCGCCAGCGTGGTCTTGCCGAGGCCGGGGGGGCCGGCGAAGAGCACGTGGTCCATGGCCTCGCCGCGCGTCCGGGCGGCCTCGACGAAGACCTGGAGATTGTCCTTGAGCCGGGCCTGGCCGATGAACTCGGCGAGCCGCCGGGGGCGGAGGGAAAGATCGGCGTCCCGGGCTTGCGTTTGGGGTGCGACGAGGCGCTCGCCTCCGCCCGAGGCTCCGCTCATCGGGCGAGGCCCTTGAGGCTTCGCGCCAGGAGCTGCTCGAGCGTGGCGTCGCCGCCGAGCTCGGTCCTGGCGCGGGCGACCACGGCATAGGCCTCGCTGCGGCCGTAGCCCAGGTTCTGGAGCGCCGCCAGGGCATCCTCGACGATGCCGCCGACCGGCACCGGCGCCGGCGCCGCACCGCCGCCCGAGGCGGCGGGGACGCCCGGCAGCTTCGCCACGCGATCCTTGAGCTCGGCCGTGATGCGCCCGGCGAGCCTGGGGCCGACGCCCGAAGCCCGGGTTAGGGCGCGGGCGTCCTGGGCGGCGATGGCACGGCCGATCTCCTCGGGCTCGAGCACCGAGAGCAGCGCCAGCGCCAGCCGGGCACCCACGCCCTGGATGCCCTGCAGCAGGCGGAACCATTCCTCCTCGACCGGCGTCGTGAAGCCGAAGAGCGTGATGCTGTCCTCGCGCACCTGGGTGACGATCCGAAGCTCCGCCGGCTGGCCCAGAGGCGGCAGGCGCCGCAGGGTCCTGCCGGCGCACTGGACGACGTAGCCGACCCCGCCGCCCTCGCCGCCGGTGTCGATCACCACGTGATCCTCGCCCAAGAGGGCGACGCGGCCGCGCAGGAGGGCGATCATCGGGCCATGGCCGGGACCGGGCCCCGGATCCGTGCCAGGGTCATGCGGTTGTGGGCATGGCAGATGGCGACGGCCAGCGCGTCGGTGGCATCGGTGCCGAGCGGGCCGGCCCGCGGCAGCAGCACGTGGACCATGTGCGCCACCTGCGGCTTCTGGGCCCCGCCCGTGCCGGTCAGGGCGCGCTTGACGTGCTTCGCCGCGTATTCGGCAACGGGCAGCCCCGCCCGGGCGGCGGCGAGGAGCGCCACGCCCCGCGCATGGCCGAGCTTCAGGGAGCTGAGCGCGTTCCGGTTGACCACCGTCTCCTCGACCGCGACCTCTGCCGGCAGATGGCGCGCCATCACCAGGGCGAGACCCTGGTCCAGCGCCAGGAGGCGCTCGGCCAGCGTTTCCTGCCGGTCGCTGGCGACGATGCCGGCGGCGACGAAGCAGAGTGCCGGGCCATCCACCGTGATGACGCCCCAGCCGGTGCGCTGCAATCCCGGATCGAGGCCCAAGAGGCGGATCACCCCTGCAAGTTCGCCATGGCTTCGTCGGAGACCTCGAAATTGGCGACCACGCGCTGCACGTCGTCGCTCTCGTCCAGGACCTCGAGCAGCTTGAAGAGCGTCGGCGCCTTGTCGTCGTCGACCGGCGCCGTGACCTGCGGGCGCCAGGTCAGGAACGAGGCCTCGGGCTCGCCGAATCGAGCCTCGAGCGCCTCGCCGACGCGGGCGAGGTCGTCGGGCGCGCAGGTGATCTCGTGGCCGTCCTCGGAGGACTGGCAGTCCTCCGCCCCGGCCTCGATCGCGGCCTCGAGCATGGCCTCCTCGTCGGCCACGCCGGCGGGGAAGCGGATCTGGCCGATGCGGTCGAACTGGAAGCTCACGGCATTGGTCTCGGCGAGGCTGCCGCCGTGCCGGCTGAAGGCGGCCCGGACCTCGCTCGCCGTCCGGTTGCGGTTGTCGGTCAGCGCCTCGACGATGAAGGCGACGCCGCCCGGGCCGTAGCCCTCGTAGCGCACCTCCTCGTAGCTCTCGGCGTCGCCGCCCTGCCCCTTCTTGATGGCGCGGTCGAGATTGTCCTTGGGCACGTTGGCCGCCTTGGCCGCCTGGATGGCGGAGCGCAGCCTGGGGTTGAACGCGGGATCGGGCAGACCCAGGCGCGAGGCCACCTGGACCTCGCGGGTCAGCCGGGTGAAGAGCTTGGCGCGGGCCGCGTCCTGGCGGCCCTTGCGATGCATGATGTTCTTGAACTGTGAATGGCCGGCCATGGCCTGTCCTCGCGACGCTCGGGCGGACGGCGGCAGGCTCTGCCGCGCGGTGCGCATCGATCTAGCGCAGATGGCGAGCATCGCCAAGAAACGCCACCGGGGAGGCATGGCCTCCGCGACCGGCCGACCGCCCTTCTCAACTGATGCGCGATGCCGGCAAACCCGTGCAACCCCTTCCTGCCATTCGCCCGATCCCCGTTGCGATTCGGGCGGCCGGCGCGCGGCCGCGGCACGCGCGGGATGCCACCGGCGGTTCACCCGCCGGTCCAGTCGACTGAATTTACGAATATTTTTACCGTCATTTAAAGCGAAGACGAAGATAAGTCTCTGTTCCGCAACTTCGTTAAAATTCATAGGGGTTTTGCGCCAAAAGGCAATCGATAGCTGCGCTGTCCGGTAAATTTATTGTTGATATCAACCACAGGTTAAGATAGTTTCCGCGTCGTCAAGTCAGACGGTGCCTCCCTCCCTTGGCCCCCGGCAGGCACTGCCTACCGGGGGCCCTTTTTTTAGAAGACCCTTTCAACCGCCTGTTCTCGGGAGAGACCGTGATGACCAGCCACGCCGCCGTCAACGACAACCAGCCGATCCTGGAGCCGCTCGAGCTCGACGATCCCGAGCTCGCGGACGAGCTCGTGGCGGCCCTCGACGACCCGCGGCTCGAGAACGTCGTGGGCGCCGCGATGCTGGTCGCCACGGCCTTCCGGCTGCGCGACGAGGAGGCGCTCATCATGATGCTGCGCCGGTTGACCAACGCCGTCGACGGGCTCGCCCGCGACGAGGCGCCGGCGCGCCGCGCCGCCTGCGGCTGAGCCTTTCCGCCGCCCCGGCCGCCGGGCCTCCCGCCGGCCCTCTCCTTGACGATCCCCCGAACCCTGCCCAAATGCCGCTGACCAAGGGGGTGCCGCGGCACCCCGGTCACGCGCGCAGGGCAGGAAACATGGCAGGAACCGACGCCGGTCACTGGCACGGCACGACCATCCTCGCGGTTCGCAAGGGCGGCCAGGTGGTCATTGCCGGCGACGGGCAGGTCAGCCTCGGCAACACCGTCATCAAGGCCAATGCGAGGAAGGTTCGCCGGCTCGGCGGCGGTGCCATCATCGCCGGCTTCGCCGGCAGCACGGCCGATGCCTTCACGCTGCTCGAGCGGCTCGAGGGGAAGCTCGAGCGCCACCCGGGCCAGCTCATGCGCGCCTGTGTCGAGCTCGCCAAGGACTGGCGCACCGACCGCTATCTGCGCCGTCTCGAGGCGATGATGGCGGTCGCGGATGCCGAGGTCTCCCTCGTGCTCACCGGCAATGGCGACGTGCTCGAGCCGCCGGACGGGCTGATCGGCATCGGCTCGGGGGGCAATTTCGCCCTCGCCGCCGCCAAGGCGCTCGTCGACATCGACGGCATGGACGCCCGTGCCGTGGCCGAGAAGGCCATGGGCATCGCCGCCGAGATCTGCGTCTTCACCAATCGCCAGCTCACCATCGAGACGATCGGGCAGCCATGACGGCGCTGACACCCCGGGAGATCGTCTCCGAGCTCGACCGCTTCATCGTCGGCCAGACCGCGGCCAAGCGTGCCGTCGCCATAGCCCTTCGCAATCGCTGGCGCCGCCAGCAGCTCGATCCCGGGCTGCGCGAGGAGGTGCTGCCCAAGAACATCCTGATGATCGGGCCGACCGGCTGCGGCAAGACCGAGATCGCCCGCCGGCTGGCGCGGCTCGCCCAGGCCCCCTTCGTCAAGGTGGAGGCCACCAAGTTCACCGAGGTCGGCTATGTCGGCCGCGACGTGGAGAGCATCGTTCGCGATCTCGTCGAGGTCGGGCTCAAGGAGACGCGCGCCCGTCTCAGGAAGGATGTCAAGGCGCAGGCCGAGGCCAATGCCGAGGATCGCGTGCTCGACGCCCTGGTCGGCCAGGGCGCCGGCCCCGAGACCCGCGAGAAGTTCCGCCGCATGCTGCGCGCCGGCACCCTGGCCGAGAAGGAGATCGAGCTCGAGCTGCGCGACACCTCCTCGGGCCTGCCCGCCTTCGACATCCCGGGCATGCCCGGCGCCCAGATGGGCATGGTCAATCTCGGCGACATGCTCGGCAAGGCGTTCGGCCAGCGCACCAAGCGCAAGAAGATGAAGGTCGGCGAGAGCTACGAGGCGCTGATGGCCGAGGAGAGCGACAAGCTGCTCGACGAGGACCGGGTGCTGCGCGAATCGATCGAGGCGGTCGAGCAGAACGGCATCGTCTTCCTCGATGAGATCGACAAGATCTCGGGCCGCGAGAACCGGGGCGGCGACGTCAGCCGCGAGGGCGTGCAGCGCGATCTCCTGCCGCTGATCGAGGGGACCAGCGTCACCACCAAGCACGGTGCCGTGAAGACCGACCACATCCTCTTCATCGCATCGGGCGCCTTCCACCTCGCCAAGCCCTCGGACCTCCTGCCCGAGCTGCAGGGCCGCCTGCCGATCCGGGTCGAGCTCGACGCGCTCACCCGCGACGATCTGGCCCGCATCCTGCGCGAGCCGGAGGCGAGCCTGGTCAAGCAGTACAAGGCGCTGCTCGCCACCGAGGAGGTCACGCTCGATTTCTCGGAGGAGGCCATCGACGAGATCGCCACCCTCGCCCACGACATGAACAGCCGGGTCGAGAACATCGGCGCCCGGCGTCTGCAGACGGTGATGGAGAAGCTGGTCGAGGAGATCAGCTTCACCGCCTCCGACCGCGCCGCCGCCGAGACCGTCACCCTCGATCGGGACTACGTGCGCCATCAGGTGGGCGATCTGATCCAGGGCGCCGACCTCTCGAAGTTCATCCTCTAGGGCGGCCGGCCGGGGCGAATGGGCAGTGCGGCGGCCCAGGCCCGCGTCCTCTTGGTCCTCACCATGGTCTTCTGGGGCGGCAACGCCGTCGCCGGCAAGTTCGCGGTCGGCGAGGTCTCGCCCTTTCTCCTCTCCTGGTTCCGCTGGACGATCGCGGCCGTGGTGCTCGGTGCCTTGGCCTGGCCGAGGCTCATCCGCGACTGGCCCACCATCAGGGCCCGCCTGCCCTATCTCGTCGCCATGGGGAGCATCGGCTTCACCGTCTTCAACGGCATGCTCTACTACGCGCTGATCAGCACGACCGCGATCAACGCCACGATCATCCAGGCGGCGATGCCGATGTTCATCTTCGCCCTGAACTTCGCCATCTACCGGACGACGGCGACCCCTCTGCAGATCGCCGGCTACACGCTGACCCTGGCCGGTGTCGCGGTGGCCGCCGGCAGGGGCGATCTTCTGGAGCTCGCCGGCCTCGACTTCAACCGTGGCGATCTTCTGATGATCGTGGCGACCGTGATCTATGCCGGCTACTCGGTGGCGCTCCGCCAGAAGCCGCGGGTCCACTGGCTGAGCTTCGTCGCCATGCTGGTCGCCATCGGCTCCGTCGCCAGCCTGCCCTTCGTCGCCCTCGAGGCGGCGAGCGGCACCCTGATCTGGCCGAGGACGACGCTCGCCTGGACGGTGGTCGCCTATGCCGCGATCTTTCCCTCGATCCTCGCCCAGGCCTTCTTCATCCGCGGCATCGAGGTGCTCGGCAGCAATGCCGGCGGCCTCTATCTCAACCTCATGCCGATCATGGGGGCGCTGCTCTCGGTGGCGCTCCTGGGCGAGCATTTCCACCTCTTCCATGCGGTCGCCCTCGCCCTGGTGCTCGGCGGCATCGCCGTGGCGCAGCGGCGACCACGGCTGGCCCGGGGCTGAGCCGGCCCGAGCGAAAAATGCCGCTGGCCGGGAACCCGTTCTCTCGGGGCGCGTTCAGGGCTGCAACGGCGGACATGCCGGGACGCTTGCCGGATGCCGTCGGAAATCCCCTGGACTGACGGACAAGACTGGAGCTTCGCCATGAACATGCGAATGGCACTGACTCTCGCCTTTCTGGGCTCGACGGCGCTCGCCGGCGCCGCCTTCGCCGCCGGAACCGACGCGCCCGCCGCCAAGGCGCCGCCCGCCTTCGTGCAGATGGCGCAGAACGACGGGCAGGCCGGCTCGAATACCGGCGGTCAGACGGGCATGCAGAACGATGGCCAGACCGGCACGCAGAACGATGGCCAAACGGGCATGCAGGGCGGTTCCCAGGACAAGCCTCTGAGCGACGTGCAGAGCGAGGGGCAGAACGACGAAAGGAGCAGTGCCACGAGCGTGGTGCCGGAATCGGCCGAGGGTGCCACGGTGCCGGCCGGTGACAACCCGCCGACCGACCAGGCGACGGGCGGGGTCGTGCACACGCCCTCGGGCACGGAGGCGGGTGCCGGGGCGTCCTCCACCGCGGGGGCGGGCGAGTACCGGTCCTACAGCGCCTCGTCGAACGGCGGCGGCGCGGTGCTCCCGGCCGGCCGCAGTGCCGAGGATTTCATCGATCGCGACATCGTCAATGCGGATGGCGACGAGATCGGCGAGGTGGTCGACCTGATGATCGACCAGGACAACAAGATCAGCAAGGTCGTGGCCGATATCGGCGGGTTTCTGGGGCTCGGCGAGAAGCGGGTCGCCATCGACATGGACGACATCACCATCGACCAGAGCACGGGCGATCTCATGGTCTCGATGGACCAGTCGCAGCTCGAGGCGCTGCCGAGCTACGAGGAGGACGACGGGGTCTGGAAGCAGAGCAGCAACTGAGCCTCGATCCTGGTTGCCCGATTGCGAGCGTCCTCAAGGGCGCTCTTTTTTTTGCAGGGTGACCCGTGCCCGGCCGCCCCGGCGGGTCGGCTCCGGCCTTGACGCCGGCCCCGGCGGCGCTGTTAGTGGCGGCGGCATCAGCGGGAGGGGGCAGACGCCATGGACATGAAGGAGCGCCGCCGGCTCGGCGGCTCCGAGGTCGAGGTCACGACGCACGGCTTCGGCGGCGTGCCCTTGGGCAATCTCTACCGCAAGTGCACGGACGAGGACGCGAAGGCGGCGCTGGATGCCGCCTGGGCCGCCGGCATCCGCTTCTACGATACGGCACCCCTCTACGGCCACGGCATGTCCGAGCACCGCATCGGCCATTTCATGCGCCAACACCCTCGGGACGAGTGGGTGCTGTCCACCAAGATCGGGCGGGTTCTGAAGGCGAAGGACCCGGCGAGCGGCATCAGCTCCGGCAATTTCGTCGATGTCCATCCCTTCGAGGGCGTTTTCGACTACACCTATGACGGGGTCATGCGCTCCTTCGAGGACAGCCTGCAGCGCCTCGCCACGCATCGCATCGACGTGCTCCTGGTGCACGACATCGACATCTGGACGCATGGCAGCGAGGCGGCCCGCAAGGCCAGGTTCGACGAGCTCATGGGTTCCGGCTACAAGGCGCTGCGCGAGCTTCGCGACGGCGGTGCGGTCAGGGCCATCGGCGCCGGGGTCAACGAGGTGCAGGCCATGCTCGAGTTCGGCCGTGCCGGAGACTTCGACTGCTTCCTTCTGGCCGGGCGCTACACCCTGCTCGAGCAGGGTGCCCTCGACGAGCTCCTGCCCTGGTGCGAGCGGGCCAATGTCTCGCTCTTCATCGGCGGACCCTACAATTCGGGCATCCTCGCCACGGGCGCGGTGCCGGGGGCCAAGTACAATTACCAGGACGCGCCACGCGAGATCATGGATCGCGTGGCCCGGATCGAGGCGGTATGCGAGCGCCACGGCGTGCCGCTGAAGGCGGCGGCCCTGCAGTTTCCGCTCGGCCACGAGCGGGTGGCGAGCATCATCCCGGGTGCCCGCTCGGCCGCCGAGATCGAGGAGAACGTCCGGATCTTCACGACGCCCATTCCGGCCGATCTCTGGGCCGAGCTGAAGCACGAGGGGCTGCTCCGCGAGGACGCACCGACCCCCTGAGCGGAGTTGCGGATCATGGCCGTCCTCGACCGCTTCAGGCTCGACGGCAAGCGCGCCCTCGTCACCGGCGGCAGCCGCGGCCTCGGCCGGGCCATGGCGAGGGCCCTGGCCGAGGCCGGCGCCGATCTCGTGATCGTCGGCCGCGACGCGGCGAGCCTCGCCGATGCGGCCTCGGACCTCTCCGCCCTCGGCGTCGAGGTGCGGACGGTCGAAGCCGACCTCGCCCTTCCCGCGACCTGCGAGGCGGCCATCGGCGAGGCGCTGGTCGATCACGGACCCCTCGACATCCTCGTCAACAATGTGGGCGGCCGGCGCGACCCGGCGCCGTTCACCGAAATGTCCACCGACCGCTGGCGGGAGCTGATCGACCTCAACCTGACGAGCACCTTCGTGTGCACCCGCCTCGTCGGCGCCGCCATGCTGGAGCGGGGCCGGGGCGGGCGGATCATCAACATCGCCTCCATCAATGCGCTCGTCGCCGGGCCCGGGATCGGCGGCCGGCACTACGAGACGGCGAAGGCGGCCATCCTGCAGCTCACCCGCGCTTTGGCGGCCGACTGGGCGCCGCATGGCATCACCGTCAACGCCATCTGCCCGGGACTCTTCATGACCGAGGCCAACGAGCGCTGGGCCAGGGAGCGGCCCGAGGTGATCAGGAACATCGTCGAGCGGACACCCATGGGCGAACCGGGCAGGCCCGAGGATCTCGGGCCGCTCGCCCTCTACCTCGCCTCCGACGCCAGCCGCTACATGACCGGCGCCGCCCTCGTCATCGACGGCGGCTACACGCTCTGGTGAGGCAGGGGGACCATCGGCAGCAGCACGAGGGCCGACACGCATGATCTCCGTCATCCCGGACATTCTCGACTACGACAAGGTCAAGAGCCTGAGGGCCAGGATCAGGACGCTGCGCTTCGTCGACGGGGCGGCGACCGCGGGCAAATTCGGCCAGTCGGTCAAGAAGAACCTCCAGCTCGAGCCGGGTCCGGACGCGCAGAAGGTGCAGCAGGCGATCATGGACGCCGTCCTCGCCAGCCTCGAGTTCGAGATGGTGGCCCGCCCGCTCATCGTCCGCACCCCGCTCGTGGCGCGCTACCAGCCCGGCATGGAGTACGGCAGCCATGTCGACAACGCCGTCATGTCGGGCCGGCCGCCGATCCGCTCCGACATGTCCTTCACCCTCTTCCTCGAGGACCCGGAAACGTACGACGGCGGCGAGCTCGTCATCGAGAGCACCTATGGCGAGCAGGAGATCAAGCTGCCGGCGGGAGCGCTCGTGCTCTATCCGACCTCCGCCCTGCACCACGTGGCGGCGGTGACCCGGGGCGAGCGCCTGGTCGCCGTCTCGTGGGTGCAGAGCATGGTCCGCGATCCGGCCCGGCGCGAGCTGCTGCACGAGCTCGACACCGCCCGCCGCAGTCTTTTCGACCGGCACGGCAAGACGCCCGAGTTCGACACGATCACCAAGACCTTCCACAATCTTCTGCGCATGTGGGCCGAGGTCTGACGCAACCCTTCTCGGCGCGGGCCGTTGAGCCCGGACCGCCCTTTTCGGTGGAGGGCTCGTGCGCCGCTGGATCCTCGTCGCCATTCTCCTGATCGTCGGGCTGCCCCTCCTGGCGGTGGCGGCCCTTTGGGTCGCGCTGGAGCAGGGCTGGCTCAACGGCGTGATCGAGGCGCGGGCGGGCTCCGCCACAGGCTACGACATCGAGCTCGAGGAGGCGCCCGATCTCACCTGGAAGGACGGCACCCTGCGGCTGGAGCTGGGTCCGCTCTCCCTCGCCAACGCCACGGGCGAACGGCTCGCGCATGTCGAGCGGGCGAAGGCCGAGCTGGCGCTGCGACCGCTTCTCGGGGGCGACATCGTCCTGCCGCTCGTCGAGGTCGAGGGGGTCGAGGCGGAGGTCGTCCGGGGCGAGGACGGCGAGCTCAACTGGCAGCCGGCGGAGCGGCCGGCCGCGGCGGAAGGCGGCCCGCCGGTGCCGCCGCTCATCCGCCATCTCGCGGTCAGGGACGCGACGGTCGACTACCGTGACGGCGAGCGGGACGTGAAGCTCGTGCTCGACGAGCTGGAGGGAAATTGGGGGGAGAGCGAGCCGCTGACGCTGACGGGCTCCGGCCGGCTCGATGACGCGGCGCTCGAGATCGAGGGCAGCGGCCCCTCGCGGCAGGCGCTGACCGGCGGCAGCGACGAGCCGATCCGGGCGAAGCTCGAGGCGGCCAATACCTCGATCGAGGCCACCGTGCAGCCCGGCGCCAGGACCTTCTCCCTCGATCTCGGAGCCGGCGACGATTTCGCCGATTTCCTCGCCGATTTCGGCCTCGCCGTGCCGACGCTCCCGGCGTTCGAGCTCGAGCTCCAAGGCGAGCTCGAGGGCGAGGGCGCGGTGATCGACGCCAATGTCACGCTCGAGGAGACGACGCTGCACTTCGAAGGCAGCGTCGATCATTTCGGCTCCGACACGGCGCTGCACGGCAGGTTCGCGGCAAAGGGGCCCAATCCCGGCCCCATCCTCGCGAGCATGGGGCTCGCCGAGATCAACACGCCACCCTACGATCTCGAAGGCGATCTCAGCCGCGAGGGAACGGTGCTGACGCTCGAGGACGTGAGCGGCAGGATCGGCGACAGCGACATCGCCGGCAGCCTGCGGATCGATCGAGGCGCGCAGCCGCTCGCCGTCCGGGCGGACCTCAAGAGCCGATCGCTCGATTTCGACGACCTCTTTCCGCTCCTGGGCCTGCCGCCGCAGACCGGCCCGGGCGAGACGGCGAGCCCGGCTCAGGCGCAGGCGGCCGAGGAGGCCGGCCAGCGGCAGCGGCTCATCCCGGATGTCGAGATCGACCCCGAGCGCTGGCGCAACCTCGATCTGGACATTCATCTGGTGGCCGCCGAGGTCCGCTCCGAGATCCTGCCTGTCGACCGGTTCGACCTCTCGCTGAAGACCGAGGGCGGCTGGCTGACCATCGATCCGCTCGAGACCGGCCTCGCCGATGGCGGGCTCGTCCTCCACGCCTCGTACGACACCACGCAGCGGCCGCCGGCGGCGGAGGTCGACCTGCGCCTGACGAATCTCAGCCTGCGCGAGATCCTCGCCAAGCTCGGCGAGGCGAACGAGGCGGCGGGGGTGATCGACGGTCGCGTCCGCCTGAAGAGCCGGGGCTCCTCCCTGGCCGAGCTTCTTGGCGCGAGCAACGGGCGCGCCGGGCTCGTCATGTCGGAGGGCTCGCTCGACGCGATCATCGTCGAGGCGATCGGCCTCGATCTCATGGAGGGGCTGATCGTCCTGCTCACCTCCGACGGGGAGCAGGACAAGGTGCCGATTCGCTGTGCGGTGGTGAATCTCGACGTGGAGCAGGGCGTTGCCACCGCCCGGCCGATCCTGGTCGACACGACCGACACCAAGCTCACCGCGTCAGGCACCATCGATCTCGGCGCCGAGACGCTCGACCTTCTGATCGAGGCGCACCCCAAGGACCCGAGCCTCCTGAGCGGCAACCAGCCCTTGCAGGTGGAGGGCAGCTGGCGCTCGCCCACCGTCGCGCCGGCACCGGGCGGCGTCGAGAGCAACACGCTCGGCTGGCTTTTGGCGCCGATCGCAGCACTTGCCCCCTTCTTCGACCTGGGCCTCGCCGAGGATGCGCCCTGCGGCGCCCTTCTGGAGGAGGCGAGGAAGGCCGCCGCCGAGGCGCCCGAGGAGTAGGGGGTGGGTCAGTCCGTGCGGATCTTCTGGGCGTAGACGTTGATGACGAGGGCGAGCAGCAGGATCAGCCCGCGGATCAGGATCTTCAGGAAGCTGTCGATGTCGACGTGGTCGAGGCCGTTGTTCAAGACACCCAGGACGAAGAGGCCGATGATGGTGTTGGGAATGCCGCCCTGGCCGCCGAACAGGCTGGTGCCGCCGACCACCACGGCGGCGATGGAATCGAGCAGGAAATCGTCGAACTGGTTCTGCTGGGCGCTGCCGTAATAGGCGACACCCAGCATGCCGGCGACGCCCGAGCAGAAGGCGCCGATGATCAGCACCGCCGCCACGATCAGCTTGACGTTGACCCCGGCATACTCGGCCGCCTCGCGATTGCCGCCCACCATGTAGACGTAGCGGCCGAAGCGCGTGTAGGTCAGCACGAAATGGCCGACGGCGAGGAAGAGGGTGGCGATGATGACGATCCAGGAGATGCCGGCGATGCTGCCGGAGCCCAGCGTCTTCACGAGGTCCGGCACGTTGTAGGCGATCTGGCCGCGCACCAGGAGCGCCGAGATGCCCGCGCAGATCTGCATCATGGCGAGCGTCATGATGAAGGAGGGGATGCCGATCACGACGACGCCGAAGGCGGTGACGCCGCCGAGGGCCAGGGCCGCCAAAAGGGCGAAGAGGATCGCGATGCCGCCCGGCAGCGGCACGTTGGCGATGTTCACATAGGCCGCCTGCAGGGTGAAGAAGGCGACGAGGATGCCGACGGCGTTGGCGACGGCCGCGACCGAGAGGTCGATCTCGGCGGTCAGGATGACGAAGGTGAGGCCCGTGGCGATGATCGCGGTGATCGAGACCTGCCGCAGGATGTTGGCGACATTGTCCATGGTGGCGAAGGACGGGCTGGCGCCGATGAAGATCGCGACCAGGAAGACCAGCGTGAGGAGCGGCGCGATCGCCGTCAGCCGCCGCAGGAACCAGACCTTCATTCGTTCTCTTCCCTCTTCTTCCGGTCTGTCTCAGGCGGCGGCCAGGAGCTGGTCCTTGCCGACCCTTTCGCCGACGAACTCGCGGGTGACCCGGCCGCGGCGCATGACGAGGATGCGATCAGCGAGCGACAGGATGGTCTCGGGCTCGGTCGAGACCACGATGACCCCCATCCGCTGCTCCTTCAGCGCCCGGATGATCTTCACCACGTCGTCCTTGGCCCCGACATCCATGCCGCGCGTCGGCTCGGCCAGCACCAGGACCTTCGGGCGGTAGGCGAGCCAGCGGGCGAGCGCCACCTTCTGCTGGTTGCCGCCGGAGAGCGTCCTTAGCGGCACGGTCTCGGAGCCCGCGCGGATCTTCAGCTCCTCGATCTTCCCGCGCGCCAGCTTGCGCTCCACCGCCGGCTTCACGAGCCAGCGCGAGATGCGCTCGAGCACGCTGATCGAGATGTTGCGGAAGATGGGCGAATCCGCGAACAGCATGCTGCGGCGGCTCTCCGGCACCAGCGCCACGCCGGCCCGCTTGCCGGCGGCCGTGTTGGCGAGCCGGACCGCCTCGCCGCCGATGACGAGCTCGCCCCGATCGGCCCGGCGCTTGCCGACGAGGGCACGCACCAGCTCGAGCTGGCCGCAGCCCATGAAGCCGTAGATGCCGAGCGCCTCGCCCTCGTGCACGGCGAGGTCGAGCCCCTCGAACGCGCCTTCGAGGGTCAGCCCGCGGGTTTCGAGGAGGACGGGCGTGGTCGCGGCGGCCGGCAGCTCCAGCGTGCCGAGATAGCGCTCCTCGAGCGCCTCGTGGCCGCGGCCGATCATGAGCTCGATGATCTCGGCCTTGGTGAGCTCGGTGGCCGGCGCGGTCCGCACGTGGCGGCTGTTCCTGAAGATCGAGACGACGTCGGAGATGGCGAGGACGTCGTCGAGGAAATGCGAGATGAAGATGAAGCTCTTGCCGGCCTGCCGCAGCCGGTCGATGACCTTGAAGAGCCTCTCGACCTCCGGCGGCGAGAGGGCCGAGGTGGGCTCGTCCAGGATGATGATCCGGGCGCCCGAGAAGAGCACGCGGCCGATCTCGATGAGCTGCTGCAGGCCGAGCGAGAGCGAGCCCGCCTCGACCGTCGGGTCCACCTCGATGCCGAGATTCTTCAGATGCTCGCCGGCCTCGCGCGCCATGTGCCGCCAGCGCACGACGCCCATGCCGCTCACCGGCTGGTGGCCGAGAAAGACGTTCTCGGCGACCGAGAGATGCGGCACGATCGAGAGCTCCTGGTGCACCATGCCGATGCCGCGCGCCAGGGCGTCGCGCGTCGAGCGCAGGCGGATCGGCTGCCCGTCGAGGCGGTAGGTGCCCTCGAACTCGGTGTGCACGCCGGCGATGATCTTCATGAGCGTCGACTTGCCGGCGCCGTTCTCGCCGACGAGGCCGTGCACCTCGCCCTCGCGCAGCACGAAATCGACGTTCGAGAGTGCCGTGACACCCCCGAACGTCTTGCCGATTCCGCTGAGCTCGATGAGCGGCGGTCTCGAGGTTCCGTCGCTCACCGCGGCCCTAGATCAGGTAGTGCTTCTGCATCCACAGCATGCCGGGCGCGTTGGCCTTGGTCACCACCGGACCGTCGGTGATGATGTGCTTGGGGATGCCCTCGCCGGTCTTCTCGCCGGTCAGGACCGCGGCGACGCCGGCTATGATCGAGCCGCCGTGGATGCGGCAGGAGGGATTGCGCACCGTGGCGTACATGCGCCCGTCGAGCACCGCCTCGATCGCCGGCGGCATGGCGTCGACCCCGCCGATCAGGATGTCGGTGCGGCCCCGGGACTGCATGACGTTGTAGGCGGCCAGGGCCATGTCGTCGTTGTGGAAGAAGGCGGCCGAGATGTCCGGGTACTTGGTCAGGAGGCTGTCCCAGATGCGCGACGCCTTGGTCACGTCCCAGTCGGCCGGCTGCTCGTCGAGCACCTTGATGTCGGGATATTTCTCGACCACCGACTGAAAGCCGCGGGCCCGGCCCTGCGCACCGGTATGGCCGAGCGCACCCTGCGTCATGACCATGTTGCCCTTGCCGCCGATCGCATCGACCAGCGCCTGGGTCACCGAGGCCCCCATGAACTCGTTGTCCGGGGCGAGGAAGGTGTGGACCTCGATCTCCTCGAGCGGGGCGATCAGCGTGTCCATGTCCATGACCGGAATGCCGCGCTCGATCATCTTGTTGACCGGATCGGTCAGCGTGCCGATGCCGAAGGCCTGGATCGCCACGAAATCCCAGTCCTGCGTCGCCATGTTGTCGATGGCGGCGCGCTGCTTGGGCGCGCTCAACTCGCCGTCGAACCAGGTGACCTCGACATTGAAGAGCTTGCCCCAGTACTCCGCCGCCTGCTTGCCCTGGGCACACCAGGTCGCCTGCAGGCCGGCATTGGAGAAGGCCGCCTTCAGGGGCTTCTCCGAGCGACCCATCTCCTGGGCCATGGCACTCGCTATCAGCGGATCGAAGCCGAAGCCGCCGAAGAGAGCACCCGCGGCGGCGCTCGACATCGCCGCCTTCCGGATGAAGGTTCGCCGCGTCTCCGGCGTCGAATCGGGAATTTTCGTCAAGCGTCGTCTCCCTGAGCGTTCGCCACCGGTGCCAGGCCGGCGACGCGCTGGATATTCCCGTCTCGGGCGCTTCGATGCAAGCCCGATGAAGGGCAGGCGGGGCGAAGGGAGGACGGCGTCGCCGCGCCGCCGCGCGCGGGGCGGCGACGCGGCGCTCGACCCGGCGGCAGCGCCGCGACCGAACCGATGGGCGCCGGCATGTCGTCCCGACGGATCGACTTCGTTTACCTGCCGATCCTCGCTGTAGGGTCGAGGAAATGCGGTGAATCGACATGAACCATTCTTAACGGTTTCTCGGGAATAAATCCGGAACCCGCCCCGTGCCGGCGTCGTTGAGTGCCTGCGTCCGTCATCGAAAGACGAGCGACCAGCAACCGGAGCGACGCGGCCAGCACCTCTTTCGGGTCGCCGAGCTCCAGCGCCGAACAAGGGGGACCTTTGATGAAACGCTTCTATCTGACCACCGCCATCGTCACCGCAGCCATGCTCGGTGCGCCGGCCTTCGCCCAGTCGACCGACAACCAGTCGAACGGGCAGCAGAACCGCACGGATCAGCAGACCATCGACCAGGAGACGCAGTTCCACACCATGAGCCAGATGGAGCTGCGCAAGAGCCTGGAGGACGCCGGCTTCACCGATATCCGCATCGTCGATGCGGCCTATCTGGTGCAGGCGAAGAATTCCGAGGGCGATCCGGTCATCATGCTCCTGAACCCGCCCGAGGAGACCGACCAGTCGAGCGCCGCCGACAGCGGCCAGATGGGCCAGCAGCAGGGCGGCAAGACCGGCCAGCAGCAGGGCGGCAAGATGGACCAGCAGCAGAGTGGCAAGACGGACCAGCAGCAGAGCGGAACGGCGGGCCAGCAGCAGAAAGGCAAGACGAACCAGCAGTAGGGCTCACGGGACGAAGCCGTCCCGAGGGTCGAGCGGAGCGGCGGCAGGAGGGTGCTCCTGCACGTGAGCCGGAGCCTTCCGCCCTGATGGCTCGCCGGCCCGCGGTCAGGGGGACGTCCAGGACGTCCCCCTTCTTCATCTGGACCGCGAGCGCCATCCATGCCGGGAGCCCGGCCGGCAACCGACCGGATCGGTCCCATGACGAGCGGCACCGCGCTCCGGGGCGGGCAGATCCGAGTCGCGAGGCCGCCGGTCGCGTCGAGGATCACGCCACGGCGCTGGCGGCCATCGATGCTGCCTGCGGACTCAAGATCATTGACCGGAACCGCGCCGTGCTGAACATCCGCCGCGCCCTGGCGAGCGACGCCGACCATGCCTTGGGCTGGACCCGGCTCAAGCGCCCATCTTGGCCTGGAGGCCCTGGTCGAGCGCATCCAGGAACTGCTCGGTCGTGAGCCAGGGCTGGTCCGGGCCGATCAGCAGCGCCAGGTCCTTGGTCATCTTGCCGCTCTCGACCGTCTCGACGCAGACCTGCTCGAGGGTCTTCGCGAAGGCCTCGACCTCGGGCGTCCCGTCGATCTTGCCCCGGTAGGCGATGCCACGGCTCCAGGCGAAGATGGAGGCGATGGGGTTGGTCGAGGTGTCCCGGCCCTTCTGGTGCTCGCGGTAGTGGCGGGTGACCGTGCCGTGGGCCGCCTCGGCCTCGACCGTCTTGCCGTCCGGCGTCATCAGCACGGAGGTCATGAGGCCCAGGGAGCCGAAGCCCTGCGCCACCGTGTCCGACTGCACGTCGCCGTCGTAGTTCTTGCAGGCCCAGACGAAGCCGCCCGACCACTTGAGCGCCGCCGCGACCATGTCGTCGATCAGCCGGTGCTCGTAGGTGATGCCGGCCTTCTCGAACTCGGTCTTGAACTCGGCATCGAAGACTTCCTGGAAGAGGTCCTTGAAGCGGCCGTCATAGACCTTGAGGATCGTGTTCTTGGTGGAGAGGTAGACCGGCCACTTGCGCATCAGGCCGTAATTGAGGGACGCGCGGGCGAATTCGCGGATGCTCTCGTCGAGATTGTACATGCCCATGGCGACACCGGCGCCGGGGAAGGTGAAGACCTCGTGCTCGATCGCCTCGCCGCCGCCCTCCGGCTCGAAGCGCATGGTGAGCCGCCCCTTGCCCGGCACCTTGAAGTCGGTGGCGCGGTACTGGTCGCCGAAGGCGTGGCGGCCGATGACGATGGGCTGCGTCCAGCCCGGCACGAGGCGCGGCACGTTCTTCATGATGATCGGCTCGCGAAAGACCGTGCCGCCCAGGATGTTGCGGATCGTGCCGTTGGGCGACCGCCACATCTTCTTCAGCCCGAACTCCTGGACCCTGGCCTCGTCCGGCGTGATGGTGGCGCACTTGACGCCGACATTGTGCTGCTTGATCGCCTCGGCGGCGTCGACCGTCACCTGGTCCCCGGTCCGGTCGCGATTCTCGATGCCGAGGTCGAAATAGAGGAGCTCGATGTCGAGATAGGGCAGGATCAGCTTGTCCTTGATCATCTGCCAGATGATCCGGGTCATCTCGTCGCCGTCGATCTCGACGATCGGCTTCGCCACCTTGATCTTGCTCATGGAATTCCCCCGGCCCAGCCACATTGCCTGGCCGGCCTTGTAGTCGACGCCGAAAGCGAGCGCAAAGCGCCCACGGGTCGCAGCGACGGCCCGATGAATCCGGCTCGGGGTCCTTTTCGCTCAGCGGCGCCAGACGGGGTCCTGCATGGCGTCGACGAAGGCCTCGTGCGCCGCGAGCTCCGCGGCGGGCACGGTGAAGCGGCGATGCGGCCGCGGCAGCGCGGGCGAGCCGGCCATGCGCCCGTTTCGGGCCCGCACGACGAGGCCGAGATCGGGCTGCGGGCCGCCCTTGAGGTGGATGTAGACCTCGGCGAGCAGCCGGCTGTCGAGCAGGGCACCGTGCAGCTCGCGGCCGGAGAGATCGACGCCGAAGCGCCGGCAGAGCGCGTCCAGATTGGCGGGCGAGCCCGGGAACCTGCGCTGCGCCATCGGCAGCGTGTCGACCGTCCGGCTCGCGGGCAGGAGCGGCAGCCCGAGCCGCTCGAGCTCGGCATTGAGGAAGCGAAGGTCGAAGGCCGCGTTGTGGATGACCAGAGGGGCTTCGCCGATGAAGGCGAGGAAGTCATGCGCGATCGCCCCGAAGGCCGGGTGTCCCTTCAGGAACTCGCCGCTCAGGCCATGGACGCGGAAGGCGTCCTCGGGCATGTCGCGCTCGGGATCGACGTAGCGGTGGAAGTGCCGGCCGGTCGGCACGTGATGCTCGAGCTCGATCGCCCCGATCTCGACGATCCGGTGCCCGTTTGCCGGATCGAGCCCGGTCGTCTCGGTGTCCATGACGATCTCGCGCATCAACGCGTCTCCGCTCGCGTGGCTCCGCCTCCGCCCGCTCCGCTCCAGGCCGCCGGCCAGGCGCGCCGCGGCCAGCGATCCAGCCGATCGAGCAGGCCGGCCACGGCCCTGGCGCTCGCCCCCCGGTCATAGCCGGAGCGGAGGACGAAGTCCGCCCGCTTTCGCTTCTCCGGCCCCGGCATCTGCTGCGCCAGGATGGCGGCGAGCCTCGGTCGGCTCATGCCCGGCCGGGCGAGCGCCCGGTCCTTTTGCAGATGCGGTCCGGCATCGACGACGACGACGCAGTCGCAGAGCCCATCGGCGCCGGTCTCGAGGAGGAGAGGGATGTCGAGCGCCGCCATGGCGAAGCGCAGCCGGGCGAGGCGGCCGAGGAAGCGCCGCTCGGCGCACCGCACCGCCGGATGGAGGATCGCCTCGAGCCGGCGCAGGGCCGGCGCATCGCCGAGGACTCGCGCACCCAGGGCGCGCCGGTCGATCCCGCCTCCCCCGTCGCCGGTTCCGGGAAAGGCCGCCTCGGCGGCGGCGACGACGGGGCTCCGGGGTCCGAGGAGGGCATGCACCGCCCGGTCCGCGTCGAAGACGGGGACCCCGAAGCCCGCGAGGAGGCGGGCCACCCGGCTCTTGCCCATGGCGATCCCGCCGGTGAGGCCGATGACGAGCAGGCCCGGCTTCACGTCAGCAGCACCTTCTGGTCGCGCAGGAACTGGAGCAGCGGCAGGAGCGGCAGGCCGAGCACGGTGAAATGGTCGCCCCGCACGCGAGTGATCAGCTGCGCGCCCACCCCTTCGAGCGCGTAGGCGCCCACCGACAGGAGCGCCGCCTCGCCCGCCGCATCCAGATAGGCCTCGACGGCTTCGGCCGAGGCGGCGCGGAGCGTGATCTCGGCGGTCGCCACGTGATGCCAGAGGCGGCCGCCGCCTTTGAAGGCGACGACGGCGCTGACCAGGCGGTGGGTGCGGCCCAGGAGCCGATCGAGCTGGGCGCGGGCGGCCGCGCGGCCGGATGGCTTCTCGAGCCAGGTTCCCTCGCATTCGAGGAGCTGGTCGGCGCCGAGGACGATGCAGTCGCCCGCCGCGCGGTTCGCCACGTGCCGGGCCTTCAGCTCGGCGAGCGCCGTCGCCGCGTCGGGGCTCCCGACCTCCTCGGCGAAGAGCGCCGCCCGAAGCTCGGCCTCGTCCACCGGTGCCGGGCGCACCTCGAAAGCGAGCCCGGCGGCCTCGAGCATGGCGGCGCGCGTCCGGCTCCCGGAGGCCAGGACGAGGGTCGGCGTCGCCGCCTGCAGGGTCCGGGTCACCCGCTCCTTAACCTTTCCTTCATAGTCACCGGCCTAGAATGGGCACCGATCGAGACCGAGCCCGGAGGCCAGAGGTGAGCACGCTTTCATTGCCGGCGCCAGAAGCGCCACGTCCCGCCCGGTCGGGCCTCGCCGAGCTCTTCCGGGGCACCGCCTACGTCCTGAGGGTCGAGGACGAGGGCAGCTCTTGCTACGGCATTTTCGATGCCGACGGAACACCGCTCGCCCTCGCCCCGTCGCGCGCCCTGGCGCTCGCCCTGATCCGCAGGAACGGCCTCGAGCCGGCCGACGCCCATTGAGGACGGCAAGGAGGCGCCGGCCGTCAGGCCGGCAGCCGCAGGACCGCCTTGGCGCCGCCTTTGGCCGAGGTCTCGAAGCTCAGCTCGCCGCCATGGCCGAGCACGATGTCCCGGGCGATGCTGAGCCCGAGCCCGGTGCCGCCGGTCTGCCGCCGCCTCGCCCTGTCGATTCGGAAGAAGGGCTGGAACACCTGCTCGCGCAAGTCGTCCGGAATGCCCGGCCCGTCGTCCTCGATGGTGATCAGCACGGCGCGCGGCCGCCGCTCGGCGGCGATCCGGATCCATTTGCCGTGGCGCGCCGCGTTGTCGACGAGATTGGCGAGACAGCGGCGAAAGGCGATGGGCCTGAGGCTCGAGGTGATCGCCATCGGCACGAAGAGCTCGGTCGTCGCACCCGCCCGCTCCGCCCGCTGCGCCATCTGCTCGAGCAGCGGCCGCAGCTCGATCGGCTCGGCGGTCTCGCCCTCCTCGCCGCGCACGAAGGCGAGGTAGGTGTCGACGAGAGCGATCATGTCGGCGACATCCGCCTCGAGCTCCTTGGCCATCGGGTCGTCGCTGCCGAGCAGCTCGAGCTCGAGCTTCATCCGGGTCAATGGCGTGCGCAGATCGTGGCTGATCGCCGCGAGCATCTCGGCCCGCTGGTTCAGATGCCTGAGGATGCGGCCGCGCATCACGTTGAAGGCGGCGGCCGCGCGGCGGATCTCGGACGGCCCGCGCGGACGGAAATCGCCGACGTCCACGCCCCGGCCGAAATTCTCGACCGCCCTCGCCAGATCGCGGATCGGCCGCACCTGCAGGCCGAGGAAATAGACGGCGACGGCGACCAGGACGAGCGAGGCGCCGACCATCCAGTAGACGAGGATCATGGTGGTCGTGCTGGTGACCCGCTGGCGCGGCGCCATGACCCTGAGGAGGCCGTCCCGGAGCTGGACATAGGCGACGACGTAGCCCGGCATCTCCGAGCGCAGGTCGATGACGAAGGGACGGTCGAGCCGCTGCGCGAAGCTCTCGAGGATCTTGTTGTCGATATGGGTGAGCCGCCAGCCGTCGAGCCGGCCGAATGCCAGGGCATCCTCGAGCCGTCCGCCGGGCTCAAGCGAGAGCCTGAGCCCCAGGTGGTCGCGCATCCGTGCCAGGATGGCGCGCTGCGCCTCCAGGTTCGGCGCCTCCTCGAGCAGATCGACCGCGAGCGCCACCTCGCCCGCGACCCCGGTCGCCAGCCAGCGGGTCACCACGTCCCAGTGACGGTTGTAGAAGATCACCGTCAGCACGAGCTGGAGGATGACCAGCGGCAGCACGACGATCAGGATCGAGCGCCAGAACAGCGAGGGCGGCACGATGGTCCGGCCGAGCAGCCGGCGGATCGGCCCCATGCTCAGCGCCCCGCCCGGCGGATCGCGGCCGGGATCGGCGGCATGAGGCCAAGCACCGGTGCCGCGCCGCGCACGGTCCCGGACGGCGGTGTCGAACGATTTCGGCGGCAGGGCGGATGCCGGCCGCGGCCGGCCGATCCTTCGCCGCCGCTTTGGGCCGGGCCCGGGCGGGCCCCGCTCAGCCGGACCGGCTCCAGGCGAAACGCTTCCGCGCGGGACGGGCACGGGCGGGCCGGGACCAGGCGGACCGGTCTCGAGCGGGTCGGGCCCGGACGTTCTGGGCTCATGCGGGTCGTCGCCATCCGGCCGGACGGTGGCCTAGCGGCCGGTGCGCAGCGCGTAGCCCTCGCCGCGCACGGTCAGCAGGTGCCGGGGCTGGCGCGGATCCTCCTCGAGCTTGCGCCGCAGGCGCAGCATCTGCACGTCGATCGCCCGGTCGTTGCCCCGCGCATTGCCGAGCTCGCCGAGCTCGGCCCGGCTGATCGGCACGCCGGCACGCTCGGCCAGGGCCCGCAGGAGGGCGAGCTCGCCCGAGGTCAGGTGCACGGCCTCGCCGTCGCTCCGGGTGAGCTCCAGGCTGGCCAGATCGAAGACGAAATCGCCGAAGCGCAGGACCGGCGGCGGGACGGGACGCGCCGGCCGGGCCCGGCCGAGGATGCGGGTGATCCGAAGGAGCAGCTCCCGCGGCTCGAAAGGCTTGACCAGGTAGTCGTCGGCGCCGGCCTCGAGCCCGGCGATCCGGTCACGGGCCTCGCCGCGCGCGGTGAGCAGCAGGATGGGCACGTCGCTGGTGCGCCTGAGCGCGGACGTCAGCTCGACCCCGCTCTCGCCCGGCAGCATCACGTCGAGCACGACGAGGTCGAAGTCGAGGCCCTCCAGCATCTGCCGTGCCGCGGCGGCGTCGGGGGCGACGCTCACCAGATGGCCGTGCCGGGTCAGGAAGCGCTGCAGGAGCAGGAGCAGGCGCTCGTCGTCGTCGACCACCAGAAGATGCGCGGGCTCGCTCACGAATCCGGGCCCGATTCGGCAAGTGCGGGGGCCGGACGCGGATGGGCAGGCTGTGGCCTGCCGCGCTGGCCGCGCGGCGAGATCTGGGCCGCGACCAGAAGGACATTCTGGAAGCCGGCCACATCGGCTGCTCCGGCCCGGCGGAAGATGCGGCGCAGCCAGCGCTTCTGCAGGTCCAGCGCCTCGGCCACCCGGCGGCCGCCGGCCTCGGTCAGGGCCAGCGTCCGCTTGCGCCGGTCGTGCTCGGCGGCGCGCCGCTCGACCAGACCGAGCCTCGCGAGCTGCTGCAGGCGCCGCGACATGCGCTGCTTGGTCCAGCCGAGATGCTGGGCGAGCTCGGCCGCGGTGACCGGCTGATGGCCGCGACCCGCCGCGTCCAGCCGGGCGAGCAGGGCGAGATCGGCGGGCTCGAGCCCGGCCTCGGCCAGGGCCGAGGCCACCGCGGCACCGAGATCGAGCTCGAGCAGCCCCAGAAGGTCGAGGCTGCGCTCCAGCTCGGCGTCACGCAGGAAGAGGGGGTTCTGGGCGCGCTGCGCCTGCATGGCTCCATTCGTCCGAAACGGCCGCACGAGACGGGGCGGCGACCGACCCGCCGCCCCTGCATGGCTGGCATGTCCGATCGGCACGCGCGCCGGAACGGGCCTCTGATTGACACTTATGGGGCCGGGTGATAGCGATCGCAATCCCTGAAAAACCGAGCCTCTTCAAGCCTGAAGGCCGATACGAAAGCCAGCGCCATGGCCGACCTCCTGCCCTTCGACGACCGCGACGGCCACATCTGGCTCAATGGCGAGATGGTGCCCTGGCGCGACGCCCGGCTGCACGTGCTGAGCCACGGCCTGCACTACGCCTCCTGCGTCTTCGAGGGCGAGCGCGCCTATGGCGGCGCGGTCTTCAAGCTGACCGAGCACAGCCAGCGGCTGATCGACAGCGGCCGGATGCTCGGCTTCGACGTCCCCTATTCGGCCGCCGAGCTCGATGCCGCGACCAACGCGGTGATCCGCAAGAACGGCTTCGCCGACTGCTACGTCCGCCCTCTGGCCTGGCGCGGCTCGGAGCAGATGGGTGTCTCCGCCCAGCACAGCCGCATCAATGTCGCCATTGCCACCTGGGAATGGGGCGCCTATTACAGCGACCTCACCCTGACCCGCGCCCTCTACCAGCGCCCCGCCCCCAACACGGCACCGGTCAAGAGCAAGGCCGCCGGCCTCTACATGATCTGCACCATCTGCAAGCACGATGCCGAGCGCAAGGGCTTCGGCGACGCGCTGATGCTCGACTACCGGGGCTATCTCGCCGAGACCACCGGTGCGAACCTCTTTCTCGTGTTCGACGGCGTCATCCACACCCCCTTCCCCGACTGCTTCCTCGACGGCATCACCCGCCGGACGGTGATCGAGCTCGCGAGGAAGCGCGGCCTCGAGGTGGTCGAGCGGCACATCCGGCCGGAGGAGCTGGAGAACGTGCAGGAGATCTTCGTCACCGGCACGGCGGCCGAGGTGACGCCGGTCCGCGCCATCGACGAGCTGCGCTTCGAGGTGGGGCCGATCACGAGCCGGCTCGTCGACGACTTTCGCGCCCTGACCCGGGCGCCGGCCGCCGCGAGCCGCCGGGCGGGCTGAGCCCCGCCGGACGGCCCGGCGCCGCCGGCAGCAGCGGGCGGGGCGCCGGGCCGCGCCTCAGCTCGCCACGGGCGGCGGCACGGCATCGCCCTGCGACCTCGCCTGGGCCTCCTGCAGCTTGCGCCGGTAGAGGGCGACGAAGTCGATCGGATCGATCATCAGGGGCGGGAAGCCGCCGTCCCGCGTCGCGTCCGCCACGATCCGCCGGGTGAAGGGGAAGAGCAGCCGCGGGCACTCGATCATGACCAGCGGCTGCAGGCTGTCCTGGGGGATGTTGGCGAGGTGGAAGACCCCGGCATAGGTCAGCTCGAGCAGAAAGATGGTCTCGGCATTCGCCTTGGCGTCGACATTGGTGACCAGCGTCACCTCGTAGCGGTCCTCGCCCAGCGCCTTCGCCTGGACATCGACCTTGATCTGGATCTCCGGCCGGCCGCCCTGCTGCTGCGGCGGCTGCGGCGCGCGCGGGTTCTCGAAGGACAGGTCCTTGATGTACTGGGTCAGGATCGAGAGGCGCGGCGGTGCCTGCTCGGTGGTCGCCCCGCCGGTGCCGGCGGCGGCGGGAGAGGCGCCGCCGTTGGGGCCCGTGGTCTCGTCGCTCATCGTCTCATTCCTCGCTTGCGGTTTTTTGGCCTCGCTTACGGTTTGCTGGCCTCGGCTTCGGTAGGCTGGCTTCGGCTGCGGTCTCCCGGCCCGCTTCAGGATCCTCGGGCCGGTCCGGGCTCTCGTCCCGGTGTCTCGGAACGGGGTCCCTCCGGCAGGAAGCGGACCGCTTCGGCATTGCCGATCGCCCGTCCCGTCACGGCACGGATGAAGCCCCAATGCGTCACGACGATCGTCGCCGCGCGATCCGGCGCCTCGGCCACGCGGTCGAGGAACGCGCGCGCCCGGGCCTCGAGCGCCGCCTGGCTCTCGATCCGCCGGCCCCACCAGATCTCGTCGAGGCCGCTGAAATCGAGCGTCGGCCAGTCCTTCGCGAGCGTCGAGGCCGGGCTGCCCTGATCGCACGAGAAGGCACAGCGCTCTCGTACCAACGGTTCGACCTCCATGTCGAGCCCGAGACGCACGGCGATGCAGCTCGCCGTCTCGAGGGTGCGCCGGTAGGGGCTGGTCAAGAGCCGGCTGAAGCCGCCACCCGCCAGCCGCTCGGCGGCGGCCCGGGCCTGCAGGCGCCCGGTCGCGGTGAGCGGCGGATCGTGAATCCCGGCATCGATCCTGACCTCGTGGAAATGCAGGTTCCAGGTCCCCTCGCCGTGCCTGAGCAGGATCATGGACGCCGGTCCCAGCCGCCCCGCGGCGGCGGGATCGGGCCGGCCTCGTCGACCGGCTCGAACTCGCCCTCGATCACCACCGGCCGGCCGGCGTCCGCGGGGCGGGAGGTGTCGCCGGTCTGGGCGTCCCTCGCCACGGCCCTCAGGCGCTCGGCCAGGAAGCGATCGAAGAGCAGGCGGCGGACCGCCGGCAGCAGGAGCAGGAACCCCAGAGCGTCGGTGACGAAGCCCGGCGTCAGGAGCAGCACCCCGGCGATGACGAGGCACACGCCCGAGACCACCTCGAAGACCGGCACCTCGCCCGCCTGGAGCTGTGCGCGCACCCGGGCGACGAGGCGAAAGCCCTGCCAGCGGATGCAGAGGCTGCCGAGAATCGCCGTGAGCACGACGAGCGCCAGCGTCGGCCAGAGCCCGATGAGCCCGCCCACCTGGACGAACGCCGCCACCTCGACCAGCGGCACGGCGATGAAGAGCAGCAGCAGAAGAGATGTGGGAGACAAGGTCCGCCCTGTTTGTTTTTCGCGCTGCCACCTTATATAAACGCTTGAACGCCGAGAGCCACCGTGCACCCGGGCCGGGCGCCAGAGGTGCCGCCGTCGGTGCGGAGCCTGCGTGAACGAGGACCATGTCCGAGAGCTTCCCCTTCATCGACATCATCTTCTTCGCCATGGTCGCGGCCTTCATCGCGTTCCGCCTGCGCAGCGTCCTCGGCCGGCGCACCGGCAACGAGCGGCGCCGGGTCAACCCCGTCCTGACACCCGAGCAGGCGCGCGAGCGCCAGAGCGGCGACAATGTCGTGGCCCTGCCGGACCGCCACGCGAGCCAGGAGGCCGAGGAGCCGAGCTTCGCCGATATCGGCGATCCGGCGGTCAAGGAGGGTGTCACCCGGATTCGTCTCGCCGACCACAAGTTCGATCTCGACGGCTTCCTGCAGGGTGCGAGGGCGGCGTTCGCGCTCATCATCGAGGCTTTCGCGAAAGGCGACAAGGCGGCGCTCCGCCCGCTGCTCGCCGATGACGTCTATGCCAGCTTCGCCGCCGCCATCGACGCGCGCGAAGCTGCTGGCGAGCGGCTCTCGACCGAGATCGTCTCGATGCGCTCGGCGGAGATCGCGGCGGCCGGCATGAGCGGGTCCTTCGCGCGGCTCACGGTCCGCTTCGTCACCGAGCAGATCAAGGTCACCCGCGACGCCGGCGACAACGTGATCGACGGTGATCCGGCGCGAATCGACGAGGTGGTCGACATCTGGACCTTCAGCCGCGACACGCGCACCTCCGATCCCAATTGGCAGCTCACCGAGACGCGCGCGCCGGACTGAGCCGCTCGCGATGATCGACCGTCCGAGATGGCCCGAGGGCCGAGGGCCCGGTGCCGTGGCGCTGGGTCTCGCCCTTCTTCTCCTGGCTTCATGCGGCGAGCCGGTCGAGCCGCCGCCCATCGCCCTCGAGCCCGCCTCGTTCGACCGGCTCGACGGCTGGACCAGCGATCGCCAGGACCTGGCCCTTCAGAGCTTCCTCCGCTCCTGCCAGCCCCTTCTCCGCCGCGATCCCGGCGCACCCTTCTTCGCCTCCGAGTCCGCCGCCGGCCTCAACGCCGACTGGCAGGCCGTCTGCCGGGAGGCCCAGGCCACGCCGCTCGAGCCGGCCGCGGCGCGCGCCTTCTTCGAGGCGCGGTTCCAGCCCTATCTCGTGGTCGGCGCCGGCTCCAGCGAAGGCCTCTTCACCGGCTATTACGAGCCCCTGCTGCACGGCTCGGCGCGACCCAACGGCAGCGCCACCATCCCGCTCCGGGCGGCACCCGGCGATATCGTGACCGTCGATCTCGGCGCCTTCGCTCCCGACCTCGCCGGCCGCAAGGTGCGCGGCCGGGTCGCGGGCGACCGCCTCCTGCCCTATCCGAGCCGGGGCGAGATCGAGCGGGGCGCGCTCGACGGCAGGGGCCTCGAGCTGGTCTGGGTCGACGACCCGATCGAGAAGTTCTTTCTGCAGATCCAGGGCTCGGGCCTGGTCGAGCTCGACGACGGCCGCACGCTCCGCGTCGGCTATGCCGACCAGAACGGCCGCGCCTATCGCGCCATCGGCCGCGATCTGATCGAGATGGGCGAGCTCTCGAAGGAGGAGGTGTCGCTGCAGACCATCGAGGCCTGGCTGCGCGCCCATCCCGACCGCGCGCAGGAGGTCATGGACAAGAACCCGTCCTACGTCTTCTTCCGCATCCTGGGCGAGGCGGACACGCTCACCGGCCCCGAGGGTGCCCAGGGCGTGGCGCTGCAGCCCGGACGCTCGCTCGCCGTCGACCGCGGCTTCATCCCTTTGGGCGCCCCGCTCTGGCTCGAGACCGAGGCTCCGCACCCGCAAGGCGAGCGGCCCTTTCATCGGCTCGTGGTGGCGCAGGACACGGGCGGGGCCATCAAGGGTGCGGTGCGCGGCGACGTCTTCTTCGGGGCTGGGGACTTGGCCGCCTTCGTCGCAGGGCATATGAAGAGCCGTGGCCGCTACTGGCTGCTGCTGCCTAGGACCCTGAGGCCCACGAGCTGAGGTGCCAGCGCCGAGGCATCGATCCGCCGCCCGAGGATTTTCATGCGTCCCCCCAAGAATGCCGCCGCTTCGGACCGTCCGCGCGTCGCCCTTTTCGTGACCTGCCTCGTCGACCTTTTCCGGCCGAGCATCGGCTTCGCCGCGATCCGCCTGCTCGAGGCCGCCGGCTGCGCGGTCGAGGTGCCGGAGACCCAGACCTGCTGCGGCCAGCCGGCCTTCAACAGCGGCGACCGGGCGACCACCGAGAGGATCGCCCGGAAGATCCTCGATGCCTTCGAGGCCTATGACTACGTGGTGGCACCCTCGGGATCCTGCGCCGGCATGCTGCGCTGCCACCTGCCCGAGCTCTTCGACACCGATCCCGTGGCGAAGGAGCGGGCGAAGGTGCTGGCCGAGCGCTGCCACGAGCTCATCAGCTTTCTGGTCGACATCCGTGGCTTCGACCAGGTGCCGAGCGACTTCGCCGGCACGGTCACCTATCACGACAGCTGCTCGGGCCTCCGCGAGCTCGGCATCAAGGCGCAGCCGCGCCGGCTCCTGCTCGGCCTCGCCGGCGTCGATCTGGTGGAGATGCAGGAGCCCGAGGTCTGCTGCGGCTTCGGCGGCACGTTCTGCGTCAAGTTCGCCGAGGTCTCGACCCGCATGGTCGCCGACAAGGCCGCCGACATCCAGGGCTCCGGCGCCGACACGCTGGCCGCCGGCGATCTCGGCTGCCTCATGAACATGGCCGGCCGCCTGCAGCGCGAGGGCAGCAAGGTGCGGGCCTTCCACATCGCCGAGATCCTCGCCGGCACCGGCACGGAGCCCGGCATCGGCGAGCGGCGGCGCTGATGGAGCCGACCTCGCTCGATTTTGAGGCCAAGGCGCACGAGGCGCTCGGCAACCTGGCGCTCCAGGCGGCGCTCGGCAGCATCAAGACCGGCTGGCAGGCGGGCCGTGCCCGGGCGGCGGCGGCGCTGCCCGAGTTCGAGGCGCTGCGCGACCGCGGCCGCGCCATCAAGAACCACACGCTCCAGCATCTCGACCTCTACCTCGAGATGTTCGAGGCGAACCTCACCGCCGCCGGCGGCCGGCTCCATCTCGCCCGCGACGCCGCCGAGGCGCGCGCCATCGTGCTCGATCTCTGCCGCACCACCGAGGCACGGGCGGTGACCAAGAGCAAGAGCATGGTGGCCGAGGAGATCGGCATCAACGAGCATCTCGAGGCCAACGGCATCGAGCGGATCGAGACCGACCTCGGCGAGTACATCATCCAGCTCCGGAAGGAGCCGCCGAGCCACCTCGTCGGTCCCGCCGCGCACCTGACCAAGGACCAGGTCTCGGATCTCTTCGCCGCGCATCACGGCGGGCCGCGCATCGAGGATCCGACCGCTCTCGTCGCCGAGGCGCGCCGCGTGCTGCGCGAGCAGTATTTCAAGGCCGATATCGGCATCACCGGCGCCAATTTCCTCGTCGCCGAGACCGGCTCGATCGTCACCGTCACGAACGAGGGCAATGCCGAGCTGACCCAGGGCCTGCCGCGCACGCATCTCGTCATCGCCAGCCTCGAGAAGCTGGTGCCGACCATGGACGACGCCTTCACGCTCCTGCGCCTGCTCGCCCGCTCGGCGACGGGCCAGGAGTTCTCCTCCTACACCACGCTCATCACCGGCCCCAAGCGGCCGGCCGACCTCGACGGGCCGGACCGGCTGCACGTGGTCCTGGTCGACAACGGCCGGACCCGGATGCTCGGCACGGAGCTGCAGGAGATGCTCCGCTGCATCCGCTGCGGCGCCTGCATGAACCACTGCCCGGTCTATCTCTCGGTCGGCGGCCACGCCTATGGCTGGGTCTATGTGGGGCCCATGGGCTCGGTCCTGACCCCGCAATTCGCCGGCATCGAGAAGACCCACACCCTGCCCAACGCCTCGACCTTCTGCGGCCGCTGCGAGGAGGTGTGCCCGGTCCGCATCCCGCTGCCGAAGCTGATGCGGCACTGGCGCGAGGTCCAGTTCGAGAAGGGCCTGACGCCGCCCACGGCCCGCTACGGGCTCGGGCTCTGGGCTTTCATGGCCGAGCGGCCGACGCTCTACCGGGCGGTGACCCGGACGGCCGCCGCCGTGCTCGGCCTGCTCGGCCGCCGCAGCGGCCGCTTCCGCCGGCTGCCGCTCGCCGGCGGCTGGACCGAGGGCCGCGATCTTCCGGCACCCGAGGGCACGACCTTCATGGCGGCCTACACCAGGCGGAAAGGCCGGTCATGAGCGATGCCAGGGACGCGGTCCTGGCCCGGATCCGGGACGCCATCGGCCGCACGCCCGAGGAGGACCAGCGCGCCCGAAAGCGTGTCGCCGCCTGGCCCGGCGAGGCTGCGCCCGGACGCATTCCGGCGCGCGGCCAGCTCGCCCCCGAGGCGCGCATCGAGCTCTTCATCGACTATGCCAGGCGGGTCCAGACCGAGGTCGAGCGGGTCTCGGGGCCGCGGGCGATCCCGGCCGCGGTCGGCCGCTACCTGCGCCAGCACAACCTGCCGCAGAAGCTCGCCATGGCACCCGATCCCGCCCTCGACGAGGCGGAATGGGCGAGCCAGCCGCTCCTGCGCATCGGCCGCGGCACCGCCAGCGACGACGATGCGGTGGGGCTGACCCTGGCGACGGCCGGCATCGCCGAGACCGGCACCGTGCTCCTCGCCTCGTCGGCCGACCGCCCGAGCCTTCTGGCCTTCCTGCCCGAGACCTGCATCATCGTCCTGCCGACCGACCGCATCGTCGGCTCCTACGAGCAGGCCCTGGCCCTCCATCGAGAGGACGCGGACGGCCTGCCGCGGTCGCTCAACTTCATCACCGGTCCGTCGCGCACCGGCGACATCGCCCAGAAGCTCGAGCTCGGCGCCCACGGGCCGAGGCGGCTCCTCGTCGTCTTGGTCGACCCGGAGAGCACGGCCGGCCCCCGCCCGTGAGCATCCTTCGGTGAGCGGCCGTCGGGGCCGCCAGCCGACGGACGACGAGCTCGCCCTCTGGCAACAGGTGACCCGCGACATCCGGCCCATCGGGGCGAACGGCCGGGCGACATCTCCGGCCGCAGCGGCGAACGGCGCGCAACCCGGCCCGCCCGGCAAGCCGGCCCCGCCGAAGCCGCCGACCCTCTCGCCACCGCCCCGGCCGCGGCCCGCCATGCAGGGCATCGACCGCCGCACCCTGCAGCGGCTCGGCCGCGGCCAGATCGCCATCGATGCCAGGCTCGACCTGCACGGCATGACCCAGGCCGAGGCGCACCGCCACCTCACCCTCTTCCTCGCCCACCACCAGCGCCGGGGGGCCCGCTGCCTGCTCGTCATCACCGGCATCGGCGAGCGCAATACGGGCGGCATCCTGCGCGCCATGACCCCCCGCTGGCTGGCCGAGCCGCCCAATGCCCAGCGCGTCATAGCCCACGCCCCGGCCCGGCGCCGCCACGGCGGCGAGGGCGCCCTCTACGTCCTCCTGCGCCGAGCCCGCTAGCCGCTTGCCGCGACGCCGGACGCTTTCCATACTGGCGGTAGCCGAACCCCGAGCAAAAAGGAAAACAACCGGTGCGCCTCCCTCCCCTCGGCCCACGCCTCGGTCGGCGCCGCCTGCTCGGCGGCCTTTTCGCCGGCGCCGCCTTCGTCGGCATCGCTCCCACAGCCCGCGGCCAGGCCCGCCGGGTCATCGTCCAGTACGACTGGCTGATGAGCAACGGCCAGATCGGCGATGTCGTGGCCCAGGCGAACGGCTACTTCGCCGATGCCGGGCTCGAGGTGGAGCTGATGCCCGGCGGCCCCAATTCCACGACGGTGCCACCGGTGATCGCCGGCCAGGCGCTGCTCGGCCAATTCTCCGACAGTGGCCAGGGCATGCTGGCGCGCTCGGCCGGCGCTCCCATCAAGATGATCGCCGCCGGCTTCCGCCAGTCGCCTTTCGCCTATTTCTCGCTGCCCGCCAGGCCCATACGCAGCGTCGAGGACATGCGCGGCAAGCGCATCGGCACGCAGCCGACCGCGCGCTTCGTCCTCGATGCCCTGCTCGCCAAAGCCGGGATCGATCCCTCCGAGCTCGAGATCGTCCAGGTCGGCTGGGACATGGGACCACTGGCCAACGGTCAGGTCGACGCCATCACCGCCTGGGTCACCAACACCAACGCCCTCTCCGTGCTGGGCGACGACCGCATCGCGCTCATGCAGTGGGATGCCGGCCTGCCGAGCTACGCCAATGTCTACTTCACCTCGGAGGAGGCGCTGGCCGAGGACGCCGACACCCTCGCCGCCTTCATCGGTGCGGTCGCCCAGGGCTGGGGCTGGATGTACGAGAACCGTGCCGCCTCGGTGGATCTCCTGGTCGATGCCTACGACCAGCTCGACCGCGAGGTCGAGCAGGCGACGGTCGATACCATCGTCGCCCTCTCCTTCGACGCCGCGACCAAGGAGCACGGCTGGGGCACCTTCGACCCCGAGGTGATCGCCGAGCAGATCGAGCTCTACGACAGGATCGGCCAGTTCGAGGGCGAGGTGCCGACCGTCGAGGGCTTCACGACGATGGCCATACTGGACGCCACCGAAGCCCTACGGCCGAAGCTTGGCTGAGCCGGAACGAGCGGTCAGCCTGAGCGGCGTCGGGGTCGTCTTCGAGCGCGACGGCCAGCGCTTCGAGGCCCTGGGGGCGGTCTCGCTCGAGCTGGCCGCCGGGAGCTTCATGTGCCTGATCGGTCCTTCCGGCTGCGGCAAGTCCACCCTGCTCCGCGTTCTCGCGGATCTCGTGCCCGGCTCCGGCGGCGAGGCCCGCGTCCTCGGCCAAAGGCCGGCCGAGGCACGGGCTGCGCGGCGGCTCGGCTTCTGCTTTCAGGACGCGACCCTGCTGCCCTGGCGGACGGTTCTCGCCAATGTCCGCCTCGCCCTCGAGGTCGGCCGGCCGGCGGCCGCCCCGCCACCCAGGCGAAGCCCCGAGGAGCTTTTGGAACTCGTCGGCCTCGGCGGCCGGCTCGATGCGCTGCCGGGCGAGCTCTCGGGCGGGATGCGCCAGCGCGTCGCGATCGCCCGCGCCCTCGTCGGCGACCCGGACCTCCTCCTCATGGACGAGCCCTTCGGCGCCCCCGACGAGCTGACCCGCGACCGGCTGAACGACGAGCTGCTGCGGATCTGGCGGGAGACCGGCACGACCATCGTCTTCGTCACCCACAGCCTCGGCGAGGCCGTTTATCTCGGCCAGGAGGTCGTGGTCATGGCCGCCGGTCCCGGCCGCATCCATGGCCGGCTGGATCTCCGCCCCGCCAAGGCGGATGGCGGACTCGGCCGCGACAGCGCCGCCTTCGCCGCGCTCACGGGCGAGTTGCGCGGCCTTCTGGCGGCGGCCGGCGCATGACCGGATCCAGAAACGCAAGCGCGAGCTGGCTCCTGCCGGTTCTGGGCTTCGCTTCCATCCTCGTCCTCTGGCACGCCGTAGTGGTGCTGCTGCAGGTGCCGGAATTCGTGGCGCCGACGCCGCTCGCCGCGCTTCGCACCCTGGTCGAGCGCTGGCCGCTCCTGCTCCGGAACTTCTGGCCGACGGCGGTCGAAGCACTTCTCGGCTTCCTCCTCGGCAACACGCTGGCCGTCCTGACCGCCATCGTCTTCGTCCACAGCCGGCTGGTCGAGCGCGCCTACTTTCCCGTCGCCGTCTTCTTCAACACCATACCGGTTCTGGCCCTGGCGCCCATTCTGGTCCTGATCTTCGGCCTCGGCATGCTGCCGAAGATCGTCATCGCCGCCGTGATCTGCTTCTTTCCGACGCTGGTGAACATGATCCGCGGCCTCGAGGCCGCGGGCAAGCCGGAGCTCGAGCTGATGCGGGTCCTCAATGCCAGCCGCCTCGAGGTCTTCTGGCGGCTGCGCGTGCCACGCTCCCTGCCCTTCCTCTTCGCCGCCCTGCGCATCGCCTCGACCACCTGCGTGGTCGGCGCCATCGTCGGCGAGTGGATCGGCGCCAATGACGGCCTCGGCGCCCTCATCATCTAGGCGACCTTCAACTACCAATCGCCCCTGCTCTACGCCACGCTCTTCGTCTCGTCCGGCCTGGCCCTCCTCTTCTTCGGTGCCATCGTCCTGATCGAGAAGCGCGTGCTGCGCTGGAGCTGAAGATCCCCTGTCCCGGGAGAACCCCATGCTGGGCCGAACCGAAAAGATCAGCGATGTCTGCCTGATCTGCGCCGATCTCGAGCGATCCATCGCCTTCTACCGCGACCGGCTCGGCTTCCGGCTGCGCCGCAAGGCCGAGGGCTTCGCCGACTTCGCCAGCGAGGGCGTCACCCTGGCCTTGTGGGACGCCAGCCACATCGAGGCCCATGTCGGCATCGCCGGCCCGCCCGCCGCCCGCCTCGGACACAAGGTCATGGTGGCGGTCGAGGCGAGCGATGCCGCCCGCGTCGACGCGCTCCACGCCGAGCTGGTCGCCGCCGGCGTCACCCCTCACGGCCCGCCCCGGGCCTACCCCTGGAACGCCTATGCCTGCTACTTCGCCGATCCCGACGGCAATCTCTGGGAGATCTACGCCTGGATAGGCGATCCGGACGGCTACCATCAGACCTTCACCTGATTCGAGCCGGCTAGGAGCCGCCGCGCCGATCCTGTAGGCTCCTCTGCAGGAATCGCATCGACGAGGGATCGGCACATGGTCGAGGGGGCACCGGAGCCACTGGTCGAAGCGGCCTTGCGGCGGCGGATCGAGCCTGCCGTCTTCGCCGACACCGGTGAGGGCGAGCTCGATGGCCTGATCGGCCACGAGCGGGCCAAGGAGGCGATCGAGCTCGCTTTGGCGCTGCCCATGGCCGGCGGCCATCTCTTCGTCATGGGCAGCCGCGGCACCGGCCGGCGGACGACGCTGGAGCGGGCCCTCGAGCGGGTCGCCGCCAGCCGGCCGCCCGGCACCGATCTCTGCTATGTCAGCGATTTCGCGGATCCGCGCTGCCCCGAGGCCCTGCAGCTTCGCAAGGGGCTCGGCAGCCGTCTCGCCGCCGACATGGAGCGGCTGGTCGAGGAGCTCGCCGACGCGCTGAAGGCCGCCTTCCAGAACGAGGAGCATCGCACCCGGCGCCAGGTCATCGAGGAGGAGCTCAAGGAGCGCCAGGAGGAGGCGGTCGAGGCGGTCGAGAAGGAGGCGCGCGGTCAGGGCATCGCGCTGCTCAGGGCACCCACGGGCTTTCTCTTCGCGCCGATGCAGGACGGCAAGGTGATCCAGCCCGACGCCTTCCAGCAGCTCCCCGAGGAGGAGCGCCGGGCGATCTCGGCGAGGATCGAGGAGCTGCAGAAGCACCTCCAGGCGGCGCTCGCCGCGGCGCCGAATTGGATGCAGGAGACGCGGGCCAAGCTTCGTGCCCTCAACGACGAGACGGCGGCCTCGGCGGTCCGTCATCCGATCGCGCGGCTGCGCGAGGCCTATGCCGACGAGCCGACCATCACCGCCTATATCGACGCCGTCGAGGCCGACGTGCGCGGCCAGATCGCCGTCTTCCTGGGCTATGCCGAGGCGCACGAGCAGCAGCCGCACTCGGCGAGCATCGGCGAGCTGCCGCCGCCCTTCCGCCGCTACCGGGTCAATCTCCTGATCGACCGCGCGGATCAGACCCACGCCCCCGTCTGCTACGAGGACCAGCCGAGCTTCGAGCGCCTGCTCGGCCGGATCGAGCAGCGGGCCGAGATGGGCACGCTCACGACCGATTTCCTGATGATCCGCCCGGGCGCCCTGCATTGCGCCAATGGCGGCTTTCTCTATCTCGACGCGCAGAAGCTGCTGCAGCGGCCGCTCGCCTACGAGGGTCTGAAGCGTGCGCTGTGCGCCCGGGAGCTGCGGATCGAATCGCCGCTCGCCGCCATGGGCATCCTCGCCACCCAGACGCTCGAGCCGGAGCCGGTGCCGCTCGATGTGAAGGTGGCGCTGCTCGGCGACCGCCAGCTCTACTACCTGCTCGGCCAGCTCGATCCCGAATTTCCGGAGCTCTTCAAGATCGTCGCCGATTTCGACGACGAGATCGAAATCGGGGACGGGGGCCTACGGGCATTCGGCCGCCAGGTCGCCGGCCTCGCGGCCAGCCACGGGTTTCGCCCGCTCGAGCCCGCCGCCATCGCCGCCTGTCTCGAGGACGCGCTGCGTCGTGCCGGCGACGTGGAGCGGCTCTCGGCCGATATCGACAGCATCGTCGATCTCTTGCGCGAGGCCGATCACATCGCCGGGATCGAGAACGCCGGCACCATCGGCGCCGCCCCTGTCCAGAAGGCGATCGAGGCGCGCGAGCGCCGCCTCGCCCGCTTGCGCGACCGCACGCTCGAGCGCATCGACGAGGGCACGGTCAGCATCGCCACCGACGGCGAGGAGGTCGGCGTCATCAACGGCCTCGCCGTGCTCCAGCTCGGCAGCTTCGCCTTCGGCCGGCCGAGCCGCATCACCGCCGCCGTCCGCATGGGTGCCGGGCGGGTGGTCGACATCGAGCGCGAGGCCAAGCTCGGCGGCCCGCTGCACGCCAAGGGCGTTCTGATCCTCCAGGGCTACCTCGCCGCCACCTTCGCCCCCGACTTTCCCCTGGCGCTCTCGGCCTCGCTCGTCTTCGAGCAGTCCTATGGCGGGGTCGACGGCGACAGCGCCTCCTCGACCGAGCTCTACGCCCTGCTCTCGGCCCTGGCCGAGGCTCCCATCCGCCAGGGGCTCGCGGTCACGGGCTCGGTCAACCAGAAGGGCGAGGTGCAGGCGATCGGCGGGGTCAACGAGAAGATCGAGGGCTTCTTCGACGTCTGCGCCGCCCGCGGCCTCACCGGCCGGCAGGGCGTGCTGATCCCCGCCACCAACACCCGCCATCTCATGCTCGCCCCGCGCGTCGTCGAGGCGGTGGCCGACGGCCGCTTCGCCGTCTACCCGGTCGAGCGCATCGAGGCGGGCATCGCCCTTCTGACCGGCCGGGAGGTCGGCCGCCGCGGCGCCGATGGCAGGTTCCCCGAAGGCTCGCTCTACGACCGGATCGAGGCGCGGCTTCGCGGCTTCGCCGAGGCGCAGCGCCGCTTCGGCAGGGCGGGCGACAAGGCCGGAACACCTTCCGAGACGGAGAACGAAGCATGAGCCCGGCCACCGCCACCACGCTCGCCACCCCGGGCGCGGTGATCGTCATCCTCTCGGGCGATGCCGACTGGCAGGAGCCGCTCGCCCGTGCCGCCCGGCTCGCCGCCGCCACCGGCAAGAGCCTGCGCGTGCTTCTCGCCAATGGCGACCAGCTGATCAGCGCCGCCGCCCTGGACTGCGCCCGGCTGGTCGCCTGGGACGGGCTGGTCGGCGCCTTCGATCCCGTGGCGGCACGCCGCCTCGTGCGCGCCCGCGAGACCCGGCTGCGCCAGGTGCTGCGGGGTCTCGCCGCGCGCTACCGCATCGAGGCCGAGCTCGCGGCGGGCGCACCCGACACCGCCTGGTCCGGCTCCGTCGCCCTCACCTTCTTCGGCCGCCGACGGCGCGGCACGCTCCTCGTCGTCCATGCCGGCACCGCCGACACGCTCGAGGTGGCCGCCCGCCTCGCCCTGGAGCAGCAGCAGGAGGTCAGGCTGCTCGTGGTCAGCGAGGCACCGGCAGCCGGGCTCGAGGCGGAGCTCCGGCGACGTTTCGGCCACCTCCTGCGCCGGCCGCCGGAGAACTGGTCCCTCGACCACCCTCTCGCCCGACCCGGCGGCGTCACCCGGGTGGCGACGGTGGTCCTCGACCCCGCCTACCTCGCCGGCCGCAAGCTGACCCTCGAAGCCCTGCTCGACGAGATCCGCGCCCTCATGGAGGATGCGGCGGCGCCGGCCTCGCCTCAGGCTCCCACGCCGGCATAGGGATTGCCCAGCCGCTCGGCGCCGAAGGTCGAGCCCGGCCCGTGCCCGCAGATGAAGCTGATGTCGTCGCCCAGGGGAAAGAGCTTGGTGCGGATCGCGTCGATGAGGGCCGCGTGATCGCCGTAAGCGAAGTCGGTGCGGCCGATCGAGCCCTGGAAGAGCACGTCGCCGACGATGGCGAA
>CAYOCP010000007.1:0-162068 GCA_964402505.1 uncultured Geminicoccaceae bacterium
CGCCACACCATCGACTACGGCAAGGTCGGCTACGTCCAGATCGACTGCGGCCGGATCGGCGGCATCGGACCGGCGAAGGCGGTGGCCGATCACGCCGTGGCCAAGGGCATCACCTACGTCAACCACACCTTCACCTCGAATCTCGCCCTCTCCGCCTCGCTCCAGCCCTTCGCCGGGCTCGAGGGTCATCGCATCTGTGAGTTCCCGGTGCACACGCAGCCCGTCGCCCGAGCCTTCTGCGCCACCCGCATCGAGCCGGACGCGGATGGCCTGATCCACGTTCCCGACGCTCCGGGGCTCGGCGTCGCCATCGACCCCGAGGGCATTCGCCACTACCTCGTCGAGGTCAAGATCAGGGTCGGCGGCAGGACCCTCTACGCCACGCCATCGCCAGACTGAACGGACAGAATCATGAGCCAAACGGTCAAGAGCCCGACCGAGCGCCTCGAAGCCTGCTACACCGGCATCATCCACGACGTGATGCGGGCCATGGGGCTCAGGGATTTCGTCCTGCCGCCCGAGATCCGCCCGCTCTTCCCCGACCGCAAGCTCGCCGGACCGGTCTTCACCGTGAAGGGCAGGGTCGACGAGAGCGCCGACGCCCACACCACCCTCCTCGAATGGACCGGCCTCCTCGCCGAGGCCAGACCCGGCCATGTCGTCGTCTGCGAGGCCAACAACCAGGCGACCGCCATGATGGGCGAGCTCTCGGCCGAGACGCTGCATTATCGGGGCGTCAGGGGCTACATCGTCGATGCCGCCTGTCGTGACGTCGATTTCATCCTGAAGATCGGCTTTCCCGTCTGCTTCACCCATTACACGCCACGGGACATCGTCGCCTACTGGCGACCCGACGGTTTCGAGGTGCCGATCCGCATCGGCGATGTCGCCATCCACCCCGGCGACTACGTCCTCGCCGATCGCGACGGCATCGTCGTCATCCCCAAGGACCGGATCGAGCCCGTGCTCGACGCCGCCGAGACGGCCATCGCCGCCGAGAATCTGGTCAGGAAAGCCATCCTCGAGGGCGTCGACCCGCGCGAGGCCTATCTGCGCTACGGCAAGTTCTGAGCCTAAGCCGCGATCACTCGAAAATCGGTGCCAGCCGCGCCAGCACCTCCTCGACGATGGCCTCGGGCACGCGCTCGAGCCGGCGCCCGCCGCGCGCCCGCAGATCGAGCGCGCGCGGCTGATCGCAGCGCACGATGCCGGTCGTCTGCGTCCCGGCGCCCGAGAGCGAGACCGCGAAGCCGGCATTGCGGGCGAAGGTGCCGCCGCCCGTGATCGGCAGGACGATTGGCACGCGGGTGACCTTGTTGAAGGCAGCGGGCGACACCACCAGCACCGGCCAGCGGCCCTGCTGCTCGTGGCCCAGGCTCGGATCGAGCGCCACGAGATGGATGTCGCCCCGTTCCATCAGAGGAGCTCGTCCCCGACCGGCGGCGCATCCAGCCAGGAGCCCTCGTCGTGGGCCGGCCCGGCCGTGGCGTCGCACTCGGCCAGCAACTCGTCGAGCGTGTAGCGGCGGCGCGGCCGGGGCTCGACGACCAGGCGGCCGTCATCGATCGACACGCCCACTATGGCGCCGGCCTGAAGATCCAGAAGATCGCGCAGGACCGCGGAACGGCGAGCATCAGCGACCCGCCGACCTTGCGCAGCCTCGTCGTGTGCATCGGCAACCCCTCGGATGAAATTATACACAAATATAATCCTCCGGTGTCGCCACGCGACGCCCTACTGCAGCGCCGTCCCCTCCACCGTGATCCGGTGCATGAGCCGGCGCTCGCCCTGGTAGTCGTTCACGGCGCAGTGCCAGGTGCTGCGATTGTCCCAGACGGCGATCGAGCCCGGCTGCCAGCGAAAGCGGCAGGTGAACTCGGGCCGGCCGCCATGCTCGTAGAGAAAGCCCAGAAGCGCAGCACTCTCGTCGGGATTCCAGTCCTCGATGCCGACGGTGAAATTGCGGTTGACGTAGAGCGCCTTCCGGCCGGTCTCGGGGTGGCGGATCACGACAGGATGCACGGCATCCTGGGTCGCCGCGTCCGGGTTGTGCAGCCGGCCGGCGAGATCGCTCCCATGATAGGCGGCCTCGCGCCCGAAGATGTGGCGGCTCGAATGCAGGGCGCGGAGCGGCTCGAGCGTTCGCTTGAGGCCGTCCGACAGGGCCTCGTAGGCACGATGCATGCTCGCGAACATGGTATCGCCGCCGCGGCTCGGCACCTCGCGGGCGAGCAGCACCGAGCCCAGAGCCGGCGCCTCGTCATAGGAATGGTCGGTGTGCCAGTGCTCGCCGATGTTCCGCTTCTGCTCCGGCTCCTTCCTGACCTCGGCGATCTCCGGATGACCCTCGACCGGCGTGAAGAAGCGGTTGACGACGATCGGCCCGAAGCTGCGGGCGAAAGCGATGTGTTGCTCCGGCGTGATCTCCTGCCCGCGCAGGAAGATCACCGAATGCTCGAGAAAGGCCGCGCGGATGTCGGCAACGACCTCGTCCGCCAAAGGCTGTCGCAGATCCACGCCGTGGATTTCAGCCCCCAGGGCACCGGCGACCGGTTCCACCTCGATTCCGCTCATTCCGCATTCTCCTCCCGCCTGGCTCCGCCACAATTCCGGTGAAGCTCCTACTTCACCACGAGAACCTTGCTCCTATCCATGGTCAGCGCCACGGCGGCGACCAGGATCAGGCCGAAGACGATCTGCTGGGCGAAGACCGAGACGCCCAGAAACGTCATGCCGATGCGCACGACGGCGATGGTCAGGGCACCGACGAAGGTCTTCCAGATGCTGCCGACGCCGCCGGTGATCGCCGTGCCGCCGACGATGATGCAGGCGATGGCCGGCAGGAGGAACTCGTTGGCGAGCGTCGGCGAGCCCGAGCCGAGCCGCGCCCCCATCACCACGCCGGCGATTCCGGCCATGGTGCCCGAGAGCACGAAGGCCAGGATCTTGACGCGGCCGACCGCGATGCCCGAGGCGTGGACCGCCTGCTCCTGCGAGCCGATCGCCCGCACGTAGCGGCCGAAGGGTGTCATGGCCAGCACGCCACCCAGCACCACGAGGACGACGAGCCCGACCAGGATCTCGTGCGGCACGCCGAGGCTGCGGCCGGTGGCCCAGAAGAGATAGCCGTCGCGCGCCCCGGCCGGGATCGGCACCGAGCGCGTGTCGGAGGCGACATAGGCCACCGTCGTCACGACGCCGCTCACCGCGAGGGTCGCGATGAAGGAGGGGATGCGCAGGGCCACGTAGACATAGCCCGAAAGCAGCCCGGCCAGAGCGCCGGCCAGGATCGCCAGCGGCACCGCGGCGAGGCCGTGACGGGCGAGGAGGGCCGCCACGATGCAGCTCGTCATCGACGCCACCGCCTGGATCGAGAGATCGATGCAGCCCATCATGATGACGAAGGTCGCCCCCGACGCCATGAGGAAGAGCGTCATGGTGTCGGCGGTGACGACGAGGAGGTTGGAGGGTGCGAGAAAGGTCGGCTCGATCACGCCGACGATCAGCGTCAGCAGGACGAGTGCCGCGACCGGCAGGCTGTCCTGAATGCGTGTCCTGGAGAGGAGGGGGGAGGCCATGGAGGCTCAGACCATCCGCGCGATGAGGTCGACCTGCCCGGGCTTCCTCTCCGGAGGTGCTTCGAATTCCGCCTCGATGCGCCCGTCGCGCATCACGAGGATCCTGGACGAGAGGCCGATCACCTCCTCGAGCGTGTCGCCGAGCAGGATCACGGCGAGCCCCTCCTCGGTCATGTCGCGCACCAGCGTGTAGACGTCCTCCTTCGCCCCCACGTCGATGCCGCGCGTCGGGTGGTCGAGGATCACCACCCGCGAGCCGGCGATCCGCCACTTCGCCAGCACGACCTTCTGCTGGTTGCCGCCGGAGAGGCTGCCGACCGGTGTCGACGGCGAAGGCGTTCTGATGTGCAGCCGATCGATCCAGGATTGTGCGGTCCTCGTCTCCTCGGCCACCCGGATCAGCCCGCTCGCCGTGAATCGGCCGAGGGCCGCCAGCGTCATGTTCTCGGCGACGCTGAGCCCCGCCACCAGCCCCTCGGTCTTGCGCTCGCTCGGAATGAAGCCGATGCCGCGCGCCACGGCCTCGGCCGGGCTCAGGAGCGCCACCGGCCGTCCCTCGAGCCGGACCGTGCCCGCCGCCGGCGGCTCCAGCCCAGCGAGGCAGCGGGCCAGGGCCTCGCGGCCGGAGCCCACCACCCCGGCAATGCCCAGGACCTCGCCCTCGTGGAGCCGGAAGGAGACGTCGCGAAAGCCCTGCCGTCCGGCCAGGCCCTCCACCTCGAGCACCACCGCGCCGCCCGGCGGCGCCTGCCTCGCCTCCCGGTAGTATTCCTGGTGCAAGGCGCGCCCCACCATGTGGCGGTGCAGATCGGGAATGGTCGCGTCCTTGGCCGCCATCTCGTGGACCACCTTGCCGTCGCGCATCACGTAGACGCGGTCGGAGACCTCGAGCACCTCGTCGAGCCGGTGCGAGATGAAGACGATGGACGCCCGGTCCTTGAGGTCGGCGATGATCTCGAAGAGCAGATCGACCTCGCGCTGCTCGAGCATGCTGGTCGGCTCGTCGAGCAGGATGGTGATGTCACCTTCGATCCGCGTGTCGAGCGAGAGCGCCTTCGCGATCTCGACCATCTGCCGCTCCGCGAAGGAGAGCCCGGCGCAGCGCCTTCTGGGATCGACGTCGAGATGCACCTTGGCGAGCTCGGCCCGGGCCGCCTCGTTCATCCGCCGCCGGTCGATCAGCCCGGCCTTGAGGAACTCGGCCTCGCGGGCGAGAAAGATGTTCTCCGCGACCGACAGCGCCGAGAGAACCGACTGCTCCTGGAAGACCATGGCGATGCCGTGATCGAAGGCGTCGCGCGGATGCCGAATCCGCACCGGCCGGCCGGCCACGCGGATCTCGCCCTGGTCGAGCTGATGAATGCCGTTCAGGACCTTGAGCAGGGTCGACTTGCCGGCGCCGTTCTCGCCGATCAGCCCCACCACCTCGTGCTCGCGAATGGCGAGCGAGACGTCATCGAGCGCCAGCACGCCCGGAAAGCCCTTGGTGGCGCCGACGACCTCGAGGCTCGCCAGAGGGGCAGCCGAACCGCTCATCTCACTTCACCACCACAAGCCTGGAACGGTCCAGGGCGAGGGCCACGGCGGCGATGATCATCAAGCCCTGCACCCCCTGCTGCACATAGGGCGGGATGCCCATCAACACCATGCCGTTGGTCAGCACGATGACGATGGCGACGCCGATCACCGAGTTCAGGACGGATCCGACCCCGCCCGAGAGGGCGGTGCCGCCGACCACGACCGCGGTGATCGTGGTGAAGAGGCGACCCTGGCCCATCAGCGCATGGCCCTGGCCGAGCTGGGCCGCCGCCAGCGCCCCGCCGAGGCCGTAGAAGAGTCCCGCCAGGGTGAAGACGAGGATGCGCGTGCGCCCGATCGGCACGCCGGCATGCTCGGCCGTCACCTCGTCCGTGCCGATGGCGTAGACCCAGCGGCCGAGCCGCGTCCGCTCCTGGATCACCCAGGCGACCAGCACGGCAAGCGCAGCGATCCAGACGCTGAACGGAATGTCGAGGAAGCGGCCGAGGGCCAGCTCGCGAAAGCCCCGGTCGTGGATGCGCACGGTGAAGCCGCCGAGCACCGCCGTGGCGATGCCGACCCCGGCGAAGCCGAAGCCGAGCGTCGCCATGAAGCTCGGGATCCTGAGGCGGACATGGGCGTAGCCGTTGACGAAGCCGATGCAGCCGCCAGCGAGGATCGCCACCGGCACGGCGAGGAGGCCGATATCGACGCCGGTGAAGTCGTTCTGCACGAGCATGCTGGCGACGACCGCCGCCAGCGCCACGATCCCCTCGACCGAAAGGTCGATGCTGCCCATGAGGATGACGAAGGTGGCGCCCATGACGAGGACGAGCGGGATGGCCGCGGCGCTGGCGAGGCGGACGAGGTTGGAGAAGGAGAGGAAGTTCGGGCTGATCGCGGTGATGACGACGCAGAGCAGGAGGAGCACGCCGACCGGCGCCAGCGCCCGCCAGCGCGCGAGGCCGCCGCTCTGGCCGGCGACGCTCCCGACCGCCATCGGCCCGTCCTCCTCCCTGCCTCAGCCGCGATACTGGATCTGGCCGGTCGATCTGCCCCAGAAATCGCCGTAATCGAGCGAGGTGTCCATCTCCCGATACTCGGCGAGATTGGCCGGCGTGACGACGATGCCGGTGCCGTAGAACTCCCGGTGCGAATGCGGCTCGGCTTCGATGTCGAGATTGCCCAAGGCCACCGCATGGCCGAGGGCGAGGCCGATGCCGCCGGTCCAGTTCGGGTCCCAGGCCACCGTGCCGGCCATCTCGCCCGCCTCGATGGCGAAGAGCGCCGCCTCGATGCCGTCGATGCCGCTCACCGGCACGACTCCCGCCTTGCCCTCCTGGCGCAGCGCCTCGAGAGCACCGATCGCCATGCCGTCATTGGCGGCGAAAACCCCCTTGATGTCGTCGCCGAAGCGGGTGAGCCAAGCCTGCATGATCTCGAAGGCCTTGGTCTCGTTCCAGTCGGCCGGCTGGAAGTCGAGGAGCTGCACCTTGCCATTGGTCGCCGCGATCGCCTCTTCCAGACCCATCTTGCGCTCGATCGCGGGCACGTTGGAAAGGATGCCGCCCAGGGCCACGATGCCGCCCTCGCCGCCCATCGCCTCGAACAGGACCCCGGCCACCGCCTTCGAGGTCGGCACCCCGTCGAACGACATGTGCGCCACGTAGTTAGGGTTGAAATCCCAGGGGTGCAGGTCGTCCGGCTTGTTCCACTGGGTCACCACATAGGCGCCGGCCCGCTTGCACTCCTCGACGATCACCCGGGCATCGGGGGAATCGTTGGGATCGACATTGAGCACCAGCCGACCCTGGGTGCGCGCCAGGAGGGCGCGGATGTCGGCAATGCCCTTCTCGGAATTGCCCTCGGTGACCAGCACCTCGAAAGGTGCGCCCACCGTCTTGGCGTAAGCCTCGCCGCCGGCGGCGAAGGTGGCGTGATAGGGATTGGCGAGGCTGCGCATGGAGATCGCCAGCGTCCAGTCGCCGGACTGGGCGAGCCCGCGCCCCGGCAGTGCGCCGGCGAGCACGCCGACTCCAGCCAAGCCGGCAGCGCCCTCGAGGATGCGACGGCGCGAGAGCGCATGGCGGGCGATGGGGCCGAGACTTTTCTGCATCACTTCTGCCTCCCTGGGCATGTCACCTCAATGCACCAAACGGTTACTTTTAGGCCGACCGCCACCGTCATGCAATGCCTAATGCCGGCAATCAGGGGCGGTTGCCGCGAATCAATTCGGACGCCTTCTCGCCGATCATGATGGAGGGTGCATTGGTGTTGGAGCTGACCAGCCGCGGCATGATCGAGCTGTCGCAGACCCGAAGCCCCTCGATGCCGCGCAGCCGAAGCTCCGGATCGACCACGGCCATCTCGTCCACGCCCATCCGGCACGTGCCGACCGGATGGTACGAGGTCCGCCCGTAACGCCGGGCATAGGCTTCGAGCTCAGCTTTCGTGCGCACCGCCTCGCCCGGAAAATGCTCGCGCCGGATGAAGGGCGAGAGGGCTCTCTGGTGCATGATCTCGCGGCTGAGACGAAGCCCCTCGATGGACGTCCGTACGTCCTCCGGCGCCGCCAGGAAGTTCGGATCGATCACCGGCATGGCATCCGGCTCGGCACTCCGAAGCGTCACCGAGCCCCGGCTCAGGGGCCGGAGCGTGTAGGAGTTGAGGGTGACGCCGGAGCCCGAAGGGATCGCCGGCACGCCCGCCTCGACCCCCGCTCCGGCGAGGAAATGGAACTGCAGATCCGGCGTCTCCGCCGTCTTGTCCGCATGCCAGAAGGCCCCGCCCTCAACGATGTTGGAGGTCACCGGCCCGCGCTTGAAGAGCAGGTATTCGAGCCCCGCCCAGAGCATCCTGTGCGGCTTCTGGTACTTGTCGAGGCTCCAGGGCCCTTTCAATTCGTAGACGATGTCGATGCCGAAATGGTCGTGCAGGTTCTGCCCCACGCCCTCGAGGTCGTGCACCGGTTCGATGCCGACGCTCTTCAGATGATCCGCCGGTCCGATCCCGGAGAGCATCAGCAGCTTCGGCGAGCCGATCGCCCCCGCCGCCAGGATCACCTCGCGCTCGGCACGGAGCGTCCTCGCCGCCCCGCCCTGGCGGTAGTCCACCCCCACCGCCCGGCCGTTCTCGACCCGGATCCGCGTGACGAGGCAGTCCGTCTCGACCACGAGGTTCGGCCGCCCCATCGCCGGCCGGAGATAGCCCGTGACCGCCGAGCAGCGCCGTCCGTTCCGCGTCGTCGTCTGGTACACGCCGCAGCCGGCCTGATCGGGCCCGTTGAAATCCGGGTTGTAGGGGATACCCAACTCCTGGCAGGCCCTGACGAAAGCCATCGTCACGGGCTGCCCGTGCTGCGTCGTCACGCCCAGGGGCCCGCCCGAGCCGTGCCACTCGCCACCCAGCAGGTCGTTGTCCTCCGAGCGCACGAAGAGCGGGCGAAGCTCCGCGAACGACCAGCCGGTGCAGCCATGCTCGCTCACCCAGCGGTCGTAGTCCTGCGGCACGCCGCGCGTGAAAACCTCCGCGTTGATCGACGACCCGCCGCCCAGCACCCGCGCCTGCGCGTAAGGGATCTCGCGGTTCTCGCAATGAATCTGCGGTGCGGTGACCAGCCCCCAGGTCAAGGGCCCGCCCGTCATCCTGGCGAAGCCGACCGGCATGTGGATGTACCGGTCCGTATCCGCCGGCCCCGCCTCCAGCACCACGACCGAAACATCCGGATCCGCCGACAACCTGGCCGCGATCACCGCCCCCGAAGCCCCGCCGCCGATGATCACGTAGTCAGGCATGCCGTCCCGCCCCCCTCGTTCTGCCGCGGCATGCTAGCCTTCGCGCGTGCGCCCTCAAAGCCCCCGCTTGCTTCAGCGCCTGGCCAAAGATTGACTAACCGTTGCGTGCATTATGGGTTAGGCATGGCTGGAAGCCGGAGACCCGATGACCGAGACCGCGACAACCGATAAGCCCCGCATCCGCGACGCGGAGGCGACGCAGAGGCGCATTCTCGCCGCTGCCAGGAAGGAGTTCGCGAAGTCCGGGCTCGGCGGGGCCAGGGTCGACACCATCGCGCGGCGGGCGAAAGCCAACAAGCGGATGATCTACCACTACTTCAGGAGCAAGGACGAGCTCTTCACCCGCGTCCTCGAGGAGGCTTATGCCGACATCCGTCTCGCCGAGCAGAAGCTCCATCTGGACGCCCTCGATCCCGAGGCGGCGATCACCACCCTCGTCCGCTTCACCTGGAACTACTACCTCGCCAATCCCGAGTTCCTGACGTTGGTCAACAGCGAGAACCTGCATCGCGCCCGCCATCTCGAGGGCTCGGTTCGCATGCACGAGCAGAGCCGGCCCTTTGTCGGCATGGTCGAGGCCATTCTCGAGCGCGGCGTCGGGGCCGGTGTCTTCCGCCCCGGCATCGACCCCGTCCAGCTCAACATCACCATCGCCGCGATCGGCTACTACTACCTCACCAACCGCTTCACCGGTGCGATCGTCTACGAGCGCGACCTGATGACCAAAGAGGCGCTCGACGCCCGCCTCGCCTTCAACATCGAGACCATCCTCCGCCTGCTGCGCGCCTGATTCACTCACGCCGCCGGGACCGGCGCATCCTCCCGCAGGAGCCCCCGATCCTTCAGCGCCCGCCAGAAATCGTCCGAAATGGGTGCTTCGAGCCATTTCACATTCTGCTCGAGCTGCTGCACGGTGCGCGTCCCGGCGCAGAAGGTCGGGACCGCCGGGTGGGCCGTCACGAACTGGAGCGCTGCCGCCGGCAGGGGCACGTGGAACTCGGCGCAGACGGCCTCGATCTTCCCGACCCTGGCCATGACGTCCTCGGGCGCGGGACTGTAGTTGTACTTGGCGCCGGGCACGGCGCCGGTGGCGAGAATGCCCGAGTTGAAGCCGCCGCCGACGATCACGCCGGCCCCGCGCTCGACACAGAGAGCGAGGAAGGGGTCGAGCGCCTCCTGCTCGAGAAGCGTGTAGCGGCCGGCCAGGAGGAAGGCGTCGAAGTCGTGGCGGAGAAGGCCGGCATGGCAGACCTCCCACTCGTTCACGCCGAGTCCGACCGCCTTGACCACACCCTCGTCCCGGAGCCGCAGCAGCGCCTTCGCCGCTCCGTTCATCGCCTGCTCGAAGACCTCCGGCTGCTCCTCACCGAAATTGAACCGGTCGCAGTCGTGGACGAGGGCGATGTCGATCCGCTCGAGCCCCAGCCGCTGCAGCGAATCCTCGACGGAGCGCATGGCGCCGTCGTGTGAATAGTCGAAGCGCAGCCGGAACGCTCCGGCATCGACCCAGGGGGCGAAGTCGATGGTCTCGCGCTTCGCCGGCTCGAGCAGGCGGCCGACCTTGGTGGAGAGCACGTAGTCGTCGCGCCGGCGCCAGCGCAGCGCCGCGCCGAGCCGGAGCTCGCTCAGCCCGTGCCCGTAGAGCGGCGAGGTGTCGAAGGTGCGGATCCCCCCCTCCCAGGCCGCGTCGACCATGGCCTTCGCCACCTCCTCGCCGATGGGCTTGAGGAAATTGCCGATCGGCGCCGCCCCGAAGCTCATCGCCGTCACCTCGAGCCCCGTCCGCCCGAAGGGCACCCTCGTTCCGGCCCGCATTCCGATCCCTCCCGCATTGCACTGCACGGTTACCTAACAGGGCGGAGCGCCAGCGAACAGCGCCGCCTTGACAGGAGCTCGCCCAAAAAGTAACCGTCCGGTTACATGAACGATCGGGGAACCGCCATGCCGCCCGTTCTCTTGCCGCGCCACGCACCCGAGGACTACGCGCAGATCCAGGATGCCGCCCGCCGCTTCGCCGAGACGGCGATCCGGCCGCGCGCCGCCGTTCTCGACGAGACCGAGACCTTCCCCGACGACCTCTATCGCCGAATGGCCGAGCTCGGCCTCTTCGGGATCACGGTGCCGGAGGACCAGGGCGGGGTCGGCATGGACGCGCTCGCCTACGCCATCGTCATGGAGGAGCTGTCTCGCGGCTACGCCTCTGTCGCCGACCAGTGCGGTCTCGTCGAGCTGATCGGCACGCTGCTCGCGGCGCACGGCACGGCGGCCCAAAAGGAGCGCCATCTGCCCGCCGTCCTCGGCTTCGAGAAGAAGGTCGCCTACTGCATCACCGAGGCCGGCGCCGGCTCCGATGTCTCCGGTGTCACCACGACCGCCACGAAGGTCGGACAGGGCTGGCGGCTCGATGGCGGCAAGCTCTGGATCCACAACGCGCCCATCGCCGACCTCGCCTTCGTCCTCGCCCGCACCGATCCCAGCGCCGGCCATCGCGGCATGTCGATCTTCATCGTCGACCTGCACGGGCCGGGCGTCGGCCGCGGCCCCAGGGAGCACAAGATGGGCCAGCGTGCCTCGCCCGTGGGTGCGCTCACCTTCGACGGCGTCGAGCTTCCCGCCGACGCTCTCCTCGGCCGGGAGGGCAGGGGCTTCCACATCATGATGTCGGCTCTCGACAAGGGTCGGATCGGCATCGCGGCTCTGGCCGTCGGCATCGCCCAGGCGGGGCTCGAGGCGGCCCTGGGCTACGTGCCCGAGCGGCGCCAGTTCGGCCAGCCGATCGCCGATTTCCAGGGCGTGCAGTTCATCCTCGCCGACATGGCCAAGGACATCGCCGCCGCAAGGGCGCTCACCCACCAGGCCGCCATGCTCCTCGACGCCGGCGAGCCCGCCAGCCGCGCCTGCTCCATCGCCAAGTGCTTCGCCAGCGACACGGCCGTGGCACGCAGCGCCGATGCCGTGCAGATCTTCGGCGGCAGCGGCTACATCCGGGGCTTCGAGGTCGAGCGCCTCTACCGCGACGCCAAGATCACCCAGATCTACGAGGGCACCAACCAGATCCAGCGCACCATCATCGCCCGCGACCTGCTCAAGAACGGCGCCTGATCCGGGCGATCCGCTTGGCCAGGCGCCGCCCTCATTCCTGCGACCTCAGCCGTGCGGCAGGTCGAGCGCCTCGGTCAAGTCGCCGAGCGGCGGCTCACCGTTCGCCGCGATCGCCTCGTCGCGCACGACGATGCCGTGCAGCTTGGGCAGCTCGAAGCGATTGGTGATGAAGCGCAGGATCGACGTCGTGTCGTTGGGCGCATGGTCGATGAAGCCCTTCTTGGCGTAGGGCGAGACAATGATGGCGGGAATGCGCGTGCCCGGCCCCCAGCGATCGCCCTTGGGCGGTGCGACGTGATCCCAGAGGCCACCGTTCTCGTCATACGTGACGACGACGAGCATGTGATCCCACTGCGGGCTCCGCTCCAGATGGCCGATCACATCGGCGATGTGCCTGTCGCCCGCGGTGATGTCCGCATAGCCCGAATGCTCGTTCAGGTTGCCCTGGGGCTTGTAGAACGCCACCTGCGGCAGCTTGCCGTCGTCGATCGCCTTGATGAAGCTGACACCGTTGAGCCCGCCGTCGAGCAGATGCTCCGCGCGCGCCGCGGTGCCCGGCGCGAAGCTGGCGTAGTAGTTGAGCGGCTGGTGATGGTACTGGAAGTTCGGCACGGGCTTCGAGTTGCCGTTCTCCAGCGTGTACTGGAAAGCGCCGCCGTACCAGGCCCAGCTCACGCCCTTGAGGCTGAGCAGATCGCCGATCGTGGGCTCCGTCTGCGGCGGCAGTGTCGTCGCCGCCATGGGATCGGCATAGGCCGGATCGCCGCCCGGGACCGGCTCGTTATGGCTCGGCTGGTAGGGCGGCTGCATGGTGTTGACCGCGTAGAAGTCCGGCGTGAGGTTGCCGTCGCTGACGTATTTGGGAATGCCCTCCATCGCCGAATGCGGCGAGTTGGGGGCGAGCGTGAGCGTCACGCCGTCCGGATCGACGACCGCGATGGTCGGCTTCGCGGGGCTGGTGTCGGCATCGGCATAATGGGGAGCGCAGGCGCAGATCAGCCATTGATGATTGAAGAAGGAGCCGCCGAACCCGCCCATGAAGAAGTTGTCGGCGAGCGTGTATCTCTGTGCGATCTTCCACATCTCCGTCTGCGAGCCGTCCCAGGTCGACATCGGCATGGCGCCGGAATCGGCCCATGCCACGAACATGTTGTTCTTGCCGCCGTTGATCTGCATCTGGTTCTGGTAGAAGCGATGCACGAGGTCGTGGGTCGCGGCCGAAAGCGGTGTGTCGAAGCCAGCCGGGTCGTCCACCTGGAAAACGCCGTTGGGGAGGTGCTCGGTTTCCGCCTGGGTGACGGGCGGCTCGACCCCCTTGACGGTCAGGCCGTCCCAGATCGGCGGCAGCTCGGACAGGACCGACCCGTCGCGGTCGAGCTGCTGGAGGCTCTCGGCGGTGGCCTGGTCGATGCCGTTGGCGCCGGGGAAATGGCCGTAGAGGTTATCGAAGGACCGGTTCTCGGCGAAGATGACCACGACGTTCTGGATCTGGTCGATGCCGGATTCGGCGGCTCGGGCGTGGCCGACGAACAGGCCGCCCGACGTTGCCCCAAGTAGCGCCAGCGCTGTCGACGCGGCGAAATGCATGCGTGGCACGGCGACTATCCCCCTGTTTCGATTCCTTTTTCCGGGCCGAGGCCGGCTCTCCCTGGCGGGCCGCGAGCAGGCGACAGCCAACCAAATCCATTACGCTTGCACGGGTCTGGCAGCAAGGTCTAGTTGAATATCCAGCACGCTTGGGATGAGGCCTGATGCGAGCGCCACCGATCGCCGTCCTCTCCGTCCTGCTCATGGCCATCGCCGGAGCCCTTGCCGCGGAGCCCATGACGCGCGCCGAGGTCCGGGCACGGGTGAGGGCGCTGTCGGCGCTGGGCGAGGCCATGTTTCAGGACCCGCGCCTCTCGCCATCGGGCAGGCTCGCCTGCGCCTCGTGCCACAGCCCCGAGCACGCCTTCGGCCCGCCGAACGCCCTGGCCGTGCAATTGGGTGGCGGCGACATGCGCCAGCCGGGTGCGCGGGCAGTCCCGTCGATCCGTTACCTTCAGGCGGTGCCGCAATTCACCGAGCACTTCTTCGAATCCGAGGACGAGGCGGACGAGAGCATCGACAACGGCCCGACCGGCGGGTTGACCTGGGACGGCCGGGTGGATTCGGGCCACGATCAGGCGCGCATTCCCCTGCTCTCCCTTTTCGAGATGGCCAACGGCAGCCCGGAGGAGGCGGCCCGGAACGCGCTCGCCGCGGGCTACGGGCCGCAACTCGCGGCCATCTACGGCGATGAGGTGCTGGGCGAGCCGACCCGCGTCTTCGACGGCATGCTGAAGGCCTTCGAGGTCTACGAGCAGGAGTGGCGGATCTTCTACCCCTACTCCAGCAAGTACGACGCCTATCTGGCGAAGGAGACGCGGCTGTCGCCGGCCGAGGCGCGGGGGCTGGCGCTCTTCGAGGACCCCGACAAGGGCAACTGCTCGTCCTGCCATTTCAGCGAGCCGGGGGCCGACGGCTCGGCGCCGCAGTTCAGCGATTACGGGATGATCGCTCTGGGCCTGCCGCGCAACAGCGAGATCCCGGCCAATGCCGACCCGACCTATCACGATCTCGGCCTCTGCGGGCCGTTGCGGACCGACTTCACCGGCCGGGCGGAGTATTGCGGCCTCTTCCGCACGCCGACGCTGCGCAACGTGGCGACACGGCACACGTTCTTTCACAACGGCGTCTTCCACGAGCTCAGGGACGCCGTCGCCTTCTACGCCACCCGCGACACCGATCCCGGACGCTGGTTTCCCGTGCACGCGGACGGCATCGTCGACAAGTTCGACGACCTGCCGGTGCAGTATTGGCGGAGCATCAACATGGACCCGCCCTTCGGCGGCGAGCCCGGCAGCCGCCCCGCCCTGAGCGACGACGAGATCGACGACATCGTCGCCTTTCTCGGCACGCTCTCCGACGGCTGGCGCTAGCCGGGATCGTTCCGGCTTGACACCACTGTTCAGCTTTGCCGCGGCAACCTCTATGATCGCTGCCGTCCGAGGGGAGGGAGAGGGAACGACCATGACCACGCTGCGCCTGCCGACGGAGAGCGGCACCATCGAGGCTTACGCGCTCCAGGGCGAGGCGCTGCCGCCACCACCCGCGAAGCCCCGGTTCAGCCGCGTCGCCATGGCTGCCGCGCATGTCGTGAGCGACCCCACGAGCGCCATCGAGCCTTCCGCCGGCGGGGCGGTCGACTGGGATCGAACGATCGCCTATCGCGACCATCTCTTCGCCCACGGCATGGCGGTCGCCGAGGCCATGGACACCGCCCAGCGCGGCATGGGTCTCGACTGGCCGACCGCCTTGGAGCTCATCCGCCGCTCGGTCGAGAACGCACGGTCCCACAAGGGCGCCGTCGTCTTCTCCGGCTGCGGCACCGACCAGCTCGACCCGGCGGACGCACGCTCGCTCGACGACGTGATCGATGCCTACCTCACCCAGATGGACGCGATCCAGGACGCCGGTGGCCGCCTCATCGTCATGGCGTCCCGCGCCCTCGCGCGGATCGCGAAGGGCCCCGATGACTACGCCCGCGTCTACGAGAAGGTGCTGGCGCACGCCGAGGAGCCGGCCATCATCCACTGGCTCGGCGAGATGTTCGATCCGGCCCTCGCCGGCTACTGGGGGGGCGACGACTTCGAGCGGACGGTCGAGACGTGCCTCGCCGTGATCCGCGACAACGCCGCCCGCGTCGACGGCATCAAGGTCTCCCTGCTCGACGCCGAGAAGGAGATCCTCATGCGCCGCCGCCTGCCGGAGGCGGTGCGCATGTATTCGGGTGACGATTTCGCTTATCCGACGACGATCAAGGGCGACGAGCACGGCCACAGCGACGCGCTCTTGGGCATCTTCGACGTGATCGCACCCGCCGCCTGCCACGCGCTTCTGGCCCTGGCCCAGGGCAATGAGGCCGCCTATGACCGCATCCTCGCCCCGACGGTGCCGCTCTCGCGCCTGATCTTCCGAAGCCCGACCCGCTTCTACAAGACCGGCGTCGTCTTCATGGCCTGGCTCAACGGCCACCAGGACCACTTCACCATGCTCGGCGGCCAGCAGTCGATGCGCCCCTTGCCCTACTTCGCCGGCATCTTCCGCCTCGCCGACCAGGCCGGCCTGCTCCGCGATCCGGGCCTCGCCGTGCGCCGCATGCGCCAGCTCCTCCAGCTTCATGGCGTCGATGGCTGAGCTTCGCGATCTCGCCCAAGGCCGCCTCTGCTGCCTGAACACCGCCACCCTCGGCCATCGCGAGCCGATCGAGACGGTGATCGATGCCACGGCCCGAGCCGGCTTCGGCGCCATCAGCCCCTGGCGCCGCGACGTCGAGGGCCATGACGTGGCGGCCATCGGCCGCCGCATCAGGGATGCCGGCCTCGTCCTGCCTGGCTACTGCCGCAGCACCTACCTTCCGGCCACCACGTCCGAAGGGTTCGAGACCAATGTCGAGGACAACCGTCGTGCCGTCAGCGACGCCGCCTCGCTCGGTGCAAAGAGCTTCGTCATGGTGGTGGGCGGCCTCGCTCGAGGCTCGAAGGACCTCGAGGGCGCTCGCCGGCAGGTCGAGGACGGCACGGCGCTTCTCCTCGAGCACGGTCGCGAGGTCGGCTGCCGGATCGCCCTCGAGCCCTTGCACCCCATGTATGCCGGTGACCGCTCCTGCCTCAACACCCTGGCCCTGGCGCTCGACATCTGCGACCGGCTCGAGCCGGACCCGGGCTTCGATCCCTGGCTCGGCGTCGTCGTCGACGTCTACCACACCTGGTGGGACCCCGGGCTCGATCTCCAGATTGCCCGCGCTGGCCGAGGCAACCGCATCATGGGCTTTCATGTCTGCGACTGGCTGGTGCCGACGAAGGACCTCCTCCTCGACCGCGGCATGATGGGCGACGGCGTCATCGACATCCCGGCCATCCGCGGCGAGATCGAGGCCGCCGGCTATGAGGGCCCCGCCGAGGTCGAGGTCTTCTCGGCCGGGAACTGGTGGCGACGCGACCGCGAGGAGGTCTTGCGGGTCTGCCGCGAGCGCTTCGCGACCGTCACCTGACCGGGCTCCTGGGCCACGCGAGCCGGGTGCCAAAGGCGGCCGTCGCGACCGGTTCCGGGCTCGCGGAGCATTCATTTTCCGTGGATTTGGGTTTAACCCGGTGCCGGTCGGCCGCCCGGCGGGCGATCGCTGCTTCCGATTGGAGAGAACAACTTGATGACGATGGACGAGAAGCTCGAGGCGATCATGGCGGAGGTGATCCGCCGCAACGCGGGCGAGGACGAATTCATTCAGGCGGTTCGCGAGGTTCTGGAGAGCCTGGGGCGGGTGGTCGCCAAGCGGCCGGACTACACCGACGATGCCCTGATCGAGCGCATCTGCGAGCCCGAGCGGCAGATCATCTTCCGCGTTCCCTGGGTCGACGACAGGGGCCACGTCTGCATCAACCGCGGCTTCCGGGTGCAGTTCAACTCCGCCCTCGGCCCCTACAAGGGCGGCCTGCGCTTCCACCCTTCGGTCAATCTCGGCATCGTCAAGTTCCTCGGATTCGAGCAGACCTTCAAGAATGCCCTGACCGGCCTGCCCATCGGCGGCGGCAAGGGCGGATCGGACTTCAACCCGCGCGGCCGGTCGGATGGCGAGGTCATGCGCTTCTGCCAGTCCTTCATGACCGAGCTCGGGCGCCACCTCGGCGAGTACACGGATGTTCCGGCCGGCGATATCGGCGTGGGCGGCCGCGAGATCGGCTACATGTTCGGCCAGTACAAGCGGCTGGCCAATCGCTACGAGGCCGGTGTCCTGACCGGCAAGGGCCTCGTCTATGGCGGCTCGCGCGCGCGGAAGGAGGCGACCGGCTACGGCGCCACCTACTTCGTCGAATCCATGCTGGCGACCAAAGGCACCTCCTTCGACGGCAAGAGCTGCGTGGTCTCGGGCTCGGGCAACGTCGCCATCTACACGATGGAGAAAATCCGCGCCAATGGCGGCCGCACCATCGCCTGCTCCGACAGCAACGGCTACGTCGTCGACGAGCGCGGCATCGACCTCGACCTCGTCAAGGAGCTCAAGGAGGTCCGCCGCGACCGGATCAGCCAATACGCCGAGGAGAAGGGCCAGGACGTCCGCTACGTCACCGGCGGCTCGATCTGGGACGTGCCCTGCGACGTGGCCATGCCGTCGGCCACGCAGAACGAGCTTACCGGCAAGGAAGCGCGGCGGCTGGTCGAGAACGGCGTGCTGGCCGTGGGCGAAGGTGCCAACATGCCCTCCACACCCGAGGCCGTCCGGGTCTTCCAGGAGGCGGGCGTGCTCTTCGCACCCGGCAAGGCCGCCAATGCCGGTGGCGTCGCCACCTCGGCGCTCGAGATGCAGCAGAACGCGTCGCGCGACAGCTGGAGCTTCGAGGAGACCGAGAAGCGCCTCGCCGGCATCATGCGCCACATCCACGACACCTGCGCCACGACCGCCGAGGAGTTCGGCGCACCCGGCAACTACGTCCTCGGCGCCAACATCGCGGGCTTCGTGCGGGTGGCCGAGGCGATGCGCGCCCTGGGCGTCATCTGACCAAGCGACGGACTTCCCGGGCCGGCGCGCCGGTCAGAGCGCGGGCTGGGGTGCCGAGGCGGTCGCCTCGGCCGGTGCCGCACACGGCTCCGGCCGGTCGTCCACGACGCTCTCCACCGTCAGCCGGCGGCTGCGCCCGTCCCGGGTCATCCAGTCGATCGACTGCCCGGCCATGAGCCCGATCAGCGCCGCCCCGATGGGGGTGAGGACCGAGATCTTGCCGGCGGCGATGTCGGCCTCGCCCGGATAGACCAGCGTCACCTCGCGCGCCTCGCCGCTGTCGGTGGCGAAGCGCAAGGTCGACCCCATGCGCACGACACCCTGGCGCAGCTTGGCATCCGGCACGACCCGTGCCCGCTCGAGCTCCTCGAACAACTGCTCGGCGACCTCGCCCCGGGTGCTCGCGGCGAGACCCGTGAGGCTGTCGTAGTCGGACTGCGAAAGGGTGATGGCGGGCCTCGCCGGCCTTCTCTTCTCGGCAGTCATCTCGTGGACCTCCTTGCATGACGCAACCGTGAGAACGGATCACCGCCACGGTCGACTTCGGCTCGTTCGATGGATGGATTTTCGCGCCTCTGGTGACTGCTATCCGGGATCCTGCCGGAGAATGGCGGCGATCACCGATGCCCCGCGACCGGGGCGCGACACGGCCGGCCGGGGGTCAGTGTCCTGCGATGGGACACGACCTCGACGATAACGCAGCTCGCGGCACAAGAGGGACAAACATATCCCCATTATCGCCGCGCCTCGCATTCCCGTCAACCGTCGCGATGAAGAATGGGCACACGAACCCAATTCAACCTTTGCTGAACATTCAAGAACCCGATCCGGCGCCGACCCGACGTGTCGGCTGCAAATGCCCTGCCGCCACCTGTCGGCGACAGCATTCGCCGGCGGAACGAACCGCTATCCCTTGACCGCGCCCGCCACGCTTCCGGAAAGCGCCCGGTAGGTGAGAAGGCCGAGCAGCATCGGCGGCAGGGCCGCGGTGATCATGACGGCGGCGGCGACGCCCCACTGAATGCCGCCGCCGGCCGTGGCGAAGAAGAAGGAGGCGCCGACGGTGATCGGCACGGCATCGCGCGTGGTCAGCATGAGGCCGAAGAGGAATTCGTTCCAGGCGGTGATGAAGCCGAAGATGAAGGTGGTGACCAGGGCCGGGCGGACCAGGGGAGCGACGACCAGCAGCAGGATGCGAAAGCGGCCGGCGCCGTCGATCATCGCCGCCTCGTCGAGCTCGATCGGCAGATCGCCGATGGCGTTGACCAGAAGGACGAGCGCGATCGGCAGGTTGACGATGGTCAAGACGAGACCGAGGCCGAGCCGGGTGTCGAGCAGTCCGGCCCACTGGAACATCATGTAGAGCGGGATGGCGAAGATGATGAGCGGCACGGCCCTGAGGTTGACGACGAGCGGCAAGAGCGCCCGCCGGCCGAGCTCGCCGCGGACGATGCCGTAGGCCGCCGGCAGCGCCAGCAGGATCGCCAGCACCGTGCCGAAAAGCGAGACGGCGAGGCTGTTGGTGAGATAGGCCCAGATGTCGAGCCGGTCCGAGACCCGGAAGATCTCGCGGTAGTTGTCGAGCGTCGGGCTCTCGATCCACAGGCCCGGATTGCTCGCCACCTCGCGGGCACCCTTGAACGAGGTGACGAGGGTCACGACCACCGGGAAATTCATGGCAAAGGCGGCGATGACCAGCACGAGCCAGCGCAGAAGGCCGGTCATCGCCGCGCCGCCTCCCGCCGGCGCGCCACCTGGTTGAGCCAGGCGAGCAGGGCAAACGAGGTGATGAAGAGCAGCACCGAGGCGGCCACCGCCTCGCCGATCGCACCCCGCTTGAAGAAGGTCTCGTAGATCCAGATCGAGAGCGAGGCGGTGCTGCCGCCGGGGCCGCTGCCGGTGAGGGTGTAGATGTTGTCGAAGACCCTGGCCCCGTCGATGAAGCGGATCACCAGCACGATGACGATGGTCGGCAGCATGATCGGCAGCTCGACCGACCAGAGAAGGCGCGCGCCCGACGCCCCGTCGAGCGACGCCGCCTCGCGCACCTCGATCGGAATGGCCCGGTAGGCGACCGTGAGCAGCAGGAGCGCGAACGGCGTCCACTGCAGGATCTCGACGACCGAGAGTGTCCAGAAGGCGTTGCCGCCCGAAAGGAAGGCCGGGCTCGTGCCGAACCAGCGCCAGAGATAATGCGGCACCGGGCCCGCGAACTCGTGCAGGACGAGGCGGTACATCAGACCGACGAGGGCAGGGGCCACCATGATCGGCAGCAGGAGGATGGCCAAAAGCCGGTTGTGTCCGGCGAGGAGCGGCGCCAGGAAGATGGCGAGCAGGAGCCCGAGGCCGCACTCGACGAGTGCCGTGAGCATGGCGAAACGCAGCGAGAACCACGCGGCGCGCCAGAACGAGGGCTCGCCCACCACCGCCACGTAATTGCCGAAGCCCACGATCTCCGGTGCTCGCAGGTTCTCGAAGCCGACATCGGAAACGCTGTAGACGAGATCGACGACCGTCGGAAAGCCGAGGAAGAGCAGGAGGAAGAGCACCATGGGAGCCGGGAAGACGGCCCAGCCGGGCCGCCTCGCCGCCCCTCGCTCTCCCTTTCCGGCCATGATCCCGGTCCCGCCCCGCGCCCTGCCGGCTCCCCTCGGGCCGGGCTCAGCGCAGGTAGTCGGTCATGCCGGCCTCGACGGCGGCGAGCGCATCGTCGAGGCTCTTCTCGCCGGCCCAATAGGCTGTGAACTCGTTGGCCTGCAGCTCGTAGATGGCGAGCGCGTTGGCCGAGGTGCCACCCTTCATGACGAAGCCGTAGTCGTTGGCGAAGACGCCGAGCTCGACCAGATCCGGGCGCTCCTCGGCGATCGCCGCCACCACGTCCGGCGTCAGCGCCGGCGAGCCCTGGTTCCGCCCATAGGTCAAGGCCCCCTCCTCGGTCGAGAGCCAGTCGAGGAACTTCGCGGCGCCCTCCTTGTTCTGCGCCGCCTTGTTGAGCCCGAGCCCGAGCCCGTGAATGTGGGTGAAGCGCCCCTCCGGCCCGGCCGGCAGCGCGATCGTCTCGGTCACCTCGGCCACCGCCGGAGCCGTCTCCGGGTTGGTCAGCTCGCCCGCCGCGGCATTCCACTGCACCATGGCGGCGACCTGCCCCGAGGCGAAGGCGGCGTTGGCCTCGGCGTACTCGTAGCTCAGGCTGTCGCGCGGCGTCGCCCCGGCATCGGCCAGCATCTTGTAGAGCTCGAGGCCCTTGCGATAGGCCTCGCTGTCGATCGTGACATGACCGGCATCGTCCATCCAGTTGCCGCCGTAGCTGCGCGGGATCGACTGCCAGACCATGATGTTGAAGAGCAGGTTCTTCATCTGCAGGACGGTGCCGTAGCGCACGGGACTGTCGGGATTGACGGACTGCGAGAAGTAGAGCGCAGTGGCGGCGAAATCGTCCCAGGTCCACTCCTCCGGATCCTTAGGGCTCATGGCCCGGCCCAGATACTGCTCGCTGATCTTGCCATAGGTCTCCTTCGCCGCCTCGTCGTCGAGGAGCGCCTGGATCAGATCCTCCCGGTAGTAGAGGAAATGCAGCGAGAGATCGGTCGGCACGCCGTACTGCTCGCCATCGAACTGCATGGTCGAGAGCACCGTGTCGCCATAGACCCGCGCCGCCTCGTCCGAAAGCGTCACCGGCTCCATGAAGGGCGCGTAGCGGCCGATCGAATAGGTGGCGATCAAATTGGCGTCGAACGCCGTGGAGCCGGCCGCCAGATCGGCCTGCAGCTTGTCCCAGAACCCGTCGCGATTGAAGAAGATCAGCTCGACCCTGTCCGCGTCGGCGACCTCCGTCCTGGCGTTGTAGGCCTCCGCCGCCGCCCGCAGCGCCGTCTCCTCCGGCCCACCGGGCCAGCCGAGCACGGTCACCTCCGCCTGGGCGGCGGTCGCCAGGGCGGCGAGGCATGCGGCGAGCGCGAGACGCGAGGTCCAGGGCTTCGGCATCGGCGGTCCCCCATGTGATGATCTCGGGGCGCAGCCTAGCCCGGCCTTGCCGTCAGGCCCATCCCCCTTTTTCGCCCCGCTCCTGGCGATGCCCGAAGCGAAAGGCGGGGTCCCCGTCCGAACCCCGCCCGATCGAAACGCATCCGGAAGAGGGAGGCTCAGCCGGTCTTGCCCTGCGCCGGCACCTCGTCGATGCCGAAGGACTTGGTGACGATGCTGTCCTCGATCGCCTTGAGCGCCAGATTGGCCTCGTAGTATTTCTTGTCCTTCAAGAGCTTCTCGGCGTCGTTGACGTGCTCGAGGCTCGCCTTCGCCGGCAGGAAGGCCGCCGATACGGTGACGTCGATATTGGCGAGCTTCAAAGCCTCGATCGCCTCCTTGTTCTCGCCCTTCGCGAGGTGCTCGTTGGCCTTGTTGAGGGTCTGCTCCTTCTCCGCCGTCGGCACGAAGCCCTCGCTCACCGCCATCGCCGAATCGAAGGGGATGTAGCTGTCGTCCTTGAGCGTCGGCGTGATGTCCGGCATCGAGAAATCGCCCATGCTCGACTTCGCGGCCTCGAGATCCTTCTTCGCCTCGGCCACGAACCTGACCGCCATCTCCGGCGAGCCGTTGAAGATGGCGAGCCGTGCCGCCCGGGTCTCGCGCAGGCCCTTGAAGGCCTCGTCGACCGTCTTGACGATCGCCTGCTGCTCCTTCTCGCTCACCGGCGCCTGCTCGGTCGCCGCCGTCGCCGCCTGGGGTGCCTTGGTGTCGGCGGCGAAGGCCGGGCCGAAGCCGGCGAGCGCCGTCGCGGTCATCAGGCCCGCGAGAACGACCGGGAGAAATTTCGCGTGCGTGGTCATCGAAGCATTCCCTCCTTGCGGCAAGCCCCCATCGGACTTGCGAATCGCCGAGATTATACGGGTTTTTATTAATGCGCGGGTGTAGGCTTGATGAATATTGTTAAATACTAACAGTGATTTTCGCGAACATTGAATGAACACATGAAGAAGTGGTCAGGATCCGCCGCCGCCACCGCCGCGCACGGCGCGCCGGGGAGCGCTGGGCGCTGGCCTGGACGGCCGCGAAGCGCTATCAAGGAGTGGATGGATTCAACGAGGGGAAACGGTCCGATGCAGGTCAAGGCGGCGGTGGCGTTCGCGGCGGGCAAGCCGCTCGAGGTGACGACGGTCGAGCTCGAGGGCCCGAGGGCCGGCGAGGTGCTGGTCGAGGTCATGGCGACCGGTCTCTGCCACACCGACGAGTTCACCCGCTCCGGCGGCGATCCCGAAGGCATCTTCCCGAGCATTCTCGGCCATGAGGGGGCGGGCGTCGTGCGCGAGGTCGGCGCCGGCGTCACCTCGGTCGAGCCGGGCGACCACGTCATCCCGCTCTACACCCCGGAATGCCGGGAATGCGAGTACTGCCTCAACCCCAAGACCAATCTCTGCCAGGCGATCCGCGCCACCCAGGGCCAGGGTCTGATGCCCGACGGCACCTCGCGCTTCCGCATCGGCAAGGAGGTGATCCACCACTATATGGGCTGCTCGACCTTCTCGAACTTCACCGTGCTGCCCGAGATCGCGGTCGCCAAGGTGCGCAAGGACGCCCCCTTCGACAAGATCTGCTACATCGGCTGCGGCGTCACCACCGGCGTCGGTGCTGTGATCAACACGGCCAAGGTCGAGCCCGGCTCCAACGTGGTCGTGTTCGGCCTGGGCGGCATCGGCCTCAACGTCATCCAGGGTGCCCGCCTCGTCGGCGCCGACATGATCGTCGGCGTCGATCTCAACCCCGGCCGCGAGGCCATCGCCCGCAAGTTCGGCATGACCCATTTCGTCAATCCCAAGGAGCTCGGCGACAAGGACGTCGTCGCCCACCTCGTCGAGCTGACCAAAGGCGGCGCCGACTACAGCTTCGAGTGCATCGGCAATGTCAAGACCATGCGCCAGGCGCTCGAATGCTGCCACAAGGGCTGGGGCGAGAGCGTGATCATCGGCGTCGCCGGCGCCGGCCAGGAAATCTCGACCCGCCCCTTCCAGCTCGTCACCGGCCGGGTCTGGCGCGGCACCGCCTTCGGTGGCGCCAGAGGCCGCACCGACGTGCCGAGGATCGTCGACTGGTACATGGAGAAGAAGATCAACATCGACGACCTGATCACCCACACCATGCCGCTCGGCGACATCAACAAGGGGTTCGACCTCATGCACGAGGGCAAGTCGATCCGCGGCGTGGTGGTCTACTGACATGGCCATCGAGCCCATCGAGGCGCATCGCTGCCACGGCGGCGTCCAGGCCGTCTACCGCCACGCCTCCGCCACCACCCGGACGGACATGGAATTCTCCGTCTACCTGCCGCCGGCAGCCGAGAGCGGCCACCGCTGCCCGGTCCTCTGGTGGCTCTCGGGCCTCACCTGCACCTGGGAGAACGCCACCACCAAGGCCGGCTTCCAGGGGCCGGCCGCGACCGACGGCCTTATCGTCGTCTGCCCGGACACGAGCCCGCGCGGCCTCGATCTGCCGGGCGAGCACGACGCCTACGACTTCGGCTCGGGCGCCGGCTTCTACGTCGACGCGACGGTCGAGCCCTGGTCCGACCACTACCGCATGGCGAGCTACGTCACCGAGGAGCTGCAGGCGCTGGTGACCGCCGAGCTGCCCGTCGATTCCGCGCGACAGGGCATCGCCGGCCACTCGATGGGCGGCCACGGCGCCCTCATCCTGGCGCTGAAGAACCCGCAGCTCTACCGCTCCGTCTCGGCCTTCGCACCGATCTCTTCGCCCATGCGCTGCCCCTGGGGCGAGAAGGCGCTCTCCGGCTATCTCGGGCCCGAGCGCGCGAGCTGGCGCGCCCACGACGCGACCGCGCTCATAGAGGACGGTGCCAGGGTCGACCGGATCCTCGTCGATCAGGGCCTCGGCGACAATTTCCTCGAAAGCCAGCTCAAGCCCGAGCTCTTGGAGGCCGCCTGTGCCGCCGCCGGCATCCCGCTCGAGCTGCGCCGCCAGCCCGATTACGACCATTCCTACTACTTCATGGCGAGCTTCATGGCCGACCATGTCGCCTGGCACCGACGGCTATTGGGCGATTGAGGCTTGCGCCCGAGGCTCCCTCGGGCACACTGGCGGGGGATGAAGGAGCGCCTCGGGCGCAATCGATTGGGGAGCGAGAGATGAAGACGCAACGTGGCCTGGTCACCCTGGCGGTCGGCCTCGGCCTCGCCGGCTTCGCCTGGAACGGGGCCGAGGCGCAGCAGGTCAAGCTGATGACAGGGCCGCAGGGCGGCTCCTGGTACCCGCTCGGCGGCGCCATCGCCAATATCGCCGGCCAGAGCGGCATCAACGTCCAGGTCCTGCCGGGCGCCGGCATCGCCAACGTCCTCGCCGTGGCGCAGGGCAAGGCCGACATGGGCTTCGCCAACTCGATCTCGACGGTCGACGCGGTCAACGGCCGGCCGCCCTTCGAGGCCCCGGCCGAGAACGTCTGCAATGTCGGCACCCTCTACCCGCAATACTTCCAGATCGTCGCCAACGCCGATTCCGGCATCGAGACCATGGCCGACGTCAAGGGCAAGTCGATCGCCGTCCAGCCCAAGGGCAACACCGCCGAGGCGATCGGCGCGCAGCTCCTCGATGTGCTGGGCCTCTCCTATGACGACATGAGCCAGGTGAGCTTCGTCTCCTACACCGACGCCGTGTCGCTGATGAAGGACAACAACGCCCAGCTCTTCATGCTCGGCACGATGGTGCCGGCATCGGCCGTGATGGATCTCGCATCGGCTCGCGACATCCGGCTCATCGAGCTCTCCGATGACACCTTCGAGGCCATGCGCGAGCTCAACCCGGGCTACGCCCGGCTCACCATCCCGGCCGGCAGCTATCCGGGCCAGGACGAGGATGTCGACGTGATCGGCTACGCCACCCACGTCATCGCCCGCTGCGACCTCGATCCGGAAATCGTCCAGACCATCCTCCAAGGCATGGTCGACAACAAGGCGGACCTCGTCTCGATCGTCAAGGCCATGGACAAGACCTCCCTCGAGGTCATGGCTTCCGATACCGGCGTGCCGATGCACGAGGGGGCCGCCCGCTTCTACGAGGAGCACGGGGCGCTCTAGAAGGACGCGACCGGGAAGCGACCTCGCTCGAGGCATGCCAGCCATGCGGCTGTCGCCACGGATCACGCGCCTCTCGATCACCGTGATCGGCGTGGCGATGTCGCTCTTCCACCTCTACGTCGCCTTCGTCGGGCCGCCCGACGCCTATGTCATGCGCGGCCTGCACCTCGCCTTCGTGCTGGCGCTCGCCTTCCTGACCATGCCCGGCTGGCGCGGCACCGCCGGCGAGCCGGGCATCCTCGATCTCGCCCTTCTCGTCGTGGCGGTCGCGGCAGCGCTCTATCCCACCTGGAACCTGAACTACATCGTCAACCGGATGTACTATGTCGACGACCCTCTCTTCTGGGACTACGTCTTCGGCATCGCTCTCGTCCTGCTCGTCATGGAGGCGACCCGGCGCGCCACCGGCTGGGCGCTGACCGCCACGGCCGGCCTTTTCGTGCTCTACGGGCTCACCTGGGGCAACCAGTCGGTCGGCATCATGCTCGACCAGCTCTATCTGACGACCGAAGGCATCTTCGGCATCCCGATCTACGTCTCCGCCACCTACGTGATGCTCTTCATCCTCTTCGGCGCCTTCGTCGAGCGCTCCGGCGCCGGCCAGCTCTTCATGGACTTCGCGCTCGCCCTCGCCGGCCACACCTCGGGCGGGCCGGCCAAGGTGGCGATCATCACGAGCTCGCTCTTCGGCACGGTTTCCGGCAGCGCCGTCGCCAACGTCATGACCACCGGCACGTTCACCATTCCGCTGATGCGGCGCTCGGGCTACCGCCCCGCCTTCGCCGGTGCCGTCGAGGCCGTGGCCTCGACCGGCGGCCAACTCATGCCACCCATCATGGGGGCCGCCGCCTTCGTCATGGCCGAATTCCTGGGCACCAGCTACCTCACCGTGGCGGCTCTGGCGCTCCTGCCGGCGCTGCTCTACTACATCGCGGTTTTCATGGCGGTGCATTTCGAGGCGCGCCGCACCGGCCTCGTCGGCCTGCCGCGTGCCGACCTGCCGCGCCTGAAGGCGGTCCTGCTCGAGCGCGGCCACCTCTTCCTGCCGCTCGCCGTCATCATCGCCGTGCTGCTCGCCGGCTACAGTGCCGCCTACGCCGCGCTTTGCGGCATCGTCTCGGTGGTGCCGGCCACCTGGCTCAGGGCGACGACGCGGCGCACCTTCACGCTGCCCGTGCTGATCGAGACGCTCGAGGCCGGCGCCCGCAACACCGTCGTCGTGGCACTCGCCTGCGCCTGCGCCGGCATCGTCATCGGCACCATCACGCTCACCGGCCTCGGCCTCGCCTTCACCAATATCGTCCTCGCCCTGGCCCAGAACACGCTCCTGGCGGCGCTGGTGCTCACCATGGCCGCCGGCATCGTGCTCGGCATGGGGCTGCCGACCACCCCGGCCTACATCGTCCAGGTGGCACTGCTCGTCCCGGCCCTGGTCAAGCTCGGCGTCGAGGTCGAGGCGGCGCATCTCTTCGTCCTCTACTTTGCCGTGCTCTCGGCCATCACCCCGCCCGTCGCCATGGCCGTCTACGCCGCCAACGCGATCAGCCGCGCCGGGCTCATGGAAAGCTCCTGGGCGGCGATCAAGCTCGGGCTCACCGGCTACATCATCCCCTTCATGTTCGTCTTCGGCCCGTCCCTGCTGCTGATCGGCGACTGGCAGCGGATTGCCCTGACGGCGGTCACCGCCACGATCGGCGTCACCTGCCTCGCCGCGGCCCTGCACCAGCACTTCTTCTTCGGCCCCGCCCGGCTCTGGGAGCGGGGCCTGCTCCTCGCCGCCGCCGTCGTCCTGATCAAGCCCGGACTCATGACCGACATCATGGGCTTTGCCCTCGTGGCCCTCGCCGTGGCGAGCCAGCTTCTCGTCAGGCCGGCATCCGCCGTCCCCGCACCGACCGAGCGCAACGCCGGCGAGTAAGCGGCTTGTGGATCAGCGCCGCGCTCGAGGCGCCGGCGCCGCAGGCCGCGCCTTGATGGCGGGCCGGGTCAGGACCGGCCAATAGACGATCGCGAAGCCACCGAAGGCCAGAATCCAGGCCGTTCCCGCCAGGTGCAGGAGGCCCGGCATCTCGAGCGAGGTGCCGGCCAGGATGCGCGAAAGGGCCGCCACCAAGAGCGCGCCATAGACGGCGGTGGTCAGCCCGTCGGCGGTCAGCGGCCGGCCGGAATGGCCGAGGCTCGCCCGGGTCATGACGGCCAGGGTCATGAGCCCGACGCCGCCCGCGAGCCAGGCGTGGATCGCCGCCACCCGCATGACGGCAGCGGGCAGGAGATGCGCCAACAGGACCAGGAGGAAGCCCAGCGGCACGAAGGCATAGGCGACGTGCAGGACGAGGAGCAGGGGCTCGGGCGTGCTGCGATGGCCGGCCCAGCGGCCGAGGCGGAGGATGTGGAGGATGCCGGCGATTCCGGCGAGCCAGGCCGTGAGCCAGAGCTCCGGTGCCGCCACCCAGAGGGCGAAGGCCACGCCGGCGGCGGCGAGGCAGATCTGGTCGAAGCGGCCGAACGAGGCCGGCAGCCGGCCCGGACCGCGCTTGACCAGCCAGTTGCGGGTGAAGCTCGGAATGATGCGTCCGCCGATCAGCATGATCAGCATCATGATCGCCATGATGCCGATCCTGGTGCCGTAATAGGCGGCGCCGGTCCGCGCCGCCTCGAGATGGAAGAGCGCGTTGCCGATGAAGAGCAGGCCGACCAGCATGAGCACGGGCAGGTTGCGCTTGTTGCGGCCGGCCAGGAGCTCCCTCAGGATCACGGCGAAGACCGCCCCCAGAAAGGCGAGATCGACGAGGGCGGTCGGGTACGGGCCCAGGACACCGCCGAAGAGCACGGCCAGGCGGCCGGCGAGCCAGATGAGAACCAGCCAGAGCAAAGGCGTGCCGGTGACCGGCAGCCGCCCCGTCCAGTTGGGCACGGCGGTCAGCAGGAAACCGGTGACGGTGGCCGGAACGAAGCCGTAGAGCAGGGAATGGACGTGCCAGTCGACCGGTGCGAGACCGATCGGCGGGTCGAAGCTGCCGGTCAGCATCATCAGCCAGAGCAGCATCGCCAAGGCCGACCAGAGGCCGGCGGCGAGGAAGAACGGGCGAAAGCCGAGGCCGAGCACCGCTGGTCCCTGGTGCGCGCGGATTCGCTCGGCGGTCGTGGCACTCATGCGTGGTCCCCGAGTTTGCGGAAAGTGCGGAAAGTGACGGTCGGGATTGCGGAGCGCACTCCACTTCCTTTAAACGGTATTTTCAATACCGATTTGCCACGGAGCGGCGATGCGTCTCACTGCCTTCACCGATTTCGGCCTGCGGGTCCTCATGCGGCTCGCCGGAGCGCCGGACCGTGTGGTGACCACGGAGGCGCTGGCCGGAGAGCTCGCCGTCTCCCGCCACCATCTGACCAAGGTGGTCCGGGCACTGGCCGCTGCCGGCTACGTCAGCACAACCCGGGGTGCCGGTGGCGGGTTCCGACTGGCCCGCCCGGCCGAAGCCATCACGATTGGCGCCGTGGTCCGCCAGCTCGAGGGGCGCCGCGCGCTGGTCGAGTGCTTCCGCGAGGATGGCGGCGCCTGCTCGCTCGCCCCGTGCTGCCGGCTCAGGGGCCATCTGGCGCGTGCCAGGGAGGTCTTCGTCGCCGAGCTCGAGCAGGTGACCATCGCCGATTGCGCCTGGCCGTCGGTCCTGGACGTGGCCAGGGCCTCATGACGGGCTGGCTGGAATACGGTCTGGCGATCCTCGTCTTCGTTGCCGCCCACGCCGTCCCGCCGCGCACCGGCATCCGCGCCCGCCTGACCGGCCTGCTAGGCGAGCGGGGCTATCTCGTGGTCTATTCCCTGATCTCGCTCCTGCTCTTCTACTGGCTGATCCTGGCCGCCGGCAGGGCGCCCTACGTGTCGCTCTGGAGCCAGGCCCGCTGGCAGCTCTGGGTCCCCAACATCGTGATGCCGGTGGCCCTTCTCATCGCCACCTGCGGAACGGCCGTGGCCAACCCGTTCTCGCTCGGCGGCAGCAGCCGGCTCGTCTTCGATCCGGACCGTCCGGGCATAACGGCACTCACCCGCCACCCCCTGCTGCTCGCCATGGTGCTCTGGGCCGCTGCCCACATCGTGCCCAACGGCGATCTCGCCCATCTCGTCCTCTTCGGCGGCCTCGGCACCCTTGCCGCCTTCGGCATGGTGCTGTTCGATCGCCGCCATCGGCAGCGGTGGGGCGAGGCGCGCTGGTTCGCCCTCGCGCGACGCACCGCCTTCCTCCCCGGCAGCACCCCCCTGCCGCCCCTGGCCCAAATCTTCCCCCCGCGCCGCGTCCTGCTCGCCCTCCTCATCTGGGTCGCCGTGATCCTCGTCCACCCGACCCTCTTCGGCGTCTCGCCGCTGCCCGTTCTCTGACGTGGAAGTGCGGGGCCGCGATGTTTGGTGACAATCCCGCCATGCTGGGCCGAGCGACCAAACGGCTGGGGATTAGGGGTTTTCTCAACAGATAAACTTTGGCTTATATTGGTTGATTTAATCGAACATAAAAATACCTTTTGTATCAATAACTTAAATCACAACCATGCATCGAAATCAATTTCGATCAATCAGAAATCATTCAATAATCTATTGATTTTAAAAGCAATTTCATCATGAAGTAAAGGCAAACTTAGTGCAAATGATTATCCACCGCAACCTTTCCTTAACTGCAATAATGTATTGACAACGTAATGCCGGAGTCCTCATATAAAGCCATCTATATGCGATACCGAAAGCGAGCGAACACCATGTCTGCCCTTTTTTCGCCTCGAGAAGAAAGACGTTCCATGACGTTTCGGTTCCCCGCAGCCGCGATCGAGCTCATCGATCGGGCCACTTCGCTCGTGCACAAGGACCGGACTGCGTTCATCGTTGAAGCCGCCTCCGAGCGAGCGAGTGAGGTTTTGCTCGATCGAGCTGTCTTTTCCTTGTCGGAACCCGCCTATGACGCTTTTGTAGCGGCTCTGGATAATCCTCCGGAGCCGAGCACGTGCCTCAAAGCGATCGCGGCCAGGAAGCCCGCCTGGGAGTAGCAAGTCCGCTTTCTGCCCCGCAGGCACTGTCCGAAGCAGGTCCTGTCGTGCTTTCCGGTTTCGATTGTGGCGAGCCATCCTTGAACAAATGGCTCGCCAGGCGCGCAAGAAAATCCGATGGCCTGAGCTCGCGAACATATGTGGTTGTCAACTCTGGCAATGTCGCCGCATATTACTGCTTGAGTGCCGGAAGTGTGGACAGACGTCCTTTCCCGTCTCGAATCAAACGTAATATGCCTGATCCGATACCGGTCATAGTTCTTGGAAGGCTTGCCGTAGACAAGAGATTTCAGAATCGCGGATTGGGTACAGACATCCTTCGCCATTCCCTGATTCAGGCGATAAGCGCCTCAGACATAATCGGCTTTCGGGCAATGTTGATCCATTCCTTGAACGAGAAGGTGCGAGATTACTATGAAGGTCTTGGTTTTTCCCGTTTAAGTGAACCCGATCTGACGGTCTATATGCCGATCGAAACGATACGCGCGGCTTTCGCCACGTAACGCCGACCCTGGGGCGGTCATCGCCGCCGCCAGGGGACGGTATCAGGTGCTGGAAGCGGTTCCCTGGCCCTGGGGCGGGGCCCGCAGGGTCACGTCGAGGTTGCGCAGGAGGCCGTCGGCGAGGCCGTAGATCCAGCCGTGGATGGCGAGTGGCTGGCCCTGCGCCCAGGCGTCGCGGACGATGGTCGTGGCGGCCACGTCCTGCACGCGGTCCTGGACGTTGAGCTCGCAGAGCGCGTTGATCCGGTCGTCGAGGCTGCGGATCGCGTCGATCCTCGGCGCGTTCCGCCGGTAGGTGCCGCGCACCGGCTCCAGCCAGTGGTCGACGATGCCGTTGCGCTCGTCGAGCATCACGGCGCGCACGCCACCGCAGCCGTAATGGCCGCAGACGATGACGTGCTCCACCTTGAGCACCGTCACGGCGAAGGAGAGCACGGAGAGGAAATTGATGTCCGAGGGCGGCGCCAGGTTGGCGACGTTGCGATGGACGAAGAGCTCGCCCGGGTCGAGCCCGACGATCTCGTTGGCCGGCACCCGGCTGTCGGCGCAGCCGATCCAGAGATATTCGGGGCGCTGCTGCCGGGCCAGCCGCGGGAAGAAATCGGGATCGCGCTCCTGGCGGGCGATCGACCAAGCGCGGTTGTTGCGGAAGAGGTCGTCGATCATGCGGCGGCGGGGTCCGGATCGTCGATGAAGAGACCGCGGCGCGCGGCCATGCGCAGGGAGAGAGCACGCAGATCGCTCTCCGTCAAACGCAACCGTGCGAGCGGCATGACGATGGCGTTCTCAAGCGCCAGATGCTCCCGCTCGCCGCGGGCGAGCTCGACCAGATCGCGCCGCGTCGACCGATCGAGCGGCCGGCCGCTCAGCGCCGCCTCGCCGAGCGCCCGGCCGAGCCGCGCCACCAGCACCCCGGCACTCGCGTGCTCGGCGGCGAGGCGGCCCAGAATGGCGTCGATCGCGTCCTCCGGCACCGCCCGGCGGCGCAAGAGCGGGAAGAGATCCTGCTCCTCGTCGATGACGTGGATCGCCATGTCGCGCGCGATGAAGTTGCCGAGCGTCAGCGCCAGCTCGACCTCGGGGCCACCCGCCGCCGCCAGCTCGTCGGCCAGCCGGCAGAGCACGCGCTGGCGATGATGATCGGCCATGAGATAGTCGAGCGGCCGGCGCAGGAGGCTCACCGGCAGGGCATCCAGCGTCTCGCGCGGCCGACCCTCGGACATGAGGGCCCTCAGCCGGCCGGCGCCGCCTCGAGCTCGGCCAGCGCCTGCTCGAGCATCAGGACCAGCGCCGCGAGACCCGGCGTCTCGCTCCTGTTCATGGCCGCCATGAGCTGGACCCAGGCGTCGTCATCCGCCCGTGCGAGCCAGCTTCGGACGACGAAGGAGACGAGATCGCCGACCTCCGCATCGAACCCGGCAGCCGCCTCCGTCAGCCGGGCCAGGAGACCCATCTTCCCGGCCTCGACCAAGGCCGCCTCGGCGACCCCGGGCTCGGCCAGATGCTCGACCAGCTCGCCCAGCATCCCCGCGGGCCCCGCTACTGCACCAGAGGCGAGCTGGCGCCGCCGAGCTCGATGCCCGAGATCTCGGCCCGGCCCACCAGGATCGAGACGTACTGGCGCACCGCGGTCTGCCACACCCGGGCGGCCAGCCACTCCCTGATCCGCTCCTCGACCATCTCGAACGGCAGCACCCGCCCGTCGATGCGCCGCTCGAGTCGCAGCACGTGCACGCCGTAAGGCGTCTCCACCGGCTCGTCGTGCACCCGGCCGGGCTCGGCCAGCCGAAGCGCCTCGGCGAAGGCGGGCGTCACCGAATCCGCCGTGACCTGGCCGAGATTGCCGTCGGCCGAGGCGGAGGGGCAGGCCGAGAGCTCGCGCGCCAGCTCCCCGAACCGCTCCGGCGCCTCCCGCAGGACCCCGAGCGCCGCCAGGGCCCGCTCGCGCGCCCGCCCGAAAGCCTCGGAATCGCTGCGGTCGGCGGAGAAGAGGATGTGCGCCGCCTCAAACACGTCCTCGCTTTTGAACCGCGCCTCGTTCTGCAGGTAGAAGCGCCGCGCGGTCTCGCTGTCGGCCTCCGGCACCTGCACCTCCTGGCGGAGCAGGGTCGAGATCAGGGCCTCCTCCGGCGTCTCGCGCCGGCCCTCGCCGTCGGTCTCCGGCACACCCACGATGCCGAGCCGTTCCGCCTCCTCCAGCAGGAGATGCCGGATCACCAGGGCCCGCGCCGCCGCCTCGCCCGCCTCGCGCGCGGAGCCCGCCGGATGATGCTGCGCCTCGCGGGCGATGGCCGACTGCTCGATCACCGTGCCGTTGACCGAGATCGCCGGCTGCGGGCGCAGCCTCGGACGACTCTCGAGGTCGAAGATGCGCATGCCGCTCACTCCGCCGGCTCCATCGGCTCGGCGCGGGCCTCGATCCTGGGCCGCCCGACCGGCCCCGGAACCTGCCAGTCGGCACCGGCGCGCCGCACCACCTGGTACCCCGGCCGCCAGACATAGCGGATCGGCGCCGACCAGATGTGGACGAGCCGGCTGAACGGGAAGAGCAGGAAGATGGTGAGGCCGAGGATGATGTGGACCTGGTAGGGCCAGTTCACGCCCGAGACGAGGATCGCCGCGTCGCCGCGGAAGGTGAGAATGCGCTGCGCCCACTCGGCGAGCACCATCATCGTGGAACCGTCACTGTGGATGATCGAGAAGGGCAGGGTCAAAAGGCCCAGAAGGAGCTGCACCCAGAGGATGACCAGGATGGCGATGTCCATGGTCGTGCTGGTCGTGCGGATGCGCGCGTCGGTGAGCCTGCGGTGGAGCAGCATCGAGAGGCCGATGAAGCATACCAGCCCGGCAATGCCGCCCGAGACCACGGCGAGGATCTGCTTGTCATGCGCGCTGATCAGCCAGGCATAGGCCCAGTGTGGCGTCAAGAGCCCCACGAAATGGCCGAAGAAGAGGAAGAGGATGCCGAAATGAAAGAGGTTGGAGCCCCAGAAGAGCTGCCTCTTGCGCAGCATCTGGCTCGAGCCCGACCGCCAGGAATAGGGCTCCCGGTCGTAGCGGATGATCGAGCCGACGAACAGCACGGCGAGAGCGATATAGGGATAGATGCCGAAGAAGAACGTGTTGTACCAGGTCGCCATGGGGTCTCTCCTCAGGCGCTGCGGTCGTGGACGCTGCGGATCGCAGCGCGAATGCGGGTGACGAGCCGACTCTTGCCGCAGGCATCGTCCGCGCCGCCGAAGCCCTCCGGGCCGAAGGTGACGGCGGCCTCCTCCCAGGCGGCATCGAGCGCCTCGAGATCGTCCGGATCGTCGTCCGTGGCGGTGGCGAGCGGCGCCGAGGCCGCCTTGCCGCCGGCGATCGCGAGCAGCGCCACGAAAACCGCCACATAGATCGAGCCGCGACGCCGAAGCCGCTCCTCGAGCGCCTCCAGGACCGGCAGGGGCTGCTGCAACAGTCCATGTGCCTCGTCACGCGGCAGGACGCTCAGGAACTCGAGGAAGAGCGGCAGGAAGTCCGGCAGCTCGTTCGCCCTGATCCAATAGCCGTGCCGCTCGTAATGGGCGGCGAGATCGACCATTGCCTGCCCGCGATCGCGGCTCTCGCCGTGGACGTGCTCGAAGAGATGCAGCGAAAGCGAGCGCGACCGGTCGAAGAGCAGGCCGTAGCGCTCCTGCAGCTCGTAGAGATCGAGCGACGCGAGCTCGGCGATCAGCCGGTCGAGCCCCGAGAGGGCATGTCCCGGCACCAGCCGCTCCTGGTGGAGAACGGCCCGGATCTCGCCAGATGCCGCCTGCAGCTCCGCCGTCGGATAGGTGAGAAGCGCCGAGAGCGCCTTGTAGGAACGTGCGCCGGCTTTGGCCATCAGGAAACCTCCATCGGTGTCTTCGGCTTCTTGCGCGTCGGTGCGCCGAAGAAGAGCGTCGCGTCGCTCGTCCCGCCCGAGCAGGAATTGCCGAAGGAGAAGCCGCAACTGCCGCGCAGCTCGTAAGGATCGATCCCCCGCTCGCGATGCACGGTCGGAATTACGAAGCGGTCCTCGTAATTGGCGATCGCCATCAGCTCGTACATGTCCTCGATGTCCTGGCCCTTGAGGCCGACACGCTCGGCGATCGCCTCGTCGATCACCCCGTCCACCGTCTTCGCGCGCATGTACGCGCGCATCGCCAGCATCCGCTCGAGACAGCGCACGATCGGCCCCTCCTTGCCGGCGGTGAGCAGATTGGCGAGATACTTCAGGGGAATGCGCAGCGAGCGCACGTCCGGCATGTCGCCATCGACCCCCATCTGCCCGGCCTCGGCGGCCGCCTGGATCGGCGAGAGCGGCGGCACGTACCAGACCATCGGCAGGGTCCGGTACTCGGGGTGGAGCGGGAAGGCGACCTTCCAGTCCATCGCCAGCTTCCAGATCGGCGACCGGCGCGCCCCCTCGAGCCAGGCCTCGGGCACGCCGTCGGCACGCGCCTGGGCGATCACCTCGGGATCGTTCGGGTCCTTGAAGAGCCGGAGCTGCGCCTCGTAGAGATCCTGCTCGTTCGCCGTGGCGGCCGCCGCCTCGATCCCGTCGGCGTCATAGAGCACAACGCCGAGATAGCGAATCCGACCGACGCAGGTCTCCGAGCAGACCGTCGGCTGGCCGGCCTCGATGCGCGGATAGCAGAAGATGCACTTCTCGGATTTGCCCGACGCCCAGTTGTAGTAGATCTTCTTGTAGGGACAGCCCGAGACGCACATCCGCCAGCCGCGGCAGCGCTCCTGGTCGATCAGGACGATTCCATCCTCCTCGCGCTTGTAGATCGCGTCCGACGGACAGACGGCGACACAGCTCGGGTTGAGGCAGTGCTCGCACAGCCTCGGCAGGTACATCATGAACGTGTTCTCGAAGGCGCCGTAGATCTCCTTCTGCACGTTCTCGAAGTTGATGTCCTTCGACCGCATGGCGAACTCGCCGCCCAGGATCTCCTCCCAGTTCGGCCCCCACACGATCTTCTCCATGCGCTCGCCGGTGATCAGCGAACGCGGCCGGGCGGTGGGCGCCGCCTCGACCTCGGGCGCACTCTGCAGGTATTCGTAGTCGAAGGTGAAAGGCTCGTAGTAGTCGTCGATCTCGGGCAGATCCGGATTGGCGAAGATTTTCGCGAGAATCCGCCACTTGCCGCCGAGCTTCGGCGTGATGCCGCCGTTAGCCTTGCGAACCCAGCCTCCGTTCCACTTCTTCTGATTCTCCCACTCCCTGGGATAGCCGATACCGGGCTTGGTCTCGACATTGTTGAACCAGGCATATTCCATGCCCTCGCGATTGGTCCACACCTGCTTGCAGGTCACCGAGCAGGTGTGGCAGCCGATGCACTTGTCGAGATTGAGCACCATCGCAATCTGGGCGCGGATCTTCATTCTGCTGCCTCCACACTGGCGGGCATGCCTTCGGTTTTCGACGTTTCCTCGTAAGCCGGGCGGTTCAGCGGCCGGTCGCGCCAGTCGATCTCGCTCATCTTGCGGATGATGACGAACGTGTCGCGATTGGAGCCCACCGTGCCGTAGTAGTTGAAGCCGTAGGCGAGCTGGGCGTAGCCGCCGATCATGTGGGTCGGCTTGAGCATCGTCCGGGTCACCGAGTTGTGGATGCCGCCGCGCCGCGAGGTGATCTCCGAGCCCGGCGTGTTCACCATCTTCTCCTGGGCATGGTACATCAGCATCATGCCCTGGTTGACCCGCTGCGAAACCACCGCCCGGGCGGTGAGCGCTCCGTTGACGTTGAAGACCTCGACCCAGTCGTTGTCGACGATCCCGGCCTCCTTGGCGTCGACCTCGCTGATCCAGATGATCGGCCCGCCCCGGCTCAGCGTCAGCATCAGGAGGTTGTCGGTGTAGGTGGAGTGGATGCCCCACTTCTGATGCGGGGTGACGAAGTTCAGGACGATCTCGGTGTTGCCGTTCGACCTCGTGCGGTGCAGGCTCGCCACCGCCTTGGGATCGATCGGCGGCTTCCACGTGGCGAAGGTCTCGCCGAAGGCGCGCATCCAGTCGTGATCCTGATAGATCTGTTGGCGTCCGCTGAGCGTGCGCCAGGGGATCAGCTCGTGGACATTGGTGTAGCCGGCATTGTAGCAGACCTTCTCGCTCTCCACGCCCGACCAGGTCGGCGAGGAGATGATCTTGCGCGGCTGGGCTACGATGTCGCGAAAGCGAATCTTCTCGTCCTCCTTGACCAACGCCAGATGCGCGTGCTCGCGGCCGGTGATCTTCGAGAGCGACTCCCAGGCCCTGACCGCGACCTCGCCGTTGGTCTCGGGGGCGAGCGTCAGCACCACCTCCGTGGCGTCGATGTCGGTATCGATCCTGGCCATGCCCTTGGTCGGACCTTCCTCTGTCACCGCACCGTTGAGCGCCCGCAGGAGATCGACCTCGTGATCGGTCTTCCAGGCGATGCCCTTGCCGCCATTGCCGATCTTCTCCATCAGCGGCCCGAGCGCGGTGTAGCGCTTGTGGATGTTCGGATAATCGCGCTCCACCACCGTCACGGCCGGCATGGTCTTGCCGGGAATGGGCTCGATCTCGCCCTTCTTCCAGTCCTTGACGCCATAGGGCTGCGCCAGCTCGCCCGGGCTGTCGTGCTGGATCGGGGTCAGCACCACATCCTGCTCGACGCCCAGGACCTCCGGTGCCACGGCCGAGAACTGCTTGGCGATCGCCTTGTAGATCTCCCAGTCGCTTCGGCATTCCCAGGCCGGATCGGTCGCCGCCGACAAGGGATGGATGAAGGGGTGCATGTCGGTGGTGTTGAGGTCGTTCTTCTCGTACCAGGTCGCGACCGGCAGAACGATGTCCGAGTAGCAGCAGGTCGTCGACATGCGAAAGTCGAGGGTGACGAGGAGATCGAGCTTACCTTCGGGCGCCTCGTCGTGCCACTTGACGTCCTTCGGCTTGACCCCGCCTTCCGCACCCAAGTCCTTGCCCATGACACCGTTCGAGGTGCCGAGCAGGTGCTTGAGGAAGTACTCGTGGCCCTTGCCCGAGGAGCCCAGGATGTTCGAGCGCCAGACGAAGAGATTGCGCGGCCAGTTCGCCGGATCGTCCGGATCGTGGCAGGAGAGCTCGAGCGTGCCGTCCTTCAGGGCCTTGGCCACGTAGTCCTTCGGCTCGAGTCCGGCCTCCCTGGCACGCGCGGCGATGGTGAGCGGGTTCTGCTTGAGCTGGGGTGCCGAGGGCAGCCAGCCCATCCGCTCGGCGCGCACGTTGAAGTCGATCATCGAGGCCTGCCAGTCGCCCGCGGGCGCGAGGGGCGAGAGGATCTCGTCGGCGGTGGTCGTCTCGTAGCGCCACTGGTCGCTGTGGGCGTAGAAGTACGATGTCCCGTTCTGCTGCCGGGGCGGCCGGCCCCAGTCGAGCGCGAAGGTGAGCGGCAGCCAGCCGGTCTGCGGCCGCAGCTTCTCCTGACCCACGTAATGCGACCAGCCGCCACCCGACTTGCCGACGCAGCCGCACATCACCAGCATGTTGATGATGCCGCGATAGGTCATGTCCATGTGGTACCAGTGGTTGATACCGGCGCCCAGGATGACCATCGACCGGCCCTTGGTCTTCTCCGCGTTGGTCGCGAACTCGCGCGCCGTCGTGATGATCTTGTTGCGGCTGACGCCCGTGACCTTCTCCGCCCAGGCCGGGGTGAAGGGCACGTCGTCGTCGTAGCTCGTCGCCACGTGGTTGCCGCCGAGCCCGCGGTCGAGTCCGTAATTGGCGCAGAAGAGGTCGAAGACGGTGGCGACGAGCGCCTCGCCATCGGCGAGCTGGACGCGCTTCGCCGGCACGTTGCGCACCAGCACCTCGCCGTGATCCGTCGAGACGAAATGCTCGCTCGCCCGGCCGCCGAAATAGGGGAAGGCGACCGGCACGACCTCCTCGGGATCGGTGATCTGCGTCAGCCGCAACCGGATCGCTTGGCCGTCACCGGCCTTCTCCTCGAGGTTCCACTTGCCCTGATCGCCCCAGCGATGGCCGATCGAGCCGTGCGGCACGACGATCTCGCCGCTGGTCTCGTCGATCGCCACCGTCTTCCATTCGGGATTATGGGCCTCGCCCAAGGCATCCGCGAAATCGGCTGCTCGTAGCTGGCGCTCCGGCACCAGCCTGCCGTCCTGCTCGACGAGCCGCACCAGCATCGGCATGTCCGTGTACCGACGCGTGTAGTCCTCGAAATAGGGCACCTGCCGGTCGAGGTGGTATTCGCGCAGGATGACGTGACCGATGGCCATGGCCAGCGCCGAATCGGTGCCCTGCTTGGGTGCCAGCCAGAGATCGGCGAACTTGGTCGCCTCGGCGTAGTCGGGTGAGACGACGACCGACTTGGTGCCCTTGTAGCGCACCTCGGTGTAGAAATGCGCGTCCGGAGTCCGGGTCTGCGGCACGTTCGAGCCCCAGAGCATCAGAAAGCCGGCATTGTACCAGTCGGCGCTCTCCGGCACGTCCGTCTGCTCGCCCCAGGTCTGAGGGCTCGACGGCGGCAGGTCGCAATACCAGTCGTAGAACGAAAGGCAGACACCGCCCAGGAGCGACAGGTAGCGCGCACCCGAGGCGTAGGAGATCATCGACATGGCCGGGATCGGCGAGAAGCCGGCGACCCGGTCGGGGCCGTGCTTCTTGATCGTGTGGGCATTGGCGGCGGCGATGATCTCGGTCGCCTCGTCCCAGTGGATGCGGACCATGCCGCCATGGCCGCGCACCTTGACGTAGTCGGCGCGCTTGGCCGGATCCTCGACGATCGAGGCCCAGGCGGCAACCGGCGACAGGGTCTCGCGTGCCGCCCGCCATTTCTTCAGAAGGCGCGAGCGGATCAGCGGGTATTTGAGTCGGGCGCCCGAGTAGAGGTACCAGGAGTAGCTGGCACCCCTCGAGCAGCCGCGGGGCTCGTGGTTGGGCAGGTCCGGCCGGGTCCGCGGATAGTCGGTCTGCTGCGTCTCCCAGGTGACGATGCCGCTCTTGACGTAGATCTTCCAAGAGCAGCCGCCGGTGCAGTTCACGCCGTGCGTCGAGCGCACGATCTTGTCGTGCTGCCAGCGCTTGCGATACGCCTCCTCCCAGCTCCGGTTCTCCGACGTGGTCATGCCGTGGCCACCGGCGAAGGTGTCGACCTTCTTGTCCAGGAAGGTCAGGCGATCGAGGAATTGACTCATCGGTTTCTCCGGCTCAGTTGGCGGGAACGGCGGCGGATGAGGTCCGCCGCTCGCGCTCGATGTCGTGGAGGTGGCCGCCCGGCCGCGTGTAGACGTACCAAGTGACGATGACGCAGGTGACGTAGAAGACGAGGAAGCCCCAGAGGGCGAGCTCCGGCCCGCCCGACATGGCGATCGAGGTGCCGAAGCTCTTCGGGATGAAGAAGGCGCCGTAGGCCGCGATCGCCGAGGTGAAGCCGATGATCGCCGCCGACTCCTTCTCGGACTGGCGCTGCCGTGCCGCGGCGTCGGCCTCGGGCATCAGCCGGTCCATCTCCTTGCGCATGGTCGGCGGGATCATCTGGAACGTCGAGGCGTTGCCGATCCCGGTGCCGAGGAAGAGCAGCATGAACATCAGGAAGAAGCCGTAGAAGGCGATCGGCTGGTCCTTGATGCCGAGGAAGAAGAGCACGCCCAGAACGGCGACGATCATACCCACGAAGGTCCAGAGCGTGACCCGCGCCCCGCCGTACTTGTCGCTGACCCAGCCCGTGAGCGCCCTTGAAGCGGCGCCGACGAGGGGGCCGAGAAAGGCGAACTGCAGGGCGTCGACCTGCGGGAACTGGGTCTTCATCAAGAGCGGGAAGCCCGCCGAGTAGCCGATGAACGAGCCGAAAGTGCCGGTGTAGAGCCAGCACATGATCCAGTTGTGGTGGCGGCTGAAGATCACCGACTGCTCGGCGAAGGACGCCCGCGCCGCGGCGATGTCGTTCATTCCGAACCAGGCCGCGAGCGTGGCGACGATCAGGAACGGCACCCAGACGAAGCCCGCGTTCTGCAGCCAGAGTCGCCCCGTCTCGGAAATCGCCTGCGGCTCGCCGCCGAGCGTGCCGAAGACGCCGGCCGTGATCACCAGCGGCACCAGGAACTGCATGACGCTGACGCCGAGATTGCCGAGCCCGGCATTCAGGGCCAGCGCATGGCCCTTCTCCCGCTTCGGGAAGAAGAAGCTGATATTGGCCATCGACGACGCGAAGTTGCCGCCCCCGAGGCCGCAGAGCAGGGCGAGAACGAGGAAGATCAGGTAGGGAGTCGTCGGATCCTGCACCGCGTAGCCGATGCCGAAGGCCGGGATCAGAAGCGTCGCCGTGGTCAGCGTCGTCCACATCCGCCCGCCGAAGATCGGCACCATGAAGGAGTAGAAGATCCGCAAGGTGGCGCCCGACAGGCCCGGCAGCGCCGCGAGCCAGAAGAGCTGGCCCGTGGTGAACTCGAAGCCCACCGCCGGCAGCTTGGCGACCACGACGCTCCAGACCATCCAGACCGCGAAGGCGAGGAGCAGGCAGGGGATCGAGATCCACAGGTTCCGCCTCGCGATGCCCTTGCCGTGCTCCGCCCAGAACGCCGGATCCTCCGGCCGCCAGTCGGTGAGGACGGCCTTGCCCTCCATGTGCTTCGAGGGATCGTGGATCTCCTGGAACTCCGGCAGCTCGGGCAGCGTGCCGAGCGCCCTGCCCATCGCCTCGTGCTCCATCCGCCGGATGGCGAAGTGCATCCAGAGCAGGGAGACGCCGACGATGGCGAAGAGCAGCGCGAAGCAGCTCGTCCAGATGCCCGTGAGGTCGTTCATGACGCCGAAGGCGATCGGCAGGACGAAGCCGCCGAGCCCGCCGATCATGCCGACGAGGCCGCCCACGGCGCCGATGTGGTTGGGGTAGTAGACCGGGATGTGCTTGTAGACCGCCGCCTTGCCGAGGCTCATGAAGAAGCCGAGGATGAAGATCACGACGATGAACGGAACGAGATGCATCTCCGTCTCGAAGTGGATCGGCCCCTTGATGGCGTGGATCGTGTAGTCGGTCGGCGGGTAGGAGAGCATGAAGAGGCAGAGCAGCGAGACGCCGAAGGTCCAGTACATCACCGACCTGGCGCCGTAGCGGTCGGAGAGGTGGCCGCCATAGGCGCGGAAGAGCGACGCCGGCACCGAGTAGAAGACGGCGATCATGCCGGCCGCCTCGATGCTCAGCCCGTAGCGGTCGATCAGGTAGTGCGGCAGCCAGAGGGCCAGCGCCACGAAGCCGCCGAAGACGAAGAAGTAGTAGAGCGAGAAGCGCCAGACCTGCAGCCTGGCGAGCGGGCTGAGCTCGAGCAGCGTGCCGCGCGGCCGCTCGCCCCGCTGCCGCCGCGCCACCAGCACCGGATCGTCGGCCGTCGTGAACCAGAAGACCGCCGCCATGATCAGAAGGCCGATCGCCCACACATTGGCCACCGCCTGCCAGCCATAGGCGACGAGGATGAAGGGGGCGCAGAACTTGGTGACCGCCGCACCGACATTGCCGACGCCGAAGATGCCGAGTGCGGTGCCCTGCTTCCCGGCCGGATACCAGCGCGCCACATAGGCGATGCCGACCGCGAAGGACCCGCCGGCAAGGCCCACGCCGAGCGCCGCCAGCAGCATCGTCAGATAGGAATTGGCCCAGTTCAGAAGCAGCGTCGCCACCGCCGCCAGCACCATGACCGCGACATAGACCACGCGCCCGCCATACTGGTCGGTCCAGATGCCGAGGAAGATGCGGCTCAGGGAGCCCGTGAGGATCGGCACGCCGACCAAGAGGCCGAACTGGGTCTCGCTCAGGCCGAGCTCCTCCTTGATCTGGATGCCGATGATCGAGAAGATCGTCCAGACCGCGAAGCACGCCGTGAAGGCGATGGTGCTCATCGTGAGCGCGCGGTTCTGATCGCCGTGCGAGACGCCCTCAATCTGCTGCATCGTGCCGCCTTCAATGAAATTGCACTATGTTGCCGGCGCCCGTCGGGCGACCGGCCCGGCGATCAGACCGGCGGGGCCGCGCCGCCACGTTGATCCAGATCAAAAGAGAGGGAATTTGCCGCCGAAATAACTCACGAGGACAACTTGGCGCAGCTTCCGATTGCGCTCATTCGCCCTGGCTCTTGTAAACGATGCTTGGCGAATTGTTGTTTATCAATCCATGCCGCGGCACCGCGGCCCCTTCGAGGCCGTGACTGCGGGAGACGGGAGAACCATGCGCTCCGAGGACATCGACGAGATCCGCGCCCTGCCGCTTTTTCGCGACTGCGCCGATGCGTCCTTCACCGCCCTCCTCGAGCGCGCCTTCCTGCAGCGCTTCCCGCCCGGCCTCGTCCTCGTCCAGGACGAGGACCCGGCCGACTTCCTCCACGTCCTCGTCGAGGGCATGGTCGAGATGGTGACCGCCCATGGCGGCCGCGAGACGACGCTCGGCTTCGTCCGCCCCTTCGGCACCTTCATCATCGCCGCCGTTCTCCTGGACCAGGCCCATCTGCAGACCGCCCGCACGCTTGAGCGATCGCGCATCCTGATGGTCCCGGCGCAAGCGGTCCGCGAGGTCATGCGTGCCGATACGGGCTTCATGACCGCGGTCACCGCCGAGCTCGCCGGCGATTACCGCCGCACCGTCAAGGAGCTGAAGAGCCAGAAGCTGCGCAACGGCGTCGAGCGCCTCGCCAACTGGCTCCTGCGCCACGCCAGCGGAGAGAGCGTGCTGATCCCGGTGGAGAAGCGGACCCTCGCCGCCCGGCTGGGCATGACCCCGGAGAACCTTTCCCGCGCCTTCGCCACGCTCGGACCCCATGGTGTCGAGGTGCAGGGGCCCAGGGTCCTTCTCAAGGACCGGCCGGCCCTCGAGAAGCTGGCGAAGCCGAGCCCGCTCATCGACGATCTCGACACCTGAAGAAGCGCCTTCAGAACGTCTCCGGCATGAACGGCAGATCGCTGGGACCGGTCCGCGCCCCGGCCGCCGTCAGCATGGCGTGCACCTGCCCACGGTGATGCGCCTGGTGATTGAAGAGATGCACCGCGAGCAGCGCCTTCGGCCGCGTCACCTCGCGGCCGACCGCCCCCGAATGCCAGGTGAGCTCGCCCTCGAGCCAAAGGGGATCGAGCGAGAGGGCCCATTGCCGGATCACCCCGTCGAAGCGCCGCCGCTCGGCGGAGAGCTCCTCCCACGTGGCGCAGAGCCCGACCGAGCCCGGAATGTCCATGACGGCGGGCGGCGGCGTGCCGGCGAAGCGGTGCAGCCAGAGCTGGTCGGCCCAGAGCAGATGGCAGAGCGTTTTGTGGATCGAGCCGAAGAACGCCCCCCGCTCGGCCCGCCGTGCCGCCTCGCCGACCGCCTCGGCCGCCTCGAGGACGAGCTCGTTCTGCCAGGCATTGTAGCCCGCCATGGTGCGCACGTAGTCCACCTCGATCATCCGCCTGCCGCCTCTTCCGCGAGCCGCCGAAGCCTTCTAGGCTCCGGCGCAGAGTGAACAGCCGTCCGGGAGGAGACGCAATGGTTCGGTTCGGCATGCACAGCAGCCTCTGGACGGCCGCCTGGACCAGGGAGGCGGCGGAGAAGGTGGTGCCGGTCGCCGCCGGCCACGGCCTCGACGTCATCGAGATCGCCCTTCTCGAACCCGACGCCGTCGACGTGCCGCACAGCCGCGCCCTCTTCGAGCGTCACGGCATCGCCCCCACCTGCTCGCTCGGCCTGCCGTTCGAGGTCACGGCCCCCCTCCATCCCGAGAAGGCCACGGCCTTCCTCATGAAGGCGCTGGAAGCGGCAAACGGCCTCGGCTCCAACACCCTCTCCGGCGTCACCTTCTCGACCCTCGGCTACACCACGGGCGTGCCGCCGACCGAAAGCGAGTACCGGAACATCGAAAAGGCGCTGAAGCCCGTCGCCAGCCGCGCCGGCGAGCTCGGCATGACCCTCGGCCTCGAGCCCTGCAACCGCTACGAGACCCATCTCCTCAACACCGCCGCCCAGGCGGTGGCGCTGATCGAGCGCATCGACGAGCCGGCGCTCATGATCCATCTCGACACCTACCACATGAACATCGAGGAGAAGGGCTTCAGAAACGGCATCCTCGCCGCCGGCCCGCATCTGAGATACATCCATCTCTCCGAGAGCGACCGCGGCGTGCCCGGCACCGGCACGGTGGACTTCAAAGCCACCATGGCGGCCCTGGCCGAGATCGGCTTCGAGGGTGATATCGTCGGCGAGGCCTTCATCAACATGCCGCCGGCCCTCGCCAAGGCCCTCTCCGTCTGGCGGCCCGTGGCGAAAAGTGCCGAGGAGGTGCTCGATCCCGGCATGACCATGCTGAAGCGCCTCGCCGTCGAGCACGGCCTCGTCGCCGCCTGACGCCGCCCGGCGCCCGAGGTGGCCCCTGACCAGCGGCAGATCCTGATCGCCCTCGGCCTCGTCATCGCCGGGGGTGTCCTCTTCGTCGTCATGAACACGCTGGTCAAGCTCCTGACGCCGGAAGTCGGGCCGATGATGATCACCTGGGCCCGCTACTTCTTTCACGTCGCCTTCGTCGTCGTGGTCTTCCCCAAGAGCCTCTTGGGCGTCGTGCGCACGGGCCAGGTCGCGGTCCAGATCGGCCGCTCCATCCTGCTCCTGCTCGCCACCATCACCAACTTCATGGCGCTCGCCCTCCTGCCGCTCGCCGAGGTCGCCTCGATCATCTTCCTCGCCCCCATCTTCGTCGCCGGCCTCGCCGTCCTCGTGCTGCGCGAGCGGGTCGTCGCCTGGCGCTGGATCCTGATCGGCCTCGGCTTCGGCGGGGCCATGATCATAGTACAGCCGCAGGGCGGCAGCTTCGGCCTCGGCGCCGCCCTGGCGCTCGGCTGCGCCTTCTTCTACGCCCTGTACCAGATCTCGACACGCATCGTGCGCGAGGCCCAGCCCATCGTCTCCCTCCTCTATGGCGGCCTCGTCGGCGTCCTCGTGCTCAGCCTCGTCGTCCCCTTCCACTGGCAGGCCCCGACCCCGACCCAATGGGTCCTCTTCATCGTCATCGGCTCCCTCGGCGCCGCCGGCCATCTCCTCGTCATCATGGCGCTGCAGCGCGCCGAGGCCTCGAAAATGGCCCCTTTCACCTACGTCCAGCTCCTCTGGGCGATGATCGCGAGCTACGTCGTCTTCGCCGACATGCCGAGCGCCACGACCCTCATCGGCGCCGCCGTCATCGTCACGAGCGGCCTCCTCCTCTACCGCCTCGACCTCGCCGAGGCGGCTCGAACCCCCGGTCTCGCCGCCCCGGCACCGAGAACGAGAAGCGACTAGCGCGACCAGCGAGTGGACAGTGATTTGTACGGCCGGGCATCTTGTACTAGCCTATCCAGCGCTGTGTACGAGTAGCTCGGCTCGGGACGACCGCATCATGGGTGAGGTCCGGAGGTGGCCGCTCGCACGAGGACGGGTTGCGCTCACACGCCGCACGATGCTGCTCGGGGCAGCGGCCTTTCCCGCTGTCCTGCCGACTGGAGCCTTGGCGGCGCCGGGCGACCGCGCGGCGGTCGTCATAGGTGTGAACCAGACGGGCGATTTGCCGCCGCTCAATGCCGCGGTGAGCGACGCCAACCGTGTGGGCGATTGGCTGGACGGCGAAGGGTTCGAGGTGACCCGCTTCGTCGACGACACGGCGCCGGTCGAGGTGGCCCCGATCCATAATGCGATCTCCGCGCTGGTCCGTGGGCCCATGCTCGACCAGCTCGTGGTCTACTTCTCCGGACACGGCTTCGTCCAGGGCTACGGCGAGTTCTGGCTGCTCACGGATGCGCCGGGCGATGTCAACGCGGCCGTGTCCCTGGACGAATGTCTGCACCTCGCGCGTGACACGGGCATCGCGAACGTCGTCTTCATCTCCGATGCGTGCCGCTCCACCGCCGCGAGCCTCCAGGCCCAACGGGTCCGTGGCAGCGTCATTTTCCCCAATGACGGCTCTAGCGGCCGAATACAACCGGAGGTGGACATCTTTTACGCTACCCGGGTGGGTGAGGAATCGAATGAGCTCCCGGTTGGCGAGAGCATCAAACGCCCCATCGGCCTGTTCACGGATGTCTTTCTGGACGCCTATGCGGCACCCGCTCCCGAGATGGTCAAGAAGGTGGGCGGGATCGACGTGGTGCCTAATCGTGCGCTCAAATGCTACTTGCAGCAAAAGGTTCCGGAAAGGTTGGCGCGCGTCGATCCCTTGCTGGAGCAGCACCCGGCCCCTATCGTCGAGTCCGACTGGACGACCTATATCGGTCGGGTAACCGGCCGGAGCGGCCTCGTCGTGTGTCGCGAGCCAGCCGCGGCCTCGATGCTTGACAACGCCGTCGATCTCGAGCTGGAGCGTATGGGCGCGCCTCGCCTCGCCCCTGATCTGTCGCTTGCGCCCTCGCCGGACCAGGGGACGGCGAGCCGCCAGACCGTCGAGACCTTCCTCAGCACCCGAGCCGCATTGGAGCGTGATCCCGGCACGGCCGATCAGGGCATCACTTCCGGCCTCGCCATCCATGGGACGCGGTTGCGACGCGTGCTGGGCGGCATCTCGATGAACGAGACGTTCCAGCCTACCGGCGATGGCATCGAAAGGCCCGCCGTCGTGGCGCTGGGCTCTGAGGCGGCGCCGGCGGCGAGCCTGATCGTCGAGTTCGAGGATGGCGGAGGTGCGGTGCTGCCGGTGCTCGCCGATCATGTGGGCTCGGTCACCGTCGAAAAGGGTGTCGTCACGAATGTGGCTTACGTCCCCGGCGCTGATCACCGGCTGCGCCCCGACTACGACTCGCAGCGCGGACAGCTCGACAAGCTTCGAGCCATCGCCGCCGCCGCTGCGCGGGTCGGCGCCTTCCGCTTCGACGGCCCGCGCGAGACCCGCGAGGCGCAGGCCTCCGCCTGGGCCAACCAAATCCGCCCGCTCGACACGCTGGACCCGACACTCGGCCTCTACGCCGCCTACGCCTACTCCCGTGCCGGCTTGGCGGAGCATGTCCTCAGTGTGCTCCTTCACATGCGCGAGGAGCTGGGCGCCCAGTTCTTCGACAATGCCATGCTGGCCCGGCTCGGGCCGCAGTCGGCGCCGTCCGGGAATTTCGTCAGCGTGCCCTTCTGCCCGCTCCTCGCCGAAGGTTGGAACCTGCTTCGAATAACGGGAATGAATGTGCCGGAGTCCGTCGCGGCCAAAGAGTTCGACCTCAGGCCGGGCTTGTGGACGACGTTCGGCCCTGTGGCCCTCGCCAGCATCGTCGAGTCGGCAAAAACGGGCGCCCTGCCACAGTGGGGCAGGCTCAAAGTCAGTCCGAACGAGAATGGGGAGCGACCGGAGCACTTTGGATGAAGATGCCTCTGTCCCGCCGCCAGCTTCACGCCCTGCTTCTGGCAGCGGGCGGGCATGCGGCTTGCCGCACGGCACGGGCGCAGGGCCGGAGACCGCGTCTCGTCCTCGTTCACGGTCGGGCCCAGGGGGGCCGCGATCCGGCGGTCGTCAAACACGAGTGGCTGCAGGCTCTGGCCGAGGGCGCCGCAAAGGCGGGGCGACGACTGCCGGCTGATCTCGAGGTCGAGCTGCCATTCTATGCCACGCTGCTCGACGAGTATGCCGCAAGGCTCGACCTGCCGCTCGCCGACGACATAAGGACCCGAGGTCCGGGCATCGACAGCGAGTTTCTCGAGTTCCAGGCGGCCGTGGCCGAAGCCATCCGCACCGGCGCCGGGATCACCGATGCCCAGGTCGATGCCGAGTACGGGGCCAATCCGAAACCGAAAGCCTGGTACAATGCCGAGTGGGTGCTGGCGATTCTTCGGGCCATCGACCACTATTTCGGCGGGTTGACGCAAGTGGCGCTCGAATCCTTCACCCGCGATGTCTTTCTCTACGCCACCCGCTCGGGCGTGCAGCGCACGATCGACGCAATCGTCGCGGAGAAGCTGGCCACCGATCGCCCGAACATCGTCGTGGGCCACTCGCTGGGCTCCGTCGTTGCCTTCAACGTGCTGCTGACGGAACGCCGGGCGATCGACGTGCCGCTCTTCGTCACCGTCGGATCGCCCCTGGGCATCGCGCCGATCAACGACGAGTTCCGCCCGCTGGAGCGCCCCCGTGGCGTCGGCCTCTGGCTCAACGCCTACGACCCGCGCGACGTCGTCTCGCTCTACCCGCTCGATCTGAGCCATTTCCCGGTTCGACCCGCCATCGAGAACTATGCCGGGATCCACAATCACACCGACAACCGTCACGGGATCGCCGGCTATCTCGACGATCCGACGCTGGCCGGTCGCATCCTCGACGCCATCGATCCCTGACCTTGCGGCTTTCGGTGGTGGCGCTGGCGGGCGATGGGCGCTATGCGGAGAGGGTTGTCGCCCGAGCTGGACCTTCCCTTCTCCATGGCCGAACTCGACCTCGCCCGCCTCGATTCCTTCCTTCGGAGTCGCTTGTCGGGGCTCCGGGGCGATCTGCGCATCGAGCGGATCGCCGGCGGCCAGTCCAATCCGACCTTCTTCGTCACTTACGAGAATCGGCGGCTGGTGCTGCGCAAGAAGCCGGACGGTCCGGTCCTGCCCTCGGCCCATGCCGTCGATCGCGAATACCGCGTGCTGACGGCCCTGGGCGAGACCGACGTGCCGGTGCCGAGAACCATCCTCTACACCGACGACGAGGCGGTCACCGGCACACCCTTCTACCTGATGGAGCGGCTCGACGGCCGGGTCGTCCACGACAACGCGCTGCCCGGCTTCGGGGCGGGCGAGCGCCGCGCCGTCTACCGTTCCATGGCGGAGACCCTGGCCCGCCTGCACAGTGTCGACTGGGCCGCCATCGGCCTCGCCGATTTCGGTCGGCCGGCCGGCTATTTCAGCCGGCAGATCGCGCGCTGGACGCGCCAGTGGGAGCTGTCCAGAACCCGCGACCTCGCCGACATCGAGCGGCTCGTCGACTGGCTGCCCGCCCACATCCCCGAGGACGAGACGGCGACCGTCGTCCACGGCGATTTCCGGCTCGGCAACCTGATGCTGCATCCGACCGAGCCCCGCGTCATCGGCATTCTCGACTGGGAGCTCTCGACCCTCGGCCATCCGCTCGCCGACCTGGCGCACGCCGCCATGGCCTGGCACTCGACCCCAAACGAGTTCGGCGGGCTCGTGGGCCTCGACCGGGAAGCTCTCGGCATCCCCGATGAAGCGGAGTTCCTCCGGGTCTATGAGGCGAATGCCGGCCACGGGCAGCGGCTCCAGCCCTTCCACCATGCCATGGCGCTCTTTCGCTTCGCCGTCATCTTCGAGGGTATCGCGGCCCGCGCCCTGGCCGGCAATGCCGCCGCGGACAATGCCGCCCTGGTCGGCCGCCTCTCGGCCCGCTTCGCCCGCCGCGCCGTCGAGGTGATCGACGGTGTGGCCCACGCCTGACCGGAAGGGATATCGATGGAATTCGCCTTCTCCGCCGAGGTCGAGGCCCTCCGGGACCGGCTTCGGGCTTTCATGGCCGAGCACGTCCTGCCCGCCGATCCGGCCTTTCGTGCCGCCGCCGCGGAAGGTCGCCATGCCCTCGAGATCCTGGAGCCGCTGAAAGCCGAGGCGCGGAGGGCTGGTCTCTGGAACCTCTTCCTGCCGGGCCTGCGCGAGGACGAGCCCGGCACCCGCCTCGCCAATCTCGAATACGCGCCCTTGGCCGAGATCATGGGCCGCGTGCCCTGGGCGGCCGAGGTCTTCAATTGCAGCGCCCCCGACACCGGCAACATGGAGCTTTTGCATCTCTTCGCGACGGAGGAGCAGCGCCAGCGCTGGCTCATGCCCCTGCTCGAGGGCACCATCCGCTCCTGCGTCGCCATCACCGAGCCCGAGGTCGCCTCCTCCGATCCGACCAATCTTCGGACCACCATACGCCGCGACGGCGATGTCTGCATCGTCGACGGCCGCAAATGGTTCACGACCGGGGCCCTCCACCCGGCCTGCCGCTTCGCCATCCTCATGGGCGTCACCGACGAGCGCCCCGAAGTCGATCCCCATGCCCGCCACTCCATGATCATCGTGCCTCTGGATTCGCCGGGTATGGAGATCGTCCGCAACCTGCCGATCATGGGCCATCTGGCGCCCGAGGGGCATTGCGAGGTCGATTTCCGGGAGGTGCGCGTTCCCGCCGCCAATCTTCTGGGCGAGGTCGGCAAGGGCTTCGCCCTGGCCCAGGCGCGGCTCGGCCCCGGTCGCGTGCATCACTGCATGCGCTCGATCGGCCAGTGCGAGCTGGCGCTCGAGCTCATGACCGATCGTGCCATGGCCCGCGAGGCGTTCGGCCGTCCGCTCGCCGACTTCGCCAACATCCAGGACTGGATCGCCCTCTCGCGCATGGCGATCGACCAGGCCCGGCTCTACGTGCTGCGCACGGCCTGGCTCATGGACAGGGACGGCAACAAGGCGGCCAGGGCCGAGGTCTCGGCGATCAAGCTCGTGGTGGCACGCCTGCAGACCGAGGTCCTGGATCGCGCCATCCAGGTGTTCGGTGCGATGGGCCTGACCGACGACACGCCGCTCGCGTACTTGTGGAGCTGGGGCAGGGCGCTCCGCTTCGTCGACGGGCCCGACGAGGTGCATCTGCGCACCGTGGCGCGGGCGGAGCTCCGGCGGGCGAGAAGCCGAACTGCCGGCGCCGGGAGATGAGGCCATGCGCACCGATGGCCATCTCGCCCCGCGATCCGCCAACTTCGTCCCGCTCACCCCGCTCGATTTCCTGCGTCGCTCGATCGAGGTCTTCCCCAACAAGCTCGCGGTCGTCTCCGGTGGCCGCCGGCTGACCCATGCGGGGCTCGGCGAGCTCGTCGGCCGCCTCGCGGCCGGACTTGCCAGGGCCGGGATAGGGCAGGGGGATGTGATCTCGGCCATCGCCGGCAACACGCCGGAGCTCCTGGCCCTGCATTACGCCGTGCCGCTCGCGGGTGGCGTGCTCAACGCCATCAACACCCGCCTCGATGCGGTCACCGTGGCAGGGATTCTCGCCCACGCCGAAGCGCGCCTCGTCATGGCCGACGGCGAGCGGGCAGGGCTGGCCCGGAGTGCCCTGGCGCATGGCGGCCTCGAGGTGCCCCTCGTGACCCTGGACGAGGCCTCGCTAGCTTCCTTCACGGCCGGCCTCGCGCCCTTGCCGGTCACGGGCGACACCGTCGCCGACGAGTGGCAGCCGATCTGCCTCAACTACACCTCGGGCACCACCGGCAGGCCGAAGGGTGCCGTCTACCATCACCGCGGCGCCTTTCTGAACGCCCTCGGCAATGTCCTGACGCTCGGCCTCGACGAGCGCAGCGTCTATCTCTGGACGCTGCCCATGTTCCACTGCAACGGCTGGTGCCATCCCTGGGCGGTGACCGCCATGGGCGGCACCCATGTCTGCCTCGACCGCCCCGATCCGGCCGCCATCATGGCGGCCCTGGTGGAGGAGGGTGTCACCCACTTCGCCTGCGCGCCCGTCGTTCTCTACAACCTGCTCCACGCGCAGGGCGGGGCGGCCCTGCGATTGCCGCGGCGCGTGCGGGTCGCGACCGGCGGCGCGGCACCCACCACGGCACTGATCGGGGGTCTGGAGGCCATGGGTATCGAGCTGATCCATCTCTACGGCCTCACCGAATCCTACGGTCCGGTCACGGGCTCTGCCGAGCGCGACGACTGGGGCGGGCCCGGAGCGGCGGAAAAGGCGCGTCTCCTGGCGAGGCAGGGGGTGCGCCATCCGCTCGCCGCCGAGGTCGAGGTGGTCGACGGCGAGGGCCGGCCGGTACCCGCCGACGGCGCCAGCATGGGCGAGATCGTCATCCGCTCGAACACGCTGATGGCCGGCTACCTGAAGGACGAGGCGGCGACCGGCGCCGCCTTCGACGGCGGACGGCTCGCCACCGGCGATCTCGCCGTTCGCGACGGTGCCGGCTACATCCGGATCCGGGACCGGGCCAAGGACATCATCATCTCCGGCGGCGAGAACATCTCCTCGCTCGAGGTCGAGGGTGTCCTGCACCAGCACCCGGCGGTGCTGCTCGCCGCCGTCGTCGCCGTGGCCGACGAGAAATGGGGCGAGGTGCCGGTCGCCTGCCTCGAGCTCAAGCCGGAGCACGAGCCGCCGGCGCCAGCCGAGCTCGAGGCCTTCTGCCGCGCCCGGCTCGCCCGTTTCAAGGTGCCGCGCCGCTTCGTCCTCCGCGAGCTGCCGAAGACCGCCACCGGCAAGATCCAGAAGTTCCAGCTCCGCGCCGACCTCTCGAAGGACTGAGAGCCGTCGCACCCGGTGCAACATCTTGCCTCGGGATGCTGCATGGAATGCAGCGGACTGCACCCCTTTTGGTGAGACAGGGAAATCAGGTGCAGGTTCCGGTTCGGGCCGGCGTCTCGGCCACGCAGGGGGTCGCGGCCCGCGCGGCGGCGATCCAGTCGACCACCTCCTCCGGCGTCGGCGAGCGCCGGGCGAACCGCTCCTCCTCGTTGCAGCGGCGCAGCGCCTCATGCAGTGCCGCCGCGTCCTGCCGGGCCAGCCGCCCCACATCCGCCACGCCCAAGGACTCCAGCATGAGCCCGAAAACCGTGCCGATTCCGTTGATACGGGCGAGGTCCGCGCGCCGAACCAGCAGCAGCAGGAGCTCCGGATCGATGCCGGTGGCATCGGCGAGACAGGTTCGGCCCCTGGGTGTCGCCGCCGCCTGCAGCAATTGCCCGCAAGTGGTGATGCGCTGGTGTTTCAGCCGCAGCCGTGCCGTCGGTGGCACGCCACGCAGCTTGCTGACCGGCAGACGATGCCTGTCGGCCTCCTGAATGCACGCGCTCGTCTCGTTCATCGCTCGATCCACGACAATTGATGAGAGGTTGACGATGCAGGCTGAGCAGGAGCCGTGCCGGAACGGGAAAATCATGGGGAGGCAAGGCTTAAGCGATTTCGACGGGAGGCCTGCCGTGGGCGCCGGAAGAGAACGCGGGGCCGAAATGGGAAATCTGTAAGCTAATCTTTCAGCCTCGGCGGCGCCCATGCCGCCGAGGCACCGCCCTGAGACCGAGGGCCGCCCGCGCCGGGATCAGCAGACGCAGGCCCCTCCAGCACCGCATTCGCCTCGATGCGGTCCTGTAAGAATTACCGACGGGCTCTCAGGTCCCGGCACCTCGATAGGGGTCCAGCGCCCGGTTGAGCGCCGCGGCGAAATCACAGCGTTCGTCGCTGGTGAGAAAGCGGCCGAGCGTGAGCCTGCGGCCGTGCGCCGAAAGCTGCAGCACCCGCTCGCCATGCCGTGCCGGCTCGAGCCTGACCCGCACCCAATAGGGCTCGAAGCGCCACTCGCGGAGCAGCCGGTCGCCGGCGACCGCCCGCACATGCAACCCCGTGCCATCGAGCCGCACGTGCTCGCGGTAGCGGGCGCCGCGCCGGGTCCAGAGAAGGGCTGCGATCAGAAGGCCGAGCTCGAGGCCGACGAAGCCCGCAACCGGCCAGGCTCCGGCCAGAAAGAAGCCGATCCCCATGCCCAATGCCACACCGGCGACCGCCACGATCAGCAGAACGAGGCTTCTGGTCGGCGGCGGCTGATTCGGATAGAGCACGGCCTCGAAGGCGGCGGGCCGCGATTGATCCGCTCCGTCCTCGGTCATCGTCCACCTCTGGTCAGCAGGAGCAATATGCAGCGCCAGCCCGGCCGCGCCAAGAGCGAGCCAGCCGCCGGCCTCCGAAAAGCCCGGCCGAAGCGGCAATCCGCTCCCCGCTCACGGCTCGACAGCACCGCCATCGAGGAGCTCTTCGCCATGCTGGCGCGCGACCGGCCGACCCCCGCGACCGAGCTCGAATACAGCGATCCCTACACTTTGCTGATCGCCGTCCTCCTCTCGGCCCAGGCCACGGATGTCGGTGTCAACAAGGCGACCCGGCGCCTCTTCGCTCTGGCCGCCACACCCGCCGCCATGGTCGACCTGGGCGAGGAGAGGGTGCGGGACGCGATCCGGACCATCGGCCTCTACCGCAACAAGGCGAGGAACGTCATCGCGCTCAGCCGGCTGTTGCTCGAGCGCCATGATGGCCTGGTGCCGAACGACCGGACGGCCCTCGAGGCCCTGCCGGGTGTCGGTCGCAAGACCGCCAATGTCGTGCTGAACGAAGCCTTCGGCCACCACACGATCGCCGTCGACACGCATATCTTCCGGGTCGGCAACCGGACCGGCCTCGCGCCTGGCAGGACGCCGGCCGAGGTCGAGGCCGTGCTCGAGCGCGTCGTGCCGGAATCCTACCGGAAGGGTGCTCATCACTGGCTGATCCTGCACGGCCGCTACGTCTGCAAGGCGCGCAAGCCCGATTGCCCGAACTGCGTCATCGCCCATCTCTGTCGCTATCGCATGGCCGCACTGAAGGCCGCGCGTCAAAGCGGATCGTAGCCGCCGACGACACCCTCCGACGTCAAGAGACAGCCGGTCAGCCGGCGCTCCGCCTTCGTCATGCGATGCCTGAGAAGGGCCTGCGCCTCTTCGAGGAGCACCAACGGATCGTCGACCGGATGGCGCCCGGCCCCCTCCGCGTCGCTCCAGCAACCCGCCTCGAGGCCGGCGAATTGCACGTAGAGTCGCCCCGCCGACCGCCGGACCATGAGGCATGCCGAATCGTCGTCGACGCCCCTGAGCAGCCGGTGCCGGCCGTGCTCGAGATCGCGGAAGTCGTGCTCGAACACGGCGGCGCGACGCCAGGCGGCCGGGCTTTCGCCTGTAAGGAATCCCGACAGATCGTGACCGTCGCATTGACGGGGAACCGGCATCTCGAGAGCGGCGAGGATCGTCGGCATGAGGTCCACGTGCTCGGTGAAGGCGTCGACGGCGTGGCCCGTGCGCTGGCGGGCGGGGTGGCGAATGATCAGCGGCACATGAAAGGCCTCGGGCCAGAAGCCGTTCTTGCCGAGCAGCCAGTGGTCGCCGAGCATCTCGGCATGGTCGGAGGTCAGGATGACGAGCGTGCGCTCCATGAGCCCGCCCCGCGCCAGGGCCTCGAAGACTCGGCCGAGCTGATGATCGAGCTCGCTGACGAGCCCGAGATAGACCGCCCGCAGCCTTGCCACCATCGCCTCGTCGAGCGCCGCCGGCCGATCGAAGGTCTGGCCCATCCAGCCGCCGAATGCCTGTCCGAGCAGCCAGTCGAGATAGGGATGCGACGCCGCCTCCCCGGCGATCGAGGCCGCGCGCCGGGGCTTCGGCAGGTGGGCCGGCTCGTACAGGGCATTGTAGGGTGCAGCAGCGATCCAGGGCGGATGCGGCTTGATGTAGGAGAGGTGGGCGAACCAGGGATCGGTCCCGGGCCGTGTGAGGAAGTCCAAAAAGCGGTCGGTGAGGAAGGCCGTCTCGCTGTCCTCCGCGGCGAAAAGGGCAGGGGCACCCAAGGGCGTCGCATAGACCTCGTCGACCGTGAGACGGCCGTAGCCACGTTCCGCCAGGTGGTCGAGCCAGGGCACGGCACTCTCGAGCAAAAGGCAGGCCGGCTCGAAGCCGGAAGCCACGCCCTCGTAGGTGAACAGGCGTGGATCGCCCGCCGGCACGCTGCGCGGGTCGATGCTGGTGTCGCTGTAGCCGAAGAGCAAGGGGCGCATGCCGTGCCGGCGTGCGACCTGGGCCAGGGTCAGGTGCCGCGCGTCGAGCGGCGTGCCGTTGCCGATCGAGCGGTGATTGAAGGCGTAGAGGCCCGTCAGCAGCGAGGCGCGCGACGGGCCGCAGGGTGTCGCCTGGGCGTAGTGCTGTCGGAAACGCACAGCGTCTCTGGCAAGGGCGTCGATCGCCGGGGTTCGAACCGGCAGGCCATCGGCACAGCCAAGACAATCCGCACGCCACTGGTCCGCCGTGATCAGGAGCACGTTCAACGCGAGCACCTCGCCCTTTCCGATGCGAGCATCTTTGCCGCACGCGCGAACCTTACGCCAGACCGACCGAGCTCGACCATCGCCCTGCGCGCCGGTATTCGCGTCGGATACACGGCCGGCGCTCGTCGCGGCTGGATTTCTCGTCGCGATGGGTTAAAAGGATGGAAACGTCGTCGCAACAAGGAGGGAGGTCTGGTCATGCGTTTGCGCACTCGCACCAGCTTGCTGGCCCTGGCGTTGGCCGGCTTGGTCGCCGGCACGGCGAATGCCGTGGAGCTCTCGATCGTCAGCGGTGCGGTCGGTCGGGACATCGACGAGCTGCGCAAGCATCTGGACTGGTTCGAGGAGCGGACCGGGCACACCGTCTCGATCGTCACCATGCCCGCCTCGACGACCGACCAGTTCGGTCAGTATCGGCTCTGGCTCTCGGCCCAGAATCCCGACATCGACGTCTACCGCACCGACGTCATCTGGGCGCCGCAACTGGCAAGCCACTTCGTCGATCTCACCGAGCAGGTGCAGGACGTGGTCGGCGATCATTTTCCGGCGATCATCGAATCGCAGACGGTCGACGGCAAGATCGTGGCGCTGCCGATGTTCACCGACGCGCCGGCCCTCTATTACCGGTCCGATCTGCTCGAGAAGCACGGTTTCGAGCCGCCATCCACCTGGGTCGAGCTGGCGGAGACCGCGCGGAAGGTGATGGATGCCGAGCGCGCTGCCGGCAATGCCGAGATGTGGGGCTTCGTCTGGCAAGGTGCGGCCTACGAAGGCCTCACCTGCGATGCGCTCGAGTGGGTGAAGTCGAACGGTGGCGGTCAGATCGTCGAGCCGGACGGAGAAATCTCGATCAACAACCCGAACGCCGCCGAGGCGATCGATCTGGCGGCCACCTGGGTCGACACGATCTCGCCGCCCGGCGTCCTGGGTTATCACGAGGAGGAGGCGCGGGGCGTCTGGCAGGTCGGCAACTCGGTCTTCATGCGCAACTGGCCCTATGCCTACGCCTTGGGCAACGGCGACGATTCCGCCGTCAAGGACAAGTTCGCCGTGGTGCCATTGCCCGTGGGTCCGAGCGGTGACCGCAGCGCCGCCACCCTCGGCGGCTGGAACCTCGCCGTCTCGGCCTACTCGCCCAACAAGGAGGCGGCGATCGAGCTCGTCAAGTTCCTGGCAAGCGAGGAGGTCCAGAAGGACCGCGCCATCGAGACCACCCGGCTGCCGACGATTCCGGCGCTCTACAAGGATGCCGACGTCGCGACGGCACAGCCGGTCATCCCCCTCTGGCTCGACATCTTCCTGAACGCCGTGCCGCGGCCATCCGCGCCGACCAAGGCGAACTACAACCAGGTGAGCCAGGAGTTCTGGACGGCCGTGCACAAGACGCTGTCGGGCAATGGCGATGCCACGACCAATCTGGCCGAGCTCGAGCGCAGCCTGAAGCGCATCCGCCGCTCCGGCTGGTAGCCGAAGGTCGTGCGATGCCGGCGCCGCGGGCCGTTCCTCGCGCCGTCGGCCGCACGAGGAACGGCCTGACCATCCGCAGCGGAAGAAGGCACCAGAAACGGGCAGGGAACGAAGATTGGCCGCCGCCACCTCCCATCTGACCCGCGAGAAGATCCGGGCCGCCTGGCTTTTCCTGGTGCCGATGATGCTGGTGCTGCTGGCGGTCGCCGGTTGGCCGCTACTGCGCACGATCTGGCTCGGCTTCACCGACACCAAGCTGTCGCAGCCGGACAGCGGCCAGTGGATCGGCTTCGAGAACTACCTCTTCTGGCTCGACTACGGCGAGGGCGACGGTGAATGGATCGGGCTCCTGGCGGACCCGACCTGGTGGCAGGCCGTCTGGAACACCGTCTACTTCACCGTCATCGCGGTCACGATCGAGACTGTGCTCGGCCTCGTCGTGGCGCTCGTGCTGAACGCCGAGTTCGCCGGAAGGGGGTTCGTCCGGGCCGCGATCCTCGTGCCGTGGGCCATTCCCACGATCGTCTCGGCCAAGATGTGGGACTGGATGATGAACGATCAGTTCGGCATCCTGAACGATCTGTTCCTCAAGCTCGGCCTGATCAGCGCCCCCATCGCCTGGACCGCCCAGCCCGAGACCGCGATGGCCGCCGTGATCATCGTCGATGTCTGGAAGACCACGCCCTTCATGGCGCTCTTGATTCTTGCCGGCATGCAGATGCTGCCGGGCGACATCTACGAGGCCGCCAAAGTCGACGGCATCCATCCGGTCAAGGTGTTCTTCAAGGTGACGCTGCCGCTGATCCGGCCGGCGATCATGGTGGCGGTGATCTTCAGGATGCTGGACTCGTTGCGGATCTTCGATCTGATCTACGTGCTGACCCCCAACAACGCGCAGACGGTGACCATGTCGGTCTATGCGCGCCAGCATCTCTTCGATTTCGACAACTTCGCCTACGGCTCTGCCGCGTCGACCCTGCTCTTTCTCATCATTGCCGGCATCACCGTCGTCTACATCTACGCCGGTCGCCTCAATCTGAGCGGAGACCGGTGATGCGGAAGAACCTGCTGAAGCAGGTCGGGCTCTGGGCCCTGATCGTCGTCATCTCGGTCTATGCCCTCTTCCCCTTCTATTACGCGATCATCACCTCGTTCAAATCGGGCTCGGCCATATTCAGCGTCACCTACCTGCCCGACAGCTTCGATCTGGGAAACTATGTGAACGTCCTGGGCAGCGGCAATTTCCCACGCAATATCCTCAATTCGGTCATCGTCGCCGTCGCCGTCGTGATCATCTCGCTCCTGCTCGCCATCACGGCGTCCTACGCGCTCGCCCGCGTGCGCTTCAAGGGCCGCGGCGTGCTGCTCTTCACCATCCTCTCCGTCTCGATGTTTCCACAGATCGCCGTTCTCGCGGGTCTTTTCGAGATGGTCCGTGGCCTCGGACTCTACAACACGCTGCTCTCGCTGATTCTCGCCTACATGATCTTCACCCTGCCGTTCACCGTCTGGGTGTTGACCACCTTCATGCGTGATCTGCCGATCGAGCTCGAGGAGGCGGCGATCGTCGATGGTGCCAAGCCCCACCAGATCATCTTCAAGGTCTTCATGCCGCTGATGTGGCCGGCGCTCGTGACCACGGGCCTTCTCGCCTTTATCGCGGCCTGGAACGAGTTCCTGTTCGCGCTCACCTTCGTCTCCAACGACGAGCAGCGCACCGTGCCGGTCGCCATCGCCCTCCTCTCCGGCGCCACCGAGCAGGAGATTCCCTGGGGACCCATCATGGCGGCGTCGGTCATCGTCACCCTGCCGCTCGTGATCCTCGTCCTCATCTTCCAGCGCCGCATCGTCGCCGGCCTGACCGCCGGCGCCGTCAAGGGCTGAGCCGGCCGCGTCGGTCCCGTCGGAGCAAGAGAGAGAAACCGCCGATGGCCACGATCAATCTGAACAAGGTCCGGAAATCCTTCGGCAAGGTCGAGGTGATCAAGGGGATCGATCTCGACATCGCCAGCCGCGAGTTCGTCGTCTTCGTCGGGCCGTCCGGTTGCGGCAAGTCGACCCTGCTGCGGCTGGTCGCCGGGCTCGAGGACATCACCTCCGGCACGCTCGCCATCGACGGGCAGGTGGTCAACGCGCTCTCGCCGTCCGATCGCGGCATCGCCATGGTCTTCCAGTCCTATGCGCTCTACCCTCACATGACCGTCTTCGAGAACATGGCCTTCGGTCTGAAGCTGGCGAAGACCGACAAGCGATCGATCGAGGAGCGGGTGACCGAGGCCGCGCGCATCCTGCAGCTCGAGCCCTTGCTGCAGCGCCTGCCGAAGCAGCTCTCGGGCGGCCAGCGGCAGCGCGTGGCAATCGGCCGGGCCATCGTCCGCAAGCCCAAGGTCTTTCTTTTCGACGAGCCGCTCTCCAATCTGGACGCGGCGCTTCGCGTGCAGATGCGGATCGAGATCGCGAAGCTGCACCACTCCCTCGATGCGACCATGATCTACGTCACCCACGACCAGGTCGAGGCCATGACCCTGGCCGACCGGATCGTCGTGCTGCGCGACGGGAATGTCATGCAGTTCGGAACGCCGCTCGATCTCTACCATCATCCCGAGAACCGGTTCGTCGGCGGCTTCATCGGCTCGCCCAGGATGAACTTCCTGCCCTGCGATCTGGTCGGCGGGACCTCCGGAGAGGCCGTGGTCGAAACCATCGCCGGCACCAGGGTGGCGACCACCTCGGCCATGAACGGCAGGGAGCCGGGCAGCGGCTTCACGCTCGGCATCAGGCCGGAGGACCTCCTCGCCGGAGGCGGTGGCGAGGCCGAGATCGAGGGGAGCGTGATCACCGTCGAGCATCTGGGCGCCGAGACCTACATCTATGTGGATCTCGGCACGGAGGAGCCGCTTGTCGTCAAGGCCGGGGGCAGCAGCCAGGTGGCCGCCGGCGAGCAGGTCCGGATCGGCATCCCGGCCGGCGCCTGCTACCTGTTCGACCCTCGAGACCAGGCGTTCGAGCGGCCGGCCTATGCCTGATCCTCGGCGGTCCCGGACGATCGGCGCCGATCAGACATTGAAGCGGAAGTGGCAGACGTCGCCGTCCCTGATGACGTAGTCACGGCCCTCGAGCCGCATCCTGCCGGCCTCCTTGACCGCCTGCTCGCTGCCCAGCGCGGCATAGTCGTCGTAGGCGATGACCTCGGCGGCGATGAAGCCGCGCTCGAAGTCGGTGTGGATGGCGCCGGCCGCCTGCGGGGCCGTCGCCCCCTTCTCGACCGTCCAGGCCCGCGCCTCCTTGGGACCGACGGTGAAGAAGGTGATCAGGTCGAGCAGGGCATAGCCTTCACGAATGACGCGATTGAGACCCGGCTCCTCGAGGCCGAGGCTCAAAAGGTACTCCGCCCGCTCCTCGGCGGGCAGGCCCGCGAGCTCGGCCTCGATCGCAGCCGATACGACGACGCTGCCGGCTTCCTCGTCAAAAGCCATGGCGGCCGCCTTGGCACTCCATTCGTTGCCGCCGGCGGCGGCGGCCTCGTCGACATTGAGGACGTAGAGCAGGGGTTTCGCGGTCAGGAGCGTGAAATCGCCGAGCAGGCGTCGCTCCTCGGCATCGAGGGGCAGGCGGCGCGCCGGCCTGCCCTCCTCCATTTGCGGCAGGATCCGGTCGACGAGATCGAGCCGGCGCCTGGCCTCCTTGTCCTGGGCACGCACCCGCTTGAGGAGGCCGTCCTTCTGTCTATTCAGGCTGTCGATGTCGGCGAGCAGGAGCTCGGTCTGGATGAGCTCGGCGTCGCGCAGCGGATCGATCCCGCCCTCGACGTGGCTCACATCGTCGTCCTCGAAGCAGCGCAGCACCTCGAGGATCGCGTCGACCTCGCGAATGGCGCCGAGAAACTTGTTGCCGAGCCCTTCGCCTTTCGAGGCGCCCCGCACGAGCCCGGCGATGTCCTTGATCTCGAGCTGGGTCGGCAGGGTCTTCGCCGACTTGCCGAGGCGGGCCAGCAGGTCGAGGCGCGGATCGGGGACCGGCAGCCGGCCGACATTCGGCTCGATGGTGCAGAAGGGATAGTTGGCCGCCGCCGCCGCAGCGGTCTGTGTCAGCGCATTGAAAAGGGTGGACTTGCCGACGTTCGGCAGGCCGACGATACCGCAATTGAAGCCCATGCTGGTTTCGACGCTCGCTCGATAAGGAAGGGCGGCGCGACGAGGCGAGCGCCCGAAGTCCCGGATGATGCGTGCACCGGCGCCCGCTCGCGCCGGTCTGCCCGCCCCTCAGCGCCGACGCGGGGGTGGGCGACGATTGCCGGTCGGGGTCGGGCCCGCGGTCTTGTGCCGGTAGTTGATGCGACCCTTGGTCAGGTCGTAGGGGGTGAGCTCCAGCGTCACCGGGTCGCCGGCGATGATGCGAATGCGATGCTTGCGCATGCGGCCGGACGCGTAGCCGATGATCTCGTGCCCGTTCTCGAGCTTGACGCGGAACCGCGCATCGGGGAGCACCTCGGTCACGGTGCCCTCCATCTCGATCATGTCTTCCTTCGCCATTCGTTCTCCCTGGCCCGGACGACTCCCGGGCCCTAGCGTTGCCAGGAAACGACGAAAAGGGCCGGCCGTTCCCGGCCGGCCCGATCCGTTGTGCTCCGCCTGAGGTTCAGACGGCGCGCAGGTTGGTCGCGGACGTCTTGCCGCGGCGGGGGTCGGTCGTCACATCGAACGAAACCTTCTGACCCTCGTTAAGGCTGCTCATGCCCGCCTGCTCGACGGCCGAAATGTGCACGAACACATCGTTCGTGCCATTGTCGGGCTGGATGAAGCCATAACCCTTGGTGCTGTTGAACCATTTGACGGTGCCGGTGGACATGTCCCATCCCCAAGCTGAAATGACCGTGGCGACCATCACCACGGCGTCAAGCCACGTCGGTCAGGAAGTCCAGGCACCTCGAGGCACCCCAGGCTGGCAAACCCTGCCGGCCGAAACAACTTACCTTGGCGGATCGATGACAAATATGATGGCGACGCACAACTGCGATTGCAAGGGCGTTGTGGTTGGCATTCGAGCCGAGGTGGTAGTCGCACTGGTTGAGCCCGCCGACAACAGGAAGCCCACTTCCCGCGTTCTCGCGAGTCCCCTTTGCGGACATGCACCGTGGATTGGCCGGCTTCCGAAACGGAGCAGGCATTGCGCCGTTGACGCCCGGGCGGGTCGGGATAGTCTCGCGGCGGTCGCCGTTGCCACCGGCTGATCGCTCGATCATCAGGCGGAAGCGAAGGACATGGGTCTCATCTCTTGCGGCCGGCTCGGCCAAATGATCGTGGCCATTCTCTTGGCATCGGCGCCGCTTGCGGCCGACGAGGCGCCCGTGCAGGGCTCGCCGGGGGACCGGTTGGTGGCGCAGATCGAGCTCAATGCCGAGCTGATGGGCCCGCTCACCGGTCATCCCACGATCGACCCCTCCATCCTCGAGGTGATCCGCGAGGTGCCGCGGCGTGTTTTCGTCACCGAGGAGGCGGCACCCTATGCCCATCTCGATCTGCCGCTGCCGGCCGATCTCGGCTTGCGGGAGTCGCAGCCTTTCCTCGTCGCCCTGATGTCGGATCTGGCCGACATCGACGAAACCGACGAGGTGCTCGTCCTCGGGGTCGGTGGCGGGTATCACGCGGCGGTGGCGAGCCGGCTCGCGGCTCGCGTCAGCGTGGTCGATCTCGATCCCGCCGCAGCCGCCGCCGCGGCGGACCGACTCGTCCGGCTCGGCTACGACAATGTCGAGGTGCGGAGCGCCGATCCCTATGACGGCTGGCCCGAGGCCGGGCGCCGTTTCGATGCGATCATCGTCCGCCTCGCCATCGACCGCGTGCCGCGCGCCCTGCTCCGACAGATGGCGGACGGCGGCCGGCTCGTCGCACCTGTCGGCCGCGCCGAGGACGAGCAGACCCTGATGCTGGTGACCCGGCAGAAGAGTGGCACCTTCGGCCACGAGGCGATCCTGCCGGTGCGGTTCATGCGCCTGCCGGGCGGCGAGCGAATCTGACGAGACGGACGAGCGTGGTGCTTCAGCTCAGCGCGTCGATCTCGGCCTCGCTCAAATGGCCTGGCACCAGGGTCACCGGAACGCGCAGCTTGTTGCGGCCGGCACTGCTTGTCAGATAGGTCACGAGCGGGCCGGGGTCGGCGGCACTGATCGCCGTGCCGAGCACGAGGAGCGAGATCGACGGCTCCTCCTCGAGCAGGGCGACGAGCTGCTCGGCCCGCTGGCCTTCGCGGATGTGCACGGCGGGCATCGACCCGGTCTGGGCAAAGACCTCGGCTGCGAGGGTCTGCATCCGCCGTTCCGCCTCCAGCCTCGCCTCCTCCTCCATCACCCGGCCGACACCGATCCAGTGCTGGAACTCGACCGGCTCGATCACGTAGAGCAGGGCGACGCGCCCGCGGGTATGCTGGGCACGGCGACAGGCGAAGCGGAGCGCCGTTCGCATCTCCTCCGATTCGTCGACGACGACGAGAAAGACGCGCTGCTGCTGGGTCGCCGCGGCCGGCCCGTCCGATCCCGTCTCGGCCGCCTGGGTCTCGTCGCCCGATACCGCCCGGTTGCTGCTGACACCACTCATGGCCTTACTGCTTTCTGAAGAAGACGCCCGCGGCCCAGCCGGCCCCGATCGCCAGTATAACCGAGGCGAGACCGTAGATCGCGGGTTGCGTGCGCGCCGCGTCGTAGATTTCCGCCTCGAGACCGACCTTGGAGATCACCAGCACACTGGTCTGGGCCCCCACCACGAAGCCGTCCCGCAATTGCAGAACCTCGATCTGGTAGTTGCCCGGCGGAACGTTGGCCGGAAATCCGAGGGTGGTTCGAAAGAGCTTGTCGCCGAGAAAGCGGACCGGGACCGTCTCCGCCGCATAGAGGCGCTCCTTCTCCTTGTTGCGGACGAGGGCCTTGCGAAATTCGTCGATCTGGTCGGCGGGTCGATCGCCCGCCGCCTCGGGCTGCAATCCCAGATGATCGACGCCGATGCGAAAGCGCCGCTGCTCGTCCGGATCGACGATGTCATCGAGAGGAGCGCTCGCGGCGACCGCATAGAAAGACGGCACGTCGGCGAAGGAAAGCTCGTCGGTGTTCAGCCAGACGAAGCCGATGCGGTTCTTGCGGCGCACGACCGTTTCGGTCTCGGGACCGCGCACCACGACCACCACGTCGCCCCCCGGCTCGTCGAGGGCGCCGAACAGAAGGACATTGCTGCCGGTGAAAGCCGTGGTGATGGCGATCAGGTGATGGGACAGGTCGGCGATGAAGCCACTGGCCCGCGTCTGCCCGCCCGGGAGGGAGATCAGAACCGAGACGAGAAGAGCGAGGCCGAGACGCTTCATCGGCCGCCCCGAAGCCCGCCACGCCGCACCCGAGCGGTTGGCGTGACCGCCCGCGACCTCGCCCCCTCGGCCCCGATGCCGCATCGTTTCGCGCTCGCCTCCGCCATCGCCCCTTCTCGTTCCGCGCTCACCCTCGCACCGATGCCCCCTCACGTCCGCTCCGCCGGCTCCAGCGACCGCCTCCGCTCCAGCCAAGGGCGCCCCGCCAGCTCCCATGCTCGAGGCGGCGAAGGGCGAGCAGGGCGCCGAGGAGAATGCCGGCGAGCGCCAGAAAGGAGCCGACCGCCAGGGTCGCGATGCCGCTCACACCCTGACCGATGGTGCATCCAAGGGCCAGCACCCCGCCGAACCCCATGAGCAGGGCGCCCACGACGTGGCGTATCATATCGTCGGGACTGGTGAACGTCTCTATTCTCAAGCGATTGGCCGTGCCGGCGGACAAGGCGGCACCGGCGACCGTGCCGAGGACCAGTGCGGCCCCGAAGCCCGGCCAGGCATTCCGCCCAGCGGCAGCCCAGGCTACGGCCTCTGCCATGGGCGCTGCGTAATTGAGCGAGACGACCGCCGATGCTCCGGCGGCGTCATGAAAAAGCTGGCCCGTGATCAGGAACCCGGCCGCCGACGCGAGGCCGAGCCCGATGCCGACGATCTGCTCGAGGCGATTGCGGCGAAAGCCCGGATCCTTGAAGACCCAGAAAAGCAGGGCGGCGCCCAGGAGCAGAGCGAGGGATCGATCGAGTGCCGCTGCGCCCAGCGGAATGGCGCCTGCCAGAAAACCCCCGAAGCTCGCGGATGGTGCCGCCGTCGACCAGGCGAAGGTCTCCCGCAACAGGCTCGCCGGCCAGGCCAGCACGCCACCGGCGGTCGCCATGGCGGCGAGGCCGAGCACCAGAACGACGATCAACGCCTTCAGGCTGCCGCCACCGAGGCGGGCGAGGTTGCGGCTGGCACAGCCGCCGGCCATGACCATGCCGATCCCGAAGAGGAGCCCGCCCCCGAGGAGCGCCACCGGCTCGATGCGCAGGGTGAGGTAGGGCGTCTCGTCGAGCGGCACGAGACCCGAAGCGGCGAGGGTCTGGGTGAGGAGCAGCGCCGATGCCATGGCGAGCAGCCAGGTGCGGAGCCGGCGACGGCTGCCGAAGAGATAGGCGTCGCTGATGGCCCCCATGGTGCAGAAATGGCTGCGCTCGATCAGCCACCCGACCACGAGCCCGAGGACTGCGGCACTGCCGGCGAGCCCGATCATGGCGAATAGGAGGGAATTGTCATTGCACTCCGTGCTGCCGGCCGCTCGTTCGGGTGCGAGCCGAACGCTCGCCGGACCCGCCGCCATCCGCGCCAAAGCCGCCCCGCCATCGGCACCTGGTGAGCGGCTCCCTTGCGATGCATGCTTTCCGGTCGGATGGGACAGCTCATCGACCCTGCCGCAAAATAGCGGGAATGCGCGGGTCTGCCAATCGGCTGCCGGCCCGGCGCCGGTTCAGCCGCGCAGGATGCGGAGCAGCTCGAATCCGGCTCCGATGAAGCCGATCGGATCGAGCGGCCGGTCGTCGAGGCGAACCTCGTAGTGCAGGTGGCGGCCCGTGCTCCGGCCGGTGCTGCCGATGATGCCGACCGGGTCGCCTGCGGCGACGTCGTCTCCCACCCGCACCAACGGTCTTTCGAGATGAGCATAGCGTGTCCTGATTCCCAGGCCATGGTCGATCTCGACCAGGATGCCGTAGGCGCCACGCCGGCCGGCCGCGACCACGCGGCCCGCCGCGGTCGCGGCGGCGGCGCTGCCCGGAGCGGATCCGAGGTCGAGACCGCCATGTCGGGCGCTGCGGCCGGTGATGGGGTCAGTCCGGACGCCGAAGGGGCTGGTGATGCGGTATTCGGTGAGAGGGGCGCCGAGCGGCATCGAGGTGAGCAATTGCGGCACCTCGTCGAGCTTCTCGAGCTCCGGAATGAGCCTTCGGGCGAGCCTGCGGGTGAAGGATGGACCGTTCGGCACGGGTGGCGCGGCCGCCGTGCCCGACATGGCCTCATCGCCGCCGGCCGATGGTTGCAGCGCGTCGAGGGAAATCAGCGGCCCGCCTCGTCCCCGATCGGCCGCGTCGTGCGACCGGGCCCGGAGCTCTCGCGGGTTCAATCCGGTCCGGCTGACCACCTGCTCGATGGCGGCGAGCTTCTTCGTGATCCGGTCCCGCATCCGGCTCGCCGCCAGATTGTATTCGCCCGCGAGTGCGGCGAGACGCTGCTCCACCTCGTCGAACCGTGTCCGAAGCTCTTCTGCCTGCCGGCGTGCGGTGTCGCGCTCTGCCGCCACGACACCCAGTCGCTCCTGCAGTGCCGTTCGCTCGCGCTCGAGCGTCATGCGCTCGCGCTGCGCCGTCTCGAGCCAAAGTGTCGTCTCGCGGGCACCACGGTCGAGCAGGCTGGCCCGCTGCCGTGCCAGCTCGGCCTCGTCGGTCAGCGCCGCGAGTGCCGCGGCCTGCCGCCGGCCCGTATCGGCGAGACGCCGCTTCTCCTCCGCCATGACGGCCAGTCGATCGCGGTCGGCATCGAGGTCGCGGCGAAGCAGCGCGATGGCCGAGAGAAGATCCTGCCGCTCTGCTGCGTGCGCCGTCGTTCTTGATTCGAGCTCCAGCCGCAACTGGTCGAGCCGCATATCGCGCTCGGCGAAGCGGTGCTGCAGAACGTAGGTCGCGATGCCGCCGAGGACCAGAAGGCTGAGCGCCAGATAGAGGCCAACGGCAACGAATGCCCGCCGCGACGGGCCAACCCGCACGCACGGAGCATCGAGCGCGGCCGATGGCGCGATTGCAGGGCAGCTGGCAGGCGCGATCGGGCTCATGGGCCTCGGGTCACTCCATCTCGGCAAGGGGCGCGATCGATCGACCCCACTATGCGCATGGCCGGGTTGCGAGACGGTTAATGCCGGGCGGAATCAATGCGGCGGCCGGTGGCCGGATCGAAGAGATGGAGCTGGGGCGGGAGAACCGACAGATCGAAGCGCTCGCCCGGTGAGATGGGCCGATCGCCGGGTCGGCGGAGCGTCAGGGCCTGACCATCGGCCAGTCGACCGTGCGCCACGGTGTCGGCACCCAGAAGCTCCACCCATTCGATCGCGACATCGAGCCCGCCCGACGGCGATTCCGGCTCCAGCGACGCCACCGCCAGATGCTCCGGGCGGATGCCGATCCTGACCTCGCGCCCAATCTCGCCGGGCATCGGATGCTCCAGCGGCATCCGTGCATTGCCGCAGGTCACGGCGGTGCCGTCGCCATCGATCGTGCCCTCGAGCACGTTCATCGCCGGAGAGCCGATGAAGCCGGCGACGAAGAGGCTGGCCGGCCTGGCGTATACCGCGATCGGCGTGTCGATCTGCTCGACCACGCCCTGGTTCAGCACCATGAGCCGATCGCCCAGCGTCATCGCCTCGACCTGATCATGCGTGACGAAGATGCCGGTCGTGCCGAGCCGACGCTGCAACTGCTTGATCTCGTGTCGCATCTGCACGCGGAGCTTGGCGTCCAGGTTGGAGAGCGGCTCGTCGAAGAGAAAGGCCTCGGGCTCGCGCACGATGGCCCGGCCCATGGCGACCCGCTGGCGCTGGCCGCCGGAGAGCTGGCGGGGCCGGCGATCGAGCAGCTCGGCGAGGCCGAGGATCTGCGCCGCCTCGGCCACGCGCTTCTCGATCACGGCCCGCGCCGTGCGCAGGTTCCGCAGGCCATAGGCCATGTTCTGCCGCACCGTCATGTGCGGGTAGAGCGCGTAGTTCTGGAAGACCATGGCGATGTCGCGCTCGGCCGGCTCCAGATCGTTGACCCGCCTGCCGCCGATCATGACGTCGCCCGAGCTCGCCGTCTCGAGCCCGGCGATGATCCGCAAAAGCGTGGACTTGCCGCACCCCGACGGCCCGAGCACGACCAGCATCTCGCCGTTCGCGATGGCGACCGAGATGCGCTTCAGCACCGCGACCTTGCCGAACGACTTGACGATTTCGCTGACGACGACCTCGGCCATGCTACTTCTCGGTCTCCACGAGCCCCTTGACGAAGAGCCGCTGCATGAGGACGACGACGATCACCGGCGGAATCAACGCCAGGATGGCGACGGCGGTGATGTAATGCCATTCGGGCTCGTTCTCGGCTGCCACCACCATGCGCTGGATCGCCATCACGATCGTGTCCATGCTCTCGTCCGTCGTGATCAGCAGCGGCCAGAGATACTGATTCCAGCCATAGATGAAGAGGATGACGAAGAGCGCCGCGATATTGGTGCGCGACAGCGGCAGGAGGATGTCCCAGAAGAAGCGTAGCGGCCCCGCCGCGTCGACCCTGGCGGCCTCGACCAGCTCGTCCGGCACCGTCAGGAAGAACTGGCGAAAGAGGAAGGTCGCCGTCGCCGAGGCGATCAGCGGCACGATCAGTCCGGTGTAGGAATTGAGCAGGCCGAGCGTCGCCATGACCTCGTAGGTCGGCAGGATCCGCACCTCGACCGGCAGCATCAGCGTGATGAAGATGATCCAGAAGGCGAGCATCCGCCCCGGGAAGCGGAAATAGACGATGGCGAAGGCGGAGAGCAGCGAGATCGCGATCTTGCCGATGGCGATGCCGAGCGCCATGATCAGCGAGTTCAGCATCATGGGCGCCACCGGCCCCGAGCTGGCCCGCTCGAGACCTCGCCCCAGCACGGCGCTGTAGTTCTCGATCAGCCGGTCTCCCGGCAGCATCGGGATCGGCGCGCTCAGCACGTTCTCCGGCGCCTGGGTCGAGGCGACGAACGTGACGTAGATCGGCAGCGCCACGATCAGGACGCCGAGGATCAGCGTCAGATGCGCCACGAACGTGAAGAGACGTCGGTTCTCGACCATCAACCGTACTGCACCCGACGCTCGATGAATCGGAACTGGACCACCGTCAGGGTGATGACGATCGCCATGAGAATGACCGACTGTGCCGCGGAGCTGCCGAGATTGAGTCCGATGAAGCCGTCGCTGAACACCTTGTACACCATGATGTTGGTCGCCTGGGCGGGACCGCCCCTGGTCACGGCGTGGATGATGCCGAAGGTGTCGAAGAAGGCGTAGACGATGTTCACGACGATGAGGAAGAACGTCGTCGGGGAAAGCAGCGGAAACACGATCGTCAGGAAGCGCTTCACGGGACCGGCGCAGTCGATGGCCGCCGCCTCGATCAGGGATTTGGGAATCGCCTGCATGCCGGCCAGGAAGAAGAGGAAGTTGTAGGAAACCTGCTTCCAGGCGGCGGCCAGGATGACCAGCAGCATCGCCTGGTTGCCGTCGATCTGGTGATTCCAGCCGATGCCGATCAGGCCCAGCCACCAGGCGACGATGCCGACCGAGGGGTTGAAGAGAAAAAGCCAGAGCACGCCCGCGATCGCCGGTGCCACCGCATAGGGCCAGATGAGCAGCGTCCGATAGGCCAGCGCACCCCTGATCACATGATCCGCCATGGCGGCGAGCAAGAGGGCCACGACGAGTCCCAGCACCGTCACGCCCACGCTGAACACGGCAGTGACCCTGACGGAGTTCCAGTACTCCTTGTTGGAAAAGAGGTAGAGAAAATTGTCGAACCAGACGAAGTGCACCGAAAGGCCGAAGGCATCCTGGACCAGCATCGACTGCCAGAGCGCCTGGCTGGCCGGCCAGATGAAGAAGACCAGCGTGATCGCGAGCTGCGGTGCCAGCAGCACATAGGGCAGCCAGCGATGGCGGAAGACGACGCGCTTTTCCATGCGCGGTTTACCGGCGGCCGGAGGGCGCCGAGACGTCCTCCGGCCAGGGAGCCGCTCAGCCGTGCTGTTGCTGGAACTGCCGAAGCAGCTCGTTGCCGCGCCTGACCGCCTCGTCGAGGGCATCCTGTGCGTTCGCCTCGCCCGCCCATACCCGCTCGAGCTCCTCGGCGATGATGTCGCGGATCTGCACGAAATTGCCGAAGCGCAACCCCTTCGAGTTCTCGGTCGGCGGGTTCAGCGTGATCTGCCGGATGGCGACGTCGGCGCCGGGATTCTGCTCGTAGAATCCCTGCTCCTTGCTGAGCTCGTAGGCCGCCGTGGTGATCGGCAGGTAGCCGGTCTCCTGATGCCACCACGCCTGCACCTCGGGCGTCGAGAGGTAGTTGAAGAATTTGGCGACGCCCTTGTACTCGTCGGCGGAACGACCCTGCAGCACCCAGAGCGAGGCGCCGCCGATGATCGTGTTCTGCGGCGCGCCTTCGATGTCGGGCCAGTAGGGCAACATGCCGACGCCGAACTCGAAATCCTTGACGTTGGCGTTGATGCCGGCATAGCCCGCCGAGCTCTCGGTGTAGATGGCGCATTCCTGGTTGTAGAACTTGGGTGCCGCCTGATTGGTGCGGCCGCCGTAATCGAAGATCTTCGACTTCTGCCATTCGCCCATCTTGGCGATGTGGTCGACCGCTGGCGTCTGGTTGAAGACGAGCTCCGTGCCGAGCCCGCCGAAGCCGTTGGAAAGCGTGCCGATCGGCAGATTGTGCCAGGCCGAGAAGTTCTCGATGTGGATCCAGCTCTCCCAGGCCGTCGTGAAGCCGCAGGGGTAGCCGGCGGCCTGCAGCGCCTTCGCATCCTCCTCGAACTCAGGCCACGTCACGGGGGGTGCTTCGGGATCGAGCCCGGCCTTCTCGAAGGCCGTCTTGTTGTACCACAGGACCGGCGTCGAGCTGTTGAACGGCATCGACAGCATCTGGCCCTCTGGCGTCGTGTAATAGCCCGCGACGGCCGGCAGGAAGGCATTCGGGTCGAACGGCTCGCCGGCATCCTCCATCAGCTGGAAGACCGGGTAGATGGCACCCTTGGCCGCCATCATGGTCGCCGTCCCGACCTCGAAGACCTGGACGATGTGCGGCTGCTCCCCGGCGCGAAACGCGGCGATCGCCGCCGTCATGGTCTCGGCATAGGAACCCTTGAAGGTCGGGACGACCTCGTACTCGTCCTGGCTGGCGTTGAAATCCGCGGCGATCTTGTCCACCCGCTCACCGTTGGCGCCACCCATCGCGTGCCACCACTGGATCTGCGTTGCCGCCATCGCCGTCGAGCCCGTCGTGCCGAGGGCCATCGCGGCCGCGATGACGAAAAGGTTCCTGGTTCGCATGGTCCACCTCCCTCACTCTCCGACCGGATCATGCACCGGTCGCTTTCGACCATGCAAGCGCAACGGTCACCTCCCGGGGCCGTACACTCCCGATGCAAGAAAACGGCTCGCCTCGAAGCTCCGCCCTGTCAGTCGCGGGGACGGTCCGCCTTGCCCGCGTTCTTGATCCTCACCACCACATCGACGCGGTCGATGACCTTGCCCGGCGGTGGCTCGGGCAGGTTGTTGATCGTCACCACGTCGTGCGGGATGTCGTAGATCTCGCCCGTCGACTTGTCGAAATAATGCACATGAGAGCTCGGATCGGTGTCGAAATAACATTGCCCCGAGCCGACCACGACCTCACCCATCAGCCCCGCCTGGGTGAACTGGTTGAGCGTGTTGTAGACGGTGGCGAGGGAGACGGGGATGCCGGCCTGCCGCGCCTCCTGAAAGAGCTCCTCCGCCGTCACGTGGCGAGGTGCGGTCTCGATCAGCATGCCGAGCAGGGAAAGACGCTGCCGGGTCGGACGCAGCCCGGATTCCTTCAGCCGTCGCATAGCTTCCGCGTAACGTCTGATCGGTCGAGATTCCACGTCCCCTCGGCGCGCTTCACTTCCCATACCGGACCTATCTGGTCCTTTTTTGGCAACCCGTCAAGGAGCCGACCTCAGTGGCCGGTCAGGATCCGCTGCACCAATTGCCGGACGGTGGGAACGAACCCGTTGGCATAGAAGGGATCCTCGCGGAACTTGTAGACGTTGTGCCCGGCGAACATGAGCTGGTCCTCGTGCTCGCCGCGGCCGTGCGCGATGTCCTGCAGGGTCTTCTGGATGCAGAAGGAGCGCGGGTCGGCGGGCCTGCCGGTGGTGTAGTCGTCCCGGTCCTTCCAGTTGCTGAAGGCGCAGTGGCTGAGGCAGCCCATGCAGTTGGCCTGGTCGCGCCGGATCTGCCTCGCCCCTTCCGGCGTCACGAAGATCAGCGTGCTGTCGGGCGTGCGCATCGGCTGGCTGTAGCCCTGCGAGAGCCAGCCCTGGATGCGCTGCAGATCCGTCTCGGTCACATAGACCCCGCGGCCGGCACGGCCATAGGCGAAGAAGGCGGTGCGCGCGTTCGTCGGATCGGCCTCGTCACAGATCGCGACCTGCCGCTCCGAGCGCTCGATCAGCTCCTCGAGAAAGCGGTTCTTCACCGCCGAGGAATAGAAGCCTGTCGGGCTGAAGCGGTGCAGCAGAACGTCGTCGGGCAGGAGCCCGAGCAGCCGCTTCTTCCAGCCGGCCGGAATCGGGCTCTCCTGGGTCAGAAGCGGCCGGGTGCCGAACTGGAAGGCAATCGGACCCAACTCCTTGTTGGCGATCCAGTCCTTCCAGTCCTTCAGATGCCAGACACCGCCTGCCATGATGATCGGCACATCGCCGAGGCCGAGCCCGCGCATCAGCTTGCGCAGCTCCAGCACGCGCGGATAGGGGTCCTCGGGGCGCTTCGGATCCTCGCTGTTGGAGAGCCCGTTATGGCCGCCGGCCCGCCACGGGTCCTCGTAGACCACGGCACCGAGCCAGTCGGCCACCTTGCCGTAGGCCCGCTTCCACAGCGCGTTGAAGGCGCGGGCGGACGAGATGATCGGGTAATAATGCACCCCGTAGCTGGCGCAGATCTCGCCCAGCCGGTAGGGCATGCCGGCACCGCAGGTGACGCCCTGCACGAGCCCCTTGGCCTGCCGCAGCACACCATGCAGCACGCGCTCGCAGCCACCCATCTCCCAGAGCACGTTCATGTGCAGGCGGCCTTCGCCGCCCTGGGTCTCGTGCGCCACCCGCGCCTGGCAGATGGCGCCGCGGATCGAGTAGTCGATCAGCTCCTCGTGCCGCTCGCGCCGGTTGCGGCCCTTGTAGATCAAGGGAACGTACTCGCCGTTATTGTCGAGCACGTCGGCATTGACGGCCGAGAACGTGCCGACCCCCCCGGCCGCCGCCCAGGCGCCGGCGCTGCGGCCGTTGCTCACCGCTACACCCTTGCCGCCTTCAATGAGCGGCCAGACCTCATGCCCGGCCACCACCAGTGGGCTGACATAGCTCATGCCGGTCTCCTTGCTGCTTGTGCCGGCGGACGGGTGCCCGAAACGCGCCGCTCAGCCGGCGCGCTCGCGACGACGGCCGTCGCGCTCGCCCCGGCCGCTCCTGCCCTCGCGCTCGCCGCCGCCGTCCCGATCGTGACGCGGCTTGCGCTCGACCGGAATGATGTCGCCGGTCTCCTGGTCGACCGACCGCATGCTTAGCTTGATCTTGCCGCGATCGTCGACCGCCAGCACCTGGACCTTCACCGTATCGCCTTCCTTGACCACGTCGCCGACGCTGCCGACGCGCTCGTTGGCGAGCTCCGAGATATGGCAGAGACCATCCTTGCTGCCCAGGAACGAGATGAAGGCGCCGAAATCGACGATCTTGATCACCTTGCCGGTGTAGACGTGCCCGACCTCGGGGCTCGCGGTCAGGCCCCTGATCCAGTCCACCGCCCGCTGCGCCGCCATGGCATCGCTGGAGGCGACCTTGACGAGCCCGTCATCCGAGATGTCGATCTTCGCCCCGGTGGTCTCGCAGATCTCACGGATCATCTTGCCGCCCGGGCCGATCACCGCGCCGATCTTGTCGGTCGGAATGTTGAGCGTCGTGATCCGCGGCACGGAATCGCGCAGCTCCGGCCGCGGCATGCCCATGCAGGCCGCCATCTCGCCGAGGATGTGAATCCGCCCCTCGCGTGCCTGGTCGAGGGCGATCCGCATGATCTCCTCGGTGATGCCGGCGATCTTGATGTCCATCTGCAGGGAGGTGACGCCACGCTCGGTGCCGGCCACCTTGAAGTCCATGTCGCCGAGATGGTCCTCGTCGCCGAGAATGTCGGAGAGCACGGCGAACCGCTCGCCCTCCTTGATGAGGCCCATGGCGATGCCGGCGATCGGGCGGGGCAGAGGCACGCCGGCGTCCATCAGGGCGAGAGACGTGCCGCAGACCGTCGCCATCGAGCTCGAGCCGTTCGATTCGGTGACCTCCGAGACAACGCGAATCGTGTAGGGGAAGGCATCCTTGGCCGGCAGCAGCGGTCGGGTGGCGCGCCAGGCGAGCTTGCCGTGGCCGATCTCGCGCCGGCCCGGCGTGCCCATCCGGCCGGCCTCGCCGACGGAATAGGGCGGAAAATTGTAGTGCAGCATGAAATGCTGGCGGCTGTCGCCCTCGAGCGCGTCGATCACCTGCTCGTCCTGGCCGGTGCCGAGCGTCGCCACGACCAGCGCCTGCGTCTCGCCGCGGGTGAAGAGGGCGGAGCCGTGCACTCGTGGCAGGACGCCGACCTCGGCGACGATCGGCCGGACGGTGCGCAGATCGCGACCGTCGATCCGCTCGCCCGTCTCGAGGATGGCGTTGCGCACGATATGGCTCTCGAGCTTCTTGAAGGTCTCCGCCACCGTCTGTCCGGCGTTCGGATCGTCGCTGCCGGCGGCGAAGGCTTCGACCGCCGCCTTCTTCACGGCACCGACCTTCTCGACGCGGCTCTGCTTGACGCGCTCGCCATAGGCTTCGCGCAGCGGCGCCTCGAACTCGGTCTTCAGCCGACCGAGGAGATCGGATTCGTCCGTCTCGCCCAGCGCCCAGGGCTCCCTGGCGCAGGCCATGGCGAGCTCGATGATCAGATCGATGACCGGCTGGAAGGCCCGGTGCCCGTGCATGACCGCATCGAGCATCGTCGCCTCGGGCAGCTCCTTCGCCTCCGACTCCACCATCATCACCGCGTCGCGCGTGCCGGCGACGACGAGATCCAGAGCACTCTCCTTGAGCTCCTCGAGCGTCGGGTTGACGACGAACTGGCCATTGACGTGGCCGACGCGGCAGGCGCCGATCGGGCCGAGGAAGGGCAGGCCGCTGATCGTCAGCGCGGCGCTGGCGGCGACCATGGCCAGCATGTCGGGATCGTTCTCCCCGTCATGGGCAAGAACGGTGACGACGATCTGCGTCTCGTTCTTGAAGCCGGCCGGGAAGAGCGGCCGGATCGGTCGGTCGATCAGCCGCGAGGTCAGGGTCTCCTTCTCGGTCGGCCGACCCTCGCGCTTGAAGAAGCCGCCCGGAATCTTGCCGGCGGCGAACGTCTTTTCCTGGTAATTCACCGTGAGCGGGAAGAAGTCCTGGCCGGGCCTGGTCGACTTCGCCCCGACGGCGGTCGCGAGCACGACGGTCTCGCCCAGTTGCGCCAGCACGGCACCGTCCGCCTGGCGGGCGATGCGTCCGCTCTCGAGGCGCAGGCGACGCCCGTGCCAGTCCATTTCCTTGATGGTCGTCTTGAACATTCACTTAACCTTTCAAGTGCCTGCAACGGCAGGCGACCGGTCCGACACCAGATCGGACCGGCTCGTCAATGGCTGCTGGCCCGCCGCTTCGGGCCGCGTTCAACGACGCAGGCCGAGCCGGTCGATGAGCTGCCGGTAGCGGTCACCGTCACTGCGGTTCAAATAGTCGAGCAGGCGTCGCCGCTGGCCGACCATCATCAGGAGACCCCGCCGCGAGGCGAAGTCCTTTTGGTGCATCTTGAGGTGCTCGGTCAGATTGCCGATGCGCTCGCTCAGGATGGCGCACTGCACCTCGGGCGAGCCCGTGTCGCCGTCCTTCACGGCGTAGGCCTTGATGAGCTCGAGCTTGCGCTCTTGCGTGATCGACATCGTCTGGTCCTTCTGAAAGGCGAGGCGCGCGGCCCGCTCAACGGTTGAAGACGCGCAACGGGCTCAGCTCGCCATCCGCCAGCCGTCCGAGAGCGACGACCTCGCCCTCCCGGACCGCCTGGATGGTCCCACCGTCCATCGCCTCGCCAACGATGAGGCGGGGTGCGATCTGGATGGAATGACCTGAGCGGAGCCGCGCCGCCTGTGGCTCGGTCACGGCGAGCGCCGGGATGTCGGCCAGCGCCGTCGAGACCGGAACCAATACTTGGGGTAAACTATCATCCTGAACGATTTCAACAAGCGTGTCGAGATCGATTGCCGCATCCGCGGTGAAGGCACCGACCTCGAGCCGGCGCAATGCGGTGACGTGGGCGAAGCAGCCGAGCGCCTCACCGAGATCGCGCGCGAGCGCCCGGATATAGGCTCCCTTGCCGCATCGCGCCTCGAGGACGGCATGATCGGCATCCGGCCGCTCGACCAGGGCGATCTCGATGAAATGCACCTCGCGCGGCGGCAGATCGACGACCTCGCCGCGACGGGCGAGATCGTAGGCCCGCTCGCCGGCGACCTTGACCGCCGCGAAATCCGGAGGCCGCTGCATGACATGGCCCTCGAAGGCTTTCAGCGCCTCGATGATCCCGGCATCGGTGGGACGCCGGTCGGATGATCGGGTGACCGTGCCCTCGCTGTCGTCGGTGGTGGTCATTGATCCGAAGCGGATCGTGAACCTGTAGCGCTTGGGCGCGTCCATGACGTACATGACGGTCTTCGTCGCCTCGCCCAGCGCCAGCGGCAGAACACCGGTGGCGAGCGGATCGAGCGTGCCGCCGTGGCCGGCCTTCATGGCATCGGTCAGGCGCTTGACCCGGTTGACCACGTGGGTCGAGGTCATGCCGGACGGCTTGTCGATGATGAGCCAGCCATCGATTCGCCTGCCTCTCTGGCGACGCCGGCTCATTCGCGTCGCGATCCGTCCGCGGCACCGGAATCCGCGCCACCTCCATCGGCGGCATCATCCCCGTCCGGCTCGTGCGCCGCCAGCCCGGCACGCAGCAGCTCGTCGATATGCGCCGCATGGCTGAAGCTCAGATCCGCCTCGAATCGCAGCCGCGGCGCGAATTTGAGGTTCATCTCGCGCGCCAGCCGTCCGCCGAGCACCGGCGCCAGCCGGTTCAGGCATTCCAGCGTTCGCGCCTGAACGTCGCGACCGAGCTCGCAGACGAACACCTGGGCATGGCGGAGGTCACGGCTCATCCGCACCTCGGAGACGGTGACGCTGACCGCCTCGAGATGAAGGTCGCGCAGATCGCCGCGCAGGAGGTGCTCGGCGAGCAGATGGCGCATCTGCTCGCCCACCCTGAGCTGGCGCTGCGACGGCGCCGTACCCGATCGATCCCTGGACATGACGAACGACCTCGCGAGAGGAGCGCCGCACCCGCTCCGGGCAAGCCTGCCCTAGAGCGTGCGCGCCACCTCCTGCACCTCGTAGACCTCGATGAGATCGCCCTGACGGATGTCGTTGTAGCCTTCGATCGACATGCCGCACTCGAAGCCCTCGCGCACCTCGCGGACGTCGTCCTTGAAGCGCTTGAGGGAGCCGAGCTGCCCGTCGAAGACCACCACGTCGTCGCGCAGGAGCCGGGCCCTTCCGCCGCGCCGGATGAGGCCGTCGACGACACGGCAGCCCGCGACCTTGCCGACCTTGCTGACGTTGAAGACCTCGCGGATCTCCGCATGGCCGAGGATGCTCTCCTTGGCCTCGGGTGCCAGCATGCCCTCGAGCAGGCCCTTCATCTCGTCCAGCAGCTCGTAGATGATCGAGTAGTAGCGGATCTCGATCCCTTCGCGCTTGGCCAGATCGCGCGCCTGGGCGTTGGCCCGGACGTTGAAGCCGATGATCACCGCCTTCGACGCCTGGGCGAGCGTCACGTCGCTCTCGGTGATGCCGCCGACGCCGCCGTAGAGCACGCGCACACTGGCCTCCTCGTTGCCGATCTTCTCGAGACCGGCCTGGATCGCCTCGAGCGAGCCGTGGACGTCCGACTTCACCACCACCGGCAGGCTCTGGATTTCGCCCGCCTTGAGCTGCGAGAACATCTCCTCGAGGGAGGTGCGCGCCGGCGACGCCTTGAGCTGCTGCTGCTCGCGCCGCTTGCGGTTGCGGTAGTCGGCGATGTCGCGCGCCCGCCTTTCGGTCTCGACCACGACGAACTGATCGCCCGCCTCCGGCACGTCGTCGAGACCCTGGATCTCGACGGGCACCGACGGTCCGGCCGCCTTGATCGTCTCACCCCGGTCGTTGCTCATCGAGCGGACGCGACCCCAGCAGGCGCCGGCGACGACGATATCGCCCTGATGCAGCGTGCCGTTCTGGACGAGCATGGTCGCGACCACGCCGCGGCCGCGGTCGAGCCGCGCCTCGATCACGGCGCCCCTGGCCTCGCGGTCGGGGTTGGCCTTGAGCTCGAGCAGCTCGGCCTGAAGCTGAAGCTGCTCGACCAGCTTGTCGAGCCCCTGCTTCTTCAAGGCGCTCACCGGCACCGAGAGCACGTCGCCGCCGAAGTCCTCGACGACCACGTCGTGGCTCAGGAGCTCCTGCTTGACGCGATCGGGATCGGCCTCCGGCTTGTCGATCTTGTTGACCGCGACCACGATCGGCACCTTCGCCGCCTTGGCGTGGCGGATGGCCTCCACCGTCTGCGGCATGACGCCGTCATCGGCGGCGACGACGAGGACGACGATATCGGTGATCGAGGCACCGCGCGCCCGCATCGCCGTGAAGGCGGCGTGGCCCGGCGTGTCGACGAAGGTCACTGCCGCACCGTTGCCGACGCTCACCTGGTATGCGCCGATGTGCTGCGTGATGCCGCCCGCCTCGCCGGCGACGACATCGGTCTGGCGCAGCGCATCGAGCAGCGAGGTCTTGCCGTGGTCGACATGGCCCATGACCGTCACCACCGGGGCCCGCGGCTGCAGGCTCGCCGTGTCGTCCTCGGCACCCTCGAGGCCGATCTCGACGTCGCTCTCGCTCACCCGCCTGGCCGCCTGGCCGAACTCGGAGAGCACCAGCTCGGCGGTGTCGGCGTCGATGGTCTGGTTGATCGTCACCATGATGCCGTTGCGCATCAGGACCTTGACGACCTCGGCACCGCGCACCGCCATGCGCGAGGCGAGCTCCTGGACGGTGATCATCTCCGGCACCACGACCTCCCGCGCCGCCGGCTCGACACCGGCGGAAGATTGCTGACGGCGTTCACGCTCGCGCTGCCGCTTGAGCGCTGCGAGGCTGCGCGTCCGCTCGATCTCCTCGGCTTCCTCGTCCGTCGTGAGGATCAGCCGCCGGTCGTTGCGACGCGTGTCGCGCTCGGTCCGGCGGAGCGTGTTGCGGCGATCCCCCTTGCCGCCCTTGCCGCGGCCTTCCTCGTCCTCGCCGACCGGCAGCTGCCGGGCGCCGGCCTTGGCGGCCCGCTTGCTCTCCTCGGGTGCGCGCAGCTCGCCATCCGCGTCGAGCACCGCCGGCGCCGCGGCCTGATCGGTCGCCTGCGCCTCGGCCAGCGCCCGCCGCTTCTCCTCCTCGGCCAAGAGCCGTGCCGCCTGCTCCTCGGCGCGCCGGCGCGCTTCCTCCTCGACCTTGCGCCGGGCCTCCTCCTCAGCCTTGCGTTGCGCCGCCGCATCCTCCTCCGCCTTGCGACGCGCCGCCTCCTCGGCAGCGCGCCGGGCATTCTCGGCGGCGCGGGCGCGGGCCTCCTCCTCGATCTTCTTGGATTCGGCGAGGGCGCGCAGCCGCGAGCGCTTCTCGTCGTCGGTCAGCGTCGGCAGCACCATGGGTCCGCGACCGCGCGAGCCGCGTGCCTCGGTGGCCGCGCGCTGCTGGCGCAGCGCCTCGGCCGGCGAGCGCGTGGGAGCAGCGGGCCGCGGCGTCGCGGTGGCCGTCGCGGGACCCTCCGCCGGAGCCGCGGCCGCCGGACGAGCCGAGGCGGGAGCCGGTCCGGTGGCGCCGCGCCGACGCTTCACCTCGACCGCGACCGCCTTGCTGCGGCCGTGGCTGAAGCTCTGCCGGACCGTTCCCTGCTCGGCCGCCTTCTTGAGCTCGAGACGACCGCCCGCCGATCCCTTGCCGAGCTCGATCCGCGTGTTTCGATCCTGCCCCTTGGCGTCGCTCATCTTGCTGTCGATGTCCCTTGCTGATCGTCCGCGTCGGCGGGCTCCGGCGCATCGGGCCCGGCCTGCTGCCGAGGGCGGAAGCCCTCGAGCCTCCTCGCCTCCTGGAGCAGACGCGTCGCTAGTGTACCTTCTCTCATCCAGGCATGCACGACCGCATCTCGGCCGAGAGCCTGGCCCATCTCCGTCCGCGTCAGGCAGGCGACCAAAGGGCCGCCGCCCTGCCGCGTGCGCAGCTTGCGGGCCCCGTGCATGGCCGCGTCGCTCGCCTCGACCAGAACGCCGGAAGCCTTGCCCTCCAGCGCAGCGGCCACCTGGTCGAAGCCCTGCAAGACCTCGCCCGCGCGCCGGCCGAGCCCGAGAATGTCGCAGAGCCGCTGCGCCAGCAGGCGCTCGACCAACCCGCCCAGGTCCCCGGGGACGATGACCCTGCCGCCGACCTGCCTGTCGAACAGACGCTTCCTCACGGCCGCATCGAGGCTCGCCGCGTCGGCCATGACCCAGATGCCGCGGCCCGGCAGCCGGCCCGCGAGGTCGGGCACGAGGCGCCGCTCGGGGTCGACGACGAAACGCAGCATGCGCGACCGGTCGCCGCTCTCACGGCTGACGATGTCACGCCGCGCTGGCGACGCCGGGAAGGCGCCGCTGGCCTGGCTGCCGGTCGGGGAGGTGGCGAGCATCTCGGTCAGTGGATCGTCTCCACCGGCCCCTCGTCGCCGGTCGCTTCGCCGGATTCGAGCGGCTCCCCCGGCTCCGGCTCGGGCTCGATCCAACCCAGGACCAGCCGGGCCTGCAGGATGAGATCGGCGGCCGTGGCGCCATCCACGGGGGCCTCGGCCGCGAGCATCTCGACCAGCTCGTCCGCGGCCAGATCGGCGAAATCCTCGAGGTTCTTCACCCCCTGGCGGCCGAGCACCACGATCGTCTTCAGGTCGATCAGGCTGAAGGCGCGCAGATCCTCGCCTATGCCGAGCTCTTCGGCCTCGGCGTTCAGCTCCTGCTCGCGCTCCTCGAGGAAGGCCGCCGCCCGTTCCTTGAGAGCCTCCGCGATCTCCTCGTCGAAACCCTCGATCGCGGCGAGCTCGTCCGTCTCGCTGTAAGCCACGTCCTCGACATTGGCGAAGCCTTCCGTCGCCAGAAGCTGGGCGATCACCTCCTCGACATTCAGCGCCTCGATGAACAGCTCCGTGGCCTCGCGGAACTCGCGGTTGCGGCGCTCCGAGTCCTCGCCCTCCGACATGATGTCGATGTCCCAGCCGGTGAGCTGCGAGGCGAGCCGCACGTTCTGCCCGCGCCGGCCGATGGCGATATGCTGCATGTGATCGGGGACGATGACCTCGATGCGATGGGCCTCGGGATCGAGCACGACCTTGCTCACCTCGGCGGGGGCCAGGGCGTTGACGACGAAGGTCGCGGGATCCGGGGACCAGGGGATGATGTCGACCTTCTCGCCCGCCAGCTCCTGCACGACCGCCTGCACCCGGCTGCCGCGCATGCCGACGCAGGCGCCGACCGGGTCGATCGAGCTGTCCTTCGAGATCACGGCGATCTTGGCCCGGCTGCCGGGATCGCGGGCGACCGACTTGATCTCGATGATGCTGTCGTAGATCTCGGGCACTTCCTGCTCGAAGAGCTTCGCCATGAACTGCGGATGGGTGCGCGACAGGAAGATCTGCGGGCCCCGGGTCTCGTGCCGGACGTCGTAGAGAAACGCCCTGATCCGGTCCTTGTTGCGAAAGCTCTCGCGCGGGATCAGGTCGTCGCGGCGCACGATCGCCTCGGCCCGGCCGAGATCGACCAGCACGTTGCCGTGCTCGGTGCGCTTCACCTCGCCGATGACGATCTCGCCGATCCGGTCCTTGAACTCGTCGTACTGGCGCTCGCGCTCGGCATCGCGCACCTTCTGGACGATCACCTGCTTGGCACTCTGTGCCGCGATCCGGCCGAGATCGATCGGCGGCAGCGCATCGAGAATGACATCGCCCGGCTGTGCCGCCGGATTGCGGTCGCGCGCCTCCTCGATGCCGATCTGCTTGGCGTGGTCGTCGACGCTCTCCGCCACCTCGAGCTGCCGGAATAGCTTGATCTCGCCCGTCTTGCGATCGATCTCGGCGATGATGTCGTGCTCGAGCCCGTACTTGCGACGGGCAGCGGTCTGGATCGCCTGCTCGAGCGCCTCGATCACCTCCGCGGTGTCGATGCCCTTCTCCTGGGCCACCGTCTCGGCGACCCGCAAAAGCTCGGCCCGTCCCAATGCCGTGCTGAGTTCCATCGCCTGCTCCCTTGCCTAGTGCGTCTCGCCGCCACCCTTGAGGGCGGCCGCCACCAGCGCGTCGGTCAATACCAGCCTGGCCTTCCGGATGGCCTGGAACGGCACCCGGCGGGTCAGCCCGTCCACGGTCAAGAGCACGTCATCACCGGCGACGCCCTCGAGCCGGCCGCGCCACCGCTTGCGACCGTCCAGCGGCGGCTCGACCTCGAGCCGCACCTCGTCGCCGGCGAAACGCGCGAAATCGCCGAATCGGACCAGCGGCCGGTCGAGACCCGGCGACGACACCTCGAGCACGTAGGCGCCGGGAATGGGGTCGGCCACGTCGAGCACCGCGGAAACGGCATGGCTGATATCGGCGCAATGCTCGACCGTCATCGTGACGCTGCGATCCAATGGCTCGGCCATCACCTGCAAGGTCCGCCGCTGTCCGCCCAGAAGCCGCACCTGCACCAGATCAAATCCGAGATCGTGCAGCGTCGGCGCCAGGAGCTCGACGAGGGGCTCCATCCTCGATCCTTCGTCTACCGTCGTCATCCGGTCCGTGCAAAAACCCTGTCAACGTCACGTAAAATCTCGGCCCGACGCGCCTGGAGGGGAATTCCGGCGCCAAAACAAAAAAGAGCGGGCCGAAACCCACTCTGCTTTCCCAAGCCGAGATCTAGGCGGTTTATGGGATCATTCAACCGATGTTGCAAGCGCCTCGGCGCGCGGCCTGCGGCGAAACCGCAGAAAGACCGGCCGACGACCGGCGGCCACGGCCTTCGCCTCGTAGCGGGTCGGCGGCCAGTCCGGCGGACGATCCCGCCAGTCCTCGGGCCCGTTCACGCACCACTGGAGCCGCGCTTCCCCCATGAGGCAGGCGAGAACCCAGCGCCGGAAGCCCGGATCGTCCGTGGCGACGCGAAGCTCGCCGTCATCGGCCAGAAGCTCGGCGAACCGGCCGACGGTCCCGCCATTGACGATCCGTCGCTTCCAGTGCCGCTTCTTGGGCCAAGGGTCGGCGAAAAGGACGAAAATGCGCTCGATCGAGGCTTCCGGCAAACGCTCGAGCAGGAGCCGGGCGTCATCCACGAGGACGCGGACATTGTCCAGCCGCTGGCTCTCCACCAGGGCGAGAAGGCGCGCCACGCCGTCGATGAAGGGCTCGACGCCGATGAGGCCGACAGCCGGGTTGGCAACGGCCTGCGCGGCCAGATGCTCGCCGCCACCGAAGCCGATCTCGAGCCAGATTCGCGACCGTCCCGGCACGAAGAGGGTGCGCGGATCGAGGACGCCGGCGCCGGAAAGGTCGATGGCGAGCTTCGGCAGCAGCCGTGCCAGGCGCTCGCGCTGGCCCGGGCGCAGGCCCTGGCCACTCCGCCGCCCGTAGAGGATGCGCTGTTGCCGCGGCGTGGCCGCTGCCGGCTCAGTTGAACGCGCGCTTGAGCTCATCGGCGAGATCGGTCTCCTCCCAGGAGAAGCCGCCATCGGCCGTTGGCTGCCGGCCGAAATGGCCGTAGGCCGAGGTGCGCGCGTAGATCGGCCGATTGAGCTGCAGGCGGCGGCGGATGCCGCGCGGGCTCAGATCCAGATCCATCATCAGATCGGCGAGGCGCGCTTCGTCGACCTCGCCCGTGCCCTGCGTGTCCACGTAGATCGAGAGCGGCTTGGCGACGCCGATGGCATAGGAGAGCTGGATAAGGCAACGCCTGGCGAGCCCGGCCGCGACCACGTTCTTCGCGAGGTAGCGGGCGGCGTAGGCGGCCGAGCGATCGACCTTGGTCGGGTCCTTGCCGGAGAAGGCGCCGCCGCCGTGCGGCGCGGCGCCGCCATAGGTGTCGACGATGATCTTGCGGCCGGTGAGGCCCGCATCGCCGTCCGGCCCGCCGATGATGAACTGGCCCGTGGGATTGACGTAGAACTGCTCCTCGCCCGGCAACCAACCCTCCGGCAGGACCTGCCGCGCGAAGCCGCGGACGATCTCGCGCACCTGCTCGCGACCGGCCGATGCCTTGTGCTGGGTCGAGACGACTAGCGAGGTGCAGGCGATCGGCCGCCCGCCGGCATAGCGCAGTGTCACCTGGCTCTTGGCGTCGGGGCCGAGCTCCGGCGTCTGGCCGGCATGGCGCGCCTCGGCCATCAGCTGCAGGATCTGGTGCGCGTAGAGGATCGGGGCCGGCATGAGATCCGGCGTCTCGTCGCAGGCGAAGCCGAACATGATGCCCTGATCGCCGGCACCTTCCTCCTTGTCGACCCCGGCGTCGACTCCCATGGCGATGTCGCTCGACTGCTCGTGGAGATAGACGTCCACCGCCGCGTCGCGCCAGTGGAACCCGTCCTGCTCGTAGCCGATCGCCCGCACCGCCTCGCGGGCGATGCAGCGGACGTGATCGTGGGTCAGCGCGGCGGGACCGCGCACCTCGCCGGCGATCACGATGCGGTTGGTCGTGGTCAGGGTCTCGCAGGCGACGCGCGCCTCCGGCTCGGCGGCGAGATAGGCATCGACCACCTCGTCGGAGATCCGGTCGCACACCTTGTCCGGATGACCTTCGGAGACCGATTCACTGGTGAAGAGATAATCGTTGGCGACCATGGCGCGTGCTGTCCGTTTGAATGAGTTGGCGGTGTTCTGCCGCTGAAGTGCCCCTTGTTCAAGTGTCGAGAGGCGGAACGCCGCAAGCCGGGGCAGGCGAGGGGCCGGGCGTGGCCCTCGTGCAAGCCGTCCGGGCGGCCCCTGAGATCAGGCGCCGCCGTCGCCCCGTTCGGTCCCCCGACGAGCGAGCTCGAGGGTGCCGGCCAGCAACGACGCCAGGATGATCAGCAGCGCCGGCAACCATGGCCAGCGCGTCGCCGGCGGCGGGGCGGGCAGCGCGGCCGGCAGCGGGGCGTCGAGGGTGCCCGCCATGCCGAGCGGCAGGCTCTCGAGGACGCGGCCGAGCGGATCGGCGATCATCGAGATGCCGGTATTGGCGGCACGGACGAGCGGCAGGCCCGTCTCCACGGCCCGCATCCGCGCCATGGCGGCGTGCTGGTAGGGGCCGCTCGAGATGCCGAACCAGGCATCGTTGGTCACATTGACGATCCATCGCGCCCGGCCGGAGCCGTCGGTGCCGCGCCCCGGAAAGGCGGCCTCGAAGCAGACGAGCGGGCTCGCCGGCGGCAGGCCGCCGAGGTCCAGGGTGGCGCGTCCCGGGCCGGGCTGGAAATCCATGCTGCCGACGGCGAGCGCTTCGAGCCCGAGCGCGCCGAAGAGCGGACGCAGCGGCAGAAACTCGCCGAACGGCACGAGGTCCACCTTGTCGTAGCGGGCGAGCAGCGTGCCGTCGGCGCGAATGGCGTAGACGCTGTTGTTGAGGATCGGCGGCTCGACCGAGCCGTCGAAATGGTCGGAGCCGAGCAGCACGGTGCCACCCGGCCGGACCACGCTGCCGACCAGCCGGCGGATCTGGGGCTCCGCGTCGAGCGAGTACGGCACCGAGCTCTCCGGCCAGACGACGATGTCGGGACGGCCGGACGGAGCCGGCCCGAGCGGACTCCGGGCGAGCTCCAGATGCCGCTCGAACCAACGCCGCCGCAGTTCCGGGTCCCATTTGTGGTGCTGGGCGATGTTCGCCTGAACGACCCGGATCATGACCGGCGGCTCGGCTGGATGACCGGCCGGATGAAGGGCGAGGCGCCAGATTCCGAAGGCGGCCACTCCAAGGCCCGTCGCCAGCAAAAGGGAGAGCGCCGTGCGACGCGCTTTCGGCGCGCTCAGCGCGACGCCGAAAAGGGCCGCGAGCCAGGCGACGAGAAAGCTGCTGGCGAGCGTGCCGACGAGCGCCACGATCTGCAGCGATGCGTCGGTCGCGGCCAGCGTCAGCGCCAGGGGATTCCAGGGAAACTGCACGCCGTAGCGGCCGCGGGCGAGCTCGCCGACGCACCATAGCGCCGCAAAGATGATCGTGGCGGCAATGGGCTGCCGCAGCCGAAGCGGGCCCATGCAGGCGAGCGGCAACGCGCCGATCGCGGCAAGGACCGCGGCCAGCGCGAGCACGCCCGGGAGAGCGAGGGCGGCGAACCGCTCGGCATCCGCAAGGAAGGCAATGCCGACCCAGTAGATGCCGGCCAGATGAAAGCCGAAGCCGAAGAGCCAGGCCTGCCAAAAAGCGGGCCAATAGCGATCCGCTGCCTGCAACCGGACGAAGAGCGGGCCCAGCACCAGGATCGCCGGAAGGAAGCTTGGGGGCGGCAGGGCCAACGCCAGCGCCGCGCCCGCCACGGGCGTCAGCCAGTGCTTGGCCGAACGCCCGGCCGCCGCGGTCGCGAGGCGGCCCGCGGCGGCCATGCCCGCGCTCAATCGTCGGGCCCGATCAGCTCGTCCCTCAGGCGCTGATGTGACGCTTCCTGCGGATCGACCATCTCGATACGCACACGCTTGATGCGCCTGGGATCGGCGTCGATGATGTGGAAATCGAGACCGGCCGGGTGACGCACGGCTTCGCCGACATCCGGCACCCGATCGACCAGGGTGAAGATCAGGCCGCCCAGCGTGTCCACCTCGTCGCGCTCGTCGCCGTCGAGCAGCGTCTGACCGAGCTGCTCCTCGAGATCCTCGAGGTCCACCCGGGCATCGGCCTCGAGACTGCCATCGGGCCGACGGACCAGCTGCGGCGGCTCGTCCGCCGCATGCTCGTCCTGAATCTCGCCCAGGATCTCGACCACCAGGTCCTCGACGGTCACCAGCCCGTCCGTGCCGCCGAACTCGTCCACCACCGCCACCATGTGCGCATGGCTCTTGCGCATCTCCAGGAGCAGGTCGAGCACCCGCATCGAGGGCGGCACCACGGGCACCGGCCGCATGATGGCGCTCAGCGTGAAATCGTCGCCGTCGCCCCAGAAGGGCAGAAGGTCCTTGATGTGAACGAGCCCGACCACGTCGTCGAGCCGATCTCGAAAGACCAAAAGGCGCGAGTGGCCGGCCTCGCGCATGGCCGCCACCACGTCGTCGAGACCCGTGCCGATCTCGATCGCGCGGATGTCGGCGCGCGGCACCATGACGTCGTCCACCCGAAGCTCGCCGAAGCTCAGCGCGTTGAGAACGAGCACCCGTTCCTCGGGCGTGAACTGCTCCGCCCCCTGGCCCGTGTCCTCCTCCTCGAGCAGGTCCTCGAGCGTCTCGCGCAGGCCGCCATTGCTGGTCTCGCCGCTGGCCAGCTCGCGCAGTCGCCGCAACAGCCCCTCGAGCATCGAGGGGCTGGTGTCGTGCCTTCGGGCGAGCTGCCTCATCGCACGACCTTTGCGTGCGCGGCTTCGACATGCGGGTCGGCGAAGCCGAGGCTTTGCACGATCCGGCTCTCGAGCGCCTCCATGGCCGAGGCCTCGGCATCGTCCTCGTGGTCGTGGCCGAGAAGATGGAGCACGCCGTGCACGACGAGGTGCGCCAGATGCGCCGCGAAAGGCTCTGCGCCGGTGCCGGCCTCGCGCCTCACGGTCTCGAAGGCGAGCACGATGTCACCGAGCAGCCAGGGCTCGTCCGCAACGAGGCCGAGCCCGGCGGATGCCATGCCGTCGCCCGCGAAGGACAGCACGTTCGTGGGCTTGTCCTGGCCGCGATAGGCCCGGTTCAGGGCCCGCATCTCGGCGTCGTCGGTGAGCCTGATGCTGATCTCGAGGCGCTCCGGAAGACGCCCCGGAAAGCCGCGTGCCGCATTGGCCTTCAGGGTGGCGGCCGCCGCTCGCCGGCAAACGGCCTCCGGATCGGTGACGGCCGCGCGCCAGGCGCCATTGCCGACCGCCACCTCGATAGATGGGCTACTGTCGCTGTCCATTTCTGCTCTGCAGCGCCTTCCCGGGCGCCTGTCGGCTCCTGCTCGTCCGCCTGCCGAGCCGCTGGTCGCGGGACCGGCGGCTGGCAGGACGGGGTTGATTGACTGAATGCCGGCTCATCTGGCCGCTGCCGGCCGCTCGTCCTCGTAGGCCTCGACGATCCTCGTGACCAGCGGATGGCGGACCACATCGGACTTGTCGAAGACCACGGTGCCGATGTCGGCCAGACCCTGCAGGCGGTCGACCGCGTCGGCGAGCCCCGAAGGCGCGCCCGTCGGCAGGTCGATCTGCGAGGGATCGCCGGTGACCACCATGCGCGAGCCTTCGCCCAGCCGGGTCAGGAACATCTTCATCTGCGCCGGCGTCGTGTTCTGCGCCTCGTCGAGAATGACGTAGGCGTGGCTGAGGGTGCGGCCGCGCATGAAGGCCAGCGGGGCGATCTCGATCTGCCCCTGCTCGATGCGCGTCTGCAGCTTGCCTTCGGGCAGCATGTCCTGCAGCGCGTCGTAGAGCGGCCGGAGATAGGGGTCGACCTTCTCCTTGAGATCGCCCGGCAGGAAGCCGAGCCGCTCGCCCGCCTCCACCGCGGGACGCGAGAGGATGATCCGCTCGACCCGGCGCTGGCGCATGAAGAAGACGGCCGTGGCCACGGCGAGGTAGGTCTTGCCCGTGCCCGCGGGGCCGAGCGCGAACACGAGATCGCGCTGCTCGAGCAGCCGGAGATAGGCCGCCTGGTTGGGCGATCTCGGCATGATGGAGCGGCGATCGGTGCGGATCCCGCGCGTGAACCCGCCATCGACCACATCGCCCTGGACCATGCGCAGCGCCGCGTCGACGTCCTCGGCATCGATCGAGTGGCCGTCCTGGAGCTGCGCGTGGAGCCGTTCCAGCACGGTCGCCGCCGTCTGCACGTCGGCGTCGCTCTCACCCTGGATGAAGATCTCGTTGCCGTGCGTCACGATGCTGACCGGCAGCCGCTGCTCGATGCGGGCGATGTTCACATGGTGCCGGCCGAAGAGCATGGCGCAGATGGCATTGTCGCTGAAGCTGACGCGATGGCTCGCACCCTTGAAGTCGGCGAGCGGGGCTATGGTGGTCAGACGACGATCTCCTGCGGCTTTGCGTGGCTCATGGAAGAAGCGCCGCCCGGCGCGACAGGTTCCAGGCGGCCGGCGAGGCTGTGGCGGTGACAGGCGGTGATGGTGACCGAAACGACCCGGCCCATGAGCTCGCCCGCCGCCTCGACATGCACCGCCTGCAAATAGGGGCTGCGGCCGACCAGCTGCCCGGCATGCCGGCCGGGCCGCTCCAGCAGCACCGGCAGCGTCCGCCCGAGGGTGCGCTCGTTGAACGAGCGGACCTGGGCATCGAGCAGGGCCTGCAGCCGGGCCAGACGTTCGCCGCGCATCGCCTCGCTGACCTGCCTGGGCATCGCCGCCCCGGGCGTGCCCGGCCGCGGGCTGAACTTGAAGGAGAAGGCCTGGGCGAAGCCGACCCGCTCCACGAGCTCGAGGGTGGCCTCGAAGTCGGCCTCGGTCTCGCCTGGAAATCCCGTTATGAAATCGGAGGAGAGGGCGATATCCGGCCGCTGCCCGCGCAGTGCGTCGACGATCCGCAGGAAATCCGCAGCGCCGTAGCCGCGGTTCATCGCCTTCAGCACCCTGTCCGAGCCCGATTGAACCGGCAGATGGAGGAACGGCATGAGCTGCGGCAGCGTGCCGTGGGCCTCGATCAGGTCCGGCGTCATGTCGCTCGGATGCGAGGTCGTGTAGCGCAGCCGCGCGAGGCCCTCGATGGCGGCGAGCTCTGCGAGCAGCCGTGCCAGGCTCCAGCTCCGCCCATCCGGACCTTCGCCGTGATAGGCGTTGACGTTCTGCCCGAGCAGGGTGATCTCCCTGGCACCACCCGCGACCAGCCGCCGCGCCTCGGCCAGGATCGAGGCGGCGGGACGGCTGGTCTCCGCGCCCCGCGTGTAGGGCACCACGCAGAACGTGCAGAACTTGTCGCAGCCCTCCTGCACGGTGAGAAAGGCGGATATCGGCGAAAGGCCCGGATCCTCGGGCAGCAGGTCGAACTTGCTCTCGACCGGAAAATCCGTGTCGATCTGGCCACCGGTCGCCCGCGCGCGGCGGGCCAGAAGCTCCGGCAGGCGATGGTAGGCCTGCGGTCCGACCACGATATCGACGAAGGGAGCCCGCTCGAGCATCGTCTCGCCCTCGGCCTGGGCGACGCAACCGGCGACGACGAGCGCCATGGGGCGGCCCGTCTCGGCATGGCGCCGATCGCGCAGCGCCCGCAGGCGGCCGAGCTCCGAATAAACCTTCTCCGCGGCCTTCTCGCGAATGTGGCAGGTGTTGAGAACGACGAGATCGGCGTCGGCAGCGCTCGACGTCGCAGCATAGCCGTGGCGGGCCAGGAGCGAGGTCAACCGGTCGCTGTCGTAGACGTTCATCTGACAGCCATAGGTCTTGACGAACACCTTCCTCGGCGTGGCATCGTCTCCACCCGATGAGGTCTGCCCCGGCGTCATGAGGGAGGATGATCCCTCATGCGGCCCGGCCGGTCGATCGTCCGGCGGTCGGTCTCGGAAACTTCTGGTCGGATATCGGCAATGCACCTCGGCGTTTCGACGGCCGCGAGCCCCGGGCCCGCCTTCCTTCCCATAGTATCGCCACAGTTCGTTGACAATTCATTACCATAGGCCGGCCGGAACGGCAAAACGGGCGGCGCTCGTCGCCGCCCGTCCGCGCGCTCCTCCGCGCCTTCAGGAGACGGCCTTGCGGCCCCTGGCGCGCGGCTTGGTGCCGAGACCGATCTTCTTGGCGAGGCTGCTGCGCTGCTCAGCATACTCCGGTGCGACCATCGGGTAATCGTCGGCCAGGCCCCAGCGCCGCCGGTACTCGTCCGGCGTCATGTCGTAGCGCGTCTTGAGATGCCGCTTGAGCATTTTCAGCTTCTTGCCGTCCTCGAGGCAGATCAGGTGATCCGGCTGGATCGACTTCTTGATCGGCACGGCCGGAACGAGCTTTTCCGGCTCCTCCTCCGCTTTCGCCTGGCCCTGCTCGGCCAGCCCGGTGTAGACGAGCCGGATGAGCTGCGGCAGGTCGCTGACGGCGACGGTGTTGTTCGAGACGTGCGACGCCACAATCTCAGTAGTCAGCGACAGCAGCTCATTTTGACTCAATTGGTCGGACATATTTCATTAACCCTTTCGCCCAAGCATAGACGCCCTCGACTTCGGCAATATATTTTCTGTCGCGGGGGATGCAAGAGGGATTCGCAAAATTCTGGAAGGTCCCGGTGGGGTCGCGCAACAAGGGGTCAAGTAGCGCAATGAAGGCAGACGCGGAGTTGGATATCTCGGGCGAAACTTGCCCCATGACGTTTGTCCGCACCAAGGTCAAGCTGGAGGGAATGCGGCCGGGCGAGTTGCTGCGGGTGCGCCTTCGGGCGGGCGAGCCGCTGGCCAACGTGCCGCGCGCCGTGCTCGATCACGGCCATAGCATCGTCGCCCAAGAAGCGGTCGCCAAGGACGTGTGGGAGCTCGTGATCCGGGTCGCGCGGTAGGGGCGGCCGTCAGCGCGCCTGGGGCTGACGGCTTTCCAGGGCCGCGGCCAGCTCGCAGCGCATGGTGTAGGCGTGCATTCGCGTGCCGTCATGGCGGACGTAATAGTCCGGTCGCGTGCCGACCCGGACGAAGCCGAACCGCTCGTAGAGAGCCTGCGCCGAGAGATTGTCGATCGCGACCTCGAGAAACATCGCCTCGGCACCGCCGTCGAGGCAGCTCTGCATGGCGGTCCGCAGCAGCGCGCCCGCCACGCCCTGCCGCCGATGGGCCGGCAGGACGCCCAGCGACAAGAGCTCGCACTCGTCGCGCACCACGCGCAGGAGCGCGAAACCGACGCCGCGCATGGCGTCGAGCCCGACGAATGTCCCGCCTCTCCGGGCGATCAGGCCGAAGCCGCCGGGCAGGGCCAGGAGATGGGCGAGATCGGACCGGCTCCAGCCCTCCTCGAAGCAATGCCGGTGCAGCCGCGCCAGCCGGCCGAGGTCGAAGGCGCCCACGGGCTTGATGGAAAGCTGCGACTCCTGGTTGAACGACAGCATGGCTCAGGCCGGAAGGAGCGGTCGGCCGGCAGCCGGCCGTGCATCGGGCTCGCGCAGATAGAGCGGCACCAGGTCCGTCCCCGCAACAGGCACCTCGCCCCTTCGACGCATCGCCTCCGCAGCCCGGGCGACCGCGGCAGCGTCGGGCACGGCATCCTCGAAGCGCATCGCCTTCGCGTCCAAATGCCGCAATGCCGCCGGCACGCCGTCCCCGATCATGAGATGGGGACCCTGAAGTCGCGCCGCCGCCCGCTCCGGCGTCACCATCCTCGGCCCATCGAGCGGCAGGCCGCCCGCGTCGAAACGCTGCAGGAAGAGGTGGCCCCGCCGCGCATCCAGCACGACCGCGATCGGCAGGCCGCGGGCGGCCTCCGTTTCGACCACCATCGCCGCCCGAACGGCGAGCGAGGTGACGGGCCAGACCGGCAGATGATGGACGAGCGCGAAGCCGCGCGCGGCGGCGAGGCCGGTCCTGATGCCGGTGAAGCTGCCGGGCCCGACCGTCACCGCCAGCGCCTCGGGATCGGTCATGCGCCATCCGGCTCGCGCCAGCACGGCGCCCAGCATCGGCACCAGAAGCTCGGCAGGGCTCGTGGCCGCCTCCGTCCGCCGCTCGAGGGCCAGAGGCACGCCATCGTCGAAGCAGCCGGCCGAGCAGCCGCTGCCCGCGGTTTCGAACGCCAGGAGCCGCAACGGCCTGCCCGCCTCGCCTCAGGAGACGGCGCGCACCTCGACCACCTCCGGAACATAGTATTTCAGAAGGTTCTCGATGCCGCTCTTCAGGGTGACGACCGAGCTCGGGCAGCCCGAGCAGGCGCCGCGCATGTGCAGGTAGACGATGCCGCGCTCGAAGCCCTGAAAGACGATGTCGCCGCCGTCCTGCGCCACCGCCGGACGGACGCGCGTGTCGATCAGCTCCTTGATCTGCTTGACGGTGGCGTCGTCCTCGTCGACGTGGACGTCGTCGTCGACGGTGGCACCCGCCGCGAGCACCGGGTCACCCGACATGAAGTGCTCCATGATGGCCCCGAGCACCGCGGGCTTCAGCATGTACCAGTCGTCGGTGGAGCTCTTGGTCACCGAGATGAAATCGGCGCCGAGATAGACGCCGGCGACCCCCTCGATGCCGAAGAGCCGGGCCGCGAGCGGCGAGATCCGCGAGGCCTTGTCCGGGTCGGTGAAGTCGACCACCCCCTCGACCATGACATCACGGCCGGGCAGGAACTTGAGCGTCGCGGGGTTGGGGGTCACCTCGGTCTGGATGAACATGTCTCGTCTCCTCGATACATCAGGGGCAAGTGCGCCATCTCGCGGACAGGATGCCCCGACGCCGCTGCGCTCGGCCTCGCCATGCCATGACTTGGCGTCGGCATGGCCGCATCGCAAGCCGGCCGATCAGCGAAAGCCGACGGCTTCATAGGCCGCATCGACGATCGGAACCGCGATGGCCGCCGCCCGGGCCGATCCCTCGGCAAGCACCGCGTCGATGTGATCCGGATCGGCGAGCAGGCGGCGCATCTCGGCGTTGATCGGCGCCAGCCGCTCGACGCAGAGCTCGGCCAGATGCTCCTTGAAGTCGGCGAAGCTCGCCGATGCGTACTCGGCCGCCACATCCGCCCGCTCGCGATCCGCCAGGGCCGCGAAGATGGTGAGCAGATTGCTCGCTTCCGGCCGGTTCTCCGGATCGTAGCCGATGCCGAGAATGCTGTCGGACCTGGCCTTTCTGATCTTGCTCGCGATGGCGTCCGCATCGTCGGTCAGATTGATCCGGCTCATGTCGGAAGGGTCGGACTTGCTCATCTTCTTCGTGCCGTCCCTGAGCGACATGACGCGTGCCGCCTCGGCCTGGATCATCGGCTCCGGAAGCGGGAAGAAGCCCTCGGCGAAGCGGCGGTTGAAGGAGGCGGCCACATCGCGGCTCAACTCCAGATGCTGCTTCTGGTCGTCCCCGACCGGCACATGGGTCGCCCGGTAGGCCAGGATGTCGGCCGCCTGCAGCACCGGATAGACGAAGAGCCCGACCGGCGCGTTCTCGCGGTGCTTGCCCGCCTTCTCCTTGAACTGGGTCATGCGGTTGAGCCAGCCCATGGGCGTGACACAGTTCAGGATCCAGGCGAGCCGGCTGTGCGCCTCGACCCGGCTCTGCACGAAGAGCACCGATTTGGCAGGATCGATGCCGGAGGCGATCAGGGCCGCTCCCATCTCGCGGGTGTTGCGTCGCATCTCGGCCGCGTTCTGGACCGTGTTCAGCGCGTGCTGGTCGACGATGCAGTAGATGCACTCGTAGCTGTCCTGCAGCCTGACCCAGTTGCGGATGGCGCCGAGATAATTGCCGAGCTGAATGCCGTGCGTCGGCTGAATGCCGGAAAAGACGCGGCGGGCGGAGGAATGGGACATCGGAAAGGCGACCTCTGGCGTAGGACTGCGAGGCCGCTTCGAGCCACGTCCCCCGGGCGGTGTCAAGCGCCGGGCTCTGCCGCCGGCCGCCGCCGCGACACCATCCGCCGAAGCTCGGCGAGATCGGCGGCGCCCGTCCAATGGCTGACCAGGGCGAAGCCGATACCGCCCAGGGCGATCGCCAGCCCGAGGCGCGGCACCTCGTGCAGGAAGCCGAGCCCGAGGCGCGCGGCGACCAGGATCAGCGCCATCGCCAGGGTCGCCAGCGCGATCCGGGGCACGATCCGGCGCAGGCGCGCGTCGATGTGCAGATGGCCGCGCCGCTGCAGGATCCAGGCGAGGCAGGCGACGTTGAGGCAGTTCGAGAGGGCCGTCGCCAGGGCGATGCCGACATGGCGGAGCGGGCCGATCAACGCGAGGATGAGGAGCACGTTGGCGACCAGGCAGAGGGCCGCGACCTTCACTGGTGTCGCCGTGTCCTCGCGGGCGAAGAAGCCGGGCGCCAGCACCTTGATCAGCACATAGGCCGGCAGGCCGATGGAGAAGGCGACGAGGGCGCTCGCCGTGGCTGCCGTCTCGGCCGGGCCGAAGGCGCCGCGCTCGAACAGCACCGCGATGATCGGCTTCGCCAGGACGATCAGCCCCGCCGCCGCCGGCAGGGTGAAGAGAAGCCCGATCTCGATGGCCCGGCTCTGCGTGCGCGCGGCGGCGGCGAAGTCCGCGACCCGGAGCTGCCGGCTGAGCATGGGCAGGAGCGCCGTGCCGATGGCCACGCCGATGATGCCGAGCGGCAGCTGGTTCAGCCGGTCGGCGTAGAAGAGGTAGGAGACCGCACCCACCGGCAGGAGCGAGGCGAACCAGGTGTCGACGATCAGGTTGATCTGGTAGACGCCGGAGCCGATGGCACCCGGCAGCATGAGCTGGAAGAGTCGCTTCAGGCGCGGTGTCAGGCGCGGCCGATGGAGCCTCAGCCCCATGCCGTTGCGGCGCGCCGCGACGGCGACCCAGGCGAGCTGAAGGACACCGGCGAGAGCGACGCCCCAGGCCAGCGCGTGCGCCGGCGTCGCCGGGTGCAGGCTGGCGAGCAGGAGGGTTCCGATCAGGACGATATTCAGGATGATCGGAGCGATGGCGGCAGCGGCGAAGCGGCCGAGCGAATTGAGCACCCCGCTGAAGAGGGCGGCGAGCGATATGAACATGAGATAGGGGAAGGTGATGCGGCTGAGCGCCACCGCGAGGCCGTAGCGTTCGCCCGCGGGCTCGAAGCCCGGAGCCAGGATCCGCACCAGCCACGGCATGCCGAGCTCGGCCAGCAGCACCACCACGAGAAGGACCGTGGTCATCACCGCCAGCGCCTCCTCGGCGAACCGGCGCGCCTCCTCCCGGCTCCCGCCTTCGAGTGCTCGCGCGAAGAGCGGCACGAAGGCGGCGTTGAAAGCCCCCTCCGCGAACAGGCGGCGGAGCAGGTTGGCGAGCTTGAAGCTGACGAAGAAGGCATCCGCCGCGGCACCGGCGCCGAGCACGGCGGCGATCAGGAGGTCACGGACGAAGCCCAGAACGCGCGAGATCGCCGTGAACGACCCCACGGTCAAGGTGGCCTTGACGATGTTCAAGCGGGGATCACCCGCGATGACCCGACGTTTCCTGGCCCGCGGGCTCGGCGAGCACCGCCTCGAGATCGCCCTTCAGCCGCTTGAGGCCGGCGGGGCTCGAGATCTTCAGGCCGAACACGTCCTTGACGTAGAAGACGTCGACCACCCGCTCGCCATAGGTGCTGATATGGGCGCTGTGGATGACGAGGCCGCGCTCCTTCAGGGCCTTGGCGAGGCCGAAGAGCAGGCCGGGACGGTCGCGGCCGTTGACCTCGATGACGCTGTGCGTGCCGCTCGCCTGGTTGTTGACGAGCACGCGCGGCTCGACCGTGAAGACCTCGGTCCGGGCCGGCAGCGAGCGGCGGCCGGCGAGCTCCTTCTCGAGCCAGACCTCGCCGGCCAGGACCCTCTGGACGTTGCGCTCGATGCGGGCGAATCGGGCCGGATCGTCGACCGCGGCCTGACGCTCGGCGTCCTGAACGCCCAGCGTGTCCAGCGCCATGCCGTCCATTGTCGTGAAGATGTGCGCATCGACGATGCTCACCCCGCTCAGCGCCAGGGCACCCGCGACCTTCATGAAGAGGCCCGGATGGTCGGCGGCGTGAACGGTGATCTCGGTGCGCGCGTGGAACGCGTCGACGTGGAAGTCGAGGGCCAGGGGCAGGTTCTGCCTGCGCGCCCGGCGCACCAGACGGGCATGCCGCAGATGCGCCTCGTGCGCCACGCCCAGCCAGTAGCGCGGATCGTGCAGCGCCGTGTAGGCCTCGATCTCGGCCGGCGTCCAACGCTCGGCGCGCTCGGCGAGGAGCGCCTCGACCAGGCTCGCCCGGGCGCGCTCGATCCGCTCCATCCGCCGGCCGTGCAGGTCGCCCGAGGCCATTGCGGCCTCCGCCTCGTGGTAGAGCTCGCGCAAGAGCTGGCCTTTCCAGCCGTTCCAGACGGTCGGGCCGACCGCCCGGATGTCGGCCACCGTCAGGATCAGAAGCAGGCGCAGCCGCTCCGGCGACTGCACCACGGCGACCAGATCCTGCAGCGTCTTCGGGTCCTCGCTGTCGCGCTTGAAGGCGAAGTTGCTGAGCACGAGGTGGTGGCGAACGAGCCAGGCGACGGTCTCGGTGGCGGCCTGATCGAGGCTGAGGCGAGGGCAGAGCTTCTCCGCGATGCGGGCGCCGACCTCGCTGTGATCGCCGCCGCGGCCCTTGCCGACATCGTGCAGGAAGGCGGCGACGAAAAGCTCGGTGCGCGATGCCGATTGCGGGAAGATGCGCGTCGACAGCGGATGATCGACCTCGAGGGTGCCCGTCTCGATCCGGTGCAGGTTGTCGATCACCCGGATGGTGTGCTCGTCCACCGTGTAGACGTGGTAGAGATTGTGCTGCATCTGCGCGACCACGCGGCCGAAATCCGGCACCATCCGGCCGAGAATGCCCGATTCGTTGAGCCGGGTGAGGGTTTGGGCCGGCTCCTTACGGCTGGTCAGCATCTCCAGGAACAGGCGGTTCGCCTCGGGGCTCTCGCGCACGCCCTGATCGATCCGGCGCAGGTTCTGCGCCAGCGCCTTCAGTGCCATGGGGTGAATGTCGAGATCACGCGCCTGCGCCTCGTGGAAGAGCTCGAGCATGGCGACCGGTCGGGTCGCGAAGAGCCCCGGATCGGCGAGCGCCAGGCGGCGGCCCTGGACGACGAAGCCGCCGATCCGCCGCCGGCTCGGGCCGAAGCGTGGCAGGGCGAAGCGCGGCCGCCGCTTGTGCCGCTCCTCGAGTGCCGCGCAGACCAGCCGGGTCAGCGAGCCCACCTCCTTGGCGACGAGGTAATAGCTCTTCATGAAGCGCTCGACGCCGAGCGTGCGCGGCCGGTCGCGATAGCCCATGCGGTGCGCGATCTCCGGCTGCAGGTCGAACGTCAGCCGCTCCTCGGCGCGGTTGGTGAGGTAGTGCAGGTGGCAGCGGACGGTCCAGAGGAACCGCCGCGAGCGGAGAAAGCTGTTCAGCTCCGCACGGCTGAGGACGCCGTGCGTCACGAGGTCCTCCCAGTTCCCGACGTCGTGGATGAAGCGGGCGAGCCAGACCAGGGTCTGCAGGTCGCGAAGCCCGCCCTTGCCGTCCTTGATGTTCGGCTCGAGCAGGTAGCGGCTGTCGCCGGTGCGCCGATGGCGGGCGTCGCGCTCGGCGAGCTTGGCCTCGATGAACTCCGGCTCGTGGCCGTTGCAGACCTCGCTCCGAAAGCGGGCGATGAGCTCCTCGTGAAGACGCGCCGAGCCCCAGAGCAGGCGGGTCTCGAGCAGCGTGGTGCGGATGGTGATGTCGCTCCGCGCGAGCTTGAGGCACTCGTTCAGCGAGCGCGTCGACTGGCCGACCTTGAGACCGAGATCCCAGAGCCGGTAGAGCAGGAACTCGGTCATCTGCTCGAGATGCGGGGTCGGCTTGTAGGGGTAGAGAAAGAGCACGTCGATGTCGGAATGCGGTGCGAGCTCGCCGCGCCCGTAGCCACCGACCGCGAGCAGCGCCATCTCCTCGCCGCGCGTCGGGTTGGAGACCCGGAAGAGCTGGCTCTCGGCGAAGTCGAGCGCTCCGGCCAGAAGACCGTCCAGAAGCCGCGCCCGCTCGCGCACGACCCGCTCGCCGTCGCCGTCCGCGGCGAACTGCGCCTCGAGCCTCCGGTCGCTGTCGCCGAGCACCCGGCGCATGCGCAGAAGCACCGCCGCCCCCGACTCCGCCCGCTCATCGGCGAGGAGGGGGGCGCCGATCCGCTGACGATGGGTCAGCCCGGGGGAGACGTGGAGAGCTGGTGCCGAGAGCGCCATCTGGAAATGTCTTCTGCCTTCATTCCGCGACGGAACCGGTCGCTGCGTCGGATCGTCTCGCCCATTCGCCTGGACGCCTTTACACGAGATTCCATTTATAGTGTGCTGCTGCGATTGCGTGAACGGCATCTCGTCCCTTGGGAGACCGCGTTTGGAGTTCATCCGGATGGGGGGCTACGGCGGCTATGTCTGGTCGGCGTTCGGCTTCACATTGATCCTGACGCTCGGCCTGGCTTGGCAGAGCTGGTGGCTGCAGCGGCGGCGCAGCGACGAGCTCGCCCTGCTCCGGCAGCAGGTCCGGCCGCGGGACCGGGACGGCGCCTCCCAACGTCCATTGCGACGGCTGGTCGCGGTCCGTGCCGACGAGACCGGCGAGCAGCCATCCGGCTCGTGAGAAGAAATGCGGTTTCGCAAACGCCAGCGCCTGGTCCTGATCGGGCTCGCCCTGCTCCTGCTCGGCGGTGCCACCGCGCTGACCCTCACGGCGCTTGGCGACAAGATCGCGTTCTTCGTCACACCGACGCAGATCGTCGACGGTGAGGCGGCGGTGAACCGCAATTTCCGCGTCGGCGGTCTCGTGGTCGACGGCAGCATCCGGCGCGGCACCGACGGCAGCGTCGCCTTCCGGCTGACCGACACCGCGAATGAGATCGAGGTCCACTACAAGGGCATCCTGCCTGATCTCTTCCGCGAGGGACAGGGCATCGTCGCCCAGGGCACGCTGGCCGCGTCCGGCGCCGATGCGATCTTCAACGCCAGCGAGATCCTGGCGAAGCACGACGAGAACTACATGCCGAGAGAGGTTGCCGACGCCCTGAAGGAAGCCGGGTACTGGCAGCACAACGAGGCCGCGGGCGAACCCCCGGCCGGGAATGTCACCCGATGATCGTCGAGCTCGGTCATTTCGCGCTCGTCACGGCCCTCGGCCTCGCCCTCGCCCAGGGCACTCTGCCGTTCCTCGGTGCCGCCCGCGAGGACCTGGCACTGATGCGGCTGGGCTCGACGGCGGCAATCGGCCAGCTCGCCTGCCTGACGCTCGCCTTCGCGGCGCTCAGCCACGCCTACGTCACCTCGGACTTCTCGCTGCTCAATGTCTACGAGAACAGCCACTCGACGAAGCCGCTGCTCTACAAGATCAGCGGTGTCTGGGGCAATCACGAGGGCTCGCTCGTCCTCTGGGTCTGGATCCTCGCCCTCTTCGGTGCCGGCGTCGCCCTCTTCGGCCGCAACCTGCCCTTGCCGTTCAAGGCGCGCACGCTCGCGGTCCAGGGGCTGATCGGCTCGGGCTTCCTGCTCTTCATGCTCTTCACCTCCAATCCCTTCGAGCGGCTGGTGCCCGCGCCGCTCGACGGCACCGGCCTCAACCCGATCCTCCAGGACCCCGGTCTCGCCTTCCATCCGCCCATGCTCTATCTGGGCTATGTCGGTCTCTCGGTGACCTTCTCCTTCGCCATGGCGGCACTCATCGAGGGTCGGGTGGACGCGAGCTGGGCACGCTGGGTGCGACCCTGGACCCTGGCGGCCTGGGTCGCTCTCACGCTCGGCATCGCCCTCGGCTCGTGGTGGGCCTATTACGAGCTCGGCTGGGGCGGCTGGTGGTTCTGGGACCCGGTGGAGAACGCCAGCTTCATGCCCTGGCTCGCGGCCACCGCGCTTCTGCATTCCGCGATCGTCGTCGAGAAGCGCGACACGCTCAAGAGCTGGACCATCCTGCTCGCCATTCTGGCCTTCTCGCTCTCGCTCCTCGGCACCTTCCTCGTCCGCTCGGGCGTGCTGACCTCGGTCCATGCCTTCGCTGTCGATCCGGATCGCGGCATCTTCATCCTGGTGCTCCTGGTCCTCGCCATCGGCGGCTCGCTCGCCATGTTCGCCCTCCGCGCCCCGGCCATGCAGCCGGGCGGCCACTTCGCGCCGGTCAGCCGCGAGGGCGGCCTGCTCCTGAACAACCTCCTGCTCGCGACCGCCACCGCCACGGTGCTGCTCGGCACGCTCTATCCCCTGGCCCTCGAGATCGTCGGCGGTGCCAAGATTTCGGTCGGCCCGCCCTTCTTCAATGCCACCTTCGTGCCGCTCATGCTGCCGCTGCTGCTCGCGGTGCCGATCGGTGCCACGCTCGCCTGGAAGCGCGGCAGCCTGTCCGGCGCCTTCAATCGCCTCAAGCTGGCAGTGGCGGCGGCACTCGCCACCATGGCGCTCTACCTCGTGCTGGTCGAGCCGCGGAGCCTCGCGGCAGCACTCGGGTTCGGCCTCGCGGTCTGGCTGATCGGCGGCTCGCTCGCCGATCTCGTGGCGCGCATCGGGCTCCTCGAGCTCGCGCCCGCCCGCTCCTGGCAGCGGCTTCGGGGCCTGCCGGCCAGCGCCTTCGCCGTCACCATCGCCCATGCCGGCCTCGGTGTCCTGATCGTCGGCATCACCGCCTCGAGCGCGCTGCAGGAGGAGCGCATCCTGGCCATGCGGCCAGGCGATGTCGCCACCATCGGCGGCTACGAGGTGGTGTTCGAGGGTGTCGCGGAGCATCAGGGTCCGAACTACACGGCCCTGCGCGCCACCTTCGCGACGACCAGTGGCGGCCGGCCCGTCGCCACGCTCCACTCGGAGAAGCGCTTCTTCCCGGTCGAGCGGCAGTCGACCACGGAGGCGGGCATCCAGACCACCCTCTGGCGCGATCTCTACTTCGTGCTCGGCGACCGGACCCCCGACGGCGCCTGGGCGGTTCGCCTCTACGTCAATCCGTTCGTCATCTGGCTCTGGGGCGGGGTCGGCATCATGGCGGTGGGCGGCCTCGTCTCCCTCCTCGACCGGCGCCTTCGGGTCGGCGCCCCGCGGGCGGCGGCCGCCCGACGCCGTGCCGCAAGTCCCGGCCTCGGTGCTCCGGCCGGCCCTTGAATGCGCCGCCTCCTGTTCATCGTCCCGGTCGTCGTCTTCGTCGCCATTGCCGGGTTTCTCGCGGTGGGGTTGACCCGCGATCCCTCCACCTTGCCCTCGGCCCTGCTCGACCGGCCGGCCCCCGCCTTCGACCTGCCGCCGCTGCCGGGCCGCGACGAGGTCGGCTTCGCCAGCACCGACCTCGGCGGCGAGCCGAAGCTGGTCAATTTCTTCGCCTCCTGGTGCGTGCCTTGCCGGATCGAGCATCCGGTCATCAACCGGCTGGGCCAGTCCGGCGTGACGGTCGACGCCGTCAACTACAAGGACAAGCCCGAGGACGCGCTCGCCTGGCTCGCCGAGCTCGGCGATCCCTTCGAGCGGGTCGGCAGCGATCGGGAAGGCCGGGTCGGCATCGACTGGGGCGTGTACGGCGTGCCCGAGACCTATGTCGTCGATGCCGACGGCACCATCGTCTACAAGCATGTGGGGCCGCTCCAGCCACGCGACGTCGAGCGCACGATCCTGCCGCTGCTCGAGAGCCTGAAGCGATGATGCGCGGCATCCTCCTCGCCCTTCTCCTGGCCCTGTCGGCGGCGGTGCCGGGCTTCGCGGCGCTCGCCCCCGACGAGATCATGGACGACCCGGCGCTCGAGGCGCGGGCGCGCGCCATCAGCAAGGAGCTGCGCTGTCTCGTCTGCCAGAACCAGTCCATCGACGATTCCGATGCCGATCTCGCCCACGACCTCCGCCATCTCGTGCGCGAGCGGCTGAAGGCCGGCGACAGCGACGCCGAGATCCTGCAGTACATGGTCGATCGCTACGGCGCCTTCGTCCTCCTGAAGCCGCCCGTGACCGCCGGCACGCTGCTCCTCTGGATCGGTCCGTTCCTGGTGCTCGCGATCGGCGCCGGCTTCCTGCTGACCAGCCTGCGCCGCCGTCGTCTTGCCGGCGACGAGGCCCTGCCGCTGACGCCCGACGAAGAGCGCCGTCTGGCCGAGCTGCTCGACAAGACGGCCAACGAGCCCGCCGGACCCCGATGAGCGCCTGGCTCCTGCCCGTCGGCCTCGTGCCGCTCGCCATCGCGGTTCTCGCCCTCGCCTTGCCGCTGCTCCGACGGCGCTCGACCGACGCGGCCGCGGACAGTGCCGTCGCCATTCTGGAGAACCAGTTGAGCGAGCTCGTCCGCGACGAGGAGCGTGGCCTGATCCAGCCGGCGGAGGCCCGGGCTGCCCGGGTCGAGATCGAGCGCCGCCTGCTCAGGGCCGCGGGCAGGGTGCGATCGCGCGAGTTCGCCGCCGGCCGCCTCGGCCGGGCGCTGGTGCTCGTTGCCCTCGTCGCCGTGCCGTTCGGGGCGGTGGCGCTCTATGCGCGGCTGGGCTCGCCCAGCCAGCCGGATCGGCCCTTCGCGTCACGCGCGGACGAGCGGCAGGGCCCGGCGGTGTCGCCCGAAATCCTGGCCATGGTCGCCAATCTGGAGGCACGCCTCGAGAGCGACGGCGACGATGCCGAGGGCTGGCTGATGCTCGGCCGGAGCCGGCTCGCCCTCGGCCGGCCCGAGCAGGCGATCGAGGCCTATCGCCGTGCGGTGACGCTGGCACCGGACGACGCCGAGACGGTCGCCGGCCTCGCCGAGGCGCTCATGACCCACTCCCGGGGCGTCGTCACGCCCGAGGTGCAGGGGCTGATGCGCAAGCTGGCGGCACTGGCGCCCGACGATCCACGGCCACGTTACTTTCAGGGGCTCGCCGCCGCCCAGGCCGGTGACTACAACGGCGCCCTGGAGCAATGGCGCGTCCTGCTCGCCGGCGCTCCGGCCGATGCGCCCTGGCGCGCCCAGATCGAGCCCTCGATCCGCGAGGCGGCCGAAGCGCTCGGCCTCGATCCCGACCCCATCCTGGCACTGGCCCGGGCGCCCACGGCCGAGGAGGCGGCCGCCGCCGCCATGGCGGCCCTGCCGCCGGAGGAGCGCCAGGCGCAGGTCGAGGCCATGGTCGACCGCCTGCAAGCGCGGCTCGAGACGGAAGGCGGCAGCGCCGACGAGTGGCGGCGCCTGGGCCAGGCCCGGCTCGTCCTCGGCGAGCGCGACCGGGCCATCCAGGCTTACCGCGAGGCGCTGGCGCTCGCTCCCGACGATCCTTTGGCGATGAAGAGCCTGGCCGCCGCCCTGATCGAGCCTCCAACCACGCCCGAAGGTCTGCCCGTGGTGAACGACGAAGCGCGCGCCCTCCTCGAGCAGGCGGCGAAGCTCACGCCGGACGACCCCGAGCTGCACTGGTATCTCGGCATCCGCGCCGCTGCCGATGGCGACCCCGCCGTCGCCCGGGCGCACTGGGAGACGCTGCTCGCCGAGCTCGATCCGACCGGCCCCGACTGGGCGGCGGTCCGCGCCCGGCTCGACGCGCTCGACTGATCAGCCCCTCCCCGGCGCTTCCCAGCGCGCCGCCGCCTCGTCGTCGCTGGTCCGCGCCTCGACCCAGCGCTCGCCCTCGGGCGTTTCCTCGAGCTTCCAGAAGGGTGCCCTCGTCTTCAGCCAGTCCATCAGGAAAGCACAGGCTTCGAGGGCGGCGGCGCGATGCGCCGAGGCGGTGGCCACGAGCACGATGGGCTCCCCCGGCAGCATCCGCCCGTAGCGGTGGATGATCAGGCAGTCGTCGAGCGGCCAGCGGGCGCGGGCCTCGGCCTCGATCCGCTCCAGCTCCGCCTCGGTCATGCCCGGATAGTGCTCCAGCGTCATCGCCGTCACCACCGCGTCGCCATGGCGATCGCGCACCAGCCCCGTGAAGCTCGCCACGGCGCCGATATCGGCGCGATCGGCGGCGAACCGGGCGAGCTCGGCGCCGACATCGAAGATCGGGGCCTGCACCCGGACCATGTCAGCCGCCGGTGACCGGCGGGAAGAACGCGACCTCGCGCGCCCCCTCGAGCGACGCCTCGCGGTCCACATGAAGCTGATCCACGGCGCAGCGGACGACGCCGCGCCCCGCCGCCGCCTCGGCGAAGCGCGGATGACGCTCGCCCAGATGGCCGATCAGATCGGCCACGGTCCGCACCTGATCCGGCAGGTCGAGCTCCTCCTCGGCGCAACCGGTGCGCTGCTTGAGCCAGGCGAAATAACGTACACGCATGAGATCAGCCGCCTTCGTGAAAGTGGTCGTAGATGGCGCGCGCCACAGCATGGCTGATGCCCGGCACCTGCTCGAGATCACCGAGCGCGGCGCTGCCGACATCCCGGGCCGAGCCGAAATGCTGGAGCAGCGCCTTCTTGCGCTTGCCGCCGATGCCGGGGATCGCGTCCAGGGCCGACTGGCCGATCGCCCGGCTGCGCTTGCCGCGATGCGTCTGGATGACGAAGCGGTGCGCCTCGTCGCGCCAGCGCTGCAGGAGGTAGAGAACGGGGTCGCGCGCGTCCAGCATCACCGGCTCCTCGCCGATGCGGAAGAAGCGCTCGCGCCCCGCATCGCGATCGGGACCCTTGGCGATGCCGAGCAGCCCCACCCCCTCGATGCCGAGCCTGTCGAGCACGCCCTGGGCCGCCGCGAGCTGGCCGGCCCCGCCGTCGATGACGACGAGATCGGGCCACTGGCCGGACTGCCGCTCCGGATCCTCGCGCACCAGCCGGGTGAAGCGCCGCTCCAGCACCTCGCGCAGCATCGCGTAGTCGTCCCTCGTGCCGGTCGCCGGATCCTTGATCGTGAAGGTCCGGTAGGCCTTGCGGTCGAAGCCAAGGGGCCCGGCGACGACGAAGCTGCCGACCGCGTGGCTGCCCTGGATGTGGCTGTTGTCGTAGATCTCGACCCGCTCGGGCGCCGCGTCGAGGTCGAAGCGCTGGGCGAGCTGCTCGAGCAGCCGGGCCTGCGAGGCCTGGTCGGCGAGGCGACGGGCGAGCGCCGTCTCGGCATTGTTGCGGGCGAGCGCCACCAGCTCGCGCAAGGGACCGCGCCTGGGCTCGCGGATATGCACCCGCCGCTCCGCCTTGAGCCTTAGCGCCTCCTCGAGCAGACCGGCCTCGATAGGCTCGGTGCCGACGAGAACGAGGCGCGGCGGCGGCCGCTCGCTGTAGAACTGGGCGAGAAACGCCGCCATCACCTCGGGCATTCCGGCATCGCGGGCATGCGCCGGATAATAGGCGCGATTGCCGTAGTTCCGGCCACCCCTGTAGAAGAACGCCTGAACGCAGACCTGCCCACCCTCGGCATGCGCCGCGATCACGTCGGCATCCTCGACGGCACTGGTATTGATGCCCTGCCGGCTGGTGATGTGGGCGATGGCCTTGAGGCGGTCGCGCAGCACGGCGGCCTTCTCGAAATCCAGCCGCTCCGCCGCCTCCTCCATCTCCGCCTTGAGCTTCGCCTGGACCTCGCGCGTGCTGCCCCCCAGAAAGCTCCGCACATCGTCGACGATGCGGGCGTAGTCGTCCTTCGAGATGCGTCCGACACAGGGTGCCGAGCAGCGCTTGATCTGGTGCTGCAGGCAGGGCCGGCTGCGGCTCGCGAAGATGGAATCCTGGCAGCTCCGCAAGGGGAAGGCACGGAGCAGGGCGTTCAGCGTGTCGTTCACCGCTCCGGCCGAGGCGAAGGGGCCGAAATAGTCCGCGCCCTCGCGCTTGCTGCCGCGATGCTTGCCGATCATCGGGAAATCGTGGCCCCAGCGCAGGTAGAGATAGGGGAAGCTCTTGTCGTCGCGCAGCACGATGTTGAAGGTCGGGCGAAAGCGCTTGATCAGGTTCGCCTCGAGCAGCAGCGCCTCGACCTCGCTCGCCGTCGTCACGAACTCCATGGAGGCGGTGAGCGCCACCATGCGCTGCAGTCGCGCCGGCAGCGCATGCGCCTTGGCGTAGGTGGCGACGCGCTTGCGCAAGGCTCGCGCCTTGCCGACATAGAGCACGGCCCCGCGCGCATCCAGCATGCGGTAGACGCCGGGCGCATTCGGCAGATTGGGCAGAAGCCCCCGGATCAGCAGGGCGCCGGTCGCCCGCTGCGCCTCGGTATCGGTATCGACGGTCAGGATCTCCGGCATGATCCGCTATCTGCGCATCGCGCGCGGGCGGGTCAAGCCGGGCGCCACCCCGGAAGCGAAACCTCGCTCAGGCGGAGACGGCGGTCAGAAGCATGACGTCGCCCGGATCCTCGACCTTGCGCATCAGGGCGACCCGGAGCTTCTGCAGGGCCCGATGCTCGATCTGCCGCACCCGCTCCTTGCTGATGCCGAGCCGCCGCCCGAGCTCCTCGAGCGTCCGGCCGTCCTCGCGCAGCCGCCGCTCGCGGATGATCGTTCGCTCGCGGTCGTTCAGCTCCTGCAGCGATTCGCGCAACCATGCGGTGCGCGCCCGGCTGTCGTGCCGGTCGCTGACCACGTCCTCGGGGTTGGGGCGCTCATCGGCGAGAAAATCCTGCCAGACATCCTCGCCGGTCGGGCTGATGGTCGCGTTGAGCGACTGATCGCCCGCCATCATCCGCATCTCCATGGCGGCGACATCGCCGACCGGGACGGCGAGCGTCTCCGCGATCGTCGCCCGGCCCTCGTCGGTCATCGAGCCGCCCGACCCGTCGTCGATCTTGGCGCGCAGGCGCCTCAGGTTGAAGAAGAGCGATTTCTGCGCCGCCGTCGTTCCGGTCCGGACCACCGACCAGTTGCGCAGGATGTAGTCCTGCATGGCCGAGCGAATCCACCAGGTCGCATAGGTGGAGAAGCGCACGTCGCGGTCCGGCTCGAAACGCGCCGCCGCCTGCATCAGCCCGACCACACCCTCCTGGATGAGGTCGCTCATCGGCAGGCCGTAATTCTTGAAGCGGCTCGCCGCGCTCACCACGAGCCGCATGTAGGCCTTGATCAGCTCGTGCAGCGCCGCCTCGTCGCCTTCGTTGCGCCAGGCTCGCGCCAGCTCGAGCTCGTGCTCGCGCGACAGAAGCGGGGCGTTCATGGATTCCCGGATCAGCTTCCGGTTCGCCTGCTCGGTGGTGCCACGCTCGGCAAACGCCATGGTGCTTCCTCCTCAACCCGGTCGGGCCGCTCCGCAGCGAGCGGTCCACCGACGCTCGACCCCTAACGGCCGAGAATGCCTTCGGTCCCCTATTCACCTCCTTTTACGCCGGAAATTCCTCGAAGGATCAGAAGGTGACGCAAGTTTCACCTTCTCGTGATGTTCGGATCGGCTTGCCGCGGCCCCTCGGGAAACAGGGCCCGCAGGCCGGCGGCGCTCGCCTCGGCGACGCCGCGCTCGGTGATCAGGCCTGAGACCAGCCGGGCCGGCGTCACGTCGAAGGCGAAGTTGGCGGCGGCACTGCCCTCCGGCGTGATGCGCACCTTCTCGATCCGTCCGTCGGCGGTCCGCCCGCTCATCACCGTCACCTCCTCGGCGCCGCGCTGCTCGATCGGCACGTCGCGCACCCCGTCCTCGATCGTCCAGTCGATGGTGGTCGACGGCAGCGCCACGTAGAAGGGCACATCGTTGTCCCGCGCCGCCAGGGCCTTCAGATAAGTGCCGATCTTGTTGCAGACATCGCCCGTGGCCGTGGTCCGGTCGGTGCCGACGATGCAGAGGTCCACCTCGCCGTGCTGCATCAGATGCCCGCCGGCATTGTCGACGACCACCGTGTGCGGCACCTTCTGGTGCAGCAGCTCGAAGGCCGTGAGGGCGGCCCCCTGATTGCGCGGCCGGGTCTCGTCCACCCAGACATGGACGGGGATCCCTGCCGCCTGCGCGGCGTAGATGGGGGCCGTGGCCGTGCCCCTGTCGATCGTGGCGAGCCAGCCGGCATTGCAATGCGTGAGGATGTTGACGGTCTGGCCCGGCTTCCTCGCCGCCACCGCCTCGATCAGCGGCAGGCCGTGCGTGCCAATGGCCTCGCAGATCGCCACGTCCTCGTCGCAGATCCTGGCCGCCTCCTCCATGGCCAGCGCCGCCCGGCGCTCGCGCGGCTGGTTGGCGAGGGCGGCGCGCATCCGCTCCAGCCCCCAGCGCAGGTTGACGGCCGTGGGCCGGGTCTCGATCAATCGCGCGATCGCCGCCTCGATCCCCGCATCCGAGGGATCGGCGCGCATGGCGAGGGCGACGCCGTAGGCCGCCGTCGCCCCGATCAGCGGGGCACCCCGAACCCGCATCGTCCTGATCGCTTCGGCAGCGCCCTCGAGATCGACGAGATCGAGCACCCGCAGCTCGTGCGGCAGCACCGTCTGGTCGATGATCCGCACCGTTCTTCCATCCTCCGCCACCCAGACGGTGCGGTAGGGCTTGCCGTTGATCAGCATGATCCTCTCCTCTGCACTTCCTCCGCTTCCTAGAGCAACTGGACCCCGCGCACGAGCCTCGCTTGCCAGCGCCGGACCTCTCTGGTATAGGAATTTGATCTTACACTGGCGAGGTGCGGCATGAACCCGGTCTTGCGTCGCGACATGAAAGGGGAGGCGGTCGAGCGCCTGCAGCGGGCCCTTCTCGGCTGCGGCTTCCGTCCGGGCGCCACGGACGGCCGCTTCGGTCCCGCCACCGAGGCGGCGCTTCTCGCCTTTCAGCGGGCGCACGGCCTCCTGCCGGACGGCATTGTCGGACCCATCACCTGGGCGAAGCTGCTGGGCGACGGTGCCGCGCTGCCGGCCGACGTGACCGGCCGGATCGACATCGAGCTGGTCTCGGCGATGTTCCCCTACACGCGCCTCGACAGCATCGCCCGGCATCTGCCGGCCCTCCTCGAGGCGCTTCGCCGGTTCTCGCTCATCGACAAGCCCATGGTGCTCATGGCGCTCGCGACCATCCGCGCCGAGAGCGAGACCTTCGAGCCCGTGGACGAGCTGCCGTCGCGCTTCAACACCTCGCCCGGCGGCCATCCCTTCGATCTCTACGATCGGCGCGCCGATCTCGGCAATCGCGGCCGGCCGGACGGCGACCGCTACAAGGGCAGGGGCTTCGTCCAGCTCACCGGCAGGTCCAACTACCGGCGCATCGGCCACATGATCGGCGCGGGCGATGCGCTCGAGCGCTCACCCGAGCGGGCCGGGTCGCCCGCCGAGGCGGCGCGCGTGCTCGCCGCCTTTCTCGCCGCCCGCCGCCGGCCGATCAAGGAGGCGCTGCTCGACGCCGACCTCGCCCGTGCCCGCCGCCTCGTCAATGGCGGCCGGCACGGTATCGATCGGTTCGTCGAGGCCTATCGGATCGGCGACGGGCGGATCAGGGACGAGGTCTGGCAGACCCTGGCCCCGCCCCGGCATCACGCCGCCGCCTGAATCGCCGCCGCCTTCGCCGTCACCGCCTCGATCGACGGGATGTGGCGGGCCTGCTTGACGAGATCGATCGCAAGGGTGAGCGTCCGGCGCTCGCAGGCGGCCCGGCGCCCCTGATCCTCGATCCACTCCATGTCGATATTGTGGGCGAGCCCGAGGGTGCGGCGGATCATCGACGAGCCGGCATAGCCGAGGCTGTCCACGAAGACCTCGCGCATGAAGGCGTGCTGTGCCTGGCGGAGCGAGCGGCGGCCGGCATCGCCGCCCTCGCCGTCGGCGTTCTCGAAAAGGTCGGGCGGGAAGGCGTCGCCGGTGCGGTTGGCCTGCCAGAGCTCGATGAAGCGCCGCTCGAAGCCGTTCCAGAAACCCTCGATCGTCTCGAGGATCCAGCGCCGATAGGCGTCCCGCTCCCCGGGCTCCCGCTCGTGCCCGGACTGGCTGAAATAGCTCAGCAGGAAATTGCCGATCAGCTTGCCGACATCGAAGCCCATGGGCCCGAAGAAGGCGAACTCGGGATCGATGATCCGGGTGTCGGCGGCGGTCACCATGATCGAGCCGGTGTGCAGGTCGCCGTGCAGCAGCGCCTCGCCGTGGCAGAGGAACTTGAGCTTGAGCAGCGAGACGGCACGCTTGAGCTCGTCGTCGGAACGCACGGCGAGCGCCATGTCGTCGAGCTCGGGGCTGGTCCAGCGGTTGAGCTCGGCGATCCGGTAGGGATCGGTGAAGATCAGATCCTCGGTGATCTTGCAGAGCTCGGTATTGGCGGCGAAGGCGGCCACCAGCCGCTTCTTCTCGCCGGCCTTCAGCGCCAGGTCGGAGGTGAAGTAGAGCGCGTTCGCCGCGTACTCGACGATATGCCCGACGAAGGCGGGATAGACCGTGCCCTCGATCATGCCGCGCCGCATGATGATGTGCGGCGCCAGCCGCTCCATCACGATGAGGAAGAGCTCGGGATCGTAATGCAGCATCAGGGGCAGCCTTTGCGCCACGTGCCGCGCCTGCACCACCGTCGCCTCGTGCTCGAACCAGGCACGCTCGAGCGGCAGCGGCCAGCTGTCGCCGACGAGACGCACGTAGGGCAGGGCCTGCTTGACGCAGACGCCGCCACTCGGGCCCTCGACCAGAAAGACGAGATTGAGGTTGCCGTCGCCCACCTCGGCGATCCGCCAGTCGGCGGCGGCACCGCCAAGCCGCCCGGCGATGCTTGGGATCGTCTGGAGATGGGCGGCGAGCGATCCTTCATCGAGGGCCCGATAGCCGGGAGGGGTCGCAAGTGGCATTGCACGTCACCTTTCCGACGGCCGACGCTCGAAACGCCGCCGCATCCATTGTCTCGAGCGGGCGTGCTATGGCAGATCGGGCGGGGGACGGCAAACCGGTCGTCGCCTTTGACGATGCCCTTGCCTCGGGCCGATTGCCGATGTCTGGACGAACCGCAAGCCTCGGGGTGCGCGCCCTTGTCGGCTCGGGCCTCCTGCTCCTCGCCTGCTGCCTGCCGGCTTCCGGCCGGGCGCAGCAGCAGGACGACCCCTACACGATCGGGCTCGAGCACTACTACGCCGGGCGCTACGCCGAAGCCTTGCCCTATTTCATCACCGCCCTCGATCTCGCCGAGGAGCGCCATGGCGACGACGCGCCCGAGATCGCCACCGACCTCAACAACCTGGCCGAGCTCTACCGGCTGCTCGGCCGCTACGACGAGGCCGAGCCCCTCTATCGGCGCGCCATCGCCATCGACGAGGCGCAAGAGGGCCGCGCCAGCCCGGAGCTCGCCGCGAGCCTCAACAATCTGGCCCTGCTCTACCGGGCCCTGGGCCGTCTCGACGACGCCGAGAAGCTCTACAAGCGCTCGCTCGGCCTGCTCGAGGACGCCTACGGCTACAGCCACCCGCAGGTCGCCATGGCCCTCAACAACCTCGCCATGCTCTACGTCGCGAACGGCCATGCCGAGCGCGCCCGACCGCTGCTCGAGCGGGCCGCACGCATCGCCGGTGACACGCTCGGCCCGGCGCATCCCTCCACCCGACGGATGAGGCACAACCTGGCGGCGCTCGAGGCCGGTGTCCCGGCCAAGGCCGACGACCCCGGCTTCGATCTGCGCCCGGCGCCGCGGCCAGGGTCGGACACGGGCCTGGTCGGCCTGCCGCCGACGCCGGCAGCGCCGACCGAGCCGCCCGAGCCGGCCGCGAAGGCCAAGGGCTTCGTCATCCATCTGGCCTCGGTCCGCAGCCCCGCCGCCGCCAGGGACGAGTGGCAACGCCTCGTCGCCGAGCTCGATCTCGATCCCTCGATCCAGGAGGTCCTGCCGGAGCGGGTCGAGATCCCGGACAAGGGGGTCTTCTACCGTGTCACCGGCGGCCCGTTCGCCACGCGGGGCGAGGCCGCCGCCGTCTGTGCGCCGATCGCGGCCAGGGACCGGTATTGCGCCGTGCTCGACCTCGATGAGTGACCGGATGGACTGGCCCCGCGCGATCGAGACCCAGGTCCGGCGCGCCCTCGCCCTGAGCGGCGCGGAGGTCCTTTCGGCCGGCGGCTTCAGCGTCCATCTCTGGCACCGGCCCGATCCCTTCTACCGCAACGTCGCCATGCCGGTCCGTCGACGCCTCCACTGGCTGCCGGCGATCCGGCTGGTCGAAGGGATCTTCCGGACAGCCGGCCGTCCCGCCCGGCTCGAGTTCATCGAGGAGCGCTGGCCCGACCTCGCTGCCGCGCTGGCCGATGCCGGCTTCGTCTGCCGCCAGCGCATGCCGGTGATGGTCCGGGACCGGCCGTCCGCCGCGGTCGGCACCGCACCCGCCGTCCATCTGCTCCGGCCGGATGCTCCGCCCGGCCTCGTCGCCGCCACGCTCGATGCCCTGAACGCCGTCTTCGACCAGGCCATGCCCGACGCCACGCGCATCGCCGAGGCCGCCCAGCTCACCCGCGAGCTCGCGGCCGGTCACTGCCGCGTCGCCGTCATCCTCGAGGACGGCCACCCGGTGGCCGGCGCGTCCCTGGTCGGCGACGACGGCGCCGCCGAGCTCGCCGGGGTGTGGGCGGCACCCGGACGCCGCCGGCGCGGCTACGCCACGGCCGTCTGCCAGGCGCTCCTCGAGCGCTTCTTCGCCTCGGGCGGCCGCTTCGTCTGGCTCGGCGCCCACGACGACGTCGCCGCGATGCTCTATGCCAGCCTGGATTTTCGCGCGGTCGGCCATCAGCTCGATTTTTCGCGGCCCGACGCTTGAAGCCGAGCGACCGACACGCCACGCTCGTGGGCAATGCTCGACGAACTGGACGGAATCGATGGTCTTGAACCGGCGCCGGCTGCTGACCACCCTCGGAGCGTTTTCGACCGTCACGCCGGCCGCGGCCCTCGCCGCCGGCGCCGAGAGGGTCGTGCTCGGCACCAACTGGCGGGCCCAGGCGGAGCATGGCGGCTTCTACCAGGCGCTTGCCACCGGCCGCTACGCCGAGCTCGGACTCGATGTCGAGATTCGCCAGGGCGGGCCGCAGGTCAACCACCGCCAGCTCATCGCCGCCGGCCGGCTCGACTTCTACATGGGCGGCAACCAGTTCGGGCAGCTCGATTTCCTGCGCGAGGGCATTCCCGTCGTCACGGTGGCGGCGATCTTCCAGAAGGAGCCGCAGGCCCTGCTCGCCCATCCGGGCGCCGGCATCGACAGCCTCGACGATCTCGCGGGCCACACGCTCCTGATCGCCCCCTTCGGCCGGCTCACCTTCTGGCCGTGGCTGAAGAGCACCTACGGCCTCGACGATTCGCAGATCCGTCCCTACACCTTCAATCCGGCACCCTTCCTCGCCGATCCCGACGCCGTGCAGCAGGGCTATGTCACGGCCGAGCCCTTCGCGATCAGGGAGGCGGGCGGCTTCGACCCCGTCATCCTGCTTCTGGCGGACGCCGGCTACGACAGCTACTCGACCCTGATCCAGACCCGGACCGAGCTGATCGAGAAGCGACCGGAGCTCGTCCAGGCCTTCGTCGATGCCTCGATCATGGGCTGGATGGACTACCTCCATGGCGATCCCGCCCCCGGCAACGAGCTGATCCTCGAGGCCAATCCGGAGATGACCCGGGCCCAGATCGCCTGGTCGATCGAGGCCATGAAGGCCTACGGCATCGTCGAATCCGGCGACGCGCTGGATCTGGGCGTCGGCGCCATGACCGACGCCCGCTGGCGAGCCTTCTTCGAGAAGGCCGTCGGCTTGGGCATCGTCGAGCCCGACCTGCCCTGGCGTGAGGGCTACACGCTCCGCTTCGTCAACCATGGCGTGGGCATCGGGCTTCGGCCCTGATTCGCCCGCCATTGCCGCCGAGCTTGACAGCGGACCGGTCATCCCTGATCTTGAGGCTTCAGCTTTCCAGTTGTCGAGGATCCAGCGATGGCCAAGCCGTCCACCGTGCTGATCAAGCTCGTGAGCTCGGCCGGTACCGGGTATTTCTACACCACCAAGAAGAATACCCGCACCACCACCGAGAAGCTCGTGCTCAAGAAGTACGACCCCCGCGCGCGCAAGCACGTCGAGTTCAAGGAAGCCAAGATCAAGTAGCGCCGCATCGCGGCGCCCCGATCGCGCGAACGAGCCCGCCGGCGACCCGGCGGGTTTTTTCTCGCGTGAGTCGAAAGTCTCTAGGCATGGAGTTCGACCGCAGGTAGTATCCGGGCCGGTTCGCCATCGTCCTGGTCGAAACCGTGCGACATTGCCGCCGCATGGCCGGCCGCGAAGCCTGGAGACATCGCCTGTGGCTCAGAACGCCGTGTCGCGTTTCGGCAATCATTGCATCATCGGCCTCGCCGCCCTTCTGGCTTCCTCGGCGGCGGGAAATGCCGCCCCTGCCATCGACGATCTGCTCAGCGAGCCGACGCCTTTGGTGCTCAAGGACGGCCGAATCGCCGAGGTCAGCGTCCATACCATCCCCTTCGCCACGGGCGCCGGCGAGCTGGATGCCGAAGGTGCCGCGGCGCTCGAGGCACTCCTGCGGCCGCTCGCCACGGATTGCTTCCTCACCGCCCAGGCGATCGGCCATGTCGAGCCCGGGCTCACGCGCGACGGCGACACGTTGGACGCGCATCGCCTGGCGCGGGCGCGGGCCGATCACGTGCAGGCGGCCCTCGCCAGCCGCGGCATGCCTCTGGCCGCCGTGGCGAGCGTCTGGGATTGGCAGTTCCTGGTCAAGCAGTCGCGCGTCACGCTCTGGGTCTTCAGCCTGAATGTCGGTGACGATTGCGAGGGCGAGCCCCTGCCCGGTGCCACGACCGTCGCCGCGGCGGCGCGCCCGGCGGTGGCGTCCCCGCCGCCGGCGCCGGTCGTGCCGCCGGCACCGGTGGCGAGCCCGCCGCCGGCCGCGGTGAAACCGGTCCCGACACCTGCCGAAACCGCGACCGCCGCCCCGCGCGAGCTGACCGCCGCCGAGCCGGCACGCGAGCCGGTCGTGCCGCCGGCGCCCGTCACCGCACCGCCGGCGCCCGTCGTCGCCGAGGTGGAGCAGCCCGAGCCGGTCGAGGCTCCGAAACCCGGGCCGGTGATCCTCACCGCCGAGCCGGAGCCCGAGCCGATCGAGGCCGTGGAGGCTCCGCTCGCCGAGCCGGATACGCCGAGCGAGGCGCTGCCCGGCCCCGCCATCGTCTTTGCCGTCAACAGCAGCTATTTCTCCGGCACCGCGAGCCGTGAGCTTCGCGCCTTCGTCGACCGCTTGCCGGCCGATGCCGAGGTCGAGATCGAGCTCGCCGCCGCGGTCGGCACCGGTGACGTGCGTGACGCCGATGCCGGCGAGGCCAGGCGCTACAACGCATGGATGGCCGAGCGGCGTCTGCAGCGCGTCGCGGAATGGCTTCAGAGCCATGCCGGCGCGCGCCAGTTGAAGCTGAACGAGCGCTATGTCGAGAACGATCCGTCGCGCGAGGTGCGGCTTTTGGCGCGCGTCCTTCCCTGACGGCCGCGCCCTCGGCTGGTCCCGGGCGCCCGCGCCCTCTATGCTCGCCCGGTCCGCCGCCGGAATGGCGGCACTGATCGGGGAAAGCCATGACGCTCGCCATCGGCATCGATCTCGGCGGCACCAAGATCGAGATCGTCGCCCTCGACGGCGCCGGTAATGAAGTGGTCCGCCGTCGCCAGCCGACCCCGCGCGGCGATTACGAGGCCACCCTGGACTGCATGGCGGGAATGGTCCGGGCCGTCGAGACGGAGCTCGGCACGCGCGGCACCGTGGGTGTCGGCCATCCGGGCGCCATCTCGCCGGCCACCGGGCTCATCAAGAATGCCAATTCCACCTGGCTGAACGGCCGACCCCTCGACCGTGACCTCGCGGCCCGGCTCGAGCGCGAGGTCGCGTTCGCCAACGATGCCAACTGCCTCGCCCTCTCCGAAGCCACGGACGGCGCCGGTGCCGGCGCCTTCACCGTCTTCGCCGTCATTCTCGGCACCGGCGTCGGCGGCGGCGTCGTCGTCGGCGGCAAGGTGCTGCAGGGCCCCAATGCCATCGCCGGCGAATGGGGCCACAACCCGCTGCCCTGGCCCCGGGACGAGGAGCGGCCGGGACCGCCCTGCTATTGCGGCCTGCACGGCTGCATCGAGACCTGGCTCTCGGGTCCCGGCATGACCGGGGACCATGCCCGGATCACCGGCAGGTCGATACCCGGACCCGAGATCGTGGCCGCGGCCGAGGCCGGCGAGGTCGAGGCCAGGGCCGCCCTCGACCGGCATGCCGACCGGCTGGCCCGCGGCCTCGCTCACGTCATCAACATTCTCGACCCCGAGGTCATCGTTCTCGGCGGGGGTGTCTCGAACATCAAGCGGCTCTATGCCGACGTGCCCCGGCGCCTCTCGGCCTACGTCTTCACCGACCGCGTCGACACCAAGCTCCTGCCGCCCCTGCACGGCGACAGCTCGGGGGTGCGCGGTGCCGCCTGGCTCGGCCGCGACCTCGCCTGACCCCTTGCTCAGTCGCAGACCGGGGCGGGAAACGTCTCGAGCTGCTCCATCTCCGCCTTCAGGGCGAAATCGCCGTAATCGAGCATCAGATCGTGCAGCACGCCGCGCTCGGTCAGATCGAACATGATCTCGAAGCTCGGCAGGTCGTCGACGCCGGTCGCGGTGTGGTAGGCGAGGCTCACCGGCCAGACCCGCTCCGCTCCCTCGGGGCCGGCCTCGTCCGGCCATGGCCGCTCCGCCACCTCGGATCGGCCGATCACCGCCGTCACCCGGCTCAGACCCTCCAGCCCCGAGCCGTCGAAGAGATCGTGGCTGACCACCACCTCGCCGCGCTCCGCACTCTCGATCAACCGGCGCATGTGCTCCGTCGGGAAGAGCGTGCCGCGCGGCAGGTCGACGGACTCCTCCGCCGGGGCCACGAACGTCGCGCGGCCGGCGCCACCCACCGCTTCCAGCGCCGCCTCGCCGCGATAGTCCTCGACCGGATGGCCGTCGTCGAACGACCGCACGTTGAACCGCAGCCGCGTGCTGTCGGGCGATTCCCAGCTCGAGAAGTGCACGTCGTAGACGAAGCCGGGGCCGTCGCCGACATTGGCGACGAAGCCGATGCGCTGATTGCTGATCGAGCCCTCGCAGGATGCCCGCCATTCCAGGACGAGACCGCCATCGACCGAGGTGACGCCGATCGATCGCTCGGCATCGACGAGGCTCAGCCGGTAGGCGGCGCGATGCGACAGGAGATCCACCTTCGCACTCGAGGATGCCGCACCGAGCATGACGGCGGCGCCGAGCGCGAGGCAGGTGAGGCGGTCGAGCATGGTCATCGGCGTTCCCGTTCTCGCTTGTTGGCGGCGCGCGGCCCCGGGCTAGCGGGGTCGCCGCCATCACGCCCCGGCATATAGCGCTGCCGAACCGGCGTTCCGAGCCCTTGGCTTAATGCTTCATTAGCACAGATGCCGACTCCGGTCCCTGGAGGCGCGCGCAGGCGGCATACCCAGCGACAGCGATAATGCTAACGCCAAGGGCCGATTCGATTAAGCATGACTATTGACCCTTTCGGTATCACGGAGCGATTTCTCGCCCTTCTGCGCCCGTTACTGAATGGGTGAGGCACCGTCATTGTCCCCGTCGACGGCCCGTCGCCGGGCCGGTGCGCGACAGCCGGACACCTTCCGGTCCAGGCATTCCGGGCGTATAACCCGAGCCGATCTGGTCGGTTGAGCAACGAATTGGGAGAAGGCCGTGCGTGTTTGTGGTCATGACACCTTGAAGGTGCGGCGCTCGCTCGATGTCGGCGGGACGCGCTACGACTACTTCTCCCTGCCCGAGGCGGAGAAGCGGCTCGGCGGGATCGACCGGCTGCCCTTCTCGCTCAAGGTGCTGGTCGAGAACCTGCTGCGCTTCGAGGATGGCAGCACCGTCACCGTCGACCATCTCGAGGCCGCGGCCGCCTGGCTCGAGGATCGGCAGAGCGACCAGGAGATCGCCTATCGCCCCGCCCGCGTGCTGATGCAGGACTTCACCGGCGTTCCCGCCGTGGTCGACCTCGCGGCCATGCGCGAGGCCATGGTGGAGCTCGGCGGCGATCCCGGGAAGATCAACCCGCTCTCGCCGGTCGATCTGATCATCGACCACAGCGTCCAGGTCGACAGCTTCGGCGGCCCCGACAGCTTCAGGCGCAATGTCGAGATGGAATACCAGCGCAACGGCGAGCGCTATGCGTTCCTCCGCTGGGGGCAGGACGCGTTCCGCGATTTCCGCGTCGTCCCGCCGGGCACCGGCATCTGCCACCAGGTCAATCTCGAGCACCTCGCCCAGGTGGTCTGGACCGGCAAGGACGGCAACACCGAGATCGCCTACCCGGACACGCTGGTCGGCACCGACAGCCACACGACCATGATCAACGGCCTCGCCGTTCTGGGGTGGGGAGTGGGCGGCATCGAGGCCGAGGCCGCGATGCTCGGCCAGCCGGTCTCCATGGTGCTGCCCGAGGTGGTCGGCTTCAAGCTGACCGGCAGGCTGCCCGAGGGCACGACCGCCACCGACCTCGTGCTGACCGTCACCGAGATGCTCCGCGCCAAGGGCGTGGTCGGCAAGTTCGTCGAGTTCTACGGCCCGGGCCTCGGCCAGCTGCCGCTCGCCGACCGCGCCACCATCGGCAACATGTCGCCCGAATACGGTGCCACGTGCGGCTTCTTCCCCATCGACGAGATCACGCTGCAGTACCTGCGCCTCACCGGCCGCGACGAGCGCCGCATCGCGCTGGTCGAGGCCTACGCCAAGGCGCAGGGCCTGTGGCGCTCGGACGACCTGCCGGATCCCGTCTTCAGCGCCACGCTCGAGCTCGACCTCGCCAGTGTCGAGCCGTCGCTGGCCGGGCCGAAGCGACCGCAGGACCGTGTCGCCCTCAAGGCCGTCAAGGACAGCTTCGCGCAAGCCCTGCCCTCGCTGCTCGACAAGGCGCCGGCCGACAAGGTCCAGCCGATCACCGGCATGGACGCCGAGCTGCACCATGGCGACGTGGTGATCGCGGCAATCACGAGCTGCACCAACACCTCCAACCCCAGCGTCATGCTGCAGGCCGGGCTGGTGGCGCGGAAGGCGCGCGCCCTGGGCCTCCAGCCCAAGCCCTGGGTCAAGACCTCGCTCGCCCCGGGCTCACGGGTGGTCACCGACTACCTGGCGGCGTCGGGGCTCGATGAGGACCTGGACGCGCTCGGCTTCGATCTCGTCGGCTATGGCTGCACCACCTGCATCGGCAATTCGGGGCCGCTGCCCGATGCCGTCGCCGAAGCGGTGGACGAGGGCGGCATCGTCGCCGCCGCCGTGCTCTCCGGCAACCGCAACTTCGAGGGCCGCATCCATCCCCAGGTCAAGGCCAACTACCTGGCCTCGCCGCCCCTGGTCGTGGCGTTTGCCTTCGCCGGCACGCTCACCCGTGACCTCACCACCGAGCCGCTCGGCAAGGGCAAGGATGGCAAGCCCGTCTATCTGAAGGACATCTGGCCGGACCAGGCCGAGGTGGCCCAGATGGTCCGCACCGCCGTCAACGCCGAGATGTTCAAGAAGGGCTACGCCGACGTCTTCAAGGGCGACGAGCACTGGGCCGCCATCGGCGGCGGCGACAGCGGCGTCACCTACGACTGGGACGCGGGCAGCACCTACGTCCGTCTGCCGCCCTATTTCGAAGGCATGGAGCGGACGGCGCCGGACTCGGTGCCCGACATCGAGGAAGCCCGCGTGCTCGCCGTCCTCGGCGATTCCATCACCACGGACCACATCAGCCCGGCAGGCTCGATCGCGGCCAACAGCCCGGCCGCCAAATACCTCGAGAGCTTCCAGATCCAGCGCAAGGACTTCAACTCCTACGGCTCGCGGCGCGGCAATCACGAGGTGATGATGCGCGGCACCTTCGCCAATATCCGCCTCAGGAACGAGATGGCGGAAGGCAAGGAGGGCGGCTGGACCAAGCTGCTGCCCGAAGGCGAGGTGATGACGATCTACGACGCCGCCATGAAGTACAAGGAGCGCGGCACGCCGCTCGTCATCTTCGCCGGCAAGGAATACGGCACGGGCTCGTCGCGCGACTGGGCCGCCAAGGGCACCATCCTTCTCGGCGTCAAGGCCGTGATCGCCGAGAGCTTCGAACGCATCCACCGCTCCAACCTGGTCGGGATGGGCGTTCTCCCGCTCACCTTCAAGGACGGCGAGACGCGCTCCAGCCTCGGCATCGACGGCAGCGAGGTGATCACCCTCGAGGGCCTCGCCGCCGGCCTCAAGCCGCGCATGGACGTCGCCTGCACCATCAGGCGTGCCGACGGCAGCGAGACGAAGACCACACTGCTCTGCCGCCTCGATACCGGCGACGAGGTCGAGTACTACCGGCACGGCGGCATCCTGCACTACGTGCTGCGCTCGCTGCTCGGGTCGACACCGGCCGCCGGGAACGCTTGAGGAAAAGGAAGATCCGGGGGAGCTCGGTTCCCCCGGGCCCCCTCGTTATCTCATGAGAAGGCCCGGCCAACCCGTGGGCGTCCCGGTTGGCGTGGGCGCATGGCCCAGGCACGAGGATTTCCCTGTCTTCCCGATCGGCTCCAAGCCGAAGCGCATGCTCAAATGCCCCGACGATGCGCAGGAGCCTTTTCTCATTCCGGGCCACGCCTACCTCTTCAAGACGGCCGTGGGCTGGCAGGCTCAGCAGATATGGTCGGAGGTCATCGCCTACCGACTGGCTGCGCTGATCAGGCTTGATGTTCCCCCTTGCTTCATCGCCGTCGACGAGCAATCGGGCGAGACCGGTGCCCTCATCGAATTCTTCTATGGTGGCCCCGACGAGGCGGAGCCGGTCCGGTTCGTTCACGCGGCCGAGTTCATGACGCGGCTTCTTGCCGATAAGAAGCGAGGGCGGCCGCATGCCGTGCAAACGAATCTCCTGTTGTGCCGTCTTCTGCGCGTGGCGAGCCCGATCGAGTGGTGGGGCCGTGCGCTCGCATTCGACACGCTCATCGGCAACACCGATAGGCATCCCGAAAACTGGGGAATCCTGCTTCGAGGCGGGGCAGCCGGTCAGCCACGAATTTGGAGCTTGGCGCCGGCCTTCGATAATGGCGCCAGCCTGGGCTACGAGTTGCCCGACGCAAAGCTGGGGCCGCTGCTGAAGCGAGACGGGCTGGACGCCTATCTGCGACGAGGAACCCATCACTGTGGCTGGGACAGAGCCAATGACCGACGGGAACGCCATATCGAGCTTTGCCGACGCTACTTGGATACATACCCGGAGGCTGGTGCGGCTATGAAAAGCGTGGTTGACTTTGATATGCTCGAGGTGCGCAAGATTGTCGGGGAGTGCGCGCGTTATCGTGTGGGCATTCCTTTCGGCATGGAACGCGCCAATTTCGTCGTGGAGCTGATTGCGGCCCGAAGGGCGTTGCTGCGAGCAGCTTTCGGGGATTGAGATGGCGAATATGATCGAGAGGCTGGTGGAGCCGCGCAAGCTGTTGCTCGCGTGGCAGGCGCCCGACTCGCGTGACAGCGATCGATTCCGGTGGGTGGTGGCCGTCATCGAGGCGAACGGCGAGAATTGCACGTTGCGCTACCTGCGGGACGGCGCCGAGTTCCGGACGCTCAATCAGGAGCGAGAATTCGCCGAGCTTCGTTCCTTGGGCTATGAAGGCTATCCGGCCTTCAGTCTTACTCGCCCCGTGCATGACGAAGGCGTGGTGCACACCTTCATGCGTCGTCTACCACCACGCAGCCGCTCCGATTTTCCGGAGTACGAGCACCAGTTCCGCTTGTCACCCGAGCTCGAGCTCAGTGATTTCGCGTTGCTCGGACAAACCGGGGCAATGCTGCCGAGCGACGGCTTCTCCGTCGTCGATCCATTGGCCCCGGAAGCGAGCCATTGCGATCTGATGCTCGAGATCGCGGGCTATCGCTATCATGTCCCGGAAGGCAATGCCGGCATCAGTATCGGCATGCCGGTGGCGCTGCAGCCTGAGCCGGAAAACGAGCACGATCCGTCAGCGGTGAGGGTGGTCGTCGGTGAGCGGAAGCTCGGCTACATCAATCGCCTGCAGGCGCCGACCTTTCGCCGCTGGCTCGAAAGTCGACAGGTGACCGGCGTCATCGAGCGCCTGAACGGCAAGGCCGGGCACCCGCGCGCCTTCATATTCATCCGCGTTCGACCTTTGGCGCTTGAGGTCGCGGCATGAAGGATATGAACTTGGCCTGACTTGCCGCTCCTGACGAGCTGTAACGGACCCCGCCTAGTCGCCGGCGCGATCCGCCTGGTCGTAGATGAAGCCGCCGGCGCCGCCGACCACCGCACCCGCCGCGGCGCCGACCGCGGCACCGGTGGCCGAGCGCTGGCCGGTCGTCTGCCGCTCGAACGGGCTGGCCTGGGCGCTTGCCGCCATTGCGAGGAACGCCACCCCGGCCAGCATCGTCAGTCGCTGACGCACTTTTTTTCTCCCCCCCGCGAGCACCTCTTCCGGAGCCCGCCACGGGCGGATTGTATGCGCGGAAAATACGGGTCTCACAATCCTGCTCGTCATGGGCAGCCGATTGCGCGCTGCCGGCCATTCGGCCAAAGGTGGCAGCGGCGCGTTTTCTTTGGAGGACGACGGGTGACGACGGGCGAGGCGGCACCGATCACGGCTGGCGGCAGCGGCACGGGTGCCGACGCTGCCCGGGGCAAGCCGCTCGGGATCGCCCGCGCCGGCCCGGTCGACGCCCGCGCCATCGCCCGGCTGATCGAGCCCGCCTTCGCCCGCTTCATCGCGCCGGAGCTCGGCGAGGTCGGCCGCGTCGCGTTTCGCCTCTTCGTCACCGAGAAGGCGCTCCGCCACCGGCTCGAGCAGGGTGCGGTGGCCTTTCGGGCGACCCTCGACCATGCCCTTGCCGGCTATGCCGAGCTGCGCGGGCGCAACGGCCGGGTCGACGGCATCGACCACCTGGCGCTGCTCTTCGTGGACGTGGACCTGCAGGGCAGGGGAGTGGCCCGCCACCTGCTCGAGACGGTGAAGGAGCACGTGGCCGCGGCCGACCCGCCGGTTGCCGACCTCACCGTCAACGCCTCGGCCTATGCCGTTCCGGCCTATCGCCGCCTCGGCTTTCGTCCGACCGGCGGGGCCAGCGAGCTCCAGGACATTCTCGCCACGCCTATGCGCCTCGAGCTCGAACCGACACCGGCGCATTGACCGGAGGCGCTGCAGGCGCCATCTCGAAAGGATCGGAATCGGGCGCTTCGCGAGGTGGCACGTATGGGCGAGGACCGGCGGCTGCTCGTCTTCCTCGGCAAGAATTGCGCGGGCGGCATCCTCGCGGGCTGGCTCCTGCTCGCGGCCCTCATCCGATCCAACGTCGCCAATCTCGGCGACCTCCTCTTCGGCAACGGGCTCGAGCTCACCGCGCTCGTCCTCATGGCGGCCGGCTTCGCCGTCACCTTCGGCAGCCTCGCCATGGGCACCGCCATCTTCCTTTTGCCGCGCGAGTGAGTGCCCGGGACATCCGCAACGGCGCATCGCCGTCGCGCCCCGTCTCTGCTACAGACCCACCATCGATGCTATCGCGGGAATGGCGGATGAGTGAAACGGGCAGGGTGCGCGAGGCGGTGGCGGTCATGGAGGACGTGGCCGCGCTCGAGCTGGCCGTGGAAGCCCTCGAGGCGGCCGGCTTCGCCGCCGGCGATATCAGCCTCCTCGCCGGACAGGACACGGTCGAGAGCAAGCTCGGCCGCATGTATCGCCGGGTCGAGGAGGCCGAGGACGACCCCGCGGCACCACGCACCGCCTTCGTCTCGACCCGCACCATCGCACGGCGCGAGGACGTGGTGGTGGGCTCGATGACCACCCTGCCGACGCTGGTCGCCGCCGGCACGGTCGTCGCCTCCGCCGGCGCCGTCGCCGCCGCCATCACCGGCACCGCCATCGCCGGTGCCATGCTCGGCACGGTTCTGGCCCGCTGGATGGACAAGCGCCACGCGGACTGGTTGGAGGAGCAGCTCGAGCGCGGCGGCGTCCTGCTCTGGGTGCGCACCCGGGACGAGATGGCCGAGCGGAAGGCGCTCGAGATCCTGCGCCAGCACGCCGCCCATGACATCCACGTCCACGAGATCCCGCTCATGGAAAGCTGAACGCTCAGCCCTCCGCCACCACCAGCCGCGTGCCGCTCGACTCGAGCACGGCGGCGAGCTCCGGCGGCGGCGCCTTGTCGGTGAAGAAGGCGTCGACCTGGCTCATGTCGCCGAGCCTCGCCATGGCCGGCCGGCCGATCTTGCTGTGATCGGCGGCGAGATAGACCTTGCGGGCGTGACCGACGATGGTCTGGGCGACCCGCACCTCGCGATAGTCGAAATCGAGCAGCGTGCCGTCGAGATCGATGGCGCTGATGCCGATCACCGCGATGTCGACGCGGAACTGGGCGATCGAATCGATGGTCGCCTCACCGACGATGCCGCGGTCGCGCGCCCGCACCAGGCCGCCCGCCACCACAACCTGGAAGTCCTCGTTGCCGGCCAGAAGGTCGGCGACGTGCAGGTTGTTGGTGATGACGCTCAAGCCCCGGTGGTCCAGCAGGGCCTTGGCGATCTCCTCGTTGGTGGTGCCGATATTGATGCAGAGCGAGGCATCGTCCGGAATGTGCTTCGCCACCGTCCGGGCGATCCGCCGCTTCGCCTCGAGATGCATGACCTGCCGGCTCGAATAGGCGATGTTGCGCACGCTCGACGGCACCGCCGCTCCGCCATGGTAGCGCTTGAGGACGCCCTCGGCGGCGAGATCGTTGATGTCGCGGCGGATGGTCTGCGGCGTCACGCTGAACTGCTGGGCCAGCGCCTCGATGGTGACGAAACCCTGGCGCTGGACCAGGGCCACGATCTCGGCGCGCCGGCCGGCGAGGTCGATCATCGAGGTCCGGAACGCACGCGGGTGACCGCGTCGGCCCAGCCATCGAGCCTTCGCCGGCGCGTGGCCGCATCGAGCGCCGGAACGAAGCGGCCATCGACCCGCCAGCTCTCGGCGATGAAGGCCATGGAGGGATAGAGCCCGACGGCGAGGCCGGCGAGGCAGGCGGCGCCGAGTGCGGTCGTCTCGACCACCGCCGGCCGCTCCACCGGACAATCGAGAATGTCCGCCAGATACTGGCAGACCCAGTCATTGGCGACCATGCCGCCATCCACCCTGAGCGTCTCCGGCAGCGCCCCCGCACCCGCCCCCTCGACGTCGTCCTTCATGGCCGCGAGGAGGTCGGCCGTCTGGTAGGCGACGGATTCGAGCGCCGCCCTGACGATATGCCGAAGGTCGCTGTCCCGGGTGAGACCCAAAATGGCGCCACGCGCGTCCGGGTCCCAGTAGGGAGCACCGAGCCCGGTGAAGGCCGGCACCAGATAGACCCCGCCCGTGTCGGGCAGATCGCGGGCGAGCGCCTCGCTCTCCCTGGCATTGCCGATGGCGCGAAGCCCGTCCCTGACCCACTGCACGGCGGCGCCGGCGATGAAGATGCTGCCCTCGATCGCGTAGGTCGTCCGGCCGTCGAGGCGATAGGCGATGGTGGTCAGGAGCCGGTTCCTCGACGGCACCATCCGCTCGCCCGTGTTGAGCAGCGCGAAGCAGCCCGTGCCGTAGGTGCTCTTCAGCATGCCCGGCTCGAAGCAGGCCTGGCCGAAGGTGGCCGCCTGCTGGTCGCCGGCCATGCCGGTGATGGGAATGGCCGCACCCAGGATGGAGGGCTCGGTGGTGCCGAAGTGCCCGCTATTGTCTTGGACCTCGGGCAGCATCGAGCGCGGGATGCGGAGCCGCTCGAGGAGCTCGTCGTCCCAGACCTGCCTGCCGATGTCGAAGAGCATCGTGCGCGCCGCGTTGGCGGCGTCGGTGGCGTGCACCGCACCTCCGGTCAGCCGCCAGAGCAGAAAGCTGTCGACGGTGCCGAAGGCGAGCTCGCCGCGCTCCGCCCGGGCCCGGGCTCCCGGCACGTTCTCCAGGAGCCAGGCCACCTTGGTCGCGGAGAAATAGGCGTCGACGACGAGTCCCGTTCGTGCCGCCACCTTCGCCTCCAGCCCGTCCTCGACCAGCTCGCGGCAGAGCGATGCCGTGCGCCGGTCCTGCCAGACGATGGCATTGGCGATCGCCCGCCCGCTCCGGCGCTCCCAGACGATCGCCGTCTCGCGCTGGTTGGTGATGCCGATGGCGGCCACCCGGCCGATCGGCACCGCCGCCCGCTCCAGGACCTCCTCGCAGGTCCGGACCGTGTCGGCCCAGATGTGCTCCGGATCGTGCTCGACCCAGCCATCCGCCGGATAGAGCTGCTGCAGCTCGCGCTGCGCGGTGGCGAGCGGCCGCCCCGCCGCATCGAACAGGATCGAGCGGGTGCTGGTCGTGCCCTGGTCGATTGCCATGATGAGATCGGCCGCCATCGCACCCTCCCCGTCGTCGTCGCCGCTCGGGCAGTCTAGGCTCGGGGCCTCCGGTGCGCTAGAGACGCAGGCATGAGCGAGCGCCATCCATGAGCGGAAAGGCCGAGCGCCGGGTCGTCCTCGTCGACGGCTCCGGCTACATCTTCCGCGCCTTCTTCGCACTGCCGCCGATGACCCGCGGCGACGGCACGCCGGTCAATGCCGTCTTCGGCTTCTCCTCGATGCTCTTCAAGCTGATGCAGGACCATCCCGAGGACGACATGATCGTCGTCTTCGATGCGGGCCGCATCAGCTTCAGGAACGAGATCTACGAGGCCTACAAGGCCAATCGCGACGAGCCGCCGCCGGAGCTGGTGCCGCAGTTCGCGCTCGTGCGCGACGCGGCGCGCGCCTTCGGCCTGCCGGCCGTCGAGGTCGAGGGCTTCGAGGCCGACGACCTGATCGCCACCTACGTCGATCGCGCGCGCGCACTCGAGCGCGAGGTCCTCATCGTCTCCTCGGACAAGGACCTGATGCAGCTCGTTGCCCCCGGGGTCGCCATGTGGGACCCGATGAAGAGCAGGGAGATCGGTCCGGCCGAGGTCATGGAGCGCTTCGGCGTCGGCCCGGATCTGGTCCAGGATTGCCTGGCGCTGGCCGGCGACAGCTCCGACAACGTGCCGGGAGTGCCCGGCATCGGCGTCAAGACGGCGGCCCAGCTCCTGAACGCGTTCGGCTCGCTCGACGAGCTCCTCGCCAGCGCCTCGACCATCAAGCAGCCCAAGCGTCGCCAGGCGCTGATCGACTTCGCCGAGCAGGCCCGCCTCTCCAAAAGGCTCGTCGCCCTGCGCCACGACGCGCCCTTGCCGGTCGAGCTCGACGGCACCGTCCGCCAGCCGCTCGACGGTCAGACCCTGCTCGCCTTCCTGCAGGCCAACGACTTCCGTGCCCTGATCGGCCGGATCGAGCAGGTCGCCGATGCGGCCGCCGCCGAGCGCGAGGCGCTGGCGCGCGAGCAGGGCACGGACGGCCCGGCCTATCGGACCCTCACCGATCTCGCCGAGCTCGATGCCCTCCTCGCCGAAGCGCAGGCCGTGGGCCGGCTCGCCATCGACACCGAGACCACCTCGCTCAACGTGGCGAGGGCCGAGCTGGTCGGCGTTTCCTTGAGCGTCGAGCCGGGCCATGGCGTCTACGTGCCCCTCGGCCATATCGACGACTTCGGCGAGCGGCTCGAGGGCCAGCCGGAGCTCGCGGCGGTGCTGGAGCGGCTTCGCCCGGTGCTCGCCGATCCGGGCACGCTCAAGATCGGCCACAACCTCAAATACGACATGGCGGTGCTCGCCCGGCACGAGGTGCCGATCACCCCCTTCGACGACACCATGCTGCTCTCCTACGTGCTCGACGGCGCCAGCCACGGCCACGGCATGGACGAGCTGGCACGCCGCCATCTCGGCCACGAGGCCATCGCCTACGAGGACGTCTGCGGCAAGGGGGCGAAGCAGATCGGCTTCGCCCAGGTGCCGATCGAGAAGGCCACACCCTACGCCGCCGAGGATGCCGAGGTGACGCTCCGCCTCTGGCAGCTCCTCAAGCGGCGGCTGATCGAGGAGCGCGTGACCACCGTCTACGAGACGCTGGAACGCCCCTTGCCACCCGTCGTGGCGGCCATGGAAACGGCCGGCGTGCGCGTCGATCGCGGCCGTCTGGAAAAGCTCAGCATGGAGTTCGGCCGGCGCATGGCCGAGCTCGAGGAGAAGGCCCTTGAGCTCGCCGGCCGGCCCTTCAACCTGGGCTCGCCCAAGCAGCTCGGCGAGATCCTGTTCGACGAGATGGGGATCGGCGGCGCCAGGAAGACCCGTACCGGTGCCCATGCCACGGGCGCCGACATCCTCGAGGACCTGGCGGCCCAGGGCCACGAGCTGCCGCGGGTCATCCTCGACTGGCGCCAGCTCCAGAAGCTCACCCGCACCTACACGGAATCGCTGGTGGAGGAGATCGTCCCCCGGACCGGCCGTGTGCACACCTCCTACATGCTGGCCGCGACCTCGACCGGCCGCCTGAGCTCGACCGATCCGAACCTGCAGAACATCCCGATCCGCACCGAGGAAGGCCGCAAGATCCGCGAGGCCTTCGTGCCGAAGGACGGCCACGTCCTCGTTTCCGCCGACTACTCGCAGATCGAGCTGCGCGTCCTCGCCCACATGGCCGACATCCAGGCCCTGAAGGACGCCTTCGCCCACGACACCGACATTCACGCCGTGACCGCCGGCAAGATGTTCAAGCTGCCAGCGGAGGAGGTCTCGTCCGAGCTGCGCCGGCGGGCCAAGATGATCAACTACGGCATCATCTACGGCATCGGCGCCTTCGGCCTCGCCCAGCGGCTCGGCATCCCGCAAGCCGAGGCGAAGGCCTTCATCGAGGCCTATTTCATCGAATACCCGGGCGTCAGGGACTACATGGAGCGGGCCAAGGCCGAGGCGCGCGAGCGGGGCCACGTCCTCACCCTCTTCGGCCGCCGCTGCTTCATCCCGGAAATCCTCTCCAAGCTGTCGGCCCGCCGTGCCTACGCCGAGCGTCAGGCGATCAACGCACCGATCCAGGGTTCGGCGGCCGACATCATGAAGCGCGCCATGCGCCGCATCGCCCGTGCCGTCGAGCGCCGGGAACTCGAGGCGCGCCTTCTCCTCCAGGTCCATGACGAGCTCGTCTTCGAGGTGCCCGAGGACCGGGTCGAGCCGGTGCTGCCGGTCGTCAGGGAGATCATGGAGGGTGCCGCCGAGCTCACCGTGCCGCTCGTCGTCGAGGTCGGCGCCGGCCGGAGCTGGGATGCCGCCCACTGAGCTTCGGGATCAGCCGCGCGGAAGCGGACCGAACGGCCTGAGCGGCGGCGGCAGCCCCCGCCAGAGCGCCACCACGCGCACCAGCTCGGCGAGCCCCCGCGCCAGCGCGAAGAGGCGGAGGTCGCCGGCGAGCCAGGCGAGCAGAAGGCCGGGCAGGAGCCAGGCGACCATCCAGAGCCCGGCCATCAGCAACCGGTCGCCGAGCCGTGCCACCGTCATGCCCGCCTGCAGCACCGCCGTCGCATGCTGCAGGACGAACCAGGGCAGGAGCCAGGGCAGGAGTGCCGCGGCCGGCGCGTAGGCGGCGCCGAAGGCGAGCGGCAGAAGGGGCGGGACGACCGCGACAGCACCGATGGCACCGGTGACCGCGATGGCGCCGACGAGGCGCAGATCCGCCTCGAGCGCGGCCCGAAAGCCCCGTTCGGGCACGGCGGCGAGGCGGGCGAGGGCGGCCTGGCCGAGCCCGTTGGCAACGACCAGACCGGCCACCAGGATCGCCGAGGCCAGGTAGTACTGCGCTGCCGCCGCCGTTCCGAGCCGGGCGCCGACCAGAAGCAGATCGAGGCTCAAAAGGATCTGGCTCGCCAGCGTCGCCATCGCCACCGGTACCGCCAGGCGGACCAGCTCGCGGTAGCCGCGCGCGCGATTTCCCGTCGCCTCGACCATGCGGAGCCAGGGCCAGGTGGCGGCCGCGGCCAGCCACCAGGCGGCGAGGAAGAGGAGCGCCAGACGCAAGGGCTCGCCCTCGAGCGGCACCGCGACCAGAAGGAGCACGAAGGCGAAAGGACGGACCAGAAGCAGCAGCCCCGCCTGGCCCGTCTGGCCGAGCGAGAGCGGCAGCCAGTCGAGCTGGAGCGCTATCGGCCAGAGGCTGGTGAGGAGCAACGCCAGATAAGGCCAGTCCTGGACGCCGGTGAGCCAGGCCCCGGCGACCGCCACGACGATCACGGCCGTGCTGACGGCGAGCCTGAGACGAAGGTAGCGCTTGAGCAGCAGAAGCCCGGCGCCGGGGCGGGCCGCCATCTCGACGGTCGCGACCGAGCGCAGCCCCGCCTCGCCCAGATGCAGCGCCAGGCCCTGGACGGCCAGCGCCATCGACCAGAGGCCGAGCCCGTCCGGCGTGAGGCCCCGGGCGATCAGCATGGTGGCGAGGAAGCCGAGGCCGGCGGCGAGCGCCCGGCTGCCGCCCATCGAAAGGAGGCGGCCGATCGTGTCCGGCGGCAGCGCCGTTCGCAGACCCCGGCCGAGCGCCGCGATCAAACGGCCTGAAGCCGCCGGTAGAGGTGAACCACCTCGCTCATGATCGTGTCCTCGTCGAGCCGCTCGACCCGATGGCCCTGGCGATAGCCGCCGAGCCGGATCAGGCGGCATGCGGCCTCGACCGCATCGGCCAGCGCCTTGGGATCGGGATCGCGCAGGAACCCGGATGCCCCCTCGTCGAGCCAGTCCGCGACATCGCCCACGTCGGTCGAGACCACGGGGCGCATCGCCTTGATCGCCTCCTTGATCACCGTGGGCGACGCCTCGTAGCGGCTGGTGAGCAGGAGGATGCCGTGCTCGGCCAGCACGCGCGGCACCTGGTCGTGCGCCACCCGGCCGATCCAGGTTAGCCGCTCCCGAGCCGGCGAGCGGGCGATGCGGCGGATCAGATCGGGGCTGTCCTCGCCCTCGCCCACGATGGTGAGGGTGAAGTCGAGGCCGCGCGCCAGGAGCTCCTCCATCGTGGCGACGGCGAGCGGGACGTTCTTCTGGTGGCTGATCCGGCCGAGCAGGACGAGACGATGGGCCAGGGCCGGGTCGGGCGGGCTCGCCGGATGCTCGGCGAAGATGCGGCCGTCGAAGGCCGCCGGGATGACGCTGGCGGCAGCGAAGGGTGCCGGCTCCACCGCTTCCTGGAGCGTTTGGCGGTCGCGGCCGCTGACGCAGATGATCGCGTCGGCGAGCCGCACGGCCCGCCGCTCGAGCATCAGCATGACCCGCCGGATCGGCCGGCCCAGCCGGCCGAGCCAGCCCTCGAGCACGCGGCCGCTGACATTATGGTAGCTGATCAGCACCCGGCCCTGCTCGGGGCAGATGATGAGCTTGGGCCAGGCCGCGTAGTTGCGGTGGAAATGGAAGACGTCCTCGGCCCCGAACCGCTTGCGGTTGCGCCAGAACCAGAGCCAGAGGCCGAGGAAGAAGCGAAGGAAGTTCGAGCTCTCCGAGACATAGGTGATGTGCTGCGCCGTCCGCTCCCGCTGCAGGCGGGCGGCGACGAGGTGGAATTCCAGCCCCGACCTCAGGAGGGCCCGGTGCAGGCCGCGGAAATGCTCGGCGCCGCCGCCCTGATCCTGGGCCAGGGGATCGTTGTTGTAGAAGACGTAGATCACGGACCAATCCTCGGGGCTGCGACGACCGGTGCCATGTCCGGTCCAGGATTCTGCACCAGTGCCAGGATGGCTTCGAGCGTGCGCGCCACCGGCCCGTCATTCTCGACCACGGGCAGGCCGAAGCGCTCGGCCAGCCGGCGATAGAGCACCCGGCGGCGATGGAAATGCCGGTCCAGAAGAGCGTCCGGGCGCTGCTCCTGGATGCGCAGGGGATGCCGCTCGATCAGCACGACGAGGCGCGGTCTCGGCAGGAGGGCGACGAGCAGGGGGCCGAGCCGGTCGATGACCACGTCGTCGAGCCCGGTGTCGATCGCGAGGTCGACCAGCGTGTCGAGCACGCAGCGATCGCCCAGGATCGGCTCGCCCCGATCGAGATGATAGCGCCAGGCGATGTCGATCACCTGATCGATCGCCTGCAGCGCCAGAAACGGCCAGGCGAGCCAGGGCCGGCCGGCGAAGTCGTGATAGCCGATCCTGACACCGCCGGCCTCGACCTTGTAATTGTGGCCGGTGAGTCGGGCCAGCGCCAGAAGCGGCTTCGAGAGGTAGTTGCGAAAGCGGCTCCAGACGTGCCGGTTGGCAATTCCCGCCTCGGCGAGATGCCGGCGCAGATGCTCGACCAGAAAGCTCTTGCCGGCGCCGTCGACGCCGCAAAGGGCGATCAGGCGATGCGGCAGTGGCGAAGGCGCCGGCGTCGCCAGCATCTTCGCCACCGCGGCGGGCCAGGAGCACCAGCGGGCCGGATCGACCGCCACCGGGGCCGCCTGCCGGCGCAGGGCCCGGATCAGCGCGTGCGGCAGCTCGTCCGGCGCCCGGGCGACGAAGCCGCCAAGGGCCAGCACCTGCTCGCTCACGCCCGGCGCATCGAGCGTGATCACCGGCCGGCCGGTGAGCCCGGCCTCGATGACCACGAGCGGCACTTCCGAGACCGGCGCCTGGAACGGCAGAAGGAAAGCATCGGCCGAGGCGATGGCGCGGGCGAGCTCGGCGGCATCGAGCATTTCGGTCGTGACATCGATGCGCGCGACCGCGGGGCTTCGGGCGATCCGCTCGAGAAACCGCCGCATCACCGCTTCCGCCACGTCCGGCCTGAGCAGCAGGAGCAGCCGCGCGTCGAGGCCGCGCGCCACCGCCGCCTCGAAGGCGCCGAGCGCCAGATGGGCACCGCGCAGCGCCAGGGGAGGCCCGAGATAGGCCACCACCGGCAGGTCCTGGGCCTTGCGAACCCTCGGCCGAAGCAGCACCGGTGGAGCTTCCACCTGAGGCCGAAGCACCGGGCCGGGCGGCAGGCCGATGGCGCGCAGACGCTGGCGCGTCGCCTCGCTCAGATAGATCGGCCGAGCGGCACCGGAACGGCGATAGCCCGCCCTGACCAGAAAGCCGGGCAGCAGGGCGTTCGCGAGCGGCAGGCGCATCAGCCGCCGCTCGCGCCAGAGCTCCTCCGGCCCGACGCTCCAGATCTCGCGCAGCGTCAGGAGCGGGCTCGCCATGATGAGCTCGACCGGCGCGCCGAGATCGAGCCGCGCCATGCGCGCGAGCTCGGCGATGCCGGTGACGAGATAGATCCGCGTCGGCGCGAGCTCCCTGGCGAAACGCCGGAGCGCCGGTGTCGGCGCGCCGCGCTGCATCAGCGATCCGAGGCCGCGCACGACGTAGCTGGCCGATCCGGCCCCGGCGCCGACGACATCCGTGGCGATGGTGACGCGGTGGCCCTCTGCCGCCAGTCCCTCCGCCAGGCCATGCGCCACATGCCAGGGCTGCCGGCGCCGCCTCGCCACATCGAAGCCGAAGCAGATCACGAGATCGCGCGGCCGCTCGACCGCGACCGGCAAGACCTCGCTCATCAGGCGGCCATCCGCTCGAACGGAACGTAGTGGCCGGCCAGCCGGTCCACCACGCCGTCCCAGCCGAAGCGCGCCTCGACCAGCCGCCGGGCCCGCACCGCCATGGCACCCGCCGCCCCGGGATGGCCGAGCACTTCGGCGATCGCCGTGGCGAGATCGAGGGGATTGCGCTCCGCCATGACGAAGGGGCGAGGCCCGCCGATGCCGCAAGCGAGGTCTCGCGCGAGCCCGGTCGCCGTCGTCACCACCGGCACGCCCGCCGCCATGCCCTCGAGCAGGGTCAGGGGCCCGCTCTCGTAATCGGCCGGGTTGACGAGGACGGCCGCCCGGTGGAGCGCCTCGAGCAGGGCAGGGGCGTCGAGAAAGCCCCGAAACCGCACCCGCTCGGCAATGCCGAGATGGCGGGCCTGCGCTTCGAGCTTCTCCCTGAGCGGCCCCTCGCCGGCGAGCTCGAGCCGGAGCCGGCCGTCGCCGAGATAGGCGAAGGCGTCGAGCAGGCGATGCAGGCCCTTGCGATAGCCGAGCCGGCCGACATAGAGCACGCTCCGCCGCTCCTCGACATCCGGCAGGCACGCGCCGCCGCGGAACGGAAAGGCCTCGGGGTCGACCCCGTTGCCGATCACCTCCACCTCGCGACCCTGGAGCCGGTAATGCCGGGCGAGCTCCTCCCGCACGTTCCGCGACACCGCGAGCAGCGTCGCCGCCTGGCGGATATGCGCGTGCTCGTGCGCCTGGCCGAAAAGCCGCGCATTGGCCTTGATCAGCATCGCCCTCGGACCCGGCTCGCCGATCGCCGCCGTGTCGCTCAGCAGCGGGCTGTGGAAGGTGACGATGCGCCGAAGCCCGGTGCGCAGGCGCGGCAGCAGCGGCAGATGCAGATGCAGCGCATGGCAGCCCTCGGCGCCGCGGTCGAGCCAGCGCTGCAGCACCAGCCGCAGCGCCTCCTGATGCAGGGGTCGGATCGGCAAATAGGGAAAGAGCCGCACCTGCACCCCTTCCACCTCGAGCCGCTGCCAGTGCAGCCCCTGGCCCTTGGCGACGATCAGGGGCTCGATGCCGTGGCGCGGCAGCCGCTTGGCGATCTCCAGCACGTGGCGGCCGATACCTTCGCGCGGCGGCATCACATTGTTGGTCAAGAGCCCGACCCGCATGACGGTCAGCCCGCCTCTGCCAGAGTGCCGGACGGCCGGCGCCAGTAGAAATCCTGCCCGCTGAGGAGCGCCTTCAGGCGACGCGGCAGCCGCGCACCGGCCATGCCGAGGCGATAGCCGGCATAGCGGCCGGCGGTATGCAGCAAGGCGTAGGGCAGGAGCTCCGGCGCCTCCCGGGCGAGCGTCGCGAGCAGCGCCTTCGCATAGGCGAGACCGCGCGCCTCGTCGCGCTCGCGGCCGAGCAGGAGAGACTGGTGCGCCCGCCTGGCATGGCCGATGTCGAACTGCCGGCGAAAATCCGCGAGGATCCCGCTCGCATGGCTGTGGCGGACCGTCGCCTCGGCGACATAGGCGATCCTGTGGCCGCGCTCGAGCAGCCGGGCCGCGGCAATGGTCTCCTCGCTCACCAGCGTCGCCGGAAACCCGCCGATCTCGTCGAGGGCCGCGTTGACCCAGGCGGCGCAACTGTTCGAGCAGAAATGGGTGTAGGCGCCGAAGGTCGGCCAGTCGGCGAGCGAGCGAAGCTGGCTTCGGGCGGGGTAGTTGAACGTGCGGTTGAAAGCCTCGATCCGGTCGGCGCCGACCCGCGGCAGTTGGCGGCCATACGCCACGGAGGCCCGGCCGTCGCGCAAGGGGGCGGTGAGCAGCTCGAGAAAATCGGCGCTGGTGGCGTGGGCATCCGGCGTCAGCATCACCGTGATGGCGGTGCCGAGCCGCCGCCGCGCCTGCTCGCGTGTCCGTCCGTGATCGAAGCTGTCCCTCGCGATGGTCCAGGTCTCGGTACCGAGATCCCACGCTTCCTCGACCGTGCCGTCATGCGAGCTGGAATTGACGACGAGGATCTGCGGCCGGAGCGGCGAGGCCAGAAGCGGCTCGAGGCAGCCCCGGAGCAGCCGGCGCGCCCGATGCGTGACCACGACGACGCCGATGCTGGGCTGAACCAAGCGCCTGCTCCAAGGCAAGGGATCCGAGCCATGGCTGGATTGCGAGGGGGACGCGCGGATGATGAGCGCAGTCGCGCGATAAATCAACCAGAAATAGAAAGATCGTCACGCCGCCTCGTCCATCCAGCCATGCCCGCGAGCCCGGTAGTGCAATGCCAGCCGATCCCAGCTCCGGCCTCGCCGGGCGCGATCGAAAAGCGCCGGCAGAGGCTCCGTGTTAAAGCGGCAACGCGGCTCGCCATCCGCTCCCGGCCGGTCGGCCATCGTGAAGTGGCAGGCCCGGCCGAGCCTCGGCCGCATCTCCCGCGCCAGCCGGTCGGCGAAGGCGGCGCAGCTCTCGACATGGCCGCTCGGGTTGGCCCGCCCCTCCGCCGCCGGCATCCGGCCGAGCGCCACCGCGGCATAATGCGCCGCGAGGAACTCGATCGGCACGAAGTCGCGCACCCGCTCCGGATGGCGCAGGATCGGCACCTCGTCCGCCTGCCAGGCGCGGAGCAGGTGATCGGCGAGACCGCCCGCCTGAAAGGCGCCGAACGGGCTCGGCAGGGTGATCTTGACGAGCTCGACGCCGACGGCGGCCGCCGCGTGGCGCACCAGACTCGCGGTCAGGGTCTTGGCGAGCCCGTAGGCGCCGACCGCCTCGAGCGGGCGGTCGCCGTCGCCCTCGTCCGCCTCGAAGACGCTGCCGGTCAGCACCACCCGGCGCAATCCCCGCCGCCGCAGCCGGTCCAGCACGGCCTCGATGCCCAGCGTGTTGGCCCGTGCCGCGGCCAGCGCATCGTAGCCGGGGTGGCGGAAGTCGCCGACCTCGGCATGATGCAGGGAGAGCACGTCGAAAGGCTCGGCCTCGAGGAGCAGCTCGAGAAAGCCGGCACTGCCGAAGGCGGTCTCGAACCTCGTGGAGGCGAGCCGCGCCACCCGCTCCATCCGCAGGCGCCGGAGGGCTCCGTAGCCGGTCGGATGGCCGCGCGCCACGGCCAGAACGTCCGCTCCCGCCGCCACCAGTGCCCGCACCAGCCAGAGCCCGCTGAAGCTGCTCGCACCCGTCAGCAGGACGCGCATCAGGCGGGCTCGCCCACCGCCTCGGGCGCCGGTTCCCAGAGCCGCTCGGGATCGAAGGCCGGATGGCCCCGATCGCGCGCCGAGACCACGACGGGCCGAGCCGGCCAGTCGATGCCGATCGCCGGATCGTCGAAGGCGACGCCCCGGTCGAGCGCCGGATCGTAGGCGGCGGTCACCAGATAGGTGACGAGCGTGCGGTCGGCGAGGGTGAGAAAGCCGTGCGCGAAGCCGGGCGGCACCACCAGAACCCGACGATTGGCCCCGGAAAGCTCGATCCCGCGCCAGCGCCCGAGCGTTCGCGACCCCGGCCGCACGTCGACGATGACATCGAAAACGGCGCCGGCGACACACTGCACGAGCTTGGTCTCCGCCGCCCGGCCGACCTGCAGGTGCAGGCCGCGCAAGGTTCCCGCCCTTTCGCTGAACGAGTGGTTGCCCTGGACGATGGCGCCCTCGAAGCCGAGGCGGGCGAGCGTCGCTCGGCAGAAGGTGCGGGCGAAGGAGCCGCGCTCGTCCTCGTGCGGCTCGACGGCGAGAAGGGCCGCCGCCGCCAGCGGGCGCTCGATCAGCCGCATCAGCGCGCGAGCTCCCGCTCGAGAGGGCCGAGCCAGGGGCTCGCGCCCGACTCGTAGAGGGCTGCCACCCGATCGCGGTCGGCCACCGTGTCGACGCAGGACCAGAAGCCCCGGTGGCGAAAAAGCTCGAGCTCGCCATCGGCGGCGAGCCGCTGCAGGGGCCGGCGCTCGAGCACGCAGCTCTCGTCGTTGTCGAGATAGTCGAGAAAGCCGCGGCGGAAGAAGAAGTAGCCGCCATTGATCCAGTGCTGCTCGTCGACCGGCTTCTCGACGAAACCCTGCAGGGCACCCTCGGCCACGTCGAAGCGGCCGAACTGGCAGGGCGGGTTGACCGCCAGCACCGTGCCGAGCCGTTCGTGGCTCCGGTGGAAGGCGAGCTCGGCGCCGAGGTCGGCATCGGTCAGGCCGTCGCCATAGGTGAGGGCGAAATGCTCGGCGTCGCCGAGATAGCGGGCGGCGGCCCTGGCGATCCTCGCTCCCGTCATGGCCGACTTGCCGGTCTGGGCGATGGTGACGTGCCAGTCCGGCGCACCCGCGGACTGGTGATAGGCGATCTCGCGGGTGGCGAGGTCGATGCTGAAATCGTTGGCGATCCCGGCGAGATCCAGGAAGTAGCTGCTGATCACCTCGTGACGATGGCCGGTGCACAGGATGAAGCGGCGAAAGCCGAAGCGCCGGTAGGTCCGCATGATGTGGGTGACGAGCGGCTGGTCGCCGACCTCGATGAGGGGCTTGGGCCGGAGCGTTCCGGCTTCGCCGAGCCTGGTGCCCAGGCCCCCGCAGAGGATGAAGACGGGCGTGCTCTCAGGCATGGGCGTGGACTTCGTGCGCTTGGCCGACGGCCGGCCGGCTCCGGCCCGCCGCATCCGCCGGCGTCGCGAGCTCGGTGAAGCGCTCGATCTGGTCGAAGATGAAATCCCCCGACGCCTCCGCCTCGAGCCGCCGGTAGCCCTCGGCCGTCCAGTCGATGGCCGCCGCCGTATCCAGCTGCGGCCGCCAGCCGAGCCGCTCGATCGCCGCACCCGGATCGAGCCGCAGGACCGGCGTCTCGTGGCATCCGGCCCCGGGCACCGACGCCCAGGCGCCGCCCAGCCGCGCCACCAGCCGGTCCGCCACCTCGCGCACCGGCCAGGGTGCCTGCACGGGGCCGAAGTTCCAGGCACCGGCGAAGCTTCGGGGCGTGGTCGCCAAAGCCTGGGCCAGCAGCAGATAGCCGTGCACCGCATCGAGCACGTGCTGCCAGGGGCGGATCGCCTCGGGGTGGCGGAGCGGCACTGTCCGTCCGGCGGCGATGCCGCGCACGAGGTCGGGTATCAGCCGGTCGGCGGCGAAATCGCCGCCGCCGATAACGTTGCCGGCCCGGGCCGTGGCGAGGCCGATGCCGTCCTCGGAAGACAGATAGCAATGCCGGTAGGTTTCGGCGATGATGTCGGCGCAGGCCTTGCTGGCGCTGTAGGGCTCGATCCCGCCCAGGGGATCGGACTCGGCGCGCGGCTCGGTCGAGGGCCGGTAGGCCTTGTCGCTGGTCACCACCACCATGGCGCGCAGGTCGGGTGCCCTGCGGGCCGCCTGGAGGATGTTGAGCGTGCCCTGGATGTTGGTGTCGAAGGTGTCGAGCGGCCGCTTCAGACCGTCGAGGACGACCGGCTGCGCCGCGAGATGGAAGATGATCTCGGGCGAGCTCGCCACCACCAGATGCTCGAGCCTGGCGCGGTCGCGGACATCGGCGGTGACGTTGACCAGCCGGCGGTCGAGCCCGGCGAGCGCGAAGAGCCCGGCGGGCGAGGCCGGCGGGTGCGCCACCCCCACCAGATCGGCACCCAGCTCGCTCAACCAGGCCGCGAGGTAGCTCCCCTTGAAGCCCGTATGGCCCGTCACGAGAACTCGACGGTTCAACCAGAATGTCGGATCAATCTTGGTCATGTCATTGGTTTCCCGCGGTTTCTTTCGCGACAGACGGTGCAGGTCTGATCGGACTATTTCAACCTATGATTTAATCAGTTGAAAAGCAAGCGTTTGCGCACGGCCGCCGTCGGAATCGCGCGCCGGCTCCTCCGATGCGGCCCCTGATCGTCCATCATCCGGCCTATGTGGCGCCCCTGCCGGCCGGCCACCGCTTTCCCATGCCCAAGTTCGGCGCCCTCTTCGCCCTCCTGCGCGCGAAGGGCCTGGCGCCCGATCGCTGCTTGCGCGAGGCCGGGGCGATCGGGTCCGCCGACCTCGCCTTGGCCCACCATCCCGCCTATGTGGCCGCCGTGCTCGGCCGCACGCTCGACGCCACGGCGCTGCGCCGGCTGGGCCTGCCCTTGAGCGAGGCCGTGGTCGCGCGCAGCCGGGCCGCCGTCGGCGGCACCCTGCTCGCCGCCCGCCTCGCACTGGCCCACGGCCTCGCCTGCAACACCGCCGGCGGCAGCCACCACGCCTTCGCCGGCTTCGGCGCCGGGTTCTGCGTCTTCAACGATGTCGCCGTGGCCGCTTCGGCGCTGCTCGCCGAGGGTGCCGTGCGCCGGGTCGCGGTCGTCGATCTCGACGTCCATCAGGGCGACGGCACCGCCGCCATTCTGGCCGCCAATCCCGCTCTCTTCACCCTCTCGGTCCATTGCCGGACCAACTTTCCGGCGCGCAAGCAGCGAAGCACCCGCGATCTCGCCCTCGACCCCGAGACCGGCGATGCCGCCTACCTCGCCGCCGCCCTGCCCCTCATCGAGGCGACGCTCGATTCCTTCCGCCCCGACCTCGTCTTCTACAATGCGGGTGTCGATCCGCACATCGATGACCGGCTCGGCCGCCTCGCCCTGACCGACCAGGGCCTCGCCTCGCGTGACGCCGCCGTCCTCGAGGCCTGCCGCCGCCGCGCCCTGCCGCTCGCCGTCGTCGTCGGCGGCGGCTATGCGCGGGACATCGAGACGGTCGCCGCCCGCCACGCCCTCCTGCACGAGGTCGCGGCCGATCTCGCCCCCTGGTGAAGGCGGTCAGCCGGCCGATGCGGTGACCACCCTGGGTCCCGGCCGGCTGCGCCTCGGCAGAAAGATGGTGAGCACGCCCAGGATCGGCAGGAAGGCACAGATCCTGTAGACGAACTCGATGCCGTGCGCGTCGGCGAGAAAGCCGAGCCCCGCGGCCGCGAGGCCACCCACGCCGAAAGCGAAGCCGAAGAAGAGCCCGGCGATCATGCCGACCCGCCCCGGCACCAGCTCCTGCGCGTAGACGATGATCGCCGGAAAGGCCGAGGCGAGGATGACGCCGATCGCGACCGAGAGCACGCCGGTCCAGAAGAGATCGACGTAAGGCAAGGCGAGGGTGAAGGGCAGGACACCCAGGATCGAGACCCAGATCACCCAGAGCGGGCCGAGCCGGTCGCCGATCGGCCCGCCGATCACGACCCCGACCGCCATGGCACCCAGGAACACGAACAGCATGATCTGAGACTCTTGCGTCGTCAGGCTGAAGCGTTCGATGAGGAAGAAGGTGTAGTAGCTGGTGATCGCCGCCGTGTAGAAGTTCTTGGTCGCGACCAGGATCGCCAGGACCACGATCGCCATGGTCACCCGCCGCCGCGACAGGCCGGTGGCGACCAGGGGTGCTGCCCGGCCGGCATTGGCCTTGCGATAGCGCCCGTACCAGGCCCCGACCTGGCTCAGGATGATCATGCCCAAGAGCGCGGCGAGCGCGAACCAGGCGATGCTCGGCCGCCCGAGCGGCACCACGATGAAGGCGGCAAGGAGGGGACCGGTGGCACTCCCGGCATTGCCACCGACCTGGAAAAAGGACTGCGCCGCCCCGTACTTGCCCCCCGACGCGAGCCGCGCCACCCTGGATGCCTCCGGATGGAAGACCGCCGAGCCCACGCCGATCAGCGAAGCGCCGAGCAGCAGCATCGGATAGCTCGTGGCCGTTGCCAGGAGGAGAATGCCGAGGAGCGTCGAGCCCATGCCGACCGGCAGCGACTGCGGCACCGGCCGCTTGTCCGTGTAGAGCCCGATCAAGGGCTGCAGGAGCGACGCCGTCACCTGGAAGACCAGCGTCATCAAGCCGATCTGCCAGAAATCCAGGAGGAACTCGTCGCGCAGCAGAGGGTAGATCGCCGCCAGGAGCGACTGCATCACATCGTTCAGGAAATGGCAGAGGCTGACGCCCACGATCACCAGATAGGCCGCCCGCTCGGCGTTCTCGCCCGCGATCACACTCTCCCGCACCGCCATGACCCCAGCCGCTCCCGCCAACAGTTCCAACACCTCACCGAGCGCCGACAGAAGGCCGGATGTCAAGAGCCGGCAGCGGTTCCCCGCCGCGGGCGACGCCTACCAGATGCCGCCATGCGCGCCGCCGTCCATGACCAGGGCCTGGCCTGTCAGAAAGCCGGCATGGGCGCTGCAGAGATAGGCGCAGAGGCTCGAGAATTCCTCGGGCGTGCCGAGCCGGCCGGCCGGCGTCGCGCGCGTGCGCTCGCGTAGGATCTCGGCCTCGCCCCGCCCGCTCGCCCGTGCCAGGTCGGCGATGTGCGCCTTCTGCGTGCGCGTGCCGAAGACACCTGGCAGGATGGTGTTGACGGTGACCCCGCTCGACGCGATCTCCCGACTGAGCGCCTTCAGATAGCCGATGAGGCCGAGCCGGGCCGCCGCCGGCAGCGCCAGGTCCAGCTCCGGGTCCTTGATCAGCCGCGAGGTGACGACGACGATGCGCCCGAAGCCGCGCCGCACCATGCCGGGATGAAGCCTCGAGACGAGGTCGATCTGGGCCAGCATCATCGATTCGAGCGCCTTTTGCCAGTCCGCCATCGTCAGGAGGGAAGGCTCGAGCGCGCGCTCCGGCCAGCCGCCGCTGATGACCAGGATGTCCGGCGCCGGGCAGGCCGCGACGATGGTTGCCCGTGCCGAGGGATCGGCGAGATCGGCCGGGGTCCATGCGACCTCGACGTCATGACGCCCCGGAAGCTTTCGGCCGAACGCCGCGAGCGCCTCCGCCCGGCGCGCCACCAGATGCAGCGCGCAGCCGGCCTCGGCCAGCCGCTCCGCCGAGGCGGCACCGAGCCCGTCGCTCGCACCGACCACGAGCGCCCGCCTTCCGGCAATCCCGAGATCCATCCCGTCCCTTTCCGTTCGTTGTTCCGTGCCGCGCCGGGACGGGCCCGCACGGCCCGACCCGGCGCGCATCCCAACGTCAGGGCTTGAGCGTCAGGTCCTCGTAAGGTCCGGTATAGGGGTTGCCAGGAATGCCGTTCACGCCGGCGTAGTCGACGCGCGGCCCGATCACGACCGGGAAGGGAAACTCGACGATCGGCATGAACAGCGAGCGATCGAAGATCTGCTCCTGGATGGTGTCGAGCTCCGCTTTCCGCTTCTCCGGATCCAGCGTCTCCGCCTGCTCGGTGATCTCGGCGTCGAGCTCGCCGTCATGGATATAGGAGAGTGTTCCGTCCGAATGCACGAACTGCTGCAGGCGGCTCGCGGCGTTGCCGGGCGCACCCGAGCCGGTGAGGACGAGGCCGGTCAGCTTCTTCTCCATCACCTGCTGGAGATGCGACGCCCGCTCGCTCGGCCGCAACCGGACATTGATCCCGACCGCGGCGAGATTGGCCTGGATCAGCTCGGCCAGCGCATCCTCGGAGCTCGTGTAGAGATCGCCGCCGTCGAACCCGCCGGCATGGCCGGCCTCGGCGAGCAGCGCCATCGCCCCTTCCGGATCGTAGGGGATCTCGGGCGGCTGCCAGTAGAAATCCATGACATGCGGGATGATCGAGTACGACACCCTGCCGAGCCCGGCATAGGCGGCCTCGTTCATGCCCGCCCGGTCGATCGCGAGATTGGCGGCGCGGCGCACGCGCTCGTCGCTCCAGGGCGAGGCGGGATCGAAGGCCGAGGCGAAGACCACGAAGTTCGTCACCGGTATCGCCGCCGATTCCACCCGGAGATCCGGCAGGCTCTGCGCCTCCTTCACCAGGTCGCCCTGAATGCCGTAGGCGAAATCGACCTCGCCGTTGCGGATGGCGGCAAGCCGGGTCGCCGCATCGGGGATCACGCGAAAGACGAGGGTCGGCACCTCCGGCTTCTTGCGCCAGAAATCCTCGAAGGCCTCGAACGTGATCTCGGTCCCGGGCGCGAACGCCGCCAGGCGATAGGGACCGGCGCCGATGGGCGCGTTCTTGAAGCCCTCGTCGCCGACCTCCTCCAGATAGGCCTTGGGCAGAACCCAGGCGACACCGCTCGCAGGCGTGCCGAAGATGGTGAGAAAATCCGGCCAGGGCTTGGACAGGACGTAGCGGATGGTCCGGGGATCGACCACCTGGGCCTCGGTGACGAACTCCCGGATCAGCTCCGCATTGGCACCCTTGTAGCGATCGAACGAGAACTTGGCGTCCTCGGCCGTCACCGGCTCGCCGTTCTGGAACTTCAGCCCCTCGCGCAGCACGAAGGTGTAGCTCAGACCGTCCTCGGCCGCCTCCATGCTCTCCGCCAGGCTGAGGCCGGTCGCCTTGCCCTTGACGGGCCGGATCAGGGCGTCGTGGATCGCGTACTGCACGATCAGCGGCGCCCCGGTGCCGGGCGTGATGCCGGGATCGAAGAAGAGGCTGGTCGGCGAGAAGTGGACCGCCCACTCGAGCTTCTGCCCCGCCGCGGCGAGGACGCGGCCGGCCAGCGGACCGGCAAGTGCGGTGGCGCCGAGCCCGACGCCGAGGGTAGCCATGACCCGGCGACGGCTCAGCGACGGCTGCTTGAACGGGAGTTCCTTCATCCTTCTCTCCTCTCCTTATCGTTCCTCGAGGGCTTCGGCGTAGTGGCAGGCGACCTCGCGGCCCCTGACCTCGCGCAGGACCGGAACCCTGGTGGCGCAGTCCGGCCGTGCGAAGGGACAGCGTGTGTGGAACCTGCAGCCCGGGGGCGGGGCGATCGGGCTCGGCGGCTCGCCCTTGGGCGGCAGGGTGCCCGCGTGCGGATCGGCCGCCGCGAACAGCATCTGTGTGTAGGGATGCGCCGGCGTTCGCGCCACCGCCTCGGCCGAGCCGATCTCGACCACGAGGCCGAGATACATGACCGCGATGCGATCGCTGATCGTCGCCACGGCGGCGAGATCGTGGGCGATGAAGACGTAGCCGGTGCCGAGATCGTCGCGCAGATCGGCCAAAATGTTGAGCACCTGCGCACGGATCGAGACATCGAGCGCCGAGATCGGCTCGTCCAGCACGATGAGCTCGGGCTCGAGGATGAGCGCGCGGGCGATGGCGATCCGCTGCCGCTGCCCGCCCGAGAACTCATGCGGGTAGCGGCCGAGCGCGTCGCCCGGCAGGCCGACACGCTCGAGCATCTCCGCGGCTCGGTCGCGGCGGCCGGCGGCGTCGAGCAGGCGGTGGATCGCCAGCGGCTCGGTCAGGGTCGCCCCGACCCGCATCCTCGGGTTGAGCGACGAGAAAGGGTCCTGAAACACCGCCTGGACCTTGCGCCGGTACCGGCGCCGCTCGTCCCGGTCGAGGGCGCGCGCATCCGTGCCGTGCACCCGCATGACCCCCCGGGTCGGCGCCTCGAGGCCGAGCATCAAGCGGGCGAGGGTGGACTTGCCGCAGCCCGATTCGCCGACGATGCCGAGCGTCTCGGCGGTCTCGACGCCGAGCCAGACGCCGTCGACCGCATGCACGAGGCGGGGCGGCTTGCCATAGTGCCGGACCACCCCCTCGAGGCCGATCATGGGAGCTGCGGCGCTCATGCCGGCGGCTCCGTCCAGAGCCAGCAGGCGACGCGCTCCCGCTCGCCGACCGGCACGGCCGGCGGATCGTGGGCGTCGCAGGGGGCGAAGCGGTCGGGACAGCGCGGGTGAAACCGGCAGCCCGTGGGCATCCGGCCCGGCACCGGCGGCTGGCCCGGGATGATGGCGAGCCGGGCACCGCTCCGGCCCGCCGCCTCGAGCTTCGGCATCGAGGCGATCAGCCCCCGCGTATAGGGATGGCGCGGGGCGTCCATGACGCGCGCCGTCGGCCCCTCCTCCACGAACCGGCCGCCATACATGACCGCCACCCGCTCGCAGGTACGCGCCACCACCCCGAGATCGTGGGTGATGAGGATCAGCGCGAAGCCGTGCTCGCGCTGCAGCGCCTTGAGCAGATCCAGATACTGGAGCTGGATCGTCGGATCGAGCGCCGTGGTCGGCTCGTCCGCGATCAGCAGGCGCGGCGCGCAGGCGAGCGCCACGGCACCGGCGACCCGCTGGCGCATCCCGCCGGAGAGCTCGTGCGGATAGGCCCGCAGGCGCCGCTCGGCCTCGGGAATCCACACCCCCCGCAAGAGCTCGAGTGCGCGGATGCGCGCTGCCTTCCAGGAAAGCCCGTCATGCACCACGGCGGGCTCGGCGATCTGCGTGCCGATCTTCAGCCAGGGCGTGAGCGAATGCAGCGGATCCTGGAGGATCGTCGCCACCTCGGCACCGCGCATCCGCCGCAGGCGCCCCGCCGACATGGCGAGCACATCCTCTCCCAGGAGCCGCATCCGCCCCTCGCCGATCGTGAGGCCGGTGGCCAGAAGACGCGGGATGGCGGCCGCGAGCGTGCTCTTGCCCGACCCCGATTCGCCCACCACCCCGAGCGTCTCGCCCTCCTCGAGGCGGAGATCCACCCGGTCCAGGATCCGGGCCGTGCCTGCGGGACCCCTGGCATCGACCGTGAGACCCAGGATCTCGAGCAGCGGTGCTGCCACGGCCCTGCTCATCGCATCCGTCCCTTCGGGTCGAGCCGGTCCCGCAGGTAGTCGCCGAGCACGCTCGCCGCCAGCACCGTCAGCATGATGCAGAGCCCCGGCAGCACGGTCAGCCACCACTTGCCGACCATCAGCGCCTGCTTGCCGTCGGCCAGCATCAGCCCCCAGGCCGCCTGCGGCGGCGGCACGCCGACCCCGAGAAAGGAGAGCGAGGCCTCGGTCACGATGACCACGCCGAGCATCAGGGTCGCGAGGACGAGGGTGGTGTTGAAGACGTTCGGCAGGATGTGGCGCGCCATGATGCGCAGGGGCGAGGCGCCGGTGACGAGGGCGAGCTTGACGAAATCGCGCTCGCGCAGCGACAGCACCTCGCCCCTGACCAGCCGCGCGTAGCGGGTCCAGTAGACGAGCCCGAGGATCAGGACGACGTTCAGGGCGCTCTGCCCGACCATCGCCGCGAGGAAAATGGCGAAGACGAGCGAGGGGATCGCCATCCAGGCGTCGACCACGCGCATGATGAGCTGGTCGGCGATGCCGCCGAGATAGCCGGCGACGATGCCGAGCATGGTGCCGAGACTGCCGGCCACCAGCACCGCGGCGAGCCCCACTGAGAGCGAGATGCGCGCCCCGAAGATCAGCCGCGAGAGCACGTCGCGCCCCAGATGATCGGTGCCGAGCGGATAGGCCGGCTTGCCGCCCTCGAGCCAGGCCGGTGGCAGGAGGCGGGCCGAGAGCGTCCCGAGCAGCGGGTTGTGCGGCGCCAGAAGCGGCGCCAGCACGGCCACCACGGCAAAGACGAGGAGCAGGAGTGCTGCCATGGTCGCGGCGGGATCGATCCGGCCGAGCCTATCCCTCATGGCGGATCCGGGGATCGATCACGACGTAGAGAAGGTCGGTCGCGAGATTGAGCAGGATGATCATCGAGCCCGAGAGCAGCACCACCGCCTGGATCACCGGAACATCGCGAAACGAGATCGCCTCGTAGAGGAGCCGCCCGATCCCGGGCCAGGCGAAGACGGTCTCGATCACGACGGCCGCATTGACCATCAGCACGAAGTTGATGGCCGCCAGGGTCACGACCGGTATGAGCGCCGCCGGCAGCGCGTGGCGGAGAATCACCCGCATCTCTGAAAGGCCCTTCAGCCGCGCCAGCCGCACATAGTCCGACTGCAGGGCCTCCAGCATGGCCGAGCGGGTGAGGCGCATGTGCGAGGCCGCGAAATACCAGCCGAGCGAGAGGGCCGGCATCAGGAGGTGCTGCCAGGTGCCGCTGCCCGAGGACGGCAGCCAGCGCAGCTCGACCGAGAACAGCATGATCATCAGCATGCCGAGCCAGAAGGCCGGCATCGACATGCCGATCAGCGCCAGGATCGTGCCCGCCCGGTCCCACACGCTGCCGGGACGTGCCGCGGCGGTCACCCCGACCCCGACCCCGAGCAGCACCGACCAGCCGAAGGCGACACCCGCCAGAAGCAGCGAGGCCGGCAGCCGCTGGAAATAGAGCTCGGCCGCCGGCTGGCCGTAATAGATCGACGAGCCGAGATTGCCGGTCGCCGCGTTGCCGAGAAAGCGGACGTACTGGAAGAGGAACGGCCGGTCGAGCCCGAGCTCCTGCCGCAGCCTGTCCATGTCGGCCTGGCTCGCCCCCGGCTCCAGCAGCATGGCGACCGGATCGCCGCCGATCTTGCTGAAGGCGAGCACTGTGAGCGCCAGGATGGCCAGCGAGACGACGGCGTAGACCAGGCGGCGCAGGAAGAAGCGCGCCCCCGGCATCAGGTGATCCCGGACATCAGGAGGGGCGGGACAGGGGGGCGCGCGCCGCCTCGACGACGGCGGCGATCAGCGTCTCGTCGACACCCGGATTGACCGAGCAGCCGGGGCCGATGAGCTGGTGCATGCCGTCCATCTCGGCGATCGCCGCCCGGACCTGCCGGCCGAGCTCCTCGGGCGTCCTCTCGCCGAAATCCGGCTTCGGCGAGGCGCCGCCGAGCACCACCTTGCCGGTCAGCTCGCGCATCTGCGAGAGGGTCGGATTGTCCGGCGTCAGCGCCCAGCTGACGATCGGCGAAGGGTAGTCCAGGAAGAACTCGGCCTGCACGGCCGGCCCGCAGAGATGCAGGATGTTCATCGGCGCCCCGGCGCAGGCGGCGAGGATCCGCTCGTCGAACGGGGCGTGGAAATCGTCGTGCTGTGTGCGATCGATCTCGCCCCGGTTGCAGGTGTTGCTGGCATAGAAAACACCGTCCACCCCGGTCTCCATGACCTGCGCCGTGAAGTCGGCGAGCGTGTCGGCGATATGGCCGAGCGCCTGCGCGAGCGCGCGCGGGTGCGAGCGCATCAGGCCGAGCGCTCCGGCCTTGCCGCCCGCATGCATCAAAGCCAGCGTCATCATCGGCGTGAACACCGTCGCCACGACCGGCACATCGGCCCCGACCGCCGCCCGCACACCCCGCATCACCTCGAGCTGGTCCGCCAGCATCCCCGTCACCGGCTTTCGGGTGATTCCTTCGAGATCGTCGCCGTTTTGCACCGCATGGCGCGTCACCACCGGCAGCTCGTCCGCCCGCTCCGGCCGCGTCACCTCCGTGCCGAAAAGCACGCAGGCCGACTGCCAGGGCGATTGCGGCTTGATGAAATCGAACCGGAACCTCTCCTGCAGCCGCAGCGTCTCGCCAACCAGATCCGCCGCCCTCTGCTCCTTTGCGAAATTGTGCAGCCAGACACTGACCGGCACCCGATCCGGCCGCTCGCCCGCCAGCACCGCCTTTAGCCGCTCTCTTGACGTGGACGTCCCGGTCCCGGCCTGGCCCATGGTCGCGTTCCTTCCCGAGGTCTGCAAAGGACATGCACTCTTCTTCATGTCCTGCCGATTTCGCGGGAAGATGTGTGCCGCGTCACCCTCTGTCAAACCCAATCGGGCCAGCGTGCCAGAGGCCCGATCCCACCCCGCCCCCCGACGCGAGCCGCGCCACCCTGGATGCCTCCGGATGGAAGACCGCCGAGCCCACGCCGATCAGCGAAGCGCCGAGCAGCAGCATCGGATAGCTCGTGGCCGTTGCCAGGAGGAGAATGCCGAGGAGCGTCGAGCCCATGCCGACCGGCAGCGACTGCGGCACCGGCCGCTTGTCCGTGTAGAGCCCGATCAAGGGCTGCAGGAGCGACGCCGTCACCTGGAAGACCAGCGTCATCAAGCCGATCTGCCAGAAATCCAGGAGGAACTCGTCGCGCAGCAGAGGGTAGATCGCCGCCAGGAGCGACTGCATCACATCGTTCAGGAAATGGCAGAGGCTGACGCCCACGATCACCAGATAGGCCGCCCGCTCGGCGTTCTCGCCCGCGATCACACTCTCCCGCACCGCCATGACCCCAGCCGCTCCCGCCAACAGTTCCAACACCTCACCGAGCGCCGACAGAAGGCCGGATGTCAAGAGCCGGCAGCGGTTCCCCGCCGCGGGCGACGCCTACCAGATGCCGCCATGCGCGCCGCCGTCCATGACCAGGGCCTGGCCTGTCAGAAAGCCGGCATGGGCGCTGCAGAGATAGGCGCAGAGGCTCGAGAATTCCTCGGGCGTGCCGAGCCGGCCGGCCGGCGTCGCGCGCGTGCGCTCGCGTAGGATCTCGGCCTCGCCCCGCCCGCTCGCCCGTGCCAGGTCGGCGATGTGCGCCTTCTGCGTGCGCGTGCCGAAGACACCTGGCAGGATGGTGTTGACGGTGACCCCGCTCGACGCGATCTCCCGACTGAGCGCCTTCAGATAGCCGATGAGGCCGAGCCGGGCCGCCGCCGGCAGCGCCAGGTCCAGCTCCGGGTCCTTGATCAGCCGCGAGGTGACGACGACGATGCGCCCGAAGCCGCGCCGCACCATGCCGGGATGAAGCCTCGAGACGAGGTCGATCTGGGCCAGCATCATCGATTCGAGCGCCTTTTGCCAGTCCGCCATCGTCAGGAGGGAAGGCTCGAGCGCGCGCTCCGGCCAGCCGCCGCTGATGACCAGGATGTCCGGCGCCGGGCAGGCCGCGACGATGGTTGCCCGTGCCGAGGGATCGGCGAGATCGGCCGGGGTCCATGCGACCTCGACGTCATGACGCCCCGGAAGCTTTCGGCCGAACGCCGCGAGCGCCTCCGCCCGGCGCGCCACCAGATGCAGCGCGCAGCCGGCCTCGGCCAGCCGCTCCGCCGAGGCGGCACCGAGCCCGTCGCTCGCACCGACCACGAGCGCCCGCCTTCCGGCAATCCCGAGATCCATCCCGTCCCTTTCCGTTCGTTGTTCCGTGCCGCGCCGGGACGGGCCCGCACGGCCCGACCCGGCGCGCATCCCAACGTCAGGGCTTGAGCGTCAGGTCCTCGTAAGGTCCGGTATAGGGGTTGCCAGGAATGCCGTTCACGCCGGCGTAGTCGACGCGCGGCCCGATCACGACCGGGAAGGGAAACTCGACGATCGGCATGAACAGCGAGCGATCGAAGATCTGCTCCTGGATGGTGTCGAGCTCCGCTTTCCGCTTCTCCGGATCCAGCGTCTCCGCCTGCTCGGTGATCTCGGCGTCGAGCTCGCCGTCATGGATATAGGAGAGTGTTCCGTCCGAATGCACGAACTGCTGCAGGCGGCTCGCGGCGTTGCCGGGCGCACCCGAGCCGGTGAGGACGAGGCCGGTCAGCTTCTTCTCCATCACCTGCTGGAGATGCGACGCCCGCTCGCTCGGCCGCAACCGGACATTGATCCCGACCGCGGCGAGATTGGCCTGGATCAGCTCGGCCAGCGCATCCTCGGAGCTCGTGTAGAGATCGCCGCCGTCGAACCCGCCGGCATGGCCGGCCTCGGCGAGCAGCGCCATCGCCCCTTCCGGATCGTAGGGGATCTCGGGCGGCTGCCAGTAGAAATCCATGACATGCGGGATGATCGAGTACGACACCCTGCCGAGCCCGGCATAGGCGGCCTCGTTCATGCCCGCCCGGTCGATCGCGAGATTGGCGGCGCGGCGCACGCGCTCGTCGCTCCAGGGCGAGGCGGGATCGAAGGCCGAGGCGAAGACCACGAAGTTCGTCACCGGTATCGCCGCCGATTCCACCCGGAGATCCGGCAGGCTCTGCGCCTCCTTCACCAGGTCGCCCTGAATGCCGTAGGCGAAATCGACCTCGCCGTTGCGGATGGCGGCAAGCCGGGTCGCCGCATCGGGGATCACGCGAAAGACGAGGGTCGGCACCTCCGGCTTCTTGCGCCAGAAATCCTCGAAGGCCTCGAACGTGATCTCGGTCCCGGGCGCGAACGCCGCCAGGCGATAGGGACCGGCGCCGATGGGCGCGTTCTTGAAGCCCTCGTCGCCGACCTCCTCCAGATAGGCCTTGGGCAGAACCCAGGCGACACCGCTCGCAGGCGTGCCGAAGATGGTGAGAAAATCCGGCCAGGGCTTCGCGAGCACGTATTTCCTCTCCTCCTGTTCCTCGAGGGCTTCGGCGCAGTGACAGGCGACCTCGCGGCCCCTAACCTGGCGCAGGACCGGAACCCTGGTGGCGCCGTCCGGCCGCGCGAAGGGACAGCGTGTGTGGAACCTGCAGCCCGAAGGCGGCGCGATCGGGCTCGGTGGCTCGCCCTTGGGCGGCAAGGTGCCCGCGTGCGGATCGGCCGCCGCGAACAGCATCCGGGTGCAGGGATGCGCCGGCGTCCGTTCTGGTCTGGCTCATCCTGCCGATCGCGGCGCCGCACGCCATGCTCGCCTGCGGTTTCTCCCGGCGCCCGACCTCTGACCATCCGATCGGCCTCCCGACCGGCTGAGACACTGGACCCGGCCGGCGATCGACCATGCGGTGCAATCCATTCCTGTCCCGCTTTTCAAGGGACTGCAGGTCGCGCCGGCGGTGCAGGCGCCGCGCTGCGTGTTGCGGGGTTTTGCGGCGTCCCTCGACAAGAAGGGCTCGACCGCCGCAGGATGGGCGGCACCAGAGATCAATCGTCGCCCCGCGCGGCGGTCATCGGCGAGGAAGGATGCGAGGTTGGACGACGACGAGCGAAAAGCGCCGGCGAGGCCCGAAGCCGGCGGCGCGACCAGCGGCTCGGCTCGCCCCAGCCTCGTCGGCAACGCCGGAATCACGCTGCACCGCCTGCGGATTTTCTGGGCTGTCGCCCATAGTGACAGCCTGACGAGCGCGAGCAAGCAGCTTGGCCTGACCCAGCCGTCGCTTTCGCAACAGGTCTCGAACCTGGAGGAGGCGGTTGGAGCGGCGCTCTTCGATCGCCGCTCCAACCGGATGTCTCTGACCGAGGCTGGCGCCCGTCTCCTGCGCAATGTCGAGCCGGTGCTCTCCAGCGTGCAGCGACTGGAGGAGAATCTCTGGCAGATCAGCGAGGAGATGTATCAGACGATCCACCTCGCCGGGATCAACTCGGTCTTACGGGTGATCCTGCCCCGGGCGATGTACGCGATCCACGGCGCGCATCCCGATGTCGGCTATGACATTCACGAGAGCGCACCCGCCGACGTGCTCGAGATGCTCTACGGGCGGCGAGTCAACCTCGGGTTGGTCGCGGCGAATTCGATCGCGCCCGCGAGCGCGGGTTTCCTGCAGGTCCCGATCCTCGAGGACCCGTATGTGCTTGCGGTTCCCGGATGGCTGAATCTCGACGACGTGAACGATCCCATGACCGATCTTTCCGCCGAGGACCAGAGGACCCTCACGCGGTCGATCCAGTTCGCCTTCGGGACGCCGCACACCCGGCGGGTCCAGGCATGGTACGACCAGGCCATTCCCCGCAACTGGCCCTTCACCCAGGCCCGCAGCTTCGAGGTGGCCCTCGGCATGGTGCGCGCGGGACTCGGCGTCTGCCTTGCGCCCGCCCTGTCGAGCGTTGTGGGAGACCGCCCCATCGCCGGGCTGCGCCTCTACCGCGTCCTTTTCCCGCCCCGCCAGATCGTGGCGCTCCTGCCGTCCCAGTATGCGCGGACCGAGCCTTACGGCGCGCTCGTCGAGGCGCTGCAGGATGTCGGTCGGACGCATGTGGGGCCGCCGATTCTGGAGACGCCACCGTTCCTGCGGAGCTGCGAGGCCATCCTTAGGAGTTGAGTCCGGTATTGGAACCCCTAATGGCGGCCATAGATGGAGATCCCCCAACTCGCTCCCTATCGTCAATGGGGGCGCCGATCGGGGCGCCCCGACACTGGGAAAGGGTCTTCAGATGGCGTGGAAAGCACCCAAGATCTTCGAAGTGCCGGTCGGCATGGAAGTCAACATGTACGCCTGCGCGAAGCCGAAATAGGCGCAAGAGCCCTTCGCCAGCCGAACAATCCGAAAGGCGGGCCATGTTGACGGTCGTCGTGCTCGGAACCGCGGCGGGCGGGGGGCTTCCGCAGTGGAACTGCAACTGCGTGACGTGCTGCGCCGCCTGGGCCAGTCCCGAGCTCAGGCGGACGCAGGGATCGCTGGCGCTGACCGCCGACGGTGAGAACTGGTTTCTGGTCAACGCCTCGCCCGACATTCGCCAACAGATCATCGACACGCCGCAGCTCCACCCCCAGGCCGGCCGGCTGCGCCACTCGCCCATCGCGGGGGTGATCCTGACGAACGGCGAGGTTGATGCGGTGGCGGGTCTGCTGACGCTGCGCGAAGGCTCGCCCTTCGGCATCTGGGCCCATCCCCGCGTGCTGGCGACGCTCGACGACAACAGCATCTTCAACGTGCTCGACCGAAAGATCGTGCCGCGCCGCCCGATCGTGCCGGGCGAGCCCTTTGAGCCGATGCTGCAGGACGGCAGCCCTTCGGGCCTGACGATCGAGGCATTCGAGGTTCCAGGCAAGCCGGCTTGGTACCTTGAGAAGAGCGGCGAGACGAAGGCGCCGGGCGACACGATCGGGCTCCACATTCGCGCCGGCGCCGACGCGGGCGCCTGTGTCCTCACCGCTTGCGGTGCCGTGACGCCCGAGCTCGCCGAGCGGCTGCGTGGGGCATCGGCGGTGTTCTTCGACGGCACGCTCTGGACCGACGACGAGATCGTGCGCTCGGGACTCGGCCGGAAGACCGGCCGGCAGATGGGTCACATCTCGATGTCGGGCGAAAGCGGCGCCATCGCGGCGCTGGCGGATATCGCCATCCAGCGCCGGTTCTTCATCCACATCAACAACTCCAACCCCGCGCATCTGCCACGGTCTCGCGAACGCCGGCAGCTCGAAGCCGCGGGATGGGAGATCCCGTGCCCGGGGCAGGAGGTAAGGCTTTGACGTTCGACATGGTGGACGCGGATCGGCCACTCGAAAGCGGCGACGACCTGGAGCGACGGCTCCTGCAGATCGGCGCGGCGCGCTACCACAACCTGCACCCGTTCCACGGGCTGCTGCACAACGGCAAGCTCAATCGCGGACAAGTGCAGGCTTGGGCGCTCAACCGCTACTACTACCAGAGCTCGATCCCGCTGAAGGACGCCATCGTCATCTCGCGCTTCCGCGACCGTGCCACCCGGATCGAGTGGCGCCACCGGATCGAGGACCACGACGGATCGCTTGACAGCGAGGGCGGGATCGAGCGGTGGCTGCAGTTGACCGACGGCCTGGGCCTCGATCGCGAGTACGTCGAGTCGACCCGCGGGATCCTGCCCGCCACCCGTTTCGCCGTCGACGCCTATGTCCGGTTCGTCGGAACCGCCTCGCCACTCGAGGCGATCGCGTCGTCGCTGACCGAGCTCTTCGCGCCGCGCCTGCACGAGGAGCGCATCGCGGGGATGCTCGAGCACTACGACTTCATCAACCCGAACGTGATGGCCTATTTCAGCCGCCGCCTGGAGCAGGCGCCGCGCGACGCGGGCTTCGCGCTCGACTACGTCAAGCGTCACGCCCGCAACCCCGAGGAGCGGCAGGCGGTTTGCGACGCGCTGGTCTTCAAGACCAACGTCTTGTGGGCGCAGCTCGACGCACTCTACCATGCCTACGTCTCGGGCTTTCCGCCGCCGGGCGTCTTCGTGCCGGAGGCTTCGTGACCGCCACCCCCCGCCAGCGGATGATCATCCGGCCGGAGACGCGGCCGGTCCTGCCGCGGCATGCGCGACTGCGCTTCGATCCGGCGCGGCGGATGTGGCTCATGCTCGCGCCCGAGCGGGTGCTGACACCGGACGACATCGCTGTCGAGGTGCTGCGGCTCTGCGATGGAGCGCGCAGCGTCCGGGACATCGCGGAGGAGCTTGCGGGCAAATACGTCGCGCCTGTGGACGAGATCGCGAGCGACGTCGCCGCAATGCTGCAGGATCTCGCCGACAAGGGGTTCCTGTCCGAAATGCACGAGGAGCCGAAATGACCGACGTGATCGAGGAGGCGAGGTTGACCAGCGCGCTGGATCCCGGCGCTTTCGCGGATCACGGCATTCCGGTCGCGGTCCTGGCGGAGATCACCCACCGCTGTCCGCTGCAGTGTCCCTACTGTTCGAACCCGATCGAGATGGACCGCGCCAACGCCGAGCTGACCACCGACGAGTGGAAGCGGGTGATCGCGGAGATGGCCGATCTGGGTGTCCTGCAGATCCACTTCTCGGGCGGGGAGCCGACGGTCCGCGCCGACCTCGTCGAGCTGGTGCGGCACGCGACCGGGGTCGGCCTCTACTCGAACCTCATCACCTCGGCCGTGCTGCTGACCCGAGAGCGGGTGGCCGATCTGGCCAACGCCGGCCTCAGTCATGTGCAGATCAGCTTCCAGGCTGCGGACCCGACGCTGGCGAACCGCATCGGCGGGCACAAGGGCGGACACGCCAGGAAGCTCGAGGCCGCGGCCTGGGTGCGGGCGGAGGGGCTGCCCCTGACGGCCAACGCGGTCGTGCACCGGCAGAACCTTCACGAGCTGCCGCGGATCATCGACATGGCCGTCGAGCTCGACGCGCATCGGCTCGAGGTCGCGCACGTCCAGTACTACGGCTGGGCGCTGAAGAACCGCGCCGTGCTCATGCCGAGCGAAACGCAGATCGCGGAGTGCAACCAAGTGGTCGAAAAGGCGGCCGAGCGGCTGCGCGGCATCCTCGCCATCGAGCATGTGGTCCCGGACTACTACGCGCTCCGGCCGAAGAAATGCATGGGCGGTTGGGGTCGGCAGTTCTTCAACATCTCACCCGCGGGCAAGGTGCTGCCCTGCCACGCGGCGGAGACCATCACCGGCCTGCGCTTCGATTCGGTCCGCGACCACGGCCTCGCCTGGATCTGGGAACATTCGAAGGCATTCAATCTCTACCGCGGCACCGACTGGATGCCCGAGCCCTGCCGGAGCTGCGACCTCAAAGAGGTGGACTTCGGCGGCTGCCGCTGCCAAGCCTTCGCGCTGACCGGAAATGCGGCCAATACCGACCCCGCCTGCGCGCTCTCGCCGAAGCATGACGAGATTTTCCGGCTGGCGCGCACCGAGGCGGCCGAGGGCGACACCCGCTTCATCCACCGCAACTTCAGAGGCGGCACGCTCGAACCACAAGGGTGAGCCCGTCACCGACCAGACGCACGCCGTCGACGACCGGATCCGGTGGGGACACGTCCCTTTTCGACAAATCAGCCGCCGCCACCCGCGCCACCCTGGACATGCAGACCGTGTGACAGGCGGATGAGGGCTATCGGGGTCTATCCCCGCGCGAGCGGGGGAGCCCTGCCCCGCACCGCCGGCCGAGACTTCGGCCAGGTCGATCCCCGCGCGAGCGGGGGAGCCGCCTCGGCCGGCCGTTCAATCGCAAGGGTCTCGGGTCGATCCCCGCGCGAGCGGGGGAGCCAGTGTAAGTAATGCGGTATCGTCGTCGTCGTCGGGTCGATCCCCGCGCGAGCGGGGGAGCCACAACATTCTGCCCAAAAGCTCCATCTGGTCCGGGTCGATCCCCGCGCGAGCGGGGGAGCCCGCCCACACCTCGTGACGATCGTGCAGGAGATGGGTCGATCCCCGCGCGAGCGGGGGAGCCTACTCGATCCTCCATGTCAGCGATCAACGTCAGGGTCGATCCCCGCGCGAGCGGGGGAGCCCAGGAATACCAGCCTGCTAAGCGCGGCAGCTGGGGTCGATCCCCGCGCGAGCGGGGGAGCCTGGTAGGAAAAAGAAGCTATGAAAAGAGGAAAGGGTCGATCCCCGCGCGAGCGGGGGAGCCGTGACCACGCATCTCTCCAACAGGATCAGAACCGGTCGATCCCCGCGCGAGCGGGGGAGCCACTGGCGGCGACGACGGCATGGACTTGTCCGAGGGTCGATCCCCGCGCGAGCGGGGGAGCCCAGGAATACCAGCCTGCTAAGCGCGGTAGCTGGGGTCGATCCCCGCGCGAGCGGGGGAGCCAGCGGGAGCTTCAGCATATTGGGCAGCAGCAGGGGTCGATCCCCGCGCGAGCGGGGGAGCCCTGCGCCACCTCGTCGAGGGTCAGGTGATCCCAGGTCGATCCCCGCGCGAGCGGGGGAGCCGCCAAATCTCAAGCCCTTCTTTGCGATAATCGGGGTCGATCCCCGCGCGAGCGGGGGAGCCCGATGGCGATCACGCCTCGCACACTCCGCAACAGGTCGATCCCCGCGCGAGCGGGGGAGCCTGATCCCAATAATCGCCGCGCAGGGCGTCCGGGGGTCGATCCCCGCGCGAGCGGGGGAGCCATGCCTACCTTGGCATCGATCCGTATCCACCAGGGTCGATCCCCGCGCGAGCGGGGGAGCCGCTGCTACGGCCTGAGCGAGGCACACGCTGCCGGGTCGATCCCCGCGCGAGCGGGGGAGCCGTCGCCGTAATAAATACCATGCCGCCCGTCGCGGGTCGATCCCCGCGCGAGCGGGGGAGCCTCCTCATCCGGCACGACGAAGCGGAAATACTCGGGTCGATCCCCGCGCGAGCGGGGGAGCCATAAGGAAGCTTTACTCGCCTGTGACTTTGAGGGGTCGATCCCCGCGCGAGCGGGGGAGCCAGATATTACAGACAGCAGAAGGTACTGATCCTGGGTCGATCCCCGCGCGAGCGGGGGAGCCCGATCGCTAACTCTTCACCGAATCACCCGGAAGGGTCGATCCCCGCGCGAGCGGGGGAGCCGACAGCTCGATCTGTTTGGGGAGGTAACTGTTGGGTCGATCCCCGCGCGAGCGGGGGAGCCTGCCTAGGCTCGAGCTCCCGGAGCTCGATCCAGGGTCGATCCCCGCGCGAGCGGGGGAGCCTCGCGGGGCGGCTGGCGAGGGCGGCCGAGCTGGGGTCGATCCCCGCGCGAGCGGGGGAGCCTCTGGCATCCAACTATCGGAAATTCCCGCAATGTCAAAGAGCATGTCGGCGAAGTCGTGACGACTCTATCTCGTAACGGTTGTAACGAGGCCGCCCTCCAGTTCGACGAACGTTCTGGCCGGAAGCCCGAGCGTCAGGATGCCCTGGCCGCAAGGCTCCGCCGGGTCGCGCCAGGTCATGACGATCGATCCGCCGCCGAGCGCGCCGTGCCAGTCGGCGAGCACCGCCCAGACCCGCTGCCGGACACCCTTGCTCATCCGCGGTGCCGTGTAGACGCCCGGCGCGATCTCCAGCATCGCCGAGGCGAGGAAGCCGCGAAACCGATCGGCCACGCTCGAGGTGACGACGACCACCATCAGCCGACCTTCTCGACCATCAGTCCTCCGCCTCGAACAGCGCCTTGATGCGCTCGATCAGCGTGTCGACCAGCTTCTCCTTGCGAAAGGCCTCGCCCGCCCGCCGCCGGACCTCGCGCTCGAGCACCAGCCGCGGATCGTCGAGGCAGGCCCGCGCCGTGGTGAAGGCGACGGGCACCGTCACCGTGGTCCGCGCCAGATCGGTGATGTCGAGGGTGAAGGCCTGCGCGCTGTCCTCGTGGATGAAGCCGAGCTGCGGGATGGTGGCCGTGGCCGCCACCGCGATCGCCGCCGCCGCCTCGACGCAGGTGACCGCATGGTTGATCGCCTGGTTCGGCAGATCGGCGGCATAGGGATCGGCACGGTCGTAGCGGCGGCCCTTCCAGGGTACGCCATGGCGCTCGGCGAGGAGCTTGTAGGATTCCTTGATCCGCGCCCCCTCGATGCCG
>CAYOCP010000008.1:0-156346 GCA_964402505.1 uncultured Geminicoccaceae bacterium
CCCACGGCCGCGAGGTCGTCGTTGGTGTGCGGGTAGAACGCCCAGTCCTGGTGCCATTCGACCGCAGCACCGTAGCCCGCGGCCTTCATGTTGAGCTTGGAGGTGTCGAAGCGCAGCACGGGATGGACGAGCTCCCGGAGGATCGCGACGATCGCCGGATGTCGGGCGATCTTCGCGTAGACCTCGTGCTGGGCGTGCGGGGTCTTGATCCGGCGCACCCGGGGCTCTGCAGCGCTGTGGCTCGGCTCGAGGTCATAGATCTCGTCGTGGGCCTGAACGAGGCGCGCTCGCGCGACGAAGTCGTCGGTCACGGCGCGCAGCTCCTCGACCTCGCCCTTCGAGAGGACGCTCTCGACGACGAGGAAGCCGTCCCGACGATAGGCTTCGATCTGCTCAGTGCTCAACTGCACGACATGCTCCCTCTTCGACGTCCGAAATTTTGGGCAAAGCGTGCCGGGGGTGCAGAGGAACGTCAACCTCTATCGCCCGAGCCGACACCGACCAGGCGATAGAGGTTGACGGTCTCGCGGGCTTCATGCCAAGCCTTGCGCCGCGACGAGAACGCGACCTTTTCAAGAAATCCGGGGGAGGCGAGATGATGAAGCGATCGATCGCGGCCGTTCTTCTGGGCGCCGCGGCGGCGGTGACGCTGCAGGTGGCGAGCGCTGGTGCTGCGGAGGTCTGGAAGGTGCAGACCTCGATGACGGCCGGCGAAAGCTATTACCAGAACATCGAGGAGCACTGGCTGCCCAAGCTCGAGGCGATGACCAAAGGCGAGCTCACCATCGAGCTCACGCCCGTGGGCTCGGTCGTGCCTTACAACGAGACCATGGACGCCATCGCGCTCGGGGTCCTGCAGGGGGACATCACCTCGACCTCCTATTTCACCGGCCGCAGCAAGGCCTTCTCGGTGATGGGCGATCTCATCGCCGGATACGACCGGCCCGAGCAGATCTCGCTCTTCTGCTACCATGGCGGCGGGCGCGAGCTCCTGCAGGAGCTCTATGACGAGTTCACCGATGGCCAAGTGAAGGTCATCGGCTGCGGCACCCCGGCGCGCGAGGCCTTCGTCTCGCGCGTGCCGATTCGCGGTGTCGCCGATCTCGAGGGCAAGAAGGTGCGCTCGCCGGAAGGCCTTGCGGCCGAGGTCTTCAAGCGCGCCGGCGCCGCCCCGGTCGGCCTGCCGGCGGCCGAGACCTACACGAGCGTCGACAAGGGCGTGGTCGACGCGGCCGACTTCAGCTCGTACTCGATGAACGATAGCCTGGGCTTCCAGCAGATCGCCAAGTATCCGATCTATCCGGGCATCCACTCGATGCCGGTCCTGCAGTTCACCGTGAACAAGGCCGCCTACGACGCGCTCGACGAGAGCCAGCAGGTGATCCTCGACGTCTGGTACCGGGCGATGATCAACGACCTTCGTCTGATGAACGACATGACCGACCAGGAGCTGGTCGCCCGCGACCGCGCCGACCCCAGCATCGAGGTGATCGATTGGCCGCAGGAGGAGCGCGACAAGTTTCGCGCCATCGCCCGGGAGGCCTGGGCCGAGTACGTCGCCGGCGACCCGCTCGCCGAGAAGGCGCTCCAGGCCAATCTCGACTTCATGAAGCAGGTCGGGCTGCTCCAGGCCGACTGATCGGGATCGGCGGCGGGTACATTCGGTCACTCGCCGCCGCCTTCCGTCCGGCATCCTTCGACGACCTCGGGAGAGGCCGCCCGTGCAGGCGATCGAGACCCTCAATCTCTGGCTCGGCAAGCAGGTCGCCTGGCTCTATCTCGGCGCCGTCATCGTCACCTTCTACGAGGTCGTGGCACGCTACGTGTTCAACGCGCCGACCACCTGGGCGTTCGAGGTCACGATCTTCCTCTGCGCCGCCGGCTACATGCTCTCGGGCGCCCATGTGACCGCGCGAGATCAGCACATCGCGATCACCAGCGTGGTCGAGATCGCCGGCCCGCGACTGCGCTGGTGGATGCGGCTCGTCTCGCTGCTCGTCGGACTCTTCGCCATGGCGGGCCTCATCCATGGCGGGTGGCGGTCGGGCTTTCACGCGTTCAGGATCTGGGAGCGCACCGGCAGCGCCTACAACGCGCCGACCCCTGCCCTCATCAAGCCGATCATCACGATCGCCGCCATCCTCGTGCTGCTGCAGCTCGCGGTGCAGCTCGTCCGCCATTTCAGGCCGCGCCACGACCCCTGACCGAGCGCTCGTCCTCCAGCCTGCGGGAGCCCGGCCTTGGGCATCGAGACCATCACCGTCCTGATCATCGCCGTCATGCTGGCCTTCATGCTGCTCGGCGTGCCGCTGGCCTGGACGACGATGGCGCTGGCCGTGGGCTGCACGCTGATCTGGCTCGGGCCGGCGGGCCTGCCGCTGGTCGCGAGCCGGGTCTACGGCTTCATCAACGAGTACGTGCTCGTCGCCGTGCCGCTCTTCGTCTTCATGGCCTGCGTGCTCGAGCGATCCGGGGTGGCGCACGATCTCTACGACGCGATGCGCGTCTTCGCCGGCCGGCTGCCGGGCGGGGTGGCCGTGCAGACGACCCTGGTCGCCATCGTCATGGCGGCGATGACCGGCATCATCGGCGGCGAGATCGTGCTGCTCGGCCTGATCGCCCTGCCGCAGATGCTGCGCCTCGGCTACGACCAGAAGCTCGCCATTGGCACGATCTGCGCCGGCGGCTCGCTCGGCACCATGCTGCCGCCGTCGGTGGTGCTGATCGTCTACGGCCTCACCGCCGGCGTCTCGATCGGCGATCTCTTCATCGGCGGTGTCCTGCCGGGCCTTCTCCTCGCCGGCTTCTACATCACCTACATCGTGATCCGCTCGGTGCTCGATCCGGCGCTCGCGCCGCAACTGCCGGCGGACCAGATCGATATCCCGCTCCTCGAGAAGCTGAGGCTGCTGAAGGGCCTGATCCTGCCGATCCTGATCATCGTCTGGGTCCTGGGCTCGATCTATGGCGGCATCGCCAGCGTCACCGAAGCGGCCGGGGTCGGTGCCGTGGCAGCGCTCCTCGCCGCCGCCGTGCGCGGCGAGTTCAGCACCACCCTCCTCTGGGAGGCGATGCAGCGGACGATGTCGACGGTCGGAATCATCATCTGGCTGACGCTCGGCGCCAACGCCTTCATCGGCATCTACAACATCATGGGCGGCACCCGCTATCTCTCGGGCGCCATCGCCGGCCTGCCGCTCGAGCCCTGGCAGATCGTCATCGTGATGATGCTCATCCTCTTCGTGCTCGGCATGGTGCTCGACTGGATCGGCATCACGCTCCTGACCATGCCGATCTTCGTGCCGGTGATCATCGACATGGGCTATGATCCGGTCTGGTTCGGCATCCTCTTCTGCATGAACATGCAGTGCAGCTTCCTCACCCCGCCTTTCGGCCCGGCCGCCTTCTACCTGAAATCGGTGGCCCCGCCGCACATCCAGCTGCAGACCATCTTCGGAGCGCTTCTGCCCTTCATCGGCATGCAGATCCTGGCCCTGGCCTTCCTCCTCCTCTTCCCCGGGCTGGCGCTCTGGCTGCCCAGCCTCATGCGCGGATGATCCGGCGATGATCACCGATTGCCACGTCAATATCTGGAACGACGATCAGGTCCTGCCCCACTACAGGACGCAGCTCGCCCGCGTGCGCGAGAAGGCCGTGCCCGACAAGGCGGACGCCGAAACGCTGATCCGCGCCATGGCGCCCGTGGACCGGGCCATCGTCTTCACCCTCGGCTATGCCGAGAGCCTCGGCATCGACGGCGACGACCGGGTGACCGCCGATGCGGTCCGGCGCCATCCCGAGAAGCTCACCGGCTTCGCCTATGTGGATCCGCGGCGGCCGGACTGCCTCGAGCGGCTGCGGCACGCGGTCGAGGATCTGGGCCTCGTCGGCGTCAAGTACGGGCCCATCTACAACGGGGTGCCGCTCGACGATCCGAGGCTCGAGCCGATCTTCTCCTACTGCGAGAAGAACGACCTGCCCATCACCATGCACATGGGCACGACATACACGCGCCTCTACGCCGCCGAGCTCGGCCGGCCCCTGGCGGTCGAGGCGGTGGCGCTCGCCTATCCGGACCTCAAGCTGGTGATGGCGCACATGGGCCACCCCTGGTTCGAGGAGTGCATCGCGGTCATCAGAAAGCAACCCAACGTCTATGCCGAAATCTCGGCGATCTACTACCGGCGCTGGCAATTCTACAACGTGATGCTGGCGATCGAGGAGTATCGGGTCGCCGACAAGATCTTCTTCGGCAGCGACTTCCCCTTCTCGACGCCCGCGGAGGGAATCGAGCTGACGAGGGCGGTGCGCCGGATCGGCGGCACGGACGGCCTGCCGCGCGTCGCCGGGGAGACGGTCCAGCGGATCATCGAGAGCGACCCCTTCGCCCACTGGTGGCACGGCGGTATCGAAGCCGCCCGCCCGCGGGGCTGAGGGTCAGTCGGCGCCGTCGTTCAGGGTGAACCCCACCTTGAGCATCACCTGCCAGTGGGCGATCTTGCCGTCCGCTATGACACCTCGGGTCTCGACCACCTCGAACCAGCGCAGGTCGTCGAGCGTCTGGCTGGCGCGGTGGATGGCGTTCCGGGTGGCATCCTCGATGCTTTCCGGCGAGGAGCCGACGAGATCGATCACCTTGTAGACGTGCTTGCTCATGAAAGAGCCTCCCTCGGTGGATCGGTGCAGTCTAGACCGGACGGGGAAGCCGGGCCAGATCGGCCGGCCTCAGTCCGGGGTGCCGAGAAGAACCGCCAGGATTTCCCGGCGTTCCCGGTCGATCTCGCCTTCGGCCACCGGGCGGCCGGCGCGGCGGTACCAGTAGGCCGCGTTGGCGAGGTCGCCCTCCTCGCGATGCAGATGGGCATGGACCCAGGCGTGGGTCGGATCGGCCTCGTCCTTCTGGACGATGGAATGAGCCCGCCGCCAGTCCCCCTTGGCGGCGAACCACAAGGCCTGGACCGGGCCCGCGAGGGCCTGAGGTGGGGTCGGATCGGCGAGGCTCTTCCGGAATTCGGCCGGGGTCATGATGGTATCTCCCTTTGCGGATGGGGCGGCAGCGCCGCCGCGCTGCCGGAAGTGCCAGAGGACGAGGCCGCTGAGCACGACGATCGAGGCCCCGAGCCAGGTTCCGCCGTCGGGGAAATCGCCGAAGACGGACCAGCCGAGCGCGGTCGCCGTGACCAGCGAGAGATAGGTGAAGGGGGCGAGGCTGGCAGCCGGGGCGAAGTCGTGGGCCCGGGTCAAGAGCAGGTGGCCGGTGCAGGTGGCGGTGCCGATCGCGAGAAGCAGCAGCGCCTGGCCCGGCGTCGGCCAGACCCAGACGAAGGGCATGATCAAGGAGAGCGCCGCACCGGCGACGATCGAGGTGATGGAGAGGGTGACGTCGGCGGGGCTCGAGCCCGCGAGCTTGCGGGTGATGATCAAATAGAGGGAGAAGCAGAGGCCGGCAGCGAGCGGCAGGAGGGCGGCGATGTCGACGCCGCTGCCGCCCGGTCGGATGATGACGAGGGCACCGGCGAAGCCGAGGCCGACCGCGATCCATTCGGCGGTGCCGACCCGCTCACCGAGGAGCCAGGGCGCAAGCGCCGTGACCGCGAGCGGGGCGATGAAGATGAGGGAAAGGGCCTCGGCGAGCGGCACCACCCGGACCCCGGTGACGAAGAGCAGGTTGGCGGCGAGGATGGCGACCGACCGCAGCACCTGCAGGCCGGGCCGGGCGACACGGAAGGCGATGGGACCGCGGCGCCAGAGGACCACCGGCACCAGCAGCACGGCGTTGCCGAGAAATCGCGCCCAGGCGATCTGCAGGACCGGCAGGCTGGCGACCAGATATTTGGCCATGGCATCGTTGATCGGCATGATGATCTGCACGGCGATCATCATCGAGATGCCGATCGCGGCGCCATCGGCGAGTGCTGCGCGGGTCGGCCGTGCCTCAGCCCGCATCGAAGCCTGCTCCCTCGGGCCGCGTCGCGCATTGAACTGGTGCACGAAAGCCGTCATGATGCGTTTCGAGCAAACGTCCTCCAGGCATTGGTCCAGGCGCCGGCGGGGTCGGGGAGCTCGCAATCAGGGGAAACGGTTCGGCTCCCCAGGTCATCGGGTCGGGCGCCGAGGCAGGATCGGGAAGAGGGCACATGGCTTCCGTCGACGTTCGCAAGGTGGAGAAGTTCTTCGGCACGGTGCAGGTCCTGCACGGCGTGTCCATCGATATCGAGGACGGCGAGTTCGTGGTGCTCGTCGGCCCCTCGGGCTGTGGCAAGTCGACCCTGCTCAGGATGATCGCCGGGCTCGAGGAGATCAACCGGGGCGAGATCGCGATCGGCGGTCGCGTGGTCAACACCGTTCCGCCCAAGGATCGCGACATTGCGATGGTGTTCCAGAACTACGCCCTCTACCCGCACATGACCGTGCAGCAGAACATGGCGTTCTCGCTCAAGCTCGCCAAGGCGCCGAAGAACGTGATCGAGGAGCGGGTCAACCGCGCCGCCGACATTCTGGGCTTGCGCGAGTATCTGAGCCGCTATCCGCGCCAGCTCTCGGGCGGCCAGCGGCAGCGCGTCGCCATGGGCCGGGCCATCGTCCGCGACCCGCAGGTCTTCCTCTTCGACGAGCCGCTCTCCAACCTCGACGCCAAGCTCCGCGTGCAGATGCGCTCTGAGATCAAGGAGCTGCACCAGCGGCTCAAGACGACGGCGGTCTACGTCACCCACGACCAGATCGAGGCCATGACCATGGCCGATCGCATCGTCGTCATGCAGGGCGGCCATGTCGAGCAGGTGGGCGCACCGCTCGACCTCTACGACCGGCCGGCCAATCTCTTCGTCGCCGGCTTCATCGGCTCGCCCTCGATGAACTTCATTCCGGCACGGATCGACCGCAAGAACGGCTCGGCCGTGGCGGTCGCGGGCGACGGCAGCCGCCTGCCTTTGCCGGCCAATGCCGGCGGCCGCGACGGCCAGGAGATCGTCTACGGCATCCGCCCGGAGCACCTGAGCCTCGTCTCCGAGGCGGAAGGCCAGGGGGCGGGAGCGGCGACGGCCGAGGTGGTCGTGGTGGAGCCGACCGGGGCCGAGATCCTGGTCATCACCCGCTTCGCCGGCAACGAGGCGCAGGCGGTCTTCAAGGACCGCCACCCGCTGCGTCCGGGCGATCGCATCGGCCTCGCCCCCACCCTCGAATCCGTGCACGTCTTCGACAAGGCGTCGGGCCAGCGTCTCGAGCACTGAGCACCCGCGGCGCCGCCCTCGCCGCGAGCCCGGGCGGGCCTACTCGACCGTGACCGACTTCGCGAGGTTGCGCGGCTGATCGACGTCGGTGCCCTTGAGCACGGCCGTGTGATAGGCGAGGAGCTGGACCGGCACGGTGTAGAGCAAGGGTGCGACGAAGGGATCGACCTCGGGCATGACGAGGCTGTGCGCCGCATGGCCGCCGAGCGCGGCCACGCCGGCCGCATCGCTGATCAGGATCACCCGGCCGCCGCGGGCCACGACCTCCTGCAGGTTGCTCGCGGTCTTCTCGAAGAGCGCGTCGCTCGGCGCCACGACGACCACCGGCACGGTGTCGTCGATGAGGGCGATGGGCCCGTGCTTGAGCTCGCCCGCCGCATAGCCCTCGGCGTGAATGTAGCTGATCTCCTTCAGCTTCAGGGCACCTTCCAGCGCGATCGGATACATCGTGCCGCGGCCGATATAGAGCACGTCGCGTGCATCGAGAATGCCCTGGGCGATGCGTCTGATGGCATCGTCGTGCTCGAGCGCCTCGAGCATCAGCGCCGGCACCTCGTCGAGCGCCTTCACCAGCCGCGCCTCCTCACGGGGATCGATGCGGCCGCGCGCCTTGGCGCAGCCGAGGGCGAGGCAGGCAAGCGTGGCGAGCTGGGTGGTGAAGGCCTTGGTCGAGGCGACGCCGATCTCCGGCCCGGCGAGCGTGCGCAAGGTGCCGTCCGCCTCGCGGGCGAGCGTGCTCTCGGGCACGTTGACGACGGCGAGCGTCGGCCGGCCCGCCGCCTTGACGTAGCGAAGGGCGGCGAGCGTGTCGGCCGTCTCGCCCGACTGCGAGACGAAGAGCCCGGCCGTGCCCTCGCCCATGGGCGGCTCGCGGTAACGGAACTCGGAGGCGATATCGCATTCGACGGCGAGTCCGGCCGTGCGCTCGAACCAGTACTTGGCGACCATGCAGGCGTAGAAGGCGGTGCCGCAGGCGACGGTGGTGAGCCGGTCGAGAGCGGCCGGATCGAAGGGCAGCTCGGGCAGGGCGATCCGGTGGTCGCTGCCGTCGGCGCCGAGCGCCGCGAAGGAGCGGAGCGTGTCGCCGAGCACCGCCGGCTGCTCGAAGATCTCCTTCTCCATGAAGTGCCGATGGTTGCCCTTGCCGATCAGCGCACCCGAGAGGGCGGTCTGCCGTATCGGCCGCTCGACCACGACACCGCCGGCATCCTCGATCACCGCACCGTCGATGCGGACGAAGGCGATGTCGCCCTCCTCCAGATACTGGATTCGGTCGGTGAGCGGCGCCAGGGCCAGCGCGTCGGAGCCGACATACATGGCCTCGCCGGCCGTTCCGTAGCCGATGGCGAGCGGGCTGCCGCGGCGCGCCGCCACCAGCAGGCCGGGCTCGGACTGAAAGAGGAGGACGAGGCCGAAGGCGCCCTCGAGCCTCCGGATCGCGGCGCGCGCGGCCGCCTCGGGACCCTTCCCGGCCTCGAGCTCGAGCGCCGCCAGGTGCGGCACCACCTCCGTGTCCGTCTGGGTCGCGAAGGTCCGGCCGGCGGCCTCGAGCTCGGCGCGCAGGGCCGCGAAGTTCTCGATGATGCCGTTGTGCACGACCGCCACACCGCCCGCCAGATGCGGGTGGGCGTTGGTTTCGGTCGGTGCGCCATGGGTCGCCCAGCGGGTGTGGCCGATGCCGATATTGCCGGCCAGAGGGTGTGCCTCGAGCAGGAGGGCCAGCCGGTCGAGCTTGCCCTCCGCCCGGCGGCGATCGATCCGCTCGCCGGTGATGGTGGCGATCCCGGCGCTGTCATAGCCCCGATACTCGAGCCGCCGCAGGCCCTCGAGCAAGAGCCCCGCCACCGGATCCCGGCTGATCGCCCCCACAATGCCGCACATGGCTCCGTCTCCCGCAGTCCTCGCCTGCCCGCAGCCGCCACCCGCCGGCGATGGCAGGGCGGTGCGCGCGTCACGTTCCTCAGGCTCGCCCAAAGGGAGTGCCATCGTCAATCGTCGCGAGCAGGCCCCGTCAGGTGCCAGCAGCGGCGGCGAGAGCCCTCTGTCGCTCGACCACGCCCTGCATCTGCCTCACCATCATCGGCTGGCCCGCATAGAAGCCCTGCACGAGATCGCAGCCCTCGTCGCGCAGGAGCTCGAGCTGCCCCTGGCTCTCGACCCCTTCGGCGCAGGCCAGAAGGCCGAGCTCGTGCGCCAGCGCCACGACCGAGCGGACGATCGCCCCGGCGTGGCGCGAGCGCCCGCTCCGGCGGATGATCGACTGATCGATCTTGAGCTTGTCGAAGGGGAACATCTGCAGGTAGCCGAGCCCGGCATAGCCCGTGCCGAAATCGTCGAGGGCGATGCCGAGACCGAGCCGCTTGAGCTGCAAGAGGACGTCGAGCGTCGTCTCGGTGTCCTCGATCAGCACACCCTCGGTGATCTCGAGCTCGAGCCGGCCGGGATCCGTTCCCGTCCGCTCGAGCGTGTCCCGGACCACGTCGACGAAGTCCAGGCTCGCGAGGTCGGTCGGCGAGAGATTGACGGAGATGCGCAGGTCGCCCAGCCGGCGGCTGTCGATGCAGGCCTGGCGCAGCACCCAGCGACCGAGCGGAACGACGAGCCCGGTGCGCTCGGCGACCGGTATGAAGCGGGCGGGAGAGATGAAGCCGTGATCCTGGTGATGCCAGCGCAGAAGCGCTTCGGCACCGACATAGCGACCGCTGCGCAGCGCCAGTTGCGGCTGATAGGCGAGTGCCAGCCGGTTCTCCTCGATAGCGGCGCGGAGCTCCTCCTCGAGCCGCCGCATGGTCCGCGCCTCGAGGTCCATGCCGTCCATGAAGAGATGGGTCGTGCGGCCGTGGCGGCGGCCGCGGCTGATCGCGACTTCCGCGCGCCTGACGCAGATATCGGGGTCGCGATCGCCGGGTGCAATCTCGTAGACTCCGATATGACAGGTGATGCGAAGGCTCTCCTCGGGCACCGAGAAGGGCTCCTCGAGCGCGCTCTCGAGCCTTTGCGTGAGCTCCAGGATCGGGTCGAACGGCAGGGCGGCGGGGCGCAGAAGGCAGAACTCGGCGCCGCCGATCCGGCCGATCACGTCACCCTCGCGGGCACAGACCCTGATGCGCTCGGCCACCTGGCGGATCACGCTGTCGCCCGCCGTGGCCCCGTAAGCCTCGTTGACGCCGCGAACCCGGTCGATGGCGATGACCAGCAGCACGGGGCGCCCCTCGGCACCGTCTCCCTGGCGCAGACGGGCGGCGAGCAGCCGCAGGCAGGCGGAGCGGTTCGGCAGGCCCGTCAGATCGTCGTGCCGGTCGACGAAGCCGAGCCGATCGCGCGCTTTGACCGCGTCGGTAATGTCGATCGCGACACCACGAAAGCCGCCGAAGACGTTGCCGTTCCACCTCGGACGGCCGATCAGGCGGAGTGTCCGCCCCTCCTCGCCGGCTCCAGCGAGGCCGACCTCGACCTCGCGGAACGACCGCCGGCCGGCCATGGCCAGAGCGATCGCGCGCTCGCCCCGCTCGCCCAGCGCAGGACCCAGGACGTCGATCCAGGTGCGGCCGAGCGCTTCGGCCGGGAGCAGGCCGAGGCTGCGCTCGAAGCCGTCGGAGAGGAGCGTGAGCCGGCCGGCCTCGTCGGCCTCCCAAAGGAACTCCACGCCGGCGTGGGATGCCTCCTCGGGCAGGGCTCCCACGCCCGGCCCGGCAGGCGTCATCTGTCGTGCCCGGTGCCAGAAGAAGCCGAGAGCGAGAAGGCCCCCCATGCCGCTGATGGCGATGGCGACCAGGCGTGATTCGAGGGATGCTCCCGGCTGACCAGCGCCCTCGCCCGCCGGCCAGCCGGGCAGGAGGCAGGCGAGCGCGACGCCGGCCGCGAGGATGGCGAGCGGCAGCAAGACGATGTGGTCGGCCCACGCTCTTCGCCCGACGGGTGCCGACGGTGCCTCGAGCGGCTCGATCGGCGAGGACGATGGGCTCAGGGATGGCTGGCTCAGGGAACTCTCCACGTGACAGCGGCAGCGCCCGCGGAGCCTGCACGAAACCCCTTAACTTTCGATGAACCGGATGGGGCGGGCCCGTCAGTCGGGCAGGCCGTAGGTTCTCGGGCTGCGCCAGCGGAAGAGCTCGGGATCGAGCTTCTGGCCGGTCTCGACGTCCTGCAGCACGATCCGGGTCACGAGCCCCTGCGCATCGACCACCGACCAGCGGCGCAGCTCGAGCGGCCGGCGGGCGAAGACCAGCGTGACCGAGCCCTGGTCGGCCTCGCCCTTGCGGACGAGAGTGACCGCCAGCTCGCCGGCCTGCTCCCGCACGTCCGTCACCTCGACGTCGCCGTCGAGCCGCACCCGGTCGTCGAGCAGGATGCCGAGCGGCGTCTGGCCGATGGGGATGACGTTCACCTGGCCGATGCTGGCGTCGTAGAAGATGAGCCGCCAGTCGCCGGGCGCGATCAGGCGAATGCGCGATGGCGGGTCGTAGTCGAAGCGCAGCCGGCCGGGCCGCTGGATGTAGAGGCGGCCGCTGCTGAGGCTGCCGTCCGGCGCGATCTGCTCGAAGCGGGCGGCGAGCGTCCCGATGCCGTTCAGGTAGCGCTCGACATCGGCGAGCACCGAGCCTTGCGCCGCGAGCGCCCGGCCCAGCGTGAGCGCCGGAAACGTACCGGCGGCGAGCAGGAGGAAACGACGGCGATCCGGCATCTGCACGCAGCCTCGCTTTCGGAAGGTGGAAAAAGGGCCCTCTCGGGCGCCACGCCGGCAGCGCTCAGTCGTCGTCCTCGCGCGTCGGCTGGGTGCCGTCGAGGCCGCCCCGGCCCATCAGCACCTGACGCCGCCCGACATGGTCGGCCGCGGTGATGAGGCCGTCCTGCTCCATGCGCTCGATCAGCTTGGCGGCGCTGTTGTAGCCGATGCTGAGCTTGCGCTGCAGGTAGCTGGTCGACGCCTTGCCGTCGCGGGCCACGATCTGCACCGCCTGCTCGTAGACATTGTCGCCCGTGGCTTCCGCCGCAAGGGGCGCGCCCTCCTCGGGGCCCGCGTCCAGCCCGGCGTTCTCCGCGGTCACCTCGTCGTGATAGTCGGGCTCGCCCTGCGACTTGAGGTGGGCCACCACCCGCTCGACCTCGCTGTCGGTGACGAGCGGGCCGTGGATTCGCATGATGCGGTCGCCCGGCATCAGGTAGAGCATGTCGCCCTGGCCGAGCAATTGCTCGGCGCCGGGCTCGCCCATGATCGTCCGGCTGTCGATCTTGGAGCTCACGCGGAAGCTGATGCGCGACGGCAGGTTCGCCTTGATGACGCCGGTCAGCACGTCGACCGACGGTCTCTGGGTCGCGACGATCAGATGGACGCCGGCGGCGCGCGCCTTCTGCGAGAGACGCTGGATGGCGTGCTCGATCTCCTTGCCGGCGGTCAGCATGAGGTCGGCCACCTCGTCGACGATGACGACGATGAGCGGCAAGGGCGTCATGTCGATCGGCTGATCCTCGATGATCGGCTGCCCCGTGCCGGCCTCGAAGCCGGTGCGCACGCGGCGGGTCAGCGCCTCGCCGCGCGCCCGCGCCTGCTCGATGCGGCGGTTGAAGGCGAAGATGTCCCGCACCCCCAGATGCGACATGAGCCGGTAGCGCTCGTCCATCTGGCGGACGGCCCATTTGAGCGCCACCACCGCCTTGTGCGGCTCTGTGACCACCGGCGCCAGGAGGTGCGGAATGTCCTCGTAGACCGAGAGCTCGATGACCTTGGGGTCGATCATGATGATCCGGCACTGCTCCGGGGTCAGCCGGTAGAGCAGGGAGAGGATCATCGCGTTGATGGCGACCGACTTGCCCGAGCCCGTGGTGCCGGCGATCAGGAGATGCGGCATCCGGGCGAGATCGACGATGATCGGGTTGCCGGAGATGTCCTTGCCGAGCGCCAAGGCGAGGCGCGCCTCGCTCCGGGCGAAGGTGTCGGACTGCAGGAGCGAGCGGAGATAGACGGTCTCGCGCGCCTCGTTGGGCAGCTCGATGCCGATCACGTTGCGGCCCGGCACCACGGCGACGCGGACCGAGAGCGCGCAGAGCGAGCGGGCGATGTCGTCGGCGAGGCTGATGACCCGCGCGGCCCGGGTGCCCGGGGCCGGCTCGAGCTCGAAGAGGGTCACGACCGGGCCCGGCTTGGCGTCGATGATCTCGCCGCGCACCCCGAAATCGTCGAGCACGCTCTCGAGCCGTCGCGACACCTCGTCGAGCTGCGCCTTGCCGGGGCCGGGTCGGGCGCCGGGCCGAGCGGCACCCAGCATGTCGAGCGACGGCAGGACGAAGCCACCGAGCGGCAGGCTCGCCTGGGTCGGCGGCGCACCGGCCGGCTGCCGCGCCGTGCCACCGGACGAGCGCGCATGCTCGAGCAAGGTCGGGGCCTGGCGGGACCTTTCGCCCGGGACGGGCGACGCCTCCGCCTCGTCCGGTGCCACGGGCCGCAATCGCGGGCGCGGCCGGCGGCGCGCCGGAACGGGCTCGGCCGCCGGCTCCTCGGGCAGGAGCTCGCCTTCGGCGCCGCCGAACAGGCGGTCGCCGATGCGGGCGAACATGTGCGCGAGGCCCCCCGGCCGCGGCTGGATCGGCCCGGCGTCCGAAAGGGTCTCATCGGGCAGGTCCGGCGCCGCGACCGGGCCCGCGTCCTGCTGCTCGCTGCCATCCGCCGCCGCCAGGCGCAAGCGCCGGCTGCGCCGGCTCTCCTCGAGCGCCCGGCCGGAATAGGCGGTGCCCGCCTGGGCGGCGTCGCCGACCCGGCGACCCAGCCAGAGCGAGCCGCGCCCGATCCGGGCGAGCGCCCAGGCACCCTCGCCCCAGCGCAGGCCCAGGGCCAGGACGCCGAGGGCGAGGGCGGCACCACCGGTGAGCCAGCCATAGAGGTCGCCCGGCAGACGGCGGGACAGATAGAGGAACTCGAAATCGCCGACGATGCCGCCGAGACCGGTGCGGAACGGCCATTCGACGGCCGCGGGATCGGGCAGGCCGGCGAGAAAGGCGGCGGTCGCGAGAAGCGCCAGGGGAAGCGAGACGACCGGCAGCCAGGGCTGGGCGACACTGCGGTTGGCGGCCATCCTGCCCCCCCAGAAGAGGGCGACCAGCGGCACCAGCCAGATCGCCCGCCCGAAGGTCTGGAAAAGGAGATCGGCGAGGACGGCGCCGGCCGCACCGGCGGGATTGCGCACGGCCTCCCCGGTCGCCTGGTTCAGCGAGGGATCCTCGGGATGGAACCCGAGGAGCGCCAGGGTGAGGAAGCCGGCGAGCACCAGAAGCGCCAGACCGGCGGTGCGCCGTCCGAAGCCTCTCAACCATTCGCTCATCTGGCTCCGCTCTTCGCTTCCGAAATAGGATGTCGCCATGCGCAATGTTCTCTCTGCCGCGAAAGGCCGCGATTTCAGCCGATGACGGCCCGAAGCCGATCGAGGGCCGGCTCGAGCGACTCGGGCTCGTGGACGAGGGCGACGCGCAGGTAGCGCGCGCCGGGATCGTGGGCCGGATCGGCGACGGTCCCGCCGGCGCCGCCCGAGGCTGTCAGGAAGGCGCCCGGCAGCGCCTTGAGATGCGCCCGGCGCCAGAGCTCGACCGCGGCCGCCTCGCCGTCGCCGACGTCGAGCCAGAGGAAGAAGCTGCCCGGCGGCCGGTAGAAGCCGGCCCGGCCGGCCAGCGCCGCCTCGGCCAGATCGAGCTTCCTGCGATAGGCCGCCCGATTGACGAGAACATGCGCATCATCGTCCCAGAGCGCTGCCGCGGCGGCAAGGACCGGCAGCGGCTGGACGGCGGCACCATAGGCACGCAGACGCAGGAAATGCGCGAGGAAGTCGGGATCGCCGGCGATGAAGCCGCTGCGCAGCCCGGCGGCACTGGACCGCTTGGAGAGCGAGTGCATGACCACGAGGTGATCGAGCGAGCCGCCTCGGGCCGCGGCCACCTCGAGCGCACTCGGCGGTGGCTCCGCGTCGAAAATCTCGGCATAGCATTCGTCGACCACGAGGATGAAGTCGTGGCGGCGGGCGAGCTCGAGCGCCCGCGCCAGATAGGCGCGATCGGCGACCACGCCCTGCGGGTTGGCCGGCGAGCAGAGATAGCAGATCGAGGCCCGCGCCAGATCCGGCTCGGCTATGGCGTCGAGATCGGGCAGAAAGCCGGTCGAGGCCAAAGCCGGCATCAGCACCGGCTCCGCTCCGGCGAGCACGGCGGCCCCGAGATAGACCGAGTAGAGCGGATTGGGCACGAGAGCCGCCGGTCGGCGACCTGTCTCCTTCGGATCGGTCGCGGCGGCGGCGACGAGAAAGAGCGCTTCCTTCGTGCCGGCCACCGGCAGGACATGGCGATCCGGCTCGAGCCAGCCTTCGGGCAGCGCGAAGCGGCGCTTCAGCCAGTTGGCGGCGGCAGCGCGGAAGGCCGGTGTGCCGGCGGGCGGCGGGTAGCGGTTCCAGAGCTCGGCATGGGCGGCGAGCGTGGCGGCGAGCAAGGGCGGCGGCGCATGCTGCGGCTCGCCGATCGCGAGATCCGCGAGCGGCATGTCCGCTGGCGGATCGCTGGCGGCGACGAGAGCGGCGAGCCGGCGGAAGGGAAAGTCGCTGAGCGCCCTGAAGCGCTGATTCCACATGATCTCGGTTCTTGCCCGCCTGTCCGGCCCGGCGCTTCGGGGCCGCCGGACGTGTCTCTGGATACGCTGCTGATGTGCCTCGTCCGCATGGATTCGGACACGGCTTGGACCCGCACCTTAACACTCAGAGGCAACAGCTTCAACTTGCGTATGATTCCGTTGCACGATTTGCCCTGCCGGTGGCGTGGGCCTCGGCACCGGATGACGACCGCCGCCGAACGCGCTAGCATGGCCGGGTCAGTGGAGGGACTGCCGCTTCGAGGGTCGAATGCGCGTCGTCTTGATCGTTCTTTTCGTTCTTCTCGCCGGGCCGGCCGCGCGTGCGGAGCTGCCCGAGGGTCTCGACGGCTACTGGCGCGGCAGCGTTCTCGACGAGGGTGCCGAGCTGCCCGTCGATCTTCGCCTGAGGAACAGCCGCGATGGCTTCGAGATGGCGATCACCCTGCCCCGGACCACGCCGCTCAAGGCATCGATGGTGCCGGCGGCGGCACCCGACGTGTTCCAGGAGGCGGCGTCGGGCGGGCTCCTCGGGTTCTTCAACGGCGACGACGACCGCTCGGTGCTGGATGGCCGCCCGCTGATCTGGGCGCGACGGACCGAGGGGGGAATCATCGCCTATCGGCTGCAGATCGCCCAGGACGGCGGCTCGGAGCTGCTGCGTATCGCCCTCACGCCCAGGGCCGAGGCGCTCGAGGTCATGCTCGAGCGGCGCCTCGACGGCGTGCGGCAGCCGGATCTGCACGGTTCCCTGGACAGGCGGGAGTGAACCCTTGAACCGGATTCGCGCACCCCTCGTCCTGGCCCTGCTGCTCTGGCTTCCGGCCTTTGCCGGTGCCGCCTCGGCCCAGTCGCTCAGCGATTATTTCGGCGCCTTCGTCGGCCGCGCGGAGGTCCGGGACACGGGCGAGGGCGTGGTCGAGACCCGCGATATGGACATCGAGATCGCGCCTTTCGGCCGCAAGGGATTTCGCGTGCGCTGGACCAATGTCACGCTGGTCGACGGCCGGCGCGACGTGCCGGGCGTCAAGCGCCGGGTCAACGAGGTGATCTTCGAGCCGCGCGACGATTCCGCTCTCTTCGTCGAGGCTTCGATCACCAATCCCTTCCAGCGGCAGGAAGTGGTGTCGCCCATGGCCGGGGCCCCGGTTCGCTGGGCGAAGCTGGACGGGCGCGGCCTGCACGTCTTCTCCTTCGCCATTCTCGAGGATGGCCGCTACGAGCTCCAGACCTACACCCGCCGGCTGGTCGACGACGGGCTCGAGCTGATCTTCGAGCGCGTCGTCGACGGCGAGACGCTGAGGCGCATCAATGGCCGGGCCGTCCGTGCGGAGTGACCGGCGGCGGCTGCTCGGCGGCATCGCGGCGCTGGCCGGTCTCGGTTCCATGCCGGCCCTGGCCGAGGACGTGCACCTCTTCCGCATCGCCTCGGGCGGCATCGCCGGCACCTATTACCCGATCGGCGGGCTGATCGCGGCGATCATCAGCCAGCCCACCGGTGCGCGAAGCTGCGAGGCCGGCGGCTCGTGCGGGGTTCCCGGGCTCATCGCCATCGTCCAGTCCTCGAACGGCTCGGTCGACAATATCGAGAGCATCGTCGACGGCCGGGTCGAGAGCGGCTTCGTGCAGAGCGATGTCGCCTATTTCGCCTATACCGGAACCGGCGCCTTCGCCGGCCAGAAGCCGCTCCAGAGCCTGCGTCTCATCGCCAGCCTGTATGTGGAGAGCCTGCATCTGGTCGTGGCGGCGGAAAGCGGCATCAAGAGCATCAACGACCTGCGCAGCCGCCGGGTCAGCCTCGACAGCATGGGCTCGGGGACGCAGGTCGACGCGCTGCTGCTGCTGCAGGGCCACGGCCTCACCACCGACGACTTCGTCGCCTACCACGCCAAGCCCGAGCAGGCGGTCCGCCTGATGGCCCAGGGCGCCCTCGATGCCTTCTTCATCGTCGCCGGCTATCCGACGCCTTCGGTCGTGGAGGCGACGAGCGATCTCGGCGCGGGGCTGGTGCCCGTCGACGGCGATGCCGCGGCCGCCTTGATCGAGACCTACCCTTTCTTCTCGAGGAACCTGATCCCGGGTGACGTCTATGCCGGGGTCGGGCCGACGCCGACGCTCGGCGTGGTCGCCCAGTGGCTGGTGGACGCCCGGCTCGACGAGGAGCTGATCTACGAGATCTGCCGCGCCCTCTGGCACCCCTCGGCACGGGCCCTGCTGGATGCCGGCCACGCGAAGGGCAGACAGATCACGCTCGACACGGCACTCGAGGGTGCCGCCATCCCGCTGCATCCGGGTGCGGCGCGCTACTATCGGGAAGTCGGGCTGCTGCCGGCGGGGGGCTGATCGGCCGGCCGGCGAGCCTCTGGATCAGCGAAGAGCGATGGCGGCCGCCTGCAGGCCGAAATGCCGCTGCCCGTTCAGCGTGGTTCGGCGATAGCTGAAGAATTCGTCCTCTCTGGCGAAGGTATCGAGCTCGAGCCGCTCGATCGTCTCGACACCGAGCCTTCGGAGGCGGTCGGCGCAGTAGCCGGCGAGATCGAAATGGCGCTTTCCGTGTGCGGTTGCGCGAAAGAAGACGCCGTTAGCGGGCTCGGCCTCGAGGAAGGCCGCCTCGAACTCGGCGCCGACCTCGTAGGATTCGACGGCGATGCAGGGGCCGATTGCGGCGACCGTCGCTCGCGGTGAAGCTCCGAGGCGGCGCATCGCGGCCACGCTCGCATCCAGGATGCCGTCCTTGGCCCCGCGCCAGCCGGCATGGGCGGCGGCGACGACGCCGGCGCCGCGATCGGCGAGGAGCACGGGAGCGCAATCCGCGGTGGTGACGCCGAGGACGAGGCCCCGGGTCGTCGTCGCCAGGGCGTCGGCCTCGGGCGGGGCGAAGGGATCGAAGGCGCCGTCGGCGACGTGGCAGCAGGTGCCGTGGACCTGGCGGGCGATCAAGAGCGGCCGATCGGCCAATCCGAGCGCTTCCGCCACGCGAAGACGGTTCTGAAGCGCGTTCTCCACGGCATCCGCGTTGCGAAGGGAGACGTTGAGGCTGGCGAAAGGCCCGTCGCTGACGCCACCCCGCCGGCCGAAGAAGCCGTGGGCGATGCCATCGAGCCGGCCGAGAGCCGATGCCGTGACCCTCATGCTCCCCCGGCTCTCGATGAATGAATTTCGGTCGCAAGGAAGCCCGCGGGCGGTGCGCCGCCCCAGCCGTCGATGGCGAGGACCTTGAAGAGCTCACCCATGGCCGCAGGCTCCGTCAGCCTCAGGTGGCCGCGGCGCAGCCTCGCCGCCTCGTCGGCCGAGGCATGGGCGAGCAGGCGCTCGAGCCGCAGATCGATGCCGAGCCGTTCGAGGAAGACCGCCTGCGGCACCGGCCCGAAGACGGCGAGGCCCGCTTCGGTGGCGATTCGCGCCAATGGGCCGAAGGCCACACGGGACGAGAGATCGACCTCCCCCGGCCGGGTCAGCGGATCGATCTTCCTGTGCCGGCTGACGGCCTGCAACGTGCTGCCGGGCGCGGGATCGAGATCACCATAGTCGACGATCCATGCCTGGCCGCCCTGGCCGGCGAGACGCAGGGCGAGCTCCGCCACCGCCGCCTCCCGCGCCGGGCTGAGCTCCAGAACACTCCCGATTGCCGCTTCGGGCAGGCGCGGCGAGAGCGGCGACCTTCCGGGCGACGGGCCGAAGGCGAGCCTTCCCCCGGCATCGAGGCCGAGGCGGATCTCGTGCCAGCCGCCCTCGAGACGGATGAGCTGGCGGATCGGCAGGGCATCGAGGAACTCGTTGGCGATCACGAGCAAGGGCCGGTCCTTCGGCACACCGGCGAGCGCGTCGTGCCAGCTCGGTCGGTGGATGGCCCGCAGACGCTCGGCCTGCCGGCTCCTCAGGATCGGGCTCGTCTCGACCAGATGCACGTCGAGGGCGGCATGAAAACCCGGCACCCCGGCCGTGGCCCGCCAGAGATCGGCCATGAGCGTGCCGTTGCCGGGGCCGAGCTCGACCAGGTGAGCGGGCGGCCCACCCGCCGCCTGCCACGCCGTTGCCAGCGCCACGCCGAGCATCTCGCCGAAGAGCTGCGAGGCCTCGGGGGCCGTCACGAAATCGCCCTCCGCTCCGAGCGCCGCATGCGCCGTGTAGTAGCCCTGCGTCGGATGGCCGAGGGCGAGCGCCACGAAGGTCGCGACGTCGATCGGCCCGTGCGCCTCGATCAACCGCCCGAGCTCCCGGCCGAGCGCGCTCTCCGGGTCGCCCGCACCGACCGGGGCCGCCGCACCGGGTCTCACGATGCCGTCCGCCGGCCGTCGCCACGCCGACTCCAGGCGATGAGCCCGATGCCGAGCAGGATCATCGGCAGCGACAGGAGCTGGCCCATGGTGATGAAGCCGAAAAGCAGGCCGAGATGCGCGTCGGGCTCGCGAAAGAGCTCGACGAAGGCGCGACACAGACCGTAGCCCAGAAGGAAGGTGCCGCCGAGCCGGCCGGCGGCCGCCGGATCGCGGGCACCCCAGGCCATCGTCTGCATGACCAGGAAAAGGACGATGCCCTCGAGCGCCGCCTCGTAAAGCTGGCTCGGATGGCGGGGCAGCGGCCCGGCATTCGGAAAGACCATGGCCCAGGGCACATCGGTCGGCCGCCCCCAGAGCTCGCCATTGATGAAGTTGGCGAGCCGGCCGAAGAAGAGCCCGATGGGTGCGACCGTGGCGACGGCGTCGCCGACCTCGAGCGGGGAAATGCCGCGGCTGCGGGCGAAGAGCCAGCAGGCGACCAGCACGCCGATGAGGCCGCCATGGAACGACATGCCCCCCTGCCACACGGCGAGGATGCGCAGCGGGTTCGAGAGGTAGTAGAGCGGGTGGTAGAAGAGGACGAAGCCGAGCCGGCCGCCGAGGATGACGCCGAGCGTGGCGAAGAAGAGGAGGTCGTCGACCTGCACGGGCGTCAGCGTCCAGCCCGGCCGGGCGACGATGCGCTTCAGGAGCTGCCAGCCGCCGAGCAGGCCGGCGATGTAGGCGAGCGCGTACCAGCGGATCGCGAAAGGACCCACCTGGATCAGCACCGGATCGAAGGCGGGAAACGGTATCGCCAAAAGCGACAAGATCGCTGGCTCCAACTTAATTAACGGGATAGTTCTTTCGCATGTCTCGCAGCTCTGATAGTGGCTCGGCCCGGCCCCGACAAGCCGGCGCCGATCCTGCCGGCGGGCTTGTTCCACGGACCCCTTTGCCCGATATTCCCCTTACCGGCTCGATGGCGATGCCGTGCTCGATGGAGGCCCCGATGCAGACCGAGAACCGCCTGTTCGACGATCTGGCCCGCGTTGCGAGTGGTGCGATCAACACGCTCGGCGGCGTGCGGGAGGAGATCGAGCTGCGCTTCAAGGAGCGGCTGGAGCGGCTCGCTGCCGAGATGGATCTGGTGACCCGCGAGGAATTCGATGCGGTGCAGGCGATGGCGGCGAAGGCGCGGGCCGAGCAGGAGTCGCAGAAGGCGCGCCTCGATCGCCTCGAGGAACGGCTGGCCGCCCTGGAGAGGGCGGATGCCGCGACCGGTTCTCCCCCCCGCTCGAAACGCAAGGCCGGCGACGATTCCGCTGGCGAGCCTGCGCCCGGAGCCGGGGCGAAGGACGCCGGCTGAGCGGCTGGCCGCCTCGCCGGCCTTGTCAGCCCCCGACGCTTTTGGCAGGGTCCGGCCGGATGGCCAGGCGCCTCGTTCGCCGGTCGTCCGGCATTTCCGCCCGATCGTCCGGCACGAGCGACGATGGCCGGGACTGCCTCGCCTTTGGAGTGCGTTTCCGTGACTTCCCTCCTTTCCGAATTCGCCGTACCGCCCCGCAATCCGCTCGAGCTGGTCGAGAAGATGGCCGTCGCCAATGACTGGCCCTTTCACCGGCAGAGCGACGAGGAGCTGGCCGCCGAGATCAGCGGCCAGTGGTGCCACTACAAGCTGTGGTTCGCCTGGCACCCGGAGATGGGTGTCTTGCATCTCTCCTGCGCCCTCGACATGAAGGTGCCGGCGAAGAAGCGGCCGGATTTCTATCACGTCCTCGCGATCGCCAACGAGAAGCTCTGGGTCGGGCATTTCGAGATCTGGCCGGACGAGGATCTGCCGGTCTTCCGCCACGCCTCGCTGTTCCGCGAGGGCTCGACCGCCAGCGCCTCCCTGATCGAGGATCTGGTGGATATCGCGCTCAACGAGTGCGAGCGCTTCTACCCGGCTTTCCAGTTCGTCCTCTGGGGCGGCAAGGAGCCACAGGAGGCGATCCTCGCCGCCATGCTGGAAACCGAAGGCGAGGCCTGATGGCGGAGATTTCGGGCCCGCTGCTCCTGGTCGGCGGCGGCCGAATGGGTCAGGCCCTGCTCGGCGGATGGCTGCGCCAGGGTCTCGACCCCGGCGCCGCCTGCGTGGTCGAGCCTGATCGAGGGCGCGCGGAAGAGCTCGCTGCCTCGGGCGTGACGGTGGTCGGAAATTCCACGGCCTTGCCTGCCGATTCCCGCTTCCACACCCTCGTCCTCGCGGTGAAGCCGCAGGTCATGGCGGACGTGCTGCCGGCGCTGCCGCGTCATCTGGAGCCAGGCGGTCTCGTCCTCTCGATCGCCGCGGGCAAGCCCCTCGCCGTCTTCGAGGCCGCGTTCGGCACCGCCACGGCCATCGTCAGGGTCATGCCGAACACGCCGGCGGCCATCGGCCGTGGCATCTCCGCACTCTTCGCCAACCCGGCGGCGGATGCGGCGGGCCGGGCACTGGCCGAGCGGCTGATGGGAGCGGTCGGCGAAACGGTCTGGCTCGACGACGAGGAGGAGATGCATGCGGTCACCGCCCTCTCCGGGGGCGGCCCTGCCTATGTCTGCCTCCTGGTCGAGGCGCTGGCCGCTGCCGGCGAGCGTCTCGGTCTGGAACCCGATCTCGCGATGCGCCTGGCGCGAGCGACGGTCGCCGGCTCGGGTGCCCTGCTCGAGGCGAGCGCCGCCTCGCCGGCCGAGCTGCGCGAGGCGGTGACCAGTCCCGGCGGCACGACCCGGGCGGCGCTCGATCGTCTGATGCCGGCGGGCGGAGCGGAAGGAGGGGGATTGACGGAGCTGGTCGGTGCGGCGCTCGCCGCCGCGGCCGCGCGGTCGCGCGAGCTCGCCTGACCCGGTTCGGCGATGGGAGCGAGGATGCCATGAGCAAGAGATCGAAGACGGAATCGAAGCCGGATGTGCTGGAGGCGGCGTTCGGCCTGATCGCGGATGCCGGCTGGCGCGGCTATTCCGCCACCGCGCTGGCGGAGCGGACGGGCAGATCGCTCGGCGAGATCTACGCCGAGCTGCCGGTGCCGGCGGCCCTGGCCTGTCGGCTCGGCGGTCGGCTCGACCGGGCGATGCTGGCCGTTCCGAGGGACGAGCTCGCGGAGCTGAGCCCGCGCGAGCGGCTCTTCGAGCTCCTCATGCGCCGCCTGGATGCGATGGCGCCCTTCAAGCCGGGCCTCGTCCGGCTTTCGGCCGAGGCCAGGGGCGAGCCCGGGCTGGCGCTCGCCACGCTCGCCAGCCTCGATCGGATGGCCGGCTGGCTGCTCGATCTGGCGGGGCTGCCCAATCATGGCCTCAGGGCCCGTCTCGCCCGGCGGGCGCTGATGCTCGCCTATGCCCGGCTCTTTCGCGTCTGGCTTCGCGACGATACCCCCGACCAGGCGACGACCTTGGCCGAGCTCGACAAGCGCCTGGACCAGCTCGAGCGCCTGGCACGTTTCGGCAACCGCCTCAGAGCGGGCTTCGGGCCACGACCGCAACCCGCCTGATCCTGCCGGCCCGCGCTCGGCAAACGCTTTCTTAACCATTGGGCGGTAGAACCGTTGCGCCGCGTGCGTCGAGGCGCGCGTCGGCGGTGCCGGACGGCACCCCTTGACGCACCCTGAACGACCCAGCTGGAGCAGCGATCCCATGGCCCTGACGGCAACCACCAACACCACCGCCAACACGGCACTCCGCTATCTCGACCGCAACAACGACATGGCGGCGAGCTCGCTCTCGAAGCTGTCGAGCGGCTCGCGCATCGTCCGCGCCTCGGACGACGCGGCCTCGCTCGCCATCGGCACCAAGATCAAGGCCGACGTCACCGCCCTGAAGCAGGCCCAGGTCAATGCCGGCCAGGCCTCCTCCCTCCTCCAGGTCGCCGATGGCGGCCTCTCGCAGACCACCGATATCCTGATGCGGATGAAGGCCCTGGCCGTCCAGGCGCAGTCGGGCTCGGTGAGCGACAACGAGAGGGGCTTTCTGGACAAGGAGTTCAAGGCGCTCTCCGGCCAGATCGACGCCATCGCCGCCCAGACCAAGTTCAACGGCACCGAGCTCTTGAGCGGCAACGTCGCCACCGCGTTCTCCGCCATCGGCACCGGCATCGACGGCTCGGGGGCGGTCGAGCTCAAGCTCACCGGCGGGGCCGAGGCCGGCGCCTACACCGTCGCCTACGACGACGCCACCGGCGTCCTCAGCGTCACCAAGGGCTCCGGCCTCGGCGCCGAATCCCAGGCCGTCACCCTCGACAACACCGACACCTCCTTCACCGGCACCGTCGCCTTCGAGCAGTTCGGCCTCGAGGTCGCCTTCACCGCCTTCGATCTCGACACCGTCGCCATCTCCGCCAACAACACCGCCACCGTCACCTCGGGTGCGATGAGCTTCCAGGTCGGCGTCAGCTCCACCGACACCATCGACGTCACCATCGCCGACATCCGCACCTCCGCCTTGGGCGGCGCGGGCATTGCCGATCATCTCAACGCCACCGCCAACCGAACCCTCGCCGATTTCGACGGTGCCGGCAACGCGGCCACCATCGGCACGCAGAACGCCGCTGTCACCGCCGGCAACATCCTCGACAAGTCGATCTCGCAGCTCAACGAGCATCGCGCCGATGTGGGTGCCCTGATCTCCCGCTTCGAGTTCGCCTCGGCCAACCTCGCGACCACGGTCGAGAACCTCGACGCCGCGCGCTCGGTGCTGCTCGATGTCGACATGGCGTCGGAGATGAGCAACTTCTCCTCCAAGCAGGTCCTCATGCAGGCCTCGGTGGCGATGCTGGCCCAGGCCAACCAGATGCCCCAGCAGCTCCTGAAGCTGCTCGGCTGAGCCCCCATCGGGATCATGACCTTGTCCACACTTCTTCCCGCAGCGAGGCCGGCTCCATGGAGCCGGCCTCTGCCGTTCGGCGCGAAATTCGTGGCGTTGGCACCGGCGACGCACCCCCGTGCACCTTTCGCCTCCATGATCTCTGGAGATTTCCCTCCGACCGGCGGCACGTTCAGCTCCCGTTAATCTCTCCCTGCTACCTTTCCCTCACACCGACCCATCGGTGTCGGTCGGCAGATAGCCGATCGCGAACGGGCCATTCGGCCCCCGCTTCATGTAGAAGGACACGTCCATGGCTCTCACGGCCTCGACCAACAGCACCGCCAACACGGCCCTCCGCTATCTCAGCCAGAACAATGCCGCGGCCTCCAATTCGCTCGCCAAGCTGTCGAGCGGCTCGCGCATCGTGAAGGCCTCGGACGACGCGGCCTCGCTCGCCATCGGCACCAAGATCAAGGCCGACGTCACCGCCCTGAAGCAGGCCCAGGTCAATGCCGGCCAGGCCTCCTCCCTCCTCCAGGTCGCCGATGGCGGCCTCTCGCAGACCACCGATATCCTGATGCGGATGAAGGCCCTGGCCGTCCAGGCGCAGTCGGGCTCGGTGAGCGACAACGAGAGGGGCTTTCTGGACAAGGAGTTCAAGGCGCTCTCCGGCCAGATCGACGCCATCGCCGCCCAGACCAAGTTCAACGGCACCGAGCTCTTGAGCGGCAACGTCGCCACCGCGTTCTCCGCCATCGGCACCGGCATCGACGGCTCGGGGGCGGTCGAGCTCAAGCTCACCGGCGGGGCCGAGGCCGGCGCCTACACCGTCGCCTACGACGACGCCACCGGCGTCCTCAGCGTCACCAAGGGCTCCGGCCTCGGCGCCGAATCCCAGGCCGTCACCCTCGACAACACCGACACCTCCTTCACCGGCACCGTCGCCTTCGAGCAGTTCGGCCTCGAGGTCGCCTTCACCGCCTTCGATCTCGACACCGTCGCCATCTCCGCCAACAACACCGCCACCGTCACCTCGGGTGCGATGAGCTTCCAGGTCGGCGTCAGCTCCACCGACACCATCGACGTCACCATCGCCGACATCCGCACCTCCGCCTTGGGCGACGGGACCAACACGCTGAGCGACGACGGCAGCGGCAGCCCGGCCAGCATCGGCACGGCGGCTAAGGCGGCCTCCGCTGTCGACATCATCGATGGCGCCCTGTCGCAGATCAACGAGGCGCGTGCCGATGTCGGTGCCCTCATCTCGCGCTTCGAGTTCGCCTCCGCCAATGTCGCAACGACCATCGAGAATCTCGATTCGGCGCGCTCGACCCTGCTCGATGTCGACATGGCGTCGGAGATGAGCAACTTCTCCTCCAAGCAGGTGATGATGCAGGCCTCCGTCGCGATGCTGGCCCAGGCCAACCAGATGCCCCAGCAGCTCTTGCGGCTGCTCAACTAGGCCGGACGGGCCCGGGGCCGGGCCGAAAGGCGACGGCTCCGGGCATCGGTACCCGCAGCGGGCTTAACGAATGCTCAACCCCATGATGCCTATGATCCAGTCGAGCGGTTCAGCGGCAGCGACCGGCCGGATCGGCCAGGCACCGAATGCCGCAGCAGCCGTGCCTGCGGTGCCGGCGGCGTCCGACGCCGCCGGCAGCTCGCTCGAAAAGGTCGTCCACGAGGCGGCGCGGGACCTGTTTCCCGGCCGGGAGGTCGCGGTGGAGAGCTTCTACGACAAGGCCAGCGGTCGTTTCGTGCACCGCATCGCCGACAGCCAAAGCGGCGAGGTCCTGGCCCAGACGCCATCGGATTCGCTTCTCCGCTTCTTCGCGAGCGGCCGCGAGGCATTCGGCCGGCCGCTGCTGCGCCTCGAAGCCTGAGTGGCGGGCGGGAGAAGAACCATGGCCTCCTCGATCAACTTCGGCAGCCTCTCGACCACGAACGGCGCCCCCCGGCTTTCCGGCACCAGCTCCAACCTGGATACCGAGGCCGTGCTGCAGGCGACCTACGAGGCGAAGCGTCTGCCGGCGGTCCGCCTCGAGGCCCGGACAACGAAGAACGAGGCCAAAATCGCCGCGTACGAAACCATGCAGGACCTGCTCGGGAGCCTGCGCGCCGCCGCCAACGGTCTGCGCAACCCGCCGGGCTTTCTCGGCGCGCGCGACAACGCCTTCGAGGCCAAGGAAGCCTTCTTCAGCTCCAGCACCGCCACGTCCCCCGGCGAGATCCTGGGCGTTGCCCTCGGCAACGATGCGCAGACCGGCAGCTTCGATCTGCGTGTGACGCAGATCGCCACCGCGGCCAAGCTCTCGACCCCGGGCACGGCGGATGCCGATGCCGGCCTCGCGCTCGCCTGGAACGGCGGCAACCCCTTCAGCGGCACGATCGAGCTCGGCGTCGCCGGCGGACCGACGGCGACGATCGACATCGACGGCGATCTCGACCTCTACGATCTGCGCGACCGGATCGATGCGGCGCGGTTGACCACCGGCGTCGGCGCCAGCGTGCTGAAGGTCGCCGACAACGATTTCCGCCTGGTGCTGGCTGCCGTGGAGACCGGCAAGGCCATCGTCCTGAACGACGCGAGCGGCATCACGGGCGGGTTCTCGACCACCACGCTGCAATCGGCGCAGCCGGCGATCCTCGAGATCGACGGGGTCTCGATCACGCGCCCCTCCAACCAGGCCGACGACCTTCTGGGCGGTGTCACCATCAATCTCTTCAAGGCGGAGCCCGGCACCACGGTCTCCGTCTCCGTCGAGCCCGGGCTCGGCGACATCAAGGGCCGCATCGTGGCTTTCGTCGACGCGTTCAACGCGTTCCGCGACTTCGTCAACGAGCAGTCGGCGGTCGATGCGTCGGGTGGTCCCGTGGCCGACGCGGTCCTCTTCGGCGACCGGACGATGCGCGACATCATGACCGGGCTCGGCGGCATCGTCGGCGGCTCGGTCGCCGGTCTCGATGCCGACGCCCTCGCCTCCTTCCGCGCCATCGGCATCGAGCTCGACGCCGCGAGCCGACTGCGTATCGACGATGGCAGGCTCGACAACGCCCTCCTGACGAAGCTCGACGAGGTCCGCGACATCTTCGAGTTCCGCTACCGCTCGTCGTCCCCGGAGCTCGCCGTCTTCGCCCGCAGCAACGCGCTGGACGCGACCGTCATGCAGCTCGCCATCACCGATGCCGACAGTGACGGCACGCCGGAGGCCGTGACGATCAACGGCGTGAGCGCCCTGATCGAGGGCTCCACCATCAAGGGTGCTGACGGCTCGCCGTTCGAGGGACTGGAGCTCATCTGGACCGGTTTGGGCAGCACGACCATCGATATCGAGGCGACCCAGGGCCTGGCCGACCGCGTCTTCAACCATGTCCAGTCGACGGCCGATCCGCTCGAGGGCGCCATCACCCGCGCCATCGATTCGCTCCGCGACATGAACGGCAACTACGCGAAGCAGATCGAGCGGATCGAGGAGCGCGCCACGCGCGCCCGCGACCGCCTGGTCGAAAGGTTCTCGGCAATGGAGGCGGCCCTCACCCTGGCGAACGCCATGCTCGCCCAGATCAGGGCCCAGATCGACGCCATGACCCGTGATGCGTAAGGACCTGTGCGCGGGTGGCCCGCGACACGCGGGCGGCGAGCCGGCTCGCACCGGGGCCCGTGCGCCCGTCTCGGGCAGCCGCTGCCGCCCGTTCCACAAGGCGTTTCGATGCGCGCCACGGGGCCTCGTGAAGCAGCCGACGTGGGCGAAGTCTCGCCGACCCGTCCCCGGCCCTTGGGGCCGATGCCCATGAACCTTCATTTTTCCTGGAGACGAGCTCGATGCCGCACCACGCCCGCGCCATGACGGCGTACCAGACCGCCGCTTTGACGGTCACACCGGCCCAGGCCATCGTAATGCTCTATGACGGTGCGGTGCAGCGCCTGCTGCAGGCGAAACGGGCGATCCTGGAAGGGCGGATCGAGGAGCGCTTCGCTCTGGTGACCAAGGCCCATGCCATCGTCCAGGGCCTGCAGTGCCAGCTCGATTTCGACGCCGGCGGCGAGGTGGCGCCGCTGCTCGACCGCTACTACGCCTACCTCCTGCATCGCATGATACAGATCAACGTGCGCAACGATCCGGCAATCTGCGACGAGGTCATGGCCCATCTGCGCGAGATGCGCGCGAGCTGGGCGGCGATCGCCGAAAGCGGCGGCAGCGCCATGAAGGCCCCACCGCCGCGAACCGACCACCGGCCCGCCATGCAGCCCGCCTGAAGCCGCCTCGTTCCCGCCGCATGCGGAGCAATCCGGGGACGATGATCCTCCCCGGGCGCCATCGTTCTTTCTCTGGAGCCTCGCGGGGCGTTCAGGACCGCTCCTGCACCACATGCAGGAACACGACCCCGGCTCCTTCGGCCCGGGCGCCACGATTGCCATTCCCGGCATCGGCCGCCGCGCGCTTGCGGTCGATCGCTCGGCCCTGCCCGTGCCGCGGCGCCGCCATCCCTCGCCGGCCGGAGGAATCGATGGTCGAGGAACGGTTCGCCGCTTCGCCGCATCACGCCCGGACCGTCGTCGGCGGCCGGCCGCTTCGGGCGGAGGACGCCCGGGCGCGACGCCGCGTCCTCAGGCGACGAGACGCGCGTCGAATCCGGATTCGGTCGAGCTCATCAGGGCCTTCTTGCCGCGCAGGCGGGTCTGCAGGTAGACGTCGTGGCGCCAGAGCGTGCGCAGGTGCTGCAGCGTCTTCTCCGCGCTCGTCATGTCGAGGTCGCGGCCGTCGTGCTCGTGCCGCAGCATCAGGGCACGCCTGCCGGCGTGATCGGCGTCGACCACCGTGATCACCGGCAGGCTGCCGGTGCCGACCTGCGCCAAAAGCTTCGCCTTGACCTCCTCCCAGTGCTCCTCGTCGGCGATCCGGTCGACCACGAGGTGCTCGCCGCGCGGCTTGTAGGAGAAGAGATCGAGCTCGCGCATCAGCTCCGGCGTCAGGAACCGCCGCAGAAAGGCGATGTCGCGGTCGCTCTCGCGCACCTCGAAGAGCTTCTTGCGGCCTTCGGCCGTGCCCTCGCCGCCGAAGCGGCGCTCGATGTCGTGCCAGACGACGAAGCCGAGATGGTAAGGGTTGAGGCCGCCCGGATGCGGGCAAATCACCTGGTTGTGCCGGACCATGAACTCGAGCCGGATCGCCTGGGGCAGGTCGAGGGCGAGCATGATCTTGTGATGCCAGTAGCTGGCCCAGCCCTCGTTCATGATCTTGGTCTCGATCTGCGGGATGAAGTAGCGCGCCTCCTCGTCGACAATGGTGAGCAGATCGACCTCCCAGCCGGCGAGGTCCGGGTTGTGGTCGCGGATGAACAGGAGCAGGTTCGGGTCCGGCTCGAGCGGCACCCGATCGAGGTCCGGCAGCGGCCGCTCGGCGCGACGGACCAGATGGGCGAAGGGATCGGACGGCCCCGCGGCCGCCTCGTGCAGGCGTTCCACCTGCTCCTTGCGGCTCAACTGCCGGATCGCCTGGTTGCGCGACCGGTTCATCGAGAGCGAATGCGCCGCATCCAGCAGCCGCTCGACCGCATCGGTGCCGATCGACGGATCCTCGAGATAGCCGCGGACCCGGTCGGCCCGCGTCTTGAAGGCGCTGATGGTCTGGTCGGCCCGGGTGGCGCTCGTGAAGGTGAAGTTGTTCTTGAAGAAGTCGTTGTGGCCGTAGACGTGGGCGATGGTCAGAACCTGCAGGCAGAGCGAGTTGTCCCGCATCAGGTAGGCGAGGCACGGGTCCGAGTTGATCACCATCTCGTAGGGCAGGCCCTGCACGCCGTGCGAGTACATCGTCTTGAGCTGCTCGAAGCTCTTGCCGAAACTCCAGTGCGGGTAGTGCGAGGGCATGCCGTGATAGGCCATGTAGCCGAGCATGGCGTCCTGGTCGCAGACCTCGAACTCCTGCTCGTACACATCGAGGCCGAACCCCTGGACCTTCTCCCGGATCCGCTCGCCCCATACCTCCAGCTCGCCGAGACTCCATTCACTCAAGGGACGATCTCCAAGATGCACCTGACGCACCCCCATGAAGCCGCAGGCGGCACGCCGGACCATCAGCGGTTGTCCTTTGGCCCGGGCAGCGCGCCATCCTCGACCCGTCGAACCGCAAGCCGGTTGGAGCCCCGTTGGCCGACATGGCTCCCGTGGCACCAGGCCAGGTTCGAATCGCCGTGCGTTGCGACGGGGTGGGGGTCGCTGCCGAAGCGCGTGGAGAGCCGGCGGCACCCAGCGGCTTCACCGGCCTTTCCGAAACCCGCCCCGAGCTCGCGGTCGTCGATGCGCTGCGCCGCCCGGATGGCCTCGGCCGCCGTTGCTCGGACGCTCTTCTCGAACGCCTTGCCGGCCGTCATGTCGCGAAAGGTGTCGGCGAGGCGCGGAAGGTATGGCATACGGCACCCTCGTCACCCCTCGTCCACCACGCGATCCTTCGACATCAAAGCCTTGAAGGCCGGCCAGATGTCCTCGCGCCGCTCGATCAGGACCGATTGGAAGTTGGCGGCCTCCAGCTTCTTGAACCGGTCGATCATCGAGCTTTCGTAGTAGTGGGAGCCCATCGGCTTGATCTCGCCATAGCCGAAGAGATTGCAGGTGTCGCAGAGCTCGCGCGCCGCCTTCAGCGCCTCGGTATTGTCGGAATCGAAATTGTCGCCGTCGGAGCAATGGAAGGCGTAGATGTTCCAGTGCGCCGGGTGGAAGCGGTCGCGCACGATCTCGAGCGCCTTGTTGTAGCCCGAGGAGATCAGCGTGCCGCCGCTCTCGCCCTTGTGGAAGAACTCGTCCTCGTCGACCTCCTTGGCCCTGGTGTGATGACCGATGAAGACGAGCTCGGTGTTCTGGTACTTGGTGCAGACGAACTGGTAGAGGAGAAAGAAGAAGCTGCGCGCCAGATACTTCTTCAGCCGGTCCATCGAGCCCGAGGTGTCCATGATGCAGATCACGACCGCATTCGATTCCTCGCGGGTATCGACCCGAAGGCGACGATAGGTGAGGTCGCCGCGACGGAACGGGAATCGCTCGGCCGGCGCATCGCTCTCGGCCTCCGCCCGCGCGCTCTCGATGTTGCCGGTCGCGATCTGCCGCTTGAGCCGCTGCTTGACCGTGCGCTTGCGGTCGAGATGGGCGCGCACGCCCTGCTTGCGATAGCCGAGCCGCTTGGCGACGCGCTCGGACAGCGCTTCCTTGAGGATCTTCCGCTCGAGGTCGGGCAGCTCCAGGTCCTCGAACATGATGTCGACCAGCTCGTCGAGCGTGATCTCGGTCTCGTAGACGTCGGTGCCCGGATCGTTGCCGCCCGGTCCCGGGCCCTGACCCTGGCCCGCCTTCTGCCCCGATCGGCCGACCACCTGGCCGGGCTCGGTGCCGCCGTCGCCGGCCCCCACCCCGCCTTCGTTGTCGCCGAACACGAACCGGTACTCCTTGATGCCCCTTATCGGCACCTTGATGATCCGGTCGCGATCGCGGCCGATGATGCTCTCCTCGGCGATGATGTCGGAGATGTTGTCGCGGATGGAACGGCGCAGCTTGTCGCGATGCCGCTTGCGATCGCCGGCACTGCGATCGGAGCGGTGCGCTTCACCTTCGGCGTAGGGGCGGAATACGGTCATCTGCTGCGAAAGGGCCCGAAGAGGCGTCGTCTCAATCCTTCCAGAGGTGGTTGGCGGCATATTTGAGAATGGTGTCGATGCTCGCCTCGGTATAGCCCTGACCGATCAGATTCTCGACCATCGCATCGTATTTCTGCCGCTGCTCCTCGTCCCGCGTGCGCGCCTTGGTGATGATCCGGCTGATGTCGCGAACCGAGCTCATCAGCTTCTTCTCGATCGCCTCCTTCAAGGGCTCGTACGATTCGTAGTCGATCCGCTCGCCGCGACGCGTCGCCGCCCAGAGATAGGCGATGACCTCCTGGCGAAACCCGTCGGCGGCCGGGCCGATGATCGCGATCTGCTCCTCGATGGATTTGAGAAACCCCTCGTCGGGCTGCATCTCGTCCTTGGTGGCGGGATCCTTGACCTTCGTCTTGGTGACGTAGGCCTCGGCGTGATCGAGATAGTTCTGGAAGAGCGTCTCGGCCTGACCCTTGAACGAGAAGACGAAGGCCTTGGTGATATCCTTCTCGAGCAGCTCGAGATAGGCCTTGTGCAGCGTGTCCTGCAGGAACTCGAGATAATGCTTGCGGGTGTCGTCGGCGATATCGGCTTCCTTGACCATGCCGATCAGCGCCTCGCGCACGTTGATGGGGTGGATCGAGTCCTCGTTCTGCGCCAGCGCCGAATCCAGCGCCTTCATGATGAACCTCGTCGAGATGCCGAACAGGCCCTCGCGCCGGGTGTCGTCGCGCAGCTCGCGCACCGTCAGCTTCTTCGGCCGGCCCTTCTCCAGCACCTCCTCGCCGTTGTAGATCTTGAGCTTGGTCATCAGATCGCATTTGGCGGAGGGCTCGAGCCTGGACAGGATCGCGAACATCGACGCGATCTCGAGCGTGTGCGGGGCGATCTCGGCCTCGAACTTCGACCGTCCGAGGAACTTCCTGTAGATCTTCACCTCCTCGCTCAGCCGGAGGTTGTAGGGCACCTTGACCACGACGATCCGGTCGAGGATCGCCTCGTTGGTGTGGTCGGCCTTGAACTTCTGCCACTCCGCCTCGTTGGAGTGGGCGACGATGCAGGTGTCGACATAGACGGTGCCGTGGCGGCCGGGTGCCGGGACCATCTTCTCCTGCGTCGCGGTGATCATGGTGTGCAGGTACTCGGTCTCGTTCTTGAAGACCTCGATGAACTCGACGAGCCCGCGATTGCCGACATTGAAGGCCCCGGAAAGCTCGAGCACGCGCGGGTCGCCCTCCGAGTAGCGGTCGAGCTTCGAGATGTCCTCCGAGCCGATCAGGACCGAGGTGTCTTGGTTGTTGGGATCGACCGGCGGCACCACGCCGACGCCGCGCCGGCCGCGGATCGAGAAGCTCATGGTGCAGACCGGCATCTTCTCGTACTCGCCCTTGAACTCGGTCATCAGGCGATGGCGGGTGATGGGATCGATGTCGCCCTCGATCCTGACGCCCAGCATGTCCTCGAAGGCCGGCCGCAGATGGCGCGGCACGAGGCAGAGCGGGTTGCTGTAGTTGGGCGAGCCGTCGATCACGTAGACGGGGTCGAGCTCCTCGAGCCCGCGCTTCAGCCGCTCCATCAGGCTGCTCTTGCCCGAGCCCACCGGCCCCATGAAATAGAGAACCTGGCGGGCCTCCTCGCCACCCATCGCGGCGGCGTGGAAATAGCGGACGATCTTCTCCAGCGTCCGCTCCATGCCGAAGAACTCGTCCTTGAAGAAGTCGTAGACCTTGACCGGCTCGTCCCCGAACACCCGCTTGGCGCGGGGGTCCGCCTCGAGATCGAGGTCGGCGACACCCTTGTGGGCAATCATGTGATAGATGCGGCGATGCGAAAGATCGGCAAGCTCGGGCTGTGCCTTCACCAGCTCCAGATAGTCGAGAAAGGTGCCCCGCCATTCCTGGCGCTGGCGTTCGACGCGGTCATTCTCGATCAGAGCGGCGAAATCGATCCTGTCAGCCTGCATCCAAACCATCCCCTGCCGGTTGCACGTTGCCTCGCCCTTCCCCCCTCAGCGAGCTTCGACCGTATCCGGATCGTAACACGAGAAACCAATTAATAAAAATTAACTTCGCCATTATCTCCGGCAAATGCACCAACATTCCGTCCGCGCAAATACCCCATAGATCGCGCGAAATTTATTATTACACAGAACGCGAATCCGCATGCGTTCCATGGACCCGTGGTGCGCCAGACCGAGGCGCCGCCTCCCGGACGAGGATCCCAGCGAGCCCCCGATTTTAGTGATCGTGCGCGACCGGTCAATAGACGAGGGCATTTCAACTCGAAGTTCTGGAAGGGTGATGCAATCCCGCCGCGCGCGCGCCCCGCACCCTTTGCCGGCGGCCGGACATCGCCGATCGCCGGCCCGGCCTGAACGAGCTCAAGCCCGGCTCGCACGAGAGCGGCGCGCCCGCTCAGCCGGCGCTCTCCAGCCGTCCGGCGGCACGCTCCAGATCCTGGAGCTGGAACCATTCCGGGTCATTGGGCTGCACGTACTGGCGAGCCCGGCGCAGATAGAGCGCCGCATCCTCCGGTTTGCGCAGCAGCACGGCGTTCTCGGCGAGCGCCAGCGAGGCCCGTCCCGCGTTGCCGAGCCGACCTTCGGCGACACCGAGAAAGCGCCAGGCGAAGGCATTGTCCGGCTCCACCCGAACCACCTCGCGCAACAGGGCGGCGGCCTCGCCGACCCGCTCGGGATCCGGATCCTCGAGCAGCGCCCGCGCGAGGCCGAAGCGGATCAGCGCGGAATCGGCGCGCCCGGCCAGGGCCGCCCGGTACGGTGCGATGGCTTCGGCGACACGGCCGCTCTCGAACAGCACCTGGCCGCGCAGCTCCTGGAGATAGGGATCGTCGGGGCGCTCGCCGATCAGACCGTCGATCAGCTCGAGCGCACGATCCGTCTCGCCGCGACGGAAGAGGGCCACCGCCCGTGCGTAGCGCTCGTTCGACGTGTCGCCGCCGTTGCGCTGGATCACCTCCACGGGATCGAGCAGGAAGCCCTCGAGCTTGGCGCGAACCCGCGCGTGCTCCTCCTCGAGATCAGCCGGATAGGTGCGGCCCTCATAGGGGGAATGGGCCACCTCGTTGTCGACGAAGGCGATGCGGTCGCGGGTGAGCGGATGGGTGCGGAGATAGGAGGGTCCTTCGGCGCTGATCCGCAGGTTCTGGTTCTCCAGGATGCGGAAGAACTCGGCGAGCCCGGTCGGCGGCAGCTTCTCCGCCGCCAGATACCGTATCGCCGCCTGATCGGCGGCCTGCTCCTGGCCGCGGCTGAACTTCAGAAGGTTGCGCTCGGCCACGGTGGCGCCGCCGGCGATGATCGCCGTGCCCACCTGCGGCGCGCCCGCGACCATGGCGGCGGCGCCGAGCAGGGCGCCGATGATCGATTCGAACTGCGCCTGGCTCATGGCATCGCGGGAGCGCGACAGATGCCCGCCGGCGATATGGCCCGTCTCGTGGGCGATCACGCCGGCGAGCTGGTCCGGCGTCTCGGTCCGCAGGATGAGGCCGGTGTGGATGAAGAGATTCTGGCCGCCGGCGACGAAGGCGTTCAGCGTCGGATCGTTGATCATGTAGATCTCGACGCTGTCGGGATCGAGACCGGCGGCGAGAAAGATCGGATCGGCGATCCGCCTCAGCTCGGCCTCCACCTCGGCGTCGCGGATCAGGCCCTGCGCCAGGAGCGGCCGCGCCGTGACGGCGAGCACGACCAGAACCAGAACCAGGACCGCGCGCCAAGCCCTCACCTTCGTCTCCCGTCGCTCGCCGGTGCCGCAGATCGCGCGAGAAGCACCCTTCAGTCGGCCTAATCTAGCCCATCGAGCGTTAACATCGGATGAAGTTTTGCGGCTTCACCGATCGCCACGTGGGCGCTTCAGCGGACCCATCGGCTCCACCAGCCCTGCCTCGCCGGCTGCGGCTCGGCCGCCTCCTCGGCCAGCGCCATCTCGCGCTCCTCGGAAGGGGCCGGCTCGGGCGATGCCGCCGGCTCCGAAGCCCGCTCGGTTCCCGCTTCCTCCGGCACCGGCTCGTCCGTCTCGCTCATCAGCGGCCCCGACGTTCCTTCGGCCGCTTGCCCAAAGGAAGCCTCGGCCTCCTCCGAAAGGGGCTCGACCGTGATCTCGCCGCTCGCGACCGGCTCGGACTCCGCTCCGGTCTCGCCGGCCTCCGCCGGAACGGGCTCGGGCACGGGCTCGATTCCCTTTGTCCCGGTCGGCGCGGGCTCGGCCGCGACCGCCTCGGGATCGCCGCGCTCCACCGCCTGAACGACGGCCTCGTCCGCGCCCTCCGCCGGCGGCAGCGCCGCCGGCTCCTTCGCGGGACGGCGCGAGCGCCGCCGCCGCGGCTTCGCGCTCTCCGCCGGCGGCTCGCCGGCGCCCGCGGCCTCGACCGCCCCCTCGCCGGTGCCGGACGAGCCGTCACCTTCGCCAGTCGGCCCCGCGTCGTCCGCCGGCTCCACTGCGACCGGTTCCTCCCCGGCCGCCGCCCGCTCCGGATCCTGCTCGGCGCCACCCTCGGGCATCGCCGCCGGTGGGGCGGACGCATCCCCGCCGTTCTCGTCCGACCGCCGGCGCCGACGACGACGCCGACGGCGACGCCGGCCGCCATCCTCCTCATCCTCGGCCGCCGCCGGACCGCGCTCACCCGGCCCGCCCGCCTCCGTCGCGTCCGCCTCGGCCCGGTCGGATTCGGCCCCCTCGACCGCCGGCTCCGCCGCCGGCCGCTGCGGCGGGGTTTCGTCGGCGGTCCGGCGCTGCACGATCTCGACCGCATGATGGCCGTGCGTCAGCTCCGGGTCGACGACCACCTCGACCCGCATCGCGTAACGCTGCTCCACCCGCACGAGGCCGTCACGCTTCTGGTTCAGCAGATAGAGGGCGACATCGCCCGGCAAGGTCAGCCGCAGAATCCTGGCCTCGCCCCGAATGCCCGCCTCCTCGGCGAGCCGGAGCGCCTGCAGCGCGCAGGATTCCGTCGACCGCACCGATCCCAAACCCTGGCAGGTGGGGCAGACGCGGGAGCTCAGCTCCTGCAGGCTCGGCCGCAGGCGCTGGCGCGACAGCTCGAGCAGGCCGAACATGCTGATCTTGCCGAGCTGGATGCGGGCCCGGTCGATCTTCAGGGCTTCCCTGACCCGGCGCTCGACCGCGCGTTGATGGCGCATCTCTCCCATATCGATGAAATCGATGACCACGAGCCCCGCCAGGTCCCTCAGCCGGAGCTGGCGGGCGATCTCGTCGGCGGCCTCGAGATTGGTCTTGACCGCCGTTTCGTCGATATGCCGCTCGCGGGTGGACTTGCCCGAGTTGACGTCGATCGCGATCAGCGCCTCGGTGGCGTGCATCACGATCGAGCCGCCGGAGGGGAGCTGCACGATCGGGCTGTGCATGGCGTCGAGCTGGTCCTCGACCTTCCACTTGAAGAAGAGCGGCAGCTCCTCCTTGTAGAGCTTCACGTGCCGGGCGCGGGACGGCATCATCATCGTCATCAGGCGCTTCGCCGTCCGGTGCGCCTCCTCACCCTCGACCAGCACCTCGTCGATGTCGCGGCTGTAGAGGTCGCGCATCGCCCGCTTGACCAGATCGCCCTCCTCGTAGATCAGCGCCGGGGCGACGCTCTTGAGCGTGGTGTCGCGAATGTCGCTCCAGAGGCGCATCAGGTAGTCGTAGTCGCGCTTGATCTCGGTGCGGTTGCGCTGCTGCCCGGCGGTCCGCACGATCAGGCCCATGCCCTGCGGCACGTCGAGCTCGGCGACGATGGCCTTGAGCTTGCTGCGATCCTCGGAGCTGTTGATCTTGCGGCTGATGCCGCCGCCGCGCGCCGTGTTGGGCATCAGGACGCAGTAGCGGCCGGCCAGCGACAGATAGGTGGTGAGCGCCGCGCCCTTGTTGCCGCGCTCCTCCTTGACGACCTGCACCAGCATGATCTGCCGCCGCTTGATCACCTCCTGGATCTTGTAGGAGCGCAGCAGCCGCGCCCGCCGGCGAGCCTGCTCGCTGATGACGTCGGCGGTCTCCTCGTCGGAATCCTCGCGCACCCGGATCGGCCGCTCGACCTCGTCGCCATTGCCCTCGGTCGCCTCGCCGTCGGCTCCCTCGCCGCTGCCGTCGTCCTCCGCCGGCTCGGCGTGCTGCTTGCCGCGGCCATGGCCGTTATGGTCTCCACCCCGACCGTTGCCGTTGGGCGCCTCGGCCTCGGCGCTCTCCCGCTCGAGCTTGGCCAGCAGCTCGCGATCGGCCTGCGGGATCTGGAAATAATCGGGGTGGATTTCGCTGAACGCGAGAAACCCGTGCCGGTTGCCGCCGTACTCGACGAAGGCGGCCTGCAGCGACGGCTCGACCCTCGTCACCTTGGCGAGGTAGATGTTGCCCTTGAGCTGCTTTTTGGTCGACGATTCGAAATCGAAATCAACGAGATGCTGGTCCTGCAACACGACGACCCGGGTCTCCTCCGGATGTGTCGCATCGATGAGCATGCGTTTGGTCATTGAAGAAGGTCTCCCGCCCGGGTTCGCGGCCGGCGCCGGGGCTGCGGCGACGAAGCGGGCGTCTCTTGGCGCACCACCGCGAGAACGCGGTCGGCGGGCTGGTTGTGATGGGACGCGTCCCGACCGTCACGCGGCATGCCTCGGCATGCCGGACGGGCGCCGCGCGTCGGGCCATGGCAGATTCGAGTTTCGAGGCGGCAATCGCGCCGGGACCGGCGGGTCGGCCACCACGGAAGATGGCCTCCTGGATGAACGCCGGCCACAGCGTCGAATCGGCGGATAGTCCGCCGCTCGATCCTCCGATGCCGTTGGGAAGGCTCGATCGCCGAGCGGGCCTGGACTCGCGGACGATCGCCGCAGCAACCGGCACGGCCACTCGACTCGTCCCCTTCCTTGACCTACTCGTACCATGGGCAGGACTATAATAACTGTCCCTGGCGACTACAATGCGATAATCACCCCACGAGATGGAGTAGCGACGGGTTGCCAATGCACCAGATACGGGTTCGGGGCGCCGCTTGCCGGCCAGGCGTGCCGTGGCGGGCGATGGCCCTCGTGCTCCTCGCCCTGATCGTCCTGCTCCTGCCCGCGAGGGTGCCGGCGGGCGAGGCGCCGGAAGTCACGGGCGTACGGTTCGGCGTCAACGACGGAATCACCCGGGTCGTGCTGGACATGGACGGGCCGGTCGGGTTCAGCACCCGGGCGCTCGACGGCCCGCCACGGCTGGTGGTCGACCTCGACGACGTGCGCTGGCGCGTGCGCGAGCATCCGCAGAACCGCCCGCGCGGGCTCGCGAAGAGCGTCACCTACGGCCGGCTCGGGCCGGACCGGGCACGCCTCGTCGTCGATGTCGGCCGTCCGTTCCGCATCGTTCGCCAGGAGCGGCTGGCGCCATCGGACGGGGTTCGCCACCATCGCCTCCTGATCGACATCGCGGCCCTGCCGCGAGCCTCCGCACCCGCCGTGGCGGCGGCCCCCGCGGCGTCCCGGCCGGCCGCCATCCCGCCCCGCTTCGCACGGCCCCGGCCACGTCCGACGCAGCTGGCCGGACCGCCCGTCGATCCGGGCGTCGTGCCCATTCCGGCGCCGCCCGCCGAGCGGCCTCCCGAGGTCGTCGCCGCGGCGGCGACGCCGGCGCCGCCGCTGCAGCCGGCCGACCCGCCCCTGCGCCGGCGGATCATCGTCATCGATGCCGGCCATGGCGGCATCGATCCGGGCACCATCGGTATCAACGGGGTTCCGGAGAAGGTGATCACGCGGCAGATCGCGCATCGGCTGAAGGCGCTGATCGAGAGCACCGGCCGCTACGACGTGGTGCTGACCCGCAAGAACGACGAGTTCGTGGCACTCCGCGATCGCATCGCCAGGGCGCACCGGGCCAACGCGGCACTCTTCATCTCCATCCATGCCGACAGCCTCACCGACTCCAGCCTCAGGGGCGCTTCGGTCTACACCCTTTCCGATACCGCGTCGGACAGCGAGGCGGCGCTGCTCGCGGCCAAGGAGAACAAGGCCGACATCATCGCCGGCACCGACCTTTCGGTGCACGACGAGGTGGTCGCGGGCATCCTGATCGACCTCGCGCAGCGCGACACCAACAACAAATCCATCGAGTTCGCCGACGTGCTGACGGCCGAGCTCGGCGAGGTCACGAGGCTCTTGCGCAACACGCGGCGCTTCGCCGGCTTCGTCGTGCTGAAATCGCCCGACACGCCCTCCGTGCTCCTCGAGCTCGGCTACCTCTCCAATCCCACCGACGCCGCCAATCTCGCCGACCCCGACTACCAGGAGCGGCTGGTGGAGGCGACGCTGGGGGCCATCGACCGCTATTTCGGGGTGGTGCATGCGCGAAGCTGAGGCTGCCTCTGGGCATGCGGCGCACCCTTCACCATCTGATGCAACGACCGTCTCACGGCATCGAGAGCGTGCCCCCGGTGGAATCGGCCGCGCTCGAGCCTGCACGTCTCGAGAATGAAGCTCTGCCGCCGCACGCCGGCGACCGGCATCTGTTAGCGAAGGGATGAGCGTCTTGCGCTGGCTCGTCAAAGCCATGGCCTGGCTCGGGGTCACCGCCGCGATCTGGCTGGTCGTCGCCGGCGCGGGCGTGGCCTATATCGTCCACCGATATGCCGCGGATCTGCCGGATTTCGCACGGCTCGCCGACTACCAGCCGCCGACCGTCACCCGCATCCATGCCGCCGACGGCCGGCTGCTCGCCGAGTACGCGCACGAGAAGCGGGTCTTCGTGCCCGTCGACGCCATTCCGGCCACCGTCAAGCAGGCCTTCGTCTCGGCCGAAGACAAGAATTTCTACAGCCATTTCGGCATCGATCCGGTCGGCATCGTCCGGGCGGCGAAAGACAATCTCGAGGCCCTCGGCACCGGCCAGCGGCCGCAGGGCGCCTCCACCATCACCCAGCAGGTCGCGAAGAACTTCCTCTTGACCAACGAAGTGTCGCTCGAGCGCAAGATCAAGGAAGCCATCCTCGCACTCCGCATCGAGCAGACCTTCACGAAGGACCGCATTCTCGAGCTCTACCTGAACGAGATCTTCCTCGGCCGCCGCTCCTACGGCGTGGCGGCGGCGGCGCTCAGCTATTTCGACAAGGCGCTCGACGAGCTGACGCTCGGCGAGGCCGCCTTTCTCGCCGCCCTGCCCAAGGCGCCCTCGACCTACGACCCGGACCGGGCACCCGGGCTCGCCCGCGCCCGGCGTGACTACGTGCTCGACCGGATGCTCGACGACGGTGCGATCACCAGAGCCGAGCACGATGCGGCGATCGCCGAGCCTCTGGTCACCCGCAGCCGCGACAGCGTCGATTACGCCAGGGCCGACTTCTTCACCGAGGATGTCCGCCGCCAGCTCGTCCGTGAGTTCGGCGAGGACGGCTTCTACCAGGGCGGGCTTTCGGTCCGCACCACGGTCGATCCCGAGCTGCAGGGCCTCGCCGACGCGGCCCTGCGCCGCGGCCTTGCCGCCTACGACCGCGAGCGCCAGGGCTGGCGGGGACCGCTCGGCCGGCTCGATCCGGCCGCCACCGCCGACTGGCCGGCGGCGGTCGCCGCCTTCGATCCGGGCTTCGAGATCGATCCCTGGCGCGTCGCCCTCGTGCGCGAGGCTGGTCGCAGCACCGCCGAGATCGGCTTCGCCGACGGCAGCACGGCGCCTTTGGCGCTGGCCCAGGTCAGCTGGGCGACGCCGGAGCTCGGCCAGGGCGAGTTCGGCCCGTCGGTCGAGGCGGTGAGCGACGTCCTGGCACCGGGCGACCTGATCGCCGTCGAGTGGGTCACGGACGACGAGGGAAACGGCAGGTGGGCGCTCCGTCAGCGGCCGTCGGTCGAGGGCGCGCTCGTGGCGCTCGACCCGCATACCGGCCGCGTTCTGGCCATGAGCGGCGGCTTCAGCTTCCGCCAGAGCCAGTTCAACCGCGCGACCCAGGCCTACCGGCAGCCGGGCTCGGCCTTCAAGCCGTTCGTCTACCTGGCGGCCCTGGAGAACGGCTTCACGCCCGCCAGCATCGTCCTCGATGCACCGCTCGTGATCGACCAGGGGCCCGACCAGCCGGTCTGGAAACCGGAGAACTACAGCGATTCCTTCTACGGACCGAGCACGCTGCGGGTCGGCATCGAGAAATCGCGCAATCTGATGACCGTGCGCCTCGCCCGCGAGATCGGCATGGACAAGGTGGTCGACGTCGCCCACCGCTTCGGCATCGACCGCGGCCTCGGCACGAATCTCGCGGCGGCGCTCGGCGCCAACGAGGTCGACCTGATGAGCCTGACCGAGGCCTATGCCATGCTGGTCAATGGCGGGCGCGAGATCGAGGGACGACTGGTCGAGCGCATCCAGGACCGCTTCGGCCGGACGGTGATGCGGCGCGACCAGCGGCCCTGCCCCGATTGCCAGAAGCTCGCCTGGGACGGCGAGCCGCCGCCGGTGCTGCCCGACATCCGGCCCGTGGTGGAGGACGCGCCGCACGCCTACCAGATGGTGTCCATGCTCGAAGGCGTGGTGGAGCGCGGCACCGCGGTGGCGGCGAGCCGGATCGGCAAGCCGCTCGGCGGCAAGACCGGCACCACCAACGATTCCCGCGATGCGTGGTTCATCGGCTTTTCGCCGGACCTCGTGGTCGGCGTCTATGTCGGCTTCGACCAGCCGCGCAATCTCGGGCGCAGGACCACAGGTGCGAGCGTCGCCCTGCCGATCTGGATCGACTTCATGACCGCCGCCCTCGCCGACGAGCCGGCGACACCCTTCCGCACGCCCCCCGGCATCCGGGTGGTGCGGATCGATGCCGATACCGGGCTCCTGCCCGGCCCCGACACGCAAAGGGTGATCGCCGAGGCCTTCCTGCCCGGCACCGAGCCCACCACCCGGTCGGTCGGCGCCCTCACCGCCGCGAGCCCGAACGACACGGGAGGGGTTCTGCCCAGCCTGCCCCGCGCCACCGGCGGCGGCAGCGCCGGCGGCCTCTACTGACGGCTTCCACCCCCCTCCGGCCAACGATCGAAAGCGAGAACTGCCATGCGTGCCGAGATCATCAATCTGAACGACTCCGTCGAGCAGGGCCTGGTCCTGCTGCGGAGGCATCTTTGACTGGGAGAACGCCCTGAGGCGACGGGACGAGCTGAACAGCCTGAGCGAGGACCCGAACCTCTGGAACGATGCCGGGAAGGCGCAGGCGCTGATGCGCGAGCGCCAGCATCTGGCCGACGCCATCGACGCCCAGCTCGCCATGGAGCGGGCCAGGTCCGATGCGATGGAGCTCGCCGAGCTCGCCGAGGCGGAGGAGGATGTCCAAACCCTCGATTCGATCGAGGCGGAGCTCCGGGCGATCAAGGCACGGATCGACAAGCTCGCCCTGCAGAGCCTGCTCTCGGGCGAGGCCGACGGCAACAACGCCTTCGTGCAGGTCCAGGCCGGGGCCGGCGGCACCGAGAGCCAGGACTGGGCGGAGATGCTCTTGCGCATGTATCTGCGCTGGGCCGAGGCCAAGGGCTACAAGATCGAGTGGATCGAGGAGAACGGCGGCGAGGAGGCCGGCATCAAGTCGGCGACCATCAAGGTCGTCGGCACCAACGCCTATGGCTGGCTCAAGACCGAGTCGGGTGTGCATCGCCTCGTGCGCATCTCGCCCTATGACAGCGCCGCCCGGCGCCATACCAGCTTCGCCAGCGTGTGGATCAGCCCCGAGGTGGACGATTCGATCGAGATCGAGATCCAGGACAAGGACCTCAAGGTCGACACCTACAGGGCCTCCGGCGCCGGCGGCCAGCACGTCAACCGGACCGATTCCGCCGTCCGCCTCACCCATTTGCCGACCGGCATCGTCGCCGCCTGCCAGAACGACCGGAGCCAGCACAAGAACCGGGCGACGGCCATGAACATGCTCAGGGCCAAGCTCTACGATCTCGAGCTGCAGAAGCGCCGGGCCGCCCAGGACGCGACGGAAGCGACCAAATCCGACATCGGCTTCGGCCACCAGATCCGCTCCTACGTCCTCCATCCCTACAAGATGGTGAAGGACCTTCGGACCGGCACCGAAAGCCCCAACCCGACCGCCGTGCTCGACGGCGACCTCGACCCCTTCCTCGAGGCCTCGCTCGCCCAGGGCGCCGGACACACCCGAATCGAGGAGCAGGCGTCGTAGAGGAGGCGCCTGGCCTATCCGCTCCGTGCCAGCGCCAGCCACGCTCCGATGACCTCGCGGCCGAAGCGCTCGGCGCGCTCCTGGTGGCGGACCATCTCGGCGCCGATGCGTACACGGATGGCGGGATTGTTGCTGGCGGCAGCGCGGATCGCGGTCCAGCGGCGGATCAATTCGGCTGTGGCACCCGCATGAAAGCGCAGCCCGTACGCGCTTCGTCCGGCACGGAAGGCCTGGGGTCGGCCGCGGCCGCAGCGGGTGAGGATGGCGATGCCGTCCGGCAGATCGATGGCATCGTCGTGCCATTCCATGAATGGCAGCCCGGTGCCGAGGGCGCAAAGAACCGGATCGGTCCCGGCGAGTACGGTCGGTGCCAGATCCACATAGTTGAACTCGTGCGATTCGCCGGCGCGCACGGCACCGCCGAGTGCGGCCGCGAGAAGCGCTGCACCGGCGTCGAGCGCGAGAATGGGCCGCTCCTGCTCCAGGCTGTCACGAAGCAACGCCAGAGCCGGCGCTCGCGGATCGAAGGCGGTGGCAGCGCTGCCGAGAACGATCAGGCCGGCTCCCCGGCCGGATTCGTCGGCGATGGGCTCCTTGCCGGCTTCGCGGACCGTCAGCGTCAGGCCCGCCTCCTCGACCGCAGCGGCGATGAGGCCCGGCGGCGCCTCCGGGTCGAGCTGCACGAGCACGATATCGGTGCTCTCGGACATTCTCAGTCCGCCAGCCGATAATCGATGGTCGTCACCACGCGCACCGTCTTCGCGACCTGCAGCTCCTCGCTCTGGCCCGGGGCGTTGTCGCGCGGCAGGATCTGGAAGAGACCCTGGTTGGCCCGCTGGATGCCCTCGATGGTGCTGCCGCTGTCCAAGGCGAACTGCTCGGCACCGGCACGGGCGTTGGCGGTGGCCTCGGCGATCATGCCGGGCTTGACGTCGTTCAGGCGGGTGAAGAGGTAGAAGGGGCCGCGCATGCCCTCGCTGGTGAGCACGACCCCGGCCTCGACCAGCTTGCCCACCTCCTGCGAGAGTGCTCGCACCGTCTCGACGTCGGCGAGCCGGACCATCAGGTTCTCGCCGACGATGTAGCGGCTCTCGACCGGACCGGTGCGATAGGCCTGGGCCAGCAGATCGGTGACGTCGATGCCCTGCACCTCGATGGCGTCGCGCCCGATGCCACCCCCTTCCAGAAAGGCGAGGACGGCGGCCTCCGCCCGCGCCAGCGCCGCCTGCGCCTCGCCCAGATCGTCGTCGGTGGCCACGAAGCGCATGGGCCAGAGGGCGAGATCGGCCTGCACCTCGCGCTCGGCCAGGCCCTTCACGGTCACCACCCGCTCGGCGGACCGACCCTCGCGAAAGCCCTCCCCCACGAACCAGCCGCCGGCGACGAGGCCGGCGCCGACCAAGGCGGCGGCCAGAAGCCGGACCAGGGCCCGGCTGCCGCTCATGGCGCCGCTCACGTCCGCAAGGCTTCGAGGTCGCGGTAGAGATCGAGCGCCGCGGGGTTGGCCAGGGCCTCGGTGTTCTTGACCTGCCGACCGTGCACCACGTCGCGCACCGCGATCTCGCTGATCTTGCCCGAGCGCGTGCGCGGGATGTCGGCGACCTGGACGATCCGGGCCGGGACGTGGCGGGGCGTGCAGTTGGCGCGGATGCGCGCGCGGATCGCCTGCTCCAGCGCCGCATCGAGTGCCGCACCCTCGGCGAGGCGGACGAAGAGGACCACGCGCACGTCGCCCTCCCATTCCTGGCCGATGCAGATGCTCTCCAGAACTTGCGGGATCTGCTCGACCTGACGGTAGATCTCGGCCGTGCCGATGCGCACGCCGCCCGGGTTCAGCACCGCGTCCGAGCGGCCGTGGATCACGATGCCGCCAAATTCGGTGAGCTCCGCGAAGTCGCCGTGGCACCAGATGCCGGGGAACCTCGCGAAATAGGCATCGTGGTAGCGGCTGCCGTCCGGATCGTTCCAGAAACGCACGGGCATGCAGGGAAAGGGCGCCGTGCACACGAGCTCGCCCTTCTCGCCCAGGACCGGCCTGCCCTCGTCGCTCCAGACCTCGACCGCCATGCCGAGGCCGCGCATCTGGATCTCGCCCCGATGCACCGGCCCCGCCGGATTGCCGAGCACGAAGCAGGAGACGATGTCGGTGCCGCCCGATATCGAAGCGAGCTGCAGGTCCGGCTTGATGGCATCGTAGACGTAGTCGAAGCTCTCCGGCACCAGGGGCGAGCCGGTCGAGAGAATGGCGCGAAGGGCGCCGAGATCATGGGTGTCCCTCGGCCGGAGCCCGGCCTTCTTGCAGGCGTCGATATATTTGGCGCTCGTGCCGAAGACGGCGAGCCGCTCCTCTTGGGCCATGTCGAAGAGGGTGCCGGGCTCGGGATGGAAGGGGGAGCCGTCGAAGAGGACCAGCGTCTCCTCGAGCGCCAGGCCGCCGACCAGCCAGTTCCACATCATCCAGCCGCAGGTGGTGAAGTAGAAGCAGCGGTCGCCCGAGCGCGTATCGCAGTGCAGGAGATGCTCCTTGATGTGCTGCAGCAGCGTGCCGCCGGCGCCGTGGACGATCGCCTTGGGCGTGCCGGTCGTGCCCGACGAGTAGAGGATGTAGACCGGGTGGTCGAAAGGGAGCTGGGCGAAGGCGAGCGGCGGCGCCTCCTCGTGGCAGAAGTCGCTCCAGACAAGACCATGATCGATCCCGCCGAGATCGGGGGCCGCATCCAGAAACGGCACGACCACGGTGCGCTGGAGGGACGGAAGCGCTGCCGCCACCTCCCTCACCTTGGGCCGGATGTCGAGGCGCTTGCCGCCGTAAGGGTAGCCGTCGACGGTGACCAGCACCTTGGGCTCGATCTGCCCGAAGCGGTCGATCACGCCGGCAACGCCGAAATCGGGCGAGGCCGAGGACCAGATCGCGCCCAGGGCCGTCGTCGCCAGCATGGCGATGATGGCTTCGGGAATGTTCGGCAGATAGCCCGCGACCCGATCGCCGACGCCCACACCCTCGGCACCGAGAGCGGCCGCGAAGGCCCTGACCTCCGCCTGCAGCTCCGCCCACGAGAGCTCGCGGCGGCTGCCGTCCTCCCCCCGGAAGATCAGGGCCGGCGTCGCATCCTCGCGGCGCAGCAGGTTCTCCGCGAAATTCAGCCTGGCGCCGGTGAACCAGCGCGCCCCCGGCATCCTGTCGCCATCCTCGAGGACGCTCTCGGCCGGAGCGCTCGCCCGCACGGCGCCGAGCTCCCAGATCTCGGCCCAGAAGGCGGCGGGCTCGGCCACCGACCAGCGGCGGAGCCGCTCGACCGCATCGGCACCATCGAAGCCGTGCCGCCGCGCCATCCGCATGATCGCCGTCGCGGCGGCTCGCTCCTCCCCCGGCTGCCAGAGAACCCGGCTCATGGCGTCCCTCCCCCTCTCTCCGACCCGTCCGCACGTCAAACGGCATGGGCCATCAAGCGCGACCGGGACGAATCGGTCAATGCCGGAGGATTGCGCTTCAGGCGGCCTCGACCAGCTCGGCGCTCAGCTTCGGGCCGCGCGCGAGGGTCTGGTAGACGACGCAGTAGCGCTCGGTGAGCCTGAGGAGCGAATCGAGCTCGTCCTTGGATGCCCCGGTCTCGAGGTGAAAGCGGAGGCGGATGGCCGCGAAGCCCACCGGCGCCTCCCGGTCGACGCCGAGCGTGCCGCGAAAATCGAGGTCGCCCTCGGCGGTGACCCGGCCCGAGGCGAGCTCGATGCCGAGCGCCGTCGCCACGGCCTTCAGCGTCACCCCGGCGCAGGCGACGAGCGCCTCGAGCAGCATGTCGCCGGAGCAGAGCTCCTGGCCGCTGCCGCCGGTGGCGGGGTGCAGCCCGGCCTTCCGGATGGCACGTCCCGTCTCGACCTTGCAGGCGATGCCCTGATCGTCGATCTCGCCGGTGGCGCAGAGCGTGATCCAGGCTGCTTCGGCATCCTTGCGGTAGCGTTCCTTCAGGGGCGCCTGGAGCGCCTTCAGGGCGGCGGCGTCGAGCATCGGCGTGACCTCCACACTCTCCCGAGGCGGCTTCTACCAGCCGCCGACGGCGACATTGGCCTGGGTGCTGGCGCGCTGGCGGGCGAGGCCGAGCGAGCCGTCCAGGGCATGCAGCACCCGCCGCTCGATGGCAATGAAGGCGTCGTCGAGCCGGTGGCGCGGGCGCGGCAGGGCGGGCCGGATCTCCCTGAAGACGCGCCCCGGGCTCGGCTGCATCACGACCACGCGATCGGCGAGCAGGATCGCCTCCTCGACGTCGTGGGTCACGAGAAGCAGGGTCGGGCGATCGCTCTCCCAGAGTGCCAGCAGCGCCTGCTGCAGGTCGGCCCGGGTGAAGGCGTCGAGGGCCGAGAAGGGCTCGTCCAGAAGAAGGACCTCGGGGCGGGCGACGAGGGCGCGGGCGATGGCGACGCGCTGCGCCTGGCCGCCCGAGAGCTCGCGCGGCCAGGCCTGCCCGTAGCCGGCGAGGCCGATCCGCTCCAGCGCCCGGCCGGTCCGCGCATCACGCTCGAAGCGTGGGAGATGGGCGAGGCCGAAGCCGATATTGCCGGCGACATCGAGCCAGGGCAGAAGGCGCGGTTCCTGAAAGACGATGCCGACGGCCGGGTGCGGCGCCGTGACGGCGGTCTCGCCGACCATGACCCGGCCCGAGCTCGGCCCGTCGAGCCCGGCGGCAAGCCTGAGCAGGGTGGACTTGCCGCAGCCGGAGCCGCCGATCACCGCCACGATCTCGCCCGGATCGAGCCCGAGCGAGAGCTGCGAGAGGGCATGGGTGCCGTTGGGGTAGACCTTGTCGACCCGATCGAAGCGCAGCATCGCCGCTATCCCCTGTCCCGCGGCGCGAAGCCGTCCGTCCAGCGAAGGAAGGGGCGCGTGGCGCTGACCAGAAGCGCATCCGAGAGCTTGCCGAGCACGGCGAAGACGAGGATCGAGGCGATGATCTGATCCGGCTTGCCGAGCTGCTGGCCATCGACCAGGAGATAGCCGAGGCCTTTGGATGCGCCCATGAACTCGGCGGCGACCACGAACATCCACCCGAGTCCGAGGCCGGCCCGAAGCGCGAGGACATAGGCCGGCAGGATGGCCGGCAGGAGGATGCGGCGGACGAGGGCGGGGCCGGAAAGGCGGAAGATGCGGCCGACCTCGACGATCTTGCGGTCGACCGAGAGAATCTCGCCCATGACGCCGAGATAGACCGGAAAGAAGACGCCGACCGCGATCAGCGCCACCTTCGATTCCTCGAAGATGCCGAGCCAGAGGATGAAGAGCGGCACCCAGGCGATCGACGGCACGGCGCGAAGGCCCTGAAGCGTCGGATCGACGAGCCGGCGCATCAGGCCGGAATATCCCGAAGCCGCACCGATCGCCGTGCCCGCGATCGTGCCGAGAACGAAGCCCACCGCCACGCGCCAGGTGGTGATCCAGACGTGCTGCCAGAGATCGCCGGAAAGGGCGAGCCCGAGGAGGGTCTGGAAGATCCGGCTCGGCGGCGGCATCAGCCGGCGGGAGACCAGCCCCGCGGCCGCTGCCGCCTCCCAGGCCAGCGCCAGAAGGACGGGCAGCGCGAGGCCGAGGACCAGCGGGTTGGCGAGCCTGGACACGAGGGACGAGGCGCGCACGCTGCCACGCAAGGCGGGCGCGGCCAGCTCTGCTGCGATGTCGGCCCTGGCCATGAACCCTCTTCCTTCCCGCCCGTTCTTCGCGCTCAGTTGGTCAGCGCTTCGCCGAAGCGCTGCTCGATCAGCTCGTCCAGCACCGCCTCGACATCGACCGAGGCGTCGACGACGCCGGCCCCCTGCAAGGCGAGGCCGGCCTCGAGGATCGAGGTCCGCTGCGCCTCGCCGATCCGGTTGTGGGTCAGCTCGGTCCGCTCGACGAGCTGCTTCCTGGCCACCTCGACCGGAATGCCGGCCTCCTCGGCGAGCAGCGCCGCGAGCTCGTCCGGGTGAGCCAGCGCCCACTTCCGGCCCTTCTCGTAGACGCCCAGCACACGGGCGATGATCTCCGGATGCTCCGCCGCGAATTCCTCCCGGACATTCAGGATGCCCCAGCTATTGGCGTCGGCGTTGCGGTAGAAGAGCCTGGCCCCCTCCTCGAGCTCGGCCGAGGCCATCATCGGATCGAGACCGGCCCAGGCATCGACGTCGCCGCGCGAGAGGGCGGCCCGGCCGTCGGCGTGTTGCAGGAGAACGAAGGTGACGTCGTCGGCGCCGAGGCCGGCATCGGCGAGCGCCCGCATCAGGAAGATGTGCGGATCGGTGCCGCGGGTGACGGCGATGCTTCTACCCCGCAGATCCTCGACCCTCCGGATAGGGCTGTCGGCGGTGGTCACGAGCGCCGTCCATTCCGGCTTGGAATAGACGTAGACCGACTTGATCGGGTTGCCGTTGATCCGCCCGACCAGGGCCGCCGCCCCGGCGGTCGAGCCGAAGTGGATGGCATCGGCGCTCAAATACTCGAGCGCCTTGTTCGAGCCGTGCGACTGCACCCAGCGTACCTCGATGCCGTCCGGCTCGAATTCCTCTTCGATCAGACCCTGGCTCTTCAGGACGAGGCTGACCGGATTGTAGAAGGCCCAGTCGACGACCAGCTCGTCGAGCTCCGCCCCCTCGCCTTCCTGCCAGGGTTGCAGCGCGAGCACGAAGGCGGCGGCCAGGAGGATGCTGCGGGCGAAGGGCGGCATGACGGGCTCCTCAATACACATGATATGTGTAGAACTTTTTCTTTCACAGCGGAAACGTGGATGAGAGCTAGGGTCTCGGCCCGCCCCTTGTCAAGCCGCTGTCGCTCTTCCGCTTCGGAGGGGCGAATGGTCAGGCGAGGAACGCCGCCACCAGCCGATTGAACTTCTCCGGATTCTCCATGAACATGAAATGGTTGCCGCCCTCGTCCTCCTCGAAGATCTCGAGCCGTGAGCCCGGAATGACGCTCTGCATCCACACTTGCGAGCGCCAGTCGATCAGGCTCCGCCTGCCGCCGATGATGAGCGTGGGCAGGGTGATGCGGCGGATGACGTCGCGCCAGTCCTGGGTCGCGTGGTTGTAGAGCAGGGTCGCGGCATGGCGGCGGGGCAGCTTCAGGTTCTGCTCGATCACCCATTCGACCCTGGCGCGGTCGTACGCTTCGGTGAACATCCCGCCGATGAACTGCCGGGTCGCCTCGATCCCGCCATGCCCGGCGAGGCCGTTGACGGTCGGATAGAGGCTCTCTTGGTCGAGGATCGGCGCGGCCGCGAGCCGCTCCTCGTCCGACCAGACGGGATTGGCCATGATGAAGGGCATCTGGTCGACCAGCACGAGCCGGCTCAGGCGGGCGGCGCCGAAGGTGTCGAGGTAGCTCCAGATCACCGAGCAGCCCATGGAATGGCCGAGCAGGGTCACGCGGTCGAGCCGGAGCGCCTCGAGCACGTCCCGGACGTCCTTCGCGAGCCGGGCGATGCGGTAGCCGTGCTCGGGCTTCTCGGATTCGCCGTGGCCCCGATGGTCGAGGGCGATCAGGCGATGGCGGTCCCGGAGGCCCAGAAGCTGGGCCTCGAACTGGGCCGCCGTCTGCGACCAGCCGGGAATCAGCAGGACCGGCGGGCCGCTCCCCGCCTCGTCATAGTGCAGCGCCACGCCGTCGCTGGTCTCGACCTTCGGCATGTCCGTCCTCCTCCGTTGCCCGGTCATCCGGGATGCCCGGCGGAGCCTGCGCCCTTCGCCCGCCGTCACCAAGGGCTATCGCCGCCGGCGCCGAGGCGGGACGAAGGTCGTGGCGGTGGTCGTCGTCGAGGCCGTGGATGTGAAGCTGCGGCATCGGGCTCGGGTGCCGATGGATGGTGGCGGGCGAGAGCCTGCCGCCCTGCAGCACCGCTGCCCGGGTGGCGAGCCGCTCGAGCGCCGGGCGATCGTGCGAGACGATCACCATGCCGGCGTCGAGGCCGGCGAGAAGATCGAGCATCAGCGCCCGGTTGGCGTCGTCGAGCGCGTTGGTCGGCTCGTCGAGCAAGAGCACGTCCGGCGCCATGGCGAGCAGGCCGGCCAGGGCCACGAGCCGCCTCTCGCCGCCCGAGAGCCGGTGCGTGATCCGCTCCGCCAGATGGTCGAGGCGGAGCCTTCGGAGCGTGGCGGCCGCGGTGGCGAAGGCGGCCTTCGCCGTCTGGCCCAGGTTGAGCGGACCGAAGGCCACGTCCTCGATCACGGTCGGGCAGAAGAGCTGGTCGTCCGGGTCCTGGAAGAGCAGGCCCACCCGCCGGCGCACGGCGCGAAAGCCGGCCTCGTCGGCGCAAGGCCGGCCGAAGGCGACAAGACGGCCGGCGCACGGCTTCTCGAGCCCGACCAGCGTTCGAAGCAAGGTCGACTTGCCGGCCCCGTTGGCACCGACCAGGGCCAGCCGCTCGCCCCGCTCGAGCACCAGATCCACGCCATCGAGCACAAGGCTCTCGCCCCGCCGCACGACGATCCCTTCGAGCGCGAGAAGTGCCCTCATCCGCTCGAGCCGGCGAGCACCGTGACGAGGAGGAGAGCCAGAACGCCCGTGGCGAAAGCGGCATCCGGCAGCCCGAGCCGGCCGGTCGCCGCCACCGGCAGCGCTCCCTGCCAGCCGCGCAGGCGCATCGCCTCCTCGACCCGCTCGACGCGGTCGAGCGCCCGCACCAGGGTCATGCCGGCGAGCCAGCCGTAGCTGCGGAGCGTATGGATGGAGAGACGGCCACGGAAACCCCGCGCGCGCGCCGCTTCCTGCATCCGGCGAAGCTCGTCCCGCAGAAGCGCTCCGTAGCGCAGCGCCAGGAGCAGAAGCTGGACCAGGCGCACGGGCGCCCGAAGCCGGGCCAGCGCCTGGCCGAGCCTCGCCGGCTCGAGCGGGGCGAGCAGCGCCAGCACGACGAGCGCCGAGGCGGTGACCCGCAGCATCAGCAGGAAAGCCAGCCGCAACCCCTCCCCCGTCGCCGCGACCGGGCCGAGCTGCAGCAGTGGCGCGCCCGGCGTGGTGAAGGGCAGGACGAGGAGGAGACCCGCCATGATCCCCTCGACATGCGCCAGCCGCCGGCCGAGGCCGGCGGGACGCCAGCCGGCCAGAAGCGCCAGCACGAAGGCGGCCGCCAGGGCGAGAAGCTGGAAGCCGATGCCTTCGAGGCTGAGCACGAGGGCGACGAGGGCGAGCGCCCCGAGGAGGCGGGTGCGCGGGTCGAGGAGGCGGAGACGATCGTTCATCACGAGGAAGATGCGTCCCGACGCCTCGCCGCCACCCACGCGGCCACGCCCGCCATGCCCAGGATCATGCCGATCCCCGCCACCACATCGCTGAAGCGCAGCCGCGCCTCGGCCTCGGCCAGCGCCTCCGCCAAGGGCCGGGTGTGGCGGGCTACGACAGCCTCGACCCTGGCATCGATCAGGGCGGCGAGCGCCGCCCCGTCGGCGGGACAGGCGGCCGCTGCCCCGGACCCCGTGGCACCGGGCGCGGCAACGGGAAACCCGGCCGGCAGGAGCAGTTCGGCCCGATGCCCCTCGCCCGCGTCCATGGTGATCCGAAGCGGCCCCGGACCGTCATGGGCGAAGGCGAAGCGGCCCTCGGCATCGACCGGCAGGTCCTCGACGATGGGCTCGCCGCCCGCCGTGGCGCTCACCCGCGCCGCAATCGCCCGGCCGCCGCCGACGAAGAAGCCGTAGCCGCTTACCCTGCCGGATTCGACCGTGGCGAAAACCTTGAGCCGATGCGCGAAGGCCGTCTCCGGGTGGCCGAGCAGGACCAGCATCCAGAGGAGCAGCACCAGCCCCGGCACCCTCATGCGGCCGGCACCGGCGCCAAAAGCTCCGGCCGCACCTTCTTCAGAAAACCCACGGCGAAGGCCGTGACCACGCACTCGGCGAGGCAGAGCGGCAGGTTGGCGAAGCCGATCAGGGGTGCGGCCGCGGCCAGCCCCTCGCCCGAGAGGGCGAGCGCCAGCGCGACGCCGAGCGTGGTGAGCACCACGGCCAGGGCCGCGCCCAGCCCGGCAGCGAGCATCGCGAGGCCGCTCCCGCTCCGTCCGACGAAGCCGCGCAAGAGGCCGCCGATCAGCACGCCCGGCAGGGCGATGTTCAGCGTGTTGACGCCGAGCGTGGTCAGCCCGCCGATGCCGAAGAGCACGAGCTGCAGGACGAGGCCGACCAGCACGGCCGGAAAGGCGGCGCCGCCGATGGCGAGGCCCATCAGCGTCGAGAGGAGGAGATGCACGCTCGTGGGCCCGAGCGGGATCATCACCAGCGACACGGCGAAGAAGGCGGAGGCGAGAATGGCCGTTCTGGCCAGCCGCTTCTCGTCCAGCCGGCGAAGACCAAGGGTGACGCCGATGCCGGCGGCCACCGTTCCGGCGGCGAGGACGGGCCAGGCGAGCACGCCGTCGGCGATGTGCGCCATGCGCCGGCTCAGTCGGCGCGCATCTGCGGATCGGTGGCATGCACCCAGATCAGCCCTCCCGCCTCGATCGGCGCCGCCGTGCCGTCGGGTGCGGGCAGCGTTTCGGGCGCCTCGGTCAGGGCGGCGAAGCCCCACCAGCCGGCGAACGGCATGGCGTAGGCGAAGACACCCTGGCCGTCGGCCCTGATCACCTGCGAGCCGAAGGCGTCGTTGGGCAGGGCGATCTGGCCCCCGTTCAGGAACGCCACCTCGATCTCGGCAAAGGGCACGGGCTCGCCTTGGGCCAGGACGATGCCCCGGAAGAGATTGCCGGTCCAAAGGCCGGTCGGGCGGGTCAAAGGCTCGATCTCGACCGGAAGACCGAGGAGCGTGTCCCAGCCCTCGCCGGACGCCCAGCCATCGACCACCACCTTGGCGTAGTGGACGATGAACCGCCTCTCGGCCGGCTCGTAATAGGGAACCGGCTCGACGAAGAGCACGGCGGCACCGGGCTCCTCGAGCTCGACCTCGGCACTCCAGGCCGGAACCCCATCCACGGTGACGGGTCGGAGCGTGTCGCCGAGGTCCGTCACCGTGCCGTGGCGCGCCATGCCGAAGCGGCGGGGCGCCGCCATGGCCATGGCCGGGCCATCCTCGGTCGGATGGGTGAAAACGAGGTCGACCGTCACGCTTCCGCCTTCGGGCAGGACATCGGCGCTCGGGATGATGGTCTGGAAATGGGCCGAGGCCGGCGTCGCCGCCAGCATCGCCATGACCGCCGTGATGCGGATCGTCAAGGGCTTCCCATCGGTTCGGAAGGGCTCCGCTCGTTATGAGCTTTGCAGCAAAAGCTCACACAAGCCGCCCGAGCCGTCAAGGCAGAGGCAGGTGCCGATCGACAAGCCGGCCGGCCAGGGTTATGGCTCGACCCGTTTCACTCGTCAGCCTCGAAAGGACGCGCACATGGCGGATCGGCCAAAGCTTCGCATCGGCATGATCGGCCACGGCATGATGGGGGTCTGGCACAGCCAGAACCTCGAGGGCCTGCCGGCCGAGAAGGCGACCATCGTCGGCCGTCGCGACGAGCCCACCCGAGCCTTCGCGGCGGAGCACGGCTATGCGCAGGCGACGACCGACCTCGACGCCATGCTGGCCGATCCCTCGATCGACGCCGTCGTCGTGGCGAGCCCGTCCGAGGCGCATGTCGAGCACGGCCTCGCCGCGCTGGCCGCGAGGAAGCACGTGCTGCTCGAGATCCCGATCGCCCTCGACCTCGCCGGTGCCGAGCGGGTGGTGGCGGCGGCCGCGGCGAGCGGGCGGGTGGTGGCGGTCTGCCATCCCTGGCGCCACCGGCCGGAATTCGTGGCGCTCCTGGCGCGGCTCGCGTCCGGCGAGGAGCGGCTCGGCATGATCGAGGGCCGCTTTCTGATCCACCGGCTGGAGAATGTCGGCGCCACCGGCTACCGGCGAAGCTGGACCGACAACATTCTCTGGCACCACGGCGCCCATCTGATCGACCTCGCCTGCTGGCTGATGGGCGAGCCGGACGAGGTCAGGGGCTACATGGCGCCGGTCGATCCCCGAACCGGCATCCCCATGACCGCCGCGATTACGCTCGCCCGGGGCGACGGTGCCTCGGCGCATCTCCTTTTGACCTATCTGAGCCGCCTCAAGCACAACGAGGCCATGGTGCTGACCGACCGGCAGAGCTACCGGATCGACGTGCCCCGCGCCGAGCTCACCACCGGCGCCGGCATCGAGGAGGTCGAGAACGAGCAGGCGGTCTGCCGCCGCGTCATCGCCGACTTCGTCGAGGCCTGCCGCACCCGCCGCCGGCCGCGCGTCACTCCCGATGATGTCCTGCCGGCGATGCGCATCATGCAGCGCCTGCAGGACGCCTGGGACGCGAGCCATGGCGTGCGGAGCCTGCCGGGCCGCGAGCTCGGGCGGCTGGCCCGGGGCGAGAGCCACGGCCGATAGTTGCCGAGGCTTCCCGATCGGCTCCTAATACACCATCTGCGGGATCGCCAACGACAGCTCCGGCACGTAGGTCACCAGCATCAGGACGATGAACATGGTGAGCCAGAAGGGCCAGAGCGTGCGCGCCACCTCGTCGACCCGGACCTTGCCGATGGCGCAGCCGACGAAGAGCGTGGTGCCGACCGGCGGGGTGACGAGGCCGATGCCGAGATTGAGCATCATGACGATGCCGAAATGCACCGGATCGACCCCGAGCGCCTTGATCACCGGCAAGAGGATCGGCGTGCAGATCAGGATGAGCGGCGCCATGTCCATGAACATGCCGAGCACGAGCAGCATCAGGTTGATCAGCAGCAGGATGACGATCTTGTTGTCCGAGACCGTCAGGAAGAAGCTGGTCACCTTGGCCGGGATCTGCATCAGCGTCATGAGATAGGCGAAGGACGAGGCGAAGCCGATCAGGATCATGACCATGGCGACGGTCCGCGTGACCTCCACCATCATCCCCGGCATCTCGCGCCAGCGCAGCTCGCGATAGCCGAAGACGGCGACGAGGAAGGCGTAGATCACGGCGATCGAGGCCGATTCGGTGGCGGTGAAGATGCCGAAGATGACGCCGCCGACGATGATGACGACCGTCACGAGGCCGAGAGCGGCGCCGGCCATGGTGCGCGCCGCCTCGCCGAGCGGCACGAGCTCGCCCTTCGGATAACCCCGCCGGACCGAGAGGATGTAGGTCAGGATCATCAGGCCGACGCCGACCATGATCCCGGGAATGATGCCGGCGAGGAAGAGCTGGGCGATGGAGACCGTGCCGCCGGCGGCGTAGGCATAGATGATGGCGTTGTGCGAGGGCGGGATGATGATGCCCTGGGTGGAGCTCGTGATCGTGACGTTCACCGAGAAGGCGTCGTCGTAGCCCTGGCGCTTCATCATCGGGATCATGATGGTGCCGATGGAGCTCGTGTCGGCGACCGAGCTGCCGGAGATGCCGCCGAAGAACATCGAGGCCAGGATGTTGACCATCGCCAGCCCGCCGCGGATGAAGCCGACGAAGACGTTGGCGAGGTTGACGAGGCGGACGGCGATGCCGCCTTGCGCCATGATGGCGCCGGCGAGCACGAAGAAGGGAATGGCGAGCAGCGCGAAATCGTCGACCCCGTCCGAGGCCTTGAGCATCACCGCCTCGGCCGGAATGCCGACCCACAAGGTGGCGGCGACGGCGGCGAGGCCGAGCGCGTAGGCGACCGGCACGTTGATCATGATGAAGAGGAAAAGCCCGCCGATCAGGATGACGGGCCCGATGACGCCGCCCATCAGTCGATGCTCCCGAGCACGGCCGGCGGCGCGCCGAAGATCATGCGCTCGCCCGCGAAGAGCAGCGTGAAGAACCCGCTCAGCGGCAGCGCGGTGTAGACGGCACCGACGCGCATCTGCTGGAACTCCGGATAGACCTGGAACCAGGTGGTCCGCACGAGCCCGATGCCGTACCAGATCATGGCGAGCGCCATGATGGCGACGAGCGCGTCGACGAGCCGATCTGCCGCCCACCGCCGCCAGCCCTCGTCGAGGAGCCGGACCAGCACGTCGATGCTGATGTGACCGCCGGCGCGATAGGTCGCCGCGGCGCCGAAGAAGGTCATCTGCACGGCCAGCATGATGGCGATCGGCTCGGCCCAGAACGAGCCGAGATTGAGCCAGTAGCGGGTGTAGACGCTCCAGGCGATGATCAGCGTCATCCCGACAATCGAGAGGGCGGCGTAGCCCATGCAGAACGCCTGGAGCAGCTCCATGGCGCGAACATAGGCGTGCTTTCTGGTCGGCGGCATCGAGGAAGGTCCGGGGCTGGGCGGGTCCAGAAGCGAACGGGGCGGCAAGAGGCCACCCCGTCACCGGCTCGGCGGGCTGCGGCGCCCGCCCCTACTGGACCGCCTCGATGCGGGCGAGCAGGTCGGCGTACTTGGCGCCGAACTTCTCGCGGACGGGAGCCGTCGCCTCGATGAAGGCGGGCTTGTCGACGTCGTCGTTGATCTTGACGCCGAGCGCCAGGAGCTCCTCCATCGACTTGGCCTCCATCGCCACCCAGAGCTCGCGCTCCTTCTGCATGGCGAGGTCGGCGCCCTCCCGGATCAGCGCCTGCTGCTCCGGCGTGAGGGTGTCCCAGACCTTCTTCGAGAAGACGAAGATCTCGGGCACGATCAGGTGCTCGGTGAGCGAGTAGTAGCCCGCCTGCTCGTAATGCTTCTGGGTCGCATAGGAGGGCGGGTTGTTCTCGGCCCCGTCGACCACGCCGGTCTGCAGCGCCGTGTAGAGCTCGTTGAAGGCGATCGGGATGCCGTTGCCGCCCATGTCGGTCATCATCTCGATGAAGATCGGGTTCTGCATCACCCGGATCTTCAGCCCCTCGAGGTCCTCGGGCTCGCGGATCGGCCGCACCTTGTTGTAGAAGCTGCGCGCACCGGAATCCATGTAGCCGAGCCCGATCAGCCCGCCTTCCTCGAGCCGCGCGAGAAGCTCCTTGCCGATCTCGCCGTCGACCACGTGATGCATGTGCTCGGTCGAGCGGAACACGTAAGGCAGGTTGAAGGCGTTGAAATCGTCGACGATCGGGCCGACCACGCCGACCGAGACGCGGGTCATCTCCAGCGCGCCGAGCTGCACCTGCTCGAGCGCCTCCTTCTCGCCGCCGAGCTGCATCGAATGGAAGATCTCGACGGTCATGTCGCCATCGGTCTGCTCCGACAGCCACTCGCCCATGAACTTGACGGCTTCCGTGGTCGGATAGCCCATGGCATGGACGTCGCTCGACTTGAGCACCATGGCGTCGGCCGAAGGTGCGAACGCGAAGGCCGCGGCAGCCGCCGCGAGCACGGTTTTCGTTGCCAGTCGCATGACGGGCCTCCCAGCTTGATTTGCGCTGGCCGCCTTATGGCACCGGCCGCCGGTCGCGTCGAGGGTTCCGATCCCGCATCCGCGCACCTTGGGATGCCATGCTTGCCCGCGTCACGGCGCTGCGCCACAAGAGATCCGATCCGGCCAATCGTCAGGGGGCCCTTGCGCCTTTGCGATCCGTCACCAATGCCCGGCTCTTGAGCCGGGTGCCGCCCTCCACGCGCCGACTCCTGGCCTGGGCGCTCTACGACTGGGCGAGCTCCCCCTATTTCGCGGTCGTCCTCACCTTCGTCTTCGCCACCTACTTCACCCAGGCGGTCGCGGCGAACGAGATCGACGGCACCGCCCAGTGGGGGCTGGCGATGTCGATCTCGGCACTCCTGATCGCGGTCTCGAGCCCGATCCTGGGGGCCATCGCCGACGCCGGCGGCAGCCGCCGCCTCTGGCTCGCCATCTGCACCGCTGTCGCCGCCATCGCCATCGCCCTGCTCTGGCTGATCCGCCCCGAGCCGGACTTCGTCCTGCCGGCCCTCGTGCTCGTCGTCGTCGCCAACACGGTGATGGAGCTCGGCCAGGCGCTCTACAACGCCATGCTCGCCGATCTCGCCTCCAGGGACCGGATCGGCCGTTGGTCGGGGATGGGCTGGGGCCTCGGCTATGTGGCCGGCATCGCCGCCCTGGGCCTCGTCCTCGCCGTCTTCATCCAGCCGGACCCACCTCCCTTCGGGCTCGACGAGGCCAGCGCCGAGAACGTGCGCATCACCGGCCCCCTGATCGCCCTCTGGCTCGTCCTCTTCGCGCTGCCGCTCTTCCTCGCCACGCGCGACACGCCCGGGCAGGCCATGAACCCCGTGGCCGGCGTCGGCGCCGGCCTGCACCTTCTGGCCGCCACCCTGCGCTCGCTCGGCCGCGGCGGGCAGGTCACCCGCTTCCTCGCCGCCCGGCTCGTCTACAATGACGGGCTCACGACCCTCTTCGCCTTCGGCGGCATCTACGCCGCCGGCACGTTCGGCATGGCCACGAACGAGATCATCCTCTTCGCCATCGCCCTCAACCTCACCGCCGGCATCGGCGCCTTCGCCTTCGGCTTCATCGACGACCGCCTGGGCTCGAAGCGAACCATCCTGCTCGCCCTCGCCGGCCTCGTCCTCTTCGGCACGATCACCCTCCTCGCCCAGGACAAGGCGACCTTCTGGGCCTTCGGGGTCCTCGTCGGCATCTTCGTCGGGCCCGCCCAGTCGGCCAGCCGCACGCTGATGGCGCGGCTCTCGCCCGAAGGCCGGCGCAACGAGATGTTCGGCCTCTATGCGCTTTCGGGCAAGCTCACGGCGTTCCTCGGTCCCCTGCTCTTCGGCCTCGCCACCGCCTTCTTCGAGACCCAGCGCGCCGGCATGGCCGTGGTCGTCCTCCTCCTCCTCGCGGGCGGCCTCCTGCTCGCCTTCACCGTGCGCGAGCCGAAACGGGGCTGAACCCATGGTCCGGCTCGCCTCCTTCACCGCCCTCTTCGTCTCCGCCGGCCTGCTGCTCGCCGGCAACGGGCTGCTCGGCACGCTGATCGCCGTCCGGGCCAATCTCGAGACCTTCTCGGCGACCACGATCGGCCTCTTGGGCTCGGTCTTCTACGCGGGCTTCGTTCTGGGCTCGGTGCTCGTCCCCCGGCTGATCCTCCGTGCCGGCCATATCCGCACCTTCGCCGCCGCCGGCGCCGCCTATGCCGTCGCCACCCTCCTGCACGCGATGCTGGTGGAGCCCTGGATCTGGATCGTCCTGCGCACCATGGGCGGCTTTTGCTTCGCCGGGCTGACGCTGGTGCTCGAGAGCTGGCTCAACGAGCGCACGCCCAACAGCGACCGGGGTCGCGTTCTCAGCGTCTACCGCCTCGTCGACCTCGCCTGCGTCACGCTCGGCCAGCTCGTTCTCGCCCTCGCCGACCCGCGCGGCTTCGAGCTCTTCTCGCTCGTCGCCATCCTCCTCTGCTGCTGCCTCGTGCCGCTGGCGATGACCCGCTCGAGCCAGCCCGCCACCCTGCAGGCGCCGCGGCTCCGCCTCGGCCGGCTGATCGCCCTCTCGCCGCTCGGCACCATGGGCGTCTTCTCGGTCGGCCTCGTCAACAGCGCGTTCCGCACCGTGGCTCCGGTGGCGCTGCTCGAGCAGGGCATGAACGTGGCCGGGATCGCCTGGCTGATGAGCGCCTTCATCGCCGGCGGGGCGGTGGTGCAGTTCCCGATCGGCGCCCTCTCGGACCGGCTCAGCCGCCGCACCGTGCTGCTCGCCACCACCACGGGTGCCATCGCCGCGAGCCTCGCCATGTCGGTCGCCACCGGCCTCACCGCCCAGACCATCATCGCCACGGGCTTCCTCTTCGGCGGCTTCGCCATCCCGATCTATTCGCTCTCGGTGGCCCACGCCAACGACCTCGCGGGGCCCGACGAGTTCGTCGAGGTGGCGGCCGGGCTCTTCATCGTCTACGGCATCGGCGCCATGCTCGGGCCCGTCCTCGGCGCCGCTGCCGTGGCCCTCCTCGGCCCGAGAGCGCTCTTTTGGTACATCTCGCTGGTGCACGCCCTCTTCCTGCTCTTCACCTTCTACCGCATCGGCCGCCGACCGCTGCCGCCGGCCGCCGACCGCGAGGGCTTCGTCGGCCTGATCCGCACCTCGCCCGGCATCTTCAGGCTCGATCCGAGGGGCCGCAGGCGACGCTGACGCGGCGCCGTTCCGGCCCCCTTGCCGCCGGGCCGGCAACCTCTAGATTGGAACCAGTCTAAACTGGAGCCGGCATGATCAGCCTCTTCCCCTTCTCCCGCTTCGGCGGCAGGCGCCGCTTCGACCAGCTCGGCGAGCAGGAGATCCTGGCCCTGGCCATCTCGGCCGAGGAGGAGGACGAACGCATCTATGCCCTCTATGCCCAGAGGCTGCAGGCCGACTACCCGGCCTCGGCCGCCGTCTTCATGGGCATGGCGGAGGAGGAGGACCGCCACCGCCGGCAGCTCATAGCCCTCTACAGGAAGCGCTTCGGCGAGCTGATCCTGCCGATCCGCCGCGAGCACGTCGCGGATTTCTACAGCCGCAAGCCCGTGTGGCTGGTCGAGAGCCTCGGCCTCGAGCGGATCCGCGAGGAGGCGCAGGCCATGGAGCGCCAGGCCCACGACTTCTACATAGCCGCCGCCGGCCGGACCACCGATGCCGAGACGAGAAAGCTGCTCGGCGACCTCGCCATCGCCGAGGCGGGCCACGTGCGCAAGGCCGGCGCCCTCGAGCAGGACCACCTCGACGACCGCGCGCGGGACGAGGAGGACACCGCCGCCCGGCGCCAGCTCATCCTGACCTGGGTCCAGCCGGGCCTCGCCGGGCTGATGGACGGCTCGGTCTCGACCCTCGCCCCCATCTTCGCCACCGCCTTCGCGACCCAGAGCACCTGGACCACCTTCCTCGTCGGCCTCTCCGCCTCGGTCGGCGCCGGCATCTCCATGGGCTTCACCGAGGCGGCGCACGATGACGGCAGGCTCTCCGGCCGCGGCTCGCCGCTCAAGCGCGGCCTCGCCTCCGGCGTCATGACCACGCTCGGCGGCCTCGGCCACGCCCTGCCCTATCTGATCCCCGAGTTCTGGACCGCCACGATCATCGCCCTCGTCATCGTCTTCCTCGAGCTCTGGGCCATCGTCTGGATCCAGAACCGCTACATGGAAACCCCCTTCGCCCGGGCCACCTTCCAGGTGGTGCTGGGCGGAGCGCTGGTCCTCGCCGCCGGCATCCTCATCGGTGCCGCCTAGGTGCCCGCTCCACCGGGCAGCGCACCGCCATCGGCCGTCGCCGCGCGGGCGCGCGCCGCCGCCACATCCGCCACGAGGTCGCGCCGCAGCAGCTCCTGCCTTTCCCGATCGGGCGTCCGCAGGATGTGGGAGGGGTGCCACGAGATCAGGACCGGACCGCCATGCACGCCGGCTTCGACGGCACCGCGGCGTCGCGCCAGCGGCCCGCCGCTGCCCGTGAGTGCCGAGGCGGCCGTAGCACCGAGCGCCATGACGATCCGGGGCCGCATCAGCGCCAGCTCCAGCCCCAGCCACCAGCGGCAATGCGCGACCTCGCCCGGGTTGGGCTTCTGGTGAAGTCGCCGCTTGCCCCTCGTCGTGAACTTGAAGTGCTTCACCGCGTTGGTCAGCCAGACCGTCCTCGGGTCGAGGCCGGCCTCCTCCATCACCTCGCGCAGCACCTGGCCGGCGGGGCCGACGAAGGGGCGGCCGGCGAGGTCCTCCCGGTCGCCCGGCTGCTCGCCGACGATCATGATCCGCGCCTTCGGATCGCCTTCGCCCCAGACGGTCTGCGTCGCCGGCTCGAACAAGGGGCAGCGGCGGCACTGCATGGCCGCGTCGCGCGCCTCGTCCAGCGTGGCGGGAAGATCGGTGGCGACGGGCAGCGTCTCGCGATAACGGTCCGAAATCCGGCCAGCGCCCTTCCGGGGCGTGCCGGCGCCGGCTTCGCGCATCCTTTGGACCCGAGCCTCGGCGCCGGCGAGCATGGAGGGAACGAGATCGGTCTCGGGCAGGTTCTTCCAGTACTTCCTCGGCATTTCGGCCCGCATCGCCTCCAGCTTGATTCGCGCCGGATTGAAGATATGGGTGAAATAGGTCGCCCAGAGCGCCGCTGAAGCGTCTTCTGGCAAGTCCGGGCGCCTGCCGCCTTCGGCGAACGACAGCTCGCCGCCCTCGTAACGCGCGCTCAGCGTCGGCGTTGCGATCATCCAGTCCATATCGGCGAAGCGCCGCACGAAGAAGGCGGAGCCCGGCTCCAGCGTGTGGTGGTCGGGCTCGAACCAGGCGCCGAAGCTGCGCCGCTCGCCCGGGGCCCGAAGCTCGCGAAAGCGGACGAAGGCATGCATCTTGTGGATGTCGCGTCCGACCGCCTTGGCCATCAGGCCGAGCCTGCGGCCGAGCGGGTCGGCCGGCGAGAGAGCTGCGCCATCGCCCCCGTCGAGGCGCCAAAGCGCCCGATAGAGCAGGCCGAATCGCTCGGGCTCCGCATGCCAGACCACCCTCCGGGCGAGCCCGATGAAGCCGGGCCGCACCCGTGCCGCGTGCGCGCCGCTCCGCTCCGGCAGCGGCGTTCCGCCGAAGAGGCCGGCGGTCCCGCTCCACGCCATTTCCTCGGGCGGGATGCGGTGGCTGATGGCGAGCCGGGCCGCCGCACGCCACGCCTCGAAGATCCCGTGCCGCGGCAGCGTGACGCTGAATTTCAAAGCAGCCTCAACTGCTCGGGTGGCGGCGCGAAGCGCGCTTCGAGACCGGCCGTGTCGATCAGGCGACCCGGCGACCAGTCCGGCAAGACGATGAAGGGTCGCGCCTTCTTGATCGAGGCCCCGATGCGCACGAGATCGCCGTAGCGCAGGGGCGCGTGACGACGCGCCTCGATGATGCGGTCGACGGCGCGCACACCGAAGCCCGGCACCCGCAGCAGGAGCGCTCGCGGCGAACGGTTGACGTCCAGCGGAAAACGGGCGCGGTGCCTGAGCGCCCAGGCCAGCTTCGGGTCGATCCCGAGATCGAGATGCCCCGCCTTGGCACCAGCACCGATCTCCTCGGCCGAGAAGCCGTAGAAGCGCATCAGCCAGTCCGCCTGATAGAGCCGATGCTCGCGCAGCAATGGCGGCTCGACCAGGGGCAATGCCGCGGACGCATCCGGAATCGGGCTGAAGGCGGAATAGTAGACCCGCCGGAGCCGGTAGCCGCTGTAGAGCCGGCTCGCCGTCCTCAGGACCGCGACATCGTCCGCGCCATCGGCACCGATGATCATCTGCGTGCTCTGCCCGGCAGGCGCGAAGCGCTCGGCCCGGCGTCCGGTATGCGTCCTCTCCCGCGACGCCTCGCTCTCGAGCCGCACCCGCGCCATAGCCGCCCTTATCGTCTCCGGCCGCTTCTCCGGTGCCAGCTTGCGCACGCTCGCATCGTGCGGCAGCTCGACATTGATCGACAGGCGATCGGCCCAGAGACCCGCCTCGCGGATCAGCTCGAAGGATGCATCGGGAATGGTCTTCAGGTGAACGTAGCCCTTGAAACCATGCTGCTCGCGCAGTGTCCGGACGATGCGCACCATGTCCGCCATGGTCTGGTCCGGCGAGCGGACGATGCCCGAGGAAAGGAACAGCCCCTCGATGTAATTGCGGCGGTAGAACTCGAGCGTGAGGGTGACCACCTCCTCGACGGAGAACCGCGCCCGCTCGACATTGCTGGAGACACGATTGATGCAGTAGGCGCAGTCGAAGATGCAGAAATTGGTCATCAGGATCTTCAGAAGCGAGATGCAGCGACCGTCCGGCGTGTAGGCATGGCAGATGCCGCTGCCGCCGGAGGAGCCGATGCCCCCCTTGCGGGAGTCGCGCCTCGGCCCCCCGCTGGATGCGCAGGAAGCATCGTATTTGGCGGCATCGGCGAGGATCGCCAGCCGTTCCTGAAGGGATCGTCGCATCTCACACGTTCACTAAATGTTCCCGACGCATTCCGCAAGGGCTTCCTGCTCTCGGGGCATGAAAGGGGTCAGGACTCTTTAGGCCATCCGTCCTATGACGATGCTGCGTCCGTGAACGGTCCGGGCTCTGTGGGGACGTTTCGTCGGGCACCAACGCCGACAGGGTCCCTTCGAAACGGGCTGGCGATCCGCGCTGGGCCTGAAGGGGTGGCGGAGGCGAGCCGTCGGCCGATTCTCGATCCGTGCCCTCCCCGGCGGGTGCGAGAGCACGGCGGCCCGCGTCGGTCGATCGACCGGCGAAGCCGATGCTTTCTTGCGGGATCGCCGGCCCTCCGAAAGACCAGAGCCCGCCGCGCCCGCCTCCCCCTGGCTCGCCGCCGGCGCCGGCATCGTCGCCGCGCCCCGGATGCGCCGCTTCATGCGCCCTTCGGCCTCTCGCCCGCGTTCATCCGATCCCCGCGGAAGGCGCGCCGCGAAGGGCCGCCGAAGGAGGCAGCGCAAAGGCGTGCCGTGCGGGCACTCAATAGAGGCCGGTGAAGCCGCTCGGGATGGTGGTGCTGGAGCGGCTCTCGACATCGGCCATCACCGGGCGGGTGATCTGCACCGGCACGCCCCGGCGATTGACCAGCTCGCGCTCGATCACGTCCCAGGCGAGCCGCGGCGCCTCGGGACCCGCCTTGGCGGCGATGCGCGCCGCCGCCCCCGGCGGTGGCGGCTTTCTGGTGAAGCGGTAGCCAACCTCGAGCTGGTCGAACTGCTCGGTGTCGGGATGGACCTCGAGATAAAGCTCGCCCGCCTGCCACCCGAGCTTGATCGGATCGTTCATGATCCGCACGGGCGTTCCCACCGGCACCTGCCCGAACAGCGAGGCGATCCCTTCCGGGTACATGCGGATGCAGCCGCGGCTGACCCTTCGGCCGACACCATAGGGCTTGTTGGTGCCGTGGATGAGGTAGGTCGGGAAGCCCAGATAGAGGGCGAAGAGGCCGAGCGGGTTGTCGGGGCCGGAAGGCACCACCGACGGCAGGTCGGGACGGTCGGCGCGGGTCGCCTCGGTCGGGTACCAGGACGGGTTCGCCTGCTTGCGCACGATGGTGGTGGGACCCATGGGCGTCGAGAAGCCGTCGCGGCCGATGCCGATCGTGTGGATGACGGGCGGGGCGTCCGGTGTCGGGAAGTGGTAGAGGCGGAACTCGGCGAGGTTGACGATGATGCCGCGCCGCTCGAACTCGGGCAGGACGTGCGCGGTCGGCAGGGTGACCAGTCGCTCGGGCCCCGGGACCCAGACATCGACGCCCGGATTGAGCGCCGAGATGCTGAGGATGCCGAGATCGCGCTCGACCGCGACATCGATCAGCGTCCGCTCGCCATCGGTGACGAGATAGGTGAGCCTGCCGACGACGTCGCTCGCCGCGGCCGCCTCCGGCGTCACCGCCGGCAGGGCCGCCCGGCCCGGCCATGCGGTCACGAGGGCGGCACTTCCGGCGATGCCGGCGAGAAGCCGCCGCCGCGCGAGCAGGATCGTGGACGAACGCCCGGCCGCCCGGGCGCCGCCCGCGTCGTCCAGGGTTCGTCCACTCATGCCATGCGGCTCCGTTCGCTCGCCGCTACTTGCGGAGGCCGGCGCGGAAGATCTCGTCGGCCTTGCGGCTCGCCTCGGCCGCGTCGGCGGCGGCGAGGTCGGCCGCGGCGGAGGCGGCCTGCGCCTCGGCCAAAGCCTGGGTGGCCTTCTGGTCGGCAGCGTTGGCGGTCGCCTGGGCGCTCGAGATCTGCGCCTTCAGCGAATCCATCTCCTCGCTGTTGCTGCAGGCGCCGAGCGCCAGCAGGAGGCCCATGGAAGCGCCGATCATCATGAAGCGACTGGTCATCTCTCTCTTCTCCTCGACGTGGATCAGGTGGGTCGGAGGCGGAGGTGGACGGGAGCCGCGCCGCGGCCGCCATTCCTCCTTCTGGTTGAGCTTCCGCACGGAAGCAGCCGTACTATAGGGATTTGCCCTGCCGGCAGAAGAACGTCCACCCTCCTCATGCGAGGATCTCGATGGGTGTGCCCAGCGCAACACTCTCCCAGAGCACGTCCATCTCGGCATCGGTGACCGCGACACAACCGTTGGTCCAATTGAACATCCAGTGGCGGTCCCGCCAGGCGGCGCCGATCGCCGGGTCGAGCCCGTGCAGCATGATCTGGCCGCCCGGCCGCACCCCGAGAGCCCGGGCCCGCGCCCGATCCTCGGCATTGGGATAGGAGATCAGAAGGGCGCGGTGATACTCGCTGTCCGGTCGGGCGGCGGCAATGGTGTAGCGGCCCTCGGGCGTGCGGCCGTCGCCTTCCCGCACCTTGGGGCCGCGCGGCTGGCGGCCGAGCGCCACGTTCATGGTGAGCACGGGAGCCCCGCGCGCATAGCCGTAGAGCCGGCGCTCGTGCTTGACCACGCGCAAAAGCTCCACCCGGCCGCGAAAGGGCCGCCGCGCGGGCGTCGTCGCTTCGGCCGTCCCTGCCCGGCACGCGCAACCGGCGAGCACCAGCCCACCGATGAACTCACGTCGCCGCATCGCCCGGCCCTCTTCGAATCACCCCAGCCACCCACCATCCAGCCGTTGCCGCCGCTCGCGTCTCACGCGAAAGTCCCTCTACCACGTCCACGTTGACAATCCATTACTTTCGTAAGGCCTCAACGTGCGGCGACGGCATCGTGTTGCCGCTCGGCGGCGCGCAGCCCGAGGGCCGCCAGCACCACGATGGCGCTGGCGGCGGCGCAGAGGACGAAGCCGGCGGCGTAGGCACCGGCATCGTAGAGCCGCGTGCCGCCCGAGATCGCCCCGTGCCAGCGCGCGTCGAGCATGGCGCCGAAGGCCGTCTGCATGCCGGCGCCGAAGAGCAGCACGGCGCTGTTGACGATGCCCATGGCCTTGCCCGCGGCCGTCACGCCGAAGACGCTGCGCACCACCGCGAAGGCGACGATCATGCCGCCGCCGCCGAACCCGAGCGCCGCGATCAGCGGCACGGCGAGCCAGAGCGGGAGGTCGGGGGCGAAGACGAAGGGCAGCCAGAGGAGAGCGTTCAGGCTGGCGATCACCAGGATCAGCGCGGCCCGCCGGCCGAAGCGATCGGCCAGGGCGCCGAGGCCCGGCCCGCCGATCGCCCAGCTCACCAGCATGATCGACGTCAGGCTCGCCGCTTCCGTGCGCTCGAGGCCGTGCACCTGGACGAAATAGGGCACGCCCCAGAGCCCGGCGAAGGCGAGGATGGGTGCCCCGATGAAGCCGGTGACGAGAATGAGGAGCCAGGTCTCCGGCCGCGCCAGGATGCCGAGGAGACCGAGCGCATGGGTCGGCGGAGCGGCAACACCCGCGGCGCCTGCCGCCGACGGACCCGCCGCGGGTGGCCGGTCGCGGACGATGGCGAAGACGAGCGCCGCCAGCCCCAGCGCCACGATGCCGGTCGTGAGCAGGACCGGCCGCCAGCCGAAGGTCCGGACCGCGAGCGCCAGCGGCAGTTGCGCGCCCACGGCACCCAGGGTGCCGGCCGCCAGGGTCAGCCCGGCGACCAGGCCGAAGCGGTGGATCGGGAACCAGGAGCTGACCAGCTTCAGGGTCGCGATGTAGGCGACGCCGACCCCGGCACCGATCAGACCGCGGGCGACGAGGGCGGCACCGAGCCCGCCGGCGAGCGCGAACGCGATCCCGCCCAGGGCCGCGAGGAGGGCACCGAGCATCAGGATCCGCCTCGCCCCGTGCCGGTCGATCAGCACGCCCAGGGGAATCTGCAAGGCGGCATAGGTGTAGAAATAGGCGGCCGAGAGCGTGCCGAGCAGGGTCGCGTCGAGCGCGAAGGCGGTCATCAGATCGTCGACGATGACCGAGGGTGCCACCCGCTGAAAGAAGCCGTAGGCGTAGAAGCCGGCGGCGATCGACCAGACCAGCCACGCGCGCCTTCCTTGCGATGCCACCATCACCTTCCTCTTCCCGGCCGCCCGGCCGCGCCCGGCCTTGCAGGCGCGGCTTGGCGGACGGGGCGCATGCAGGCTACAGCACTGGCATGAGCGAGCGACACGAATCCTGCGATAGCGGCCCCGTCGAGACCGTCAATGGGGGCGATCGGCCCATCCTCCTGCTCTGCGACCATGCCGGCCACGAGGTGCCGGCGGCGGCGGGCGATCTCGGCATCGGCCGAGACGACCTCGTCCGGCACATCGGCTGGGACATCGGCGCCGCCGCCGTGACCCGCAGGCTGGCGAGCCGGCTCGGCGCCACGGCACTCCTCAACCACGTCTCCAGGCTGGTGATCGACGTCAACCGCCGGCCGCGCACGCCCACCTCCATACCGGCCATCAGCGACGGCTGCGTCGTGCCCGGCAATCGGGATCTGGACGCGGCCGAGGTCGATCGCCGCATCAGCGCCTACTTCCTCCCCTACCACCGGGCCGTCGCCCATGCCATCGCGCGCTTCCGCCGCGGCGGACGGATCCCTGTCCTGATCGCGGTGCACAGCTTCACGCCGCGAATGCACGGCGAGCACCGCCCCTGGCCCATCGGCGTGCTCTGGCGCGGCGACCGGCGCCTCGCCGGCCCCGTCCTCGAGGCGCTGCGACGCCGACCGAACCTCCTGGTCGGCGACAACCAGCCCTATTCCGGCCAGCGCGAGTTCGGCTTCACCATCACCTTCCACGCCCAGCGCACCCGCCTGCCGCACACCATGCTCGAGATCCGCCAGGACGAGATCGCCGACGCCAGGGGTGCGGCCGCCTTCGCCACGCTGATCGGCGACTGCCTCGAGCCGACCCTGGCCGATCCCGCGCTCTACAGCCTCTTCGACGGCGACAATCTGCCGACCACCGGAGGAATCCGCGCATGGCGCCACGCCGGCCACATCTCACCCTTGGGGTAGAGGAGGAGTACCTCCTCGTGGAGCGGGCGACCGGCCGGCTGGCGATCAGCCCGCCCGACGGCTTCATGGCGGCCTGCCAGGAGGCTCTCGGACCGCAGGTGACGCACGAGCTCCTGCAGGCGCAGGTGGAGATCGGCACCTCGGTCTGCCCCGACGTGTCGGCCGTGCGCCGCGAGCTCGCCGGCCTCAGGCGCACCATCGCCGACTGCGCCGCCGACTTCGACCTCGCCCTCCTCGCCGTCTCCACCCATCCCTCCGCGAGCTGGCGCGAGCAGCGCAGCGTCGATCTCGACCGCTACCGCCTCCTGACCGAGGACTTCCAGGCGCTCGCCCGGCGGCTCGTGGTCTGCGGCATGCACGTCCATGCCGGGGTCGCCGACGACGATCTGCGCATCGACCTGATGAACCAGACCGCCTACTTCCTCCCGCATCTTCTGGCGCTCAGCACCTCCTCGCCCTTCTGGGAGGGGCAGGACACGGGCCTCAGGTCGTTTCGCCCGACCATCTTCGGCGATCTGCCCCGCTCCGGCATCCCCGAACCCTTCGAGAGCCATGCCGACTACCGGCGCCTGCTCGCCGTCATGGCCGAGACCGGCATCTGCGACGACCCGACCAAGATCTGGTGGGACATCCGCCCGAGCGCCAGGCATCCGACCCTGGAGATGCGGATCTGCGACATCTGCACCCGACTCGAGGACGCCATCACCATCGCCGCCATCTACCAGTCGCTTCTGGCCTATCTCTACCGGCTGCGCTCGCGAAACCAGACCTGGCGGCGCTATCCGCTGGTGCTCCTGCAGGAGAACAAGTGGCGCGCCCAGCGCTACGGCACCAGCGGCACGCTCGCCGATCTCGGCCGGAGGGCGCTGGTGCCGTTCGGCGACCTCATGGCGGAGCTGGTGGACCTCCTGCGCGACGAGGCGCGGGAGCTCGGCTGCCTCGCCGAGCTCGAGCGGGTGCCCGAGATCATCGCCACCGGCACCAGCGCCGACCAGCAGCTCCGCGTCCATCAGGCGGCGATCGCCGCCGGCGCCGATGCGACCGAGGCGAGACGCGCGGTGGTCGACTGGCTGATCCAGGCATCGCTCGAGGACATCCCGGCTTGAGCCCCGGCGAAGCCGATGCCATCTCACTGGCCATGCGCGAAGAGAAACAGAGGTGACGCCATGACCGATATCGATGCCCGGACCCGAACCGAGCTCGAGGCCGCGACCTTCCGCCGGCTCGTCCAGCACTTCCGCGATCGTCCCGACGTGCAGAACATCGACGTCATGAACCTCGCCGGATTCTGCCGCAACTGCCTCTCCAAGTGGTACGCGGCGGCAGCCGCCGAGCGCGGCCTCGAGGTGAGCCTCGACGAGGCGCGCGAGGTGGTCTACGGCATGCCCTACGAGGAGTGGAAGGCACGCCACCAGACCGAGGCGACGGCGGAGCAGAAGGCCGCCTTCGCCCGGACCCACGCCGCGGCCGGTCACTGAAGGGCGGCGTCGATCATCGGCCGCGCAGGAGCTCCTCGACCAGCGCCGGCACGGTGGTGCCGGCCGGTCCGTGGCGCGCCTCGGCAAAATCCGGGCGCACGGCCGAAGGCTCGAGATTGAGCTCGATCGTGTGCGCCCGCCCCCGATCGCGCACCAGCGCCACGAACCCCGCCGCCGGATGGACGCTGCCCGAGGTGCCGATAGCGAGAAAGAGCGCGCAATCCCCAAGGGCGGCGGTGATCCGCTCCATGTGAAGCGGCATCTCGCCGAACCAGACGACCGCCGGCCGGAGCCCGCCCGGGGCGCTGCAGGCCGGGCAGGCCGTGTGGCACTCCAGATCGCGCAGCCAAAGGCGCTCCTCGCCGCAGGCGGTGCAGCGCACGCGCATGAGCTCGCCGTGCATGTGCAGGACATCGTGGCTGCCGGCCCGCTCGTGCAGGTCGTCCACGTTCTGCGTCACCAGGAGAACGCCACCCCGCCACTCCCGGCCGAGCCGGGCGAGCGCACGATGCGCCGCATTGGGCTGGATTGCGGGGTCGCGGAGCTGGCGGCGGCGCATGTTGTAGAAGCGGTGGACGAGCGCGGGATCACGCGCGAAGGCCTCTGGTGTCGCCACCTCCTCGGCCCTCAGCCCCTCCCAGAGGCCACCGGCACCCCGAAAGGTCGCAAGCCCGGACTCGGCCGAGATGCCGGCGCCGGTCAGCGCCACGATCATGCCGGTGCGCGGCAGGGGCAAGGCTCTTCTCCCGTGCGCTTCGGGAAGAGTTCACCATGGCGTCGGGGTCGCCCGCAAGCCCTGGGATCACGGCGCCGGCCAGGGGCCAAGGGGCCCGCGACAGGAACAAGAGCCGTCGCCACCGCCGGCCCGCCTCCCGACACCGGCTCCGGCCGACGCGGACATTGACCCCGTGCCGCGCATGGCCGATCACCCGGCCCGGACCATCGATTGATCGAGGGAGAGAAGGCATGGCCACGATCGGATTCGTCGGGCTCGGGCAGATGGGCGGCGCCATGAGCCGCAACCTGATGCGCGCCGGGCACCAGCTCGAGGTCTACGACATTGCCGGGGACGCGATCGCCGCACTCGTGGCCGACGGCGCCGACGGTGCGGCGAGCCCGGCGGCGGCGGCCCGGGGCAAGGAGATCGTCTTCACCATGCTGCCGATCGGCAAGATCGTCGAGGAGGCGGTGCACGGCCCGGACGGCATCGCCACGACGATCCGCGAGGGTGGCGTGGTGGTCGACATGAGCACCATCCTGCCGGCCGAGACGAAGCGCATCGGCGAGCGGCTGAAGGCGCGAGGCATCGGCATGGTCGACGCGCCGGTCGGGCGCACCTCGGCCCATGCCGTCTCCGGCACCTCGACCTTCATGGTCGGCGGCGAGGCGGCGGATATCGAGCGCGTCCGCCCGCTCCTCCTGGCGATGGGCGAGGCGGTCACGGTCTGCGGCCCGCTCGGCTCGGGCGCCGCCATGAAGCTCGTCAACAACTACATCTCGGCCGTGGTCAACCTCGCCACCGCCGAAGGCCTCGCCATGGGCCTCAAGTCCGGCCTCGACCTCGCCACCATGGCCGAGGTCCTGTCGCACACCCCGGCCGGCCGCGGCCACATCACCACCACCTGGCCCGAGAAGGCGCTTCTGGACGACCCCTCCCCCGCCTTCATGCTGGATCTCGCGTCCAAGGACCTCAGCCTCGCCCTCGAGATGGCGGCGGCCCTGCAGGTGCCGCTCGCAACCGGCGCCGTCGGCAAGCAGCTCTACGCCTCCGCCCAGGCACGGGGCCAGGGCCGCCACGACTGGACGACCGCCATGTTCCGCACACTGAAAGCGATGGGCAACGTACCGTCCTGAAACGGGACGACGTCGCCACCGCGAGGGGGGCCTAGCTCCGGTCCTCGCAGGGCGGGCTCATCGGCAGGACCAGGGTGAGGGTCGTGCCGCGGCCGAGTGCCGAGACGACCTCCACCCGCCCGCCGGACTGCTCGGTGAAGCCGTGCACCTGGGCGAGCCCGAGGCCGGAGCCCTTGCCGGCTGCCTTCGTGGTGAAGAAAGGCTCGAAGATGCGCGCCTGCGTCGCCCGGCTCATGCCGCTGCCGGTGTCGATCACGGAGACGCTGACGAAGGGTGCGGTCGCATCGCCGGCGGTGCCGTTCCGCGCGCGGATCACCAGCTTGCCGGCGCCCTCCATCGCGTCCCGGGCGTTGACCGCGAGATTGAGCACCGCCAAATGCAGGCCCGTCCGGTCGACATGGATCGGCGCCAGATCGGCCGGCACATCCACCTCGACATGCATCTCCGGCCCGAGGCTGCGGTCGAGGAGCTCGCTCATGCCGGTGAGCAGCTCGCCGAGATCGACGCATTCCGGCCTCAGCTCCTGCTTGCGGCTGAAGGCGAGAAGCTGCCGCGTCAGGTTGGCGCCCTGCTCCAGGGATTCGCGCAAGCGGTCCATGATCGTGCGCCGCCGCGCCGGGTCGTCGCTCCGCTCGATGAGGCCGAGCCCGGACGAGACGACCATGAGAAGGTTGTTGAAGTCGTGCGCGACGCCGCCGGTGAGCTGGCCCAGGGCCTCGAGCTTCTGCGCCTGGCGAAGCTGCTCCTCCGCCTCGAGCCGGCTCGCCAGCTCCTCGGCGACGCGCTGCTCGAGCGTGGCGTTCAGCTGCTGCAGGTCGTGGACCAGCCGGGCGTTGTCGATCGCCGTGGCGGCGTGGCCGGCAATGCCGAGCAAGAGCGCCTCGTGCGCCGGCCTGAAGACGCCGGCCTCCTCATGGCCGAGGAGAAGGGCACCATGGACCATGCCGGAACGCGAGACCACCGGCACCGCCAGAAAGGACCGCAGCGGCAGCCGCCCCTTCTTCCCGCTTCCCTGCGATGCGCCGTCGGCGCGGCGCGGGTCCGGCGCCCTGTCGTCGAGCCGGACCGGCCCCTTCGCCTCGAAGGCCAGCGCCAGAAGGCCGGCCTCGCCCTCCAGGGCATCGTGATCGAGCCTGCCGGCGCCGGATGCGCTCGAGACGGCACGGAGACCTTGCCCGTCGTCCTCTCGCCCCCCGGGCTTTCGGGCGAAGAGGCCGGTCGCGGCACCCGTCAGCTCGACCCCGACGTCGGTGACGATCTGCACGATGCGGGCGGGATCGAGCTCGGCGGCGAGGATGGCACCGGTGCGATTGACGATCTCGAGCTGCCGGTTGGCCCTCATTCGCTCGGTGATGTCCCTGACCGTCCCGGCGAACCTGACCGCCTCGCCGTTCTCGAAGATCGCGTGGCCGGAAGCGGCGATCCACCTCTCGACGCCGTCCTCGACCCCGATCGTGCGGTACTCGACATCGTAGTTGCCGGAGCCCTCGGGATCGAGCGCCGCCTCGACCGCCGCCTCCACCCTGCTCCGATCCTCGGGATGCAGCCTCGCCAGGAAAACGTCCCTGTAGGAAGCCTCGGCATCTTCCGGCAGCCCGAACAGCTCCTTGCAGCGTCTGTCCCAGCGCAGCGCGTCGGTCAAGGGATAGTAGTCCCAGACGCCGATGGCGGCGGCCTCGGTCGCCAGCCGCAGCAGCGCCTCGCTCTCCCGGAGTGCCGCTTCGGCGCGCCTCTTTTCGGTGACGTCGAAGCCTTCGCAGAAGACCCCCGCGATCTCGCCGTCGCCGCCGAACCAGGGCGTGAAGACGAAGGTGAGGAAGCGGAGCTCCTCGGGTGCGTCGGGCGTGCGCCGGTACCTGACCTCGGCCGCGGCAGCCTCGAAGCTCTCGCCCGAGGCGTAGACGTCGTCGAGACGCTCGAACAGGCCCTGACCGGCGAGACTCGGCACGGCGTCCCTGACGGGCTTGCCGACCCAGTCCGAGCTGCCGAAGAGGGCGCGATGCGCGTCGTTCACGAACTCGACGACATGGTCGGGTCCGCCCATCACGATGATGAAGCCGGGCGCCTGCTCGAAGGGACGCCGCTCGCGCTCGATCCGGGCGGCGAGCCGCCGTTCGGCCATCACCGTCCGGGTCGTCTCGGTGCAGACGACGAGCACCCCGCCGACGCCATTGGGCGCGGTCTCGTCGTGGATCGGGCCGTAGCTGTAGGTCCAGTAGACGTCCTCGCGCCGGCCGTTCCGCGTGATGGGGACGAGCGCGTTCACGTTCCAGGTGGCCGGGCCGCCGGCCATCACCTGGTCGATCTGCGGACCGATGATGTCCCAGATCTCCTCCCACACCTCGCGGCCCGGCCGGCCGAGCGACCCCGGATGCCGCTCGGCGCCGATGCATTGCCGATAGGCGTCGTTGTAGAAGCAGTGGAGCTCCTTGCCCCACCAGATGTACATGGGATGGCCGGTGTTGAGGATCAGGCGGATCGCCATGCGAAGCGGCTGCGGCCACGTCGCCGGCAGGCCCAGTGGATGCGCCGACCAGTCATGGGTGCGGATGAGCTCGCCCATCTCGCCGCCGCGCTCGAGGAAGGTCTGGGACGGCCCGGATGGCGTCGATTGCCCCTTCATTCGACCCGCCTGCCTGAACTCGTTCCGCTCGGCTGCCGAGCCAGCGCGATGAGCACCGGCGCGCCACCGCAATGAAGGCGAAGGCCGCGGTGGCCCCGGACCGTGCCCGCGAACAATGGCTCCCCGGGCCGGACTCGAACCAGCGACCCAGCGGTTAACAGCCGCTTGCTCTACCAACTGAGCTACCGGGGAACACGACGCGCTCTATAGCCGCGCGCCCCCTTCGTGCCAAGCGCTAAACGGCAGGAGGCGCTGGAGGCCCGGGCCGGAATCGAACCGACGTGCGAGGATTTGCAGTCCTCTGCATAACCACTCTGCCACCGGGCCTGGCACTCGAGGGACATCGCCGAGAGGCGATGACAACGCGAGATCGATCTGTTAGACGCAGCACCACGAACCTTCAAGATGGCAATTGCGGGCGCGACCGGCAAGCGGCCGGGATCGAGTGGGGCGATGCGCGCTTTGAGCCTGAAAATCCTCCTGCCCCTGCTCGCCTGCCTGCTGGCGCCTCCGGCGGCCGACGCCTTCCAGCGGCTCGGCGCCTACGACTTCCCCTTCGTCGATCCGCTCGTCGCCACGGTGGTGCGCACCCCCGAAGCGAACGCCATGAAGCTGCCGAAGCTCGAGCGGTTTCGCAATATCGAGATCTTCCGTGCCGCCGGCCTCGTCGAGCGGCCGGTGCCGCCGGTGTTCTTCTTCCAGCGGTTCGGCCTCGAGTTCGGCCTCGTCGAGCAGAAGGGGCCGGCACCCCTGGTCTTCGTCATCGCCGGCACCGGCGGCGCCTTCAACGCGGACATCAATGGCGAGCTCGCCGCGATCCTCTATGCCGCCGGCTTTCACGTCATCGGCCTGCCCAACCCGACCCATCCCAACTTCGCCGTCAACGCCTCGACCAGCGGCGTGCCGGGCCGGCTGAAGGACGACGCGCGCGACCTCTACCGGGCGATGCGCGCCGCCTTCGCCATGGTCGAGGACCGGATCGAGGTGACGGGGTTCAATCTCACCGGCTATTCCCTCGGCGCCACCTATTCCGCCTTCGTCGCCGAGCTCGATTCGCGCGAGCACGCCTTCGATTTCGATCGCGTCCTCCTGCTCAATCCCTCCGTCTCGGTCTTCGCCTCGGTCGGGCTGGTCGATGCCATGCTGGAGACGACGACACCCGAGCAGCGGCTGGCCGTCCGCACCTTCATCGAGCGGGTGCTCGCGGCTTTCGGCGACCTCTACGCCAACGACGAGCAGATCGATTTCTCCGGCGACTTCATCTACCGCACCTACACCGACCTCGAGCTTCGCGAGCGTGAGATCGAGAAGCTGATCGGGCTCGCCTTCCGCCTCTCGGCCGCCAATCTCGCCTTCACCGGCGACGTGCTCGGCCGAACCGGCGTGATCGTTCCGACGGACGTCCGGCTGACCTCGACGAGCCCGCTCGGCCGGTACTACGCCGCCGCCCAGAGCTTCAGCTTCACCGACTATTTCGAGCGGATCTACGCGCCCTACTTCTCGCGGCTGAACCCGGGGCTCACCAAGGAGCGGATGATCGCCGACGCCGACCTGCGGGCGATCGAGCCCTTTCTCGGCAAGGCTGCCAATGTCGGCGTCATCACCAACGAGGACGATCTGATCCTGCGGCCGGAGGACTTCCTGTTCCTCGAGAAGGTCTTCGAGGACCGGCTGGTGATGTATCCGACCGGCGGCCATTGCGGCAACTACCGCCAGCGCGACGTGGCGAAGCGCATCCAGGACTATTTCCGCCCCCGAGAGCCGGGCCGATGAAGGCCCGCCGCATCCTCCTCGCGTTCCTCCTTGTCCTCTCGGTCTCCGCCTGCGGCCGGGATCGGGCGGCGGAAACCGAAGCGACACCGGTCGCCCGCATCCCGGGGCTGACCGACAAGGACGACGAGCTTCTGCTGCTCGAGGTCCCGGACCCGCTCGAGCCCCTGAACCGGGCCATCTACCGCTTCAACTTCGAGTTCGACACCTACGTCTACCTGCCCATCGTCAACGCCTATCGCTACGTCGTGCCGCGATTCCTGCGCACCGGCATCTCCAACTTCTTCAGCAATCTCTACGAGATCACCTACGCCAATAACGGCCTGCTCCAGGGCCGGCCCGAGGTGGCGAGCCGGGCGGTCATCCGCTTCGCCGTCAACTCGACCGTCGGCCTTCTCGGCTTCCTCGACGTCGCCACCGAGCTCGGCGTGCACCGGCAGGCCGAGGATTTCGGCCAGACCCTCGGCTGGTGGGGCGTGCCGGCAGGGCCTTATCTGGTGCTGCCCATCCTCGGCCCCTCGGGCGTTCGCGACGGCACCGGCACCGCCGTGGATTTCGCCGCCAGCCTCTACGTGCCACCCGGCCGCGAGATCAACGAGGTCGTCTACAGCAATCCCGCCGTTCTCGCCCTCTTCCTGATCGATGCCCGCTACAGCCAGCCTTTTCGCTACTTCAGCACCGGCTCGCCCTTCGACTACGAGCTGGTCCGCTTCCTCTACCGCCAGAAGCGCGACTTCGAGATCGACCGATGAGCCGTCACCGCCTCGCCGCGCTCGCTGCCGCCTTCCTGATCGCCCTCGCCTGGGCGCCGGCGGCACCGCGGGCCCAAGGCCAGGACCAGCCCTTGCGGATCTCGGCGGGCGGCGTCACCGGGGTCTATTTCGCCCTCTCGAGCGCCTTCTGCCGGCTGCTCGAGCCCGACCTGGCCCTGCGCGTGCAGCGCTGCCAGGCCCTGACCAGCCCCGGCACGGTGAGCAACATCCGGCTGGTGCGGGCCGGTGCCGCCGATCTCGGCCTCGCCCAGGCGGGCCTGATCCGGTTCGCGGCCGAGGGCGCCGGCCCCTTCGAGGTCGATGGCGCCAATCCCACGCTGCGGGTCCTCTTCTCGACCGTGCTCGAGAAGCTGACCATCATCGCGGCACCCGGCCTCGACATCCAGACGGCCGGCCAGCTCATCGGCAAGACCGTGGATTTCGGCCCCTTCGGCTCGGGCAGCCGGGCGACGGCCGAGCAGTACCTCGAGAGCCTCGGTCTCGACCGCCGGGACTTCCTGCCGGCCGCAACCCTGAGCAGCGCGCTCAATCCGCGCGCCCTCTGCCGCGGCGATGCCGACGCCTTCGTCTTCATCGCCGCCCAGCCCAACAGCGTCGTGCAGGAATCGATCGCCCGCTGCGGCGCCCGGATCGTGCCCGGCAACTCGGAGAACATCGCGAGGTTCGCCGCGGAGCACGCCGATTACGTTCCGGCCGCGATTCCCGCCGACCTCTATTCCGGCCTCATCCGCGACGTTCCGACCTTCGGCGTGCGCGCCTTCGTCATCGCCGACGCCCGCCTGCCGGACGAGACGGCCTACCGCCTGACCAGGACCGTCTTCGAGAAGCTCGAGGAGCTGCGCCGGCTGCACCTCGCCTTCGCCCATCTCGAGCCCGCCGACCTCCTGCGCCCCTGCCCCGGCGTGCCGTTTCATCCGGGAGCGCTGCGCTACCTCCGTGAAGCGGGGCTCACCCCGCCCGCCTGCGACTGAGAGGCCGCGATTGTCGGTCGGCGCCCGGCCGGCTATCAGGGAGCAAGTCTCACGAAACCTCGCCGCCAGCGGCGGGCAACGCCAGAAGAGGCCGACCGTCGATGACCGATTTCACCGCCGCCCGCGCCAACATGGTCGAGAACCAGCTTCGCCCGTCCGACGTCGAGGACCGCCGCGTTCTGGACGCCTTCCTCGCGGTCCCGCGCGAGAGCTTCGTGCCGAAGCGGCTTCGCTCCGTGGCCTATAACGACGAGGACCTCGATCTCGGCAATGGCCGCCACCTGATCGAGCCCCTGGTGCTCGGCCGCATGCTGCAGGTGGCCCAGCCCTCGATCGACGAGGTGGCCCTCGTCGTCGGCTGCGACACCGGCTACGCGGCGGCGATCCTCTCCAGCCTCGTGGCCACCGTCTTCCTGCTCGCCCCCGATGCCGAGGCGGCGGCGGCGATCGAGGCCGTGCTCGACGAGCTCGACTGCAACAACGTCGTGGTCCAGCCCGGCCGCGCCGCCGACGGCCTGCCCGGCCAGGCGCCCTTCGACCTCGTTCTCCTCGCCGGCTCGGTGCCGTCGATGCCGCCGGCGCTCATCGCCCAGCTCGAGGAGGGCGGCCGTCTCGTCGGCGTCGTCCAACGCGGCCGCGCCGGCAAGCTCACGCTGCTCACCCGCATCGGCAACGCGCACGGCACCTCCGCCCCCTACGACGCCTGGATCCCGCCCTTGCCGGAGCTGCAGCCGCAGGAGACGTTCGAGTTCTGAGCGACCATCGCGTAGGTTGAAACTTTTCGATCCGGCTAGCCAAAAAAGATAAGGCGTGCTAGCGCTCCCGCATGCGCCCCCATCGCCTGATCCAGGTTCTCCTGATCGCCCTGCCCCCGGTCCTCGCACCCGTCCCGGGGTCGGCGGCGGTGACCTTGCCGACGGCGCTGAGCAAGACCTATCTCGAGAATCCCGCCCTGGTCGCCGCGCGGGCCGGGCTCAGGGCCGCCGACGAGGGCGTGCCGATCGCCCGCTCCAGCCGGCGGCCCAGGCTCGCCGCGACCACCGAGGCGTCGCTCGGGCTGCAGGAATCGAACCGCGGCAGCCGCTCCGTCTCGACCTTCCGCCAGGCGCTCGGCCTCGAGCAGCCGCTCTACACGGGCGGCGAGGCCACGGCGCGGATCGGTCGCGCGGAGGCGGTGGTCCAGGCCGAGCGGGCACGGCTCGAGGCGGTCGAGCAGGAGGTCCTGCTCGCCGCCATCGAGGCCTTCACCCTGGTGCTGCAGGCGCAGCGCGTGCTCGAGCTGACACTCGGCAACGAGACGCGGCTCGCCCGCCAGCTCGAGGCGGTGCAGCGCCGCTACCGCTTCGGCGAGCTGACCCAAACCGATGTCGCCCAGGCGGAAACGCGCTACGCCCGGGGCATCGCCGAGCGTGAGGCGGCGGCGGGCGCCCTCGAGACCGCTGGTGCCGCCTATCAGAAGGTCATCGGCGACCCGCCCGGCACCCTGATCGAGCCCGGCATGCCGAACGACCTGCCGCTCGACGAAGCCGAGGCCCAAAATCGCGTCGAGGCCAATCCCGAGGTGCGCGCCGCCGCCTTCGGCGTGAGCGTGGCGCGCCGCGAGGTGGACGTGGCGCTTTCGGCGCTCAAGCCGCGCCTCAAGCTCCGGGGCGAAGCCAGCTATGTCGACGAGCCGAGCGGCCGCTACGATTGGCAGAGCGATTTCTCCATCGGCGCCGTCCTGTCGATTCCGCTCTACCAGGGTGGCGGTGAGTACGCACGTATTCGTCAGACCCGGCAGCACTTGACGGAAGGGCGCTACACCCTCGAAAGCGCTCGTCGTGACGCGCGCGAGGACATTTCGGCGGCCTGGCAGGACCTGCTCACCGCCCGCGCCCGCGGCCGGTCCCTCCTCCGGCAGGTGGAATCGGCGAGGCTGGCGCTGGACGGGGTGCGGCAGGAATCGCTGGTCGGGGCCCGCACCATCCTCGACGTGCTGGACGCCGAGCAGGAGCTGTTCGACGCCGAGGCGGCGGCGGCGGCGGCGGCCCGGGACGCCATCGTCGCCGCCTATCGGCTCAAGGCCGGCATGGGCGAGCTCACCGCCACGGCCCTCGACCTCGAGGCCGTGCCGTACGATCCGGCGAGCTATTACGAGGAGGTGCGCGGCGCCTGGTTCGGCACGGGGATCGCCACCGAAAGGGAGCCCGAGGCCGGCCCCGATGCCGAAGCGGTCGCACCGGCGGAAGCTCCGGGCCCGGGCGGCGGTTGAGGTTCATGGAACATTAAGGATGTGTCGGGCATATGGTCGGGCATGTCGGCAGAGTGACGACAGGGACATTTAATCGGGTTGAATGGCATGAGCACCGACAAGCACGACCAGGAGCCGTCGATGGAGGAAATCCTCTCCTCGATCCGGCGGATCATCGCCGACGATCAGGACGAGGATTCCGCGGCACGCAAGCCGGAGGGCGATCCCGCCAAGGGCAAGGCGGCCAAGTCGCCGCCCGCGGCCCCCGCCGCCGACCCCGCCGAGGACGACGACCTGGAGCTCACCGAGGTGGTCGGGTCGGGCGGGGCCCAGCCGGAACCCGCGCTCGAGGCCGATGACGTCTCGCTCGAGGCGGACGAGGAGGCGGCACCGGCGGCCACGCCGCCCAAAGCGGACGCGCCGAGGCCCGAGCCGTCGGCCGAGGCGCTGCTCTCGGCGCCGACCGCCGCCGCCAGCGCCAGCGCTTTCGCGCGCCTGGCCAAGGCCGCGGCCAGCGGCGAGCAGCCGGCCGCGCGCGGCATCGGCGACAAGACCATCGAGACCTTCCTCACCGAGCTCATGAGGCCCATGCTCAAGGATTGGCTGGACCAGAATCTCGAGCGCATCGTCGAGCGGGTGGTGGAGCAGGAGGTGAAGAAGCTGGCCCGGCGCGCCGAGCTGATGTGATCACCCTTCCAGCACTGCCCGGCCGCCACGCCGCGCCACCCTGCCGCCTTGTCCGCAAGGGCGGCTTCGCCTAGATCCCCCTTCCGACAGCCCGGGCGACACGGCCGGTCGAGCATCCCGGCCGACCCCAAGCGCCGGTCACGGCCGCATTCGGGCCCCGAGACGCGAGAGGTGGGCTCCGGCCATGCTGGACAAGAGCTTCGACGCGGCCACTGCCGAGCCGCGCATCTATGCCGCCTGGGAGGCGAGCGGCGCCTTCGTGCCGCCGCCGAAGGCGGGCACGGGCGAGCCCTTCGTCATCATGATGCCGCCGCCCAACGTCACCGGCAGCCTGCATATCGGCCACGCCCTCGACCAGACCATCCAGGACGCGCTGACCCGCTACCACCGTATGCGCGGCCGGCCGACCTTGTGGCAGCCCGGCACCGACCATGCGGGCATCGCCACGCAGATGATGGTCGAGCGCAAGCTCAGGGCCGAGGGCAAGGAGCGCCGCGACATCGGCCGCGACGCCTTCATCGCCGAATGCTGGGCGTGGAAGGAGGCGAGCCACGGCCACATCAAGGGCCAGCTCGAGCGGCTCGGCGCCTCGCCCGACTGGAGCCGCGAGCGCTTCACCATGGACGAGAGCCTGTCCCGGGCCGTCACCCGCGCCTTCGTCCGGCTCTACGACGAAGGGCTGATCTACAAGGACAAGCGGCTGGTCAACTGGGACGTGCAGCTGCAGACGGCCGTCTCCGACCTCGAGACCCAGCCGGTCGAGGTCGAGGGCCATCTCTGGCATCTGGACTACCCGCTGGAAGGCGACGATGATCGCGTCCTCACCGTCGCCACCACCCGGCCCGAGACCATGCTCGGCGACACCGCCGTCGCCGTCCATCCCGACGACGAGCGCTACCGGAACCTGATCGGCCGCCATCTCGTCCTGCCGCTCGTCGGTCGCCGCATTCCGATCGTCGCCGACGCGCATTCGGACCCCGAGAAGGGCACGGGTGCCGTCAAGATCACACCGGCGCACGACTTCAACGATTTCGAGGTCGGCCGCCGCCACGGCCTCGAGGCGATCGCCATCATGGACGCCACCGGCCGGCTCAACGACAAGGTGCCCGAGCCCTATCGGGGCCTCGACCGCTTCGAGGCCAGAAAGCGCGTCATTGCCGACCTCGAGAAGGAAGGGCGCCTCGCCAGGGTCGAGAGGCACCGCCACACCGTGCCGCACGGCGACCGCTCCGGCACGCCGCTCGAGCCCTACCTCACCGACCAGTGGTATTGCGACGCCGCGACCCTGGCGAAGCCCGCCATCGAGGCGGTCGAGAGCGGCCGCGCCGTCTTCGTCCCGTCGCAATGGCAGGCGACCTATTTCGAGTGGATGCGCAACATCCAGCCCTGGTGCATCAGCCGCCAGCTCTGGTGGGGCCACCGCATCCCCGCCTGGTACGGCCCGGACGGCCGCATTCTCGTCGCCGAGACGGCAGCCGAAGCCGAGGCGGCGGCCCTCGCCCATTACGGCGAGAAGGTCGAGCTCGTCCAGGATCCGGACGTCCTCGACACCTGGTTCTCGTCGGGCCTGTGGCCCTTCTCGACGCTGGGCTGGCCCGAAAGGACGCCGGATCTCGACCGCTTCTACCCCGGCACGGTCCTCGTCACCGGCTTCGACATCATCTTCTTCTGGGTCGCCCGGATGATGATGCAGGGCCTGCACTTCATGGGCGAGGTGCCGTTCCGCACGGTCTACATCCATGGCCTCGTGCGCGACGAGAAGGGCCAGAAGATGTCGAAGACGCGGGGCAACGTCGTCGATCCCCTGGATCTCGTCGACCGCTACGGCGCCGACGCGCTCCGCCTCTCGCTGCTCGCCGGCACGGCGCACGGCCGGGACATCCGCTTCGGGGCTTCGAGGGTCGAGGGCTACCGCAACTTCACGACCAAGCTCTGGAACGCCGCCCGCTTCGCCGAGCTCAACGAGGCGAGGCTGGAGCCGGATTTCGACCCCGCCCTGGCGACGCTCACGCTCAACCGCTGGATCGTGGGTGCCACCGCCAGGGCCGCCCTCGAGACCACCGCGGCCCTCGAGGCCTTCCGCTTCAACGACGCCGCGACCGGCCTCTACCATTTCGTCTGGGACGAGGTCTGCGACTGGTACATCGAGCTGGCGAAGCCTCTCCTCTCCGGCGACGACGAAAGGGCGAGGGAGGAGACGCGGGCGACCCTCGCCTGGGTGCTTCGGCAGATCCTCCACCTCCTCCACCCCTTCGCCCCCTTCGTCACCGAGGCGCTCTGGCAGGACCTTTTCGCAGCACCGGGCGGCATGCTGATCGAGGCCTCCTGGCCCGAGCTCGACACGCAAGCCCTCCAGGATCCGGCCGCCATGGCCGAGATCGACTGGCTGATCCGCCTCGTCGGCGCCATCCGCGCCGCCCGCAACGAGGTCAACGTGCCGGCCGGAGCGAAGCTCGAGCTTCGGGTCCGGGACGCGGGCCCGGCGACGCTGGAGCGGCTGGCCCTCCACGACGAGGCGCTTCGCCGCCTCGCCCGGCTCGCCACGATCGAGCCCGGGGCCACCGGCGCTTCCGGCAAGAGCCTGCAGCTCGTCGTCGACGAGGCCACCTTCGTGCTGCCGGTCGGCGAGGTCGTCGATCTCGAGGTCGAGCGCCGCCGGCTCGCCCGCGAGATGGAGAAGCTGCGAAGCGAGGCCAGGAAGCTCGAGGGCAAGCTCGCCAACGAGACCTTCCTCGCCCGTGCCCCCGCCGAGGTCGTCGAGGAGCAGCGCGAGCGCCTGGCCGAGACCGAGGCCACCCGTGCGCGGCTCGCCGCCGCCCTCGCCCGCATCGCCTGATCGGAGGACCTGCACCCCATGCTCGACTGCTTCGCCCGCGAAGCCGGCGCCAAGGCCCTGCCGGTCAGGCTCATCGCGCTCGCCGACTTCACCGCCTGGCGCGAGGCGGCCGCCCCCGCCGCCCGCGCCTGGCTCGAAGCGACGGGCTTTCGTCCCGAGCGCCGCCGGCTAGCGCTCCTGCCCGACGGCAAGGGCGAAATCGAGAACGCCCTTTTCATCCTGGACGGCCCGGCTACGGCCGCCGATGCCGCGGCCCTCGCCACGGCCCTGCCGGCCGGCGATCGACCCTGGCGCGTCGACGACCCGAAGCGCCTGCTCGATGGTTTCGACCTGCATTACGGCTGGGCGCTCGCCGGCTACCGCTTCGATCGCTACGCCACCGGCGAGACCGGCAGCGAGAGGACGGCGCGCCTCGCCAGCGACGACGCGCCCGCAGCGGAGCGGGCCGGCGAGCTGGCGCGCTCGGTCTTCCTCGCCCGCGACCTCGTCAACACGCCGGCCAACGACCTCGGTCCAGCCGAGCTCGAGGCGGCGATCCGTGCCGTGGCCGAGGCGTTCGGCGCGACCTGCACCAGCATCGAGGGCGATGCCCTTCTCGGTGCCGGCTATCCCCTGATCCACGCCGTCGGGCGGGCCAGCAGCCGCGCGCCCCGGCTCGTCGATCTGCGCTGGGGACCGGTTGACGCGCCGAAGCTCACCCTGGTCGGCAAGGGGGTCTGCTTCGATTCGGGCGGGCTCGACATCAAGCCCGCGACCGGCATGCGGCTGATGAAGAAGGACATGGGCGGGGCCGCCTCGATGACCGGCCTCGCCCGCATGGTCATGGCGGCCGGGCTCGAGGTGCGGCTGCGCCTCCTCGTCCCGGCGGTCGAGAACAGCATCGCCGGCGCCGCCTTTCGCCCGGGCGACGTGCTACCGAGCCGAAAGGGCCTCACCGTCGAGATCGGCAACACCGACGCCGAGGGCCGGCTGATCCTCGCCGACGCGCTCGCCGAGGCCGATCGCGAGACGCCCGACCTCCTCCTCGATGCCGCCACGCTGACCGGTGCCGCGCGCGTCGCGGTCGGCACCGACCTGCCGGCGCTCTTCACCGCCGACGAGGCGCTCGCCGCCGATCTGCTCCGGGCCGGCATCGACGTGGACGAGCCGCTCTGGCGCCTGCCGCTTCATCCGGGCTACCGCGACCTTCTGAAGAGCCCGATCGCCGATCTCTCGAGCACCGGCAGCAAGCCCTATGCGGGGGCGATCACGGCCGCCCTCTTCCTCGAGCGCTTCGTCGAGCCCCGGACATCCTGGGCGCATCTCGACATCTTCGCCTGGAACGAGGAGGCCCGTCCCGGCCGGACCAAGGGGGGCGACGCCACGGCGCTGCGTGCCCTCTTCACCCTGCTCGAGCGCCGCTTCTCGAAGAGCTGAGCCCCATGTCGAGCCACGACCGGCCGCCGCCGCCGAGCCGCGACGTCTTTCCCTTCTTCGCCACCATCACCACGCGCTGGGCCGACAACGACGTCTACGGCCACGCCAACAACGTGATCTACTACAGCTATTTCGACACGGCCATAGCCGGGCTCCTGGTCGGCCGGGCCGGGCTCGACCCGGCCACGAGCCCCATCATCGGCCTCGCGGTCGAGAACGGCTGCCGCTTCCACAGCTCGATCGGCTTCCCGGACACCGTCCATGCCGGGGTCGGCGTCGCCACCATCGGCAACTCCTCGGTGCGCTACCGGATCGGCATCTTCAGGAACGACGAGAGCATCGCCGCGGCGGACGGCACCTTCGTCCATGTGTTCGTCGACCGTCTGAGCCAGCGGCCGAGGCCGATTCCGCCGCGGATCCGCGAGGTGCTCCTGACCTGCCGCATGGATTGAGCGGCCTTGAGAGCGGATCAGCTTGCACGCCGCCCGCTGATCGCGTAGCAGATGGCGGAGTTGCAAGAGGAGCGCTGGTCTTGGGCGAGCGGACGCGCGTTCGGATCAATCTGGCTCAGGCCGAGATCGAGATCGAGGGCAGCGAGGGCTTCGTCGAGAGCTACCGCCCGAGGCTCGAGGCCCTGCTCGACCGCCTGCCGCGCGAGCCCGTGCCGGAAAGGGCACCGGTCGCCGATGCCGCCCCGCCCGCCATGTCGGCCACGGTCACACGCGCCGAGCTCGGTCCCTTCGGCGAGTTCCTCCACCATCTCCCCACCGGCGCGACCGAGGTGGACCGGATGCTGGCCGCCGGCTACTACCTTCAGCAGCTCGCGGCCGACGAGAGCTTCGCCACGGGCGATGCCAACCGGCGGCTCGCCGAGCACGGCATCAAGATCGGCAACCCGTCGCAATGCGTGCGCCAGTCGCTCACCGCGCGGCGCGTCTTCGCCGTCTCCCGCGGCCGCTTTCGGGTGTCGCAGTCCGGCCGCGCCTATCTCCGCCAGCTCACCAATGGTGCCGTACCCGAGTGAGCAATGGGCGAGCTTCGAGGTTTGGAGTGTCGAGGACCGCTTGACGCGGGACACCGGCCCGGCTAGGCGAAAACCATGATGCGTATCCGTCAGGTGATTCGAATTAGGCGCCCGGTCTCGCTCTGAGGCCGGGTCAGCGACCTTCGTCGTCCGTCACCTGTCGAAAGCCATCGTCATGTCCACCTTCTGCTTCTCCGTCCATTCGGATGCCGAGCCCGGCACCCTGCCCCGCGTGCTCGAGGTCTTCGCCCTGCACGGCTTCGTTCCCGACCAATGCCATGCGACCCGCGGCGGGCCCGGCGGCGAGGAGCTCGTGGTCGATCTGCAGATGCAGGGGCTCGACCACGCCGCCGCCACCCTGCTCGCCAAGCGGCTCGGGCGCATGGTCGCCGTGAGCACCGTGCTCTTCTCGGAAAAATGGCAGCAGTGCGCCGCCGCCTGATCGTCGCAGCCGCGATCCTGGGCGGCCTCGCCCTCTGGAGCCAGGGGCCGCCCCGGATCGCCCTGGCGGCGGATGGCGCCGCTTCCTGCGCACCCTTCGTCGTGCCGCCGGGGCTCGGCCTTCGCTGCCGTGTCGCGCACGAGGCGAATGGCGAGGTGCTCGTCATCGAGCCGGAGGGCGGCACGTTTCAGGCGCTGAGCCGGCTGACCTTCCGCGAGCTCGATCCGAATGCCGACCGGCTCGCCTGGACCGAGCCCGAAACCTGGCTCGAGCGGCAGATGATGCTCGATGTGGACAGCCTCTCGGCGGCCCTCGACGAGGTGGGCAGCGATCCCGACAGCCCCTTCGGCAGCGACATGATCAAGAGCGGCATCCGCATGCTGGTCGACGGCCTGAACGAGCTCAGCCGGCTGCCGCTCTCGGCCTGCGGCGAGCCGGCGAGCCGAAGCGAGATCGACTGCCGCTTCGGCGTCGAGCCCTTCCTGCTCCACATGCGCGTCATGCTGATCGCCCGGGGCGAGCGGCGCTTCGCCATCAACATCCGCACCTTCAACGACCAGCGCCTTCGCCATTTCGCCGCGATCGCCAACTCCTTCGAGCCGGACGCCAGAACACCCTGAGCCGGCCGCTCAGCCGCGGCCCTCAGGGTCTTCGCCGTCCTCGTCCAGCTCGTCGTCCGCCTCCACCGCCGGCACCGCATAGACGCCCTTCAGCCAGCGCCCGAGATCGATGTCGCGGCAGCGGGCCGAGCAGAAGGGCCAAAAACGCTCGGCCGCCGACGCCCCGCAGAGCGGGCAGCGCCTGGCGCGCCGGCCGCCCCCGGCCCTGACCCTGGCCGGCCGGCTCAAGCGACCGCCATCTTCCGGCCGCTGCCGCCGCAGGCCGGACAGGGCCGGCTCAGCGCCCGAAGCGGGCTGGCACCACGCCGCGCCCGGCTGATCTGCACGATGCCGAGCGGTGACATGGGAAAGACCTGGACCGGCAAGGGATCGGCGCGAAAGGCGCGGCGCAGCGCCTCGTCGAGCCGCTGGCGCTGCGCCTTCGAGGCGAGATCGAGGAAGTCGACGATCAGCGTGCCGCCGAGATTGCGCAAGCGTGCGAGACGGCCGATCTCGGCCGCCGCAGCGAGGTTCACCTCCAGCGCCGACCGCCCGCCGCCATCGACGTCGATGGCGACGCAGGCCGCCGTCTCCTCGATCAGAAGACGCCCGCCCCCGTCGAGCGCCACCTCGCCCGCCAGGGCCTCGGCGATCGCCTCCTCGACCCTCGTCGCGGCGAAGGCGCCGGCGCCCGAGGCGAGGGGCACGAGCTCCGGCCGCACCGCCTCCGGCAGCGCCTCGACCAGCCGTCTCGCCTCCGCCTTCTCCGCGTCCAGGGCCAGGGTGAGCGACACGGGTGCGAGGTCGAGGGCGCGCCAGAGCAGCCGGGCGAGCGGGCCCGGCCCCACATCGAGCGGGCCGGCGCGCCGGTCGGCCGCGCCGGGACGCCCTTCGAGCGCCTTCCAGAGGGCCAGGAGCCGCGCCAGATCGGCACCGAGCGCCGCATCCTCCATCGCCAGGGCGAGCCGACGCAGGACGAGCCCGCCCCGAGCACCCGTCGCCTCCAGGATTCCGCTGCCCCGCGCGGCCAGCGCCTCCCGCTCGCGGGCGGCGACACCCCGGCCCAGCTGGACACCCGAGCCATGCGGCCGGTAGACGAGGCCCGCCGCCGCGAGCCTGATGTCGGTCGTCAGCCGCGCCCCCTTGTCGCCCTCGCCCGCCCGCATGCCCTGCACCAGAAGCCATTCGCCGTTCTCGACGGCGCGCCCGATCGAGGTGCCCTTGGCGAGGCCGCGGCGATGGCGCGCATCCTTGCCGGCGAGAAAGCCGGGCCGCCCGGCGCCGTGGTCGAGAAAGGCGCCGTCGACGGCGGGCTCGATGCCGATCACCCGGGCGAGAAAGAGCCGGTCCACGACCGCCTCCGGCCCCTCCTCCTGGGTCCAGAGATCGACCAGAAGATCGTTCTCGACCACGGCCAGCGCCAGGACCCCATGCAGCCGGTCGAGAACGAGCTCGATGCTCATGGCACCCGCCAGCCCAGCCCGTCGAGCAGGGCCAGCGCCTCGACCAGGGGCAGGCCCACGACATTCGCGTAAGAGCCGTTGATCCAGGGCACGAAGCCCGCGGCACGTCCCTGGATCGCATAGCCGCCGGCCTTGCCCCGCCATTCCCCGGAGGCCAGATGGGCGTCGACCTCGGCCGGACCCAGCCGCTTGAAGCGCACCTGGGTCGTGACCACCCGGCTCGCCAGCCGCCCATCGGGCGCGCGAACCGCGATCCCGCCATGAACGCGGTGCCGGCGCCCGCTCAAAAGGGCGAGGCAGCGACGGGCGGCCGCCTCGTCCTCCGTCTTCGGCAGGATGCGCCGGCCGCAGGCGACCACCGTGTCGGCGGCCAGCACGAAGGCCGGACGCGCGAGCCGGCCGGCCACCGTCTCGGCCTTGAGAATCGCGAGGCGCAGCGCATGCCGGCGCGGCAGCTCCCGTGGCAGCTCCGCCTCGTCGACGGCCGGATCGAGGACGAGATCGGGCTCGATGCCGACCTGACGCAAGAGCTCGAGGCGGCGCGGCGACGAAGAGCCCAAGACCAGCTCCGGCCGGCTCAAGCGGCCGCTCTCGAATGTTCCCGGGCCTCGACCATCAAGACGCCCACCCGACCCGTGCTGCTGAAAACGGGGCCGCAACTCCTCGCGGCCGGCGCCGTTCATGAGCGGTTGGACCCGCGCGGTCAAGGCTCGGGACGACCCGCCCGAAAACCCTGAAGCCTGCGGGGAAGGCCGGGGAAAAGGCTGTGCGGAAGGCCGGGGAAGATGATCTTCCCCCGGACCCCCGGAGCGCTCGCCGCGGCCGCGGCGGGATCGAGGGGGGCCCGCCCCGTGCGAGCGTCCAGCCCGAGGCTGAGGAGACCGCTTCGGACGAGCGGCGGCGACGGGCGCCGAGCTCAGAGACCGGGTCCGCCCGGAACCGGAAACCGCGTGTGCAGCCGCTCGAGCAGCATCGAGCAGAGATCGCGATAGGCTTCGAGACGCTGCTCGCGGGTGCCCTCGACGAGGCTCGGGTCCGGCATGTGCCAGAACTCGAGGTCGCAGGAGCTGGTGCGCGTCAGCTCCACCGCACGGTGCTGCGCCTCGGGCGAAAGCGAGATCACGAGGTCGAAATAATCATCGTCGAGCTGGTCGAAGGTCCGGGGTCGGTGGCCCTTGAGGTCGATGCCGAGCTCGTCGAGCACCGCGACCGCGAAGCCGTCGACCCCGTCGCCCGCCCGCACCCCGCAGCTCTGGACGAAAATCCGCCGGCCGTGCAGGTATTTGAGCAGCGCCTCGGCCATGGGCGAGCGTATCTGGTTGTGCGAGCAGGCAAAGAGGACGGCCCCCGGCAGCTCGCTCATCAGCCGCGCAGATGCAGCACACAGACCAGCGTGAACAGGCGCCGGGCGGTGTTGCCGTCGACGGCCACCCGGCCGCCGAGCGCCTCGCGCAGGAGCTCCGCCCCCTCGTTGTGCAGGCCGCGCCGGGCCATGTCGATCGCCTCGATGCGGCCCGGCGAGGCGCCCCGGATGGCGCCGAAATAGCTTTCGCAGATCAGGAAATAATCCTTGACCACCCGCCGGAGCGGCCGGGCCGAGAGCGTGACCTCGACGTGCTCGTCCGCGGCATCGGTGACCGCCAGCACCAGCGTCGCGTCACGTAGCGAAAGCACCAGCCGATACGGCCCCCTGGCGTTCTCGACCAGCGAGAACCGGTTCTCCTCGAGGAGATCGAAGATGGCGACGTTGCGCTCGTGCTCGATCTCGGGGCTCCAGCGCACGATGCTCCGCTCGTCGAGCTCGATCGCGGCGATGCGCTCGGCCGTCTCCGCCGCAGCCTCGCCCGAAGCGGGCGCGTCGCCCTTCATCTCGAGCGCATCCGCTCGGGGCCGGTTCGGCTCTCAGCCTCCGGCCGCACGTCCGAGCTCGTCGGCGAAGTGATCGCAGGGGCTGATCCGGCAGGGGCGCGGCTCGCCGAAATCCTCGAGCAGCGCGTCGATGCAGTCGGTCCGGAGCTGGATCTCGGGTCCGCCCTCGAAGACGAGATCGATATGGAAGAGCTGCCGCTCGCCGGGCTCGGTGGCGATGGTCAAAAGCGTCAGCTCGCGCTCGAGGTCCAGGGGATCGAGCTGGCGGTGCTTCACCTGCACGATGCAGTCGAGGCGAAGGGCCGTGTCGACCTCGGTGAGACCGTCGCAGCTCGAGGGATCGGCCTGAAGCTCGCGCCGGTAGCGGATGAAGGCGGCAATGAACCGCCGCTCCTCGACATCGAAGGCCATCTCGCGCAGCGCCACCCGCGCGTCCTGGAGGAGTGCCGCCATGACGGCCAGATCCTCGACGTCCTCGGCCCGCAGGCGCACGCCCGGGCGTTCCTCGACCTCGCTCATCCCCGCATCCCCCGAACCTCCGCCTGCCCATCTGGCGCCGACCCGACGGCGGCACCGAAACGCGCCCTTCATGTAGGATCGAATGCGCGCCTGCAAAGCCCCGGCCGCGAGCCGGCCCCGCCGGCATGGCCGGGATCGCCCGTGAGCCGGACCCCGCAAGGGGGGGTCCCGGCGGCACGCCCGCCCGAAACCGGCCGCGCCTGCCGCCCGGTCAGCCGGAGCCCGATGGCCCCTTGCCGCCCTTGCCCGCCTCGGGCGGCTCGACCTCGCCCGGCCCTGCCTCGTCCTCCGCCGGGGCCGGCTCGCGGCCCTCGCGCCCGCGCTGCTGCGCCTTGCGCTTTTGCAGATTGGCCCTGAGCGCCGCCGCGGCCTTGCTCGCCCGCGCCGTCCGGCGCTCCGCTCCGGCGCTCGACACGCCCGGCCGCCGCCCGTCGTCATCGGCCAACGCCGAGCCCTCCAGGCGCCGGCACGGGTGGCCGGATCACTTGCACGTCCGCCGCCCGTGTGGCATCAACCCCACCGCCGCCGGCCGAGCCTTCCGGCAGCGGCGGGTCGCAATCGGGCTGCTGTAGCTCAGTGGTAGAGCACTCCCTTGGTAAGGGAGAGGTCGTCAGTTCAATCCTGACCAGCAGCACCATCTTTCCGCCCGGCGCTCTTCCCGACAGCATGGCCGACCCGTGCAACCGCCGTGCCGCCACCGGGCCCGGCAGCCAGCAGCAACGGGGCATCACGGCGCGGGCCGGGTCAGGCGAGCAGCCAGCCACCATCGACATCGACGGTCGTGCCGGTCACGAACTCGTTCTCCACGAGGAAGAGGACGGCCTGGGCGACCTCGTCGGGGGTGCCGGGGCGGGGAATGGGATTGCGCTCGGTCCGCTTGCGATAGATCGCGTCGCGGTCCGCCACGTCCATCGGCACCATGGGCGTATCGATCATGCCGGGCGAGACGACGTTGATGCGGCGGGGTGCGATCTCCGGCGCCACCGCCCGGACCAAGGCCTCGACCGCGGCCCCGACCGAGCTCAGCGCCACCTGGCCCGGCAGGCACTTGCGCGCCGGCGCGCCGCTCACGAGGACGACCGTGCCGTTCGCGGCCAGATGCGGCACACCCCGGCGCACCACGTTGGCATAGCCCCAGAGCTTGTCGAAGGACGCCCGATACCCCGCCATGTCCATCTCGAGGAAGGGACCGATCGCGCGCGTGCCGCCGGTCGCCGCACTGATCAGGATGTCGAACGGTGCCTCGTCGGCCAAAAGTGACGCGAGCGCCGCCTCGTCGCGCACGTCGCACTTGGCCAGCCTGACGCCTTTCGGCACCGCACCCGCCTTCCTCGGGTCGCGGCTGATCGCCACCACCTCCGCCCCGAGGGCCGCGAGCCTTCTCGCCGTGGCGAGGCCGATGCCCGAGGTGCCACCGAACACCAGCGCCTTCTTGCCTTCGACGTCCATCTTCCTGGCCCCTCCTCATGGCTCCGGCGGCCGATGCGCCGGCGACGACCGCCATCCCATGTCGCACTGCAACGGCGCCGGGGCAAGGTCGAGAAGCGCCGAAAGGTGCGACCGGCAAGCGACCGGCGGCCCCGCCCGCCGCCGGCGGAATGCGCGGGCCGAAGCCGTCCTCGGCCAAGGACGGCTGCGACGGCCCGGGAGCACGGCCGGCAAGGCCGGTCCCTCCGAGCCCCGCCCCCATTCCCGCGTTCCCGGGCTGCGGAGCGGCCTTGCCCCGGCCGCCGACCCAAGCCTCGGCAGGACGGAGGGGCCGGGACGATCGCTGCCCCGTCCGGGCCGCGGCCCCGCGAGAGGGTCCGCCACCGACAATTCAGACATTCTCGATCAGCGCGTCCACGGCCGCCTCGTCGAGCCTCAGGCGCTCGTACTGGTGCTGGAGGTAGTGCATCGCCTCGCTGCTGTAGCTGTCGTTCTTCGGCGCGTTGGGCTGCAGGCTGCGACTGGCGAGCTCGAGCGCCATGCGGATGGTGACGTAGTGCGGCGTCGGCAGGCCCGCCCGGATGCACAGGGCCGCCAGATGCCGGCGATCGTCGTGATAGGCGAGACGGCGGACCCGCTCCGGCTCGAGCTTGGCGTGCATGCCGAGGGCGAGCTCGAAGGCCGCGATGTCGCCGTCGCGAAGCAGGCCCAGGATCGCATCGTGGTCGAGCGATCCCGCCTCCAGCCGGGCTCTGAGATGACGCTCGAGCTTGCGATCGCCATGCTCCTTGGCGGTGAGGCCGATGGCCGTGCGCTCGCGCACCGCCTGCATCAGCGCCCGCGCCTCGTCGGGCGCCATCCGCCGGGTCTGGACCAGCTCCCACTCGATCCGATCGCCGATGGCGCCGACCAGCTGCTCGACCAGCTCGAACGGCAGGGCCGGGCGGCGCACCAGCCGGTCCTGCACCTCGGCGTCCTCCCGCCAGTCCGCCATCACCCGGCCGAGCGTCCTGGCCGAAAGCTGCGCCCCGGCATTGCCGACCAGCCGCGCCACCACCGGCTGGTGGCCGGAATCGGCCAGCACATCGGCGAGGCTCTCGGAGATCCGCTCACGCCCGGCCACGGCAAGCGCGTACTGCATGGCATTGGTGCGGACGATCTCGACCAGCTCCTCGTCCCGCAGCAGCGGGCTCTGCTCGAGGATCGGCCGGGCCACCTCGATGCGGTCGCGGGCGAGCCGGCTCGCCACGGCGGCCGGCAGCCGATCGCTCGTGGCGACGGCGGCGGCGAGCGCCCGGCGCACCTGGACCTCGACATCGCCGACCATGAGGCCGAGCAGGGCCGCCACCAGATCGCGCGGGCTCGACTCCACCAGCTCGTCGTAGCCATCGCCGAACTTGCGCGCGATCAGGGCACGGTTGGCGGCCGACGGATCCGCCTGCAGCGCCGCCACGTCCCGGCCGGTCAGCCGCGCCGCCGCGGCAGCCCCCTCCTGCAGCATCGCCATGCGGCGCCGGCTGGCGCCACCGCCCGGCGCCGCTGCCGCGGTCATCGCATCCGCCACCTGTCCCTCACCACTGCCGCAAATTCCATTCCGTTCGAGCCTGGCGACTTGGCCGATGCGCGCATTCTAGCTATCCCCGGTTAATGAATCGTGTAGCCCCGCTTCTCGATCGTGCCGCCGATCCGGTCTCGCGGCCGCGGGCGACGACCGATATCGGCCGGGGTGTGCTTCGCCTTTTGGCCGATCTCGGCATCGCCGCCCTCACCGAGCTGCCGCTGGCCAACGGGCGGCGGGTCGACATCATCGGGCTCGGCCACGACGGTGCCATCCACGTCATCGAGATCAAGAGCTCGCGAGCCGACTTTCTGGCGGACCGCAAGTGGCCGGAATATCTCGATTTTGCGGAATATTTCTACTTTGCGGTCGCGGTCGGGTTTCCGCTCGGCCTGCTGCCCGAGGCGGAGGGGCTGATCATCGCCGACCGGTTCGGCGCCGAGCTCGCCCGCCCGGCCCGCCACCGTCCCCTGGCCGGTGCCCGGCGCAAGGCGCTCACGCTGCGCTTCGCCCGGGTCGCGGCCCGGCGCCTCGTCCTGCCCCTGCTCGCACCCGACAGCGGCACACTACCTCAAGGGGAAGTCGGGCCCGCCTCGCCGTAGAGCCATTCGTCGATCAGGAAGCGGGCGATGCTGTCGGCATTGGGCAGGCGGACGGGCCGCCTCTCGGGATCGAGCAGCTCCTGCCGGTGAAACCAGCGCGCCGCCTCGAGCTCGGCCGGATCGACCACGAGCGACGCGAGGGGCGCCGTGGCACGGTAGCCCAGCATCAGCGATTGCGGGAACGGCCAGGGCTGCGAGCTGCGGTAGCGGATGTTCTCGACCTCGAGGCCGACCTCCTCCCTGATCTCGCGCCAGACCGCCTGCTCGAGGCTCTCGCCCGCCTCGACGAAGCCGGCGAGGGTCGAGAACATGCCTTCCGGAAAATGCCTCGAGCGGCCGAGCAGACAGTGCTCACCATGCGTGACGAGGCAGATCACCGCCGGATCGGTGCGCGGGAAGGTGTCGAAGCCGCAGGCCTCGCAGTGCCGCGCGTGGCCCGCCTGGATGGTCGTCATCTCGGTGCCGCAGGCGCCGCAGAAGCGGTTGCGCAGCCGCCAGTGCGCCAGTGCGCGGGCAAACGCCAAAAGCCCCGCCTCGACCGGCGGCAGGGCCTGCGCCACCTGCCGGAGCTCGACATAGGTGCCGGAGGCGAGCTCCTCGCCTTCGAGGTCGACCGCGAAGACCGGCCGCCCCTCGACCAGCCCGAGCAGCACCGGCGGCTCGGGACGGAAGCCGGCGAGTGCCCCGGCATCGACGAAGAAGGCGCGGGGTCCGCTCTCGTCCTCGACGACCAGCGGCTTCAGCCCGTGCAGCACCAGAAACCGCGTCCTCGATGACCGGAGCGCCGCCTGCAGCCAGTCCCGGTCGTCGCGGCGGCAGGCGGCGCGATCGTAGCCGATCGACGAATAGAGGTGGGGCGGCGGGTTGGCCGGTCGTTGCGGCTGCATGCCTCTGTCCTGTACGCATCCGGGCGGCGCATGCGTGCTTGTGCGCCATCGACGGGCCTTGCGCAACCGCCCGGCAGGCTCGATATCTAGGCGCGGAAGGCTGGTCGCGGACGGTGCACTCGCCAACCCGGTCAGGTCCGGAAGGAAGCAGCCGTAACGAGCTTCGCATCGGGTCGCGCGCCAGCCTTCCACCCGCCTCCCCTTCCGCCCCCTCGTGCAGAAGCGCCCGCGCGCGGGCCCGAAAGCGCCTCATCGATGGATCTCCTCGCCGGCTCCGACCAACCGTACCGGGTCCTCGCCCGGGCCTATCGACCGCAGAAGCTGTCGGAGCTGATCGGCCAGGACGCGCTGGTGCGCACGCTCACCAACGCCATGCGTTCGGGGCGCGTCGCCCACGCCTTCCTGCTCGCCGGCATCCGTGGCATTGGCAAGACGACGGCGGCGCGGATCATCGCCCGCGGCCTCAACTGCACGGGCACCGACGGCGCGGGCGGGCCGACGCCAGAGCCCTGCGGCCGATGCGCCTCCTGCCGCTCGCTCGCCGAGGGGCGGTCCCTCGACGTGATCGAGATGGACGCGGCGACCCGGACCGGCATCGACGACATCCGCGAGATCGTCGACGCCGTGCGTTACGCGCCCGCCGCTTCCCGCTACAAGATCTACATCATCGACGAGATCCACATGCTCTCGGAGAAGGCTTTCAACGGCCTTCTGAAGACGCTCGAGGAGCCGCCGCCGCACGCCAAGTTCATCTTCGCCACCACCGAGGTCCGGAAGCTGCCGGTCACCGTGCTGTCGCGCTGCCAGCGCTTCGATCTGAAGCGCGTCGAGCCTTCGGTGCTCGAGGCGCATCTGGCTCGGATCGCCGAAGCGGAGCGGGTCGCGACCCGGGGCGAGGCGCTCGGCCTCATCGCCCGCGCCGCCGAGGGCTCGGTGCGCGACGCCCTCTCGCTGCTCGACCAGGCGATCGTGCTCGCCGAGGGCGCCGTCGACACGGCCATCGTCGCCCAGATGCTCGGCCTCGGCGACCGGCAGAAGCTGCTCGGTCTCTTCGAGCGGCTCGTGGCAGGCGACGCACCCGCCGCCCTCGACCGCTTCCGCGAGCTCTTCGGGCTCGGCGCCGAGCCCGCCTCCGTCATCGAGGATCTGCTCGAGATCGCGCACTGGGTGAGCTGCCTCGGGATCGACCGCGATGCCGGCTCGATCTTCGCCGGCACGCCCGAGGCCATGGCCGCCGGGCGCGGCCTCGCCGGGCGGCTCGACCTCGCCGTGCTCGCCCGTGCCTGGCAGGTCCTGCTCAAGGGCCTCGACGAGGTGCGGGCCGCCCCCGATGCCGCCATCGCCGCCGAGATGGTGCTGCTGCGCCTCGCCGCCATGGGCACTTTGCCGACGCCGGGCGAGCTCGCCCGCCGGCTCGAGGAGACCGGTCTTGGAGGCACGGACGCGGCCGCCCCGCCCGCCCGGCCCCGCCCGCCTCTACCCTCGCCGCCTTTGGCGCGCGCGGCACCTCTCGAGCCTTCGCCGCCGCCCCGCGACAGCCGGCCCGCGCCGGGCACCGGCCGCGAGCCCAGGGACTTCGCCGATCTCGTGCGGCTCCTCAACCGGCACGGCGAGCGGCTGCTCGCCGCCGCCCTGCACCAGGGCGCCCACCTCGTCTCCTTCCAGAAGGACCGGCTCGAGCTGCGCCTCGATCCGCATCTCCCGACCGACCTCGTCGGTCGGCTGAGCGAGGCCTTGCTGCGGCTCACCGGCCGACGCTGGCTGATCGCCCTGACGCAGAAGGGCGGTGCCGCCAGCCTCGCCGAGCAGGCGGCGGCGGACCGCGAGCGGCTGATCCAGGAGCTCGGCCGGCACGCGACCGTGCGCGAGGTGCTCGAGGCGTTTCCCGGTGCCAGAATCATCGATATACGCGAGCGGTCCCGACCGGAGCCGGAGGACCATCGAAGCGGGCCGCACGGCGCCCGCTGGCCCGATGCGACCGAAGCGCCCGACGACGAACCCCTTGGTCACGACGACAGCCGCATGGAGCGTTGATGAAGAACATCCAGAACATGATGAAGCAGGCGCAGCAGCTGCAGAGCAAGATGGCGGACATGCAGGCCCGGCTCGCCGAGGTCGAGATGACCGGCGAGGCTGGCGCCGGCATGGTCGCCGTCACCCTCAACGGCAAGGGCGAGATGCGCCGCATCAAGATCGACAGGTCGCTGGTCGACCCCGAGGACGTGGAAACCCTCGAGGACCTCGTGGTCGCCGCCACCAACAACGCCAAGCAGCGGGTCGAGGAGCACGTCGCGAGCGAGATGAGCAAGGTCGCGGGCGGCCTGCCGCTGCCGCCCGGGATGAAGCTGCCGTTCTGATGCGGGCCGATCGGAAGCCATGGCCGCCGCCGACATCGAGCGGCTGATCCGGCTGCTCGCCCGCCTGCCCGGCCTCGGACCCCGCTCGGCGCGCAAGGCCGGGCTGGCCCTGCTGAAGCGTCCGGACGCCCTGCTCCGGCCCCTGCTCGACGCCCTTTCGACCTGCCGCGAGCATGTCCGCACCTGCAGCGTCTGCGGCAATCTCGACACGGCGGAGCCCTGCAGCGTCTGCCGCGACCCGAACCGCGATCCGCACCTCCTCTGCGTCGTCCAGGAGGTCGAGGATCTGTGGGCCATGGAGCGGCTGGCCGGCTTTCGCGGCCGCTACCACGTCCTCGGCGGCACGCTTTCGGCGATCGAGGGCCGCAGCCCCGAGACCATCCGCGTCAAGGGGCTCCTCGAGCGGGTGGCGGCCGGCGGCATCGACGAGGTCGTGCTGGCCCTGGGCGCCACGGTCGACGGGCAGACCACCGCCCACTACCTCCACGAGCGGCTGCGCCCCTTTCCCTGCAGCGTGACACGCCTCGGCCACGGGCTGCCGGTCGGCGGCGAGCTCAACTACCTCGACGAGGGCACGCTGGAGGCGGCCATGCGCGCTCGCCAGAAGGTCGCCTGAACCGCCACCCTCCCGCCCCCTTCCGTTGACACGAGACCATGTCCAGCCTCGAGATCCTGCAGCCGCCCCACCCCACGCTCAAGAAGCCGGCCAAGCCCGTCGCCACGATCGACGACCGGCTCCTCCGGCTCATGGACGACATGCTCGAGACCATGTACGCGGCACCGGGCATCGGCCTCGCGGCACCGCAGATCGGCGTCTCGCGCCGGGTCGTGGTCATCGACACGAGCGAGGGCAAGAACGCGCCCGTGCGCCTCCTCAACCCCGCCCTCACCTGGCGCTCCGACACGTTCGACGTCGCCGAGGAGGGCTGCCTCAGCCTGCCCGGCCAGTTCGCCGACGTGAAGCGCCACACCGCCGTGGCGGTCGGCTATCTCGACCCCTCCGGCACCGAGCGCACGATCGAGGCGGACGGCCTGCTCGCCCGCTGCCTGCAGCACGAGATCGACCACCTCGACGGCATCCTCTTCACCGACCACCTCTCGGCCCTGAAGCGCAACATGATCCTGCGCCGCCTGATCAAGCAGCGCCGTGCCCGCGCCTGAGAGCCTGCGGGTGGTCTACATGGGCACGAGCGGTTTCGCCGTGCCGGCGCTTCGCACACTCGCCCGCCTCCCGCTCGAGCTCTTGGCCGTCTACACCCAGCCGCCGCGGCCGGCCGGGCGCGGCCACCGGCCCCGGCCGACGGCCGTGCACGAGGCGGCACGGGAGCTCCGCCTGCCCGTCCGCGCGCCGGCCTCGCTCGCGGACGAGGAGGCCAGAACGGCCTTTCTCGCCCTTTGCCCCGATCTCGCCATCGTCGCCGCTTACGGCCTCCTCCTGCGACGGCCCGTGCTCGAGGCGCCGAGGCTCGGCTGCTTCAACATCCACGCCTCGCTCCTCCCCCGCTGGCGCGGTGCCGCACCCATCCAGCGGGCGATCGAGGCCGGCGACGAGACCACCGGCATCACCCTCTTTCGCATGGAGGAAGGGCTCGACACCGGGCCGATGCTGATGCGCCGGGGCATCGGAATCGGCGCGCGGGAGACCGCGGGCGAGCTGCACGACCGCCTGGCCGCCCTCGCCGCCGCCACGCTGCCGGACTTCGTCGCCGACCTCGTGGCCGGCCGGCTGCCGGAGGAGACGCAGGACGAAGCCGGCGCCTCTTACGCGAGGAAGCTCACGAAGGCCGAGGCGCGTCTCGACTTCTCGGCACCGGCGGCGGTCCTGGAGCGGCGGATCAGGGCCTTCGATCCCTGGCCCGGCACGTGGTGCAGCGCCGGCAGCGAGCGCCTCGCCGTGCTGGAGGCCCGGGTCGTCGAGGGCGAGGGCGAGCCCGGCCGCGTCATCGGCGAGCCTTTGACCGTGGCCTGCGGCCGGGAGGCCCTCGCGCTCCTTCGCGTCCGCCGCGAGGGCCGCAAGCCGGTGAGCGCCGCCGAGCTGCAGCGCGGCTTCCCGCTGCCGCCCGGCACCCGGCTCGGGTAGGATCGGCCTGATGCCCCGCTATCGCCTGCTGCTCGAGTTCGACGGCGGCCCCTTCCGCGGCTGGCAGATCCAGGCGAACGGACCGAGCGTCCAAAGCGCCCTCGAAGAGGCCGCCGACCGCATGGCGCAGCGGACCGGCCCCGCCGTCGCCGCCGGGCGAACCGACGCCGGAGTGCACGCCCTGGCCCTGCCGGTCCATCTCGACCTCGAGAAGGCGATCATGCCGGAGCGGCTGATGAGCGGGCTCAACCACCACCTCCGCCCCCTGCCGGTCGCCGTGCTGCGGGCGGAGCTCGCACCCGAGAACTTCCACGCCCGCTTCAGCGCCACCCTTCGGCACTACCGCTATCGCATCCTCGCCCGCCGCGCCCCGCCCGCCCTCGAGCGCGGCCGGGTCTGGCACGTCCCGAGACCACTCGACGCCGAGCGGATGCAGGCGGCGGCCGAGACGCTCAGCGGCCGCCACGACTTCACCAGCTTTCGCGACAGCGCCTGCCAGGCCGCCTCGCCGATCAGGACGCTCGGCCGGCTCGTGGTCAGGAGAGAGGGACCCTTGATCGCCATCGACGCCTCGGCCCGCTCCTTCCTCCACCACCAGGTGCGCAACCTCGCGGGCACGCTGAAGCTGATCGGCGAGGGCAGCGAGCCCGTTTCCTTTGCCAAAGCCGCCCTCGAGGCGCGTCGCCGGGCGGCGGCGGGTCCGACCGCACCGGCCGAAGGCCTCCACTTCCTCGCCGCCGACTATCCGGACCGGTTCGGCGCTCAGCCGCCGAAGAAGACGCCGTAGAGCCAGCGGGTCAGGATCCACATGATCACGAGCTCGGCCGCGATGAAGCCGGCCGCGGTGCCGATCGTGGTGCCGAGCGCCACCTTGGCGATGAAGGTCTTGTAGACCAGGACCGCCCCCATCACGAGCAGCATCAGGAAGATCGCGAAGGCCGGCGACAGCAGGGTGCCCAGCGCCAAAGGCACCAGCATGGCCGCCACCTGCACCAGCGAAGCCCAGTTGAGCGCCACGATCAGCGGCACGTAGCGCCGCTGCAGGTCGAAGTAGCGGGTGAGGAAGAGCGCCAGCACCGGCATCACCAGCCAGCCGAGGACGTAGACCAGCCCCTCGCCGACGACGATCGAGAGGAAGCCGCTGCCGCGCTCCGCCCGCATGTGCTGGTCGGCGACCAGGAGCGCGTAAGGCGGCAGGACGTAGACCGCCGCCCAGAACGACCGCCAGAAGCCGTCCACCGTGCAGTCGAAATGATCCATGCCGCCCGGATCGCCGCGGGCCAGCCGCCAGGCCCCCTCGACATAGTGCCGGACTTCCGCGAAGGGCGGCATCATCACCCGAAATAGCGTTCGAGAAAGTCGAGATAAATCCTCGTCAGCGTTTCCAGATCGGCAACCGGAACGCACTCGTCGACCTGATGGATCGTGGCGCCCACGAGGCCGAGCTCGATCACCGGGCAGTATTTGTGGACGAAACGCGCGTCGGAGGTCCCGCCCGTGGTCGAGAGCTCGGGCCGCCGGCCCGTCACGCTCAGGACGCTCTCGCCGACGAGCGCCGCGAGCTCGCCGGGCGAGGAGAGAAAGGCTTCGGCCCCCTCGCTGTACACGGCCTCGACCCGCCCGCCAGCGGCCTCGATGGCCCCGGCCACGAGCGCCTTCAGGCTCGCCGGGCTCTGGCTGTCGTTGTAGCGGATGTTGAGCACGGCGCGCGCCCGCCCGGGCACCACGTTGCTCGCGGGATTGCCCACATCGATCGTCGTCACCTGCAGGCTCGACGGCTCGAAATGCTCCGTTCCGCCGTCCAGGGGTTCCCCCGTCAGCCGCTCCAGAACGTGCACGAGGCGGTGCGCGGCGTTGTCGGCGAGATGCGGATAGCCGACATGGCCCTGCCGGCCCCTGGCCTCGAGCGTCACGGTGAGCGACCCCCGGCGGCCGATCTTGGCCATGTCGCCCAGCACCTCGACGCTGGTCGGCTCGCCCACGAGGCAGGCGTCGAAGCGGTGGCCGGCCGCCTCGGCCCAGCGCAGGAGCGCCGCCGTGCCGTTGACCGCCGGCCCCTCCTCGTCACCGGTGATCAAAAGGCTGAGGGAGCCCTTGGGCACCCCGTGCCGCTCGACATAGCGGGCCGAGGCCGCGACGAAGCAGGCGATATTGCCCTTCATGTCGGCGGCCCCCCGGCCGAGGAGCCGGCCACCCCTGATCTCGGCGACGAAGGGTCCGGCGGTCCAGGCTTCCACATCGCCTGCCGGCACCACGTCGGTATGGCCATTGAAGGCGAGATGCGGCGTGCCCCGGCCGAGCCCGGCGAAGAGATTGTCGATCACCGGCTCGCCGCCGTCGCCGAGGCGAAGCCGCTCCACGCGAAAGCCGAGCTCCTGCAGCACATCGGCCAGAACGGCTTGCGCGCCGGCATCCGCCGGGGTCACGCTCGGGCAGCGGACCAGGGCCCGGGTGAGCTCGACCGGGTCGACAGCCACCCCCGCCCTCAGTCGCGCAAGAGCTCGTTGATCGACGTCCGGCTGCGGGTCCGGGCGTCCACCCGCTTGACGATCACCGCGCAATAGAGCCCCGGGCCCGGGCTGCCGTCCGGCAGGGGCTTGCCCGGCAGGGTGCCCGGAACGACCACCGAATAGGCCGGCACCCGGCCGGTGAACACCTCGCCCGTGGCGCGGTCGACGATCTTCGTGGACGCGCCGAGATAGACGCCCATCGCCAGGACCGAGCCGGTCTCGACCAGCACCCCCTCGGCCACCTCGGCGCGCGCGCCGATGAAGCAGTCGTCCTCGATGATCACCGGGCTCGCCTGCAGGGGCTCGAGCACGCCGCCGATTCCGGCTCCGCCCGAGATGTGGCAGTTCCTGCCGATCTGCGCGCACGAGCCGACCGTGGCCCAGGTGTCGATCATCGCCCCCTCGGCCACATGAGCGCCCAGATTGACGAATGAAGGCATCAGGACGACGTTCGGCGCGATATAGGCGGAATGCCGCACCACCGCGCCCGGCACGGCGCGAAAGCCGGCCGCCTTGAAATCCTGCTCGTCCCACCCGGTGAGCTTGGAGGACACCTTGTCCCACCAGAAGGCGCCGCCCGGCCCGCCACCGATCCGCCGCATGTCGTTCAGCCGGAACGACAGCAGGACGGCCTTCTTCAGCCACTCGTGGACGATCCAGCCGTTCGGGCCCTTCTCGGCGACGCGCAGGCGGCCCCGATCGAGCCCGGCGAGCGCCGCCTCGACGGCTTCCCGCAGCTCGCCCACGGTCGATCCGTCCACATTGGCACGGTCCTCGAAACCCGCCTCGATCACCGCCTTGAGGCGTGCCGCGTCCATCGCCCGCTTTCCCCGTCCTTGTTGAGCCGGCGTAACGTAGCCGTGGCCCTTGGCCTGTCAACCGAGCCACCTTGCCGCCGGGCTGCAACGTTTCTAGGCTCCGGCGAACTTCCGTCCGGATGCACGAGGCGCATGAGCTCCATCCCTGCCGCGATCGACGATCTCCGCACGACCCTCGAGCCCCTCTTGGGTGCCGAGGGCGTGCTCACGGACAAGAGCGTGATCGAGCGCTACACGATGGATTTCTGGCACCAGCACGAAGGGATGACGAGCCTGGTGCTGCGCCCCGATACGACCGAGGCGGTGGCGGCGGTGGTCGGGGAGGCGGCGCGACTCGGCATCGCCCTCGTGCCGCAGTCGGGCAATACCGGCCTCGTCGCCGGCGGCATTCCCGACGGCTCCGGCCGCCAGGTGCTCTTGAGCCTCGAGCGGCTGAACCGCATCCGCGAGGTCGACGCCGCCGGCGGCTCGATCACCGCCGAGGCCGGCTGCGTGCTCGCCGATGTCCAGGCCGCCGCCGACGCTGCGGGCCGGCTCTTCCCGCTCTCGCTCGGTGCCGAGGGCACCTGCCGTATCGGCGGCAACCTCTCGACCAATGCCGGCGGCGTGAACGTCCTCCGCTACGGCATGACCCGCCAGCTCGTGCTCGGCCTCGAGGTGGTGCTCGCCGATGGCCGGTTGTGGAACGGGCTGCGCGCGCTCAGGAAGGACAATACCGGCTACGACCTCAAGCAGCTCTTCATCGGCGCGGAGGGCAGCCTCGGCATCGTCACCGCCGCCGTGCTCCGGCTCTTCCCCAAGCCCCGCGAGCGGCGCACCATCTGGCTCGGCATCGAGAGCCCGAAGGCGGCGCTCCAGCTTCTCACCCTCTTCCAGGACCATCTGGGCGAGCTGATCTCGAGCTTCGAGCTGATCGCCGGGCTCGGCGTCGAGGCGGCCAACGACCACCTGCCGGGCGGCCGCCGGCCGCTCGCCGACCCGCATCCCTGGCACCTCCTGATCGAGGTCGCCTGGTCGCTCGAGAGCGGGCTCGACGGGCCGGTCGACCGGGCGCTCGAAGGCGCCTTCGAGGCCGATCTCGTGCGTGACGGAACCATCGCCCAGAACGAGGCGCAGCGGACCGCCATGTGGCTGATCCGCGAGGGCCAGAGCGAGGCCACGACCAGGATCGGCCATGTGCTGCGCAGCGACATCTCGGTCGCCATCGCCGACCTTCCGGGCCTGATCCTGCGCGCCGAGGAGCATTTCCGGAAGCTCGCCCCCGACGTCCGGCTCTTTCCCTTCGGTCATGTCGGCGACGGCAATCTCCACTTCAACTTCCTGATCCCCCGCGAGCGCCAGGGGCTTGCCGAGCTCAAGACGCTCCTGAACGAGCACCTGATGATGCTGGTCGCCGAGTTCGGCGGGTCGTTCAGCGCCGAGCATGGCATCGGACGCCTGAAGCGGCCCGAGCTCGAGCGGCGCAAGGACCCGCTCGAGCTCGAGCTCATGCGTCGCCTCAAGGCCGCCCTCGACCCCGCCAACATCCTCAACCCCGGTGTCATCCTGGGCATGCCCGATGCGCCTGCCCCTGGAGAGACATCCTGATGCGATGCCTTCTTCCCCTGCTCGCCGGCCTTCTTCTGACCGCCTGCGCCGGCACGGGTTCCGGTCCGGCCACGCCCGAGCCCCTGCGTGCCCAGGTCACAACGCAGGATCCGGTCGCTGCCCAAAAGGCACTCGAGGCGCGCTTGCGGGAGCTGGGCTTCACCCTCGATTCCGACAGCGGGCCCGGCATGATCCGGGGTGCCATCGAGAGCGGCGCGCCGGCCGCCTGGTTCGATTGCGACAAGGTGAGGGTCCAGGATTCGAGCGGCGACTCGAACCGCTCGCAGCTCGTCGAGCCCGAGGATTTCAAGGCGCTCACGCAAATCCGCGTCACCTCGCTCGGCGCCCAGACCAATGTCGACATGAAGACCCATTACGCCGGCATCTATCGCGACCGCTACGACAACCAGCTCTTCGACCAGACCTGCCTCGCCTCGGGCGAGCTCGAGAAGGCCGTGCTCGCCTCCTTGGCACCCGCCGCCGCGTCATGACGCCCTACAGCGCGCCTCTGGACGAGATCGGCTTCGTCATCGAGCGGGTCGCCGGCCTGCCGACGGACGCGGCACTCGGCGGGGACGACCTCGAGGCCATTCTGGCCGAGGCCGGCCGCTTCGCCCTGAACGAGGTGGTGCCGCTGAGCGCCGCCGGCGAAGCCGACGGTGCCCGACTTCGGGACGGCACCGTGCGCACGGCGAAGGGCTTCAGGGAGGCCTATGCTCGCTTTGCCGCCAATGGCTGGATGGGCCTGGCCTCGCCGCCGGAGCATGGCGGGCAGGGGCTGCCCTGGACGCTGAACACGGCCACGGCCGAGATCCTGGCCGCCGCCGACATCAATTTCCAGCTCTGCCCGCTGCTCACCCAGGGCACGATCGAGGCCCTTCTGCACCATGCCGACCGGGAGCAGAAGGCCCGCTGGCTGCCACCCCTGGTCGCCGGCCGCTGGACCGGTGCCATGTGCCTGACCGAGCCGCAGGCCGGCTCGGACCTCGCCGCCATCCGCAGCGTCGCGGAGCCCGCGGACGATCCGGGGCTCGGGCCGCACCATCGGCTCAGAGGCCAGAAGATCTTCATAACCTGGGGCGATCACGACCTCACGGAGAACCTCGTCCACCTCGTCCTCGCCCGCCTGCCGGGTGCGCCTCGGGGCAGTCGCGGCATCTCCCTCTTCCTCGTGCCGAAGAAGCTCGAGGACGGCAGCCGCAACGACTGGCGGGTGCTCAAGCTCGAAAAGAAGCTCGGCCTGCACGCCTCGCCCACCTGCGTCATCGCCTATGGCGACGGGCCGGGTGCGGTGGCGCACCTCATCGGTCCGCCGCATGGCGGGCTCGCCGCCATGTTCACCATGATGAACAATGCCCGGATCGCCGTCGGCGTGCAGGGGCTGGGCCTTGCCGAGCGCGCCTTCCAGGGAGCCCTCGCCTACGCGCGCGAGCGGGTCCAGGGCCGGCGCGACGGCCGGCCGGCGACGCTCGTCCAGCATCCCGACATCCGTCGCATGCTCTTCGCCATGCGCGCCCGCATCGCCGCCATGCGCGCCCTCTGCCTCACCACGGCGGCCGCGGTCGACCGGGCCGGACACCATCCCGATGAAGAGGAACGCCGCAACGCGGCATCCCGCGTGGCCCTCCTCACCCCCATCTGCAAGGCCTGGTGCACCGATGGTGCGGTCGCCATCGCGTCGGACGCCATCCAGGTGGCCGGCGGGGCCGGCTATCTCGAGGAGACCGGGCTCGCCCGGCTCTGGCGCGATGCCCGCGTCCTGCCGATCTACGAGGGCACCAACGGCATCCAGGCCCTCGACCTCGCCGGCCGCAAGCTCCTGATGGAAGAGGGCCGCCTGCCCTGGCAGCTTTTCGCCGAGCTCGAGTCGGTGGCCCTCGACGCGGCGCTCCGCAAGGGCCTCGCGCCGGCCCAGGATCGCCTCGAGAGGGCGACCCGCCATCTGCAGCAGGCGCCGGCGGACCTGCGCGAGGCCGGCGCCACGCCTTATCTCGACCTCTTCGGCTGGGTGCTCGGCGCCCGTCTTCTCGCCATCGGCGCGGGTGCCGCCGCCCTCGACCCGCGCGGCAGCGCCTGGCCCGGCCTCGCCCGCTTCTACATCGAGCGCCTGCTGCCAGCGGCCCTGGGCCAGGCCGAGGTGGTCCAATCCACCCTTTCCCTCGATGCCGCCTGGCTCACCCTCTGAAGGCGGACGGAGCGGCCCCTGGGACCTCGTTCAGCGACGACCCCGGGCCAGCCGCCGCTCGATCTGCGGCAGCCGGTCGGCACCCCAGAAAGGCTCGCCCTCGACGAAGAAGAAGGGTGCGCCGAAGACCCCCCGCGCCACCGCCGCCTCCGTCGCCGAGCGCAGCATCGCCTTGACCTCGGGCGTGGCGATGGCCGCCATGCCGGCCGCCGCGTCGCTGCCGACCCGCTCGAGCAGCGCACGAACGACCCCGTTATCGCCGATGTCGCGATCCTCGACGAAATAGGCACCGAACGCCGCCTCGGCGAACGGCACCGCCAGGGCCGGTTTCGTCTCACGCAGCCAGTAGAAGGCCCGCCCCGCGGCCACGGTCGCAATCGGAAAACGTGACGGCAAACGGAAGGGAATCCCGGCGAGCCCGGCCGAGCGCTCGAGATCGAGCTTCATGTAGTCGCCCTTGAGCGGGATCTCGATCAGCGGCCGGCCGCCGGTCGTGGCGAAGACGGCACCGAGCAGGAAGGGCCGCCACTCCACCCCGCACCCGTGCCGGTCGGCCAAAGCCCCGATCTGCCGGCTCGCCAGATAGGCATAAGGACTCGAGAAATCGAAGTAGAAGTCCAGTCTCCGAGACACGCGCTCACCCCTCGCGGCGGCCGACGCTCTCTGCCAGCACGCAGAGCAGCTCGAACATGATGTTGACGCCGACCCAGGCGGTCTGGCCCGAGGGATCGAAGGGCGGGCTGACCTCGACCAGATCGGCGCCCACCAGATCGAGCCCCTGGAGGCGGCGCACCATGCGCTGCGCCTGATGCGTCGTGAAGCCGCCGATCTCGGGCGTGCCGGTGCCGGGCGCCATCGACGGATCGATGCCGTCGATGTCGAAGCTGACATAGACCGGGCCACCCCCGACGATGGCCAGCGCCTCGTCCATCACGGCGTCGGTGCCCCGGTCCATGAGCTCCTCGATCATGACGATCCGCACGCCGTTGGCCCGCCCCCACGCGACGTCCTCGCCGTCATAGGCGGTGCCGCGAATGCCGATCTGCACGATCCGGCGGGGATCGAGCAGCCCCTCCTCGCAGGCGCGGCGAAAGGGCGTGCCGTGGGTGTAGCGATAGCCGCCGAAATAGCTGTCGTAGAGATCGGTGTGGGCATCGAAATGGATCATGCCCAAGGCCCTGCCGCCGGCCGTGCCGCGCAGCACCGGCAGGGTGATCAGATGATCGCCACCGGCCGTCATCGGCACGATGCCCGCCTCGCGCAAGCGCCCGAAGAAGCCCTCGACCCTGGCGAGCGTGTCCTCGACGCTCGCCGGATTGACCGGGCAGTCGCCGAGATCGGCGCAGCGCGCCTGGTGAAACGGCCGCACACCCGTCGCCTGGTTGACCAGGCGAACCATGGTCGAGAGATCGCGAAGCTGGCGCGGGCCGTGGCGCGCACCGGCGCGATTGGTGGTGCCCCCGTCCCAGGGCACGCCGACGAGCCCGATCTGCACGTCCCTGAGCCGCGGATCGTCGAGATCGACCTCGGGCAGACGCATGAAGCTCACGGGCCCCGCGAAGCGCGGCAGGTCCATGCCCGAGCGCGGCACGAACCAGCTTGGATTTGAGGATTCCGTCATGCCCGCCCCTCCTTTCGCTGCCCCTGCAAAGGCTCGGCCCCGGCCGGCGGTGCCGCCTCGAGCGCCTGCACGCAGGCGACGGCGCTCATGTTGACCATGCCGCGCGTCGAGATCGACGCCGTCACGATATGCGCCGGCAGGCGCGGCCCGATCAGGATCGGCCCGATGGAGACCACACCCGTCACCGACTTGACGATGTTGTAAGCCACGTTCGCCGCATCCAGGGAAGGCATGATGAGGAGATTGGCGGGCCCGACCAGCCGCGAGCGCGGCATCAGCCGGTCGCGGATCACCGGCGAGAGAGCGCTGTCGGCATGCATCTCGCCGTCGATCTCGAGATCGGGATCGGCCTTCTGGATGATTTCGAGCGCGGCGCGCAGCCGGCGGGCCGCCGGATGGTCGCGGCTGCCGAAATTGCTCGCCGCGACCAGGGCCACCTTGGGCTCGATCCCGAAGCTGCGCACGACCCCGGCGGCGGCGAGCGTCGTCTGGGCGATCTCCTCGGCATCGGGCGCGTCGGACACGTTGGTGTCGCCGATGAAGAGCGGCCCCTCGTCGAGCACCAGCGCGTGGATGGTCGAGGCCTCCGCCATCGTCTCCTTCAGCCCGACCACGTCGGTGATGTGCCGGAGATGGCTCGCGAACGAGCCGACCGGGCCGGCCAAGAGCGTGTCGGCCTCGCCCCGCGCGATCATGATGGCGCCGATCACCGTCCGCCGCGTCCGCACGATGTCCCGCGCCGCCCGGGGGCTCACGCCCTTGCGCTCCATGCGATCGAGGTAGAACGCGACATACTCGTTGTAGCGGGGATCGCTGTCCGGGTTGCAGAGCTCGAAATCGCGGTCCAGCGCCAGCCGCAGGCCGAGCCGCTCGATCCGCATGGCGATCACCTCGGGCCGGCCGATCAGCACGGGCCGCGCCAGCCCCTCGTCCACCACCACCTGCACCGCCCGAAGAACCGTCTCCTCCTCGCCATCGGTGTAGACCAGCCGCCTCGGCGCCTGCGCCGCCTTCTCGAACAGCGGCTTCATCAGGAGCCCCGAACGGAACACCCGCTCCGAAAGCCGCTGCCGATAGGCGCGAAAATCGGTGATGGGACGCCGCGCCACACCGGAATTGACCGCCGCCCGGGCGACCGCCATGGGCAGCTCGACGATCAGCCGCGGATCGAAGGGCTTGGGGATCAGGTAGTCGCGCCCGAAGGAGAGGCTCTCCTGGCCGTAGGCGGAGGCCACCGTGTCGGGCGTGGTGCTGCGCGCGAGGCTGGCCAGCGCATCGACGCAGGCCCGCTGCATGGCATTGTTGATGGTGGTCGCCCCGACATCGAGAGCCCCTCTGAAGATGAAGGGAAAGCAGAGGACATTGTTGACCTGGTTGGGATAATCGCTGCGACCCGTGGCGACGATGACGTCCGGCCGCGTCCGCCTCGCCAGCCCCGGATCGATCTCGGGCACCGGATTGGCGAGCGCCAGCACGAGCGGGTTCGGCGCCATCCTCTCGAGCATCCCGGGCTTCAGCACGTTCGGCGCCGAAAGGCCGAGGAAGATGTCCGCCCCCTCGATCACCTCGGTCAGCGTCCGCATCGACGTGTCCCGCGCATAGCGCGCCTTGTAGGGATCCATGGACGCGGTGCGGCCCTCGTGGACGACCCCGTCGATGTCGGTCACCATGACGTTCTCGCGCCTCAGGCCCAGCGTCACCAGAAGATCGAGGCAGGCCAAGGCCGCCGCGCCGGCGCCGCTGGCCACCAGCCGGCAGTCCTCGAGGCGCTTGCTCGCGAGGAGCAGCCCGTTGACGATGGCGGCGGCGACGATGATGGCGGTGCCGTGCTGGTCGTCGTGAAAGACCGGGATCTTCATCCGGGCGCGCAGCTTCTCCTCGACGATGAAGCACTCCGGCGCCTTGATGTCCTCGAGATTGATGGCACCGAAGGTCGGCTCGAGCGCCGCCACCACCTCGACCAGCCGGTCGGGATCGAGCTCGTCCACCTCGATGTCGAAGGCATCGATCCCGGCGAACTTCTTGAAGAGCACCGCCTTGCCCTCCATCACCGGCTTGCCGGCGAGCGGGCCGATGGCGCCGAGCCCGAGCACCGCCGTGCCGTTGGTGATCACGGCGACCAGATTGCCGCGCGCCGTCAGCCGGTCGGCCGCCTCGGGATCCTTCCGAATGGCCTCGCAGGCGAAGGCGACGCCCGGCGAATAGGCGAGCGAGAGATCGCGCTGCGTCGCCAAAGGCTTGGTCGCGGTGACCTCGAGCTTGCCGGGCTCGGGCCGCGAATGGTAGTCCAGCGCATCCTGCTCGAGCCGGTCGGTCATGCCCCTTCCCTTCATCCAGATGGTGCAGCCACGAGGAGACACCGCGCTTGGAACCGATGCAGGCAGGTAGCCAAACCGACCGCTCGCCGCAAGGCGGGCCGACCCACCCCGTCCTGCCGGCGGCACCGCGATCCAGGCCGCCCTCGGGCATGGAATGGCGAAGATCGCACGAGCCGGTGGCTTACGACCATGCGGTCCTGGTCATGGAGCGGCGTGCGGCCGCCATCGCCGCCGGCCGGGGCCACGAGCTGGTCTGGCTTCTGGAGCATCCGCCGCTCGTCACCGCCGGCACCAGTGCGAGGGACGAGGACCTCCTCGATGCCGCGCGGTTTCCCGTCCACCGCACCGGCCGCGGCGGCCAGTTCACCTATCACGGCCCCGGCCAGCGCGTCGCCTATGCCGTGCTCGACCTCGAGCGCCGCCGCCGCGACCTCCGCCTCTACGTCCACACCCTCGAGGAATGGGTGATCCGCACCCTCGCCGCCTTCGGCGTCCAAGGCCTGCGGCGCGAAGGACGGGTCGGCATCTGGGTCGTCCTGCCCGGCGGCGGCGAGGCCAAGATCGGGGCCATCGGCGTGCGCGTCCGTCGCTGGGTCGCCTATCACGGCATCGCCCTCAACGTGGCGCCCGAGCTCGAGCACTTCTCCGCCATCGTGCCCTGCGGCATCAGCGAGCACGGCGTCACCTCGCTCGCCGCGCTCGGCATCGACGCCGGCATGGCGGACGTCGACCGCGAGCTCAAGAAGACCTTCGAGGACATCCTGGCGGCACCCCCGGGGCGGCCCTGAGCGCGCCCGAGGTGGCCATTTCCCGAAGGCGCTCCTAGGTTGGGGCAGATGTGGAGGATTGGAAGCTCGCATGCGCGCCCTTGACCGTCTCGCCCTGGCACTGGCGGCCGGAGCCCTGCTCACCCTCATGGGCGCCGCCGAGAGCCGAGCCCAGTGCACGGCGTTCGCCGGCCCCGGCGTCGAATGGCGCCGCTGCCTGCAGGACGGCAACAACCTCGAGGGCGCCGACCTCACCGGCGCCGATCTGCGCGACAGCTCGTTCCGCCGCACCACCTTCGACGACGCCATCCTCGCCGACATCCGCGCCCGCCGCGCCCGCTTCACCTCGGCCTCGCTGGTCGGCACCGACCTCTCGGGCGCCGATCTGACCCTCGCCGACTTCACCAACGCCAACCTGACCCGCGCCTCGCTGCGCGACGCCACCCTGCGCCGCACGAACTTCGTCAACGCCATCCTGCGCGGCGCCGACCTCACCGGCGCCAACCCGCTCGAGGCCGATTTCAGCCGCGCCGACCTCGCCGGCGCCACCTGGATCGACGGCCGGACCGTCTGCGACGAAGGCTCGATCGGCCGCTGCCACCCCGTCCGCCCCCCACCCGACCGCGCCATCAGCAACTGAAAGCCGGTGCGAGAAGTGACCGGGCCCGCGGCGCGCGCAGGGCCAGGCGGGCCACGCCGGCAATTGCCAGAACCCGGGCGGCCGGTCTAGGGTCCCCTCGGGTCGACCTCGTTCGACCGGTCCGAGGAGGAAGCATGAGACCCGCCATTCGCGCCACCACGATCCTTCTGGTCCTCATGGCCGCGGCCTGCGCCCCCGACCGCTTCGCCGAGGAAAGGGCCACCGCCGTCGAGGACCAGCGCCTCGACGAATTGGGCGATTTCGAGGAATGCGTCGACGAGGCCGGCGAGGACGTGGCCGACGTCGAGGACTGCCAGTCCCGAACCCCCGCCCCCTCCAACTGGTGAAGGACCGCCCGCCGAAAGGCGGCCGCGGCATCGAAGCTCCACCCGCCAACCCCCGCCTGCTGCCAGCGCGCCGCCGCATCGAGCTTATGGGGTCAGGACTCTTTTAGAGCTTATGGGGTCGGGACTCTTTTACGCCGCCTAAAAGAGTCCTGACCCCATAAGCGCTCCTGATACCGATCCTGATCGCCGTGCTGGTCACGATCGGCGGCAGCTTCTTTCGCGTGACCCACTTCATGACCTGGGAGGGCGAGGTTCCGCTCTTCGGCGCGGCGCTCACGCTCAACAGCGTGCTCGACCTGCAATGGTATCTCTTCGGCATCCTGCTGATGCTGACCGGTGCCTACGCCCTGCAGGCCGATCGGCATGTCCGGGTCGACGTTTTCTCGCAAAGCTTCTCGCCGCGCACGACCCTGATCGTCGAGATCGCCGGCGACCTGCTCTTCCTGCTGCCGCTTTGCGTCATGCTGATCGATCGCTCGCTGCCGCTGGTCGAGCTGGCCTTCAACACCGCCGAGCGCTCGAACGAGGACGGCATGACCCAGCGCTGGCTGATCAAGATATTCGTGCCGATCGGCTTCAGCCTGCTGGCGGCGACCGGCGTGGCGCGCATCCTGCGCAACGGGTTGCGGCTCTGCGGAATCGACGACCTCAAGAGCGAGCAGATGCCCAGAGAGCATTCCCATGGAGGCTGAAGCGCTGCCGATCGCCATGGGTATCGGCCTGATGCTTGGCATCTTCTCGGGCTATCCGGTCGCCTTCGTCCTGGGCGGCCTCGGCGTGCTCTTTCTTTTGGGAAGCGGGGCCTCGATCTTCACCCTGCAGCTTGCCGTCTCGCGCATCTTCGGCGTGATGTCGAACTGGCTGCTCCTGGCGGTGCCGCTCTTCGTCTTCATGGGGTTGATGCTCGACCGCTCCGGGGTGGCGCGGAACCTGCTCTATTCACTCGAACGCCTCCTCGGCGGCGTGCGCGGCGGGCTGGCGGTCGCCGTGGCGCTGCTGGGCATCGTGCTGGCGGCATCGACCGGGATCGTCGGGGCCTCGGTCGTGATGCTGGGTGTGCTGGCCCTGCCGGTGATGCTCGAGGAGCGCTACTCCGCACGGCTGGCGACCGGCGTGGTGGCGGCGTCCGGCACCCTCGGCATCCTGATCCCGCCCTCGATCATGCTGGTCGTGCTCGGCTCGATGCTGCAGGTCTCGGTTGGCGACCTGTTCAAGGCGGCCTTCGTGCCGGGCCTGCTGCTCGGCTTTCTCTATGTCGTCTACGTGCTCGTGCTGGCGCACTTCTTCCCGAGAGCAGCGCCGGCCGTGGCGCGAAAGGAGCGGCTGAGCCGCTGGGCGGTCGTCAGGGAGGTGACACGCGACCTGACGGGGCCGGTCGTGCTGATCGTCGTCGTTCTGGGCTCGATCGTGGCCGGGGTGGCCACGCCGACCGAAGCCGCGGCGCTCGGCGCCATCGGCGCGACGCTCCTCGCGCTCCTGGCGCGAACCCTGACCTGGAGCGCCCTCAAGGAGGTCATTCACGAGACGGCCCGGGTCAACGCGATGATCTTCTTCGTGCTGATCGGCGCTACCGTCTTCTCCGGCGTCTTCAAGCAGCTCGGCGGCGACAACCTGATCCGCGACGCGGTGACCAATACCGGCTTCGGGCCGTATGGCGTCCTTTTGATCTTCATGGTCGTCCTGTTCGTGCTCGGCTGCTTTCTCGAATGGATCGAGATCACCTTCGTCGTCCTGCCGCTCTTCGCGCCGATCATCATGGACCTCGACTTCGGCCTCGGCTTCGACAGCACCGAAAAGCTGGTCTGGTTCGCCATAGCCGTCGCGGTCAACCTGCAGACCAGCTTCATCACCCCGCCCTTCGGCTTCTCGCTCTTCTACGTGAAAGGCGTGGCACCGCCCGAAGTGCCGATCCAGACGATCTACACGGGTGCCGTGCCCTTCGTCGCGCTGCAGCTTGTGGCCCTGGCGACGGTCATCTACTTCCCGTGGGTGACGGTCGGCGTCGTGCGCTTCCTGGAATAGGGCGGCCTCTCATGAGCATGCGAAAATTCGAGGCGGAGAGCCTTTGCGACTGGCTCGAGGCGATCTTCACCGCGGCCGGCTGTCCGGCCGGCGAGGCGGCGCTGATCGCGGCGCATCTGGTCGATGCCGACATGTCGGGCCATCCGAGCCATGGCATCGTCCGCACGGCCCGTTATCTGGAATGGATCGAGCAGGGCAAGATGCAGGCGGTGGCGAGGGTGAGCGTGATCACCCGCTCGGACCCGCTGGCGCTCCTCGACGGCCATTTCAGCTTCGGCCAGGTGCTCGGCCACGAGGTCGTCGGGCTGGCGACCGAGATGGCGGGCCAGAACGGTCTCGCCGTCATCGGCCTGCGTCATGCCGGTCATCTCGGACGGATCGGCGCCTGGGCCGAGTTGCTGGCGGATCGCGGGCTGATCTCGATCCACTTCGTCACCGTCGCCGGAAGCCGCATCGTCGCCCCCTTCGGCGCCGTGCGCCCCTGCATGTCGACGGCGCCCGTGACCATCGGCGTGCCCCATCTCGATGCCCGGGGCGCAAGCGATCACTTCATTCTCGATTTCGCGACGAGCCGGGTCGCCGAGGGCAAGGTTCTGGTGGCGCTCAAGCGCGGCGGGACGCTGCCTGCCGACGCCATCGTCGATGGCGAAGGTCGCGACAGCGCCGACCCGCGCGATCTCTACGGATCGACGGCCGACGCGCCCGTGCCCAACCCGCGCATGGGCGCCGGCGCGCTGCAGGCCATGGGCGAGCACAAGGGCTCGGGCCTGGGTCTCGCCTGCGAGTTGCTGGCGGGCGCCCTCACCGGTGCCGGCACCAATGCCGCGGACCATCCCTTCTGCAACGGCATGTTGTCGATCGTCCTCGATCCGGCCCGGTTCGCCGGGGATGGCGGCATTCGCGCCGAGGTGGACGCCTTCATCGCCAGCATCCGCGCCGCGACACCACGCGATCCGGCGAGGCCCGTGCTGATCCCGGGCGATCCCGAACGTTCCCGCCGCCGGATCTGCGCCGCCGAGGGCGTGCCGCTCGAGGAGGGGCTGATCGAAAGCCTCCGCGCCGTGTCCAGCCGGCTCGGGGTCGGGCCACCGCCGGGCTGAGGCGAAGCCGGGAAACGGGAGCACGAGCCGAGCCCGGCCATTCCCCCTCGAGCGGCCGGCGTTGCATCTCGTGCAACAGCGCCACTCCGGATGTTGCAGGAGATGCGACATCGGCGCCCGGCATGTTGCATCTCGTGCAACAAGCGGCTCCGGCGTGTTGCATCCCATGCAACACCCATCCCGGGATGTTGCGGAAGATGCAACCTCCGGCGACGAACGAACCCGGAGAATCGACGGGCGAACCCGGGAAAAGGGCACGCCAGCGCCGCGAATCGACGAACGAACCCGGCTGACGACGAAGGAACCCGGGGCCAGCCAACCCTTTGGAAAAGGGCACTTTTTCTCGCATTTTCGCGGCCGGCGGCGGGGCCGTCGAGCCCGAGGCGAAAGGGTGCCGGACGAACCCGCCACGACCCTTGCCTCGCCTGGTGATCTAGGTTATAAATCCTCGTACTGATCCTACTCAGACGAGGCCGTCATAGACGAGCTTGAGGCCGGTCAGGAGCACGAACACGTAGCAGAGCCGGTAGAAGAGGAGCTGGTCGACCTTGTCGTGCAGCCAGAGCCCGGCGAGCATGCCGATGGCCGCCACCGGGGCGAGCGCTGCCGAGGTCGAGAGGTTGGTCCAGTCGAGCAGGCCGAGGGCGGCGTAGGGCAGGAGCTTGGCGGCGTTGATGGCGGCGAAAAGAACGATCATGGTGCCGACGAAGATCGACTTGTCGAGCTTGAGCGGCAGCAGATAGATGTTGGCGGGGGGTCCGCCGGCATGGGCGATGGTGCTGGTGAAGCCGGCGAGGCTGCCCCAGAAGGCGCCCGCCACCGGCCGCTGCGGCCGGGCCTCGATCCGGCTCTTGTCGCGCAGGAAGTAGTCGCCGGTGAAGCCGACGGCGATGAGGCCGAGGACGATGCGGACCACGTCGTCATCGAGGTAGCCGAAGGCGAGGCCGCCCGCGAGGATGCCGAGGAGGGCTCCCGGCAGCATGATCCGGACGACGCGCCGGTCCCAGCGGTGGCGGTAGGCATAGAGTCCGATCAGGTCCATGAGCATGAGCAGCGGCAGCAGGATGCCGGCGGCGGTCGAGGGCGGGGCGACGATGGCCATGAGCGGCACCGCGGCGATGCCGAGGCCGCCGCCGAATCCGCCCTTGGAGATGCCGAAGATGAGGACGGCCGGGATGGCGGCGAGGTAGAAGGCCGGATCGTCGATCATCGCACCCGCTCAGAGGCCGGCCGCCTCCGCGAGGCCCTTGCGGTCCCAGGCCTCGAGCGTCTGGACGAGGAGATCACCGGACGCGAGCCCGCTGCCCTCGATCTTCAGCATCGCCCGGCCCCCGCCCGTCAGAAGCGTGATCTCGCCGCTGCCGCCCGTCGCGTCGAACTCGAGAAGCGCGTTCTCCCGCCCGAGCCGGACCCGCTTCATGGCGGGATTGGCCGAGATCATGGCGGGATTGCTGAAGAGCGCCGCGAGCCCCTGGATCATGGGGTTGTCGATCATCAGCTGCGCCGTCATCGTGCCGCCGCCCGTGCTCTCGCGATAGGTGCGGCTGATGACGGTGCCGCCGCCGAGAAAGGCCGGGGAAGCCTCCTGGTCGGGCGCCTCCGCCGTCCAACCCTCGGGTGCCGGCGGAAAGGTCTCGGCATAGACGCTGCCGAGCCGGGCCTGGATCTCGCCGATCGCGAACTGCAGTTCGGTGATGGCCCCGGCGAGATCGCCCTCCTCGTAGAGCCCGATGGCGAGATCGAGCTGCTCCTTGATGTCGTCGGCCGACGCCGCCGGGGCGCCCGTCGCGAGAAGCGCAAGGGCGGCGAGGGACGCGGCCGAAAGGCGGCGACGCATGGGCTGGCTCCGATCGAGGCTGCGAATTCCTGGCCGGACAGTCCCGGCCGGAGGACGCACTGTCAAGCACGATCGCACCGCCAGACCTTGCATCCTCGCCACCCTTTCCCTAAGTAGGCGTGCGCCGCGGAGGGATGCCGGAGTGGTTGAACGGGGCGGTCTCGAAAACCGTTGTGCGCGCAAGCGCACCCAGGGTTCGAATCCCTGTCCCTCCGCCAGCTCTGGTGTCTACTCTGCGCATAAATCAATGGCCTGAATGATCGTGCCGAGATCGGGGCCCATCATTGGAAGCACCGGGATGGCCGTGCGGTCGGTGGGCGGTGAGGCAGGACCACCCACCGGCCCGATGCCGCGCGACGAGAAAATGCGGCACGCACCTCCTCAAATTGCTGCGTCGGGCAGCTTCACGCGCCCCGGCGGAATCCCTCGACTGGCGTCCTCGGCCGCGACGGCGAAGAGCGAGCCGATGAGGACGCCATCACCGGACGGGCGCTCGGCGGCTGCGGTGACGCTGGTCGGCTCGCCGCGCTGAACGTGATCTTTCACGAGAGCCGCCCTTTCGAGGTGGCGATGCGGGTGACGATGGCACCGGCCGAGACGGCGGCCCAAGCGTTGCCGATGGGCTCGCGGGGCGGTGCAAGGCGTTCTCGGCTTTCCGGGTGCCGACGGCGGAAAGAAGCGAATCGGTGTCGCGGTCGAGTTTCGATGGATAGTCTTTGACTCTGCAGTAGCAAGCCACAAAGCAATTTGTCCCGATTCGTCGCCGTGCCAGTCTTCCGCCACCGAGCTCGTGTCCGGCAGGCTATGCGAAGAATTTCGGATTGGGACAAGCAATGGGCGATGGCTGGCGGGTGGGGATAGATATCGGCGGAACGTTCACCGACGTGGTCGCGGTGAACCCCGCGCACAAGGGCGTCCGCAGCGGCAAGGTTCTCAGCCAGGCCGACCCGGTCGAGGGGATCCGCGCCGCCTGCGAATCCCTGGGCCTGGCATTGTCGGACGTGAGCGACATCATGCACGGCACCACGATGGCCACCAACGCCATCGTCGAGGATCGCCTGGCGCCGGTGGCGTTGATCGCCACCGAGGGGTTCGCCGAGGTGCTGGACATCGGCCGGCAGAACCGGCGCGAGCTCTACAAGATGGCCGTGACGCCCCGCCCGGACCCCCTGGTCGCCGCCGACCACCGGCTGGAGGCGCGGCAGCGCATCGACGCGCAGGGCGTGGAGATCACCCCCCTCACCGACGACGAGACCCTGCGGCTGGCCGAGGCGGTCAAGGTCCTGGGGGTGGAATCGGTCGCGGTCTCGCTCATCCACAGCTATCTTGACGGGACGCACGAAACGCGCATCGGCGACGCCCTCGGCCGCGTGGTTCCGTTCGTCGCCCTGTCGCACGACCTCAGCCCCGAGCCGCGCGAGTACGAACGCACGAACTCCACCGCCATGAACGCGGCGCTCATGCCGCTGGTCGCCCGCTACCTGGAGCGGCTGGTGAAGGAGATCGGCTCGCGGACCGGCCTGCACATGTTCCATTCGGCCGGCGGCATGGCCTCGGCCGCCTCGATCGCATCCCGGCCGCTGGCGCTGGCGCTGTCGGGCCCCGCGGCGGGCGTGGCGGCGGGTGCGGCAGTGGCACGGCGTCTCGGGCTCGACCGCGTCATCTCGTTCGACATGGGAGGCACGACGACCGACGTCAGCATCATCGTGGACGGCAAGGTGCAGATCGACAGCGACCAGCGCATGGCGGGCTACCCGATTCGGCAGATGATGGTCGCGGTGGAGACGATCGGCGCCGGGGGCGGCTCGATCGCGCGCCATGACGGGGCGGCGGTGCGCGTCGGACCGGACAGCGCCGGGGCGGACCCGGGCCCGGCCTGCTACGGCCTGGGCGGGACGCAGCCCACGGTCTCGGACGCCAACATCATCCTGGGCTACATCGAATCCGGCCGCGAGCTGGGCGGGACGGTGCGCCTCGATGTCAGCAAGGCCGAAGCGGCCTTCGCGCCGCTCGCGAAAGCGTTCGGCACGACCATCGAGGAGGCCGCCCTCGGCGTGCGGCGCGTGGCCAACGCAAACATGGCGCGTGCGCTGCGCCGGGTGACGGTGGAGCACGGCGTGGATGCACGCACCTGCACGCTTTTGGCCTTCGGCGGCGCGGGCCCGATGCACGCGGTGTCGCTGGCCCGCGATTTCGGCATCGGCACGGTGGTGGTGCCGCGGTTCTCGAGCGGTTTCTCCGCCTTCGGCTGCATGACGGCCGAGATGCGCTATGCCGAACAGCGCCCGCTGCACATGCCGAGCGCCGACTGGGACGCTGAGAAGCTCGAAACGGTCATCGCCCGGATGTCGGAGCGGCTATCGGAGCCGCTGTTGCGGGCCGGGACGCCGCAGGACGCGCTCCGCGTCGAGGTGGCCGGGCTGCTGCGCTATACCGGGCAGAGCGATGCGGTCGAGGTGCCGCTCGCACCACCCTACGATCTCGGGGACGCGGACCGCGCCTTCAAGGCCACGCATGAACGGCTCTACGGGTTCGCCACCGACGAGATCTGGGAAATCGACACCTTGCGCGTCACCGTCTCGTCGCCGCCCAAGCAGGATGTGATGAACCTGCCGGCCGGAGACGCCGGCACCGCGGTCGAGCCGGTGGCGGTCCGCAAGTGCCATTTCGAGGGCGGCATTTACGACACGCCACATTTCGACCGTGACCGGCTCCCGTCCGGCTGGACGACCCGCGGACCGGCGATCATCGAGGACGAATGGTCCACCGTCATCGTCGATCCCGGCGCCACCGTTCGGGTGGACGAGCACGCGCATCTGCACATCGACGTGGAGGCCGGCAGGACATGACCCCCGGATCAGACAATCGCCCCGACCCGTTCACCATCGAGGTGATCCGCAACGCGCTGACCGCCATCGCCGAGGAGATGTCGCTGGTCATCATGCGCTCGGCCCGCTCGCCGCTCTTGCGCGAGGCGGGCGACCTGTCCTCGGCGCTGACGGATGCCGACGGCGGGCTGATCGCCCAGGGGCGGGACATCCCCGCCCATCTCGGCATCATGGGATCGACCGTGCAGGAGTTTCTCAAGCGCGTGCCCAGGGAGCGGCTGCAGCCCGGCGACGTGTGGTTCCTGAACCTGCCCGAGGTCGGCGGCAACCACCTGCCCGACGTCAAGGCGATCCGCCCGGTCTTTGCCGAGGGCGCGGTGCAGGCCTTCGCGGTGAGCCTCGCGCATTGGGCCGATGTCGGCGGCGCACGGCCGGGCAGCTACGTGCCCGACGCCCGCGACGCCTGGCAGGAGGGGTTGCGCATCCCGCCGTTCCGGCTGTTCACGGCCGAAGGCACGGATCGTGAGAAGCTCGACATCGTGGTGGCGAACGTGCGCGGCGGCGAGGAGCGCGAGGGCGATATCCTGGCGCAGATGGCCGCGACCCGCTCCGCCGACGAGCGCCTGCAGGAGCTCTTCGCCACTTACGGCGCGGCGACGGTGCAGGCGGCGATCGCCGACATTCATGACCAGTCCGAACGGCAGATGCGCGCGGCCATCGGCGAGATCCCGGACGGCGAGTATTTCGGCGAGGATTTCCTCGACCACGACGGGATCGAGGATCATCCGATCGGCGTGCGGGTGCGCGTCACCATCGCGGGCGAAGAGGCGACCTTCGATTTCAGCGAGACCGACGATGCCGCGAAGGGGCCCCTCAATGCCACGCCCTTCACTGCGGGCGCCAGCGTCTTCTATGCGATGAAGGCGATCGCCGGGCCGGACATCCAACCCAACGCCGGTTGCGGGCGGCCGCTGAAGGTGATCACGAGGCCCGGATCGCTGGTCAATCCACCCTATACCCGCCCCGTCGTGGGCGGCAACCACGAGACTTCGCAGCGCATGGTTGACGCCATCTTCCGCGCGATGGAGGCGGTGGTGCCCGAGCGGCTCAGCGCCGGGGGGTCGACCACCTCGGGGCTGCTTCTCTTCGGCGGCACCGATCCGCGCACCGGCAACTGGACGACGCTCTACGAGGTCCACGCCGGCGGCGAGGGCGCGCGCGCCGACCGCGACGGCCGCCCCGCGGCGCGGCCGCACATGTCGAACGTTATGAACACGCCGGCCGAGATCATCGAGACCTTCTATCCCATCCGTATCGAGCGCCAGGCCCTCCGGCATGGATCGGGCGGGGCGGGGCGGCACAGGGGCGGGCCGGGACAGGAACGGCACTACCGCATCCTCACGCCCGAGATGGCGATGACCTCCATGGTCGAGCGCTGCGTCATCCCGCCCTACGGGTTGCAGGGCGGCGAGCCGGGGCAGCCGTTCGAGATCACCGTCGAGCGGGCGAGCGGCGAGCGCGGCCAGATATCCGGCAAGACCCACGTCACCCTCTTCGAAGGCGATCTCGTCATCATGAAATCGAGCGGCGGCGGCGGATACGGCGCCCCGAAATAGTTACCAAACCCAAAGGAAATGTCATGAGGCTGAAGAACCGCAAGGTCATCATCACGGGCGCCGCGCAGGGCATGGGCGGCGTGATCACCCGCAAGCTCGCCGACGAGGGGGCCGAGCTGTTCCTGACCGCGCGCACGCGCGGCCCGCTCGAGGAGCTGGCCGAGGAGTTGAAGGGCAAGGGCGTCAAGGTCGACCTCAAGGAGGGCGACTGCACCGTCGAGAAGGACGTCAAGGCGGTGGTCGATGCCGCGCTGAAGTTCTTCGACGGGCGGATCGATGTCCTCGTGAACGCCGCGGGCGCGACCGGCCCGATCGAGACGCCGGTCTGGGAGATCGATCCGAACGATTTCCTCGACCTCCTGCGCAAGAACATCGTCGGCCCGTTCCTTCCGATGAAGCACGTGATGCCCACGATGATCAAGCAGCGCTACGGCAAGATCGTGAATCTCGGCGGCTGCTCGGGAATGCGCGGCTATCGCTACCGCGCCGCCTACAGCTCGTCGAAATGGGGGGTGCGCGGGCTGACCCGGACGGCGGCCATCGACGCGGGCGAGCACAACATCAACGTCAACGCGATCATGCCGGGCATCGTCGAGACGCCGCGGATGGAGAAGCTCTGCCGGGTCAAGGCCGAGAAGCGCGGCGTTTCCTACGAGGAGGTCTACGAGGAGTATCTCGACGAGATGCCCCTCCACCGCGTGACCTATCCCGAGGATATCGCCAACGCGGTCATCTACCTGTCCTGCGACGATTCGAAGAACATGACGGGGCAGGAAGTCGTGATCGACGGCGGCTGGTCCGCCTGAGCCACCACCAGCCGCGGGACGCCGTCGGTCCGTCCGACGGCCTCCTTGCCCCCGAACCCTCGAGAATGCGATGCCAAGCAACCTTCCTGGTCAGGCCGAGATCGTCATCATCGGCGGCGGGGTCGCCGGCACCAGTGTCGCGTGGCAGCTCGGCCGGCTAGGCAAGCGCGACGTGGTCGTGCTGGAGCGCGGCACGCTGACCTGCGGCACGTCCTGGCACGCCGCCGGCCTCGTCATGCAGCTGCGCTCCAGCCATGCCATGACCGACCTGTCGAGCCGGAGCGCTCCGGTCTACGAGACGCTCGAGGCCGAGACCGGACAGGCCATCGGCTACAAGCAGAACGGCACGCTCGCGGTGGCGCGCAGCAAGGCGCGGCTGCACGAGCTGAAGCGCTACGCGACCCTCGCCAGGAGCTATGGGATCGAGGCCGAGCCGCTTTCGCCCGAGGAGGCGGGACGGCTCTATCCCGGGCTCGCGACCGAGCGGATCGAAGGCGGGCTGTTCATCCCGAAGGACGGCCAGCTCAACGCCGTCGACACCGTCATGGCCTTCATGGCGGGCGCCCGCCGTAACGGCGCGCGGCTGTTCGAGAACATGCCCGTGAGCGCCATCGCCCGGCGATCCGGCGGCTACCGGGTGAGCACGCCCGAGGGCCCGATCGATTGCGAGACGCTGGTGTTGGCCTGCGGCCTGTGGACCCGCGAGCTGGCGGCGACGCTCGGCGCGGTCGTCCCGCTCAACCCGTGCGAGCATTTCTACGTGGTCACCGAAGCGCTCGAAATGGCGACGCCGCGATTGCCGGTGCTGCGCGACACCGACGGATACGTCTACGTCAAGGAGGAGGCCGGCAAGCTCCTGGTCGGCGCGTTCGAGCCCGACGCCAAGGCGCTGCCAATGCGCGCGCTGCCAGCGCACGCGGAATACATCGAGCTACCCGAGGACTGGGATCACTTCGCGCTTCCCTACGGTGCCGCCTGCGAGACGCTTCCGGCCCTGGAGGAGACCGGCATCAGCCGTTTCATGAACGGCCCCGAAAGTTTTACGCCGGATGCGAATTTCGCGATCGGCGAGTGCCCTGGCCTGCCCGGCCTTTTCGTGTCGGCGGGCTACAACTCGGAAGGGTTCGAGATGGCGCCCGGCGCCTCGCTCGCGCTGGCGGAATGGATCGTCGAGGGCGCGCCGACCATGGATCTCGCCGATGTGGACGTGGCGCGGTTTCACCCGTTCCAGGGAAACACCGCCTATGTCGAGGCGCGCGCCGCGGAATCGCTCAGCTCGATCTTCCAGATCCACTGGCCCAACCTTCAGCGCCTCTCGGCCCGGCCCGCGCGCAAGAGCCCGCTGCACGACCGGCTGGCAGCACGTGGCGCCGTGTTCGGCGAGGCGCTGGGCTGGGAGCGCCCCAATTGGTATGCGCCAGAGGGGGTCGAGCCGCGCGATGTCCATTCATGGGACCGTCCGAACTGGTACGAGCACACCGCCGCGGAATGCCGTGCGGTGCGCGGGAACGTGGGCCTGTTCGACCTCAGCTCCTTCGGCAAGCACCTGGTTCAGGGCCGCGACGCCTGCCGCTTGCTGCAGCGGCTCTGCGCCAATGACGTGGATGTGGCGCCGGGGCGGATCGTCTACACCCACATGCTGAACCGCAAGGGTGGGATCGAGGCCGACGTGACGGTGAACCGCTTGGCCGCGGATCGCTTCCTCGTGGTCTCGTCTGCCGTCTTTCAGCCCCGTGACCATGCGTGGATCACGCGCCACATGGATCCCGCCGAACATGCGTTCCTGACCGACGTGACGTCGGGCTGGGCGGTCCTGGCGGTGCAGGGGCCGCGATCGCGCGCGCTGCTGAAAACCGTGACCAATGCCGATCTTTCGAATGATGCCTTTCCCTTTGCCAGCTCGCGGGAGATCGACCTCGGCTTCGGCCGGGTCATCGCCAATCGGCTGACCTTCGTCGGCGAGCTGGGCTGGGAGCTCTACATTCCGACGGAATTCGCCCAGGACGTCTATGACCGCATCGTGGCCGCCGGTTCGGATTTCGATCTGAAGCATGCCGGGTATCACGCGCTGGAACACCTGCGGCTCGAACGGGGCTATCGGGAATTCGGCCTCGACCTGACACCCGACGACACGCCCGTGGAGGCCGGTCTCGGCTTCACCGTCAAGTTCGACAAGCCGGGCGGGTTCATCGGCCGCGACGCGGTGACGGCGCAGCGCGGGCAGGTTCTAAGCAAGCGCATGGTGCTCTTCGCCCTCGACGATCCGGAACCGGCGCTGCACAAGGACGAGCTGATCCGCATGAACGGCGAGATCGTGGGCTATCTGCGCTCCGGCGCCTACAGCTTCACGCTCGGGCGCGCGATCGGGATGGGGTATGTGCGCCATCCCGGCGGCGTGACCAAGGCGCTGCTCGAGGAGAACGCGTTCGAGATCGAGATCGCCCGCGAACGCTTTGCCGCGCGCGCATCGCTTCAGTCGTTCTATGATCCGGAAGGAGAAAGAACGCGGGGCTGACCGCCAGGGTCCGATCTCATGCCGGCATGCCGGACGAGGCGCCTTGCCGTCCGTAGAGCTGCAGGCAAATGCTCTGGAACGCCTTGGCGCGTCGGGTCATCCGTGTCGTCGGCGCACGCACGGTGCACATGCTCTGCTCCGGCAGAGCGTCGGTCAGCGGCCGGTGGTGGACCCGAAGCCCGTCGTAGGTCACACCGGACAACGGGCGCGTCACCAGGACGGAATAGCCCCGTCCCTGGCCGACGAGGCTGCGCACGACCTCGAACGACTGCGAGGTGTGGGCGATCCTGGGCACCACCTTGACGGCCTCGAAGACGTTCATGAAGTAACGCTCGGCCGGCTTCGAGTTGAGCAGGATAAAGGGCTCGTCGCGCAGCTCGGTGAGCGAGACGGCCGGCTTGGACAGCAGGGGATGGCCCTCGGGCAGCACCACATGCGGCGGGGCACTGTGAATCCGCATCTTGATCAGATCCTCCGGCAGGTCGATGTCGTAGGCCAGCGCGATCTCGACCTCGCCGTTGGCGATCTTGTCGAGCATGACATCGACCGTTCCCTCGTGGATCAGGATCTGGACGCCGGGATGCTGGACCGCGAACTCGGAGATGATCCTCGGCATGTACGAAGCGGCTAGCGTTGAATAGCAGCCCACGGCCAGCGTGCCGGACAGCTCGTGCGCCTGGATCCGCGCCGAAGCTTCGAATTCCTCCGCCATGCGCAGCAGGTTGCGCGCCTGCGGCAGCAGCCGCTGCCCCTCGGCGGTCAGCGAGACACCCTTGGCGTGATGGCGGATGAAGAGTTCGACATCCAGCAGCTCCTCCATCTTCAGGATCGCCGAGGAGAGGGACGGCTGCGCCACATTGGCCATGCGGGCGGCTTCGGCAATGCTGCCGGTTTCGGCGGTCTGGACGAAATACTTGATCTGGCGAAGCGACACCTTGAGCACGGCTGACCTCCCATCGCGCACGTGTCGCAGTATGAACCAAGGCACAACCTATGTCATCGGTCCATGACGCAATGTTCATCTATCCTGAATGTGCCGGATATCCGCACCGGCGGCCGGCACGCCTAAAACGCACTATCCAATGAATAGCAAAAACATAGTTTTTAAGTGTTTCCCTGCGGGCAAAGCTAACTCTGCGGCAACCGGCGCGGCCGGTGGGATCCACGTCGCGCCCCGCGCCCACATGGCCGGCCGGCGCCCCGGGACCAGCACGGAGATGGCATGTGAAACCAGCAGCTTTCGAATATCATAGACCCGGCAACGTCGACGAGGCCTGTGCGCTTCTGGCCGAGCACGGTGCGGATGCGCGCGTCCTGTCGGGTGGTCAGAGCCTGGTGCCGCTGATGAACATGCGCATCCTGTCGCCGGCCGTTCTGATCGACATTAACCGGTGCAGCGACCTGTCCTATCTGCGCGAGGAGGACGGCATGATCGCCTGTGGCGCGCTGACACGCCAGGGCGAGGCGGAGACGAGCGACCTGGTCGCCAGGCACCTGCCGCTGCTGGCCGCCGCGATGCCGCATGTCGGCGTTCGCGCGAACCGCAATTTCGGCACCGTTTGCGGCAGCCTCGCCCATGCCGATCCGCTCGCCGAGCTGCCCAGCGTGGCCGCCGCGCTCGAGGCGCGCTTCATCATCGCCAGCGCGCGTGGCCGTCGCGAGGTGGGCGCGGAAGAGTTCTTCGTCTCGGCGCTGACCAATTGCCTCCATTCCGACGAGATGCTGGCGGAGGTCCGGTTTCCGGTCTCGACCGCCTCGACGAGGTTCGCCTTTCTTGAGATCGCCAACCGGGCGCACGGTTTCGCCGTAGTCGGCCTGGCGGCCGTGGCCGAGATCGGCAGCGATGGCCGATGCGGCCGCCCGCGTCTGTCGGCGATGGGGGCAGGCGACACCACGGCGCGGTTGCGCGAGGTCGAGACGCTTCTCGAGGGCCGGACGCTGGACGACACTACGATCGGGGAGGCGGAACAGGCGGCGCGGGCGGAAACCGAGCCCGCCGATGACGTGCACGCAAGCGCCGCCTACAGGTCGCATGTCATCGGGTCGCTGGTCCGCAAGGCACTCCGGCAGATGCGGGACGGGACCGGATCACCGCGCATGAACTGACCGCTCATCCCTCCTCTCGCCGCGCTTTGCCGCGACCCCGGAACAAGGGCACCGAGATGACTTCCAAAAAGACCACAGTGCGAATGACCGTCAACGGAACCGAATACGTCCGCGAGGTCGAGCCGCGCTACCTGCTGGCAGACTTCCTGCGTCACGAGCTGAACCTGACCGGCACCCATATCGGCTGCGAGCATGGTGTCTGCGGCGCGTGCACGGTCCTGATCAACGGCAAGACCGGGCGCAGCTGCCTGCAATTCGCGGCGGCACTGGACGGGGCCGAGATCACCACCGTCGAGGGCATCGCCGGTGACGGCCCCTTGCATCCGGTGCAGGAGGCCTTCCATGATGCCCACGCCCTGCAATGCGGCTACTGCACGCCGGGATTCCTGCTGACGACGATCGAGTTCCTGAGGGGCAATCCGAATCCGGATCGGAACCAGATCCGCCAGGCCCTGACCAACAACATGTGCCGCTGCACGGGCTATCTCAACATCATCGAGGCAGTCGACGACGCGGCGAAACGACTGCGCGCAGGGGGGGCGGACGCATGAGGGAGATCGAGGATTTCACGCTGCTCGGCAAGACCGTCCTGCGGCGCGAGGACAGCTATCTCATGCGCGGCAAGGCGCAGTTTCTCGACGACCTGCCCGAGCCCAAGGGGCTGATCCACATCGCGTTCGTCAGCAGCCCCTATGCCCGCGCCGACATCCGCTCGATCGACGCGACCGAAGCGCGCGCGCTGCCCGGCGTGATCGACGTGCTCACCGGCCGCGACCTCGTGGACGACATCAAGCCGCTCACGCCGGTGATCGAGATCGACGGCTACCGCAGCGTAGGACGTCCGGTGGTCGCCGTCGACCGCGTCAACTTCGTCGGCGAATACGTGGCGATCGTGCTGGCGGAATCGCCCTACGTCGCGCAGGACGCGCTCGACCTGGTCGAGGTGGACTACGATCAGCTGCCCTCGGTGGCTGACATCAATGATGCGTTGCAGGCGGACGCGCCGGTGCTGCACGACCACCTGGGCGACAACCTGATCTTCAAGACCGGCTTCGTCACCGACGATTTCGACAGCCATTTCGCCGATGGCGACGAGGTGATCGAGGAGGAGTTCCGCACCGGCCGCGTCACCGGCGCCATGATCGAGCCGCGTGGCTGCATGGCTTGGCCCGACCCGATCGAGACGAACCTCACGCTCTGGACGCCGACGCAGGTGCCTCATATCGTGCGCAGCTGCATCGCCGACCATCTGGACATCGCGGAGTCGCGGCTGCGCGTGGTGACGCCCGCGGTCGGCGGCGGCTTCGGGATCAAGAGCCATGTCTTTCCCGACGAGCTGATCGTGGTCGCCCTGATGCGGCGCTACAAGCGGGCGGTGAAATGGGTGCAGGACCGGCGCGAGGACCTGCTGGCCAATACTCATGCCCGCGATCACATTCTGAAGCTCAAGGTCGCGGTGAAGAAGGACGGCGAGATCCGCGCCGTGCATCTCGACGTCAAGACCAATTGCGGCGCCTATCCGAACTATCCCTATTCGCCGACGCTGGAGGCGACGGCGGCGGTGCGGATGATGCCCGGCCCCTACCGGATCAGGAACTACAAGTACGACGTCTGCTCGGTGACCACCAACACGTCACCGACCGGCGCCTATCGCGGCACCGGCCAGCCGTCGGCCTTCCTCGCGATCGAGGGGATGATGGACAGGATCGGCCGGCGGCTCGGTCTCGACCCGGCCGACGTGCGGCGCAAGAACACGATCCGGCCGGACGAGTTTCCCTATGTCAACGTCGTGGGCGTGCGCTACGACACCGGCAGCTACCTGCCGTCGCTGGAGCGCGGGCTCGAGATGATCGGCTATGACGATTTCCGCGCGTCGCAGCCCGCCGACCGGATGGTGGACGGCAAGTATCGCGGCATCGGCATCTGCAACTACACCGAGGTATCCGGCACCGGCGCGCCGGGCTGGCGGGTGCGTGGCTTCATCCGCATGCCGGGCTTCGACAGCTCGCGCGTCGTGGTCGAGCCCGACGGCAAGGTGACCGTCTATGTCAGCCAGGCCGATGCCGGGCAGGGTCACTACACGACCTTCGCTCAGCTCGCTGCCGACCGGCTGGGCGTGCCTTGGGAGGATGTGACCGTGGTTGAGGGCGACACCTCCAAGACGCCCTACGGCACCGGCACCTTCGCCAGCCGCGGATCGGTCGTGGGCGGCGGCACGGTGCTGCGGTGCAGCGAGAAGGTGGGCGTCAAGGTGCGCCGCGTCGCCAGCTACATGCTGGAGATCGACCCCGACAAGCTGGTGCTCAGGGATGGCCGCGTCTTCGATCCCGAAGAGCCGGGCAAGAGCGTGACGATGCGCGAGGTGGCCGAGACCGCGTATTCGATGAACAATCTCGGGATGCCCCAGGGCGACGAGCACGGGCTCGAGGCGACCGACTATTACGACCCGCCGATGGTGACCATGGCCAACGGCACCCACGTCGTGCAGGTCGCCGTCGACCCGGATGACGGACGGGTCGAGATCGAGCGCTACTGCGTGGTGCATGACTGCGGTCGTGTCATCAATCCGAAGATCGTCACCGGACAGGTCCACGGCGCCACCGCTCAGGGCATCGGCGAGGCGCTGATGGAAGAGATCGTCTATGACGAGGAAGGGCAGCACCTGAACGCGAACTTCCTCGAATACCTGCTACCCACCTCGCTCGATATACCCGACCTGGAGCTGTCGCACATCGAGACGCCGAGCATAGACACGGTGGCCGGCATCAAGGGTGCGGCCGAGGGCGGTCTGACCGGCGCGGTGCCGGCGCTGGCCAATGCGGTGAACGATGCGTTGCAAGGCTTGGGGGTGAACATCACCAAGGTGCCGCTGCGGCCTTCCTACATTCTCGAGCAGATCCGGCGGGCGCGGGAGGCGAGCGAAAAGAAGCGATGATACTGGAAGGCGATACGTTCATCCCCGCCGAACGCGGGGCCGTCTGGACGGCGCTCCACGATCCCGACGTGATGCGGGACTGCAAATCCGGCTGCCAGTCGCTCGGCGGCTGACCGCGCACCGGCGGCCAGGGCGGACACGGCGCATCGGTTTCTCATTCTTCCGATGCGCCGCCTTCAGGCGAGGTTCCGGGATCCGGTCATCGCCTTGCAAGAGTGAGAAACGACCACACGGGAGGACAAGATGGACTTGACACACTTCACGCGCCGCAGGCTTCTCGGGACCGTTGGCCTCGCCGCGGTTGCGCTGACGTCACCCTGGGCGCTCGCGCAGGACAAGCCGCTGATCAAGCTGGGCTTCATCGGCCCGCTCAGCGGCGGCAACGCGCAGCAGGGCCTGGGTGCGCGCAACGGCTTTCTCCTGGCGATCGAGCAGGCCAACGAAAGTGGCGACTATCCCTACAAGGTCGAGGGCGTCGTGCTCGACGACGCGTCCGATCCGCAGACCGGCGTCAGCGCCGCGCTGAAGCTCGTCAACGACCCGGACGTGGTCGCGGCGATCGGCCATTGGAACAGCCCCGTGGCGCTGGCGACGATGCCGGTCTTCAGTCGGTTCCAGATGCCGTTCATCATCTGGGGGGCGATCAGCCCCAAGATCACCGAGCAGAACCTGCCCGAGGTGACCCGCGTGACGCCGACGCTGGTGGTCGAGAACAAGCCGCTGGCCGAATGGGCGGTGAACGATCTGGGCGCCAAGAAGATCGCGATCGTCTCGGATACATCGGACTACGGCACCGCCAACGCCGATGCGTTCGACAAGTTCTTCACCGAGGCGGGGGGCGAGGTCGTCTCGACCGAACTTCTGCCGGTGGGCACGACCGATTTCCGCTCGGTGCTGAACAAGATCAAGGGCGCCGGCGCCGATGCCATCTATTTCGGCGGCGTCATCGCCGAGGCGGGCATCCTGCGCAAGCAGCAGATCGAGCTCGGGATGGACATGCCGATGATCGGCATCTCCGGCTTCTACGATCCGGAATTCATCGCGCTGGCGGGCGACGCGGCCGAGGGGACGATGGTCAGCTATCCGGCCGCGCAGTCCAACCCGAAGCTCGACAAGCTCATGGCCGATTACGAGGCCCGCGGCTTCGCCGAGCCGACGAGCCCCTATACGAAATACGCCTATGAAGCGACCAACATTCTGCTGGCCGCGATCAAGGAGGTCGGCATCGACGATAAGCAGGCGCTCGCGCAGGCGGTGCGCGATATCGAGTATAATGGCGTGCTCGGCGTGACGACGTTCGACGAGACGGGCCAGACCCAGATCCCGGTCGAGATCGAGATCAAGATCGTCAAGGACGGCAAATGGGTCACCAAGGAAGAGTGAGCCCGCGCGCCGACCCGCGCTGCTGAACGGCCGGCCCGATCACCGCCCGCGACGGGGGCGGAGACGGGCCGGACCAGCGATGCCACTCCAAGGCGGAGAGACTTCGTGGATGCGATTCTGATCCAGTACCTGATGAACTGGCTCGTGCTCGGCTGCATCTACGCGCTGGTCGCGCTAGGGTTCAGCCTGCTCTTCGGGGTGCTCGACGTCATCCATTTCTCGCATGGCGACGTCTCCATCGTGGCGCCTTTCATCGTGCTCGCCATGCTGCAGACGCTGCTCGCGACCTCGATTGCCGGCGGCGGGGTGGCAGCGCTGGTGATTGCGGGTGCGGTCGCGATCCTCGCGGTCGGGCTGCTCGGGATCGCCCTCGACTGGCTGGTCATCCGCCGCTTCCGGGGCGCACCCGCGATGATGGCGCTGGTGGCGACCGTCGCCCTCGGCACCGTCATTCGCGAGCTCATCCGCAGCCTCTATCCGCAGGGCAGCAACCCCAAGCCGTTCCCGTCGCTCCTGACCGGCCAGATCGTCGTGGGCGATTCGACGATTCCAATCTTCAGCCTGTTCGTGATCGCCGTCGCGGCGCTGATGGTCTTGGTGCTGTTCCTTCTCATGCGCCATACCAAGCTCGGCGTGCGCATCCGCGCCGCGGCCGCGGACCGCGATATCGCCCGTCTTCTGGGGATCAACCCGGACTACATCTTTGCCGCAACCTTCTTCGTTGCCTCGGCGGTGGGGGCGGTGGGCGGCATCCTCTACGCCAGCTATGCCGGCGTCGTGCGTTTCGATTTCGGTATTCAGCTGGGCCTGCTGAGCTTTTCGGCCGCCGTGATCGGCGGGCTCGGAAGCATGCAGGGCGCGATCCTGGGCAGCCTTCTGATCGCCGGGATCGATACGCTGGTGCAGGCGACGATGGCCGAGGGCGCATCCTACCGGATCGTCTTTTCCTTCCTGCTGGTCATTCTCGTGCTGGTGCTGAGACCATCGGGCATCCTCGGCAAGCCCGTCGTGGAGAAGGTCTGACCATGGATTTGGCTTCCGACCCTTCCACAGGGCATCGCCGCGCGGGTGCAGCCGATCTCGGAATCGCGGTTTGCGTGGAGATCGGCGGCGCCCTCCTGCTGGGGGTGTTCCTGCTCGCCGACGACTCGCGGGTCATCGTCGCGTTGCTCGCCTTGATGGCGGCGGGCTTCGCGCTTCTGCAGATCCGCCCGGCGATGGAGGAGCGGATCGTCGCGGCCTTCGGACGCGCGCGCGGCCTCGCCACCGGTCTCGGCATCGCCATCGTGCTGGTCTATCCCTTCCTGATGCAGGGCAGCAGCTATGCGCTTCATCTGCTGATCCTCGCGCAGCTCTATTCGGTTCTCGCGCTGGCGCTCAATTTCCAGCTCGGCAGCGCCAACATCCCCAATTTCGCGACCGGCGCCTCCTATGGGATCGGAGCCTACACCTCGGCACTTCTGGCGATCAATTTCGGCCTGTCGTTCTGGCTCACCCTGCCGGTGGCGGCGCTGGTGGCGACGTTGTTCGGGTTCGCGCTGGGATTCCCGTCCATGCGCACGCGCGAGACCTACCTGGCGCTGGTCACGATCGCCTTCGGTGTGGTCGTCCACCAGCTGCTCAACAATTTCGCCTGGACCGGGGGGCCGAACGGTGTCGTCGGGATCCCGGCGCCGACGCTGTTCGGACATTCCTTCGCGCGGCCGATCGAGCTCTTCGGCCAGCGGCTGCCTAGCCAGGCCAATTTCTACTACCTTTCGGCGGCGCTCGTGGCGCTGTCGATCATCTGCGCCCGCCGGTTGCATGACAGCCGCGTGGGGCTCGCCTGGAACGCACTGCGCGCCGACGAGCTTGCGGCACGCTGCCAGGGCATCAACGTGGTCTGGTACAAGATGCTGGCCTTCGGCGTGGACGCGTTCCTCGCCGCCTTCGCGGGCACGGTATATGCCTTCTATGTCAGCTACATCTCGCCCGACAACTTCACCTTCCTCGTATCGGTGACGATCATGACGATGGTGATCGTCGGCGGCATGGACAACACGCTGGGCGTCATCGTCGGCGCGTTTCTCTTGACGATGCTGCCCGAGAAGCTGCGCATCTTCGCCGATTACCGGCTGCTCCTGGTCAGCGTGATCGTCATCCTCTTTCTGCTCCTGCGTCCGCAGGGCCTGTTTCCGCAGCGGCCTCGCAGCTACAGGGGCGAATGATGGAGGCACCGCTGCTCGAGACGCGTGACCTGTCTATCCGCTTCGGCGGGCTGGTCGCAGTGAACGGCATAAGCCTGAGCGTCGCGCGGGGCGAGATCCTGTGCATCATCGGGCCGAATGGGGCGGGGAAATCCACCCTGTTCAATCTGATCTCGGGTCTCTACCGGCCGAGCTCGGGCAAGGTGCTTCTGGACGGGGAGGACATGACCGGCAGGCCGGCCCACAAGATCGCCGAGGCGGGGATCGCCCGGACCTTTCAGTCGAGCCGCCTCTTCTACGATCTCACGCTCGTCGACAATGTGGTGATCGGCATGCACACCCGCACCAGGACAGGCGTGCTCGGCGCGCTCTTGCGTCCGCGCCGGTCGCGGGCCGAGCTCGACGGCGCGGCCGAACGCGCGGGCGAGTTGCTCCGCCTCGTCTCGCCCGACCTCTATGAAAGGCGCCACGCCCTGGCCAGCACGTTGCCGCAGGCCGACCGCCGCCGGCTGGAGATCGCCCGGGCACTCGCCACCGAACCCAAGGTCATCATGCTCGATGAGCCCTCCTCGGGGATGGACGACCGCGACACCGACGCGCTGATCGAGGACATCCATACCACGATGGCGGAACGCCCGGGCCTGTCCTACGTCATCATCGAGCACGACATGCGCCTGGTCGGGGCGATGCCCGAAAGGGTCGCGGTGATCGATTACGGCGAGAAGATCGCGGAGGGTCATTTCAGCGAGGTCCGGCTGATGCCTCGCGTCCAGGAAGCCTATCTGGGGCAGAAAGCCGCCCATGCTTGAGCTTTCCTCCATCTCTACCAGCTACGGTCCGGTCCCGATGCTGCGCGATGTCTCGCTTTCGGTAGCGGAGGGCGAGCTGGTCTGCCTGCTCGGCCCCAACGGCGCGGGCAAGAGCACGACCTTCAAGGCCATCGCCGGCCTCGTCCCGCTCGACAAGGGCCGGGTGCGCATCAGGGGTCGAGATCTGGCCGAGATCAGGACCGAACGGCTGGGTGCCTTGGGCGTGGGATTCGTGCCTGAAGGACGGCGACTTTTCCCCTCGCTCACGGTGCGCGAGAACCTCGCACTCGGTTATGACGCATCGCGGTGTGGCGTTGCCTTCGAAGAACGGCTCGCGGCGATGACCGACCTCTTTCCGCGGATCCGCGAGCGCTTGCGCCAGGGCGCAGGAACCATGTCGGGGGGCGAGCAGGCGATGGTCGCCCTCGCGCGCGCGCTGATCGGTGATCCGGCAATCGTGGTGATGGACGAACCTTCGCTCGGGCTGTCGCCGAAACTGATCGACGAGTATTTCGCCATCGTCTCGGCGATCCACAAGAAGGGCACCACGGTCCTGCTGATCGAGCAGAACGTGGAAACCGCGTTGTCGATCGCCGATCGCGGCTACCTTCTGATCCGGGGCCGGGTCGCGGCAAGTGGCACCAGCGCGGAGTTGCTGCACGATGATACCGTGCGCCAGCTCTACCTTTGAGCCATGCGCGGAATGCGCGGCCCGCCGCCCGCCGCCCGCCGCCCGCCGGAAGATAGAAAACAGCTTGGCAAGGCAGAGGGGCAATACGTTTTCTGTGGCTCCGTCCGCAGTTGTAGCCTGCGCGCCAAGGAGACCATGCGGCGGGCCAAGGAGACCATGGGGCGGAGTGCGTCGCCGGGCGCCTTGCCGGACGGGCCGGGGCGGTCCCGGTGCTTCATGCCGTGACAGCAGGAAGGGACAGGACATGACGGACAAGGATACGGTCAGGCTCCTCGAGCGGTTCAGCGCGGCGTGGAACGCGCATGACGCCGACAAGCTCATGGAGCTGATGACAGAGGATTGCGTGTTCCACGCCTCGGCCGGCATAGCACCGCACGGCACCGAATTCCGCGGCCAGAAAGACGTGCGCGAGGCCTCCGCCGCGATCTGGAGGCGGTATCCGGACGCGGCCTGGAACGATCCGGTCCATTTCGCCTCGGGCGAGCGGGCCGCATCGGAATGGACCTTCACCGGCACAGATGCCGACGGCAACAGCGTCAACGTTTACGGCTGCGACCTGTTCCTGATCCGCAATGGCAAGATCGCCGTGAAGGATTCGTTCCGCAAGCAGGTCTCCTGACCCTCACGCTGCCAGGCGGCCACCTCCCGGGAGTTCCAGCATGCCGCGTCAATCCTATACCGACCTTTCGACCAGCAAGGCAGTATTCGACGCCTATATCGACCGTTCCTGGCGCACCAACGCAGCGCGGCAGCGTGACAAGGGCGTGGAATTCGTCATCGGCCGCCGCGAGAACGCCTATGTGTGGAATCTCGAAGGCACCAAGCGCATCATTGACTGCGGGATCGCGGGCGGGGTGCATTCGCTCGGTCACCATAACCGGGCGGTTGCCGACGCCCTTCGCGATGCGCTCGATCAGGGGCGCGACACCGGCCTCTGGGCGTTTCCCAATGCCGAGTACATCCGGTTGCAGGATCTTCTGGCCGAGCTCGCGCCCGACCCCGCGCTCAACCGGTCGCTCTTCACCCACGCCTCGACCATGTCGATCGACGTCGCGGTGATGTTCGCCTTCCGCATGACCGGGCGGCGCAAGGTGCTCGCCTATCGTCACGGGTATCACGGCCATTCGGGATTTGCGGCACTGGTGACGGGATCGTTGGAGGAGGGCATTCTCGAGCATTACAACCTGCCGCCGGAACATTGCGATTTTCTGCCGGACTACGACAATCTCGACACCCTTGCGGAGATGATGACGGACGAGATCGCAGCACTCATCATCGAGCCGATGCAGTACGAATCCTTCGCGCCCGGAAGCGCCGAGTTCCTCCAAGGCGCGCAGAAGCTTTGCCGCCAGAGGGGCGTGATCTTCGTGCTGGACGAGACGCGCACCGGTCTCGGCCGGTCCGGTCGGCTGTGGACGGCTGAGCTCATGGGACTGTCGCCGGACATCCTCATCACCGGCAAGGGCCTCTCGGGCGGGCTTTACCCGGTCAGCGGCCTGCTGATGCGCGAGGAAATCTATGACCGGTGCGTGAACGAGCACAAGTTTTCGTACATCAGCAGCCTCGGCGGGAACGAGATCGCCTGCGCCGTCGCGCGGCGGGTGCTGGAAATCGTTTCGGGCCCTGGATTTCTCGACGGGGTGAACCGGATGGCGGAGACGTTCAACGCCCGTCTCGATTCACTTTGCCGGCGCCATGGCAACATGTTCTCCAAAGGGCACGGTTTCGGCGCCGTCTTCACCTTGCAGATCAACGACCCCGATCTTGCGCCCGCGCTCTACAAGGCGGTTTTCGATGAGGGTGTCCTCTGTCACAGCTATGCCGTGATCGACCCCTGCGTGCTGAAGTTCCTGCCACCTCTCACCATCGACTCGGATGTCATCGATGAAATTCACGACGCGGTGGACCGGGCCGCGAACAAGGTCAAGGCTTAGCGATCCTCCGTCGACAGGTGCGGCGGGACTGCTGACGCCAGCAGGGAGCGAGGCAGCGCAAAGAGACAACCGGCGTCCATGCGCGCGCCTTCGAACGGCGGCGGCTGGACGATCTGGGAGGGGCGCGCGACCATGATGGCGAGGCTGGATTCCGCCTCCTGAGAAACAGCTCAGTCCAAATCACTTCAAAGCTCAAACCACCAGCAGTTCTCGGACTTGACCGTGCGATGCCGATGCTATTAATGCTCGTCGAAAGTCCAGAATGAAGGTCTATCCGAGACGTTATCATGAAGTTTCATGAACTCGGCGGCTTGCGGCTCCGAGGTCGGCGCTCACCCGCAAGTCGATGAGGCACGATGATAACTTCTTGGAAAGGCTCTTGGGACATCGAGCGTCAATCACAGCCGACACTTGCTCAAAAGGGAGGATGGAATGGCAAGTCGTAGACAGGTTTTGGCCGCAACAACCGTACTTGCGGCCGCCGCCAGGTTCGGCCCTGCGTTCGCCCAGCAGGTGGACGAAATCAGGATCGGAGCGATCTATCCCTTCACCGGCTCCGGGGCGCAAATCGGCGTCGAGGCAAAATACGCCCTCGATACCGGGGAGGAGATCGTCAATAACTCTTACGATCTCGACCTTCTGCGCGCGCGCGACGCGGGTCTGCCCAATCTCGGTGGCGCCAAGATCAAGATCATCTATGCCGACCATCAGGCGGACCCTCAGAAAGGCCGCGCCGAGGCCGAGCGCCTGATCACCCAAGAGGGTGTGGTGGGACTGATCGGCACCTATTACAGCTCGGTCGCCGCGGTGGTGTCCCAGGTGGCGGAACGCTACCGGGTGCCGTTCATCGCCGCCGAATCCTCGTCACCGACGCTGCATCGGCACGGGCTGAAGTTCTTCTTCCGCGCGGGGCCGAATGACGAGCTGTTCACCAACGCGATGTTCGATTTCATGGACGACCTGACCGGATCGGGCCGCGCCAGCATCGGGTCCATCGGGCTGTTCTACGAGGACACGCTGTTTGGCACCGATACCAGCCGCATCCAGAAGGAGCGGGCGGCCGAGCGCAATATTCCCATCGTCGCCGACGTCAAATATCGCGCCAACTCGCCCTCGCTCAGCACGGAGGTGCAGTTGCTGAAATCCGGCAATCCGGACGTGGTGATGGCGACCTCGTACACCACTGACGCGATTCAGTTCATGAAAACCTCGGCCGAGCTCGGCTTTCGTCCCAAAGGCATCATCTGTCAGGATGCCGGGTACTACGAGCCCGCCTTCCTCCAGGCGGTCGGGCCGCTGGCCGACGGGCTTATCACGCGGGCGGCCTATAGCCCCGATTTTGCGATCAAACGACCCGATGTCCGCACCGTCAACGAGCTGTTCAAGGAAAGGTCCGGCAAGGATTTCAACGGCAGCACCGCGCGCGAGTTCACGGCCGTCCAGATCATGGCGGAGGCGATCAATGAGGCCGGTTCGACCGAAGGCCCGGCGATCCGCGATGCGCTGGCGGCGATGGATCTGCCGGGCGACCAGACGATCATGCCGTGGACCCGGGTGCATTTTGGCGAGGACGGTCAGAACCCCGACGTCACGGTCGTGATGATGCAGTGCAAGGACGGGAAATACCACACCATCTGGCCGAAGGAGTTCGCTTCCCGGGAGATCGTATGGCCGATCAACTGATCGGCTGCCGGCGGGGCGCGGGAGCGAACGGATGACCAGCCAGATCGTCGCGCAGGTGCTGCTCAGCGGCCTTTTGATGGGACTCATCTACGCTCTCGTGGCCTCGGGGCTTTCGCTGATCTTCGGGCTCATGGATGTGGTGAACTTCGCGCATGGCGACTTTCTCATGGTCGCCATGTATCTGATGTTCTTTCTCACGTTGCTGACCGGCGCCGACCCGCTCGTGCTGGCGCCGGTGGTGACGCTGGCACTGTTCGGCTTCGGGGCGGCAATATATCTCGGTGTCGTGCGGTTCGCCATGCGGGTCAAAACCAACCGCGGGATGGTGCAGGTCTTTGCGACCTTTGGCTTGGGCCTCCTGCTTCAAGGCCTGGCCCAGACTTTCTTCACACCCGACTACCGAAATATCGACGGCGGAATATTGGCCGGCAAGGCAGTGTCCTTTGCCGGCGTGTTCCTGCCTCTGCCGCAAGTGGTGGGCGCGTTGATTTCGATCTGTGCCTTCGGCGCGATCTGGCTGATCATCACGCGGACCGACCTCGGCAAGGCGCTCGAGGCCACGCGCGAGGATGCGGGCGCCGTCGCCCTCGTCGGAATCGACAAGAACAAGGTGTTCGCGCTCGGCTGGGGTATCGGTTCGGCGCTGGTCGGGCTGTCGGCCTCGATCATCGCGATCTTCTTCTACATCTACCCCGGCGTCGGCAACAGCTTTGTGCTGATCGCCTTCGTCACCGTCGCGCTCGGCGGTTTCGGCAGTGTTTACGGCGCGCTGGCCGCCGGTGTCCTGATCGGTCTCGTCGAAGCGACGACCGCCCTCCTGATCTCGCCGGCGCTCAAGATGCTGGGTGTCTACGCGGTCTATCTGGCGGTGGTCACATTCCGCCCGCGCGGCCTGTTCGGGTCGATGTGATGCCGCAGAATCCGAAAATGAGCATCGCGCCGGATAAGCCCCCCGCCATCAAGGCGTTCGAGCGCCGCCGCCGGCGCCAACTCCTCGTGGCGCTGGCCGTTGCCATTCTTGTCGGCGTGCTGCCGTTGGTGGTCAGCGACGTCTACACGATGAATATCCTGGTGCTGACTGTCCTCTTCGCATCGCTGTCGCAAAGCTGGAATATTCTGGGCGGCTATTGCGGGCAGATATCGCTCGGTCACGCGGTCTATTTCGCGATCGGCGCCTATGTGACCGTGGCGCTCTACATCGATTTCGGCATTCTGCCCTGGTTCGGAATGATCGCCGCGGCAATCATCGCGACGGTGGTGGCACTCGCGTTCGGCTATCCGTGTTTCCGGCTCGCCGGACACTATTACACCATCGCCACCATCGTCATCGCCGAGGCGGCGCTGCTGCTGTTCTCGAACTGGGAATGGACGGGGGGCACCATCGGGCTGCAGCTTCCCTTCGCCCCCGACAACTGGGCGACGCTCCAGTTCGGGCAGACCAAGCTGCCGTATTATTACTTGGCGCTCGGGCTCGCTATCACGACCTGGATCATCAGTTGGGTCATCGCGGATACGCGCGCGGGCTACTGGTGGCGTGCCATCAACAGCGACATCGACGCTGCCGAGAGTCTGGGTGTGGACGTGTTCCGCTCGAAGATGGTGGCGTCGGGCGTGTCCGCCTTCTTCACCGCGATCGGCGGCAGCGTCTACGCGTTCTTCGTCTCCTATATAGACCCGTCCAGCGTCATGGGCTTCCACATTTCGCTCCTGATAGCACTGCCGGCCGTTCTCGGCGGGATCGGCACGTTGTGGGGATCGGCGCTGGGGGCGGTGATCCTGATTCCGCTCGGTGAGCTGACGCGCAGCTATGTCGGCGGCACCGGCTCGGGAGCGAACCTCATCGTTTACGGCACGTTGGTGCTGGCAGTGTCACTGTTGCGGCCGCAGGGGCTCGTCAGTCTCGCACAGCCGTTTGCGAGGCGCCGGGCGCGATGACCGCGGACACCCTTCTCGACGTTCGCGACGTCTCGCGCCACTTCGGCAATCTCCGGGCGAACAATCATATTACATTCAGCGTGGAACGCGGCAGCCTGATCGGGTTGATCGGCCCCAACGGCGCCGGCAAGTCCACGCTCTTCAACCTCATCGCCGGCACCTTTCCGCCGAGTGGCGGTCAGATCATGTTCGACGGGACCGACATTACCAGGCTTTCAGCTGCGGCGCGGTGCGCTCTGGGTATCGCCCGGACCTTCCAGGTGGTCCGAAGCTTCGACGCGATGAGCGTGCTCGAGAACGTTCTTGTCGGCGCGCTGGTCACCGACACCGACACCGACGCCGGTCGGCTGCGGGCCTACGAGATGCTGGCCTTCACGGGGCTGGAAAGCCGCGCCGATGTGCTCGCCGGCGAATTGACCTCACCCGAGAAGCGGCGGCTCGAGATGGCGCGCGCGCTGGCGACGCAGCCGAAGCTGCTGCTGCTCGACGAGGTGATGGCTGGCCTGACGCCGACCGAGGCGCGCGATGGCACCGAGCTCATCCGCCGCGTGCGCGAGAGCGGCGTGACCGTCATCATGGTCGAGCATGTGATGGAGGTGGTGATGCCGCTCGTCGATCACGCCATCGTGCTCGATCTGGGTGAGGTGATCGCCAGCGGAAGGCCCGACGCTGTCGTGCGGGATCCCAATGTCATCGAGTCCTACCTTGGCACCGGCCATGCTTGAGGTCCGTCGCCTCAGTGCCGGCTATCAGGGCCTGGTGGCGATCTCCGATGTCTCCCTCAGCGTCAGGGCGGGTGAAATCCTCGTGGTTGCGGGGGCCAATGGTGCGGGCAAGTCTACGCTGCTGAACACCATCGCCGGCATGCTACCACCAAAAAGCGGGTCGATAGCCTTCGACGGCGTGCGTATCGACGATTGGCCGGCGCATCGGATCACCGAAGCCGGGATGGCCTTCGTGCCTGAGGACCGACGCCTTTTTCCGCGCCTGAGCGTCCGTGACAACCTGCGCCTCGGAAGTTACCTGCACCGCCACAAGCCCGACCGCGAGCGACCACTCGAGACCGTGCTCACCCTCTTCCCTCGACTTCAGGAACGGCTGGACCAGGAAGCCGGCACCCTGTCGGGGGGTGAACAGCAGATGCTGGCGATCGGCAGGGCCCTGATGACCCGTCCGCGGCTGCTGATGCTCGACGAACCGTCTCAAGGCATAATGCCCAAGCTCGTGGCAGAGATCTTTCGCGCCGTTCAGAAAATTCGTGAAACCGGAATCACGGTATTGCTGGTCGAGCAGCGTCTGACCGAAAGTCTCGCCCTCGCCGACAATGCCCTCATCCTCCAAACCGGCCGCGTCGTCCTCGAAGGGCCATCGGATGAAGTGAAGAGGAATCCCGAAGTCATGAGCGCATATCTCGGAATGTAGCCCCCATTGAAACCGCCACCGGTAGTGTCCCACCGGGTGCTGTAAGAGGCCGCGCACGAAGCCTCTTGGCGTAGCGCGGCGCGCGGCCGGGGTTGGTGGGCGGCGCGTTCCCCGTTCTTGCACGGGCGGCCGGCTGCAGCACCCGGCCAGGGAATCGCCCTGCCGCTGACACTCGAAGTGAGGCTGGCGATTGGCGGTCATCCGTTGCCGAGATGGATTTCCATCAAGGTGCCTGACCTCAAAGCAGTGGTTCCGGTTCGTGAGAGCACCGCATAGGGCTGTTGAAGTCGAGGCCGGCACCGTTTCCGTCCTTGATCACATCGAAATGGGTTGCTGCCGTTGTGGCGGCTGTGGGCATGTGGGCAACAGAGCCGCCAAGCCAGCACGGCCGGCGAGAACTGAACCGTCCTGACCCCCGCTTCATTCGGCATGGCACGTCCTCCTTTCCTCGCTGCCACGGCAACAGACCCTCGCGCAACAGACCCTCGCATCGACCCGCGTTGGTCCACTCCCCGAACAAGCTTCTCACGTTGGAAGGTTCCACCCGTTTCGCCATTCACCGCGCGAGCGGGCTCACCTCACCCCTTCCGCTTGCTCCTGACCCGTCGCGGGCACCGCGCAGCGAAAGCCCAGATGGCGGATGGCGGTATCGATCGCCTGCCCCTGCCGCGCCGCCGGCCGGTAACGCAGGCAGTACTGGTCGGTGCAGAGGAAGGAGCCGCCCTTGACCACCTTGCGAGGGATTTGCAGTTGCGGGGCGAACGGATCGATGCTGCCTTCCCTGGTGCCGCCACGTGGATCGCTCGGCACGCAGCACGGCTTGGCGACGTCGGGCACATGGCGGTCGGTGTACCAGTCGGTGGTCCATTCCCAGACATTGCCGGCCATGTCGAAAAGCCCGAAGCCATTGGGCGGGAAGCTGCCGACGGGCGAGGTCCGCGCCCAGCCGTCGGGAGCGAGGTTCTCGCACGGGAACCGGCCGTGCCAGGTCTTGGCCATGGGGCGGCCCTCGGGCTCGAACACGTTGCCCCAGCAATAATCGGCGTCCTCGAGGCCTCCGCGCGCGGCGAATTCCCACATGGCTTCGGTCGGCAGTGTCTTGCCGCTCCAACGGGCGAAGGCCAGGGCATCCGCGATGGTGACGTGCACGACGGGGTGATCCGCCAGGGCCTTCGAGCCCGGTCCCTCCGGCTGCTGCCAGGAGGCGCCCGGCACGTACGTCCACCACTGGCGGAAGTTCTCCAGGTCGACCTGGCTCGCGGTGGGGCGGAAGACGAGAGCACCCGGGACTAGCAGGCTGCGATCGACACCCGGATAGAGCGTCGCGTCGATCGGCCGCTCGGCCTCCGTCACGTAGCCGGTGGCGGCAACGAAGCGGGCGAATTCGGCGTTTGTCACCGGATGGGGGTCGATCCAGAAGGCCCCCACCCGTACCCGGCGCTGCGGTGCCTCCTCCGGATAGTGGCGGTCGGACCCCATGCGGAACTCGCCGCCTTCGAGGCGCACCATGCGATCGAGATCGGGCCGGCCCGTGCCTCGTGCGGCACGCCGATGCGGCCGGCGCATGTTTCGGCGTCGCAACCGCCGTGCCAGGCTGGTCATTCGGCGGAGGCCGCCGGCCGCCTCGCGCCGATGATCATGCGCACCAGCCAGCGGCGCAGCACCGGCAGGCTGCCGATTGTGGTCAGCAGGAGCACGACGAGGAGACCCAAGGCGATCGGCCGCGTCACGAGGGGCGAGAGATCGCCATCGCTGATGATCATGGCGTTGCGCAGGAACTCGTCGAGCAGGCCGCCCAGGACGATGCCGAGCACCATTGGTGCGAGCGGAAAGTCCAGCCGTCGCATCACGTAGGCGAGCCCACCGAAGGCAAGCATCATCCAAACATCGCCGTACTGCAGCTTCGAGGCATAGGCCCCCATGACCCCCATCGCCACCACCACCGCCATGATGTTCTCGCGCGGGATCAGCAGCACGTGGATGATGACGTGCGCGAGAAGGAGGCCGACGATCAGCATGGCGGCGACGCCGAGGATGAGACCGATCACCATGTACTCGAAGAGGTCGAGATTCTCGAAGAGGAACATCGGCCCCGGCGTCAGACCGTGGACGAAGAGGGCGGCCATGATGATCGCGGCACCGCCACTGCCCGGCAGACCGAGCGCGATAACCGGAATCAGCGACGAGGGTACGACGGCGTTGTTGCCGGTCTCGGCGGCGATCACGCCCTCGGTCGAGCCCTTGCCGTAGAGTTCCGGATGCCGGCTGGTGCGCTTGGCGAGAACGTAGGAGATCCAGGCACCCATGTCGGCGCCGAGCCCCGGCAGGATGCCGATGATGCTGCCGATCACGCCCGACTGCAGCACAACCCGAAGGCGTCCCTTGAGGTCCTCGAGGGTCGGCATGATGCGGCCGATCTTGTGGGTCACGGGCTCGACGTCGACATCGCGGTCACGCATCGCCACGATCACCTGGCTGATCCCGAAGAGCCCGACGATAGCCGCGACGAGTCCGACACCTGCCTCGAGATAATGGGAGCCGAATGAGAAACGCGGGTACATATGCAGGTCGTCGAGGCCGATCTGCGCCACCAGGAGGCCGCCCATCCCGGCGATCCAGCCCTTGATCGGATCGTCGCCGGTCAAGGAGCCCGCCATCATCACGCCGAGCAGCACGAGGAGCAGGAGCTCCCACGAGGTGAAGAGGAGCGAGACCTTGACCAGCCATGGCGTGAGGAACGCCAGAAACGCGATGGCGATCAGCGTGCCGATGCAGGAGGCGATGGTGGTGAGCGCTATGGCCCTTCCGGCCTTGCCCTGGAGGGCAAGCTGGTAGCCGTCGATGGCCGTTGCGGCCGAGGCCGGCGCACCCGGAATGTTGAGCAGGATCGCCGAGAGCGAGCCGCCGTAAACCCCGCCCATGTAGATCAGCATCATGGCGAGGATCGAGTACTCCGTCTGCATCGTGTAGGCGATGCCGAGCAGGAGTGCCATGGCCATGGGTCCGGTGAGGCCCGGCATGGCGCCCATGATGATGCCCAGGGTCATCGACCAGAAGATCGTGAAGATGGCCCAGGGATCGAGCAGCAATCGGCCGACCTCCTCGATCATCCTCCTACCCTCCGGCTCGGCTGAACGACCGGTCCATCATCGTCACGGCAGCGGCACGAAGAAGATCTCGCCGAAGACGTACCACAGGAGAAAAGTCAGGAGACCGCTCAGGCCGATGCTCCAGATCACCACGTAACGCAGCGAAAGCTTGCGAGCGAATGCGGTCTGGAAGACGAAGAGGAGGGCGAAGGTTGCGGTCACATAGCCGATGAGCGGCGTCACCAGGACATAGACGAAGATCATGGCGAAGCACGCGCCGGCCCTGAGGCCCTCGATCCTCGGTTGCAAGGGACCGAGCCGCAGGCGGAACTGGCGCGCGCGGAACATCAGCGCCAGCGAGAGGAGCAGGAGGACGAAGGCGATCAGCCCCGGCGTCAGCCCGGGCGACCCGAGCCAGCCGCTGCCGGCGAAATGCGGCATCCGGTAGGAGGTGACCAGCACGTAGAGGCTCAGGAGGGCGAGGACGACGCCGGTTATGAAGTCCGGCGCCGCCTTCTCCGGGCTGACGTAGAAGCTCTTCCTCTCCATGGGCGCGCCGCCGCCCCGCCCGGCCACGGGTGCGCTCACCCCTCCTCGATCTTGGCGATGCCGAGCTCGTCCCGGGTCTTGACGGCGTTGTTGAGGATCACCTCGATGACGTAGGCCTGCAGCGCCGTGCGTTCGCCCATCATATCATTGGCTTTCTGGCGCGGCGCCCGGAAGGGGAAGAAGGCCTTGCTTTCGTAGATCTCGTCCATTGCCGGGTCGTTCACCGCCTTATTGAACGCGGCGTCGATCTGCTCGAGGACCGACTCGTCGACGCCCTTCTTGAGGGCGATGCCGTGGATATTCGTCCAGGGCAAGGTGCGCTTGAGGATCGGATCGTCGACATATTCCAGAATCGAGGGAATGGCGACGCCGGCCACATTCCAGGTCTCGGGCGTCCAGGCGGCGAGGGCGCGGAGTTCGCCGGACTTGAGGAAATTGACCGTCGGCGTGACCCCAACCGAGGCGCAGCTCGTTTCGCCGGCCAGCACGGCGCGCACGGTGGGGCCACCGCCGCCATAATTGGCAAGGCGGAAATCAAGGCCCATCTGCTTTTGCAGATAAACGGCGGCGTTCGACCAGAGGGTGCCCGAGGGGGTCGAGGCGATGGCCACCTCGCCCGGCTTTTCCATGACCGCCTCGATCCACTGCTGGAAGGTCTGATAGGGGCTGTCGCCCGGCACGACGATGGCGCAGCTCGTGCCGCCCGACATCCAGAAATCGAAATCCCGCCAGTCGTAGTCGATCCGGCCGAGGCTCGGAAAGGCCTCGATCACGTCGTTGGCGCCGAGCCAGAAATACCCGTCGGCCGGCTGCTGCATGACGTAGTCCATGGCCTGCACGCCACCGGCGCCGGACATGTCCTGAAAGGCGATGGCGCGAACGCCGAGAGGCTCGCGCATCAACTCGGTGAGCGCCCGCGTGCCCGTGTCGGTGGCGCCACCGGCGGGGGCGGCCATCGCGACCGTGATGGGCCGGGTCGGCCAGTCCTGGGCACGTGCGAGGCGCGGCAGGAGGGCACTGCCGAGAAGGCCGCTTCCGACCTGGAGCGTATGACGGCGGGTGATTGGCATCGTCCTGCACCTCCCTGTGCTCTGGCTGATTCGTCCTCGATCCCGCGGGGGGACTGCGAGCGTCCTTCAGGCCATGCCGACCGGCTGAAGGGGTGGCTCCAGCGCATCGTCGGGCCGGCTCTCGATCATGGCGGTCAGGGCACCCTGGATTGCCGCACAGGCCGGATCGTCGAAGAGGTTCTTCGTCTCGTGCGGGTCCGCCACGAGGTCGTAGAGCTCACCGGCGCCCGAAGTGAGCTCGAGCGTCAGCCGATGGGTTTCGGTTCGTACCGTTCGGAGCTTGAGCTCGACACCGCAGCGCGAGGCGTTCAAATCCCACTCGTTGAGGGCGAACTCGCGTCGCTCGTCCCGGCGCAGCACCGGCAGGAGGCTGCGGCTGTGCCAGTCGGCCGGCCGCTCGACGCCGGCCGCATCGAGAAAGGTGGCACCGAGATCGAGGGTCGAGACGGGATCCCGGATCACCCGGCCCTCGGGCACGCCGGGTCCGCGCATCACGAGCGGCACCCGCAAGAGACCCTCATAGGCCATGGGTCCCTTGAGCAGGAGCCCATGATCGCCGAGCCAGTCGCCATGGTCGCTGGCATAGACGACGAGCGTATCGTCGGCGATGCCGAGCCGGTGCAGCTCGGCCATGATCCGCCCGACATTGTGGTCGATCAGAGCCAGCATGCCATAGGTGTTGGCGATGATCTCGCGAAGCTCATCGTCGCCGAGCTGTTGCACGCGCGAGTACTCCTCGCGGATACGGGCCAAGTCCTCCCGAATTTTCGGCTTGCCTTCGAGCGAGGCGCGGTGCCACCAGGGTCGTCTCTCCAGATCGAGCGTGCGGTGCACGGGCAGGTCGACCTCCGCCGGATCGTGCAGGAGGCTCCAGGGAACGGGGCAATCGAACGGGTGGTGCGGGTCGGGGAAGGACGCCCAGAGCACGAAGGGCTGGTCGCTGTGGTTTGCCTCGTGGTCGCTCAGATAGGCCACCGTGCGGTCGCCGACCCAGCTCGAGTTGTGCCAGGCGACCGGCAGTCCCGAATGCCAGGTCTGCGGTGCCCCATGCGTGTCGGGCCCGGCATTGGTCCTGAAGAGCTCGTTCTTCAGATCGCCCAGGCCGTCCTGGTAGTACCAGCGCTCGTAATGCTGGCCCGAAGGCGGTCGCTCGGGCGGCCACTGGTTGTGCCCCTCGATCACGAGCTCGACATGGTCGAAGCCCATATAGGGCCCGTTCCAGTCCTCGCCCCAGAGATGCATCGAGCCCCGGCATTCGGGGGTGCCGGTCGGCTCGAAGGTGTGCGAGGTGGCGAAATGCGGTTTTCCGATGAGGGCACTGCGGTAGCCAGCCCTGGACAGCCGGCCGGCGAAGCCCTGCTCGCCTGTGGCCGGCGGCAGGTCGATACCGTTGTCGGCGACGCCGTGGGTGCGCGGCAGAAGCCCGGTGAGGATGGAAGCCCGGGTGGGCTGGCAGACGTTGTTCGGCGTGATGCAAGTGCCGAAGCGCGTCCCCTGCTCGGCCAAAAGATCGATATGCGGGGTCTTCACCCCCCGCCCCTCGCAGCCGAGACAGTCGCCGCGCTGCTGATCGGAGGTGATCAGCAGGATGTTGGGCCGCTTGGCCATCTCCTTCAGCCTCCCTCGAGCGACTGTTGGTTATCGCTCCAATTCCCTGCATCATGACAGCAGGAGTGCTGCCGGCGCAAGCCCGGACTTGGCGGCATGCCTCTCAATAGATCGCCACCCGCTCGATGCCGGCATCCGACGACGCGAGGAGGGCGTCGCAGTGCTTCTGCATCAGCTCGAGGCGAAGCTCGAGCAGGGCCGGATCGGCGAAGCGGTTGTCGAACTCGTTCGGATCGGCCTCGTGATCGTAGAGCTCGCCGAGGCCGGTGCCCTGATAGAGGATGTGCTTGTAGCGCCCGTCGAAATACATGCTGCCGTGGCTCGGTCCCTCGCCCGCGGCCGAGCCCAGCGCATCGTTGAACTCCGAGATCACGTGGTCCTTGTGATGGTCCGGCGCCGCCTCGCCGGTCAGGATCGGCCAGAGCGACCGGCCCTGCATGTTGGCGGGCACCGGAAGACCGACCGCCTCCAGCAAGGTCGGAGCGATGTCGACCAGCTCGACCAGGGCGTCGCTCCGGAGGTCGGCGCGCGTACGGCCTCGCCAGGACCAGATCATCGGCACGTGCACGAGGCCCTCGAAGAAGCGGCAGCCCTTGTAGAGCAGGCCGTGATCGCCGAGCAGCTCGCCATGGTCGGAATGGAAGAGGATGATTGTGTCGTCGAGCTGCCCGCTCGCCTCGAGCGCATCGAGCAGCCGGCCGAGCTGGGTGTCGATCAGCTCGATCATCGCGTAGTAGGCCGCCTTGACGATCTGGCCGTTGTACTGCCTGGGCGGCCTGTAGCCGGTGGTGAGCCTTTCCTTCGGCGTGAGCGTCACTTTCGGCATCGGCCCGGTCGGGTCGATCGCCTCGGGCGTCTGCTGGGTCAGGCCGGCGAACGCCTTCTGCCGCTCGATATCGCCCGGCCTGAACGCCGCCGGCGGCAGCGAGGCCGGATCGTAGCGGTCGAGATAGGCCTTCGGCGGATCGAAGGGCGGATGTGGATCGAACGGATTGAGCGAGAGCATCCAGGGACCCGAGCGCTCCTCGTTGATGAAGGCGATGGCGCGCTCGGTGATCCATGTCGTCTGGTGCAGCTCCTCCGGCATGCCGGCGCCGCAGAAGGGCTCGACGCCGGCGTGGAGCGCGTGCGGATCGACCCCCTTCTCCTCGACCAGCCAGCGATGATAGGCGTGGTGGGCGATATCGAGGTCGGGCTTCGGATGATGGCTCCATTCCCAGAGCCGGTAGCCGTCGTCGCACCGCTTCTCATGCCCTTTCGCGGCCGAGAGATGGAGCTTGCCGATCAGGCCGCAATCGTAGCCGGCATCGGCCAGGATGCGCGTCACCAGCTTCTCGGCCGGCGGAAAGCGGGCGTTGCCGTTGCGATGGACGTGGGTCGAGGCGGGATAGCGGCCGGTCAGCATCGCCGCCCGCGACGGCGTGCAGATCGGGCTCTGGCAATAGGCGTTCGCGAAGGCGACGCCGCCGGCGCAGAAGGCGTCGAGCCTCGGGGTATTGATGTGCGGGTTGCCGAGCCGGTGGATCGTGTCCCAGCGCTGCTGATCGGTGCAGTACCAGAGGATATTCGGTCGCCCGCTCATGCCACGATCTCCGCTTCGGCGCCGGGTGGCGGGGTGTAGACCAGGAGCCCTTCCCGCGCCACGGCGTCGCGCCCGCCCCAGAATTCCGCCTTCGCCCGCTGGTCCGCCTTGGCCCGGGCATCGACCGCCTCGGGATCGCAAATTTGCCGGAGCAAGGTTTCGAGGTGTCGTGCCTGCGGATGGTCGGGCCCGAGGTCGAGAAGCTCGTCCGGGTCGGCCTCGAGATCGAAGAGCTGTGCCGGCATGCCGACGTGATGGATCAGCTTCCAGCGCCCGTCGCGCAGCATGAACATGCCGGCTTTCGAGCCGACCGCATGGTACTCGGCGAAGCCCCGAACGGCTGCCTCGCGGCCCTGCAGGGCCGGCCAGAGGGAGCGGCCGGGCAGGTCCGCGTCCTCCTCCCCGAGACCGGCGCCGACGCTCTCGACGATGGTCGGAAAGAGATCGACATGGCTCGCGATCTGCGCTGCGCTCCGGCCTGCCGGAATGCCCGGTCCCGCCACGATCAGCGGCACGCCGATAGCACCCTCGTAGAGGCAGGATTTGCCGAGGAGCCCCCTCTGGCCCACGAGGTCGCCATGATCGCTAGTGTAGAGAACGCGCGTATCGGCGGCGAGGCCAGCGGCCTCAAGGCCCTGGAGCAGCTTGCCGATCTCGGCGTCGAGGTGGGCGATCAGCGCCAAATAGCCCGCCTGGATGCGCCGCACTCTTGCCTCGTCGTCCAAGGGGCCGGTTCCCATGATGTGCCGCAGGTGCCGGTCGGCCGGATGCTCGCCGCGCTGCTCGGGATGCCAGCCGGCCGGCAGCCGCACGTTCGTCTCGTCGATGCCTCGCCAGAACTCCGCCGGCACCGAGAAGGGCGGATGCGGGCTCGGATAGGAGACGAAGAGCACGAACGGCCTCTCGCCGCCCCGCCGCCGACGCTCCGCCAGCCAATCGATGGCGCTCTCGGTGATCTTCTGGTCGTAAGGCTGATAGGGGGCGGCACCTATGCCTGAGCGCTCCATGTAGAGATCGAATTGGCCTCTGTTGACCCGCTCGTCGTCGAAGCCGCGAAGCAGCATGTGCACGCCACCCCTGCCGTCCAGGATGTGCATGGCGTGCCGCTCCTCGGAGAAGCCGTTGTCGTTGCCGGCGCCCTGGAAATGCAGCTTGCCGACCGAGACCACCTCGTGCCCCTGGTCCCGCAGCCGCCGCATCCACGAGGTCACCCGCCCGTCATAGGCGATGGCATTGTCCCAGTAGCCCGTCTGGTGCGGGAAGCGGCCGGTGGCGAGGGCGGCCCGCGACGGGCAGCAGAGCGGGCTCGCGGCATAGGCTGCATCGAACGTCACGCCGCGTGCCGCGAGGGCGTCGAGACAGGGCGTTGCCGCCTGCGGATGCCCGTAAGCGCCCGAGAACGCGCGGTTGTGGTTGTCGGAGAGGATGAACAGCAGGTTCTTCGGCTGGGTCATCTTTCTGGCTTCCTCCGCTGCTGTCCGCCCCGCCTCGTCCGGCGGCATAGCCGAGCCCGAGGGCTTTCGTGAAGCTCCGAGATTGTCGAAGGGTTATGTTTTCGATAACTTTCGCCATGAGCAACAGGCCCCGACGAGAACGGGCGCCGTCCAAGGGAGGCGAGAGAAGGATGCATTGGACCTATCGGTGCCTGGCGCTGGCCGGCATGGCGACGACCGGCCTCCATGCCGCAATGGCGGCGGCCGAGACCGAGCTCACGTTTCGCTACGCTTACGACAACGTGGACGAGATCCGGGCCGGGCTCGACCGGTTCGAGGAGCTCAATCCGGACATCACCGTCACCATGGAGCGCGTCGCCTTCAAGGACGCGCGCGACCAGCTCATCCGCGAGGCGGCGACCGGCGGCGGCCCCGACGTCATCCATCTGGCCTTTGTCTGGGTCAAGGACCTCGGCACGGCCGGCGCCTGCATGAAGCTCAACGAGCTGATCGAGAGGCACGGCATCGGCGAGAACGGGTTTCAAGACTTCATCGCCACCGATCTCGTCCTCGGCGAAGACGAAAAGAGCATCTACGGCGTGCCTTTCGCCACCGACACCTGGGCGATGATCTACAATACCGAGGTCATGAAGGAAGCCGGCATCGACAGGGTGCCGGAGACCTGGGACGAGCTGCTCGAGGCCAGCCGCAAGGCCAAGGCGATTGGCAAGATCGGCTTCGGCTTCGCCGCCGGCACCTCGGCCGCCAACACCATCTGGTTCCTCGCCAACTTCAACTGGTGGTCAGATGGCGGCACGCTGGTCGAAAGCGACGGCGCCGGCGGTTACCGGCTCGGCATCTCGACCGACCAAGTGGCTTCCGTCATCGACTACTACAAGACCTATCTCGACGAGGACCTGACCGTGCCGGGCGCTCTCGCCATGGACGCCTGGAACGATCCGACGATCCTCGAGCAGATGATCGACGGCAACATGCTCGCCACCTCGGTTCCGGTCTTCACCGCCGTCAAGATCTTCGACCAGTGGCGGACGCGCAATCCGGAAAAAGAGCTGCCCTTCACGACCGCCATGACGCCGCACGGCTCGGGCAAGCCGACGACGCATCTTGGCGGCCAGTCGATGTGCGTCAATGCCAACACCGACTATCCGGAGGAGAGCTTTAAGCTGATGCAGTGGCTCAATTCCTGGGAGTTCTTCGAGAACTACAACACCGAGTACTATCCCGCACAGCAGGCGCTTCTGGAGAAGAAGCCGTTCCCCGCGGAGATGACAGGCTTTCAAAAGCAGTTCTCGGAAGGGGCCCGAAGCTGGGGGCCCTATGCCCGCGGCCCCGCCGCCATCGGCGCCATGTGGAACCAGACCTCGCGCAGCTTCGGCGCCGCCTTCATCGGCGAGAAGAGCTCGAAGGAGTCGGCGGACGAGCTGCTCGCCTTCGTTCAGAGCCTGCTCTGAGGCGCCGCTGATCCGGTGCGCGCCACCACCGCTCCGTCCGCCCGCAGGATCAGAGGCGAGAGACCGTTCATCGCCTTCATGCTGGTGCCGGCCTTCTTCTTCCTCGTCATGTTCTACGTCTATCCCACGCTCTACAACGTCGAGGTCAGCTTCACCGACCTCTCGCTCTTCGGTAAGCGTCCGACCTGACCCGCCCTATCGAAGTGGCTTCTGCTCTGCTGAGAT
>CAYOCP010000009.1:0-150224 GCA_964402505.1 uncultured Geminicoccaceae bacterium
CGAAGTCGGTGCGGCCGATCGAGCCCTGGAAGAGCACGTCGCCGACGATGGCGAAACGGGCTCTGGTGTCGACATAGACGAGGCTGCCGGGCGAATGGCCGGGACAGTGAAGAATGGCGAAGGCGTGCCCGGCGATCTCGACCTCCTGCCCCTCGTCGAGCCATTCGTCCGGCGTCACCGGCAGCGCTTCGGGCATGCCGTAGGCCGCCCCGTCCCGGGCCAGCGCCTCGAGGAGGAAGGCGTCGCTCGCGTGCGGGCCGCGCACCCTCACCGGCGCGCCCTGCCTGGCCGCGATCAGCCGGTTCAGGGCGACGACGCCGCCGGCATGGTCGATATGCCCGTGGGTCAGCAGGATCTGCTCGACCGCGAGGCCCTCGGTCTCGATCAGCTCCATGATGCGCGGGGCGTCGCCGCCCGGATCGATGACGGTGGCCCGCTTCGCCGTCCCGTCCCAGAAGACGCTGCAGTTCTGCATGAGCGGCGTCACCGGAACGATGGTGCCTCGGATCTGGGACATGAGCCGCTCCAAAAGCTGCGGGAGAAGGACGACGTCACGGTGGTTGCGCGCCCGCCCGGGGCTTGCGGGATGGCGTGACGGGCGGCCAACATGACCTCGACGACCACGGCCGCCGCGTCAAGGGGGCCGCCCCGCATTAACCAGACCTTCGGAAATTTCTGCCATTCTCCAGAGAGCCGCTTCCTCAGCCACCGTTCGGTCGGAGCTCGTGACCCTTCCAGCCGCCAATCCCCCGAAGGCCGATCGCCTCAGGCCCGGCCGGCCCTGGCCGCTCGGCGCCACCGCCGCCGATGGCGGGGTCAATTTCGCCGTTTTCTCCGCCCATGCGACGAAGGTCGAGCTCTGCCTCTTCGATCCGGCCGGCCGGACCGAGCTTCGTCGACTGACCCTGCCGGAATGGACCGACGAGGTCTGGCACGGCTTCCTGCCCGAGGCCGGACCCGGCCTCGTCTACGGCTATCGCGTGCACGGCCCATGGGAGCCGGCCGCCGGCCACCGCTTCGACCCGAAGAAGCTCCTGCTCGACCCCTACGCCCGTCATGTCACGGGCACCTTCGACCGTGCGGCGCTGATGCCCGGCGGCGCCGCCTGCCGCTTCGGCGCCGAGACCGCCCCGCATGTCGCCAAGGCCGTAATCGGCGATCCCGGCACGCCCTTGCCGGGCGTTCGCGCGCACCGGCACGGCGCCCGTTCGGGCACGCTGATCTACGAGGCCCACGTCAAGGGCCTGACCCGGCTTCACCCCGAGATCCCGGCCGACCGGCGCGGCACCTACGCAGCCCTCGCCCATCCCCGCATCATCGAGCATCTCCTGAAGCTCGGGGTCACGGCGCTCGAGCTCCTGCCGCTTCAGGCCTTCGTCGACGAGCCCCACCTGATCGGCAAGGGCCTCGTCAATTACTGGGGCTACAATCCGATCAACTGGTTTCTGGTCGAGCCGCGCTTCGCCGCCACCGACGCGCCGCTGGCCGAGCTTCGCGCCGCCGTGGCGGCCTTGCAGGCGGCCGGCATCGAGGTCCTCCTGGACGTCGTCTACAACCACACGGGCGAGGGTGATGGCGATGGCCCCTGCCTCGCCTTTCGCGGCCTCGACAACCGGAGCTATTACCGCTTCGATCCCGACGCGGCCGACGGCTACGCCAACTTCACGGGCTGCGGCAACACCATCGACGCCAGCCAGCCGCGCGTCCTCCAGCTCATCATGGATTCCTTGCGCTATTGGGTCGAGGTGGTGGGTGTCGACGGCTTCCGCTTCGATCTCGCCGCCACGCTCGGCCGCGAGGATTTCGGCTTCGACCAGGGTGCCGGCTTCTTCGACTGCCTGAAGCAGGATCCGGTGCTGGCAACCACCCGCCTCATCGCCGAGCCCTGGGATATCGGCCGCGAGGGCTATCGCATGGGCGGCTTCGGCCCTGGCTGGTCGGAATGGAACGACCGCTTCCGCGACGTGGTGCGCGGCTTCTGGCGCGGCGACGAGGGGCTCCTGCCCGAGCTCGCCGCCCGGCTTTTGGGCTCGGCCGACCTCTTCGAGCATCAGGGCCGCCGGCCCTGGTCCTCGATCAACTTCGTGGCCGCGCATGACGGCTTCACGCTCGCCGACCTCGTCTCGCACGAGGACAAGCACAACGACGCCAATCACGAGGCCAATGGCGACGGCCACGGCCACAATCTCTCCTGGAACAACGGCGTCGAGGGACCGAGCGCCGATCCCGCCGTCGTCGCCGCCCGGAATCGCGACGTGCGGAATCTGCTGGCCAGCCTCTTCCTCGGCCAGGGCAGCGTGATGCTCGCCATGGGCGACGAGCTCGGCCGCACGCAGCGGGGCAACAACAACGCCTATTGCCAGGACAACGAGCTCTCATGGCTCGACTGGTCCCTGGCCGACCGGGAGCTTATGACCTTCACGCAGGAGCTCTCGGCGATCCGCCGGGCGCATCCCGTGCTGCGCCGCGGCCGCTTTCTCCACGGCAGCACAACCGCCGCCGACGGCACGCCGGACGTGCGCTGGCTGAAGCCGGACGGCACCGTGCTCGACTGCGCCGACTGGCACGACCCGGGGGCGCGCGCCATCCTCCTCGCCCTCGCCGGCGACGCGCCGGACGAAATCGGCGAGGACGGCCTTCCGGCGCTGGACGCGCGCTTCGTCCTGGCGCTCAATGCCGGCCTTCGGGCCGAGAAACTGCGCCTGCCGCCCGGCGACTGGTTCATCCGCCTCGATACCAGCGGCACCGCCACGCTCCGTCTTCTGCCGGCCCGGGCCGTCGTCCTCTATCAGGAGAAGAACGTGCCATGATCGCCGTGATCTTCGAGGTTTGGCCGAGGCCCGAGCACCGGGCCGCCTACTTCGAGCTCGCCGCCGAACTGCGGAAGCTGCTCGACGAGATCGACGGCTTCGTCTCGGTCGAGCGCTTCGAGAGCATCAGCGAGCCCGGCAAGATCGTCTCGCTCTCCTTCTGGCGCGACGAGGCCGCCGTCGAGGCCTGGCGCAATGTCGCCGAGCATCGCGTGGCGCAGGCAAGAGGCCGCGGCCGGATCTTCGCCGACTACCGCCTGCGGGTCGCCCGGGTCGACCGCGACTACGGCATGGCCGAGCGCGGCGAGGCCCCGCCCGACAGCCGCGCCCGCCACGGTTGAACGGCTGAGGAGCCTGACGCGACAATCCGCTTCACCCGGCCCGGCCGCGAGGGAAAAGCCGCTACTCCTTCACCGCTCCGGTCAGGCTGGAGACGTAGTACTCGACGAAGAGCGAGTAGAAGAGGGCTACCGGCACCGAGCCCAGAAGGGCGCCGGCCATGAGCGAGCCCCAGTGATAGACGTCGCCCTCGACGAGCTGGGTCAGGACCGCCACGGGCACCGTCTTGTTCTCGGCCGACTGGATGAAGGCGAGCGCGTAGATGAACTCGTTCCAGGAGAGGGTGAAGGAGAAGATGCCGGCCGAGATCAGCCCCGGCACGGCGAGCGGCAGGGTGATGCGGATCAGGATCTGCAGCCGCGAGGCGCCGTCGATGAGCGCGCATTCCTCGAGCTCGTAGGGAATCGACTTGAAGTAGCCGATCAGGAGCCAGGTGCAGAACGGGATGAGGAAGGTCGGATAGGTCAGGATCAGCGCCATCGGGCTGTCGAAGAGCCCGAACTGGAAGACCATGGTGGCGAGCGGGATGAAGAGGATCGTGGGCGGCACCAGATAGGCCAGATAGATCGCGAGCCCGACCCATTGCGAGCCCTTGAAGCGCAGGCGCTGGATGGCATAGGCGGCGAGCACGCTGGCGAAGACCGAGACCAGGGTGGCGACCACGGCCACGGTCATCGTGGTCGTGAGCCAGGTCGGGTAGTCGGTCTCGAAGAGCAGCTTGTTGATGTTGTCGAGCGTCGGCGAGCTCACCCAGAAGGGATTGTAGTCCTTGTAGTTGTAGAGCTCCTCATTCGATTTGAAGGTGGTGATCGTCATCCAGTAGAAGGGAAAGAGGAGGACGATCATGAAGAGCACGAGCGGCGTGTAGATCGTCACGATCCGGCGCGGCAGCGATTCCCAGCTTATGGCGCCCTGGCGCTCGCCGGTGTCGACGGGCGGGCGGTCGGCGGCGGTCGTGGCCTCAGTCATCGCTGCCTCCCTGCTGCCACTTGCGTCGCGCCAGCGCGAAATAGCTGAAGAAGGTGGCGGCGATGAGGAAGGGGATCATGGCGACCGCGATCGCCGCCCCCTCGCCGAGCTGGCCGCCCGGGATGGCGCGCTGGAAGGCGAGCGTCGCCATCAGATGGGTGGAGTTGACCGGCCCGCCCCGGGTGATGGCGTAGACGAGCTGGAAGTCGGTGAAGGTGAAGATCACCGAGAAGGTCAAGACGACCGCCAGGATCGGCATCAGCATCGGCACGGTGACATGGACGAAGCGCTGCCAGGGCGTGGCGCCGTCGAGCATCGCCGCCTCGTAGAGCGAGGGCGAGATGGTCTGCAGCCCGGCGAGCAGGCAGATCGCGACGAAGGGGATGCCGCGCCAGACATTGGCGGCGATCAGGGACCAGCGGGCGTTCCAGGGCACGCCCAGAAAGTCGACATACGAATCCCGCCAGCCGAGCACGTCGACGAGCACGTAGGAGATGATCGAGAACTGCGGATCGTAGATCCACCAGAAGGCGATCGCGGAAAGCACGGTCGGCACGATCCAGGGGACCAGGATGATCGCCCGGACCAGCGACTTGAACGGCACGTAGTGGTTCAGCAGCAGGGCCAGCCAGAGGCCGAGCGCGAACTTGAAGATGGTGGCGAAGACCGTGTAGAAGATCGTCCACCAGACCGCCATCAGGAAGACCCGGTCGGTGAACAGCAATTCATAGTTGAAGAAGCCGACGAACTCGCCGGCGCTGCCGATGCGCGTGTCGGTGAAGGCGAGCCAGAGGCCGAGGCCGAGCGGGTAGGTCAGGAACAGGACGAGCAGCCCGACCGCCGGCAGGAGGCAGATGGTGATCAGGAACGGCTTGTAGTCGAACAGCCGGGCGAGCCAGTTGTTCGGTCTCGTCTGCGCCACATAGGGCTCGGAGGTGACTGCCACGCTGACCTTCCTCCCCTCGAGACAGGCCATCCCCCGTCGGGACCGCCTTCTCCCGGGACGGGCGGGGTCGTCACCCGGCCGGCGACGACCCCGCCGTCATCGACCGCCGCTCAGCCGCGGTAGTAGCGCTTGGCCCGCCGCTCGGCCTCGGCCGCGGCCTCCTCGGGCGTGGCCTGGCCGGCGCAGACCGAGGCCACCATGTTGACCATGACGAAGTCGGAGAGCACGGCGGCGCTGGCCTCGCCGACGCTGCCCTTGTAGCCGTCCCAGAGCGAATCGGCGATCACGCTCCTGTAGGCCTCGTGCTTGGGGTCGACCGTCCAGATCTCGGACTCGTCATAGGCCTTGAGCGGATGACCCCAGTAGCCGATCGCCGCCGACAGCCACTTGTCGTACTGCTCGTCCTCCATCATGAACTGGAGATAGCGCTTGGCCGCGTTCGGATAGGGCGTGTAGTTGAGCACCATGGCGTTCACCATGAGGCAGCGCTCGGTGGTGAAGCCGACGGGCCCGATCGGCATCCGCGCGTGGTAGGTGTCCTCGGCGATCTTCCGGACGGCCTCCTCGTCGGAATTCTTGGCCGCGTAGTAGATGGAGATGCCGTTCTGGGTCCAGCTCACCTCGCCGGCGAGGTACGCCTTGTTGTTCGAGGGATCGAGCCAGGCGAGCGTGCCGGGGATGAACGTCTCGTAGAGCGCCTTGCCGTATTTCAGCGCCTCGATGGTCTCGGGGCTGTTGATGGTGACCTTGTCGTTCTCGTCGACCATGGCGCCGCCGAAGGCCCAGACCAGCCAATGGCACCAGGCGTTGGCGTCGCCGACGGCGTTGCCGAGGGCGAGACCGCCCGGCTTGCCCATCTGGTGCAGCTTCTGGTTCATCTTCAGGAAGTCGTCGACATTGTCCGGCACCTGGTCGTAGCCGGCCTCGTTGATGATCGACTTGCGGTAGACCATGCGGCCGCCCGAGGCCCCCATCGGCATCGAGATCCACTTGCCGCCATCCATGCCCATGCGCTCGGCCAGCGGATACCAGCCGCCGTACTTCTCGCCGAGATAGGTCGTGATGTCGGTGAGATCGAGGCAGCTGTCGACGAACTTGTGCGGGTCGTCCGACCAGGCGAGCGTGATGTCGGGACCCTGGCCGACATTGGCGGCGACCGCCAGCTTCGGGCGCAGATCCTCCCAGCTCTCGTAGTCGACCCGCACATCGACGCCGGTCAGCGAGGCGAAGGCCTGCGAGTTCTGGTTGAAAAGCTCCTCGTCGCCGGCGACGAACTTGGCCGGCCGCAGCACGCGCAGGGTGGCGCCGTCCTCGATGGGCAGATCCGGCGGCGTCACGTCGGCGGTCGGGATCTCCGCCCGCAGGGCCGTGCTGCCGAGCAGTGCCGCGGCGCCGACACCGGCTCCGAGCTTGATCGAATCGCGCCGCGTGAAACGAGAAGTCATCGAGCGTCCCCCTGAACCTGTTTGCCGGCCTGCCCCGGACTGTCATCACCTTCAAGCACCTTGCCTCAGCCGGCCGTTCGCTGCAACACGTTCGCTGCCTGACAAGGATCACCCGCGCCGACCGACCGGGTGCTACTCTCAAGTGGAGCTTCGACCTTGCGTATCCTGATCACCGGCGCCGGCGGCTTCATCGGCAGGAAGCTCGCGCTGCGCCTTCTCGCCGACGGCGCGCTCGACGGACGCACCATCGAGCGCATCACCGCTGCCGACCTCCACGGTCTCGGCCTCCTGCCCGAGGACCCGCGCCTCACGAAAGCCGAGCTCGACATCACCGACCACGTCGCCGCGGCCAGGGTCATCGGCCAGGGTCATGACGTGGTCTTCCACCTCGCGGCCATCGTCAGCGCCAATGCGGAGGAGGATTTCGACCTCGGCTACAAGGTCAATCTCGACGGCACGCGCTACCTCCTCGAGGGGCTCAGGGCCCTCGGCACCGTGCCGCGCCTCGTCTTCGCCAGCACGCTCGCCGTCTATGGCGGGCCCGTCCCGACCCCGCCCTCGACCATCGGCGACGATTTCCACCTGACCCCGCAGACCTCCTACGGTGCCCAGAAGGCGGCCTCGGAGCTGCTCGTCGCCGACTACACGCGCAAGGGCTTCATCGACGGCCGCTCGCTCCGCCTGCCGACCATCGTCGTCCGCCCGGGCAAGCCCAACCGCGCCGCCTCCACCTTCGCGAGCTCGATCATCAGGGAGCCGCTCGCCGGCCAGGAGGCGGTCTGCCCGGTCAGCCTCGATTCGACCATGTACATCCTCTCGCCGCGCCGGGTGATCGACGCCTTCGTCAGGACCGCCGGCCTGCCGAGCGACGCCTTCGGCCAGGTCAGGAGCCTGACCCTGCCCGGCATCGCGGTGCGCATCGGCGATGCGCTCGAAGCGCTCCGCCGCATCGCCGGCGACAAGGTGGCCGACCGCGTCAAGGAGGTGCCGGATCCGATGATCCAGAAGATCGTCGATGGCTGGCCCTACAACTTCGCCTCGGCCCGCGCCCGCGCCATGGGCTACGAGGCCGACGCCTCGATCGACGAGATCATCGAGGCGCATATCGAGGACGAGCTCGGCGGCAGGATCGCCGCTTGAGGCCGGCTTGACGGCGCGGGAAAGGCGACGGAGAGAACGATGATGAGGCGGGTATCTGCGAGGAGCGGCAGGATAATGGTTGGCAGTGCTGCCGCAGGAGGCGAGCACCGTGTCGCAGCCATCGCCATCCTGCGACGACTGCGCGCCCGCAACGCGCCGCTACCAGCCAATCATCGGCTCGACCGCGAAGCAGCGCACGAGCGCGGTCGTCGCGACCTGCCTGACGAAAAGCCTCACCCCGGATCGTAGACCCGCGTCGCTTCCGGATCGTCGGTGGCGAACGGCAGGGCCGAGAGCTCGTTCCAGGCCGCGTCCGGGATGGGCCAGCCGGCCCATTCGAGGGTCTGGGCCACGCGCTCGGGCCGGCTGACGCCGCAGATGGTCGAGGTGACGCGCGGATCGCGCATCGAGAACTGCAAGGCCGCCGCCCCGGGCGGCACGCCGTGGCGCGCGCAGATCGCCTCGATCGCGCGGATCGGATCGAGCGCCTCGGCCGACGCCTCCTGATAGACGTAGCGCTTGAAGCTCCCGGTCCCCTTGGCCAGCACGCCTCCGGCATAGGGTGCGGCGTTGAGGACGGCGATGCCCCGCTCCCTCGCCAGCTCGAGCATCGGCTCGGCATTGCGGTTGGCGAGGGTGAAGCGGTTGTGGGTGATCAGCGCGTCGAAGTCCCAGTCGCGCAGGATCGGCATCATGATGTCGATCCGCCCGGCGGCGAGGCCGACCGCATCGCACAAGCCCTCCTCCTTCATCCGGAAGAGCTCGGCAATGGCACCGCCCGGCCGCGTGATCGGGGCGAGATCGGCCGCGTGCTCGGGATCGTGCAGGTGCAAAAGGTGAACGCGGTCGAGATGCAGCGCCTTCAGGCTCTCCTCGAGCGAGCGCCGGGCCTGTGCCGCATCGAAGCGGAGGGTCTCCATGTCGCGGTCGAGCTTGGTCGAGAGCACGAAGCCGGCGGGCAGCCCGCCCTCCTCGCGGATCACGGCACCGATCCGCTCCTCGCTGCGCCCCATGGCGTAGTTGCGCGAGGTGTCGAGGAAGTTGACCGGTCCCGCCAGGATCGCCCGCACCGTCGCCCGCGCCCGGTCCTCGTCGACATTGTAGCCGTAGGTCGCCGGCATGTCGCCCAGGCTCGAGGTGCCGAAGCAGATGGGCGCGACCTCGAGCCCGGTCCTGCCGAGCCGCTGCTTTTTGGTGACCTGCGTCCCACCCATTCGTCTTCCTTTCCGTTCCTGGCGCACCTGCGGCTGCTCATAGCCCGCCCGACCGTCGGAGACCAGCAGGGCCGACCGGTCGGCTCGAGGGGCGCGGCCCGGCCTATTCCGCCGGCTGCGGCGCCGCTTTGGGCTTCGCCGTCGGGCGATAGGGTGCCAGGCGGCGGATCAGGACGAAGAAGAGCGGCACGAAAAGGATGCCCAGGACCGTGCCGGAGATCGTGCCGCCGAGCACGCCCGAGCCGATGGCCCGGCGGCCGGCGGAGCCGGCGCCGGTGCTGAGCACGAGCGGCAGGACGCCGAGCGAGAAGGCCATCGATGTCATGATGATCGGCCTGAAACGCTGGCGTGCCGCCTCCTTCACCGCGGTCAGGAGCTCCTCGCCCGCCTCCTGCCGGGCGCGCGCGAACTCGACGATGAGGATCGCGTTCTTGCCGGTCAGGCCGATGGTGGTGAGCAGGCCCACCTGGAAGAAAACGCCGTTCTCGAACCCGCCGAGCCAGGCGCCGACGAGGGCGCCGAGCACGCCGATCGGCATGGCGAACATGACCGCCGCCGGCACCACCCAGCTTTCGTAGAGCGCTGCGAGGCTCAGGAAGACGATGGCGACGGAGAGGAAGTAGAGCAGCGGCGCCTGGTTGCCGGATTCCTGCTCCTCCAGCGAAAGCCCGGTCCAGGCGAGGTCGAAGCCCGGCGGCAGCTGCGCCACCAGCCGCTCGATCTCGGCCATGGCCTCGCCGGTCGAGACGCCGGGCGCCGGCGAGCCCTGGAGCTGCATGGCCGGCACGCCGTTGTAGCGGTAGAGCCCTTGCGGACCGAAGCGCCAGTCACCGACGATGAAGTTCGAGAACGGCACGAGGCCGCCGCTGGCATTGCGCACCCGCCAACGCTCGATGTCCTCGGGCGAGCCGCGGGCATCGGCATCGCCCTGGACATAGACCCGCTTGATCCGGCCGCGATCGAGGAAGTCGTTGACGTAGCGACCGGCCCAGGCGACCGTCAAAAGCTCGCTCACGTCGCTTGCCGTGACCCCCATGGCGCCGGCCTTGCGCCAGTCGATGTCGAGCCCGTATTGCGGCGCGTCCTCGAGCCCGTTGGGCCGGATCGAGCCGATGAGCGGGCTCTCCGACGCCATGCCGATGAGCTGGTTCCGCGCCTCGAGAAGCTGCTGGTGGCTCTGCCCGCCGCGCGCCTGGAGGTAGAGGTCGAAGCCGCTGACATTGCCGAGCTCGATCACGGCGGGCGGCACGATCGGGAAGACCATGGCGTCCTGAATGCCCATCATGGCGCCGAACGCCCGCCGGGCGATGGCGTGCACGTCCTGATCGGCGCCTGGGCGCTCGCTCCAGTCCTTGAGCTTCACGAAGCCGAGGCCGACATTCTGCCCGGAGCCGGCGAAGCTGAAGCCGACGACCGTGAACATCGAATCGACGTTCTCGGCCTCTTGCCCGAGGAAATAGCTCTCGATCTGGTCCAGCACGTCGAGCGTGCGGGTCGCCGTGGCTCCCGCCGGCCCCTGCACGAAGGTGAACATGATGCCCTGGTCCTCGTCGGGCAGGAAACCCGTGGGCGTGCGGACGAAGAGGAGCACCATGCCGGCAACCAGCAGGAGATAGACGATGCCCACCCGGGCCGGCCGGCGAATGCTCCAGCCGACGCTCGAGGCATAGCCGCGCTGGGTGCCGTCGAAGAAGCTGTTGAACCAGCCGATGAGCCCCCGGGTCCTGCGGTGCGAGGTGCGCGACTTCAGCATGGTGGCGCAGAGCGCCGGCGTCAGCACCAGCGCCACCACCACCGAGAGCAGCATCGCCGAAACGATGGTGATCGAGAACTGGCGGTAGATGACGCCGGTCGAGCCGCCGAAGAACGCCATGGGCACGAAGACGGCGGAGAGCACGACGGCGATGCCGATCAAGGCACCGGTGATCTGGCCCATCGACTTCCTGGTCGCCTCGCGCGGGGCGAGCCCCTCCTCCTCCATGATGCGCTCGACATTCTCGACCACGACGATGGCGTCGTCGACGAGGAGCCCGATGGCCAGCACCATCGCGAGCATGGTGAGCGTGTTGATCGAGAAGCCGAATGCCGCCAGCACCCCGAACGTGCCGAGGATCACGACGGGCACGGCTAGGGTCGGAATGAGGGTCGCCCGCCAGTTCTGCAGGAAGAGGAACATGACGAGGAAGACGAGGACGATCGCCTCGAACAGGGTGATCACCACCTCCTCGATGGAGATCCTGATGAACGGCGTCGTGTCGTAGGGGACGTTGTACACGACCCCCTCGGGGAAGAAGGCGGCGAGCTGGTCCATGCGCTCGCGCACCCGGTCGGCGGTCTCCAGCGCGTTCGCCCCGGTGGCGAGCTGGATCGCCATGCCCGAGGCGGGCTGACCGTTGTAGCGGCCGATCATGTCATAGGCTTCCGCCCCGATCTCGACCCTGGCCACGTCCTTCAGCAGGACGAGGCCGCCATCGGTCTCGGCGCGGAGCACGATCTGCTCGAAATCCTGCGGACTCTGGAGGAGCGACTGGGCGGTCACCGTGGCGTTGAGCTGCTGGCCCAAGACGGCCGGCAGCTCGCCGAACGCGCCCGCCGAGATCTGCGCGTTCTCTCGCGACACGGCGGCCACGACATCGCCCGGCGCCAGCTCGTAGGCGGCCAGCTTCGAGGGGTCGAGCCAGATGCGCATGGCATAAGGTGCGCCGAACACCTGGACGGCGCCGACGCCCGGCACGCGGCTGATCTCGTCGATCACGTTGGAGGAGAGATAGTCGGAGAGATCGACCTGCTCGAGCGAGCCGTCCTCGGCGATCAGGCCGATCACCATGAGGAAGCCGGCCGAGGACTTGCGCACGTTGATGCCCTGACGCTGCACGATCTCGGGCAAGAGCGCCGTCGCCTGGGCGAGGCGGTTCTGCACCTGGACCTGGGCAATGTCCGGTTCGGTGCCGGTGGTGAAGGTGAGCGTGATCTCGGCCCGGCCGGCCGAGGACGAGCTGGAGGTGATGTAGCGCAACCCGTCGAGCCCGGTCATCTGCTGCTCGATCACCTGGGTGACGGTGTTCTCGACGGTTTCGGCCGAGGCGCCCGGATAGGTGGCGGTGATGTTGACCGAGGGCGGTGCAATCTGCGGATATTGGGCAACCGGCAGGGTCAGGACGGCCAGGATGCCGACACCCATGATGAGGATGGCGATCACCCAGGCAAAGACCGGACGATCGATGAAGAAGCGGGCCATCGCGGCTGCTCTGCCTTCCTAGCCGCCGTCGCGGACGGCGAGGTCGTCGCCGCCGGCAGTGGCCGCGGGCGTGTCCTCGCGCTCGGTGGGGGCGACCACCGCGCCGGGCCGGACCTTCTGCAGGCCGGCGACGATCAGCCGGTCGCCATCGGCGAGGCCGCCGGCGGTGACCCAGAAGGCACCGTGCGTCTGCAGCACGTTCAGCACGCGCTCCTCGACCACGTCGTCGTCATTGACCACATAGGCGATGGGCCGGCCGCGATGGTCGCGCATCACCCCTTCCTGGGGCGCGAGAATGACGTTCCTGGCCACGGCCTGCGGCATCTCGACCTGAACATACATGCCGGGGAGCAGGAGCTCTGTCGGGTTGGGGAACTCGAGCCGGAGCGTGACCACACCCGTCTGCTCGTGGACGTAGGGCTCGGCCGCGGTCAGGAGGCCGGTCTGCTCGTAAGGCTTGCCGTCGGCGAGCGTGAGGGTCACGGTCTGCTCCGCGCCGGTCAGCCGCTGCGCCGTGGTGCCGCGTCGCCAGGCGATGATCTCGGCCGCCGACTGGGTGACATCGACCAGCACCGGATCGATGGTGCGGATGATGGCGAGCGGAGACGCCTGCCCGGCCGTGACGAGCGCGCCTTGGGTCGTCAGGGAGCGGCCGATGATGCCCGAGAGCGGTGCCCTGATGGTGGTGCGATCGAGATCGATCCGGGCCGCCAGAAGCTCGGCCTCGGCCACCTTCAGCGCGGCGGCGGCGGCGTCGTGATCGGCCACCGCGTCGTCCAGCGCCTGCTGGCTCGTCGCCCGGCGGGCGACCAGGGCGCGCACCCGCTCCGCATCCTTCTCGGCCGAGGTCAGCCGGGCCTGGGCCTGGGCCACCTGGGCCTCGGCGGCGGCGACCCGCGCCTCGTAGGTGGCGGAATCGATCCGGTAGAGGGGATCGCCCACCGCGACATGCGCGCCCTCCTCGTAGAGCCGCTCGACGATGATCCCGTCCACCTGCGGCCGCACCTCGGCGACACCGGAGGCGACCACCCGGCCGGGCAGGGTGCTGGTCAGCGTGAGATCCTGCGCCGCGAGCGTCACGACCGTCACCGGTGTCGGCGGTGGCGCCGGCGGCGACTGCGCCCACGCGGCATTTGCCCCGGCTCCGATGCCGGCGATGAGCCAAAGCATGACGATGGCGCGCAACCAGGTGCCCGCCAGCCCCGCCCGCGGCGCTGCAACCGATCGCGCCATTCCGTCGCTCCCCGGCATGTGAGCGCGGAATGTGGCGTGCGGACATGGCGCGCCTTCAGGAAACCGCGCGGTTCCCAACGTAGGGAGTCGCATCGCACTGGCAAGGGCCGAGCCCTGCCGCGATGCAAGCTATTCCGCGACCGGAGAATCGGTGGCGGGGCATTACGGACGAACGAATCCGCGCTATCGACAACCGAACCCGAGCTGCAACCCACGCTTTCGCATGGCTTTTTCGCCGATCCAGTGAGCCAGGCAAGCCGACGCGGCCGTTTTGCCGAGCGAACCCGCAAGCCTTGCCGGCCATGCCTGACCAGGCGATTATTCCTTCATCAGAGCCCGTAATAGAGCTCGAACTCGGCCGGGGTCGGCAGCCGGGCCAGACCGTCGAGCTCGGCCCGCTTGACGGCGATATAGGCCTCGATCAGCTCGCCGCTCATCACCTCGCCGCGCAGGCAGAACTCGTGGTCGGCCTCGAGCGCCTCGAGCGCCTGCTCGAGCGTCCGGCAGGTCGAGGGGATGCCCTCGAGCTCCTGCGGGCGGAGGTCGTAGAGATTGCGGTCCATGGCATCGCCCGGCTCGAGCTTGCGGGCGATGCCGTCGAGCCCGGCCATGAGGACCGCCGCGAGCGCCAGATAGGGGTTGGCCGAGGCGTCGGCGAAGCGCAGCTCGACCCGCTTGCGATCAGGCCGGTCGGCATAGGGGATGCGGATGGCGGCCGAGCGGTTGTGGGCGGCGAAGGTCAAGAGCGTCGGCTCGTCGAGGCTGGGCTGGAGGCGGCGGTAGCTGTTGGTGGTCGGGTTGGTGAAGGCGTTGAGGGCGCGGGCATGGGCGAGGATGCCCGCGGCGAACTGCAGGCAGAGCGGGCTGAGGTCGGCATAGCCCTGGCCGGCGAAGAGCGGCTTGCCGTCCTGCCAGAAGGACTGCGCCAAATAGAGCGCCGCTCCCGGCTCGTCGGCGATGGGCTTGGCCATGAAGCTCGCCGACTTGCCGTAGCTGGCGGTCACCTGGTGGGTGACGTATTTGAGGAGCTGCAGCCGGTCGGCGGTGGCGAGCAGGCCGTCCTTGCCGATCATCAGCCGGTGCTGGGCCGCCGCCGGCCCGTGCTCGTGGCGCAATTCGGTGAAGCCGAGCCCGCCCAGGGTGGTGGTGATCTCGGCACGGATGTCGGCATGATGGTCGGCCGGCGGCAGGCAGGCCTGGGCGGCGCCCGGCGCCGGCCGGTGGCCGGAATTGCCGCCCGCATAGGCGATGCCGCCGGCGGTCCGCGCCTCGCTCGACTCCAGGGCGTAGCTCGCCCGGAGCGGCCCCCGCTCGATGCGCACGTCATCGAAGATGAAAAAGCCGATCTCGGCCGCCACCACCACCCTTTCGGCGATGCCGCTCTCGACGAGCCAGGCTTCCGCCCGCGCCACGGTCGAGCGCGGGTCGCGCTCGTAGCTCATGCCCGTCGCCGGCTCCGACCCGTCGGCGAAGAGGCAGAGCGTCGGCTGGGCGGCGAACGGATCGGTGAAGACCGAGGCGGGATCGGGGCGCAGCAGGAGGTCGGATTCGCTGACATCGCGCCAGCCGGGAACCGCCGAGCCGTCGATCAGCACGCCGTGCTCGAGATGGTGCGGCTGAACGCTCGGCGCATGGAGCGTGGTGTGCCGCCAGCGCCCGGCGAGGTCGGTGAAGCGCAGCTCGAGGCTCCGGATGCCTTCGTCCGCGATCCGCTCGAGAAGGGCCTCGGCTCCGGCCATCGCTGCTGCCTCGCTCTCGGGCACCGCCGGGTTCGGCGACGCCGCTCGGGCGTCCTCTCTAGGAGAAGCGGACGCGAACGCCAAGCGTGCAGGCCGGCGGCCCCCTTCCCGTCGCGGGAATGGATGCTACGCTTCGACCGAGCCCGGCCGCCCCGGCCGGGCAAGGGAGAGACGATGGACTGGTCGCTCATCTACACCGCCTACGATCCGGTTCGCGAGAAGCTGCGCGAATCGCTCACGACGCTGGGCAACGGCTATTTCTGCACGCGCGGCGCCTTCACCTGCACGAGCGCCGATGCCATCCACTACCCCGGCACCTATGTGGCGGGGCTCTACAATCGCCTGACCAGCCGGATCGCCGACCGCGACATCGAGAACGAGGATCTGGTCAATGCGCCGAACTGGCTGCCCCTGACCTTCCGCATCGAGGACGGACCCTGGTTCGCCATCGACGACGTGCAGGTCCTCGACTTCGTCCAGGAGCTCGACACCCGCCAGGGTCTGCTCCGCCGCGACTTCACCTTCAGGGACGACGCGGGGCGGACGACGCGCTGGCGCGAGCGGCGGCTCGTCAGCATGGCGGAACGCCACCAGGCGGCGATCGAGGTCGAGCTTCGCGCCCTCGACTGGTCGGGCGGAATCACCATCCGCTCGGGCATCGACGGCGGCGTGATCAATGCCGGGGTCGAGCGCTACAAGGCGCTCGCCAATCGTCATCTCGAGACGCTGGAGACGCGGGCCTTCGGCGATGACGGCGTGCTGCTCCGCTGCCGCACCGTGCAGTCGCGGATCGAGGTGGTGGAGGCCTCGCGCCTCCGTCTCTCGCGTGGCGGGGCCGCGCTCGAGGTGCCGATCGAGGTGGTGCGCGAGCCCGAGAGGGTCGAGCAATACGCGCGGGTCACGCTCGACCAGCACCCCTTGCGCATCGAGAAGCTGGCGGCACTCTACACCGGCCGCGATCCGGCCCTCGCCGAGCCCGGGCTCGAGGCGACCCGGGCCCTCGCCCGCTCCGGCGGCTTCGAGGCGCTCCTCGCCCGTCACCTGCTGGCCTGGAAGCAGCTCTGGGAGAGCTGCGAGATCACCTTCGACCGTCCCGCCGGCGACGGCGAGGCGATCAAGCTTCGGGTGCACATCTTCCATCTCCTGCAGACGATCTCGCCCAACTCGATCGACTACGACGTCGGCGTTCCGGCCCGGGGCTGGCACGGCGAGGCCTATCGGGGCCACATCTTCTGGGACGAGCTCTTCATCCTGCCCTTCCTCACGCTGCGCATGCCGGACCTCGTGCGCGAGACCATCCGCTACCGCTACCGCCGGCGGGGCGAGGCGCGCCTCGCCGCCGCGGCCGAGGGCTTCAGGGGCGCCATGTTCCCCTGGCAGAGCGGCTCCAACGGCCGCGAGGAGACCCAGAAGCTCCACCTCAACCCGAAGTCCGGCCGCTGGCTGCCCGATACCACCCACCGCCAGCGCCACGTCAACGCCGCCATCTGCTACAATATCTGGCGATACTGGGAGGCCACCGGCGACGACGATTTCATCCAGCATTACGGCGCCGAGCTCTTCTTCTCGATCGCCCAGTTCTGGGCGTCGGTCGCGACTTACGACGACACGCTCGACCGCTACGACATCAAGGGTGTCATGGGTCCGGACGAGTTCCACACCGCCTATCCCGGGGTCGGGCCGGAGGCCGAGGGCGGCATCGACAACAACGCCTACACCAACGTCATGGTGGCCTGGCTCCTGGCGCGCGCCCTCGACATGGTGGCGGTCTTGCCGAACGGCTGCTCCGACGAGGTCTTCCAGCGGCTGGAGATCACGCCGGCCGATCTCGAGCTCTGGCACGACATGAGCCGCAAGCTGAAGGTCCCGTTCCACGGCGAGCGGATCATCAGCCAGTTCGAGGGCTACGAGGAGCTGGCCGAGCTCGACTGGTCCGCCTATCGCGCGAAATACGGCAACATCCAGAGGCTGGACCGCATCCTCGAGGCGGAGGGCGACAGCCCCAACCGCTACAAGGCGGCGAAGCAGGCCGACGTCCTGATGCTTTTCTACCTCTTCTCGGCGGAGGAGCTCGACCTGATCCTCGAAGGCCTGGGCTACCCCTTCGAGCGCGAGGCCATAAGGCGCAACATCGACTACTACATCGCCCGCACGTCGCACGGCTCGACCCTCAGCCTGATCGTCCATGCCTGGGTCCTCGCCCGCGGCGATCGCGAGCAGTCCTGGCATCTCTTCCGGCGGGCGCTGGACAGCGACATTCTCGACATCCAGGGCGGCACCACACCCGAAGGCATCCACACCGGAGCCATGGCCGGCACGGTCGATCTGGTCCAGCGCAACTATCTCGGCCTCGAGACCCGCTCGGGCACGCTGCACTTCAACCCGCTCCTGCCCGAGGGCGTCGACTGCCTGCGCGTCCGCCTGCGCTACCGCCGCCATCGCCTCGAGGTGGAGGCGACGCCGACGACGCTCGTCGTGCGCAGCCGGCCGGCCCTGGCCTCGATGATCGAGATCGCCTACCGTAGCCATTTCCGCAAATTGTGCCCCGGCGACACCCACGAGTTCCGCCTGATCCGCCCATGGGAGCGCAAGCGCGGCGACACGAAGGAAGGGACGAGCGATGCCGAATGACGAGCCTCTGGTCATCGAGCTCGGCGAGCTTCGGCGCACCGACGTCGATCGCGTCGGCGGCAAGAACGCCTCGCTCGGCGAGATGATCGCCAACCTCCGCAGCCAGGGGATCCGGGTGCCCGGCGGGTTCGCCACGACCGCCAATGCCTACTGGCGCTATGTGGACGCCAACGATCTGCGCGACCCGATCGCCGCGGCCCTGGCGAAGCTCGAGGACGACCAGAGCAATCTGGCGAGCGTCGGCCGAAAGGTGCGCGAGCTCCTCGAGAACGGCGAGGTGCCGCCGGCGCTCGACGACGCGGTCCGGCGCGCCTACGCGGCGATGGCCGAGGCCGGCGACCCGGCCCGCGTGGCGGTCCGCAGCAGCGCCACCGCCGAGGATCTGCCCGAGGCGAGCTTCGCCGGCCAGCTCGAGAGCTATCTCAACATTCAGGGCGAGGCCGCGCTCCTGCGCACGCTTCGCCGCTGCTATGCCTCGCTCTTCACCGACCGCGCCATCGCCTATCGCCTGAACAACCGCTTCGATCACCTGAAGGTGGCGCTCTCCGTCGGCATCCAGCGCATGGTGCGCTCCGACAAGGCCGGCTCGGGGGTGATGTTCTCGATCGACACCGAGACCGGCTTTCCGCGCAACGTTCTCATCGACGCCGCCTGGGGTCTGGGCGAGCTGGTCGTCCAGGGCATCGTCGATCCCGACGAGTACGAGGTCTTCAAGCCGCTTCTCGATGATCCGGCCTTGCGGCCCATCGTCCAGAAGCGGCTGGGCGGCAAGGACCGCAAGATGGTCTTCACGACCGGCAAGGAGGCGGTGAGGACGGTCTCGACTGCCCGGGCCGACCAGCGCCGCTTCGTGCTCGAGGACGACGAGATCCTCGAGCTCGCCCGCTGGGCCGTGCGGATCGAGCGGCATTACGGGCGGCCGATGGATATCGAATGGGCGAAGGACGGTCTCACCGACGAGCTCTTCGTGGTTCAGGCCCGGCCCGAGACGGTGCAGTCGCGCCGCACCACCGGCACGCTCAGGACGTACCATCTCGAGGAAAAGGGCGAGCGCCTCGCCACCGGCCTCTCGATCGGCGCCGGAATCGCCAGCGGGCCGGTCTGCAGGCTGGACAGCCCGGCCGAGATCGATCGTTTCGTCGACGGCGCCGTGCTGGTCACCGGCATGACCGATCCCGATTGGGTGCCGATCATGAAACGGGCGGCGGCGATCGTCACCGATCACGGCGGCCGCACGAGTCACGCCGCCATCGTCAGCCGCGAGCTGGGTCTGACTGCCGTGGTGGGCGCCGGCGACGCCACGACGAAGCTCGCCGAGGGCGGGGACGTGACCGTTTCCTGCGCCGAGGGCGACAGCGGATTCGTCTATGCGGGGCGCCTGGACTTCACGGTCGAGGAGATCGCCGTCGACGACATCCCGGCGACCACGACCAAGGTCATGCTCAACCTCGCCGACCCGGCGGGCGCCTTCAACTGGTGGCGGCTGCCGACCGACGGCGTGGGCCTCGCCCGAATGGAGTTCATCGTCGACAACCTCATCCGCATCCATCCCATGGCGCTCGTGAAGTTCGACGACCTCGAGGACGGGGAGGCCCGCCGCAGGATCGACGAGCTGACCGTCGGCTATGCGAGCAAGCCCGACTTCTTCGTCGACCGGCTCGCGCGCGGCATCTCCAGGATCGCCGCGGCCCATCATCCGGACCCGGTGATCGTCAGGATGAGCGATTTCAAGACCAACGAGTACGCCGAGCTGATCGGTGGGCGGGCCTTCGAGCCCCGGGAGGAGAACCCGATGCTCGGCTGGCGCGGCGCCTCGCGCTACTACAGCGAGGGCTATCGGGAGGGCTTCGCGCTCGAGTGCCGGGCGATCCGCCGGGCGCGCGAGGAGCTCGGCTTCGCCAACATCGTGATGATGATCCCCTTCGTCCGCACCCTCGCCGAGGCGGACGCGGTGCTGGCCGAGATGGCCCGCCACGGCCTGGTGCGCGGCCGGGCCGGGCTCATGGTCTTCATGATGTGCGAGATCCCGGCCAACATCATACTCGCCGAGCGCTTCGCCGAGCGATTCGACGGCTTCTCCATCGGCTCGAACGATCTCACGCAGCTCGTGCTCGGCGTCGATCGCGACAGTGCCATCCTGAGCGGCCTGTTCGACGAGCGCGACCCTGCCGTCGAGACCTCGATCGCCACGCTTCTCGCCAAGGCGAGGGAGGTCGGCATCAAGACCGGCATCTGCGGCCAGGCGCCGAGCGACCATCCCGAGTTCGCCGCCTTCCTGGTCGAGCACGGCATCGATTCGATCTCGGTGAGCCCGGACAGCTTCCTCGCCGTCAAGCGGATCGTCGCCGAGGCCGAAGAGGCGGCCCGAGCCGGCGCCGAGGCCGAATGAGCGCTGCGGCGGCGACGCTCGATCCCGCGCGCATCGACGCCGTCATCTTCGACATGGACGGCGTGCTGACCGACACCGCCCGCGTCCACGAGGCGGCCTGGAAGGCGGTCTTCGACCAATTTCTCGAGGCGCGCGACGGTGCGGGCTTCGCACCCTTCACCACCCTCGACTACCGCCGGCATGTCGACGGCAAGCCCAGGCTCGACGGCGTGCGCGCCTTCCTCGCCTCGCGCGGCATCGAGCTGCCAGCGGGCGGCGACGACGATCCGCCGGAGGCGGCGACGGTTTCGGCCCTCGGCCGGCGCAAGAACCGGGCCTTTCTGGACCGGCTCGCGAGCCGGCCGGCAGCACCGTTCGCCGATGCCGTGGGCTCTGTCGAGCGCCTGCGCCGCGCCGGCATCGGGGTCGCTGCGATCTCGGCCAGCCGCAATGCCCGTGCGGTGCTCGAGGCGGCCGGCATCCGGTCCCTCTTTCCGGTGCTGATCGATGGCGAGAGCACGGCCGCCCTGGGGCTTGCCGGCAAGCCCGCGCCCGATATCTTCCTGGCTGCGGCCGAGGCTTTGGGCGTGCGGGCGTCCCGCGCCGCCATCGTCGAGGATGCCGAGGCCGGCATCGAGGCCGGGCGTCTCGGCGGCTTCGCCCTGGTCATCGGCCTCGCCCGCGAGGGGCAGGACCGGGGGCTCGCCCTTAGGGGTGCCGACGCCGTCCTCGCCACGCTCGATGAGCTTCGAATCGAGGGAGACCAGCCCGTGCGCGACCGTGCCACACTGCCCGATGCCCTGGCCTCGATCGACGAGCTGCTCCGGCGGGCGTCGGATCGTGCCATCCATCTCTTCCTCGACTATGACGGCACCCTGACGCCGATCGTCGAGCGGCCGGAGGACGCGGAGCTCGACGAGGCGATGCGGCAGCGGGTGCGGGCCTTCGCCGGCCGGCATTTCGTCGCCGTGGTCAGCGGCCGCGCGCTCGACGACCTCGTCGAGCGGGTCGGGCTCTTCAGCATCCACTTCGCCGGCAGCCACGGCTTCGAGCTGCGCCACCCGGACGGACGGATCGAGGAGCAGGAGGAGGCGCAGGCGGCGACCGCCCGGCTCGACGAGCTCGGCGCTCGCCTGGCGCAGCGTCTCGGGCCGCTCGCCGGGGTGCAGCTCGAGCGCAAGCGCTTCGGCCTCGCGGTCCACTACCGCCGCGCCGCCGGCGAGGCGGCCGGCGAGGTCGAGCGCGCCGTCGAGGACATCGCCACCGCCTTTCCCGAGCTCCGGATCAAGGCCGGCAAGAAGGTCTTCGAGCTCGTCCCCGGCCTCGACTGGGACAAGGGCAAGGCGCTTTTCTGGATCCTGGAGAGCGCCGGGAGAACCCGCGATCAGATTTTCCCGATCTATGTCGGCGACGACGTCACCGACGAGGACGGGTTTCGGGCGATCGACGGCTGGGGCATCGGCATCGCCGTCGGCGCCGAGGGTCCGCAGGCGACGGCGGCGAGCTACGGGCTCGAGGACGTGGCTGCCGTCGGCCGCTTCCTCGACCTTCTGGCGGAGCGGACCGAACGGCGCCGCCACCCCAGATGACCGCCCGGGCTCAGGCCCGGCGGTCGATCAGGCAGGCGTCGCCATAGCTGAAGAAGCGGTAGCGACGGGCGATCGCGTGGGCGTAGGCGGCCTGCATCCGCTCCAGTCCGGCGAGCGCCGCGACCAGCATGAAGAGGGTCGAGCGGGGCAGGTGAAAATTGGTGAGCAGGCGGTCGACCACCAAAAAGCGGTAGCCGGGGGTGATGAAGAGCCTCGTGCTGCCGGCGCCCGAACGGAGCTCGCCCCCCTCCCGTGCCGAGGCCTCGAGGACCCGGAGCACGGTGGTGCCGACAGCGACGATGCGGCCGCCGGCCGCTTGCGTGCAGCGGATCGCCTCGACCGTCGCCTCGGGCAGATCGTAGCGCTCGGGATGCATGACATGCTCCGCCGTGTCGGCCACCTTCACCGGCAGGAAGGTGCCGAGCCCGACATGCAGGGTGAGAAAGGCATGGCGGACGCCCCGGGCCCCGAGCTCGTCCATGAGGTTCGGGGTGAAATGCAGCGAGGCCGTGGGGGCCGCGACCGAGCCCTCGACCTCGGCGAAGATCGCCTGGTAGCGATCGCGGTCGGCGGCGTCGCCGGCTGCCGGACGGCGGATATAGGGCGGCAGCGGCATCGCTCCTTCGGCGCGGATGGTATCGATCGCGCTGCCGGTCCGGGCATGAAGCTCGAGGGTGAAGCGTCCGTCCGCGTCTTTGGCGAGCACCTCGGCCGCGAGGTCCGGCGCCAGCTCCAGCGCGTCGCCCGCCACGAGATGCCGGCCGGGCCGGGCGAAGGCGGACCAGCGATCCGCACCCAGATCGACCACCAGCGTGATCTGGATCGGCCGGTCGCCGCGCCGCCGACGGGCGTCGAAGCGGGTCGGCAGCACGCGCGTGCGATTGAGCACGAGAAGATCGCCCGCCCGCAGCAGCCGCGGCAGGTCGCGCACGCTCCGGTCCTGCGGGGTCTCGCCGATCACGAGCAGCCGGGCCGCATCGCGCGGCTCCGCGGGGGCTTGCGCGATCAGCTCGGGCGGCAGCTTGAAGTCGAACGCATCGACCTGCAAGTCAGGGCCGGCTCCTGGTGCGCAGTTGCGCCAGCACCGCCTCGGAGACGAAGCTGGAGACATCGCCGCCGAGGAGATGAATCTCCTTCACGAAGCGCGACGAGATGAACTGGTTGGTCTCGGATGCCATCAAAAAGACGGTCTCGATCTTGGGATAGAGCCGCTTGTTGTTGGCGGCCATCTGGAACTCGTACTCGAAATCGGAGACGGCCCGAAGCCCGCGAATGATGAAATCCGCGTCGTGATCGGCGGCGAAGGCCATGAGCAGGTTCTCGAACGGCAGCACGGTGACGTGGGCACCGTTGTGCTCGTTGGCCGCGAGGACGGCATTGATGTCGGCCTCGACCATCGCCGCCCGCTCGGCGACGCCGAAGAGCGGCTCCTTGCCGGCATTGACCGCCACGGCGACGATCAGCTCGTCGACCAGCACCGTGGCACGGCGGATGACGTCGAGATGGCCGTTGTGGATGGGATCGAAGGTGCCCGGATAGATCCCGGTGCGAAGACGGCGCATCGGCGCCCTTTCTCTTCGTTGCGCGCGGTTCGTGCTGCACTGCCGCAATCTACGCCTGCCCTCGCGGTTGGCAAGCGTCAGTCGGCGCCGGCCTCGTCGCCCTCCTCCTCCGCGTCGCCGTTCTCGCCGGCCTCGGCCAGTCGTGCGACGGAGACCACCTGCTCGCCCGGCTCGGTGCTGAAGAGGGTGACCCCCTGGGTCTTGCGCGCGGCGGTGCGAATGCCGTCGACCGGGATGCGGATGGTCTTGCCCCTGTCGGTGACCAGCATCAGGTGGTCGGTGGGGCCTACCGGAAAGGTCGCGGCCACCGGCCCGTTCCGCTCGGAGGTCTCGATGTTGATGATCCCCTGCCCGCCGCGATTGGTCACGCGGTACTCGAAGGCCGAGGTCCTCTTGCCGTAGCCGTTCACGGTCACCGCCAGGATGAGCTGCTCCCGCTCGAGCAGGCTCGGGACCACCTCGTCGGCGAGCAGGCTCGGCTCCGCGTTGTCCGCCGCCTCCGGCTCCTCCTCCGGCGCCGCGGCCCGCCGCCTCGCATTGGCGATGCGCACCAATTCGTCGCGCTCCTCGGTCGAGAGCGTGAGGTGGTCGAGGATCGACATGGAGATCACCTCGTCCCCGAAAGCGAGGTCGATGCCCCGCACCCCCTCGGAGGTGCGCGAGCGGAAGACCCGCAAGGATTCGACCGCGAAGCGGATCGCCTTGCCGCCCCGGGTCGCGAGGAGCACGTCGTGACTGTCGTCGCAGACGTCGACGCCGATCAATCGGTCGCCCTCGTCGAGGCCCATGGCGATCTTGCCGTTGACCGGCACCCGGGTGAAGTCGGCGAGATCGTTGCGCCGGACCTTGCCCTTCGCGGTGGCGAAGACGGCCGAGAGCTCGACCCAGCTCGCCTCGTCCTCGGGCAGGGGCAGGATCGCGGTGATCCATTCGCCTTCCACGAGATGCGGGAAGAGGTTGATCATCGCCTTGCCGCGAGCCTGCGGATTGCCCAAGGGCAGCTTGTAGACCTTGAGCTTGTAGACCCGCCCGAGGCTGGAGAAGAAGAGGACGGGCGTGTGGGTGCTGGCGACGAACAGCCAGGCGACGAAATCGTCCTCGTGGGTGCGCATGCCCGCCCGGCCCTTGCCGCCGCGGCGCTGGGCGCGGAAGGTCGAGAGCGGCACCCGCTTGATGTAGCCCTTGTGGGTCACCGTGACGACCATGTCCTCGCGCGGGATCAGGTCCTCGACGTCGATGTCGAGCTCGGCATCGAGATCGATGAAGGTGCGCCGCTCGTCGGCGAAGCGTGAGCGGACCTCGACCAGCTCCTCCCTCATCACCTCGAGCAGCCGCTCGCGCGACTGCAGGATCAGCAGCAGCGCCTTGATCGCTCCCGCGATCTCCTTGAGCTCCTCGGTGATCTTCTCGCGCTCGAGCCCGGTCAGCCTTTGCAGGCGGAGGTCGAGGATCGCCTGCGCCTGCCGCTCGCTCAGCCGGTAGGCGGCCGCCGGTGCCGTGTCCTCCTCGACGAGACCGAGCAGCGGCAGGATGGCCTCCGCCGGCCAAGCCCGCTCGAGCAGGCCTGCCTTCGCCGTCTGCGGGTCGGGGGCGGCCCGGATGAGGGCGATCACCTCGTCGATATTGGCGACCGCCACGGCGAGACCGACCAGGATGTGCGCGCGCTCCCTCGCCCGCGCGAGATCGTAGGCGGTGCGCCGGAGGATCACCTCCTCGCGAAAGGCGATGAACGCCTCGAGGATCTCGACCAGCGCCATCTGCATCGGGCGGCCGCCATTGAGCGCCACCATGTTGATGCCGAAGCCGGTCTGCAGCGGCGTGAACTTGTAGAGCTGGTTCAGGACGATCTCGGGATCGGCGTCGCGCTTGATCTCGATGACCACGCGAACACCCTGCCGGTCGGATTCGTCCCTGAGGTCGGAGATGCCCTCGACCCGCTTCTCGCGCACCACCTCGGCGATCCGTTCGACCAGCCGCGCCTTGTTGACGAGATAGGGGACCTCGTGGACGATGATCGCCTGCCGGTCCTTGCGGATCTCCTCGATGGTGCAGCGGCTGCGGACGGTGAGGCTGCCGCGGCCGGTCATGTAGGCCTGGTGGATGCCGGCGCGGCCGAGGATGACGCCGCCGGTCGGGAAGTCCGGCCCCTGGACGATCTCCATGAGACCGGCGACATCCAGCTCGGGATCGTCGATCAGGGCGATCGTGGCGTCGATGATCTCGCCCAGATTGTGCGGCGGGATGTTGGTCGCCATGCCGACGGCGATGCCACCGGCGCCGTTGACCAGGATGTTCGGGAACTGCGCCGGCAGGACCTCGGGCTCGGTGATGCTCTCGTCGTAATTCGGACGAAAGTTCACGGTGTCCTTGTCGATGTCGTCGAGCAGCGCCGCCGCCGGCCGGGCGAGCCGCGCCTCGGTGTAGCGCATCGCCGCCGGCGGATCGTTGTCCATCGAGCCGAAATTGCCCTGCCCGTCGATCAGCACGAGGCGCATCGACCAGTGCTGCGCCATCCGCACCATGGCGTCGTAGATGGCGCTGTCGCCATGCGGATGGTACTTGCCCATCACGTCGCCGACGATGAGCGCCGACTTGCGGTGCGGCCGGCCGATGTCGTAGCCGGCGACCCGCATGGCGTAGAGAATGCGGCGCTGCACCGGCTTGAGGCCGTCGCGGACGTCGGGCAGGGCCCGGCTCACGATGACGCTCATGGCGTAATCGAGGTAGGAGCGCTTCATCTCCTCCTCGATGGGGACGATCTCGAATCCCTTGGGGGGCTGTGAGGCGGCCAAGCGGTGTGCTTCCCGAGCGCTGAATGGCGGGCCTGGGGGTCAGGCTGGCGTGAAATATCGCGTACGACGTGATCTAGCAGACGGACCGGCCCGCCACAAGTTCGGCGCCGGCCGGAGGGGCGTCAGGTGCCGTCCAGCGTCGCCGCACCATAGTAGTGCCAAAGAAAGACCGAGGCCGCACCGCGCCAGGGCGACCATGGCGAGGCCAGTGCCCGAAGCGCTTTCGCGTTCGGCCGGCCATCGAGCTTCTTCAGCCGCTGGTACGCGACCTGCAGTGCCAGGTCGTCGGCCGGCAGGACGTCCTCCCGGCCGAGCGCGAAGAGCAGGTAGATCTCGGCGCTCCATCGCCCGAAGCCCGGAAGCGCGGTCAGGGCCCTCACGACCTCCTCGTCCGGCGCGGCGTGCAACGCCTCGAGCACGAGGCGGCCCTCGACGATCGCCGCCGCGAGGGCGCGCGCGTAGGCCGCCTTGCGCCCGCTGAGCCCGCAGGCGCGAAGCCTCTCGACCGGCAAGTCCAGCAGGATTCCGGGCTCCACGCGCTCACCCATCGCCGCGTCGAGCCGACCCTGAATGGCGGCCGCCGCCTTGGTCGAGACCTGCTGGGCGACGATGATCCGAAGCAGCGTGGCAAAGCCCGGCGGCCGGACGCGCGGCGCCGGATAGCCGATCCGGGCGATGGCGAGGCGCACCTCGCGATCGTCCTCTGCCAGGTGCTCGAGGGCGCTCTCGAGGCGCCCGGCGGCATCCCGGGGCTCGTTCGGGACAAGGTCGGTCATGCGCCACGACTTGCCCCATCGGCCGCCACCCGGCAAGGTTGCGCTCGCCTTTTCGGATCCGTGGCCGTCGACCGCCAGAGGTGGTTCTCGGCCCGAACGAAGGCCCGGCCGGCAGAGAGGAGTGCAGCTTTTGGAACGCGAGGCGATGGAGTTTGACGTGGTGATCGTCGGGGCCGGACCGAGCGGCCTCGCCGCCGCCATCCGCCTGGCGCAACTGGCGGAGGAGCACGGCCGCGAGCTCTCGGTCTGCGTCGTCGAGAAGGGGGCGGAGGTGGGTGCCCACATCCTCTCGGGCGCCTGCCTCGAGCCCCGGGCACTCGACGAGCTGATCCCCGACTGGAAGGAGAAGGGAGCGCCGCTCGATGTCGAGGCGACCGGGGACCGCTTCCTCTATCTGACCGAGACCGGCTCCTACCGCCTGCCGACGCCGCCGCAGATGCGCAATCACGGCAACTACGTCGTCAGCCTCGGCAATGTCTGCCGCTGGCTCGCCGAGCAGGCGGAAGGGCTCGGCGTCGAGATCTATCCGGGCTTCGCCGCGGCCGAGGTGCTCCACGACGCGAGCGGGGCCGTCCGCGGCGTCGCGACCGGCGACATGGGGGTTGGCCGCGACGGCGAGCGTCGGCCCAATTACCAGCCCGGGATGGAGCTCATCGGCCGCGTCACGCTGTTCGCCGAGGGCTGCCGGGGGTCCCTGACCAAGCGGCTGTTCGAGCGCTTCGATCTCCGCCGGGACGCGCAGCCGCAGACCTTCGGGCTCGGCATCAAGGAGCTCTGGGAGATCGATCCGGCGAGGCACGAGGCGGGCAGCATCCTGCACACCATCGGCTGGCCACTCGACCGGCGCACCTATGGCGGCTCCTTTCTCTACCACTTCGAGAAGAACCAGGTCTCGCTCGGCTTCGTCGTCGGCCTCGACTACACCAACCCGCATCTCTCGCCCTTCGACGAGATGCAGCGCCTGAAGACCCATCCCGTGATCCGGCCGCTGCTCGAGGGCGGCCGGCGGGTCGGCTACGGTGCTCGCGCCCTCGTCGAGGGCGGGCTGCAATCCCTGCCGAAGCTCGTCTTTCCGGGCGGTGCCCTGATCGGCGACACGGCGGGCTTTCTCAACGTGCCCAAGATCAAGGGCAGCCACACGGCGATGAAATCCGGCATGCTCGCCGCCGAGGCCGCCTTCGAGGCGCTGGCGGCGGGTGCGGAAAGGCCGGTCCTCGAGACCTATCCCGAGAGGTTCCGCCGGAGCTGGCTCTTCGAGGAGCTGCACGCGGTGCGCAACATCCGGCCCGCCTTCAAGTGGGGGTTGTGGCCGGCTCTCGCGGTCAATGCCGTCGACACCTTCCTCTTCCGCGGCAAGGCGCCCTGGACGCTGGCGCATCACGGCCCCGACCACGAGAGCCTCGCCAAGGCCAGGGACGCGCCACCGATCGCCTATCCCAGGCCCGACGGCAAGCTCACCTTCGACAAGCTGAGCTCGGTCTTCCTGTCCGGCACCAATCACGAGGAGGATCAGCCCTGCCACCTGACCCTGCGCGATCCGGAAATTCCCATCCGCGTCAATCTCGCCGAATACGACGCGCCCGAGCAGCGCTACTGCCCGGCCGGCGTCTACGAGATCGTCGACGAGGGCAATGGGCCGCGCCTGCAGATCAACGCCCAGAACTGCGTCCACTGCAAGACCTGTGACATCAAGGATCCGACGCAGAACATCGACTGGGTGACGCCGGAGGGCGGCGGCGGGCCGATGTACGGCAGCATGTAGGCGCCCGGCGCCACCGCCCGAGCCTGGCGTTCGCGATGATGGGCGGCTATCTGCTTCAACCGGGAGTAGGCTTGTGGTAGAGAGAATGCCGTTTCCCATCACCGATCCGGACCTGTCCCGGGTCCCGCCGAGGTAGACCAGAAAGATGCGCGAATTCGGTCTCCACGAGGCCATGGCGCCCGGCGGCTTCGTCTGGCCGGCCGGGCATCGGCTCGCCGATGCGCTCGACCGGCTGCCCTGCGGCGTGATCCTGACGGATTCGGCCGACCGGCTCGTGCACGCCAATCTCGCCTGCCGCGGCTTCCTGCCGGCGCTGCGCGACGCGCTCACGCCCGGGGCCGGTGTCGCGGAGCTGTTCCGCCGGGCGGTGCTGCTCGGCGACCTGCGGACCGATGCGCCGACCGTCGATCGCTGGCTCGAGGATCGCGCGGCCATGGATTCGCCGAGCCTGATCCTGCGACTGCGTGACGAACGCTGGCTCAAGCTGGAATCCCGGAGCACCATCGACGACGGCGCCCTCGTGACGCTGATGGACGTCACCGACTTCAAGCGCCGCGAGGTCTGGCTCACCGAGCTGCACGACCGCCTCGCCGGCGAGGGCGAGGACCTGAAGGTGTTCGCCCGGCATCTCGCGACCGCCAAGGCGGAAGCGACCGAGGCGCTGCGCAAGGCGGAGCAGGCGAACCTCGCTCTGGCGCGCGAGATCGCCGAGCGAAAGCTCCTCGAGGAGCGCCTGTGGCTGCTCGCCAACACCGATCCCTTGACCGGCGCCCTCAATCGCCGGCGCTTCATCGAGCTGCTCGAGGGCGACGCGCGGCAGCCCCTGGGATCGCCAACGACCCTGGCCGTCCTGATGCTCGATCTCGACTACTTCAAGATGATCAACGACCGCTTCGGTCATGCGACCGGCGATGCGGCGCTGCGCCACTTCACCAGGGTGGCGGCGGCCCAGCTTCGCGAGCAGGACCATTTCGCCCGTCTGGGCGGCGAGGAGTTCGCGGCCCTTTTGCCGGCGACCGGCATCGACGCCGCGATCGGGCTCGCCGAGGCCATTCGCGAGGCCGTCGCCGCGGCCGACTTCACCGATGACGGCGTGCCGGTGCCGCTAAGCGTCAGCATCGGCGTCACCGAGCTGCCGCCCTCCGAGAGCCGGCCGCTCGCCGTGCTCAACCGGGCCGACAAGGCGCTCTATCTGGCGAAGCAGGGCGGCCGCAACCGCGTGGCCCGGGTCAGCGCCGGCCGGCCGCCCGAGCTCGTCGAGGGTCAGCCGGGCGCGTAGGGCGGCCGGTCGTGGCCCGCAGGCGAGTGGGTGAAGACCTCGTGGCCGTCCGCCGTGACGCCCACCGTGTGCTCGAACTGCGCCGAGAGCGAGCGGTCGCGGGTCACCGTCGTCCAGCCGTCCTTCAGGATCTTCACCTCGTGCCGCCCGGCATTGATCATGGGCTCGATCGTGAAGAGCATGCCCGGCGCCAGGACCAGGCCCTCGCCGGGCTTGCCGTAATGCCGGACCTCCGGCGCGTCATGGAAAACGCGGCCGATCCCGTGGCCGACGAAGTCCCGGACCACCGAGAAGCGGGCGCCCTCCGCCACCTTCTGGATGGCATGGCCGACATCGCCGAGCGTGGCCCCGGGCCGCACCGCCAGGATGCCGGCCCACATCGCCTCGTAGGTGACGTCGATCAGCCGCAGCCCCTTGACCGGCACCCGCTCGCCCACCGCGAACATGCGGCTGGTGTCGCCGTAGAAGCCGTCCAGGATCACCGTGACGTCGATATTCAGGATGTCGCCGTCGGCGAGCTTCTTGTCGTCGCTCGGGATGCCGTGATTGACGACGTGATTGACCGAGATGCACGAGCTCCTGGTGTAGCCGCGATAGCCGAGAGTCGCCGGCACGCCGCCATGCTCGCGCATGAAGGCGTCGATCGCCCGGTCGAGCTCGCCGGTGCTCACGCCGACGCGCACCATGGGTGTGACATGGTCGAGCGTCATCGCCGCCAGCCGGCCCGCGGCGCGCATCGCGGCGAAGTCGACCTCGCCGTGGATCGGCACCAGCCGGCCGGTGCCGCCCTTGTCGAGGTGCGCCGTCCGTTCCTCCTTCATCGCCCGACCAACCCCATCCCTTGTACCCAGTTTTCCCTCAAGCGCCGACGACTTCCGGCTCGAGGATCAGGCCGGGCTCGAGCGGCCGGCCGTCCAGATGCGCCAGGATGCTCTCGATGCATCTCTCGGTCATCGCCCGGACCGCGAATTCGCTCATGCCGGCCACATGCGGCGAAAGCACGACGCTTTCGAGCGTCCGCAGCGGCGAATCCCCCGCCAGCGGCTCCGTCTCGAACACATCGAGACCGGCGCCGGCGATCGTCCCGGCCTCGAGCGCCGCCACCAGCGCCGCCTCGTCGACGAGGGGACCCCGCGCCGTATTGATGAGATAGGCGCTTCGCTTCATCCGCGAAAGGGCCCGCGCATCGACCAAATGCCGCGTCGCCGGCAAAAGCGGCGCGTGCAGCGAGACGAAATCCGCCTCGGCCAGGAGCTCGTCGAGGCCCCTGGCCTCGCACCCGAGATGGCCGAGGGCGGCGGCGTCGATCAGGGGATCGTGGACGAGGACGCGCATGGCGAACCCCTGGCAGCGCTTCGCCACCGCCCGGCCGATGCGGCCGAAGCCGATGAGGCCCACCGTCGCGCCGTGCAGCCGGCCGTGCGCGAGGCTGCCCCAGAGACCGGCCCGGACCCGGCGGTCGTAGGCCGGAAGGGCTGCCGCGAGCGTCGCCATCAGGGCGAAGGCGTGATCGGCGACCGCATCGTGGTTGGTGCCGAACGCCATCGCCACCGTCACCTTGCGCCGGGTGGTGGCGGCGAGGTCGATCTGGTCGTGGCCGACGCCGAGCCGGGCGATGATCCGCAGATCCGGCGCCGCCTCGAGCGTCCGCTCGTTATAGGGCTCGCTGCCGGCGATGGTGGCGACGACACCCGGCAAAAGGGCCGTGAGCGCCGCCTCGTCGAGGGTCCGCCCGCTCTCGTTGAGGATGACCTCGAAGTCCGCGTCACGCAGCCGCTGCAGAAGATCCGGCCGGGTCGCGAGGAAGGCCGCGGCGCAGAGCACCCTGCCCCTCGTCCGCCGCCGCCCGTTGCCGGCACGGCGGAGCTCGCGCAGCCGGCGCTCGACGACCATGCCCTCGGTCATCCGCCGAAACCGCTCCCTGTGGGGTGGCGCGGACTGCCCCTCCACCGCTGCCGCATCGCCGCGGACCTCGTAGAGAAGGGCTTTCGTCTCGTCCTCCTGGACGACGTCGAGCTGCAGGAGGCCCGGCTCCGCCGGCAGGGCCGCGCGCGCCATCTCCTCCGCCAGCTCGAGGAAGCGCTCCATCATGCCGGGCCTGATGGTGAGCTCGTGCAAGAGGACGACGGGCTCCTCCGCGACCCGCGACGGCGCACCGCGCATCACGCCGTCACCCATCGCCGGCGTTGCCGGAGCGGCCGGCGCAGATGGGCGGCGCGCCGAGCCTGAAACCGGCCTCCCTCTCCAGGTGATGGGCGAGCCGCAGCAGGCGCGCCTCGCCGAAGGGCGGTGCCACGAGCTGGATCGCCATGGGCAGACCGTTGCCGGTGCGGCCGATCGGCATGGTCAGCGCCGGCAGGCCCAGGTAGTTGAACGGGCAGATGAAGTGACCGAGCGCGTTGACCATCCGGACGTAGCCCGCCATGTCCCCGACATCGGTGGCATCGAGGCGCGGCACGGGCTCCGCCATCGCCGGCAGGACCAGCACGTCGGCCGCGGCGAAGACCGCCGCCACGAACCGGCGGACCGCCTCCGCCCGGTAGCCGAGCGCCCTGAGATAGGTCGTGGCGTAGAGGTCGAAGCCGGGATCGAGGCGTGCGAGGGTGTAGGCGTTGTAGGCGTCGCGCCGGGTGGCGAGGAGATCCTCGTGGCGTGCCGCGGCTTCGGCCACCATGATGGCGCGTCGCAGCACGTTCAGGCCCTCGAGCGGCGGCAGAACGATGCTGGCGGTCCGCAGGCCGGCCGGCTCCAGCCGCTCGAGTGCCGCCGCGTACAACCCCGCCACCTCCGCATCGAGCGGCAGCTCGAAAGGTGCCACGGCGACGGCGACGCGGAGGCTCGTGGGTGCGCGGTCGAGCAGCCTCGAATACGGCGGCACCGCCGCGTGGCTGGCGCTCGGATCGCGCCGGTCGGGGCCGGCGATCGCCTCCATCAGCAAGGCGAGGTCGCGGGCCGAGCGGGCGAGCGGGCCCGCGTGGTCGAGGGTCTGGCTGAGCGGCATCGCCCCGGCCCGGCTGACCCGGCCATAGGTGGGCTTGAGCCCGATGATGCCGACGCAGGCGGCCGGCACGCGGATCGATCCTCCCGTATCCGAGCCCAAGGAGGCGAAGACGAGCCGCGCCGCCACGGCCGCGACCGAGCCGCTCGACGAGCCGCCGGTGATGTGGTCGGTGTCCCAGGGATTGCGGGGATGGCCGGTGATGTCGTTGTGGCCGGTGAGGCCGAGCGCGAACTCGACCATGTTGAGCCGGCCGAGATCGACGGCTCCGGCCGCATCGAGCCGCTCGAGCACCGTGGCCGTGACCCGGGGAACGTGGCCCTCGCGGATGCGCGTGCCGGAGGCGCAGACGCAGCCGGCGCGGTAGAACAGATCCTTGTGCGCCAGCGGCACGCCGGCGAGGGGCGGCAGCTCGCCGCCGGCCGCACGCGTCCGATCGATGCCTTCGGCCGTGGCGAGCGCCCGCTCGGCGTCGAGCTCGACCACCGCGTTGAGCCGGGGGCCGATGCCGTCGAGCGCCTCGAGCGAGGCCAGGGTCAGCTCGCGAGCCTCGACCTCGCCGGATCGCACCGCCGCCGCCGCGGCCCAGAGATCGCCCTGGAGCAGCTCGGCCGCGCTCATTCCTCCTCCTCCAGTGCGTGCGCCTGGGCGAGCTCCTCGAGAACGGCGACGAAGGCCGACGGATCGTCCTCGAACGGCAGCTCCTCGACGATCGCCCGGACCTGCTCCTGCCAGGCTTGCGCCCGCGCGCCCCTGTCCGCCCCGCCCCCTTCGCCGGCCATCGCATCCTCCTCGCACCGTGCCACGATCGACTCCTTAGCAGGCGAGGCTTGCCGACGCATCCCGATAGCGCAAGACTGTGGACGGCTTGCGCGGGAGACACCCATGGACGTCATGCAGATCGAGCGAAGCGCGCCCCTCGTCTCGGCCGAGCGGCGCCGGCTGCTCCAGGCGGTGGAGCGAAAGCTCCTTTGGCTCGCGAGCTGGACGATCCACCATGCCAACCACCTCCGCCCGAGCCGCGACGGCCTCAAGGTCGGCGGCCATCAGGCGTCGTGTGCCTCGGTGGCGACGATCATGACGGCACTCTATTTCGACGTGCTGCGACCCGGCGACCGGATCGCCGTCAAGCCGCATGCGAGCCCGATCATGCATGCCGCCCACTACCTGCTCGGCGAGCAGAGCCGAGAAGCGCTCGAGAGCTTTCGCGCCCTGGGCGGCGCCCAGTCCTATCCCTCGCGCACCAAGGACACGGCACCGGTCGACTTCTCGACGGGCTCGGTCGGCCTCGGTGCCGCGATGACGCTCTTCGCCTCCCTGACGCAGGACTATGTGCGGCTGCACGACATGGTGCCGGCCGAGCGGCCGGCCGGCCGCATGGTGGCCATCGTCGGCGACGCCGAGCTCGACGAGGGCAACGTCTTCGAGGCCCTGCTCGAGGGCTGGAAATACGACGTCCGCAATCTCTGGTGGGTGATCGACTACAACCGCCAGAGCCTCGATCGCGTGGTCCCGGAGCAGCTCTTCGCCAAGATCGAGCAGTTCTTCGCGGCGGTCGGCTGGCGGGTGGTCACGATCAAGTACGGCAAGCTGCTCCAGGCCGCCTTCGCCGAGCCGGGCGGCGAGGTGCTGCGGCAGTGGATCGACGACTGTCCGAACGACCTCTACGCCGCCCTCACCTTCAAGGGCGGCACCGCCTGGCGGGCGCATCTCGAGAACCGCCTCGGCAACAACCGCTTCGTGCGCGATCTGCTGCGGCGCCACGACGACGCCGGGCTCGCACGCCTGATGACCAATCTCGGCGGCCACGACATCGAGGCGGTGCTCGAGGCCTTCCGCTCGGTCGAGGACGACCGCCCGCACTGCTTCATCGCCTACACCGTCAAGGGCTGGGGCCTGCCCCTGGCCGGCCACAAGGACAACCATGCCGGCCTGATGACGCCCGACCAGATGGCGGAGATGCGCGCGCGCAACCGGATCGGCGACGGCGAGGAATGGTCGCCCCATGCCGGGCTCGACGTCGAGGAGGAGGAGCTCGACGCCTTTCTCGCTTCCGTCGCGTGGCGCCGCCGCACCCACCGGCACGAAGCGCCGGTGGTGCCTGTGCCGGCGACGCTGCCGGCCGGACGTGCCGCCGCCAGCATGTCGACGCAGGAGGCCTTCGGCCGGATCATGGCCGAGCTGGCGCGCTCCGACACCGCGCTCGGTCGAAGCATCGTCACCACCTCGCCCGACGTCACCGTCTCGACCAGCCTCGGCGGCTGGGTCACCCGCCGCGGCATCTTCAACCGCCGCGAGCACGAGGACGTCTTCAGGAGCGAGTCCGTCGCCTCGCCCACCCTCTGGCGGCAGAGCAGCCGGGGCCAGCATCTCGAGCTCGGCATCGCCGAGAACAACCTCTTCTTGAACCTCGCGAGCCTCGGCCTCGCCCACGACCTCTTCGGTGCCAGGCTGCTGCCGGTCGGCACGCTCTACGACCCCTTCATCAATCGCGGCCTCGATGCCCTGACCTACGCCTGCTACCAGGATGCCCGCTTCCTCCTCGTCGCGACCCCCTCCGGCATCACCCTGGCGCCCGAGGGCGGCGCCCATCAGTCGATCGGCACACCCCTGATCGGCATGTCGCAACCCGGCCTCACCGCCTTCGAGCCGGCCTATGCCGACGAGGTGGCGCTGATCATGCGCTGGGCCTTCGAGCACCTGCAGGCGCCGGACGGCGGCTCGGTCTATCTGCGCCTGACCACCCGCCAGATCGCCCAGCCGGACCGGCCGGCAGCACCGCCGGGCGTGCTCGATGGCGGCTACTGGCTGGTGCCGCCCGGCCCCCGAAGCCAGGTCGCCCTCGTCTTCGCCGGTGCGGTGGCGCCCGAGGTCCTGGCGGCGCACGCCGAAATGGCCGAGGATCTGCCGGGCCTCGGCATCCTCGCCGTCACCTCGGCCGACCGGCTGCACGCCGACTGGCGAACGAAGGGGCCGGCCGGCACCGCGGCACGCCTTCTGGACGAGCTGCCGGCGGCGGCCTCGCTCGTCACCGTGCTCGATGGCCATCCCTCGACCCTCTCCTGGCTCGGCTCGGTCGGGGGCCGAAAGGTCACGCCGCTCGGCGTCGAGCGGTTCGGCCAGTCGGCCGACCTCCCCGCGCTCTATGCGAGCCACCGGATCGACAGCGACGCCATCCTCGACGCCACCGCGGCCGCCCTGCTCGGCGGCTGAGGCGCGACCGTGGCCGCTCTTGTCCAAAGGCCAGGGTTTCGCCATAACGCTGGTGGCAAGGGGCTCGGGTGGAACGTCCGTCCAGGGGCGGACGATCGGGCCGTGCCTGCGGCTTTCGGAGGTCCGAAGCCGCGCAACCGGCGACACTGGGCCGGATGAGAGAGGGAGCGCTCGCATGGACATGGCAGGCGAATACCGGATTCCGGCGTCCCGCGAGCGGGTCTGGGCCGCGCTCAACGACCCCGAGATCCTGCGCCAGGCGATCCCCGGCTGCGAGGAGCTGGTCAAGCAGTCGGATACCGAGATGGAGGCCAAGGTCACCGCCAAGGTCGGACCGGTGAAGGCGAAGTTCACGGGCAATGTGCGCCTCGAGAACATCGATCCGCCGAAAGGCTACAGCATCGTCGGCGAAGGCAAGGGCGGTGCCGCCGGCTTCGCCAAGGGCGGTGCCGATGTCAGCCTCGCCGAGGACGGCGACGGCACGATCCTCACCTACAACGCCAAGGCCGATGTCGGCGGCAAGCTGGCGCAGATCGGCTCGCGGCTGGTGCAGGGCACGGCCAAGAAGATGGCCGACGACTTCTTCGGCAGGTTCAGCCAGATCGTGGCCGACGGCGAGGCCCCCAGGGGCGCCACCGCCACCGCCGAGGCGCCGGCCGGCCCCGTCGGCACGGCGCCGCCCGCGGCGGGTCAGGCGCGGCCGGCGGCCGCGGCACCGCCAGCCGCCGCCGTGACGGAGCGCGCCGAGGCGGCGGCGGCGCCGGCGCCGGGCCCGAAGGCGGAGCCCCGTCCGGCGCCGGCTCCTGCTCCGAAGCCCGAAGCCAAAGGCTTCCTCGGCGGGCTCGGCATGCCGGCCTATGTGGGCATCGCCATCGTGGTGCTGATCCTGCTCTATTTGATCTTCGGCACCTGAACGCAGTGGGGCGGTCGGCGGGCCGCCCGGATTCGCAACGACGCCGCGACCAGGGGGTCGCGGCCGGGAGGGATTGAGAGAATGACCAGGGTTTCGATGACGATCAACGGCAAGGAGATGTCCGGCGAGATCGAGGGGCGCACGCTGCTCGTCGAGTTCCTGCGGCAGAATCTCGGCCTGACCGGGACGCATGTCGGCTGCGACACCTCGCAGTGCGGCTGCTGCGTCGTCCATGTCGACGGGCGGAGCGTGAAATCCTGCACCATGCTGGCGATCCAGGCCGATGGCAGCAAGGTCACCACCATCGAGGGACTGGCGGCGGCCGACGGCACGCTGCATCCGATGCAGGCGGCGTTTCGCGAGAATCACGGGCTGCAGTGCGGCTTCTGCACGCCGGGCATGATCATGTCGGCGGTCGACCTCTTGCAGCACAACGCCAATCCGACCGAGCACGAGGTCCGCGAATGGCTCGAGGGCAATATCTGCCGCTGCACCGGCTATCACAACATCGTCAAGTCGATCCTCGCCGCGGCCGAGACCATGCGCGGTGGCGCGGCCCAGGCCGCCGAGTAGCGACCCCGGGACGACCCCCAACGGCCGCTTCGACAACAGGGATGCAGGAAGATGGTGGCTAACGGCATCGGCGCGCGCGCCCTCCGCAAGGAGGACCAGCGCTTCATCACCGGCAAGGGCCGGTACACCGACGACATCAACCAGCACGGCCAGGCCCATGCCGTGTTCGTGCGCAGCCCGCATGCCCACGCGAAGCTCGAGCGCGTCGACAAGGCGAGCGTCGCCGACATGCCCGGCGTGCTGGCGGTGCTCGACGGCACCGACGTCGCCGCCGACGGGCTCGGCAACCTGATCTGCGGCTGGCTCGTCAAGTCGAAGGACGGCTCGCCCATGAAGATGGGCCCGCACCCCCTCCTGGCGCAGGGCAAGGTCCGCTATGTCGGCGACCGGGTCGCGGTCGTCGTCGCCGAGACCTATGCCGAGGCCCGGGACGCGGCGGAAGCGCTGGTCGTCGACTACACCGAGCTTCCGGCCGTGGCGGCGCTCGGCGAGGCGCACGACGCCGGTGCCCTGGTCCACGACGAGGTCGAGCACAACCTCATCTTCGACTGGGAGCTCGGCGACAAGGCGGCGGTCGATGCCGCCATGGCGAGCGCCGCGCACGTCACCCGGATCGATCTGGTCAACAATCGGCTCGTGCCCAACGCCATGGAGCCCAGGGCGGCGATCGGCATCTACGACAGTGGCCTCGACCAGTTCACCTGCTACGTCACCAGCCAGAACCCGCACGTCCACAGGCTCGTCATGGCGGCCTTCGTGCAGGTGGCGCCCGAGCACAAGCTCAGGGTGATCGGCCCCGACGTCGGCGGCGGCTTCGGCTCGAAGATCTTCATCTACGGCGAGGAGTGCGTCGTCACCTGGGCGTCGAGGAAGGTCGGCGGCCGGCCGGTCAAGTGGGTGGCGGAGCGCAGCGAGAGCTTCCTCGCCGATTGCCACGGCCGCGACCACGTCAGCCACGCCGAGCTCGCGATCGACGCCGACGGCAACGCCACGGCCCTTCGGGTCAACACCAAGGCCAATCTCGGCGCCTACATGTCGACCTTCAGCTCCTGCGTGCCGACCTATCTCTACGGCACGCTGCTGGCCGGCCAGTACAAGACGCCGGCGATCTATTGCGACGTTCAGGCCTACTACACCAACACCGCACCGGTGGACGCCTATCGCGGCGCCGGCCGGCCCGAGGCGTCGTTCCTGCTCGAGACGCTCTACAACGAGGCCGCAAGGGAGATCGGCAAGGATCCGGCCGAGTTCCGCCGGCAGAACTTCATCCCCAGGGAGGCGTTCCCGTACCAGACCCCGGTCGCCCTGGTCTATGACGTCGGCGACTATGCGGCGACCCTGGACCGGGCGCTCGAGCTCGCCGACTATGCCGGCTTCGGGCAGCGTCGGGCCGCGGCCGAGGCGCAGGGCAAGCGGCGCGGCATCGGCATCTCCTGCTACATCGAGGCTTGCGGCATAGCGCCCTCGGCGGTCGTCGGCTCGCTCGGCGCCGGCGTCGGGCTCTGGGAGAGTGCCAAGGTCCGCTTCAGCCATACCGGCAAGGTGCAGGTGATGACCGGCACCCACAGCCACGGCCAGGGCCACGAGACGACGTTCAGCCAGCTCGTCGCCGACCGGCTCGGCATTCCCTACGAGGACATCGAGGTCATACACGGCGACACCGAGAAGACGCCGGTCGGCATGGGCACCTACGGCTCGCGCTCGCTCGCGGTCGGCGGCGAGGCCATCGCCAAATCCTGCGACAAGCTGATCGCCAAGGGCCGCAAGATCGCCGCGCATCTGCTCGAGGCCTCGGAGGCGGATATCGAGTTCAAGGACGGCACCTTCACGGTCGCCGGCACCGACCGGTCCAAGACCATGGGCGAGGTGGTCTTCGCCGCCTACGTGCCGCACAACTACCCGCCCGATCTGGAGCCGGGCATGGAGGAGGGCGCCTTCTTCGATCCGCCCAACTTCACCTTCCCGGCCGGCACCTATGTCTGCGAGGTCGAGATCGACGCCGACACCGGCGTGGTGCGGGTCGAGCGGCTGGTGGCGGTCGACGATTTCGGCAACGTCGTCAACCCGACGATCGTCGAGGGCCAGGTCCATGGCGGCCTGACCCAGGGCATCGGCCAGGCGCTGCTCGAGGGTGCCGTCTATGACGGCGCCGGCCAGCTCCTGACCGGCTCCTACATGGACTACGCCATGCCGCGCGCCGACGACGTGCCCAATTTCGAGGTGGAGACCGCCACCGGCACCGTCTGCACCTCCAACTCCATCGGCGCCAAGGGCTGCGGCGAGGCCGGTGCCATCGGCGCGCCGGCGGCGGTGATCAACGCCATCACCGACGCCATCGGCGTGCGCGTCGAGATGCCGGCGACGCCGCAGCGGGTCTGGACCGCGATGCAGAACATGGCCCGGGCGGCCGAATAGGCGCTTCCAAACGCAGCAAACCGGGCGGGGTCGGGCTTCGGGCCGACCCCTCACCCGCAAGGGAGAGAGCGAACGATGTATGATTTCGAGTACAAGAGGCCCGCTTCCCTCGCCGAGGCCGCCCAGTTGCTGGGCAGCGACGACGAGGCGAAGCTCCTGGCCGGCGGCCAGACCTTCATCCCGACGCTCAAGCAGCGCCTGGCGCGGCCGACCGCCGTCATCGATCTCGGCGCCATCGAGGAGCTCACCGGCATTCGCGAGGAGGCGGGCGGGGTGACCATCGGCGCCATGACCCGGCACGGCCAGGTCATGTCGAGCGAGGTGGTCCGCCGGGTGATCCCCTCGCTCGCGGGCATGGCCGAGGTGATCGGCGATCCGCAGGTGCGCAATCTCGGCACGCTCGGCGGATCGATCGCCAACAACGACCCGGCCGCCGACTATCCCGGTGCCCTTTTGGCACTCCAGGCGACCATTCGCACGACCAAGCGCGAGATCGCCGGCGACGACTTCCTCACCGGCATGTTCGACACCGCCCTCGAGGATGACGAGATCATCAAGGAGGTGCACTTCAAGAGGCCGGAGAGCGGCCATTACGAGAAGTTCCGCAACCCGGCCTCGCGCTACTCGATGGTCGGCGCCTACGTGACCAGGTGGGGCGGCGAGGTCCGGGTCGCGATCACCGGTGCCGGCCCTTGCGCCTATCGCTGGACCGATGCCGAGAAGGCCCTGGCCGGCAATTTCGGCACCGATGCCGTGGCCGGGCTGAAGGTGGCGGCGGACGATCTCAACTCGGACATCCACGCCTCCGCCGAGTATCGCGCCCATCTCGTCAAGGTGATGACCCAGCGCGCCATCAAGGGCTGCGCCTGAGCCCGAAGCCGCCCCGTCACGATGGTCGGACCGCGACCGGGGCGGCGGGCTTCTCGCTTTGGTCCGCCACCGGGGGCGCGGACGGGCACCGCTGCGTCGTGCCGCAATCGGGCCGCCGAAAGAGGAACGCGAGGCCGAGTCCGAGGCTCACGCCGGCGAGATTGGCCAGAAGATCGACGGCGTCGCCAGGGTCGAGCGTGCCCTTGAACCACTCGCCGAGCTCCAGCACCAGCCCGGACGCGGCGAGGCCGCCCCAGAGCCGGGCCCAGCCGAGCGCCGGCAATGTCAGCCTCGCGGCGAAGCCGACGAGGGCCGCAACGCCGAGATGCAGGGCCAGCTTCAGATGGCCCGCCTCGCCGTTGCCGCCGAGTGCCCCGAAGAGCGCCTGCACCGGTGCTCTCGGGTCATAGGGGGCGAAGGTGACCAGGGCGACGGCCACGGCAGCAGCCAGCGCCAGCGACGCCGCCCGCCTGTTGGTGCTGCGCCGCCAGATCGAGGCCCCGAGTGCCAGGGCGGCCACCGCCCAGCCGGCGATGACAAGGGCGCGCATCAGCCTGAAGAAGGGCCGAAACGTGACGCCCTGAAGCTCGATCGCTGTGACGGTGAGCTCGCCCGTGGCGCGCGGCAGGCCGATCAGCACCCGCGCCCGGTCGAGCGCCGGATCCGGCATGAAGACCTCGCTCCAGCGCTCCGGCGCCAGCGTCCCCGTGGCATGGAGGAAGCGGTGCGGGCGGCCGTGATCGGAGCGGCCGTCCGGCTTCACCCCGAGCACGAAGAGCCGCGCCTTCTGCCAGCGCTCCGGACCGGATTGCACGTCTTTCAGCGCGACGGTCGCGGTCAGGCGGAGCCCCTCGACCCCGGGCGGCAGGTCCACCACCTGCTCGAGCAGAAGGGATCGCCCCGGATCGTCATTGCCGAAGCGCACGCCTTCGGCGACCCGCTCCGGGAGATCGGAACGGCCGACCGGCTGCCAGGGCGAGCCCGCCTCGCCCAGGGTCAGGAAGGCCGAATCGCGCAGCAACGTCCCGCCGATGATGGCGTGGCGCGGCGCCCCCGCGAGGACCACGAGCGTCAGGAGGGAGAGAAGGACGAGGGCGGCCAGGATGCCCTGGCCGGCGGCACCGGCCGGCACGAGGCCCCGGCCTCCTCTCCAGATGGTCGACGGCTCGGGCAAGGGTCAGGGCGGCTCGGGCAATGGATGGAAGCCGGAAGGTAAGCCGGCGCCGGTTGCCAAAGCGTTAAAATCCATCCTTCACATAGCCAGCGGCCGACCCAGCGGGTAAACGGTCGGAGGTCCAGCCTCGAGAAACGGAAATGATCGCAAACGAACTCCCGAAGGATATCGACAGCACGATCGAGCTCCTGCGCGCCGCCGACTACATTCCGGATCGGGCCCTCGCCACCGCGACCTTCCTGAGCCTCAGGCTCGGCCGCCCGCTCTTCCTCGAGGGCGAGGCTGGCGTGGGCAAGACCGAGATCGCCAAGGTGCTGAGCCAGGCGCTCGGGCGCAGCCTCGTCCGCCTACAATGCTACGAGGGCCTCGACCTCGCCTCCGCCGTCTACGAGTGGAACTACCAGCGGCAGATGCTCGAGATCCGCATGGCCGAGGCCACCGGCGAGAAGTCGCGCGAAGCCCTCGGGCAGGACATCTTCGACCGCCGCTTCTTGATCAGCCGACCGCTTCTTCAGGCCCTCGAGCCCCACGCCGGCGGGGCGCCGGTGCTCCTGATCGACGAGCTCGACCGCACCGACGAGCCGTTCGAGGCCTTCCTGCTCGAGGTGCTCTCGGACTACCAGATCACCATTCCCGAGGTCGGCACCATCACGGCCGAGACACCGCCCATCACCATCATCACCTCGAACCGCACCCGCGAGATCCACGATGCGCTGAAGCGCCGCTGCTTCTACCACTGGGTCGACTACCCGACGGCCGAGCGCGAGCACGAGATCATCCTCACGCGGCTGCCCGGCGTCGACGAGCGGCTCTCGCGCATGATCGTCGACTTCGTGCAGGAGCTGCGCAAGCGCGACCTCTTCAAGCTGCCGGGCGTCGCCGAGACGCTCGACTGGACCCGCGCCCTCACCACGCTCGACGTGCTCGTGCTCACGCCCGAGGTCATCAACGACACGCTCGGCACGCTGCTCAAGTACCAGGACGACATCGCCAAGATCCAGGGCAGCGAGGCGGCGGGCATCCTGCGCGAGATCACCCTCAAGGCGGCCGCCGCCAGGCGATGAACGGGACACCCGGGGAGGACGGCATCGAGGGCGGGCGCTTCGCCCTCAACGTCGTCGAGTTCGCGCGGGCGCTCCGCGCCGCCGGCCTGCCGCTCGGCCCCGGGCGAGTGCTCGAGGCGCTTAGGGCGATCGAGATGGCCGGCATCGGCAGCCGCGAGGACCTCTACTGGACGCTGCACGCCGTCTTCGTGAACCGCCGCGATCAGCGCGAGCTCTTCGACCAGTGCTTCCACGTGTTCTGGCGCGATCCCCAACTGCTCGAGCGGCTGATGCAGCTCATGCTGCCGACGCTCCGGCACGACCAGCCCGGCGAGGAGGAGGAGCTCAGCCGCCGCGTGGCCGAGGCGCTGACGCCGGAAAGGGAGCCGGGCCGGGGCGACGCCCCCGAGGACGAGGAAGAGGAGGAGATCGAGCTCGACGCGGTCCTCACCTACTCCGCCAAGGAGCTTTTGCAGGAGAAGGATTTCGAGGCGATGTCGGCCGAGGAGCTGGCCCTGGCGAAGCGCGAGATCCACGGGCTGCGCCTGCCCATCGTCGCCCTGCCGACCCGCCGCTTCCAGGTCCACCCGCACGGCCGGCGGATCGACCTGCGCCGCACCCTTCGCCAGTCCCTGCGCGGCGGCGGGGCGGTGATCGACCTCGCCCGCAAGAAGCGCCTGCGCCGCCACCCGCCTTTGGTCATCCTCTGCGACATCTCCGGCTCGATGAGCCGCTACTCCCGCATGCTGCTGCTCTTCATGCACACCTTGACCAGCGACCGCGACCGCGTGCACAGCTTCGTCTTCGGCACGCGGCTCACCAACATCACCCGCTATCTGCGCAGCCGCGACGTGGACATCGCCCTCGACCGGGTGGGCGAGGTGGTCAAGGACTGGGCCGGCGGCACCCGCATCGGCCACTGCCTCGAGGACTTCAACCTCAACTGGTCGCGCCGCGTGCTCGGCCAGGGGGCCGTCGTCATGCTGATCACCGACGGGCTCGACCGCGACGCCGGCGACGGGCTCGAGCGGGAGATGGAGCGGCTGCACAAATCCTGCCGGCGGCTGATCTGGCTCAATCCGCTGTTGCGCTACGAGGGTTTCCAACCCATCTCAACAGGAGCCCGTGCGATGGTCGCCCACGTGGACGATTTTAGGACCGTGCACAACCTGAGCAGCCTCAGGGACCTCGCGGAGGCCTTGAGCCGCGCGCCGCAGCGCCGGGCCGAGGGGGTATCGGTCTGGGCGGCGGGGCAGCAGGAGATGCAGACCCATGCTGGATAACGTTGTTCTCAACGACACCGTGCTGGACGACGCGGTGCTGGACAAGGCCGCCGAATGGCATGCCGCCGGTCGCAAGGTGGCGCTCGCCACCGTGGTCTCGACCTGGGGCTCGAGCCCGCGTCCCGCCGGAAGCCAGCTTCTGATCGACAGCGAGGGCAACATGCTGGGCTCGGTCTCGGGCGGCTGCATCGAGGGTGCGGTGGTCAAGAAGGCCATGGACGTCATCGACGGCGCGCCGGCCGAGCTCATGGAGTTCGGCGTCTCCAACGAGCAGGCCTGGGAGGTCGGGCTCGCCTGCGGCGGCCGCGTCCAGGTTCTCGTCGAAGCTCTTTCCTAGGAAGCCGCCGTGCGTACCGCCACGCTGCAAGCGCTGAACGAGGCGCGGGCCCACAAACGCCACGCCTGCCTCGTCCGACATCTCGAGACCCGTGAGGAAGCGCTCGTCGTCGACGGCGAGGTGGTGCTCGGGCAGGTGACACCGGAGGTGCTCGCCGAGGCCGAAGCCTGCGTGCGCGACGACCGTTCGCGCGCGGTCGAGACGGCCGGCGGGCGGTACTTCCTCCAGATCTTCAACCCGTCCTTGCGCCTCGCCATCGTCGGTGCCGTGCACATCGCCCAGATGCTGACACCCATCGCGACCATCGCCGGCTACGCCGTGACGGTGATCGACCCGCGCGGCGCCTTCGCCACCGAGGAGCGCTTTCCGGGCGTCGCCCTCTCGCACGACTGGCCGGACGAGGGCATGGAGGCGTTCGCCCCCGACCGGCGCTCGGCGATCGTCGTCCTGACCCACGATCCCAAGCTCGACGATCCGGGGCTCGATGTCGCCTTGCGCAGCGACGCCTTCTACATCGCCGCCCTCGGCAGCAAGCGGAACCATGCCCGGCGCATCGAGCGGCTGAAGGCGCTCGGCCACGGCGATCGGGCGCTCGCGCGCATCCACGGCCCGGCCGGCCTCGCGATCGGCGCCGTGAGCCCGGCGGAGATCGCCATCGCCGTCATGGCCGAGATGACCGTGGCGCTGCGCCGTCCCGACGTCACCTCGTTGCGGAGGGAAGCGGCATGAAGTTCGGACCCATCGCCATCGCCGACGCCAAGGGGGCGCTCCTCGTCCACAGCATCCGCCGCGAGGGCCTGAACCTGAAGAAGGGCCGCCTGCTCGAAGACGACGACCTCGCCGCCTTGCGCGGGGCGGGAATCGAGACGGTGGTCGCGGCACGGTTCGAGGCGGGCGACGTGCCCGAGGACACCGCCGCGGCACGGCTCGCCGCCACCTTCGCGGGCCCGGGCATCCGCGTCGCCAGCGCCTTCACCGGCCGGGCCAACATCTTCGCCGAAGAGGACGGCGTGATGACGGTCGACAGGGACGCCATCGACGCCGTCAACCGCATCGACGAGGCCATCACCATCGCGACGCTGCCGGACTACGCGGCCGTCGGACTCGGCCAGATGCTGGCGACCGTCAAGATCATCCCGTTCGCCGCGCCTGCGGAAGCGGTCGAGCAGGCAATGGCGATCCTCGAGGAGCGGCAGCCCTTCCTCCGCCTGCACCCGTTCCGGCCGCTCGTGGCCCGCCTGATCCAGACGGCCCTGCCCGACACCAGCACCAAGATGCTCGACAAGACGGCGCGCATCACCGAGGAGCGCATGGCCGCCGTGGGGGGCTCGCTCGCCGGCGAGAGCCGCTGCGCGCATGACGCGGAGGCGCTCGCCCCGGCCATCGCCGAGGCGCGCCAGGCGGGCGGCGATCTCCTGCTCATCTCCGGCGCCTCGGCGATCACCGACCGGCGGGACGTGCTGCCCGCCGGAATCGAGGCGGCCGGCGGCACCATCGAGCATTTCGGCATGCCGGTCGATCCGGGCAACCTGCTCCTGCTCGGGCACTTCGGCCCCATGCCGGTGCTGGGCCTGCCGGGCTGCGCGCGGTCGCCCAAGATCAACGGCTTCGACTGGGTGCTGCAGCGGCTCGCGACGGACCTCGAGGTCGATCGCGCCGCCATCATGGGCATGGGTGTGGGCGGCCTGCTCGTGGAGATCCCGACCCGGCCGCAGCCGCGCGCCGTGAAGCCGTCGGCGAGGTCCGAGCCGCGGATCGCCGTCCTCGTGCTCGCCGCCGGCCAGTCGCGCCGCATGGGCGGCCCCAACAAGCTCCTGATCCCGATCGACGGCAAGCCGATGCTGCGCCACACGGTGGAGGCAGCGCTCGCCTCGAAGGCCAGCGACGTGATCGTCGTCACCGGCCATCAGCACGAGGCGGTCGAGACGGTGCTCGAGGGCACGGCGGTGCGCATCGTCAACAACCCGGCCTATGCGGACGGCCTCAGCACGTCGCTCAAGGCCGGCATCGCCGCTCTGCCGCCGCGCACCGACGCGGTGCTCGTCTGCCTCGGCGACATGCCGGAGATTGACGCCGAGCTGATCGACCGGCTGATCGGCGCGTTCGATCCGGAGGGGGGACGTGCCATCGTGGTGCCGACCCATAACGGCAAGCGCGGCAATCCGGTGCTCTGGGGCAGCGCCTTCTTTTCGGCCATGCTCGCCATCGAGGGCGATGTCGGTGCCCGGCACCTGATCGGCCAGCATGCCGAGGCGGTGACCGAGATCGCCTGCGACAGGGGTGGCAGCCTCGTCGACATCGACACGCCCGAGTCCCTCGACGCCTACCTCGCCGGGCACCGCTGATGGCGAAGGGCCGAGATCTCCGGCCGGCGTTCCCGATCTTCGCGAGCCACCCAGAGCCCCTCCACTACCTCGACAACGCTGCGACCGGCCAGATCTGCGCGGCCGCGGCGAAGGCGCTTTGGGAGTTCGAGACGACGTCGCGCGCCAATGTGAAGCGTGGCGTCTACCGCCTCGCCGACCGGGCGACGGCCGCATTCGAGGCGGCGCGCTCGACGATGGCCCGCTATATCGGCGCCGCCGCGCCGGAGGAGGTCGTCTTCACCTCGGGTGCCACCGCAGCGCTCAACATCGCCGCCCACGGGCTCGCTGCCAGCCTCGGGGCCGGCGACGAGATCCTCCTCTCCGGTCTCGAGCACCACAGCAACATCGTGCCCTGGCAGCTCGCCGCGGAGGCCAAGGGCGCGGTGGTCCGGGCCCTTCCCGTGACCGACGAGGGCCGCCTCGACCTCGACTGGCTCGAGGACTGCCTGAGCGAAAGGACCAGGGTCGTCTCGGTCACCCACGTCTCCAACGTGACCGGTGCGGTGACCGATCTCGCCAGGCTCCGGGCGGCCGCCGACGCGGTCGGAGCCGTCCTCGTCGTCGATGGTGCCCAGCGCGCGCCGCACGGGCCGATCGACGTCGCGGCCATCGGCGCCGACCTCTACGCCTTCTCGGCGCACAAGATGTTCGGCGCCACCGGAGCCGGCGTGCTCTGGGGCAAATCCGCCCTTCTCGAGGCCTTCCCGCCTTTGCTCGGCGGCGGCGAGATGATCCGCCAGGTGAGCTTCGCCGGCACGACCTATGCCGATCCGCCGCACCGCTTCGAGGCCGGCACGCCGCCGATCGGCCCGGTCCTGGCCATGGCCGCCGCCGCCGAATGGCTCATGGAGCAGGACTGGTCGGCCCTGGCCGAGCACGAGGCGAGGCTGACGAACCGCCTGCTCGACGGGCTCGGCACCCTTTCCGGCATCCGCATCATGGGGCCCCTGGGCTTGCAGCAGCGCCTCGGCGTGGTCTCGTTCGAGGTGGAGGGCGTGCATGCCCACGATGTCTGCCAGCTCGTCGATCAGATCGCCGGCGTGGCGCTCCGGGGAGGGCATCACTGCTGCCAGCCCTTGATGGAGCGGTTCGACACCATCGCCACCGCCCGCGCCAGCCTCGCCCCCTACAACGACGACGACGATATCGAGGCCCTCGTCCTGGGTCTCGGGCGCGTCATCGAGATGCTGCGATGAACGAGGAGCTCTACAACCGAACGATCATCGAGGCCGCCCGCGACAGGAGCCATGCCGGGCGGCTCGAACATCCGGGCGGGTCGGCCACGGCGGACAACCCCCTGTGCGGCGACCGGGTGACGCTCGATCTCGAGGGCGAGGCGGGGCGGATAGCCGCCGTCGCCCACAAGACGCGGGGCTGCCTTCTGACCCAGGCCGCGGCCGCCCTGCTCGCCGCCCACGCACCCGGCCTGCCGCTGCGGGAGACGGAGGCTTTACGCGCCGCCATCCGCGCCTATCTCGATGGCAAGAGCGCTGATCCGCCCTTCCCCGAGCTCGCCATGCTGGCCCCGGTGCGTGCCGTGAAAAGCCGGCACGACTGCGTGACCATCGCCTTCGATGCTCTGGCCGAGGCGGCAGCCCAGCTTGCCGAGGAGAAGTCGTCATGAGCGAGAAGGTCGTCAGAAACGACGCCGAATGGCGTGCCAGGCTCGATCCCGAGCAGTATCGCGTGGCGCGCGAGCAAGGCACCGAACGGCCCTTCACCGGCCGCTACTGGAACACCAAGACGAAGGGCACTTATGCCTGCGTCTGCTGCGGCCAGCCGCTCTTCTCGAGCGCCACCAAGTTCGAGAGCGGCACGGGCTGGCCCTCCTTCTGGGCGCCCCTCGACGAGAAGGCGGTGGCGACGAAGGCCGATCGCAGCCATGGAATGACCCGCACCGAGGTGCTGTGCGCCAGATGCGACGCCCATCTCGGCCACGTCTTCCCCGACGGGCCGGAGCCCACGGGCTTGCGCTATTGCCTCAACTCGGCATCGCTCGACCTGAAGGCGCAGCAGGACTGACGAGACGGGGGCGGGGCGAACCCGCCCCCTCTTCACCATGATCCGCCGCTTGAAGGTAAAAGCTAAGAGTAAATAGGGCGGAACAGCGGATTCGGCGTACAAGAATAAGAAAAGCGTAAACGAATCCAGCATATTAACAAAGATTCGCCACGACGTCCTCGATTACAAGATAGTCGTTGATCGGGCCCGGCTGCGCGCCAGCGCACAATGCAACGGCATCGGGTTCTTCGGTCGACACGACTTTCCTGTGACCGAAGCCGAGAGGACGCCATGGCCGAAGCCCCGATCAGCACCGTTGCCGGCGCCACCCCTGCCCTGCCGGCCGGGAATGAAGCACCGAGGAGCGACGAGGCCGCGCCCTCGCAGCCGGCGATCCGGGAGAGCGGCGCCGCCGATTCCGATGGCGCCGCCTTCATCGCCGTCGACCTCACGGGTGTGGCGACGGCCGACGCCACCTTCGAGCTCGCCGGCTCGCGGCTGGTCCTGCATCTCGCCGACGGCGGGGAGCGGATTCTGGCCGAGCTGCCGCTCGAGGACGGCGCGTTCTTGCGTCTCGGCGACGGCGAGACCCTGCCGATGGCGCCCCTCGTCGAAGCGCTGGACGAGGCGGGCGGTCCTCTGCCGGTGCCGCTGGCGGCCGCGGAGCTCGCCGCCATCGCCCCCGAATCCGGCACCGGAAGCGGCGGCGGCGCCGATTTCCGGACGATGCAGATCGAGGCCCTCGGCGCCGCCCCCGACCCCACCCTGCAGCTCGGCGCCGTCCAGGGCGCGCGGCCCCTCGGCGGCACCCATGCCTTCCACGCGACGAGCGGTGGCCTCGACGACAGCGGCGGCGGCCGCGGCGCGGACGGTGCCACCGGCGGGTCCGGATCGGCGTCCAATGGCGGCCGCTTCATCAACAACCCGCCCATCGCCCGCCACGACGACGCGACGACCCACGAGAAGGGTGCCGTGCTCATCGAGGTTCTGGCCAACGACCGCGACAACGATCCGAATGACGCGCCGCGCGTGATCCGCGTCGACGATGCCGGGCTCATGGGCCGGGTGACCCTCAACGACGACGGCACCGTGCTCTACGAGACCAACGGCCGGTTCGACCACCTCGGCCAGGGCGAGAGTGCCCGGGAGACCTTCACCTACACCGTCGCCGACCGCTTCGGCGCCACGAGCCGGGCGACCGTCACGGTCGAGATCACCGGCGTCAACGACGCACCCGAGGCCTCGAACGATCGCGCCGTCACCAACCAGAACTGGCCGGTCAGGATCGACGTCCTCGCCAACGATGGCGATGTCGACGCCAACGACACGATCAGGGTGGTCGGCGTCGACACGGCCGGGCTCGAGGGCGAGGCCTTCGTCAATCACGACGGCACCCTGACCTACCGCCCGAACGGCGCCTTCGATCACCTGGGCAAGGGCGAGAAGGCGTTCGAGACCTTCTCCTACACCATCGCCGACGACCATGGCGCCACCAGCACCGCAAGCGTCCGGGTTCGGATCAACGGCGTCAACGACGCGCCGGTGGCGCATGACGACATGGCGCAGACCAACCAGAACTGGCCGGTCCGGATCGATGTTCTCGCCAACGACACCGATGTCGACGCCAACGACACGATCCGAGTCGTCGGCGTCGACACGTCGGGCCTCACCGGTGAGGCCTTCGTCAATCACGACGGCACCCTGACCTACCGGCACAACGGCGCCTTCGATCACCTGGGCGAGGGCGAGGTCGCGTATGAGACCTTCACCTACACCATGGCCGACCAGCACGGAGCGACCGGCACCGCCAGCGTCACGGTGAAGATCATCGGCTGCAACGATGCGCCGGTCGCCGTTGACGATCATGCCCGCACCGACGAGGACACCGTCGCCCTTCTCGACCTCCTCGCCAACGACAGCGATATCGACAGGAGCGACGTGCTCCGCGTGACCGACGTGGACGCGAGCGGGCTCGGGGGCCAGCTCACCGTCCATCCCGACGGCACCGCCACCTACGACCCGCGCGGCAGCTTCGATCATCTCGGCACGGGCGAGACGGCGCGCGAGAGCTTCAGCTACACGATCAGCGACAGCCACGGCGCCACCAGCACCGCCACGGTGGAGCTGACCATCGAGGGCGTCAACGACGCGCCCGTCGCGGCACCGGACTTCTTCACCGGCTACCAGACGGTGGGCTTCTTCGCGCCGCTGGCGAGCCTCGTCGCCAATGACAGCGACGTGGAAGGCGATCCCCTGAGCGTCGTCGGCCTCGGCAATGCGCAGAACGGCTCGGTCGGGGTCACGCCCGATGGCTTCGTCGTCTTCACCCCGGAACCGGGCTACACCGGGCCCGCCGGCTTCCAGTACTTGCTCGCCGATGGCGAGGGTGGCTATGCGGTGGGCGACGTCCTCGTCGACGTGCTGCCCATCACGCCCGGCGTGGTCACCTACGAGACGCTGAGCCTCTTCAACGCCGCCGGCACCGCCAATGCCTCGCTCGCCGAGGACGGCACCACGCAGTTCGACCTCGTGCTGGAGGTCGGTGCTGTCGCCGGCACCTCGATGGCGATCGGCGGCATGCCCTATTTCTCGGCGGTGATGACCGGCATTCTCCAGGGCAGCCTCGCGGTGACGGTCGGCCCGGACGGCAACCCGCAAGCGACCGGCAACCTCGTCGCCGATCTGGATCTGCAGATCCTGCCGAGCCCCATGTTCCAGCCTCTGGGCGGCGAGCTCTACGACTCGCTCCTCCTCGCCACGGGTGCGGCCGGCCCGCTCGGCGAGCCCTTCGGCGGCACGCTGGCGCCACCGGCCCTGCCCGATCTCCTGGGCGGCACGCCGCTCGCCGAGCTGCTCGAGAACGCCGTGAGCCACATCGATCTCGGCAACCTCACCGCCGAGGTCGTGGGCCTCGCCCTCGGCAACACCAACGCCATCGCCTTCGGCGACGGCACGTTCCACCTCGATGTCGCCGGGCTGATCAGCGGCTCCATCACGATCGCCGGTGTCAACGACAACCAGCCCCTGGCCCTGGCCGAGCTTTTCGGCGAGTTCGCCGGTGCAGCCCAGATCGACATCCGCGAGGGAATCGCCGTCGCCGCCGATGGCGGTGCCGGCGGCGATACCCACATCGCCCTCGCGACGGCCGGCCTCGGCGGCGGGCTGGACGTCGGCTCCATCACGACCGAGCCGGAGCCGATCGCGGCCTGACCGCCCCTCCTTCTCGAGCCCGGACGGGGCCGGCGCCAAGCGCCGGCCCCGCTCGCCGTTGCGGCATCAGCCAAAAGACGTAGAGCCCCTCGCCGGCACCGGAGTCCCGGCGCCACCCCCGGCGCATCCGCTGTATCGGCTACCGCTTCCGATATGTTGTGGCACTTCCCCGGTAATGTTAACTATTAACGACATCGCGCATCAGCCGCGTTTCTTGAGCAAGCCCGCTGAAGAACAGTTGAGCCGCGGTGGCTTGGACACGACTGTAGGGAGTGAACTTCATGCGTTTGGCCGGCCTTTCCCTTGTCTCGGGCCTCTGTCTTCTGACCGCGAGCGTGGCCACCGCGGACGAGCTGCGCCTCACCGATAGCCAGATGGATCAGGTGGTGGCGGGCAGCACGTTGCTGGGACAGCCCTTCGAGATCCTCAACTCATCGCTCGTCGGCCTCGCGGCATTCGAGCTCAGAAGGGGCCTGATCACGCAGTACGAGACTAAGTATGGAGAGCTCCCCGCCAGCCCCGACCCGACCCTCACCTTCATCCTGGACGGCCTGCAGGACATCGCGGCCGATCGGGGCTTCCCGCCGCCGCCCTGAGCGGCGGCCTCGCGCAGCGATGATCCAGAAGGGGTCGGGTCGATGGCACGGGCAGGGAAAAATCGGAATCCCTCGGGCCTTCTTTCAGTCCGAGGCATCCGGTGGACCTCCCTCGTTGCCGGACCCGCCCTCGAACACACAGGGAGTGGAGACGACCCATGAGAACGCCTGCCCTGGCACTCGGCTTGGCGACCGTCGCCTTGCTGGGTGCTGCCGGAAGCGCCAGCGCCGGCGAGATTCGGCTCTCGAGCACCCAGCTCGACAGTGTCACCGCCGGTGACGAGTTTTTCGGCGGCTCCCAGGACTTCGCCTTCGGGCCGAACGACAATTTTCAGCCCGTGGGATCGAGCTTCGGCGGATTCCCGGTCTTCGAGGGTCCGCTCAACGAGCCGCCCCCGCCGCCTCCGCCCGTGGTTCCGGGTCCGGGTGGCGGTGGAGGCGGCGGCTTCAACCTCGGCAACCTCATCGCGGCCTTGCTCGGCCTGCGTTGATCCGGCCGTCCGCAGAGGTCCGATAACCTGCGTGGTGACTCGAAACGACCGACTCTGAAGGGAGAAAGCGCTATGATGTCGCCAATTCGTGTTGCATGTCTCGCCTCTGCTTGCCTGGTCGCCAGCGCCACGTGGGCCGCCGCCGACCAGGCCCGGCTCGCGGACCAGGAGCTCGACCGGGTGACCGCGGGCAGCCTGCTCTTCGAGCTCAATCCGGCCTTCGACGGTGTGCAGAATCAGGTCGACTTCGGCCTTCTGCGCGATCCGCCGCCGCCACCGCCGCCGCCCGCCGAGCCGGGTCCCGGAGGGGGCGGAGGCGGTCTCGGGGGGCTCGGCGGCCTGATCGGCGCGCTGCTGGGCCTGTTGAATCCGTCGTAGCGATCGATCGGGCAACGGGGCTTCGGCGAAGCATCGCCGGGGCCCCATCCGGGCGGGAGCCGTGCGGTGGCAATCGGCCCGATTGACGTTGCGTTGCGTTGGTTGTGGCTTGGAGCCACTGTCGAGAAAAAAGGGAGAAAACTCATGAAGTCTCTAGTTCGGGCGGCGGGCCTCGCTTCCTGTTGCCTCGTGGCGAGCCTGGCGTCGGCGGATGCCGGCGAGCTGCGCCTGGCCGATCATCAGCTCGATCGCGTGACCGCCGGCGCCCCCCTGTTCAACACCAATCCGGCGTTCAGCGGCGTGCAGGGCCAGATCTCGCCCGGCCTGCTGCAGCCGGCACCGCCTCCCCCGCCGCCACCCACCACGCCGCCCACCACCAACCCGCCGCCGCCGCCCAACCAGATCATTGCGACCTCGGGTGGCGCCACCGCGACGGTCACCATCCCGAACGCACCAGCCGGCTCGGAAATCGCGGCCAACCTGATCGCCAACAGCCAGAACGGCCAGAGCATCGCCTCGGCGAGCCTCCAGGGCACCGTCTCCGGTGGCGACTACAGCTCGGGCGGCACCAGCAGCAGCGTCGCCAGCACATTCCGCTGATTCCGACCCCTAGCCTTTCGCACATGATGTGGCGTAGCGCCGCCACATCATGTGCAAGGCCCTGTCCAGCTCATCGCCCAGCGCCCGCTTGTCGCAAAGCGGCGAGCTTCGCATGATCTCGCGTTGCGCCACGCGCAGATCCGCGAGCCGGAGCGGATCGCCGGCGAGGCGGGTCGCGATCTCGACGTAGTCGGCCACATCAGCGGCCACCCATTCCGGCCGCCCCAGCGCCAGAAGAAAGCCCTGCGTCTGCCGCGACACCGGCTGCCAGCCCGGCAGCGTCACCACCGGCAGGCCCATCCAGAGCGCCTCGCAGCTCGTGGCCCCGCCACCGAAGGGGAACGGATCGAGTGCTATGTCCACATCCGCATACTGGCCGAGCAGGGTCACGTAGTCGGAGCCGGGCCGCAGCTCGAGGCGGGCCTCGGTGATGCCCGTCCCGCAGATCGTGGCACGAATGCGGTTGGCCACCGCCGAATGCCCGAGAGCCGGCGACTTGAGGATCAGCCGCGAGGTCGGCAGGCGATGCAGGATGCGGCACCAGACCTCGAGCACCTGATCCGTCAGCTTCGCCACGTTGTTGAAGCTGCCGAAGGTGATCCAGCCATTGCGGAGGGCCGGAGGGCCGGCCACGTCGGGTGCTTCCGCCGGCGGATCGAAGCAGAAGCGGCCCGTCGCCAGCCGCACCACCTCCTCGACGAACTGCACCTCCTCGCCTTCGGGGACGGCGACCTCGTCCATGATGCTGTAGTCGATCGCATCGAGGCCCGTCGTATAGGGATAGCCGAGCCACTCCACCTGCACCGGCGCCGGCTTCAGGGCGAAGAGCGGCAGACGGTTGAAGGCCGTATGGCCGGTGACGTCGATCAGGATGTCGATGGCATCGGCTCGGATCAGCCGGGCGAGGCTCGCATCGTCCATGCCGAAAATCCGCCGCCACTCCGATGCCAGCTTCCTGAAGCGCGCCGTGATTTCGTCCTCGATCGCGCGGTTCGAGTAGCAGACGACGGAGAACCGCTCGGCATCCAGGGACTGCAGCCCGGCCAGAAGCCAGCTGCTGACCGCGTGGCGGCAGAATTCGGCCGAAACGAGCCCGATCCGCAGCTTGCGGTCCAAATCGCGGTCGTTGGGCCAGGACGTGAAACGGTCTTTGGGGTGCCCGAACCGCTCGCCCCAGGCAGCATGCTCCTGGACCAGCTCCTCGGCGGTGCGGTCCGGATCGTAGAGCATCGTCAGCAGCAGATTGCTGTGCATCTGCGGATGGTCGGGATCGATCGAGAGGGCCACCCGCCAGGTCGCCTGCGCCTTCTGGATCAGCCCCATCTCGCGCTCGATCTTGGCGATGTTGTTGTAGGCCAACGCGAAACGCGGCCGGTGCGCCAGCATCTCGCGATAGGCGTTCAGCGCCTCGACGAGCCGGCCGAGCGCTTCCAGCGCCATCGCCCGGTAGAAGAGTGCGTCCACATTCGCGGGCTCGAGCGCCAGCGCCTGCTCGAAAGCCGCCAGGGCCACCGCATGTCGGCGAAGCTCGAACGCGGCGAGGCCCATGCCGTTCAGCGCGAAGACATTCGTCTCGTCGATCCCGAGCGCCTCGTCGAACGCCTCGAGCGCCTCGTCGAAGCGGGCGAGCTCATGAAGCACGCTGCCCTTCTCCGCCCAGGCCGAGGCGGTCTTGGGCGATCGCGCGAGGACGGCCTCCTGGGCCTCCAAAGCCTCCTCGAGCCGCCCCGCTCTGCGCAGCACCAGGCCCCGCGCCACGCGCAGCTCCACCGCCTCGGGAAATTGCGCGATCGCCGCCGCGGCCGCCGAAAGCGCCGCCTCGTGCCGGCCGAGGCCGGCTAGGACCAGGACCCGCTGCAGCCGGGCATCGAGGTGGCCGGGCGCGAGACGGACCACATGATCGAGCGCCTCGAGGGCTGCCCCGGCCTGCCCGGTCCCCTGCAGGACCGTCGCCAGGCCGTGCCAGGCCGCCACATAGGCCGGATCGAGCTCGACGGCCCGCCGGTAGGCCGCGGCGGCACCCTCGGCGTCGCCCCCTGCCGCTCGCATGTATCCCCGAACCGCATGCACCCGCGGCAAATCCGGCCGTGCGGCCTCAGCCTCGCGCCAGAGCGCTTCCGCCCGGCCGGCATCGCCGGCACCCCAAGCGGCGCGGCAGGCGTCCAGCAGCCCATCGGCCACTTCCGCCGGCTGCCCTTCATCGTCGCGACGGTCGGCCCCCTGCATGATGTCCTGCGACTTCCGCTGCGAACTCCACGATAGCCGCGAATCTGCCCGCCGTTCCGACAAAAGGAAAGAGCCCCATCCAGGGATGAGGCTCTTTCGAATCATCCGGCGGATCGCCGGTGACGGTGGAGAGGGAGCCGCTTGTGCGGACCTCGCTCACCGTTCAGACGGATCCCCGTCCCGCAGGGATCCTGTCAGCTCACGGGAACGTGACCGAGCCACCGAGGGCGAACGTGCCGCCGCTCAGGAAGGCCGCGCCACCCGGGCTGTTGGTGATGTGCGACGCCTGCAGGCCGGCGGCCGCCTGGGTCTGGTAGAGGCTCTGCACGCTCGTCGGGTTGCCGGCGAACTGCTCGACAGTGGCGACCTGCGACAGGTCGGTGAAGCTCAGGCTCTGGCCACCGAGCGCCTGGAACGGACCGACGAGGGCGATGCCGGCGACGAGGGTCGCACCGGCCGACACGCCGTCGAGCTGGCTGTCGGTGAGCGTCATCGGCTCGGCGGCCATGGCGCTGCCGGCGAGGAGGGTGCCAGCGAAACCGGCGAGGAGGATCTTCTTCATCGACATTGAGGCTTCTCCTAGGGTTGGGTATCCATCGTCCACGATCGATCGGGTCACCGCGTTGTCAGTCGATCGATCGAGAACCTCGTGAGTCCTTGCCGGTGCGGGTCGGCCATCTCATCCGGCTCGCCGCGCACCGACGCGGACAATTACTGAAACACCGTGGTGTAGACACCGCCGCCACCGCTGGTGGCGGTGCTGCCGATGCCGAGCGACTGTGCCTGCAACTGGGCGACGCCATAGGCCTGGAAGTTGCCCTGGAGGGTCGTCGGCGTCTGCTTGGTCTCGAGCTTCGAGCCGGCCTGCGAGAGCTCGATGAAGTTGTTGGACTGGCCGAAGGTCGAGCCGCCGAAGGTGAAGGCCACACCCCCACCGTTCCAGAAACCTGCGACCACCGAGTCCATCGAGGCGGCATCGAGGCGAACCGGCTCGTCCGCCAGGGCGGCGCCGCTCGCCCCCAGGAGCAGGATTCCGAGCACTCCGTTCAAGATACGCATGGCTTGACGCTTTCCTCAGGCACGATCCTTCCCGATCGTGCAATTGATTTCTTGCCCACTCAGCCACCCGGAGAACCGCCCAAGCTCGAACTGGAAAGCCTGAAAACTATCCATATCCGATAAGAACTTAGAACGATTTCTCGCGGAACCGCAATTCACCCTTTGGATGATGGCCGAAAGTGGATAGGCGATCACGCTGCTCCAGAGCCGCTCAGAACGCCCACTCGCTGGAATAGGCGTAGACGTAGGTGTAGCTGAAATCGTAGGCGTAGTTGGCACCGCTGCCGCTGGCATTGAACGGCTTGACGATGACGTTGTCCCCCTGCGCGTCGAGAACGCCCGTGTCGGCATTGGCGGTCGAGTTCTTGCCGAGCGCCAGACCGAAGCTCGAGACGCTGCCGCCGGCGGTGGAGAAGGTCGGCGAGGCCGTGGAGGCAGCGGTGAAATTGGTCGTCGAGAACGACGAGACCGGCCCCGTGGCATCGGACTGCCCGAAGGCGGTGAAGCCGGTCAGCATGGCGCCCGCGGTCACCGCGTCGAGCTGGGCGGTGTCGAGCCGCAGCGGCTCTCCGGCTTCCGCCGAAAGCTGCGGCAGCGCCGCGGCCAGGGCCGCGAGGCCGGCCAGGGCGGCGGCCTTCCTGGGGGAGATCGAAATCGGCATCGCATTTACCTCTCTGTCTTGGCCTGCCTGGCCGAGGAACCCTTCGATCGACCTTAGCGACGGAGCCCGGTAGAAGCAGCCGCGACGGTCAGAACCGTGTGTGGAGAAGATGCCAGCACTTTCACCGTTCGCGCAACTTGTTCAAAAGGCCATACGACTTTTGAACCATTGTGGCGATCCGCACATTAAGCTTAACGGACCGTCACTTAGCGATGATCGAATGGATCTGGAGATTTAAACCGTGGGTTTGGTCTGCTCATCGGCGATTGTCCTCCTCCGGTCGAGCCGGCCGAGCATCGCACAGGCGGATCGCCGATGCACAGCCCATCGGCCCCCGATCCAGCCCGCCGCTGTTGCTTGCGCGCGCGGCGTGGCATTAGGGTAACGGCGGATCGCGATCACGGCGGGCCTGACGGGCGGGAGTTGACCGCCTCGGCGATGGATCCCTATCCCGCGTGGAGGAGGTGGCGACATTGGCGCACTCGAGTAGGCGGAACTTTCTCGCAGGCTTCGGCCTTCTGGCGGCGGGAGCTACCACTCCGGGCTTAGCCGTGGCCCAGTCGGTCCGAAGCGTCATGGAGATGCGCCGCCGCCACGTGGTGATCCAGGAGTTCGACATAAGCTGTGCCGCGGCCGCCCTGGCCACGCTCCTGACCTACCAGCACGGCGATCGCATCACCGAGCGCGAGATCGCGCTCGGCCTCATCGACCGGCCGGAATACATCGAGAACCCCGCCCTCGTCCGCTTGCGCCAGGGCTTCTCGCTCCTCGACCTCAAGCGCTTCGTCGACAAGCGAGGCTACGAGGGGATCGGCTTCGGCCAGCTCGATTACGAGCATGTGCTGGACTACGCACCGATCATCGTGCCGCTCGATCTGCAGGGCTTTCGCCACTTCGTCGTCTTTCGGGGCGAGCTCGGCGGCAGCGTGCTGCTCGCCGATCCGGCCTACGGCAATCGCACGATGAGCCGGCAGCGGTTCATGGATACCTGGATCGACTTTCCGCAGCTCGGACGGGTCGGCTTCGTGGTGGAGCGGCGCGACGGGCTCATCCCGCCGAACCGCCTGGAGCCGACCCTGGCCGAGTTCCTGGTGCTTCGCTGAGCCTCATCAGAAGTGGTAGACTTCATGCACCGTCGGCACCCGACATCCCCACGAACCCCGCGCCTGCCGCTGGCGGCCCTGGCGACCGCCGTCGCCGTCCTGCACGTTTCGGGTCCCGCGGCGGCGCAGGATGCGACGCCGGTCAGCGATGCGACCCTGCAGGAGGAGCTGAAGGCGCGCGACGCCGTCATCATCGAGCTGATGCGGCGGGTCGACGAGCTCGAGCGCCGGCTGGGGGGCGAGGCGGCACCGCCCGCGGAGGCAGGGGCCGAGGCACTTCCCAAAGCGCCGGCCGAGGAGCCGGAGGCGGTGGAGGCCGCCGAGGCACCGTCAGCTCCCGCCGCGCGCGGCCTGATCGACGTGGACGAGCTCGCGGCGGAGCGGGCTCTCGAGCGCACCCTGGTCGATGTGGGAGCCCTTCTGCTGCCCGCGGGGCAGTCGGAGATAGCACCCGTGGTCGGCTTCACCAGGCGTGATTCGAACTTCCCGACCGTCGCCGGCGCGCAGGTCGCCAACGCGAACACGGAACGCAACGAGTTCGCCTTCGATCTCGGGCTCAATGTCGGGCTGCCCTTCGATTCGCAGTTCGAGCTCAACCTGCCGTTCGACCTCGTCAACGAGCAGGCCAATCTCGACATCAACGGCGGCGTGGCGAACTCGCAGGAGCGCACGGGCTACGGGCTCGGCGACATCACGCTCGGCTTCGCCAAGACGCTGCTGCGCGAGGGCGAGTGGCGGCCCGATCTGGTCGGCCGCATCGTCTGGGACACCGCCACGGGCGACCAGTTCGACGACGGGGTGTTTCTCGGCAATGGCTTCCACCAGATTCGCGGCCAGCTCGTCGCCGTGAAGCGCCAGGACCCGCTCGCCTTCGTCGCGGGCTTCACCTACAGCTATTCCTTCGAGGACGACGACGTGGATCTCGGCAACGAGTACGCGCTGTCGCTCGGTGCCGCCCTGGCCCTCAGCCCCGAGACGTCGCTCAACGTGGCACTCAACCAGACCTATTCCGACGATGTCGAGGTCAATGGCGAGAAGATCAACGGCAGCGATCAGCTCGCCTCGAGCTTCGATTTCGGCGGCTCGGCCATCATCGCCCCGCGCACGCTCTTCCGGCTGAGCACGAGCATCGGTTTGACCGACGACGCGCCCGACTACGCGGTCCGCGCCACGGTCGCCTACCGCTTCAACACGCCATTCTTCTGACGGCCGCCAGGTGGCGCTGCGCCAACAGCGCCACCTCGGTGCGGTTCTTGGCGTTCAGCCGCCGCATGATCTGCCGGACATGCACCTTGACCGTGCTCTCGGTCATCCGCAGGCGGGTGGCGATCACCTTGTTGGGGTGGCCTTCCTGGAGGATTTCCAGAACGTCGATCTGGCGCGGCGTCAGCTCCTGAGCGAGCGTCGAGCCATCCGCCGCCCCATTCGCGAGCTCGCCCCCGGCTTCGGCCGAGACGGGCCGCATCTCCTGCCGCAACCACTGGCTGACGAGGCCGCCCGGCACGTACATGCCGCCCGCCTGGACCAGCGACAGCGCCTTGCACATCAGGGGCGGCTCCTCGGAGGTGGCGATGAACCCCATGGCCCCCGCCGAAAGCGCGCTGCGCGCCTCCTCGGGCTCGGTGCGATCGGACAGGATCACGACCGGCACCGGGCCGAGATGGGTGACCAGGCGGTCGAGATCCGCGCGGGTCGCCGGATCCTGGACGGAAAGGCTGCCGACGCTGAAGATCACGAGCGAGGGCGGAACCTCCCGTGAAAGGCTCCCACGGGTCAGCTCGTCCACCGAGACGGGGACGATCTGCTGGCGGAGCGCATCCGAATCGCAGAGGTAGTGCGACAGGCAGGCCCGGTTGATCGGCCGCGAATCGACCAGGGCGAGCCACGGGTCGGTACGCAGGCCATCACCCGAGGTGACGGCACGGATCACCTTGGGGGCGCTGGGGGCGCTCGGGGCACCGTCGCGAATGGGCGGCGAATCGTTCGCTGATGAGCTCGCCAACATGATCGTCTCTCTCCCCTCCGACTCCTACACCCGAAGTGGTATGCGGAACCATTGCTGCTGCGGGGCCCTTAACCCTACCGTTCGAGACGAGCATCTCCGGCAGAGTCTTTGTGCTTAAGGCGCGTTAATACAATCGATGAAATTTTCATCTTTTGCAAGAGAGTAGGGAGCGCTCTCGCTGTAGAATAGTACCTACGGTGATGTTCAACCCACGGGCTATCGGCGAAAAGGCCATTCGTCTTAAGTTTCCGTCGACATCCCTCGCGCCGCCGGTCGCGCCGAAACCGTCCTCCGCCGCCTCGACCCGACGCCCGATTCCTGCAGAAGGACGAGCATCGCGTCGAGAGCCGGCCGTTTCGCCCTCGATCACTATGCCGTGATCGGCTAGCGCTGCCGCCATTTCCCGTCGGCGCCGAGCACCCACTCGCCCTGGCCCGCCCGCTCCACCAGCCGCTCTCCCGCCAGTTGCGCCACCACCTCGATCGGCACGCCCCGACGCTCGGCGATGGCGGCGTACTCCGCCCGGCGCCCGGCGTTGATCTCGCCGGCGAGCGCTCGCACCTCGGGCGACGCATCGGCCCTGACGACGCCGACGAAGCCGTCGATCCGTTCCCCCAGAAGCCCCTGCCGCTTCGCCTGCGCGAGGTCCTGGGCCATGGCCGGCGGCGGGACGCCGGCGAGCGCCAGCAGGGCGCCGGCGGCGAGGGCGGCACGGCGGGTGACCTTGGAATGCATCATCGGCGCTAGCCTCCGAACAGCTCCGGATCCTCCAGAAGCTCGTCGAGGTCGCGCTCGACGCGGACCCGGACCTCCTGCTCGATCTTGACGTTGAGATTGATGACGATCGGCTCCTTGGGCGCCTCGAGCTTGACCGTCGGCTGACAGCCGAGCAGCGCCGCGGCCAAGGGCAGGAGCACGCCGATGCGAAGCCCAAAAAAACGCGCCGGAGCGCCGGCCCCCGGATCACCGCACGAGATCCTGCAAGGCTTGCCGCAGGCGGTCCGGCAGCTCGAGCGCGTTCCTTCCGGCGGCGACGAGCCCGAGGATCGGGGCTTCGAGATCGAGATTGAGCTCAATGGGATGGCCCTCGTAAAGCTCGGGATTGCCGCCCTCGAGATGCAGCGCCACGTCGATGTCGCCGTCGAGAAAGCCCTCGACCGTCAGCGTGGCGGCATCGTAGTGGAAATCGGCGAGCGCCGCGACGAGCAGATCGACGTTGGCACCCTGATTCGTCAGGAACGGCGGCGGCTCGGCGGGCCGGTAGCGGATCACGCCGGGCCCTCGCGCGGCGATCCGGCTCGCCTCGAGATAGAGCCTGCCCGCCTCGGTGAAGCTGAAGGCGAGGTCGGCATCGAGGATGCCCTCGATGGAGAGATCGGGAATGGCGAGCCGCTCGACCATGAGGCCCGGCTCGAGGCCTTCGATCCGCAGCGCCTGCGGTGCCGCCGTCCGCGGCGGCCAGAGGCGGTCGAGGCTGATCGTGCCGTCGATCGGGCCGACGGGGCCATAGGGTGTGGCGAACGCGATACCTTCGATCGCCAGCGTCAGGCCGGCCGACCCGGCCGCGCCCCGCTGCCAGTCGAGGGCGAGGTCGATCGAGCCCCGCGCATCGCTCAGCACCTCCCGAAGCGGCGACCAGAGCCGGCCCGGCTGCAACCCGCCCGGCGTGAAGCGCAGCTTTTCCATGGCGAGTGAAACCTCGTCCGGCGAGGCACCCTTGCCGGTCCCCTCGAAGCGCAGCACGAGCTCGCCCCTGCCGCTGGCGATCACGCCCGCCATTCGCCAGCCCGTGCCGCGCGGCACGAGCCGCAGGCTCGCCCAGAGCGGGATCGTGCCGGCAGGACCCTCGATCCGCTCGACGCTGAGCGCCGTGGCCGCCCCCGGCCGGCGCGTGACCTCGACATGGGAGAGCACCGCCGACCACGCCCCCCGGGCGACGGCGAGCCTGCCGATCCGCACGGTCTCGGGCAGCCACGAGGCGGCGGCGGTCGAGGCGAGCCAGAGCCAGAGACCGATACAGCCGCAGGCGAGGCCCCTCACCCGCGACGCAGGCGCTTCTTTCGCAGATGCGGCGCCGCATCCAGGATGTGCCCGGCGGAACCGATCACCTGCCCGCTCGCGCCGACGATCAGCGGGTCCGGCGCATGCACCAGGGTCTCGTTCTTGTCAGGATAGGGCAGGAGATGAAGGAAGTGCCGCAGCGTCTCCAGCCGCGCCCGCTTCTTGTCGTCCGACTTCACGACCGTCCACGGCGCGTCGGCGGTGTCCGTGTAGAAGAACATCGCCTCCTTCGCCTCGGTGTAGTCGTCCCACTTGTCGATCGACGCCACGTCCATCGGCGAGAGCTTCCACTGCTTGAGCGGATCGCGCTCGCGCGCGGCGAAGCGGCGGCGCTGCTCCTCGCGCGTGACCGAGAACCAGTACTTGAAGAGCCACGTGCCCGTGCGGACCAGCATGCGCTCGAATTCCGGGCACTGCCGCATGAACTCCAGGTAGTCGTTGGGCTTGCAGAAGCCCATGACCCGCTCGACCCCGGCGCGATTGTACCAGGAGCGGTCGAAGAAGACGATCTCGCCCCCGGTCGGCAGATGCTGGACGTAGCGCTGGAAATACCACTGCGTCCGCTCCCGCTCGCTCGGTTTCTCCAGCGCCACCACCTTGGCGCCCCTGGGGTTCAGATGCTCCATGAACCGCTTGATGGTGCCGCCCTTGCCCGCCGCGTCGCGCCCCTCGAAGATCACCACCACCTTCTGCGCCGTCGCCTTGATCCAGGACTGCGCCTTGAGCAGCTCGACCTGCAGGTCGCGCTTGTGCGCCTCGTAGACGCGGCGCGACATCCGCGTCTTGTAGGGATACTCGCCGGTCTCGAAGAGCCGGCGGACCACGCCCGGATCGCGTTTCATCTCGGCGATCTGGTGCCGGGCGAGCATCGCCTGGCTGATCCCTCCCTCGGCGGCCACGGCCGCCGCCTCCTGCGCGGCAGGGCCGGTGCCGGCCGTCTCGCCGGCCCTGTCGCCGGCCCTGTCGCCGGCGTCGTCCCGGGTCATGTCCTTCGCCGCCATGGCCGCCTCCCGAGGAGAGGTTCAGCGCGCCGGATCGACCACGAGGGCGATGGCCTCGACCAGCGTCACCCGCACGGTATCGCCCGGCTTCAACGTCTCGACGAACGCGCGCATGTCGGGATCCCGCACCGGCAGCGAGCGCTCGGGCCCTTCCTCGGGCTTGAAGGTGACACGGCCGGTCTCCTTGTCGAACGCCTCGAAGACGACGCTGGTGTCGAGCGTGGTCAGCGTCGCCCCGGCCGGCCGCTCGCCCTCGGGTGCCCGCGCCCGGGCGGTATCGACCTGCGTCTCGACCGGCTCGGCACCGGGCGGCACGAGGCTCGCGATGATGCCGCCGTAATAGCCGATGGTCACCGTGTCGCCCACCTTCACCTGCGCCAGGTTCCGCACCTCGGGCGGTGCCACGACGGTGACGAAGCGGCCGTCCTCCGTCTCGAGCAGCACTTGCCGCGTCTTCATATCCACATCGTGCACGAGGGCGCTGCCGATCGCGGTCGTCTCGACGACCGCGCCCTCTTGCGCCGAGCCGTCCGGGGCAGTGAAGAGCCCCAGGGAGACAAGGGCGATCAGGGCATAGACAAACCGAAATTTCGACATGGTGCTTTTTCCTTTTGTCATTCGTCCGCGACGGAATAATCGCGGTACTTGTCGAGCAGCCGCCGCGGCTTCTTCAGCGCGTCTCGGCGGAAGGGCTCACCCAGCTCCTGCGTCACCATGATCTCCAGGACCGCCGGGCGGTCCTCGGCAATGGCCTCCTTCAGGGCGTCGCCCACCTGATCCGGGCTCTCCACCTTGATGCCGTTCGCCCCCATCGCCCGGGCGATGCCGGCGAAGCTGGGATTCTCGAGATTGGTGCCGACATAGCGGTCGGCGTAGAAGTCGATCTGGTTCTTCTTCTCCGCCCCCCATTGCCCGTTGTTGAAGACCACGGCCACCGCCGGAATGTTCTCGCGGACCGCCGTCAGCGTCTCCTGCAGGCTCATGCCCCAGGCGCCGTCGCCGACATAGGCGACGGCGGGCCGGTCGGGCCGGGCCACCTTGGCGCCGATCGCGGTCGGATAGGCGTAGCCGCAATTGCCGAAGCTCATCGCGGCGAAGAAGCTCTGCGGCTGCTCGAACCGGAGGTACGAGTTGGCGACCGAGCAGATATTGCCGATGTCGGTGGTCACCATGGCGCTCTCGGGCAGCGCCTTCTCCAGCTCGCGCAAGGCCCGCCTCGGGCCGATGGGCGAGCCGTCCGCCTGCCCCCACCCGTCGAGCTCGGCCCGCCATGCCGCCTTCTGCTTCTCGACCTCGGCGAGGCGCGCGTCGCGATTGCCATGCGCCGCGATGGCCCGGTTCGCCGTCACCAGCCGCTCGTGAATGGCGGAGGTGGCGGCCCGGGCATCGCCGCACACCCCGACCTCGGCCTGCTTCACGAGGCCGATCCGGCGCGGGTTGGCCTCCACCTGGATCAGCTTCGCACCCTTGGGCCAATAGTCGATGCCGTGCTGCGGCAGCGTGCCGAACGGACCGAGCCGCGTGCCGAGTGCCAAGACCACGTCGGCCTGGGCCAGAAGCTTCATCGCCGCCTTCGAGCCCTGGTAGCCGATCGGCCCGCACCAGAGCGGGTGCGATTTCGGGAAGCTGTCGTTGTGCAGGTACGTGTTGATGACCGGCGCCTGCAGGTGCTCGGCGAGCCGGATCATCTCCGCCACACCCTCGCTCATGACCACACCGCCACCGGAGAGGATGACCGGAAACCGGGCATCGGCGAGCAGCGCCGCCGCCGCGTCGAGGCTCGCCGGCCCGCCGGCGCCGCGCTCGACCCGGATCGGCTTCGGGATCACGTAGTCGCCCTCGCCGTAGAAGAGATCGCGCGGGATGTTGAACTGGGTCGGCCCCCGCTCCAGCATGGCGTAGTCGAAGCAGCGGCCGAGCAGCTCGGCCACCCGCCCCTGATGGCCGCAATGCACCTGGTACTTGGTGATCCGCTCGAAGAAGGGCATCTGCTCGGCCTCCTGGAAGCCGCCGAGGCCCTGCGTGTTGGAGCCCGTCTCGGGCGTGATGACGACGACCGGCGAATGCGCCCAGTAGGCGGCCGCCACCGCGGTCACGAAATTGGTGATGCCCGGGCCGTTCTGGGCGATGCAGACGCCGTGCCGCCCGGACGCCCGGGCGAAGCCGTCGGCCATGTGCCCCGCACCCTGCTCGTGCGCCACCGAGACGAAGCGGATGCCGGCCGGCTCGAAGATGTCGAGCGCGTCCATGTAGGCCGAGCCCACGATGCCGAAGACATGCGTCACACCCTGCGCCACCAGGGTCTCGACCAGGGCCTCGGACGGCGTCATCAGCGTCATCGCCTGCTTCCCCCCCCATGCCGCGCCTTCAGGCGCGAATCCTCTCGTTCCGCGGATCGTAGAAGGCTTCGAGGCGGGCCTCCGCCGGAACCCGCCGCCAGCCGACCTCGATGGTGCAATCCCCGGCCGGCACCGCGCCCGTTATCCCGTCCGGCATCTGCACATAGCCCATGCCGAGCGAGGCGTCGATGCGGTGGCCATAGGCACCCGAGGTGATGGCGCCGACGATCCGTCCGCCCGACCAGACCGGCTCCTCGCGATGAAGAAGCTCCGTCGGATCCTCGAGCCGGAACTGCACGAGCCGACGGTCGGGTCCGCCCGCCTGGCGCTGCCGCAGAAGCGCGTCACGGCCGATGAAGTCCGGCTTCCGCCAGCCCACGGCGAAGCCGAGCCCGGCCTCGAGCGGCGTGTCCAGGACCGAGATGTCGTGGCCCCAGTGGCGATAGGCCTTCTCCATGCGGCAGGCGTCCATGGCGTGGTAGCCGGCCATGCAGAGGCCGAAGTCGCGGCCGGCCTCGAGCAGGACCTCGAGCACGTGCATCGCGAACTCCGCCGGCACGTAGAGCTCGAAGCCGAGCTCGCCCACATAGGTGAGGCGGCTCGCCCGAACCCTGGCGCAGCCGATCTCGAGCTCGCGCGAGGTGGCGAAGGGAAAAGCCGCATCGGCGAGCGCCTCGCCCGTGACCGCCTCGAGCAGCCCGCGGCTCCGGGGACCCATGAGCCCGAGCATCGGCAGGCCGGAGGTGACGTCGACGACGGCACAGCAGCATCCCTCGCCCATGTGCCCGCGCAGCCACGCCAGATCGCGGGCCTGGCCGGCCGCCGTGGTGACCACCATGAACTCGGCCTCGCCGGTGCGGGTGACGGTGAGATCGGCCTCGATGCCGCCCCGCTCGTTCAGCCACTGCGTGTAGACCACGCGGCCGACCGCCACATCCATCTCCGCCGCCGAGACCCGGTTCAAGAGCGGCAGCGCGTCGGCACCGGTGACCAGAAGCTTGGTGAAGCTCGACTGGTCGAAGAGGGTGACCGCGTCGCGCACCGCCCGGCATTCCGCAGCGCACGGCTCGAACCAGCTCTGCCGGCCCCAGGAATAGCGATATTCCCGCTCGCCGCCTTCGGGCGCGAACCAGCCCGGCCGCTCCCAGCCGGACCGCTCGCTCATCACCGCACCCAGGGCCAGGAGCCGGTCGTGGAAGGGCGAGCGCCTGACGCCGCGCGCGGTCGCGTATTGCCGGTGCGGCCAGTGCATGGCGTAGAGCAGGCCCAGGGTCTCGGTCGTCCGCTCGCGCAGATAGCGCCGGTTGGCCTGAAAGGGCTGCAGCCGGCGGATGTCGACATCGACCAGATCGACCGGCATGTGCCGGTCCCGGATCCATTCCGCCAGCACCTTGCCGACGCCGCCCGAGGACTGGATGCCGATCGAGTTCATGCCGGTGGCGACGAAGAGATCGGAGAGCTCGGCCGTCTCGCCGAGCAGGTAGCGGTCGTCGGGCGTGAAGCTCTCGGGACCGTTGAAGAAGGTCTGGATTCCCGCCTCGGCCAGGACCGGGAGGCGCCTGGTGGCGGCCTCGAGGATCGGCTCGAAATGCTCGAGATCGTCGGGCAGCGTCGTGAACTCGAAATCGTCCGGGATGCCGGCCATGCCCCAGGGCTTGGCGACCGGCTCGAAGGCGCCGAGCAGGAGCTTGCCGGCATCCTCCTTGACGTAGGCGCATTCGTCCTGGACGCGCAGCACCGGCAGGTTCCGCGGCAGGCCGGGTATGGGCTCGGTGACGATGTAGAAATGCTCGGCCGCATGGAGCGGCACCGCGACCCCGATCTCGCGCGCGAGGCCGTGGCTCCACATGCCGGCGGCGAGCACGGTGGTATGAGCGCGAAGCGGCCCTTGGCCGGTCAGGACCCCGGCCGCCCTTCCCCCTTCGACCAGGATGCGCTCGACCGCCACGTGCTCCTGGATGCGCGCACCGCCGGCCCTCGCCCCCTTGGCGTAGGCCATGGCGACATTGGCCGGATCGGCCTGCCCGTCCCTGGGCAGGAAGATGCCGCCCACGACATCGTCGACCTCGAGGAGCGGGTAGCGGGCCTTCATGTCGCCCGGCGTCAAAAGCTCGACCTCGAGGCCGAAGCTCCTCGCCATGGAGGCACCGCGCTTGAGCTCCTCGAGACGCTCGGCATGGGTCGCCACGCTGATCGAGCCGTTCTGGCGAAAGCCGGTCGAAAGCCCGGTCTCGGCCTCGAGCGCGTGGAGGAGCTCCGAGGTGTACTTGGCGAGCTCGGTCATCTGGCGCGTCGCCCGAAGCTGGCCGATCAGCCCCGCCGCGTGCCAGGTGGTGCCGGAGGTCAGCCGCTTGCGCTCGAGCACGACGACGTCGGAGATGCCGAGCTTCGTCAGGTGATAGGCGATCGAGCAGCCGATGATGCCGCCGCCGATGATCACCACATCGCATCGCGATGGCAGGTTCTGCGCCATGGACGGGCCGCCTGGTGGCTCGAGGACGAGACGATCATAGCAGCGCCGCCGGCGAGACGACAGGCGCCGCTCGTGCTAGAGAGGTGCTTTCGGCCGAAAGAGCATGTCGGGAGAGGACGGATGCGGGTCGGCGTGCCGAGGGAGATCAAGAACCACGAGTATCGCGTCGGGCTGACGCCGGCGAGCGTCATGGAGTTCGCGGCCCACGGACACGAGGTGATCGTCGAGACCGGTGCCGGGGCCGGCATCGGCGCGAACGACACCGCCTACGAGGCGGCCGGCGCCAGGATCGCCAACGACGCCGCCGAGGTCTTCGCGGCCGCGGAGCTCATCGTCAAGGTCAAGGAGCCGCAGGCGGCCGAGCGGGCCATGCTGCGCCGGGGCCAGATGCTCTTCACCTACCTCCACCTCGCCCCCGACCCCGGCCAGACGCAGGACCTCCTGCGCAGCGGTGCCGTCTGCATCGCCTACGAGACGGTCACGGACAGCCACGGTCATCTGCCCCTCCTCGCCCCCATGTCGCAGATCGCCGGCCGCCTCGCCATCCAGGCAGGCGCCTACTGCCTCGAGCGGGCGCATGGCGGCTGCGGCATCCTGCTCGGCGGCGTGCCCGGGGTCGAGAGCGCCAGGGTGACGGTGCTCGGCGGCGGCGTGGTCGGCGAGAATGCCATCATGATGGCGCTCGGCATGGCCGCGGACGTCACCGTGCTCGACCGCAATGTCGATGCGCTCCAGCACCTCGCCCGTCGCTTCGGTCCGGCGCTCAACACCGTCTACTCGCAGCGCGCCTCGCTCGACCGCTACGTGACCGACGCCGACCTCGTGATCGGCGCCGTGCTCGTCCCCGGCGACAACGCGCCGAAGCTGGTCAGCGCCGACATGGTGCGGCGGATGCGCCCGGGCTCGGTGCTGGTCGACGTCGCCATCGACCAGGGCGGCTGCTTCGAGACCTCGCACCCGACCACCCACGACGACCCGATCTTCATCGTCGACGACGTGGTCCACTACTGCGTCGCCAACATGCCCGGTGCCGTGCCCCGCACCTCGACCATGGCGCTCAACAACGTCACCCTGCCCTACGCCCTGGCGCTGGCCGATCGCGGCTACAAGGCGGTGCTGCGCGAGAATCCCCATTTCCGCGCCGGCCTCAACATCCACGACGGCAGGATCACCTACCGCGCGGTGGCCGAGGCCCAGGGCCAGAGCTGGGCCGATCCTCTGGAGGTGCTGGCGCACTGAGCGCCGGTCCGTCAGGGCGAGATCACCGCACCGCCGCCCGGCCTGCCGCCCGAGCCGCCCCGCAGCCCGCGCACGAGGTGGTGGGCGAGGCCGGCCGAGGTCGCGATCCACGCCGCGACGGCAACGAAGACGAAGTATCTCGGGATCGTGGCGAGGAAGGGCAGCTCGAGCGCCCGCGCCATCTGCAGGGTGCTGGTCGTGTACATGCCGAGCGGGAAGACCATGCCCCAGAATTGCGGCTCGTAGATCAGACGGTCCCGGCGCACGATGTAGCGCCAGCCCATGAGGGCCAGAAGGAACGGGATCCACCAGCTCGCCACCGACCAGAAGAAGAGCGTGAAGCCGTGGAGGAACGGCTCGAACGGCTGCAGCACGGGCCAGGTCGGCACCCGCAGGATGAGCATGGAGCCGGCGAGGGCCGAGATCGCGACGGCCCCCATGTTGATCCAGTAGGGCGGGCCGAAGTCGCGCGCCGCGAGATCGAGGAAGGTCAGCCGGTAGAAGATGAGCGGGATGATCGCGAGGTAGAGCATGCAGCCGACCATGAACATCGAGACGCAGAAGAACTGCACGGCCGGCAGGGGCGCCACGTCGACCCGGATGGCGCAGGACAGCACCACCACCGATTGCGTCGCCACCGCCGCGATCAGCCAAGCGCCGTTGATGCCGGAGGCCAGCGACGGCTTGTTCCCGCGCACGGTGACGGCGGTGAAGAAGGTGTACATGACGACCACCCAGAGCCCGAACCCCAGATAGAGGAGCGCCGTGGCGACGGCCGCCGCACCGGTCACGATCATGGTCTGGGTGCCGAGCACGCAGGTGCCGGCGACCACCGTGAAGAAGCCGGGGGCGCGCTGGTGGTCCGAGATGTCGGCCGCGATCTGCCGCGGGAAGACCCAGAGCCGGGTCGCGAGCAGGCCAAGGAGCGCCGCGTAGGCCAGCCAGTTGAGCAGCACGAGGACCATGGCGAAGGCCGTGTGGCCCAAGAGCATGGTGGCGATCGAGATGACGCCGGTCGCCATGACGAGCGCGAAATAGCCGGGGAACAGCCCCTCGGCCGCGTGCAAGGCGAGCCGGACCAGACGCTTCAGCGAAAGGGGCGCGGGCCTCTGCCCGATCATGGCATCAGCCGCCCAGGGCTGCCACGACGAGGTCGATCTCGAGGAAGAGCAGCACCAGCGCCGCATTGGCGCCCCAGGCCACCGTCAGCCAGCGGGCGAGCGTGCCCCAGTTGGGATCGGCCTGACCGGCGCAGCGCCAGACGGCGACCAGGATCCAGACCGTGTAGGCGGCGATCGCGATGAGCGAGAGCTGCTGGACCAGGGCCGAGCCCCGCCACATCAGGCTGGCGTGGAAAGCGATCAGCAGCATGCTGACGCCGACCCCCTTGCCCCAGAAGAGCGGCCCGAGCGCCGCCTCGCCGCGCCAGGCGCGAAGCTCGGGCGCCAGCATCTGCCCGAGCAGCGACCGCTCCAGCCCGTCGTCCCCGGCACGGCGGTCCGCGTTGCACCACCACACGTTCAAGACGACCCCGACCGCTCGAGATAGGCGCGAAGCGCCACGGCATTGTTGTGCTCCGCGTCGTGCGCGCCAAAGACCAGGGTGACGACCGGCTTCTCGCAGATCTCGAGCAGCGCTTCGACCTCGGCCGCGTTGGCGTCGAGCTCCCGCCAGTAGCGCTTCTCGAACTCCTCCCACTTCTTCGGATCGTGGCCGAACCAGTGGCGAAGCTCGTTGCTCGGCGCGATCTCGGGCGTGCGGGCATCGAGCTTCAGCTCCTCCTTCGAGAGGCCGCGCGGCCAGATGCGATCCACCAGCACCCGAAACCCGTCCTCGGCCGACGCGGGCTCGTACGCGCGCTTGACCCTGATCTCGCCCAGCTCGTGCTGCCGCTCCTTCCCTTTCGACATGGCCCTCCTCCAAAACCCCGAGGATGCGCCTTTTCGGCGGCGTCAGGCAAGCCCCGGCTCCGGCGTGCGACCATCCGAGCCAATGCCGACTCAGACCGCGACCCAGCCGCCCGAGCGCTCCGACGCGAAGAGCGCATCGAGCACCTTCATGTTGGCAATCGATTCGTCGAGGCTCATGGCGAGTCCGCCCTCGCCCCTGACGGCGCGGGAGAACATCTCGCCCTGCAGCCGGTACTGGTCGCAGGTCGGAAGCTCGATCACCTCTCGCCCGCCGCCGACCAGATCCCGGCCGTCGTCCAGGGTGATCCGGCACGGCCGGTCGTTCGGCGCGTTGCAGGGGATCTCGACCTCGAGCCGCCCCCCGGTGCCGAGCACCGTGAAGCGCTGCGCCGGGGCGAGCTGGGTCGAGGTCGTCCAGACCGAGCGCCGTCCGTCGCCGAAGTCGAAGATCGCCGACGCCAGCCGGTCGGTGCCGAAGGCTGGATCGCGCTCGACGAGCCCAACCACCCGCACCGGCTCCGCACCCAGCATCCAGCGCGAGAAGATCGTCATGTAGCAGCCGATGTCCATGATCCCGCCGCCGCCGATATCGGCCTTGTTGCGGACGTTCTCCGGATCCGTGTTGTGGTAGCAGAAGATGCCGGACGCGGACCTCGGCTCGCCGATCCGACCCTCCTCGATCAGTGCCTTGGCCTTCAGCCATTGCGGGTGGCACTTGACCATGAAGGCCTCCTGCACGAGCCGGCCGGTCCGGTCCCGCGCCGCCAGAAGCGTCGCCGCCTCGGCCGCATTCATGCCGAGCGGCTTCTCGCAGAGCACGTGCTTGCCCGCCTCGAGCGCCTTCACCGTCCAGGGCACGTGCAGATGGTTGGGCAAAGGATTGTAGACCGCCTCGATCGCCGGATCGGCGAGAAGCGCCTCGTAGGAGCCATAGGCTTTCTCGATGCCGAGCCGCGCCCGCCCCTCCTCGGCCCGCTCCGCCGAGCGCGAGGCGACGCCGACGATCTCGCAGATCCCGCTTCGCTGCATCGCCGGAATGACCTTCTCCATCCCGATTTTGGCGACGCCGAGCATCCCCCACCTGACGGGCTTCATCGTCCTGGCCCCCTTTCCTTCTCGATCGCGAGCAGCCGTGCCGGGCGTGCTCGCGCGCGCCCGAAGCCGCCTGCCTACCTACCTGTCCCGAGCCCAGTCGTGAAGGCCGTCACGCATCGGCTTCCGATACCGCGTCCCCGACCCGCCGATTGCCCTTGACCAGATCCGCCGCCTTCTCGCCGATCATGATCGAGGCGGCGTTGGTGTTGGAGCTGATGATGCGCGGCATGATCGAGCTGTCGCAAATGCGCAGCCGCTCGATGCCGCGAACACGGCACTCGGGATCGACCACGGCCATGTCGTCCGTGCCCATCTTGCAGGAGCCCACCGGATGGTAGTCGGTCTTGCCGAAGCGCCTGGCATAGGCCTCGAGCTCGGCGCGCGTCTTGACGGCCGCACCCGGCAGATGCTCGCCCTCGACGAAGGGGCGAAAGGCCGGCTGCGCCATGATCTCGCGGGCCGAGGCAAGGCCCCGGAGCGACGCCGCCATGTCGGCGGGCTCGGCCCAGTAATTGGGATCGATGACCGGTGCCACCGCCGGGTCGGCCGACCGTAGGCGGATGCTGCCCCGTGACTTCGGCCTGAGATGGCAGGAGTTGAGGGTGCAGCCGTAGCCCGAAGGCACCGGCGGCACACCCGCCTCGAGCCCTGCCCCGGGCAGGAAGTGATGCTGGATGTCCGGCGAAGGCTCGGCCGGGTCGGTCCGCACGAAAGCCCCGCCCTCGGCGAGGTTGGAGGTGACCGGCCCCTTGCCGAAGAGCTTGTACTCGATGCCGGCCATCAGCATCCGGTGCGGCCTCGTGTGCCGGTCGTATGAATAGGGGCCGGAGAGCTCGCTGATCACATAGGCGTCGATGTGGTCCTGGAGATTGCGGCCGACGCCCGGAAGATCCTGCACCACCTCGATGCCGAGCGCCATGAGCTCGTCGGCCGGACCGATGCCGGAGAGAAGGAGGAGGCGGGGCGAGCCCACCGCGCCGGCGGTCACGATCACCTCGCTTTCGGCGCGCGCGGTCTCCTCGCGACCGTGCCGCGTGTAGGCGACGCCGACAGCACGGCCGTGCTCGACGATCAGCCGCTCGACCCGGCAGTCGGTGACGACGTCGAGATTGGCTCGCTTCAGCGCCGCCTTCAGGTAGCCGGAGGCGGTCGAGCTGCGCCGGCCGCCCCGCTGGGTCACCTGGTAGAGCCCGGCCCCCGCCTGCGTCCTGCCGTTGAAGTCGGGATTGTAGGGGATGCCGGCTTCCTGGCAGGCGCGGACGAAGGCCTTGGTCAAAAAATGCGGGCTCACGAGGTCCGAGACGCCGAGCGGTCCGCCCGTGCCGTGCCACGCATCGCTCAGCCGCTCGTTGTCCTCCGCCTTCTTGAAATAGGGCAGCACCTCCGCATAGGACCAGCCGGTGCAGCCGTCCTCCCCGGCCCAGGCGTCGTAGTCGGCGGCATTGCCACGCGTGTAGACCATGGCGTTGATCGAGCTGCCGCCGCCGAGCACGCGGCCCTGCGGAAAGACCATCTCGCGGCCGCCGGCATGGGCGAGCGGTGCCGTCCGGAAACCCCAGGTGAGCGGGCCGTCCGTCATCCGGTAGAAGCCGACGGGCATGTGGATCATGCGGTCCGTGTCCCGCGGACCGGCCTCGAGCAACAGCACCGAAGCCTCGGGCATCTCGGAGAGCCGTGCCGCCAGCACGCAGCCCGCGGCCCCGCCGCCGACGATGATGTAATCCGCCATCTCTCGCCTCCTCCCGCCGCTCGGCACCTGCCTAGGGGCTCGGACGCGGCATGACAAGCGGGGCGAAGCAGGGCTATGGGTGCCGCTCGGAGCCGACGGCGAAAGACCTGAGTTGAGCATCGGAAGCCTGAAGGAGCAGCTCTTTCTCTCGGCCGAGATCGAGGCCGAGCGCTTCCTCGCGATCCTGCGGCTGATCGCGGCCGCGGTCCTGGCTCTCGCCCTCTCGGCAGCATTGCTCGCGACCGGGGCACCGCCGCCGGCGGCGCAGCGGCAGATCACGGTCGCCGCCGCCGTTCTCGCCCTCTATGCCGCCGTCGGCCTGCTCTCCTTCCGGGCGGCGCGGCCCGGCCGGTTCCACCGCTGGATGCCCTGGGCCTTCACCACCGCGGACTGCGCGCTCGTCCTCTCCAACGTCACCACCACGGTGCTCAACATCGGCGCCCCGCCCTCCACCCTCTGGGTCTTCCCGGCGACCTGGCTCGCACCCTTGGCCCTGGTCTTCGGCTCGCTGCACTACCGGCCCTGGCTGCAGGGCTACGCGGCGGCCGTCCTGGTCGGCGGGCTGGCCCTCCTCGTCGTGATCCTGCCGGAGGACGGAACGCTCGACCGTCTCATGCCCCTGCTCGGCATGCCGCCCACCATCATCCGCTTCATGCTCCTGGCACTTGCCGGCTTCGTCCTGGTGCTGGCCGCGACGCGCCGCCGGGCCCTGCTCGACCGGGCCCTCGAGGAGGCCATGGAGCGCACCAATCTCGCCCGCTACCTGCCGCCGGAGATCGCGGCGATCCTCGCCTCGGGCGATGTCGACGAATTGCGGCGCGGCTGGGACGTGCGGATCGGCATCCTGATCGTCGACATCCGGGGCTTCACCCGGCGCTCGGAACATCTGGCCCCGCCCGAGATCTCGACCTTTCTCGGCACCTTCCGGCATCATGTGATCGAGGCGGCGCTGGCGCATCGAGGGGTGGTCGACAAGTTCGTCGGCGACAGCGCCATCGTGGTCTTCGGCGTGCCGCGGAGCCACGTGGACGACGCGCGGCGCACGCTCGACTGCGCCCGCGACCTCCTGCGGCGGATGGAGTCGTGGAGCGCCGAACTCGCCGCCGGAGGCGAGGCGCCGGTGCGGATCGGCATCGGCGCCCATTTCGGGCCCGCCTTCGCCGGTGCCGTGGGCGATAGCAGCCGGCTCGAGTTCACGGTCCTGGGCGATACCGTCAATGTCGCGGCACGGCTCGAGCAGCTCACCCGAACGACCGATGGCGGCCTCCTCGCGTCGCGCGCCATCGTCGATCGGGCCGGGGCGCACGACCGCTGGCTGGCCTTGCCGAACCACGCCGTGCGCGGCCGCGAGCAGCCGATCGACATCCTTCACTGGCAGGGAGAGCAAGGATCATGAAGAAGCGCACCATCGGCCTCGTCGGCCTCGGCATGGCCGTGGCCCCGCACGCCCAGAGCCTCCAGGACCTGCGGGACCGGGTCCTGGTCCGCGCCTTCAGCCCCTCGCCCGAAAGGCGCCGGTCCTTCCACGAGCGCTACGGGCTGCCGGTGGTCGACACGCTCGAGGCCATCGCCGATGATCCCGCCATCGAGGCGGTCATGATCCTGACCCCGCCCGACGCCCGGCTGGACCTGGTCGAGAAGCTGGCCCAGAGAGGCAAGCACCTGCTCATGGAAAAGCCCCTCGAGCGCACACTGAAGGCGGCCCTGCGCGTGGTGGCGCTGACCGAGGAGGCGGGCATCACCACCGGCGTCGTGCTGCAGCACCGCTTCCGCGCGTCCGCTGAGCGTCTGGCCCGGCACCTCGAAGGGGGCGATCTCGGCGAGCTCGCCGCGGTCCAGCTCAGCGTGCCCTGGTGGCGGCCCCAATCCTATTACGACGTGCCCGGCCGCGGCACGCTCGCCCGGGACGGCGGCGGCGTCCTGATCACCCAGGCGATCCACAGCCTCGACCTGATGCTCAGCCTGACCGGGCCCGCCGCCGCCGTCCAGGCCGTGGCCGGCACCTCCCGCCTGCACCGCATGGAGGGCGAGGACTTCGTCGGCGGCGGCATCGTCTTCGAGAACGGAGCCCTCGGTGCCATCATGGCGACCACCGCCTTCCACCCCGGTCAGAGCGAGGCTCTGGTGCTCGCCGGAACGCGGGCCGTGGCCAGGCTCGAAGGCGGCCAGCTCACGATCGACCACCTCGACGGCCGCAGCGAGACCACGGGCGAGGCCGGCGGCATCGGCGGCGGCGCCGATCCCATGGCCTTCAGCCACGAATGGCACAAGGCCGTCATCACCGACTTCCTCGACGCCCTGGACCAGGGCCGCAAGCCCCGCGTCACCGCGCGCGACGCCCTCCACGTCCACCGTCTGATCGACGCCCTGCTGCGCTCGGCCAGGGACGGCAGGCGGATCGAGATCGGCAGCCAGCCGGACCCCTGACCCGCAAGGCCGCCGATCCGAGACTCTTTCGGGTCCACGACTCTTTCGGGTCCACGAGACTCAATTAACCATCAGCCCGGCCGCTCGTCTCCTTCCGCCGGCGACCCCGCCGCGCCGGCGCGAGGCGGCGCCCTATGGCGCGCTCGAGGCCGGCGACGAAAGCGGGCGTGCCGAGGGGCCGGCCGGTGCGGACGTGCTCGCGCAGCACGTCCAGCTGCCAGCCCGGCGGCTTCTCGTCGAGGAAGCGGCGCCAGTCGGGGATCAGCCCGTCCAGGGCGCGCGCCCGGACGAGGGCGTCATCGGCGAGGCCGAGATGCGCGCGGGCGCTCGACCACGGCCAGTCCTCCGGCCGCCGGACCAGCCGCGCCCGCACCGCTCTTTCGGGTCCACGAGACTCAATTAACCATCAGCCCGGCCGCTCGTCTCCTTCCGCCGGCGACCCCGCCGCGCCGGCGCGAGGCGGCGCCCTATGGCGCGCTCGAGGCCGGCGACGAAAGCGGGCGTGCCGAGGGGCCGGCCGGTGCGGACGTGCTCGCGCAGCACGTCCAGCTGCCAGCCCGGCGGCTTCTCGTCGAGGAAGCGGCGCCAGTCGGGGATCAGCCCGTCCAGGGCGCGCGCCCGGACGAGGGCGTCATCGGCGAGGCCGAGATGCGCGCGGGCGCTCGACCACGGCCAGTCCTCCGGCCGCCGGACCAGCCGCGCCCGCACCGGGTTGCGCTCGACATAGCGCAAGGCCGAGAGCGCATGCGGCTCGTCCATGGCGCACGAGCCGAAGCGGCCCTGCCACAGATTGCCGCGCCATCCCTGGCGCCGATTGACGACGAAGCTGTAGCGCCGATGGGTGTCGGCGATGGCCTTCGTCATCCCTTCCGCGGATCGCGGCACGAGGATCAGATGGACGTGATTGGGCATCAGGCACCAAGCCCAGACGACAACCTCCTGGGCACGGCAATGCTCTGCCAGCAGCGCCACATAGAACCGATAATCGTCCTCACCAAAGAACACGCTCTGGCGCCTGTTGCCGCGCTGCGTGACGTGATGCGGCACATCCGGCGCGATCGCTCGTCGAAGCCTCGCCATGAGCCCAATCTAGCCGACTCGATCAGAGGTTAAAAGAGTCTCGTGGACCCGAATTGCGAATTGCGTAAAGGGGTCAGGACTCTTTTAGGGAGCCTAAAAGAGTCCTGACCCCTTTAGCCCTCGGCTCCCCGTCCTGGAACTCCAGGTTGATCTCGAGCGCGCCTCGGCTTCAGCGGGAGAGATGTTTCCGATGGGCTCGAGCAGGCGCGCCTCCGGGGACCCGATCTTCTTTCAACCTTCCCCTACCATTCCCGCCATCGCTCGCGCCAAGAAACCGGAGGGGGCGCGGGGGAGCTCAGTTCCCCCGCCTTGTTCGGGGCGAAACGTGAATTCCGGGAGACGCGACCCTTTTGCGGATCAGGAAGGGGCGTCCCTCGGCCTCGTCAGGCAGCGAGACGGATGACGCGCTTGCCGAAGCTCTCGCCCCGGAGCAGGCCGATGAAGGCGGCCGGTGCCTGCTCCAGCCCGTCGATGACCTCCTCGAGGTAGCGGACTCGGCCCTCCTCGACCCAGGCGCCCATCCGCTTCCTGAACTCCGGATAGAGATGGCCGAAATCCTGGAAGACGATGAAGCCCTCGAGGGTCAGCCGCTTGCGCAGGATCATCATCATCAGCTGACCGAGCCGGTCGGGGCCGTCCGGCAGCGCCTTCGCGTTGTACATCGAGACGAGACCGCAGACCGGGATGCGGGCCTTCGTGTTCAGGAGCGGCAGCACGGCGTCGAGCACGGCACCGCCGACATTCTCGAAATAGATGTCGATGCCGTCCGGCACCGCCGCCTTCAGGGCCTCCCCGAAACCCTCCTTCCGATGGTCGATGCAGGCATCGAAGCCGAGCTCGTCGACCACGTGCGCGCATTTCCTCGCACCGCCGGCAATGCCGACCACGCGGCAGCCGAGGATCTTGCCGATCTGGCCGACCGTCGCCCCCACCGGTCCGCTGGCGGCGGCGACCACCAGGGTCTCACCGGCCTCGGGCCGGCCGATCTCGGTCAGCCCGCCATAGGCCGTGAGCCCGGGCATGCCGAGCACGCCGAGCGCCCAGGAGGGGTGCTTCGGGCTCGGCCCCAGATTGATGACGCCGGTGCCGTCCGAGAGTGCATAGTCTTGCCAGCCGCCGAAGGCCACGACCCGGTCGCCCGGCGCGAAGCCCTCGAGATCGGAGGTCACCACCTCCGCCACGGTGCCGCCCACCATGACGGCGCCCACCTCGACGGGCGGCGCATAGGACGGCGCGTCGTTCATCCGCCCGCGCATGTACGGGTCGAGCGACAGGAACTCGTTGCGCAGCAGCATCTGCCCCTGACCGGCGGTCGGGACATCGCCCGTCACCAGCCGCAGCGTCCCGGCATCGGGCTCGCCCCTCGGACGCTCCGCCAGCACCCACTGACGGTTGACCTCTTTCGATGGAGCCATGAATCACTGTCCTTCCGTTGCTCCCCTCGACATGGGAGGATGCATCGAAGAATCCAGCCGGCTCGCCGCCGATGGCCGCCCCTTCGGCGACGCCAAGAGGACGCCGGGCCCGTCGGGGAAGGTCCATGACCTACGTCTCCACCGCGCGCGTCTCGGCCATCGGCACGCCGGTCGACGCCACGCTTCGCGAGCGCCGCATGGTGCCGCTCGGCGCCGCCCTCTGGACCGGATCGGGCGAGCTCGCGGCCCAGGGCATCGAAGGCATCGCCCACGCCGCCTCGGGCGCCATGACGGTGGCGGGCGAGGCCGGCTTCGATCCCACCAGGGAATCGGTTGGCACCTCCATCCGAAACGCCTTCGCCCTGGCCGCCGGGCACGGCTGCCGAAGGCTCGCGCTCCCCTTCATCGCCGGTGGCATCTTCGCCGGGCGCATCCGGCCGCCGATCGACAAGACCGGCCTCGCCGCCCTGATCGTCGCCGCCTGCCGCGATCATCGGAGCACCGTCGAGGCCGTCATCGTCGCGTTCGGCGAGGCCGACCATGCCGCCTTCGCGCGCGCGCTCGCCGATACGGTCGATCCCGGCATCACCCTCGTCGAGGGCTCGATCACTCGCTTCGCCGACCACGGTGCCGTGGCCATCGTCAATGCCGCCAACATGGAGGTGCGCTTCGGCGGCGGCATCTCGGGAGTGATCGGCAAGGCGACGGGCGACGCCGCTGCCATCGACCGCGAGGCGACGGCGGCGATAGAGGCATTCTGGGAGCGCAACCCGTCCGGCTGAGCGTCAGGGGAACGTGCCCGGGGGCGTCATGGCGGCGCATGCCGTGCAACATCGGCGCTCGAGTTGTTGCCTATCCTGCAACATCGGCCTCCCGGATGTTGCATGTCATGCAACCTGCAGCCTCGGGTTGTTGCATCCCGTGCAACCGAATCCGCCGGATGTTGCGCCAGATGCAACCTTGCACGACGTTCGAACCCGGCGTCCTGACGAACGAACCGGAGAATCCGTTATGGTCCCGGGTTCGATCGTCGTCCTCCCGGGTTCGATCGACGCGCCGAAACGGCCGAAATCCGCCTTCTTCCCGGCCTCGCGCCTCGGCAAGGCGGGATCGCCGAAGGAACCCGCCGGGGCTTGACCCGGAGCCCGTGATAGGCTATAAGTCCTAAATCAGCGGGGATCCCCACCGCCTCCGGGCTCAGCGGAACCGGGGCAGCCTCGCCTCGGCGGTGCCCGGCGGGGCCGCCGCCTGCCAAAGCGCCAGCAAGGGGGCGAGGCCGGCGAAGGGCGACTGGTCCAGGATCTCGCGCAGCCGCTCGAAGGTCGAGGGCGGCTTCGGATAGCGCTGGAGACGCGGCATGACGTTATCGGGCAGGCCCAAAAGGCGGGCGGTCGCGGCACGGGCCTCGAGGAGGCCGCCCAGCTCGTCGACGAGGCCGAGCTTCAAGGCCTCGGCGCCGAGCCAGACGCGGCCCTGCGCCATGGCCTCGACCGTATCCAGGGACAGGCCCCGCCCCTCGGCGACACCCGCCTTGAAACGCTCGTAGAGCGCATCGATGGCATCCTCGAGGCGCTCCTTGGCGAGGTCGTCGAAGGGGCGGTTGAGGGAGAGATAGCCGGCGTTGCGGCCGCGCTGCAGGGTGGCCCAGTTGACGCCGAGCCGCTCCCAGGCCTCCGCCAGGACCGGCTTGCCGGCGATCACGCCGATGGAGCCGGTGAGCGTCGCCGGTGCCGCCACGATGCGCGAGGCGCCCATGGCGATCCAGTAGCCGCCGGAGGCCGTGGCATTGCCCATGGAGACGACGATGGGCTTGCCCGCCTTGCGCAGCCGCTCGACCTCGCGGCCGATGGTCTCGGAAGCGACGGCCGAGCCGCCACCGGTGTCGAGGCGCAGGATCACGGCGTCGATGGCGGCATCGTCGCGCGCCTGCCCGAGCGCCTCGGCCAGATCGTCGGCGCCGATGAAGGCGCTGAGGCCGGCGGTGCCGCGGTGGATCGGCCCCTCGGCGACGATCAGCGCGATCCTCGCCGGCAGGTCGTCCAGATCCCGGACAGCGGCCCTCGCATAGTCGGCGAGGGCGACCGCCACGGCACCCGGGCCGGCCTGCGCCAGCGCCTCGTCGAGCACCTCGTCGCGAAAGGCGAGGCCGTCGACGAGACCCCGGCCGAGCGCCGCCTCGTCCGTGAAGGGGCCGGCATCGATCAGCTTCTCGACCTCGGCCCGTGGCATTTCCCGGGAGCCGGCGATGCCGTCCACCAACTGACCGTAGAGATGATCGAGCAGGTCGTTCATCATGAGGGCGTTGGCCGGGGTCAGCCCGTCCTCGACGAAGCTGTCGAAGGCGGTCTTGAAGGCGGACCGGCGGATCACCTCGCCCTCGATGCCGAGACGCTCGAGCAGCGGGCGGATGAACGGGATCTCGGCGAGAAACCCGGTCAGGCCCACCATGCCGCCCGGTTGCAGGTGGATGCGGTCGAACGCGGTGGCGATGTAGTAGCCCTCGTTGCCCGGCCCGAGCTCGCCGAAGCTGTCGGCCCAGGCCAGCGCGAACCGGCCGGTCGCCCGGAAACGGTGGACGGCGGCCCGGATCTCCTGGGCCACCGCCAGGCCGTGATCGGTGGCGTCCAGCCGGGCGACGAGGCCGTGCACCCGGGAATCGGCCGCGGCGCGCTCGAGCGCGAGGACGAGCTCAAAAACCTCGAGCGGTCGCTCCAGGCTCAGCGCCGCCAGGGGATCGATGGCCGCCGCCTCGACCAGAGGCTCGCCCAGATCGAGCGTCAGGACGATGCGCTCGGGCAGCGTCGGCTCGGCGGTGATCTGCCGCACCACCCAGAAGCCGCCGGCGACGGCCACGGCGAGGACGATGAGCGCCAGCGCCCCGACGACCGCGAGAAAGCCGACGATCAGGCGCTTCATGGAGCTCGCCAGCGGCAATCGGCCACGATCAGGCGGCGGCCCGCTGCCGCCGCTGCCGCTCGCTCGCCGTCTTCAGCTGACCGCAGGCGGCGAGGATGTCGCGGCCGCGCGGCGTGCGCACCGGCGAGGCATGGCCGGCGGCCTCGACGATCGCCGCGAAGGCGCGGATGCGGTTGTTCGAGGAGCAGGCATAAGGGGCGCCGGGCCAGGGATTGAAGGGAATGAGGTTGACCTTGGCGGGGATGTCCCTGAGCAGGCGGACCAGCTCGCGGGCGTCGGCGTCACTGTCGTTGACGCCCTGCAGCATGACATACTCGAAGGTGATCGGCCGGCGCGCCGGATAGCGCCGGCAGGCGTCGAGCAGCGTGGCGATGTTCCACTTCCTGTTGAGCGGCACGAGCTCGTCGCGCAGCTCGTCGCGCACCGCATGCAGCGAGACCGCGAGGCCGACCCCGAGCTCCCGCCCGCACTGGACGATGCGCGGCACCACGCCCGAGGTCGAGAGCGTGATGCGGCGGCGGGAGATGGCGAGGCCGGTCTCGTCCATGGCGAGGCGAAGGGCGCTCGCGATGTTGTCGTAGTTGAAGAGCGGCTCGCCCATCCCCATGACGACGATATTGGTGAAGAGCCGACCTTCCCTGGCCGTCGGCCATTCGCCCAAAGCATCGCGGGCGACCAGGATCTGCGCCGTGATCTCGGCGGCGGTCAGGTTGCGCACGAGCGGCATGGTGCCGGTGTGGCAGAAGGAGCAGGTCAGGGTGCAGCCGACCTGGGTCGAGACGCAGAGGGCACCCCGATCCGCCTCGGGGATGAAGACCGTCTCGACCTCCTGGCCGTCGGCGAAGCGGAGGAGCCATTTGCGGGTGCCGTCGGCCGCCGTCTGCGCGGTCGTGATGGCCGGCCGGGCCACTGACCAGCTTTGGGCCAAGGCCTCGCGCAAGGCCGTCGGCAGGGTCGACATAAGCGCGAAGTCGGCAGCACCCCGATGGTAGACCCAATGAAAGAGCTGGCGCGCGCGGAGCGCCCATTGCCGCTCCGGCACGGATTCGAGGGTGCCGATCACCCCGGTCAGCGCTCCGAGGTCGAGCCCGATCAGGCTGGGCCGGCCGTCGGCCGCCAAGGGCTTGGGCAGCGCGGCCGTCCTGCCGCCGGCGCCGGCGCCCGAAGCCGGCTGCGGTTCAGCCGGGGCAGGCATCGCGCAGGGCCTCGAGGGCCGCCGTGAAGCCCAGAAGCGAGAAGGTGTCGAGCGAGTAGGTGTCGAGCGTCGAGGTCCCGCGCACGGTCATCTCGGTGCCGTCCTTCATGGCGGCGATCACCTGCTTGTCCTCCTCGTCCGTATTGGCCCAGGCATGCTCGCCCTGGGTGAAGAAGTCCCAGCGCCGCTTGCCGATCTTGACCTCGACCGTGCTGCCCGGCTTGAAGCCGTAGCCGGGCTGGACGCTCACCTGCTCGCCGGCACCGGCGATCGGCAGCCGCGCGACGAGCACGGCGGACGGACCCCGGCGCCGGTAATTGCCCTCCTCCGCCGTCGGCTTGCTCGCGATGTAGCAGGTCTTGCCCCCGGAATCGTCGTAGGCATAGAGGTACCAGTCGCGGAAATTGCCCAGGAACTGAGGGGATTGGGCATGGGCGTCGCAACCGAGCGAAAGCAGCGCCAAAAGGCCGGCGACGAACAGGAATTGCCTGGACATGGGCTCCCTTGCGGTTCTTGAGCGGAACTCCGCACGCTACATAGCCCGCGCTGTCCGATCACGAAAGGGCGTAGCGGCGGGCGGCGGGCCGAGGCATCAGCCCGCAATCGGGGGCCCGCCCGCGCGGACCGGCCGCTCGGCGAAGCGGCCGAGCGACACCATCCTGTCGTACATGACGATGGCGCCGGCCACCGCGACATTGATGCAGAAGCGGGTCGGGATGCGGACCACGTGATCGCAGCGTGCCAGCATGGCCGGGCTCAGGCTGCCGCGCTCCCGCCCGAGCACGTAGGCGGCCTGCAGCGGATGGCGAAAGCTCGGCAGGGCGATGGCCTCGTCGACCAGCTCGACGCCGACCAGCCGGCATTTTCGGGGCAGGTGCAGGGCGGCGACGTCGGGAACATCGTAGAGCGGCACCTGCAGTTGGGCTTGCGAGGTGTCCGATGCGGCCCGCCGCAGGCTCGCCTCGACGCCGACCAGGAAGATGAAGCTGGCACCGAAGGCGTTGGCGGAACGGATGAGATTGCCCAGATTCATGGGCTTGGAGATGCCTTCCACACCGATGGCGAAATAGCCGCGCGCGAGCTGGTTACGCATGGGCTTGCAGATAGCGCCGGAATGGCGTTTGTGCCATCCGCCCGTGCCGAGCGCTGCTCGGCAAGGCTTCGCCAGCCATCCCTCGAGGAGGCCCAACCCCATAGCGAAGGTCGATCGAGAGCCGCCATGCGCGCCGTCATCACCCGAGAGCTGAAGGGGCCCCGCGGCCTCGAGCTCGTGGATTTGCCAGTGCCGGAGACCGGCGCCTGCCAGGTGCGGATCGCGGTCGAGGCCGCCGGCGTGAACTTCGCCGACGCGCTCATGCTGGAGGGCCGCTACCAGGAGCGGCCGGCCCTGCCCTTCGTCCCCGGCCTCGAGGTCGCCGGGCGCATCGACAGGATCGGCGTCGGGGTCAAGGGGCTGGAATGCGGCCAGCCCGTCCTCGCTCTGGTCGATCATGGCGGCTTCGCCGAGCGGGCCATCGCGCGCGCCGACGACGTGGTCACGCTGCCCGAGGGCTTCGACCCGGTCGTGGCGGCGGGGCTCGCCATCGCCTATGGCACGGCCTTCGGCGCGCTCGTCTGGCGGGCCGGCCTCGCCAAGGGCGAGGTGCTGCTGGTGCACGGTGCGGCCGGCGGTGTCGGCACGGCCGCCGTCGAATGCGGCAAGGCCATCGGTGCCGTGGTGATCGCCACGGCGCGCGGGCCCGAGCGGCTGGCGATCGCCACCGCGCACGGCGCCGACCACGTCGTCGACAGCGATGCGCCGGATCTCGTCGATCAGGTGCGTGCCCTGACCAAGGGCGGCGGCGTCGATGTGGTCTTCGATCCGATCGGCGGTGCCCTTTTCAAGGCCTCGCTGCGGGCGATCGCCTGGGAGGGGCGCATCGTCGTGATCGGCTTCGCCTCCGGCGACATCCCGCAGATCCCTGCCAACATCCTCCTGGTCAAGAACGCGGCCGTGCTCGGGCTCTATTGGGGCAGCTACCGCAAGCACGATCCGGAGCGGCTGCGCGCGGGCTTTCGAAGGCTCTTCGACTGGCACGAGGCCGGCCGCATCCGGCCGCACGTGTCGGAGGTCCTGCCCCTGGCGCGGGCATCCGAGGCCATCGAGCGGCTGCGCCGCCGTCAGGCGACGGGCAAGCTCGTCGTCGACGTCCGTCACTGAACCGCGCCGCCGAAACGCCCAACCGCCGCGCGCATGAGCGGCCGGGCCCCATCGGCGACACGGGCGGATAGCATACTGCGCTCCGGCCGCTCACGGCGCTTTACTGGCCCGGGTTTGCCGTTAACTATCATCGGCCAGAGAGGATCGCGAGGGAACGACATGCGGAGCGGGACGCGTCAATCGAGAGGCCGGCCGAACCGAAAGGGTGCGGGGCAATCGCAGCGGGGGCCTTGGCTTTCGTGCAGGGCGCTGAGCGGTGCCGTGCTGCTCCTCGCCGCCTGTGGCGGCGGCGGTGGCGGCTCGGGTGGCAGCAGCAGCGCCGGGCCCGTGGTTTCCAAGCCGCCCGTGGTGCCGGCTCCGCCTCCCCCCGGCCCCGTCACCGTTCCCGGCACCAACGCGGCGGAAACGGCCGCCAATTACGGCATCCGGCAGATCGGCGCGGATACGGCCTACAGCAAGGGTGCCCGTGGCGGCGGCGTCAAGGTGGCGGTCATCGATTCGGGCATCGACCTCGACCATCCGGAATTCGCAGGCCGCATCGACACCGCCAACAGCATCGACATCGTGACCGGCAGTCGCAACACGCTCGACGACCGAAGCGGCCACGGCAGCCATGTCGCCGGCATCATTGCCGCCAATGCCGACGGCAAGGGAATGCGCGGCGTCGCTCCCGCCGCCTCGCTCCTCGCCATCCGCGCGGACCTCCGCGACGACAGCATCTGCTCCGATCCCGGCTGCGGCTACTTCGATGACGACGTGGCGGCAGGTCTCAACTACGCCCGCAGCCACGGCGCCAAGATCGTCAATCTCAGCATCGGCAAGAACAGTCCCGTCAACAGCGCCTACCGCTCCGCTCTCGAGGCCGCGGTCCGCGGCGGTGCGCTGGTCGTGGTCGCGGCGGGCAATACGGGCGATTCGGATCCGCTGGCGCCGGGTCCGCTGGCCGGCGAGCCCGGTCTCGAGGGCGGAATGCTCGTGGTCGGCGCCGTCGACAGGAACGGCGCCATCTACAGGGAGAGCAACCGCGCGGGCGAGGTCGAATCCCGCTACCTCGTGGCCCCCGGTGTCAATATCTACAGCACCTGGCGCGACGGCGGCTATCGGCGTCTCACCGGAACGTCGATGGCAGCACCGCATGTCGCCGGCGCCGCGGCAGCGCTCAAGAGTGCCTTCCCTTCGCTCTCGATGCGCGAGGTCGCCGAGATCCTGCTCACCACCGCCGACGATCTGGGTGCGCGGGGTCCCGACCAGGTGTACGGCAGCGGCCTCGTCAATCTGGATCGGGCGCTCGCACCCGTCGGGCGGCAGCAGGTGGCCGGCGGCGACACGCTCGCCGGACCCAGGTTCGATGTCAGGACCTCCAGCATGCAGCTCGGTGCCGCGTTCGGCGATGCCCTGAGCAACAATGCCGCCTTGGCCAATGGCATGGTGCTCGACGCTTACGATCGGCCGTATCGGGCGGACTTCAGGCAGTCGATCCATGGGCACGACGGCACGGTCGACCTGGCGGAGCGTCTGCTCGATACCAGCCTGACACGCGACCTGCCGCTCGATGCGCTGGCGCCGAGCGGCGTCGTTGCCGGACTGCGGCTGAGCGAGCAGAAGGACCGCCCGGTACCCGGCACGATGCGCGCCGCATTGACGGAGCCCGAAGATCAGATGGCGCAGGAGCTCGATCAGCTCATGCTCCGAGCCGACGATCTGCCGGCGGGCGATCTGCGCTTCGGTGTCGGCCTCGCGCCGTCGAGCATCAGCGCCGGCACGGCGAGCGCCTCGACGGACGATCTCTTCCTCGACGCCCAGACCATGCTGGCACCCGTGGACGGCCTGCTGGCCAAGGGCACCGGCGGCGCCTGGCACCTCGCGGTCAGCAATTCGACCGACGTGACCTTCGGCCTCCTGGACAGCGAGGACCTGTCGACGCCGGGCTCGGGGCAGACGGGGCACGAGGGACGGCTCTTCTCCCTCGGGGCGGACCAGAAGCTGGGCGAGCAGACCTTCCTCCATCTCGGCTATGCCTATGTCGACGAGGCCACGGCGCTCCTCGGCAGCTCGGCGAGCGGAGCCTTCGCCTTCGACGACGGGGCACGATCGCATCTCGGCACGGCCCGCCTCACCTATCGGCCGGGCACCACGCTCGAGCTCTTCGCGCAGGCGACCATGGGCCTGTCGACGCTCGGCGACGAAGGAGGCATGCTGAGCGACTGGAGCACCGTGACCTCGGACGCCTACGCGTTCGGCCTGACCGCCGCCAGCATCTTCGACGAAACGGATCGGCTGGGCGTGGTGATCGGCCAGCCGCTGCGGGTGAGCTCGGCATCGGTGGTGGTCGACATGCCGACGGCACGCACGCTCGACGGCAAGGTGGAGCGTAGCAAGGAGCGGGTCGACGCGACGCCCAACGGCCGAGAGGTCAGGCTCGAGCTCGCCTATCAGCGCATGCTCGAGCCCAAGAGCGCCATCGCCGGATGGCTGGTGCTGCAGCACGAGCCGGGACATGCAGAAGATGCCGAGCCGGCGCTCGGCGTCGGCGTGCGCTACACGGAAAGGTTCTGAGTTGGTGTATGGTGTGACGAACGTCACAGTTTCCACCTGCGGATCGTGAAATTGAACGAGAGCAGTGCGTCGGGCGGTTGCATGGCGAGGCGGGCACGGCTCCAACGATGAGCCGTCTCGACAGCTTCATCAGGCGGCTCGAAGCCCAGCGTGCCTGCCTCGACGCCGCCGCCCGGGCAATTGCCGGGATACCCGGTCTGGTGTTCGAGCTCGGCCTCGGCAACGGACGAACGTACGACCACATGAGGCAATTATTGCCCGACCGGCGGATCGTCGTGTTCGAGCGAGATCCGCAACCGCATCCCGGCTGCGTGCCGGCGGTGGACGACATGATCGTCGGCGACCTCGAATCGGTCCTGCCCGAGGTGGCGAGCCAATGGGCCGGACGGGTCGCTCTCGTTCACAGCGATATCGGCACCGGCGATCTCGAGCGGAATCGCGGCGTCGCCGCGGAACTTGCACTGCTGCTGCCGCCGTTTCTGGTTCCCGGTGGGATCATCGTCAGCGATCAACCCCTCGCCTCCGCGAAGCTCGCTCCGCGAGCGACGCCACCGCCTGTGCTCGCCGACCGGTACTTCCTCTATGAACGCCGTTGATCCAGCCTCGGCATCTCCGCGGCGATGGCGATGACATCACCGCCTTTCACCATGCGCTTCTGGGGTGTGCGCGGCACCGTCGCCTGCCCGCAGGAGCCGATGATGCGGTACGGCGGCAACACTTCGTGCATCGAGGTCGATTGCGGCGGTGACCGGCTGATCTTCGATGCCGGAACCGGCCTTCGCCTGCTCGGCAATCACCTTTCGGCGACCGACGACCGCAGGGCCGCGCATCTCTTCTTCACCCACACCCATATCGACCACATCGCCGGCCTGCCCTTCTTCAAGCCGGCCTACAGCCGCGACAACCGGTTCGAGTTCTGGGCCGGGCATTTGCGTGCGCACGGCTCGACGCTGCGGGAGGTTCTGGTGCAACTCATGCAGCCGCCGCTCTTTCCCGTACCGCTCGGCATCATGCATGCCTGCGTGTGCTTCCACGATTTCCAGCCCGGCGAGGTCCTCACGCCCTATGCCGGGGTGGTCCTGCGCACGCTCGGCCTGAACCATCCTGGCAGTGCCACGGGCTATCGGATCGAGTTCGGCGGTCGGGTGATGTGCATCGTGACGGACGTGGAGCATCGCATCGGGGTTCGCGACGAGCAGATCGTCGAGTTCATCCGTGGCAGCGACATCGTGGTCTACGATTGCACCTACACGGACGAGGAGTACCCGCGATATGTCGGCTGGGGGCACTCGACCTGGCAGGAGGGGGTCAGACTTTGCGACGCGGCTGGCGCAGGCCGCCTCGTGGCGTTTCATCACGACCCCGAGCACGACGACGCCTTTCTCGACGACGTTGCACGCAAGATGGCGCGCGAGCGGCCGGGCTCCGTGGTGGCAGCCGAAGGGCTGACGCTGCGACCGTGAGCGGCCGGGCGGGCTACTTCATCCCCTACCGCTACGCGGCCGCTACCGGCCCTTGCGACTACCCGGCGATTGCTCCCGTCTTCGACGCGGCCAGAGCACGCTTTGGGCGCTTCCTCCAGAGCATCGAGGCCTACGCCTCGGGCTTCGCCCGCTTCGGCGGCGAGCCGCCAGCCCCGCGCTTCGAGCAGGACTGGTTTCCAAGGCTGGACGCCTGCGCGGCTTACACCATGGTTCGAGAGCGGCGACCGGGAATGATCGTCGAGATCGGCTGCGGGCACTCGACCCGGATCATGGCGCGCGCCACACAGGAATCGGGTGCCGCGACGCGCCACATCTGCATCGACCCGGCACCACGGGCGGGGCTGCGGGGCCTCGCGGTCGAGCATGTCGGCGCAACGCTGGACCGCCTCGACGCGAGCTTGCTCGCCATGATGGCCCAGGCCGACCTCCTGTTCATCGATTCCAGTCACATTGCCGTGCCGGGCAGCGATGTCGATCGCCTGGTGAACGGCGTCCTGCCTGGGTTGCGGCCGGGCGCGGACATCCATTTCCACGACATCTTCCTCCCGCACGCCTATCCGAAAGAGTGGTCGTGGCGAGGCTACAACGAGCAATTGCTGGTGGCGGCCCTGCTGTCCGGCGGCGGCTACGAGGTCCGCTTCGCCAGCGCGTTCGTGGTCCGCCACATGCGGCAAGCGCTGGCATCGACCTCCATCAGCGCCTTGCCCCTCATGCCGGGCGCCATCGAAAGCAGCCTCTGGCTGCGCAAGCGAAGTTGCTGACTACTCGGCGTACCAGAACGTGTCCGGTCTGTAGATGCCGATCTGGCCCTGCGGCTGCCAGCTGTAAGCCGCGGTTACCGGCACGTTGCGCAGGGTGGTGCGGACCGCGACCGGCTGCTGGACGTTGGCGATGAGGCCGACCGTGTAGCACTGGTCGGCGTAGAGACTCAGCATTTCTCGCCAGACCTCGGCTCGACCCGAGGTGTCGCTGGCACGGCTCCATTTGTGGAAAAGCTCGAGCAGCCGGGCCGCCGCGGGATCGTCCGGCGGCTCGCCGGCCTCGCCCTTGGTCTCGAAATATTGCCCCCACATCGGCCATTGCGGCTGATCGTACTGGTTGGTCGGCGCGAATTCCTTGGGGCTCATGTCGGCGGTCGGGATGCCGTTCTCGATGCCGTACCAGATGGTCATCAACGCCTCGCCGGAGAAGATGCGATTGCGCAGGACCTCGCGTTCGGCCGGCCTCGTGTGGATGACGAAGCCGATCTTGGCAAAATCGTCGCGGACGAGCTCGAGGACATCCGCCTGCTCGCTGTCCTCGCCGGCCGTCTCGACCACCAGCTCGAGAGGGCGGCCGTCGGGCAGCAGCCGGATCCCGCGGCCGTCACGCTGATCAAGCCCGAGCTCGTCGAGGAGCGCATTGGCCTCGGCCGGCTCGTGGCCGAGGCAGGCGGCGGCAACCTCCGGTGAATAGAGGGGACTGTCCGCGAGGATCGTGTTGTTCGATGGGGTCGCCAGACCGTAATAGAGATACTGCGACATGGCCTCGCGATCGATCGCCAGAGAAAGCGCCTTGCGAAAGCGGACATCGCGAAAGAGATCGCGCCAGACGGGATCGGCGGCATTCAGATTGGGATAGAGCGCCAGATGCGCACCCCGCGCCTCCGGCCAGAGGCGCACCTCGAGCCCGCTGCGCTGCTCGCTTTCCTTCAGGAAGGTGTAATCGCGAAAGGCCAGCCCGCGTGACTGAAGATCGGTGTCGCCGGCTCCCGTCTTGATCGGAATGAGGCGCCCGTCGATCACGTCGAGGATGACCCGGTCGATATAGGGCAGTTGCACGCCATTGGCGTCGACGCGATGGAAATTCGGATTGCGCTCGGCGATGAAACGCTCGGCGGGTCCGGGCGTGACGAGACGCCACGGCTGCAGTGTCGGCAGGTCGGGATTGTCGAACTGGCTCATCCGCTCCCGGCGTTGGAACAACTGCGCCCAGTCGCGCGCGTTGTCCTCGCGCACCAGCCGGGCCAGCTCGTCGGGATCGGCGTAGGCTTCGTGGAATTGCTTCAGATAATGGGCCGGCGCGTAGATGAAGAGCGGCGATGCCGCCGCAATCTCGGGAAGGAAGAAGGGGTTGGGCTTGGACCACGTGTAGCGGATGGTCCGGTCGTCAACGACTTCCACCACCGGCAATTCGCCATCCACCACCATCTGGATGGGCGGACCCACCGGCGAAAGCGCCTCGTTCAGCGCCATGTCCTCCCAGTAGAACCGCAGATCCTCGGTGGTGAAGGGCTCGCCGTCGGACCAGAGATGACCTTCGCGCAACTTGAAGGTGAAGATGCGCCCCTCCTCCTCGGTAAAATCCTCGAGGATGTCGGCCTCGAGCTCGAGGTCCGGCGTGTACGCGACGAGGCGGGCGAAACCGTAGACATAGAGGAGGCGGGTATCACGGGTTCTGCTGACCAGCATGCGCAGGTCGCCCCCCGTCTGCCCGAGCTCCGTCATCTCGGCCACACTTGGCTGCAAAGGTGGGCCCGCCGTCACGATCTGCGGCGTTGCGACCAGCGCCAGGAGTGCTCCGATCGAGCCCGCCAGCGAAATGCCGGAGCTGTTCATCCGTTCACCCGTACGAAATGACTGAGGCCGCAAGGTATCAGCGTTCCGGAGTGGCCGTCCAGCCGGTACGGATCGGGCCACGCGGTCGGCTCCGAGGCGCGACCGGCCAAGAGTTCGGCGAAGTCGAGGGGATGATCGAGATCCGGCTCGGGCACCGCGGCGAGCAGGGCCTTGGTGTAGGGATGCTGCGGATCATCGAAGAGGCTGTTGGTATCGGCGAGCTCGACGACGCGGCCGGCGCACATCACCGCGACCCGATGGGCGAGGTAGCGGACGACCGCCAGATTGTGCGAGATGAAGAGGTATGTCAGGCCAAGCTCCGCCTGAAGGTCCTTGAGAAGGTTCAGGATCTGCGCCTGCACCGAGACGTCGAGCGCCGATACCGGCTCGTCGCAGAGCAGCAGGCTGGGTTCGAGAGCGAGGGCGCGGGCGATGCCGATGCGCTGCCGCTGCCCGCCGGAGAAGCTGTGCGGATAGCGTCGTGAATGCCGCTTGTTGAGGCCGACGGCGTCGAGCAGCGTCGCGACCCGCGCCGCCCGACTAGCCGCATCCCCGATGTTGTGGATCAGCAGGGGCTCCGCCACGATCTCCTCGACCGTCATGCGCGGATTGAGCGAGCCGAAGGGGTCCTGGAAGATGTACTGAATCTTCTTCCTCAGCTCGAGGAGTGCCGCATCCTCGAGCGCCAGAACGTCGATCTCGGCCGTACCGTCGCGAAAGAGAACGCGTCCTGCGTCCGGAGTCAGCCCCCGCATGATCAGCTTGCTGACCGTCGTCTTGCCGCAGCCACTTTCGCCGACCAGCGCCAGACATTCGCGACGATGCACGGTGAACGAGACATCGTCGACGGCCTTCACGATCCGGCGTTCGGCGCCGAGCATGCCGGTTCGCCGACCGATGAAGGTCTTGCGCAGGCCCTCGACCCGCAGCAGCCAGTCGGAGTTTGGCCGGTGCGGCGCATGATGGGTCCGGTCACCGCAACCGTTCGCCTCGGCATCGCTGATCGACTGGAGCCGAGCTTGCGGGTCCATGCCGATCGTCGGCACGGCCTGAAGGAGAGCCTTGAGGTAGGGATGGCGTGGCGAGCGGATCAGGTCTTCGCTCGGCCCCTTCTCCATGACCCGGCCGCGATACATCACGACAACCTCGTCGGCGACATTGGCCACCACACCCAGATCATGGGTGATGAAGAGGACGGCCATGCCGAGCTCGGCCTTGAGATCCTCGATGAGCTTCAGGATCTGCGCCTGGATCGTGACGTCGAGGGCCGTCGTCGGCTCGTCGGCGATCAGCAGCGCCGGGCGGCAGATCAGCGCCATGGCGATCATCGCCCGCTGCCGCAGCCCCCCCGAGAGCTCGAAGGTGTAGGTGCTGAATGCGCGATCGGCGCGCGGGAAACCGACCTTCTCGAGGACCTCGATGGTGGCGCGCCGCGCCGCCTCGCGGTCATCCTCGATATGCAGGCGGTACGCTTCCCCGATCTGGTCGCCGATTGTGTGCAGCGGCGACAGCGAGCTCATCGGCTCCTGGAAGATGATCGAGATCCGGCCACCGCGAATCTTCCGCCTCTCCCGGCCGTTCGGGTCCATCCTTGCGAGGTCGCGCGGCTCACCGGGCAGCAGCGGATCGTCGAACAGGATGGACCCCCTGTGGATGCGCGCCGACTTGGGCAGGATGCCGAGAATGGCATGCGACACGACGGTCTTGCCCGATCCGCTCTCGCCGACGATCGCCGTCGTGCGGTTGGCGGCGATATCGAAGGAAACGCCGCGGACCGCCTCGACCGTCCCTTCGTCAGCAGCAAAGCTCACATGGAGGTCACGAACAGCGATCAGCGGGTTCATGGGGAAGCCTTCCTGAAGCGGCAAACAGTGTTCGCGGCGCGATCCATCGGCAACGGTGCCTGGCCTCGAGTGCCGAGAAGAATCTCCCGAGCCTCGCCACGTCGTCGACCGTCATGACGAGATGATGTGACAGAATGCCGATGACGGGCAAACCGCCTTGTGCGAGGAGGTGCTCGACCTCGTCGATCAGCGTGCCGACCGGCTTCATCCGCCGATTCCCGCGCCAGTTTATGATATCGACATGCGTGTTGATCTGAACGAGGCCCAGAGCGGAACCTCGCCGATCATTCGAATGGGTCGAGAGACCTGCATATCCGGCATCATGGAGGCGCTCGATCACCGGATCGGCAATCCGGTTCCAGGGCGGCACCAGAACCGGCAGGAAATCGGCACCGAACGCCGAGCCCAGCCGCTCGGCGCCTCTGCGCAGCAGATCGAGACAATCGGCGGTCGCGGCCGTGCCGCCGAGCTCGATCGACTTCTCGCCCCTTCGCGCGTGGTTGGCATGGGTCCAGCCATGCTGCAGCACTTCCGCCGTGGGCTTGCCGCGGACGAGACGAACCGTCGCCTCATCGAGCCAGCCGGGGACGACCGCGAGGCCGAGCGGTCGCGAATCGGCGCGTGACAGATCGAGCAAGGGCGCCAGTGACGGCGCGTTGCAGCCGGCATCATCATCCCGCCACCAGAGATGGAGATCGCGCTTCGTCACGGGCAAGTTGTCATGCCCCATTGCCACCGAGCGCCGCCTGACCGACCAGGCTGAGCGCCCCGAAGGAATCGATCTCCATCAGGAGGGCGGCATCGTCGGCGACCTCGAGCGGCGGGGGCCCGAGCATGTCCCAGCCGCTGGCAAGGGCCAGAAGGGCGCGTCGCACGCCTTTGTGGGTGATGGCGAGCGCATCGTGCCCGTCGTCGGCACGGCACCGCAGCCAGGGCGCCAGCCGCACCATGACCTCTCGCGGGCTTTCGCCTCCAGGAGGGCAGAAATCGAGCCCGCGTGCTTCGTTGGCCGCCAGATGGGAGCCGAGCTCGAAGCGGAGGTCGGCGAGCCGACGGCCTTCGAACTCGCCCCAGTCCATCTCGATGAGCTCGGGCGCCACGCGGGCGGCTTCGAAGCCGAGCAGCTCCGCGGTCCGCCTGGCGCGCCGCAGCGGGCTGACCCAGCAGGGCAGATGGCGCCAACAGGCCGGACAGCGCCAGCCGAGAACTTCCTGCTCGCCGGCACCGTCGAGCACCGTATCGGCCCGTCCCTGCAAGCGTCCTTGCCGGTTCCATGCCGTTCGACCATGGCGCAGGGCGATCAAGAGCATCGCGGTTCTTGCGCGATTGAGCTCGCCTCCGCCAGGACCTCCGTCATTCGCGCCCTGGCGACATCAGGGCTGTGTCGTTCCTCGAACCGTGCCAGCGCGCCGGCGGCGAGATGCCGGCGCAGTTTCGGATCGCCGACGAGACGGTCCATGAAGGCCGCCAGCTGCCGTGCCGATCGTCCCTTCACGAGGACGCCATTGACCTCGTGCGCCACGAGATCCGAGACACCACCCTCGTCACAGGCGACGACCGGCAGGCCGAGCGCCAGCGCCTCGAGGATCGCCATGCCATAAGCTTCCTCGAGCGCCGGCCAGACGAAAACGTCCGCAACGCTCAGAACCCTTGCCACCGCCTCGCTCTCGACCCGGCCAAGGAAACGCACGCGGTCGCCCGCAGCACCCGTCAGCAGTGCCCGCACCTCGTCCGCATTGTCGCCATCGCCGATCACGAGCAGCCGCCAATCCCTGTTGCGCATGGCGGCAAGACTGTGAGCGAGCAGCCGGTAGGACCGGGTCTTGATGTCGTCGCGCATCATGGCGACGGTCACCAGCCATACCGGCTCCAGCGGCAGTGCCAACATGTCCGAGAGGTCGCGCCGGACACTTCGAGGGTTCTTCGGCGGCTCCATGCGCTGTGCCAGGAAGGGCGGGAAGAGAACCACCTTTCGAGGATCCCCGAGCCATTCGACGAGGCCGGCCGCATCGACACCCGTCATGGCCAGGACCCTGGCGGCCGTATTGACGCCGTCGACCGTCGCCCGGTGGCCGAGATCCCAGGCTCCCCCCGCCCGCTTGCCGGCCACGGAGGCCTCGGCGACGACATAGGGGATGCAGAGACCGGCGGCGACCGCCGGCCCGAGCCAGTCGGGCGCCTTGTAGTAGGAATGGTAGGTGAACCAGATGTCGGGGGCCGGCTCGATCCTCGTCCTCCAATTGCTGACCAATCGAGAGCCCTCGATCGTGGCTGCGTCCCGGATCGCCTTTTGCCGATCCGGATCGCCGAGACGGTCCAGGCTTCGCAGTGATGATGCGATCTCGACATGGTGGCCCGACGCCTCGAGCAGGCTTCGGAAGGCACGGGCCATGCGTCGGTCGCCGGAGGGGGTCGGATGGTCCACGGGCTTCAAGGGCGCATAGAAGGCCACACGCATCAGGCGACCCCACGGTGATCAGCGAGAGCCAGAAGCTCGGCGGCGAGGCGCGTCTGGCTGGGTCCGGCGGCAAAGCGCGTCTCCACGGCCTGGCGTCCTGCCATGCCCAATGCGTACCGCAGCTCGGGCTCGGCGGCGATACGCGCGAGGGCGGCTGCCAGAGCCTCGGGATCGCCGTCGGGAACCAATAGCCCCGTTCGCCCGTCCTCCACGAGCTCCATGACGGCCCCGCCTCGCGTTGCGACGACCGGCAACCCCTGTGACATGGCTTCCGCAATGACATTGGGAATGCCGTCGCGATCGCCATCGGCCGCCGTGCGAGGCGCCAGACAGAAGCAATCCGCACGGCCCAGCGCTTCCATCACGGCATCGAACGGCATGGCACCGAGCCACTCGACGCGATCGTGAATGCCGAGCGCCTCGGCCTGAAGCCGCAATCGGGGCAGAAGCGGGCCGGCGCCAATGTGTCGCCAACGCCAATGCAGCGCCACCGGCAGCTTCGCCAGCGCCTCGAGCAGCGTATCGAGGCCCTTCTTCTCGACGCAGCGGGCGACAGTGAGCAGCTCGAACGGCCGATCCTCGCCGAAGGTGGAGAGTCTCGAACGCAATGGCGGTCGCGGCAGGCGATCGAGATCGATGCCATGCGGCAGATGAAGCAGCCGCGCCTGCGGCGCCAGGGAGCGCAAATGATCGAAGCCCATTCGCGTGCAGGTCGTCACCCAGGCGGCATCGTCAAGCTTCTCGCGCTTCTCCCATTCCGGTGTGGTCCAGATATCCTTGGCGTGGGCCGAAACGGCGAATGGCAGACCACGCAAATGCGCAGCGTACCGCGCAACCGAGGCCGGCGTGTGAAGATAATGAGCGTAGAGGCATGCGATGTCAGGGGCGAGCTCGCGCGCCAACACCAGAGCCTGGCCCAACCTGCGCACACGATTGGCGCTCGGATCGCGTCGGAGATCACGCATGAAGAGCCGGGCAACGCGGCGCAGACGCCGATGCCGGAGGGCGTGCAGCAGCCCCATGAGCACCCGGCCCGGCTCCTGATACAGGTACTCGGGAAGATAGAGGACGGGAGCCCTGATCTCGGCATGAATCGGGTGTCGCGTCGGATCGGTCGGCCGGCGGAGCGAGACGATGCGAAGCCTCAGGCCCGTCCGCTCGAGAGCCAGGAGTTCCTGGGCGATGAAGGTTTCGGAGAGTCGCGGGTAGCCCTTGACGAGGACAGCGATATCGACACGCATGAAGCTCAGGCTGAGCGTGCCCGGCGCCAGCCCGGATCGACGGACGGCGCAGAGAGCTCCGCAATCCGGTCGAGACCGCCCAACAGACTCTGGCGCAGGGCGGCATTCGGGCGCGGCCAACTGGCGATTGCATGCAGCGAGGCAGCCATCGGCCCCGGCGGCATGCGACTGTCCTCGGGCAGCATGCGCACGAGGCCGAGCCTGGCGGCCCGCTCGGCGCGGATCACCTGCTCCTGGCGCGGCACGGTTCGCGGCACGAGGAGAGCGGGCTTGTTGAAGGACAGGATCTCGCAGAACGTATTGTAGCCGCCCATGGCCACGACACCGACGGCTCGCTCGTAAAGCGCCTCGAGGTTCGATTCGAAGGTGGTGGCGAAGACGTTCGGCAACCGATCGACCCGCTCCTGGAACTGGCGCCTTTGCTCAAGATGCATGAAGGGTCCGAAGACCAGTTGTGCCGGATGAGGTAGGGTCGGATCGGCCTCGTAGGCGCGCAGCACCCAGTCGATCAACCCTGCACCATCTCCACCGCCACCCGTCGTGACCAGTATATAGGGCCGATCGGGCAGTTGCAGGCCGGGAGCGAGCCGGTCGGTCTCGGTCGCCTGGCGTTCGATGTAGCCGGTGAAGCTGATTCGGTCGGCCAAACGCCGCATGCCGGGAATCTCGCTGATCGGATCGAACATCTCGGGCACGCCGTAGACCCAGATGTCATGATAGTAGCGGCCAAGCGCCGGATAGACGCCCTTTCGCTCCCATTCCTGATAGAGCGACCGGGGGTCGTCCATCACATCACGAAGACCGAGCACACAGCGCCGGCCGCGCCGCGTCAACAGGTCGAGCGTTTCCTCGGCCTCCCCTCGCAGCCCGAGGGGCTCCTTGTCGACCAAAAAGACGTCCGGATCGAAGATGCTCGCTGTGTGCGCAATGATCGACTGCCTGATCTCCAAAGTCTTGCTCAGATTGATGTTCAGCTTCAGCGAGGTGTAATCACCATTCTTGAGCTTGATCACTCCCGGAACGCGAACGAAATCGACCCGCGACTTGAAATCGAAGCTGCCGATGATCGGCGATCCGGACAGGATCAGGACGGAAAGCTGGGGAAACCTGTCCACGAGGTCGTGCGCGATCGCCCGACAACGGCGAAGATGGCCGAGGCCAAAGCTGTCGTGACTGTAGATCAGTAGTCGGCGACTGGCTTGCATAAGATCCGAGGCGTTCTGTTCCCCGGGAATATGTCAGAGGCAGGGGGCGCAGCGAAAGCGAATTGTTGTGGGGGGCGGAACGGTGGCGGCTGCGTTGACATAGGTTTTTTCTCCTAGTATAGTTGCATGCATCGAGCCTGCCTGCCGCCATCGGCCCAACTGCGCATCGGAGAGCGCCATGAGCCTGCTTCTGCCCGTCGACGACAACGGCAATCCCCTGCCCGTGCTCGGATTTGCTCCCCTGGCCACGCAAAGGGTCGCGGTTGCGAGCAGCTCCGTGCGCATAGCTTCGTCGCTGGAGGCCGGCCTGCAGCTGGTCACGCTGATCGCGACCGGCCCTTGCCGGTTCGAGGTTGGCGGCGCCACCGTGACCGCCGACCGCGACTCCAGCCCCTTCCTCTATCCCGGCATCTACGTCGACGTGCCCCTGCGTCGCAGCGAGCGGCACGTGGCCTTCGTCGCCGAGGCCGAGGACTGCGTCGCCTACGTCATCGGCCGCCGCTGAGATGACCTTGTCACTCGCCCCAACGGCACGTGGCCTCCGCCTGGTCAGAGCTACGCGATCCGTGACCATCGCGTTGCCGCCACCGACGACGCCCACGACACTTCTGGTCACCGATACCAATGAGCCGATCGTCACCGACGCCGGTTTCAATCTCACGACGGAAAGCAATTGATGACGAGCAAGCAGATCCACGAGTTGCCGCCGGTTGCGACGCTGACCGCGCAGGACAGGATCGTCGTCTCCACCGCCAGCGGCAACCTCACCCGCCACGCCACGATCGCCAGCCTCGCAACCCGGATGCCGGGCGACGGCACGGTCGATCGCACGATCTCCGGCAAGCTTTCGGAAGCGGTGTCGGTGCGCGATTTCGGAGCTGCCGGCGATGGCGTGACGGATGATGCGCCGGCCTTCGCGGCGGCACTCGATGCCCATTTCGCTGTTCAGGTACCGGCCGGTCGCTATCGGCTGGCGACAACCGTCGTCGTGAAGCCGGGCCGCTCCATCACCGGTGCCGGGCGCGAGGCCACGATCCTTCTGGCCGATGGACCTCTGGCGATGGTGTTCCAGCGCAATGCGGGCGCCTTCGCCATCGATCCGGGCAGTGCCGATGACTGGTGCCGCTCATCGCTGCGGAGTCTCACGATCCGGATGAGCGCTGGCGGCATCCAGGCCTTCGGCCACGAATTCCGCATCGACGATGTGAGCTTTTTCGGAGGCAATGCCGGGAGCTGGTGCATCGACATGGTCGATGCCAATGAATGCGTGGTGACCCGCATCAACGCCGGTTACGGAGGCGGCAGCCGCCATCAGATGCTGGCCAGCGGTCTGCGCTGGAGAGCCTTGAAGCCGGGAGTCAATTACGGCGACAGCCTGGTTTCCGAGGTGTCGATCAAGCTCGGTGCGGCCGAAACGACCGGCGTGCTCATCGACGGCCACGCGGCCGATCCCGGCCGCATGATCAACAACATGATCCTGAAGCGCATCCAGGTGAACGCCCCGACCGGCGGCGGCGGCCTGACGCCACTGCCCGGCTCGGTCGGCATCAAGCTCTGGAATGCGGCGCGCATCGCGCAGATCGACTGCGACGTTGAAGTGGTCGCAACGGCATTCGAGGAGTATTCCGAGAACGCCGGCGGTGCCAGCGGCGCGTGCGTCGCCAATACCTATATCGGCTGCATCGCCCACTGGTGCTCCACCAACTATCGCGACAGCAACGCGCTCTTCCCGCGCTCGGTCATCCAGCGAAACTTCATCGGCTGCGACAATGTGGCGCCACTGCGCACGGGCGGGTACGCGGGCGATGGCGGGCGCTGCCAGGACGGCGATGCGTTCCTCACCGGTGCCTGGCTCTTCAACCGGTCGAGCGAGCCTTCCATCCAATTGCGCTCGCACGACAAGGATGTCCTTCTGATCACCGGCGATCACAAGGGTGCGGCGCAGGCCGACGCCGATGGCCACGCCGCGCAGAGCCGGCCCTATCGCGGTCTCCTGCTCGAGCTTTCATCCAAGCAATCGGCCAAGATCACGCGGCCGGTGAGTGCCGGAATGGCCGACCCCGACGATGCGGCGCAGTCGCTCGACGATGTGCGGCTCGAGCTCGGCAACGGGCAAGATGACACCCGTGGCGAGCTGGCGCGCGTTCAGATCAACGACCCCTTGTATCTGAAGCCGCGGACCAGCGAGCCGCCGCGTCCGATCAACGGGCTCATGCATTATGCAAGCGAAGCGAGCGCGTTGCCCGCGACGGGTGAGCGGTATCTCGGTCCGGGCATCTACTGCAGGCTGAACGAAGGCGAGTACTCGCCGGTCGCCGTCCAGCGGGGCGCCGTGCCGCAGCGTGAGGTGAACAACAATTGGACCCTCTCCGCCAACGACTTCGGCAAGGTGCTCCGCGTCAATAACGGCGCCAATCGGACCCTGACCGTTCCTGCGGGCCTGGTTCCGCCCGGCGTGGGCGCTCGTCGCCTTTGGGTCGTCCGCCAGGGCACGGGCGGTGTCTTCTTCACCGGCGGCACGGGCGTCAACCTGCGGATCATCAATGGTCGGAACTGGATCGCCAAGCAGTTCCAGATGGCCGAGATGGTGATATTCCCGGACGATCAGGTCTACCTGCACCATCTGGCACCGGACGTCGAGGATGGCTTCGTGCATCCGGTGCACTGGACGTCCGGTCTCGTCGACGGCGTGCCCGCCGGCCATATGGGCAAGCTCATCCGGGTCAGCAGCGGTGCCGCCACGACGACGATCATGGTCCCGACCGGCCTCGTTCCACTCGGCCAGCAGGCGGCGACATTCAAGCTCGTCAAGGTGGCGGCAGCCGACATTCTGGTCACGGCGGGTCCGGGAATGACCCTTTTGGCACCGGGCGGCGGGAACACCTACACCATCACTGAGGCGGGGCGGGTCGTCGAGCTGACCGTCACAGCCGCCGACGTGGCACAACAGCCCAACCATATCTACATCCAGGGATAGCGGCGGCCATCCAGGCCCCGACGCCCGCCGGGCTTGACCCAGGTCAATGCGTGCGCGGCACGTCTGTGCAGGGATCCCCTGATCCTCGATCCTCTTGCTCGTCAGGATGGGGAGAAGCGCGGCCTGGCTCGGGGGACCATGCCGGTGCCGTGCGAGTGGAGCGCGGAGAGGGAGCCTGCCATTCCTCTCCGCGACCCGCGATCGCCAAGGCAGCACGGACAGCGCCGCGTCGCAACCCGCTTGTTTCGGGCAGGAAAGACGGGAGGGACGAATGCCGACCGAGATGCGTCACCGCAGTTGCACGCCCTGCAGGGGCGGCATCCCGCCTCTGGGTGCCGAGGAGGTCCAGGCCTATTTGGCCGATCTGCCGGACTGGCATGCCACGGAGGACAACAGGCGCATCGAGCGGCGATGGCGCTTCGCCGATTTCGCGAGCGCCTTGAAGTTCGTCGACGAGGTCGGAGCGATCGCCGAAGGCGAAGGTCACCATCCCGATATCTGCTTCGGCTGGGGCTATGCCACCGTCACGCTGCAGACCCACAAGATCGGCGGCTTGCACGAGAACGATTTCATCATGGCCGCCAAGATCGACGGGCTGGCGCCGGCCCGCTGACTCCCTCAGCTGGTGCCCGCTGCCGGACTCGAACCGGCACACCCGAGGGTCAGGGATTTTAAGTCCCTTGCGTCTACCTGTTCCGCCAAGCGGGCCCCGCCACCAAATGCAGGATCGCCCGCGCCTCCGCAACGGTCGCCGGGACGTCCCGACGATGCCTTGCGCATGGTAAGCCTAGGCTTCGGCCGCCCGGAGCGCTAGGAATTGAGGGTGTTTCATCAGGAGGCCCCATGACGATCCATCTGCTCTATGGCAAGGGCCGCCTCGCCGTCGATCCGCCGGCCGGCTGTCGACCCTGTGTCGTCGAGAAGCATGCGATGCCCGTGCTGGACGACCCGGAAGGGGCGGTGCGTGGCTGCCTCGCGCAGCCGATCGGCATGCCGCCGCTGCTCGAGCACGCGCGCGGCAAGACCTCGGCCTGCATTCTCATCTGCGACATCACGCGGCCGGTTCCCAATCATCTCTTCCTGCGGCCGCTGATCGAGACGCTGCTCGAAGCGGGTGTGCCGAAAGATGGCATCGACGTGGTCGTGGCGACCGGATTGCATCGACCCAATGAAGGCGAGGAGCTGGCCGAGCTGGTGGGCGATCCTTGGGTGATCGAGACGGTCCGTGTCGCCAACCATTTCGCGACGTGCGACGCCGACCACGTCGATGTCGGCCGGACCAGAGGCCGGGGCACGGTGGTGCGACTCGACCGGCGCCTGGTCGAAGCCGATCTCAAGATCGCGACGGGACTGGTGGAGCCGCATTTCATGGCCGGCTACAGCGGCGGGCGAAAGGTGATAGCTCCGGGCGTTGCACATGCCGAAACCATCACGACTTTCCACAACTCGGCCTTCATGTCTCATCCCAAGGCAACGAACTGCATCCTGGATGGCAACCCGCTTCATGAGGAGCAGCTGGAAATCGTCGGGATGCTTGGCGGCGCCCTGGCGCTGAACACGGTGATCGACGATCAACGGCGGCTCGCCTGCGTCACCTTCGGCGAGATCGTGGAGAGCCACCTCGAAGCGGTCGGCTTCATCCGCCGGTATGCCGAGGTGGAGCTGGACCGTCGATTCAAGACGGTCGTCACCAGCTCGGCCGGTTATCCGCTCGACAAGACCTACTACCAGACGGTGAAGGGCATGGTCGGCCCGCTCGACATTCTCGAACCCGGCGGCGACCTGATCATCGTCTCCGCCTGCTCCGAAGGCATGGGATCGAAGCATTATGTGGAGGCTCAGCGACGACTCGTCGAGTTGGGGCCGGACGGGTTCTGGGACAGCATCGCATCGAAGCCTCACGCCGATATCGACGAATGGCAAACGCAGATGCAGTTGAAGCCCATGCGTGCCGGCCGGGTCAGCCTGTTCACGGATGGCCTGGACCAAGCGACCTTTGGCCTCACGGGGGTCGAGCGGGTCGACGATCTGGAGGCCGCCATCGCCGAGAGCATGGCGCGGCATGACGACGTCGCCGTCGCCTTCGTTCCCGAGGGTCCCTACGTCGTGCCGCGTCATGTCGCATGATGGCGGCCTTCATCTCCATCTCGATCCGGTCGGCGGCATTGCCGGTGACATGTTCGCGGCCGCACTTCTCGATTACTGGCCGGACTTCGATCCGACCGACATCCTCGAGGCGATCGGGCTGCCAGCGACCCTCCGGGTACGGCATGAGCGGACAACCGATCGCGGCTTCCTCGGCAGCAGACTGGTCATAACAGGAGAAGCCGCACCACCGGCCATTGCCGCAACCGCGCTGATGGCCCATGTGGAGGCGTCATCCCTGCCCGCCCCGGAGCGGGCCCGTGCCGTCGACATGCTGACGCGACTGGCCGAGGCTGAAGCCGCCGTGCACGGACTCGACCTGGCAGCGGTGCATTTTCACGAGCTGGCGTCCTGGGACACCATGATCGATCTCAGCCTCGCTGCCGGCCTCATCGAAAGGCTCGGCATCTCGAGCAGCTCGATCGGTCCCTTGCCGCTCGGCGGGGGAACGGTCGAGAGCGCGCATGGCCTGCTGCCGATTCCGGCACCGGCAACCGCACGCCTGCTCCACGGCTTTGGCTTCATCGACGATGGTGTCGGCGGCGAGCGCGTCACCCCGACCGGTGCAGCGATCGTCGCCCACCTGATGCCGGCTTCGACAATACCGGCCGCTCTCAGGTTGCTCGGGACCGGTGCCGGATTCGGCACGCGCCGCTTGCCGGATCGCGCCAATCAGCTCCGCGTCATGCTGTTCGAGCCGATGGCGTATGCGGCCAAGATCGACCAGGTGGCCCTGATCCGCTTCGAGATCGACGATCAGACGGGCGAAGACCTCGCGATCGGCCTCGATGCGATACGTGCCACGGACGGCGTGATCGACATCGTCGCCTGGCCGGTCCTCGGGAAGAAGGGGCGAATGGCCAGCGCCGTGCAGATCCTGGCAGAACCCGCAGCGTTGCATCGGACCATCGACGCCTGCTTCATCCAGACAACGACCATCGGCCTGCGCCACGAGCTCGTTGCGAGGAGCGTGCTCCCCAGAACCGCGGTGCTGATCGGCGATCTGCCCGCCAAGGAGGTGATCCGGCCGGGTGGTCTTCGCACTCGAAAGATCGAGGCGGACGCGCTGTCCCGGCGCGCCGACAATGCCCTCCAACGGGAGGAATACCGCCAGCGTACACGTCGAATGGAGTTGAAGTGAGTGAAGCCGTCTCGGTCACACGCATGACGCACTGGCGAGGAGAATTGCCGTGACCATGCGCTGCGTCGAGATCGACCCGACGCCGGTCCCGGGACGGACAACCATTCCCATAATGGCAACCAAGGATTTTTTCGCTCTCTCCAACCGGGATCGGATGGAGGCCAGTGCGGCCGCCGGCAAATTGCGCAGAAGCACCTGATGACCGGGGACATTCTGGAGGACGGCCACCGCGCGCAACGGATCGGCCTCCCGGAGGCCGTCTTCTGTTCCGGCAAGTCGGTGGCTCAGATCGCCCGCATCATCGAGGGCCGCGGGGGTGGTCCCGGACTTTTCACGCGGTTGGCCGAAGTCCAGTATCGAGCGTTGCCTCCTCCGCTGCGGCAACGCCTCGACTATGATCCGGTCTCCCGCACGGCCATTCTCGGTTCAGTGGATCGACCGGCGGAACCTGCGCGGATCGCGATCGTTGCCGCGGGGACTTCGGATCTCCCTGTCATCGCCGAGATCGAGCGCACGCTGGCCTTTCATGGAGCCGCATCGGCACGTTTCGCGGATGTCGGTGTGGCCGGTCTCTGGCGGCTGGTCGATTGCCGAGAGACACTGGACACTTTTCCCGTCCTGGTTGCGGTCGCCGGCATGGAGGGCGCTCTCTTCAGTGTGCTGGGCGGGCTGGTCGGCGGTCTGATCATCGCCGTGCCGACCTCGATCGGCTATGGGGTGTCCTCGCAAGGGCGCGTCGCTCTCGATTCGGCGCTTGCGAGCTGCGCCCCGGGAATCGTAACCGTCAATATCGACAACGGCTACGGCGCCGCATGCGCTGCGCTGCGCGCAATGCGGGCCAGAGCCCGATTCCGTTGACCTCGAGGCGTTCGATCTCGCCCCGTCGCCCGCCACGACCGGCCTCGTAGCCGATTTCACCACGGCCTCGCCGGCACCTGCCGTCAGCCGAGCCGACGATCGAGCTTTGCCAGCTCGACTGCGCTGCGCAACTCGATCGCATCGAGCGTCGACTCGAGCGCCACGTCCTCCGACCGCTCACGTCGGTCGGTCACCAGTTTTCGGAGCCTGGCGAGCTGGTCCTGGTGAAGCCGGCCGTCGAGCATGGCCGCCTGTAACTCCTCGAGGGCGTCGAGCATACGTTTGCCATGCTCCCGGGCGCGACGGCGGCCCAGAAGCGGATCCTCCGCTGCCTGTGCCGCCAGGACGGCGCCGAGCGTCGCCAGTGGCGCCGGGGCGGAGGCTCCAGTCGAACGTGACGTTCTTCCAGCGCCGATGCGGTCCGCAAAACCATCACTGGCAGCGACCCGACCAGATTCCCGGCGCAAACCAGCGCCGACCGGCCCGAAGCTCTGTCCGATTCTCATGTTCGTGCCCTCATCGCCCGCATCAGACTCGCATGGAATCGTTAACGTTTTTCTAGCGTCCCCCGAACGATCCTGTTCCGAACTCGAGGCCATCGCGGTCGGCAAGAATTGCCGGGTAACCGGGGAAAAAAGTGCCGCGATAACAGGAGCAGACAGCCATGCACGTCCGATCTACCGGGCCACTCCCTCTTGGCAAGAGGATTGCATACTCCTCCTCGAGCTGGTCCATCCATCGCTTCCGCGGAGCGTCATGTTCTTGCGACTCGTGATTTCTTCTCGTCTGATCGGTGTCATCATCGGCGCCATCCTTCTGGCTGGGACCAGCGGAGCCCTTGCGCAGGTGCGGATCAAGGACATCACGAGCTTCGAAGGTGTCCGCGAGAACATGCTCGTCGGCTACGGTCTCGTGGTCGGTCTCAATGGAACCGGAGATTCGCTGCGCAACTCGAACTTCACCGAGGAAAGTCTCGTTGCCATGCTCGAGCGCCTGGGTGTGAGCACCCGCGGTCGAAGCCTGAACACCCGCAACGTCGCGGCCGTCATGGTCACGGCAACCTTGCCGCCGTTCGCGCGCCAGGGTTCGCGCATCGACATATCGGCGAGCGCCATGGGCGACGCCAAATCGCTGATCGGCGGCACTCTGCTCGTCACGCCGCTGCTCGGTGCCGACGGCGAGGTCTACGCGGTGGCACAAGGCAGTCTCGCCACCAGCGCCTTCGAGGCGGCGGGTCAGGCCGAGCAGGTCACGAGGGGGGTGCCGACGACAGGGCGGATTCCCAATGGGGCCATCGTCGAACGCGAGATAGACTTTGCGCTCGACGATCTGAACAAGGTGCAGGTCGCGCTTCGCAATCCCGACTTCACGACGGCGCGCCGCATCGCGGCGGCGATCAATTCCAGTCTTCCCAGCGCCCGTGCAGAGGCTGTCGACCCGGCAACGGTCGTTCTTCCGGTGCCGGCAGCGTATCTGGGCAGGACAGCGGCGCTGCTGACCGAAATCGAGCAGCTTCGCGTGCAGCCGGACAGCCCGGCCCGAATCGTGATCGACGAGAGCGCCGGCATCATCGTCATCGGCGAGAATGTGCGCATCGACCGGGTCGCCGTCGCCCAGGGCAACCTGACGGTGCGGATCACCGAGACCCCCGAGGTCGTCCAGCCGAATGCCTTCAGCCCAGGTGAAACGTCGGAAGTTCCGCGCACGGCCGTCGAGGTGGAGGACGGCTCCGATCGCAAGCTCGCAGTGCTCGAGACGGGGGTGACGCTCGACGATCTGGTGGATGGCCTCAATGCCTTGGGCGTCGGACCGCGTGACATGATCAGCATCATTCAGGCGATCAAGTCAGCCGGGGCCCTGCAGGCCGAGATCGAATCGAGGTGAAGATGGCTGTGAATGAGATGCTTCGTTCCGTCGGCCGCATGCCCGATGCCTCGACGGGAGTGCAGCGGTCGTCCGCCGGCCGGCTGAACGAGCACCTTCGGGAGACGGCCGAGGAGTTCGAGTCGGTCTTTCTGTCCCAGGCGCTCCAGAGCCTCACGCATGGCCTCGGCGGCATCGGCCCGTTCGGCACGCCGGACGGAGATGCCTTTGCCGACATGCTGCAACAGGAATACGGGCGCCTCATCAGCCGCAGCGGCGGCATCGGCATTGCCGACGCGGTGATGCGTGAAATGCTGAAAATGCAGGAGATGGGATGATGACGCCGTTCGATCGGATCAGTGTCTCGCTCACGATCATCCGCCGGCTGCAGCATACCCTGACGCTCGAGACGCAGGCGCTGCGGTCGATGCAGCTCGCATCCCTGGCCGATTTGCAGCCGGAGAAGGCGGCACTCGTCGAGTCTTATGAAGCGGAGGTGCGTCACCTGCGCGGCTCACCGGAGCTCTTCGCGGCACTCGACGATCGCGTCCGCGAATCCTTCGTCACGGCCACCCGCGAGCTCCAGTCGACCATCGCCACCAATGTTCGAGCACTCGAGGCTGCCCGCGGCGTCGTGGAAGGCGTCGTGAGGATCCTCGGCGACAGCCTGCGGACGGTCGGCCAGGGTCACGGCTACGCCTCGACGGGAACCCAGCGGCAGGAGCAGGTCGCGGTGCTCCCCGTCGCGTTCAGCCGCAACATCTGAGCCGTGGCGATCAGGCCAACTCGCAGAGGTTTCCTGAGATGAGTCTCAGCGCCACCCTGAATACCGCTCTCTCCGGCCTGTCGACAGCACAACGTGCGCTGGCGGTGACCGCAAACAATGTCGCCAACGCCAATACCGAAGGCTACACGCGAAAGCAGCTGAATCAGGCAACGACAGTCGTAAACGGTCAATCCCAAGGTGTGCGATCCGCCGAGACCAGGCGGGTGGTCGATCAGTTCCTGGAAAGCGAGCTTCGCCGTCAGACCAGTGCACTGGGGATGAGCGCCGAGCTGCGGGGAATCCACGACCGGATTGAGCTCGGGCTCTTCGGCTCGCCGGGCGACGCGGATCGCGGTCTCTCGGCCCGGCTCGGCACACTGACGGCCGGCCTCGAGCAACTCGCCAACGAACCCGAATCGCGCCCCATGCGCATATCGGTGATCGGTGCGATCCAGGATACGCTTGGCCAGTTGTCGGCGGACCATAAGACGGTGCAGCAGCTGCGTGCGGATGCGGATCGAAAGATCGGACAAGTCGTGCAGGCGATCAATGCTCACGTGGACGAGCTGCACAGCCTCAATCGCGAGATCGCGCGAACCGGCGGCACGCCCGATCTCGCCGATCGACGTGATCAGGTTCTCGAGCAGCTGGCCGAGAAGATCGAGATTTCAATCTATGAGAAGGACAACGGAACGATTGCCGTCTACACCTCGGGCGGCCATGCGCTCCTGGAGAACACCCCGAGCCTGCTCCACTACGCGCCGTCCTCGAACGTCTCCGAGACGACGCAATTCGGCGCCATCCGCACCTTCATGCCCAATCAGGTCGATCCGGCGACCGGCGCGCCTTTCGACGTCACCGCGGGTGCCGTGCTGGTGAGCGGCGGCCGGCGCGCCACGCTGACACCGGAGCTCAAGGCTCTCGCCGCGGGCGATCCGGCGATTTCGGAAGCGGATCTGCAAGTTGCCTCACCCTTGCGCGGAGGCCTCCTGCAGGGGCTGTTGGAGGCACGCGATCGCGTTCTGCCCGAGCTGGGCGATCAGCTCGAGGAGGCCGCACGCATGCTCGGCTTCGCGCTGAATTCCGCGCACAACGCGGCGATGCCGCACCCGTTGCCGACGCGGGTCGATGGCACGCGCGCGGACTTCGGCAACTACGCGGCCGCCGCACGCTCCGGAACGGCTTCCCTCGTGGTCTTCGACAGTGCCGGCACCATGGCGGCCGACATCACGATCGACCTGGCCACGGCCGGCACACCGGCCGCCGTCGTCGCACAGATCAATGCGCAGCTTGCCGGCACGGGTCTGGCGGCGCTGGATCCAGCCGATGGCAGCCTCGAGGTGACACTCGGGCTCGATGGCACGGGTGGTGCCTATAGGTTGGCCTGGGACGAAGGCGACAGCAGCATCACGCCCAGCGACGTGCCCGATCGCGGCTGGTCCTACGGCTTCGCGCACTATTTCGGGCTCAACGATCTCGTCGTGCCGACGGGACGGCGACCGACCGACCTCGCCGTCCGCGACGATATCATTGCCGACAGCCAGCGCCTCGCCAATGTCAGGCTGGACCGTGGTGGACCGGTGCCCACCGTCGGTGGCGCCGGCGACAAGCGTGGCCTTCAGGCTCTGGCCAGAGGGTTGGATCAGGAGATCGGACACGCCGATCGAGGAGGCCTGCCGGCGGGCAGCAAGACGGTGAGCGGCTATCTCAGCGACCTCGCATCGCTCGTCGCTGCGCGTTCGGCGCAAGCGGCACAGCACGAGGCCGCGGATCGGGCGATGGTCGAGGATCTGAGTTTCCGTCAAGGGTCGATCTCGGGCGTCAATCTCGATGAGGAAATGAGCAGGCTGGTTCTCTATCAGCAGGCCTACAGCGTCTCGGCCCGGCTGATCTCGATCACCAACGAGCTGTTCGGCGAGCTCGTGGACATGACACGCTAGGTGGATCAACCTCCGATGATCGGACGAACCGCGGACATCGCCCAGAGCAATCGGCTCAACAGCCATCTGCAAAGCACCCAGAACCGAATGCGCGAGATGCAGGTTGCCATAGCCACGGGCAAGCGGGCGCAGCGCTACTCGGAGCTCGCAGGGGATACCGGCCCTTTGCTTCACGCGCGGGACAGTCAGCGCCGAGCCGCTGCATTCGTATCGACCAACACGACAACGCGCGACCGGATCGCCACCATGGACACCGCCATCGGCAACGTCGCAGATATCGCCGAGCGGGCTCGCACCCTCCTGATACAACGCCTAGACCCGTCGCTCGGCACGAACGTGCCACTCGACAGCGAGGTCGATTCGATGCTGCAGGAAGTGGCGGCGCAACTGAACAAGCGCCTCGGCGACCGATATCTCTTCGCCGGCAGCCGGACCGACACGGCACCCGTCGAATTGCCCGCCACCGTCAACGGACCTGCGGATGTGACGGACATCTACCGCGGCGACGACGTGCGACTGGCGGTCCGCGCCGCAGAGGCCGTGGAGATATCCTATGGCATACCCGCCACGGATGCCTTTGATCTCATAGGTGTGCTCGCGACCTTGAAGGAAGCCCACGTCGCCGGTGACACGACGCGACTGCAGGCGTCGGTCGATTCGCTTGGGGATGCCATCTCGACCCTGAGCGGGCTGCGCGGCGAGCTCGGCGCACGGGGAACCCGTATCGAGACGATCACCGAAACCCACCGGGCGAATGCCGCCTACCTCGCCGAAACCGTGAGCAGGATCGAGGACACCGACCTCGCAAGCGCCATGACCAGCCTGGCAAAGGATCAAGCCGCCATCGAGGCCGCGTATCTGACCATCAGCCGAATCAGCTCGCTTTCGCTCGCCGACTACCTGCGCTGATGCCAACGCGATACCGGGCTAGCAGCGCGGTATCGCGTTGGCATCATTTGAGCTGCCCCCGCCCTCGGGACCACGGGATGCCGCTGCGAAGGTGGCGGAGATTGCCGGATGGAGCCTCCGCGCAGGGCGATGCCACGTCCTCGAGCCGCGAGCCTCGGGCCGCCAGTCGATCGGCATCGGCCAGAGCGGCCTGGAAAGCCATCTCCAAACCTCGACCTCGCGCTCGGAGATCTGACCGAAGGCCAGAGACATCCCAAGCCGCATCGGCGTGATCTCGACCGCTGGCGACACGGTCCGGGTCTCGATTCGGCGACGAAGCTCCTCGTGCAGGGGCTTGGCGGCGTGGCTCGTCGTGGTTGAAAGGCTCTGGCTTCTGGTCACACTTATGAAAGAAAGAGGACGGTCGCCGGCTCCGTCCGAATGCCTGTCGAACGCCTGGCGCTCCGTCCCGATGTCGGACACCGTGTCGCCATGGAGCCTGCCTCGGACGTCTTCGTTCAACGAACCGAGCATGCGTGCGGGGCACGGCACCAATGGCTACTGCGGTCGTAAGACATATGCTGTGGAGGCTGCTCGGATGCCGGGCGCTTCTGCTCGTCCGCTCGACAGCGAACGTCGCCTCGAAATCCAGCCTGCCCCACGATCGAACCAAAAGGCCCGCGCCGTCTTCGCCGGCGCGGGCCTCGTGAGCCTTCGCTCAGTTCGGGAGGCGTGCGGCTTCGCCAGCAGGAGCGGCCTTGGCGGCGATTTCCGGGTCGATGGCCGGCTCCGCCAAGGGCTCGGGAAGGCTCGTCAATGCCACCTGCAGGACCTCGTCCGCATTGGCGACCGGTATGATCTGCAGCCCCTTCTTCACGTTGTCGGGGATCTCCGCGAGGTCCTTCTCGTTCTCCTTCGGGATCAGAACCGTCTTGATGCCGCCGCGGAGCGCCGCGAGCAGCTTCTCCTTGAGCCCGCCGATCGGCAGCACGCGGCCGCGCAGCGTCACCTCGCCGGTCATCGCGACGCTCGCCTTGACGGGGACCTTGGTCAGCACCGAGACGATCGAGGTGACCATGGCGACACCGGCGGACGGTCCGTCCTTGGGCGTCGCACCCTCGGGCACATGGACGTGGATATCGGTGCTCTCGAAGCGCTCGGGCTCGATGCCGAGGCGGCGGGAACGGGAGCGGACATAGCTTCTCGCCGCCTGCACCGATTCCTGCATCACGTCGCCGAGCTTGCCGGTGATGGTCATCTTGCCCTTGCCCGGCACCAGAACCGACTCGATGGTCAAGAGCTCGCCGCCGACCTCGGTCCACGCGAGACCCGTGGTCACGCCGACGAGGTCCTCCATCTCCGCCTCGCCGTAGCGGTACTTGCGCACGCCTGCATACCTGTCGAGATTGCGCCGGGTGATCCTGACCTGCTTCCTCTCGCCGCCGACGATCTCCTTGACCGCCTTGCGCGCCAGGTTGGCGATCTCACGCTCCAGGTTCCTGACGCCGGCCTCGCGGGTGAAGTAGCGGATCAGATCGAGCAGCGCCTCGTCGTTGATCGCCCATTCGGCTTCGCTCAGCCCGTGCTGCTTGCGCTGCTTGTCGATCAGGTGGCGCTTCGCGATCTCGACCTTTTCGTCCTCCGTGTAGCCCGCGAGACGGATGATCTCCATGCGATCGAGAAGCGGCTGCGGCATCCTGAGCGTGTTGGCGGTGCAGACGAACATGACATCCGAAAGGTCGTAATCGACCTCGAGATAGTGGTCGTTGAAGTTGGCGTTCTGCTCGGGATCCAGCACCTCGAGCAGCGCCGAGGACGGATCGCCCCTGAAGTCCGACCCCATCTTGTCGATCTCGTCGAGCATGAAGAGCGGATTGGAGGTCTTCGCCTTCTTCATGCTCTGGATGATCTTGCCCGGCAGCGAGCCGATATAGGTCCGGCGATGGCCCCGGATCTCCGCCTCGTCCCGCACGCCACCGAGCGAGAAGCGGATGAAATTCCGGCCGGTGGCCTTGGCCAGGGACTTGCCGAGGCTGGTCTTGCCCACGCCGGGCGGACCGACGAGGCAGAGTATCGGCCCCTTCATCTTGTCTACCCGCTGCTGGACCGCGAGGTACTCGATGATCCGCTCCTTGACCTTCTCGAGGCCATAATGATCCGCATCGAGGATCTGCTGGGCGAGCCTGATATCCTTCTTGATCTTCGACCGCTTCTTCCAGGGGATCGACAGCATCCAGTCGAGGTAGTTGCGGACAACGGTAGCCTCGGCCGACATCGGGCTCATGGTCCGCAGCTTCTTGAGCTCGGCCATGGCCTTGTCGCGTGCCTCCTTGCTGAAGCGGGTCTTCTTGATGCGCTCCTCGAGCTCCGAAGCCTCGTCCTTGCCATCCTCGAGCTCGCCGAGCTCCTTCTGGATGGCCTTCATCTGCTCGTTGAGATAGTATTCGCGCTGCGTCTTCTCCATCTGGCGCTTGACGCGGCTGCGGATGCGCTTCTCGACCTGCAGGACGCTGATCTCGCCCTCCATGAAGCCGTAGAGGCGCTCCAGGCGCTCGGTCAGCGACGACGTCTCGAGCAGATCCTGCTTGTCCGCGATCTTGAGTGAAAGATGCGCGGAGACGGTGTCGGCGAGCTTGTCCGGATCGTCGATCTGCGAGAGCGAGACCAGCACCTCCGGCGGCACCTTCTTGTTCAGCTTCACGTACTGCTCGAACTGGGTGATCACCGCGCGAGCGAGGGCCTCCACCTCGCGATGCTCGGTCGCCCGGTCCTCGAGCGCGGTCGCATTGACCTGGATGAACCGTGAATTCTCCACGAAGTCGCGAATCTCGGCACGCGAGGTGCCCTCGACCAGCACCTTCACCGTCCCGTCCGGCAGCTTCAGAAGCTGCAGCACGCTGCTCACCGTGCCGATACGATAGATGTCATCCGGCCCCGGATCGTCCTGGCTCGCGTTCCGCTGCGTCACCAGAAGGATCTGCTTGTCCTCCTTCATGACCTCCTCGAGCGCGTGGATGGATTTCTCACGGCCGACGAAAAGGGGCACGATCATGTGCGGAAACACCACGATATCGCGCAAGGGGAGAACGGGGTAGATCGTTGCTTGCGTTGTCTCGACCATTAGACCTCACCGCAGGGGCGGGCCGGAAGGCGGCCCGCCACGCCTGATACCGCCCAAGAGGTGGCCCGGACCTGCCACGCTTTCAAGACGATGCGCGAAACGAGCGAAACCCACGGGCGAATCACCGGGCGCGCCTTGCACCCGCGATAGACGGGAGCGCTCTTGAAGGACGTCGACGGAGATGGAGAGCGCGACCCCATACCGCTCCCAGCAATTCAGCTCGCGGAGCCGAGATCGCCCTTGCGTTCCGTGTAGATCATCAGGGGCTTGGCGCTGTTGTCGACGACTTCCTTGTTGACCACGACCTCGACCACGCTTGTCATGGACGGCAGGTCGAACATCGTCTCGAGCAGAATGCCCTCCATGATCGACCGCAGCCCGCGAGCACCCGTCTTCCGCTGAATGCCCTTCGACGCGATCGATTTCAGCGCATCCTCGGTGAAGGTGAGCTTCACATCCTCCATATCGAAGAGCTTTTGATACTGCTTGACGAGCGCGTTCTTCGGCTCCTTCAGGATCTTCACCAGGGCATCGACGTCGAGATCGCTCAGGGTCGCGACCACCGGCAACCTGCCGACGAACTCGGGAATGAGCCCGAACTTCAGGAGATCGTCAGGCTCGACCTCGCGCAGAACGTCACCGCTCCGCCGCTCGTCGGGCGCGCTGACGGCAGCACCGAAGCCCATCGACCGCGGCTTTCCGCGCTGCGTGATGATCTTCTCCAGGCCGGCGAAGGCACCGCCACAGATGAACAGGATGTTGGTGGTGTCGACCTGCAGGAACTCCTGCTGCGGGTGCTTGCGCCCGCCCTGCGGCGGCACGCTGGCGACGGTGCCCTCGATGATCTTCAAAAGCGCCTGCTGCACGCCTTCGCCGGAGACGTCGCGGGTGATCGACGGATTCTCCGACTTGCGGCTGATCTTGTCCACCTCGTCGATATAGACGATGCCGCGCTGCGCCCGCTCGACGTTGTAGTCGGCGGCCTGGAGGAGCTTCAGAATGATGTTCTCGACGTCCTCGCCGACATAGCCGGCCTCGGTGAGGGTCGTCGCATCGGCCATGGTGAAGGGCACGTCGAGCGTACGGGCGAGCGTCTGCGCCAGGAGGGTCTTGCCGCAACCGGTCGGGCCGATCAGCAGGATGTTCGACTTCGCGAGCTCGACCTCGCCGCCCTTCGAGCCGTGTGCCAGGCGCTTGTAGTGGTTGTGCACGGCAACCGACAGCACCCGCTTGGCGTGGTCCTGGCCGATTACGTAGTCGTCGAGAACGTCGTTGATCTCCGCCGGCGTCGGCACCCCTGCCCGACTCTTGGCGATGGCGCTCTTGTTCTCCTCGCGGATGATGTCCATGCAGAGCTCGACGCATTCATCGCAGATGAACACGGTCGGGCCGGCGATCAGCTTGCGGACCTCATGCTGGCTCTTGCCGCAAAATGAGCAGTAAAGAGTGTTCTTCGAATCGCCGCTGGATTTGCTCATCGAGACTTCGACCTCAGTCGCTTTGCATCGGCATCAGAACGGCAGCAGGCGACCCGCGGCAACCGCACCACCACCTGGCGCCATGGTCAGCTCGCGGAATTCGCTGTCGCCCCTGGACACTGAACCCGCGGCCGCACCTCGCCGACGGCACTGAACCACGCGCTGCCTGCTGTTGCAAGCTCCGTCGTCGCGGAGGCCGCGTTCAACTGGAGATAAATGAGATTGCGTTCGGAAATTGCAACGCTGCGCAGGCGCCGGCTATTTGTCCGCGAGGGCCCTCGGCCGCTGCACGACCACGTCGTCGACGATGCCGAACTCCTTCGCTTCCTCGGCGCTCATGAACGTGTCGCGGTCGAGCTTGGCCTCGATCTCGTCCATCGTCCGCCCGGTGTGCTTCATGTAGATCGCGTTGAGGCGCCGCTTGACGTTGAGAATCTCGCGGGCATGGATCTCGATGTCCGCCGCCTGCCCCTGATAGCCGCCTGAGGGCTGGTGGGTCATGACGCGGGCATTGGGCAGGCAGAAGCGCTTGCCCTTGGCACCGGCAGCCAGCAGCAGCGAGCCCATGCTCGCCGCCTGTCCGATGCACAGCGTCACCACGTCACAGCGAATGTACTGGATCGTGTCGTAGACGGCGAGGCCGGCGGTGACGAGACCGCCCGGCGAGTTGATGTAGAGCGCCACATCCTTCTCGGGGTTGTCTGCCTCGCAGAACAGCAACTGGGCGCTGATGAGGCTCGCCATGTGGTCCTCGATCGGCCCCGTCACGAAGATGATGCGCTCCTTCAGCATCCTCGAATAGATATCGTAGGCGCGCTCGCCGCGGCTGGTCTGCTCGACCACCATCGGCACCAACTGGCTTGTGATCGGGTTCATGGCTTCACCTGCTGAAAAGGGCGGCGACGCGGAGCGCCGGCGTCATGCCGAGGTCGCGTCCGGCGTCGCCCCCGCCGGCGCCTCGTCGGCATCGGCGTCCGGATCCTTCATGAGCTCCTCGACGGTGACAGGGACCTCGGTCACCTGTGCCAGCTCGAGCAGGAAATCCACGACCTTGTCCTCGAAGATGGGCGCGCGCAGCTGCTCGAGCGCCGCCGGCGTGTCGCGGAAATACTCGAAAACCTGCTTCTCCTGGCCCGGATAGCGCCGCGCCTGCTCGATCACGGCCTGCTGCAGCTCGGCACCCTCGACCTTGACCTCATTCTTAATGCCGATGTCGGAAAGCACGAGGCCGAGCCGGACACGCCGCTCGGCAATGCCCCGGTACTCCGCCCGCAGCTCCTCCTCGGTCTGGCCCATGCTCTCGAACGTGCTCTCCGTCCGCTTCATCTCCTCCTCGAGCTGCCGCCAGATGGCCTGGAACTCCAGCTCGACCATGCCTTCCGGCACGACGAAACGACAGCGCTCGGCCAGATCGTCGAGGAGCGCACGCTTCACCTTGCTCCGGCCGATGCCCTTGTAGTCCTCGGCGAGCCGCGCCCCGACCCTGGCCTTCAGGTCGTCGAGGCTCTCCATGCCGAGATCCTTCGCGAAATCGTCATCGACCACGACCGGTGCGGCTGCCTTGACCTCGCGAATGGTCACCTCGAACTGCGCGGTCTTGCCCCGCAGATCCTCGCGGCCGTAATCCTCAGGGAACGTCGCCTCGATCGTCGTCGTGGCGCCGGCCTCCTTGCCGATGAGACCCGTCTCGAAGCCCGGGATCATGCTGCTGCTGCCGATGACAAGCTCGAAGCCCTCGGCGCTGCCCCCCTCGAACGGCTCGCCGTCGATCGACCCGCGGAAATCCAGCGTGACCTGGTCACCATCGGCGATCGGACGCGGCTCGCTCAAGGGCTCGAAGCGGCGCCTTGCCTGGGCAAGGTTCTCGATCGCCTTGGCGACGCGCTCCTCGTCGACCTCGACCACCTCCCGGGTCAGGCTGATCGCCTTCACGTCGACCTCGGGCACTTCCGGCAGCACCTCGAGGTCGAGCTTGAACTCCAGGTCGGCGCCGTCGTCGAAGCTGGTCACCTCGATCTTCGGACGCAAGGCGGGCTTCAGCTTGTGATCCTCGATCGCCCGTCTCGAGCCCTCGTCGACGGTCTGCTCCAGCACCTCGCCCATCACCGAGCGGCCATACTGCTTCTTGAGCAGCGTCAGCGGCGCCTTGCCCGGGCGAAAGCCGGGAATGCGCACGGTCTTCGCCAGCTTCTTCAGCCTCTCGTCGACCTTGCCCTGGATCTCGCTCGCCGCAACGACGACCTTGTACTCACGCTTGAGACCATCGGCCGCAACTTCGGTAACCTGCATCGTCCTCGCTCTCGCTCGATCGTACCCGTCAACATCACCGGCGGACCCGCCGACCACTTCGGGCCGACCACTCCAAAACGGCGTCTTCCGCTCATTCGCTCGCCTGGGATCGCTTTGGTGCGGGCGGAGGGACTCGAACCCCCACGGCTCGCGCCACAGGAACCTAAATCCTGCGTGTCTACCAGTTCCACCACGCCCGCGCGGCCTCGGCGCAGCACGACCGAGGCGCCCGCATCGCCGCCGAGTGGCACGGGCATATAGCACAAGCCCGTCCGGCGCCAACAGTGTTGCCACTGGAGTGCCGCCGCCCTTTCGGCTAAGCGGGCGGCATGCACGAGCGCGTCCTGATCCTCGATTTCGGCTCCCAGTTCACCCAGCTCATCGCCCGACGGCTGCGCGAGCTGCGGATCTACTGCGAGATCCATCCCTGCACCCTCACCTCCGAGGAGGTTCGCGCCCTCGCGCCGATGGCCGTCATCCTCTCGGGCGGGCCGGCATCGACCACGGAGACCACGAGCCCCCGCGCACCGGCCGCGGTCTTCGAGCTGGGCGTTCCGGTCCTCGGCATCTGCTATGGCGAGCAGATCATGTGCGCCCAGCTCGGCGGCAGCGTCGAGCTCGGCACGACCCGCGAGTTCGGCCGGGCGGAGCTGACGCTCGACAGGCCATCGCCCCTCTTCGCCGGGGTGATGGACGTTGGCGGGCGGACATCGGTCTGGATGAGCCATGGCGACAAGGTCGTTGCCCTGCCGCCGGGCTTCCAGCCCCTTGCCAGCAGCCAGGGCTCGCCTTTCGCCGCCATCGCCGACGAGCGGCGGCGCTTCTACGGTGTCCAGTTTCATCCGGAAGTGGTCCACACGTCCATCGGCCAGGCCCTGCTCGCCAATTTCTGCCGCTCGATCGCAGGTCTCGGAGGCGACTGGTCGATGGCGGCCTACCGGCACGAGGCCATCCACCGGATTCGCGCGCAAGTAGGGCGGGGCCGCGTCGTCTGCGGGCTCTCCGGCGGCGTCGATTCGGCGGTCACGGCGCTTCTCGTGCACGAGGCGGTGGGCGATCAGCTCACCTGCGTCCTCGTCGACACGGGGCTCCTGCGCAAGAACGAGGCGATTGAGGTCGTCGAGCTCTTCCGCGGCCATTTCAACATCCCGCTCGTCCACGTCGATGCCGGCCGCACGTTCCTCGCGGCACTCGCAGGCGTCGCCGACCCTGAGACGAAGCGAAAGACGATCGGCCGGACCTTCATCGACGTCTTCGAGGCCGAGGCGGCCAAGCTCGGCGGTGCGGACTTTCTGGCCCAGGGCACGCTCTATCCGGACGTGATCGAGAGCGTGTCCTTCAAGGGTCCGAGCGTGACGATCAAGTCGCATCACAATGTCGGCGGCCTGCCCGAGCGGATGCGCATGAAGCTGGTCGAGCCCCTGCGCGAGCTCTTCAAGGACGAGGTCCGCGATCTCGGTCGCGAGCTCGGCCTCTCCGCCGCTTTCGTCGGCCGCCATCCGTTCCCCGGCCCGGGGCTCGCCGTGCGCATCCTGGGCGAGGTCTCCGGCGACCGCGTGCGGGTGCTGCAGGAGGCGGATGCGATCTTTCTCGACGAGATCCGGCGTGGCGGGCTCTACGACGCCATCTGGCAGGCCTTCGCGGTGCTGCTCCCGGTCCGCACCGTCGGTGTGATGGGCGACGGGCGCACCTATGAGTGGGTCGCAGCCCTCCGCGCGGTCACCTCGACCGACGGCATGACCGCCGACGTCTACCCGTTCGAGGCCGGCTTCCTCGGTCGCGTCGCAACCCGGATCGTGAACGAGGTGAAGGGAATCAACCGGGTCACCTACGACATCACCAGCAAGCCGCCCGGCACCATCGAGTGGGAATGAGGAGCAGCGGCCGGCCCGGGCGGGCTCCAGGGCGGACCGATCAGCCTCGCTCCATGATGCCGGCGACGAAGTCGTACTCGGCCTCCAGGACGTGCTCGGCACCGTCGTGGCGCAGATGCGAGGCGTAGAGGGCGAAACGGTCGACCGGAAAGGGCGGCAGACGAACGAGGGAGTGGCTCCGCAGGTAGGCGGCGAGGCGCGCCGGCGGCGGCGGTTGGCGAAAACGGGCCAGCGTCACGTGAGGCTGGAACTTGCGGCGCTCCGGCGCGATGCCGGCCTCGCGAACGCAATGCTCGACCCGGCGCCGCAGGCGCTCCAGCTCCGCATTGGGCACGACGCCGACCCATAGCTGCCTGAGGGCGCCGCGTGGCGGGAACTGGCCGAGCCCCGCAAGCTCGAGCTCGAACGGCGGCAGCGCGATTCCGGCCAGCAATTGCCCGAGCTCGTAGAAGGTGCTGTGGTCGACCTCGCCGACGAAGCGGATGGTGAGATGGAAATCGTCGAGGGCCGTCCAGCGCGCGTCCGGCAAGCCGACGCACAAACGGTCGAGCGCTTCCGCGATCTCCTCCGGCATGGCAAGCGCCACGAACAGTCTGGGCATCGCCCTTCTCCACCTGCAGTTCTACCGGCGCCCGCGCGCCGGGCCCATCGCCTCTCGCCCAGGGGATCGAGGCCGACGGGGCGGGGCTTGCAAAGCGCGAGCCTGCTGCGTAGTTTTCGCGCTCCCCGGGACCCGGCGCCTCGTTCGAGCAGCCTGCTCGCGGCCGACCGACCACGCAACCGAATGGATGGGCGATCTTGGAGTCTGACGGCTTTATCCGGGAGGTGGACGAGGAGCTCCAGCGCGAGCGCGCCGCCCGGCTCTGGCAGCGCTACGGCACGATCATCATCGCTGGTGCCGTGATAGTGATCGCGGCAACGGCGGGCAAGGTCGGGTGGGACGCCTGGCAGCGTCACCGGATGGCGGAGGAGGCGGCCGCCTTCGCGGCGGCGGAAGCCACCTTCAGGGACGATTTGCCGGAAGCAGCCGATCGGTTCGCGGCGCTGGCCGATGATCTGGATGGCGACGTCGCCGCGATCGCGCGGCTGCGCGAGGCGCAGGCCTGGCTGGCGAACGACCGGGACGATGCGGCTCTCGCCAGCCTCGAGGCGGTGGCCTCGACGACCGGCATCGACCCGATCCTGCGCGATGTCGCGGCGGTGGCCGCGGCGGAGCATCGCTTCGACGCCACCAGCCTCGCCGAGCTGCGCGACTCGCTCGAGCCGCAGCACGCCGAGGAGGCCGCCTTCCGCTTTTCCGCCCGCGAGCTTCTGGCCCTGGCGGCGCTCGAGGCGGGCGAGCGGGACGAGGCGCTCGACGCGCTGCGCAAGCTCGCCAATGACGGGACGGCACCCGGGCCGATCCGGCAGCGGGCGGGCGAGCTGCTCGCTGCCCTGGGCGCGCCGCTCGAGGAGCCCACAGCGCCGGCGACCGACGAGGCTTCATGACAAAAGCGCGTTTCCTTACGGCCCGCCTGGGGCCGGCGCTGCTCGTCTCCATGCTGCTCGCCGGCTGCAGCGGCTGGCTCGGCGAGGTGGACGAGGCGCCGCTGCCCGGCAACCGCGTCTCGATCATGCTGCTCAATGACGGCATCGCCGCCGATCCGCGCGTCGCCAATCTGACGATCGTCCTGCCCCAGCCGGAGCGCAACGAGAGCTGGGTGACCGCGGGCGGCAATGCCATGCACGCGATGCACCACCTCTATCTCGGCGACGACGTGAAGCTCGCCTGGCGCGCCGGCATCGGCGCCGGGAGCGGCGGCGGCAGCCAGCTGCTGGCGGCGCCGGTCGTCGGCGACGGGCGCGTGTTCGCGGCCGACAGCCAGGGCCAGATCACGGCGCTGGCGAGCGACACCGGCAAGCGCCTCTGGCAGGAGACGCCGGAGGGCATGGATTCGAGCGATCGCCTGCGGTCGGGCGGCCTCGCCTACGGCAACGCGCGCCTCTACGTGACCACCGCCGGCGGCGCGGTCGTGGCCCTCTCGGCCGCGGACGGCAGCGAGCTCTGGCGGCAGCAGCTGCTCTCGCCGATCCGCACGGCGCCGACCCCCTATGGCGGCCTCTTGCTGGTGACGACCAGCGCCAACGAGCTCTTCGCGCTCGACGCGACGACCGGCAGCCTGCTCTGGCAGCATGCCGGGTTCTTCGAGCAGGCCGCCATCCTGGGCGGTGCCGCACCCGCCGCCGACGGGGCCACCGCGGTCGCCGCCTACTCCTCGGGCGAGGTCTTCGCCCTCAACCTCGCCGACGGCCGGCCGATCTGGTCCGACACGGTCATGCGCCCGCGCCGCACGCTGGCCATCGGCGCCATCAGCGACATCACCGGCAGCCCGGTGATCGACCAGGGCCGCGTGCTGGTCGCCGGCAATGGCGGCGAGATGGGCTCCTTCGACATCGCCACCGGTGCACGCACCTGGAATCTCGACGTGACGTCGAGACAAACGCCCTGGGTGGCCGGCGACTACATCTATCTCCTGACCGACCGCAACGAGGTGGTCTGTCTCGTCCGGCAGCGCGGCCTCGTGCGCTGGGTCAGCCCGCTCGAGCGGCTGCGCGACCCGGACGACCCGGAATCGACGCGCATCTTCTGGGCGGGCCCGGTGCTCGCCGGCGACCGGCTCATCCTCGCGGGCTCGACCGGCGAAGCGGTCACGCTCTCGCCCTATACGGGCGAGATCCTCGGCCGGCTCCCGCTGTCCGGTGCGGTGTCGTTGCCACCGGCCGTCGCCGACGGCACACTCTACTTCCTGACCAACGAGGGAGAGCTCCTCGCCTATCGGTGAGCTCGCCCGATGATCCCTTCCCTGCGGGCGCCGAGGGCGGGCCGTCATGCGCCAGACCATCGCCATCATCGGCCGGCCGAATGTCGGCAAGTCGACGCTGTTCAACCGCCTGACCGGCAGCCGGCGGGCGCTGGTGCACGATACGCCGGGGGTGACACGCGACCGGCTCGAGGCGCCGGCCCGGCTGCTCGATCTGGCGTTCACGGTCGTCGACACGGCCGGGCTCGAGCCCGGCATGCGCCAGCAGCTCTCGGATCGCCTGCTCGCCCAGACCCTGCGGGGCCTCGAGCGCGCCGAGCTCGGCCTCTTCGTGATCGACGCCCGGGCCGGCATCACGCCGCTCGACGAGGAGATCGCGGCACTGCTGCGCCGGCAGGAGAAGCCGGTGATCGTCGTCGCCAACAAGTGCGAGGCCAGAGCCGGCGAGGCGGAGGCGCAGGGCGGCTGGAGCCTCGGCCTGGGCGAGCCCGTGCCGGTCTCGGCCGAGCACGGGCTCGGCCTCGAGCGCCTCGCGGACGCCATACGCGCCCGCCTGCCGGAGGCCGCGATCCCCCCGGGCGAAGGGCCCGACGAAACCATGGGGGCTCGCGCGGAAGGGGAAGAGGCGGCCGATGACGGTCCGATCAGCCTCGCCATCATCGGCCGGCCCAATGTCGGCAAGTCGTCGCTCGTCAACCGCCTGCTCGAGGACGAGCGCCAGCTCACCGGGCCCGAGCCGGGGCTGACCCGCGACGCCGTCGCCATCGACTGGCAGTGGCAGGGCCGCGCCATCCGGCTGCTCGACACGGCCGGGCTCAGACGCAAGGCGCGCATCAGCGACGCGCTCGAGCGGCTGACCGCCTCGGCGAGCCTCAAGGCGATCCGCGGCTGCCGGGTCGCCGTCCTGCTGGTCGACGCGACCGAGCCGCTCGAGCGGCAGGAGCTGGTGCTCGCCAACCGGGTGCTCGACGAGGGCCGGGCCCTGGTGGTCGCCGCCAACAAGTGGGACCTCGTGCCGTCGCCCGAGGATGCGGCGCGGGCGATCCGCCAGCGCCTGGCGCTGAAGCTGCCGCAGGTGCGGCAGGTGCGGCTGGTCACGCTTTCGGCGCTGCGCGGGAGGGGCGTGGCCAACCTGATGCGGACGGTGATCGAGACGCACGATCGCTGGTCGACGCGGATCCCGACCGGCAGGCTGAACCGCTGGCTGGCCGAGGCGCTCGCCCGCCACCCGCCGCCGATGGCGCAGAACCGCCGGATCCGGATCCGCTACGCCACCCAGGTGAGCACGCGGCCGCCGACCATCGCCCTCTTCGCCAACAAGCCCGAGAGCGAGCTGCCGGCCGCCTACCGGCGCTATCTCGAGGCCGCCTTCGTCGAGGCCTTCGACCTCGCAGGCGTGACGGTCAGTATGGTGATCCGGCAGGGTGCCAACCCGTTCCACGACGCCGCCGGCAAGGCACGCTGAGCCGGTCCTTCCGTCGCCCGCCGCGCGGGACCCGGCGCATGCGACGCGACCCCTCCCTCGCCCTCCATCCGAGCCGGCATTCTAGCCGCGCCCCGCCGGAAGTGCAATGACTATCTTCCTGTCCTCGACCCGTGGCGGATGGCGGGTTCGAACGGCACAGGGGTGCCGGGGCAACCGGCGGGCCGGCCGAAGGCGGCGGAATCGCCGGCGGCGCAAGGCTGAAAAGGCTCCGGGTTCGTTTGCCGGAGCCCGGGTTCGTTCGTCGATCCGAGGGCAAAATCGACGATTTTTCGGGTTCGCTCGTCGCAACCCCGGGTTCGATCGCTCGCCAATGATGCACGAGATGCAACATTTGTCATAATGAGGTTGCATCTCCCGCAACAACCCGAGCCTCGTGTTGCATGAGATGCAACATCCCGAGGCCGCATGTTGCATCTCGTGCAACATCCCGACCCCCGCTGTCGCATCCGATGCACCCGTCCAGCCCGGCGACCCGCCCCCCGCCGGGCGCCGCGGCGGCCTTTTTCGGCCATTTCGCCACCGCTGGAAGGAAAAAGGACCGGAGGGGTGCGGGGAGGCGCCGCCTTCCCGCGTTCTTCCGGCAGGCCGGGGAAGACGATCTTCCCCGGACCCCGACGTTTTTCGTCTCCGGCGGGCGGGCAGGCAGAGAAAAAACTTGATTTAAGGATTTTATTCCGCTATCGAGCCGCCGACAGACATCATTTCGGGAGAGGGTGATGGTTTTTGCGAGCAGCGGGCTTCGGGATGCGTTCGAGGGACAGGGCGAGGCCGGGTTCATGGCCTTCAGCTATGCCTGCTTCGATCCTCTGGAGGAGGTGATGGTGCCGGGCTATTTCCACGGCGTCCGGCGCATGCGGGCAGGCGACCTGATCTGGCTCGGCATCAACCCCCGGCCGAAGAACAGCCCCTGGGTCCGGCATCAGCTGGCGAACGAAACGCGGCGCGCGCTCCTCATGGTGACGGGGCCCAACGACGAGGGCCTGCTCTGCGTCCGGCTGGTCCAGGATTTCGGCCGGCCGGAGGACCCCTCGGCAGCGCCGGTTGAGGTGAAGCGGGGGCGCGGCCGGCCGCCCAAGGCGGCCTAGGTGATCGTGTGGAAGGCCGGGGAAGATGATCTTCCCCGGACCCCAACGGTTTTTCCCGGGTGGATGCGGTGACGGGACTTTCGCCGTGCTGGCCGGGCATGGGGCGGGCACGAGGGCCGGACAGGTGCATGCTTCGGGGGCCAGCTCGGGCGATGAGGGGAAAGAGATGAACCTGCTCTGGGATCAGGCGCCTTTGGTGGCGCCGGCGGACTTCAGCCCGTTCACCGGGGTTGTCGCCGCGCCGGTGGAGCCCCTGGACCCCGCGTTGCAGCCGCGGGCGTCGACAAAGCCCGGTGCGGTGACCCGCCCTGAGCGCCGGAACCTTCTCGAGCTCGGCCTCGCCCATGGCGACGGTGCGGCGGCGCTCGAGGCCGGTGCAAATGCGGTCGATGCGGCCCGCCGCGGGCAGGACCGGCAGCGCGGCGCCGACCGGCCCGAAGTTGACGGTGACGGCGGCGACGACGGTGAAGCTGCGGCGGCCGGGCGGAGCCAGGACGCGCCGGTGGCAGGGCAGCGCGTGCAGGCGATCGCGGCTTTGGCCGAGGAGATCCGGACGACGCTGGCGGCGACGCAGCGTCTCACGGCCGAGCTAAAGGAGATAGGGGTGCGTGAGGGTGAGTTGCGGCGGCAGCTCACTGCCCTGCTGGAATGAGCGCAGGGGGCCGGATACTTCGTCGGGACTGCGGTCGATCGGTGCTCACGGACGTCAATCCGCTGCGCGCCGATCGCCTGGCCCTCCTCGTCTGCGGTGCCCCCGCGCTCATTCCTGGAGGATGGCCGGGGGTCTCGGCCGCGGAGGATGGCCGGGGCTTCGTCAGGGCGGCGGTCGGTAAGTGCTCACGGCGTGGATTACTGTGCGTGCGACCATTCTCCAATCGGGCCAAGCGGGCCGGGACTGGTCTATCGGCACGTGGTAACATGACGATGGATATCCTGGAGGGATAGCATGGCGAGCGCGTTGCCGAGAGCCTGGACGGTGAACGAGTTCCTGGACTGGGAGCGTGAGCAGGCGGAGCGTTTCGAGCTCGTCGACGGCGTCGTTCGGATGATGACGGGCGGGTCGAATGCCCATGCGATCATCAAGGGGAACCTTTTTGCGGCGCTCCGCGCTTCCGTCAAAGCGCCATGCCGCGCGTTCGTGGACGGACCGAAGGTGGTGACGGCCACGGCGAGTCTTTATCCGGATGTGCTGGTGACGTGCTCGCCGGTGGTTATGAGCGACGACACGGTGCGCGAGCCGGTCCTGATCGCCGAGGTGCTGTCGCGCTCGACCGCCGGCCATGACAGAGGTGCGAAGTGGCTCGCCTATCGCGATATCGTCGGGCTCGCTCATTATCTGCTGCTGTGGCAGGACCACCAACGGGCGGAGCTGTTCACTCGGCGCGAGGGAGGCTGGGATCTCGTCATCATCGAGCCACCTGCCGTCGTCGAGCTTCCGGCCCTGGCCATAAACCTGCGCTTTGCGGATCTCTACGACGGCATCGATTTGGCCGGCGACTGAGGAATGCGTGGAGGGACGCCGGATACTTCGTCAGGACGGCGGTCGGGCTGTACTCACGTAGCTGGCTACGCTCCGTGCAGCCCGCCTTGCCTTCCTCGTCTGCGACGCCCCTCCACGCATTCCGGGTGCAGCGATGACGCCGGATACTTCGTCGGGACTGCGGTCGATCGGTGCTCACGGCATTCATGGTGCCTACCGGTCCTTCGGCCTGCTCGAGGCGCTGTCCGCTGCGCGCTAACCGCCTTGCCTTCCTCGTCTGCGACGTTCCTCCACGCATTCCTGGTGGCGGACGATTTGTGGGAGTTTTGCGGAATGAGCGAGGGATTCGATCCATTCGCGCCCGTGGAAGGGGCGGCGACGTATTCGGGGCGGCCGTTTCGGGCGAGTCGGGCGGCGCGGGGGGAGGCGGAGGGGGATCTGTCGGAAGGGGCTGGCCAGGGGTCAGGCGCCGGCCGGCAACGGAGCCGGCCTGCCACGCTGCCGGAGCGGCTGCTGGAGATCGAAGACCGGCTGGCGCTGGTCGAGGCGGGGCTGGCGCAGCTCGACCGCAAGGTCGCGGCCCGGCTCGACGAGCAGATGGCGCGCATCGTCCTTGCCGTGGCGGACCTCCTGGGCGGGGGAATGCGCGGAAGAGCGCCGGATACTTCGTCGGAGCGGCGGACGGTATGTGCTCACGGACGTTAGTCCGCTGCGCGCCCACCGCCTGGCCTTCCTCGTCTGCGACGCCCCTGCGGGGCTCGGCCGGAGGATGGCCGGGGACTTCGTCAGGGCGGCGGACAGAACGTGCTCACCTACCTCAGTAGGCTGCGCGCGTTCTGCCTTGCCTTTCTCGTCCGCAGCCATCCTCCAGCCGAGCCAAGCGGGCGGGGATTTGGTCAGGGCTGCGGGCGGGGCGGCCGCGACGGAACCGATGCCGAAAATTTTACGCGCACTTGACGCAAATTCGGGCGTTAACGGGACGTTCGTGATCTTTACGCAGAATCACGGATGGTGAAACAGGAGTCGCCCGGGTGGAGGGGGTGGGAGAGGTTTTGGAGCGGGAGTGAGAGCGGGGTGGCGGTGGTGGGTGGCAGGTGCGTGCCAATTCTACGGATTCCATGTGTATTAATAGCCCGTTCAGAAAGTCAAGGTAGGATCGCGGATGGTGGAGGAGGTGTGCCCCGGGTGGAGGGGTGGGGATCAGTTTAAGGGGTAGTGGTAGGGAACGATGAGCGGGAGAGCTGGGCTACGGTTCGTCTGGCGTGCTAGTGTCTCATCGGAGTTGATGGGCAGAGGGGAGTGTATGGCCAGCGCGTTGCCGAAGCCTTGGGCGGTGGACGAGTTTCTCGACTGGGAGCGGGAGCAGGCCGAGCAATACGAGCTCGTCGATGGCGTGATAAGAATGATGACGGGCGGGTCCAACGCCCATGCTGCTGCCAAAGGAAACCTGTTTGCGGCGCTCCGCGCTTCCGTCAAAGCGCCATGCCGAGTGTTCGTGGACGGACCGAAGGTGATCACGGCCACGGCGAGTCTTTATCCGGACGTCCTGGTGACGTGCGCGCCGGTGGTCATGAGCGACGACACGGTGCGCGAGCCGGTCCTGATCGCCGAGGTGCTGTCGCGGACGACGGCGGGACACGACCGGGGGGCGAAATGGTTGGCCTATCGCGAGATCGAGGGTCTAGCGCATTACCTTCTGGTTTGGCAGGACGTGCGGCGGGTGGAGCTGTTCACCCGGCGCGAGGGGGGCTGGGAGCTGGTGATCCTCGAGCCGCCTGCCGTCGTCGAGTTGCCAGATCTCAGGGTCAGCCTCGGTTTCGCGGAACTCTATGAAGGGGTGCTCGATCGAGAATGAGGCGGCCCGCCAGCGGGCTCCGAGAGGGAGCTCGGGCGGGGCTCGGCCGGAGGATGGCCGGGGACTTCGTCAGGCTGCGATCGGGCTGTACTCACGTAGCTGACTACGCTGCGTGCAGCCCGCCTTGCCTTCCTCGTCCGCAGCCACCCTCCGGCCGAGCGGGGACATGCGGGGATGGCCGGGGACTTCGTCAGGCTGCGGTCGGGCTGTACTCACGTAGCTGACTACGCTGCGTGCAGCCCGCCTTGCCTTCCTCGTCCGCAGCCACCCTCCGGCCGAGCCAAGCGGACGGGGACTTCGTCAGGGCCGCGGTCGCTTTGGGCGTCTATCGGCCGGGCGGCCTGCTTCAGACGGACGTGCTCACGGCAATCTGGGGGCCTACCGGCCGTTCGGGCTACTTGAGGCGAGGTCCAGGGGTCCTGCCGGCCGGGCGGCCTACCTGAGGCAGGAGTAGGCTGCGCGCGGTCCGCCTCGCCTTTCTGGTCCGCCGCCATCCTGCAGCCGGGCCGCCCGACCGGAGGATGGCCGGGGACTTCGTCAGGCCGTGCGGGGACATGCGGGGGGGGGCAGCAGCATTTTTGACGAAGTGGGAACCTGGTGGGGAATTTCTGCAGGTGGCGCTTGCGTTTGTAGGTATTTTTTCTTATATGGCGGCATCGCGGGACTTTGCAGGGGATTTGGTGGTGAGCGATCTTTTCGAGGGGGTGAATTTGGTACCGGTTGACGTCGAGCATCGGGTGGAGACGTTGGCGGGTGTGGCCGTCACTCTTGATGTGCTGGCTGGTGATGCTGGGTCGGGGGGAAATCCATCGTCGATCGTCGGATTTGGGGTTGCCGCGCATGGCACTGTCGGGTTGGAGCCTCTCCGTGGCGATGCTCCGGCGGGAGGTGGGGTTTTTCGGTATGTGCCGCAGCGGGGATTTGTGGGTCTCGACTATTTTTCCTATCAGATCGGCCGGCTGGACGAGCGGAGTCCGGGCGGGTGGCGCGTCGAGACGGTGGGGTGGGTGGAGGTTCGGGTTCGGGGGGTGAACCGGGCGCCGGTGGCGGCGGGGCAGCTCGTCGTGATCGAGGGGGACGGACCGGTGACGATCAATGTCCTGGCGACGGCGAGCGATCCGGATGGCGACCGGCTGCGGCTCACCGACCTGACCCTGCCGGCGCATGGCCGGCTCGAGTTGAACGCGGACCAGACCCTGACCTACACGCCCGCGGCCAGCTTCACGGCGGATGACAGCTTCGGCTACCGGATCCGGGACATCCGGGCCGAGGGCGACGGCCAAGTCGGCCATGCCGAGGCACAGGTGACGCTCCGGCGGCCGCCCGTGGTGGCGCCGCCGAACATCCCGCCCATCGCCGGCCGCGACGGGGCGATGACGACCCAAGGCGTCCCCATAACCATCGTGATCCTCGCCAATGATATCGACCCCGACCAGGAGCCGGAGGACGGCACGGGTCCGGTCATGACGCCCTTGCGGGTGGTGGGCCTCGCCCTGCCCCGGCACGGGCTGGTCGCGCTCAATCCCGACCAGTCGATCACCTACACACCCGACACCGGGTTCACCGGCATCGACGACCTCGTCTATTTCATCGAGGACACGCGCGGCGGGACGACGCGGGGCGTGGTCATGATCGAGGTCGTGGAATAAGCCCAGGAATGAAAAACCCGCCTCGGAGCGGGTTCTCGGGGGCGGGCTCGGAAGACGGCCGTCTACTTCGTCGGGACTACGGTCGATCGGTGCTCACGGACGCAGGTCCGCTGCGCGCCGATCGCCTTGCCCTCCTCGTCCACAGCCGTCTTGCGAGCCCGCCCGGGTGGGGATGGCTTTTTTAGATCGGGGCGGGGTTTTTCGACCTTGCAGCGGATTGTCCAACCGGTGGAGCCGGATTTTCGGGCGCGGTTGGGGAATTTCCTGTCCCGGCTTTCGGGTTTTCAGGCTGGGCGGGCGGCATTTTCTGAGACCGGGGGAAATTTTTCGCCAGGGTGGAGGGATTTTCGCCGAGGGTCCCCTGCCCTTCTCGCGCTTTCCTTTCTACTTCGTAGACACAGTGCGGTAGTGGGAATCAATCCGTCATCACACACGAAGGCGGCGGGCCGCCACCCAGAACCCAATTGTAAACCTCGTGCATGTCGGCGGTGATACGGTCCCAGGTGAAGCGATCCTCAACGAGCCGGCGTCCGGCGGCACCCATGGCGCGGCGCTCGTTTTCGGACATAGTCATCAGGTCGCCGAGCCGTTGGGCCAACTCGGCAGGTTCTGTCGTGATCTCCATGGCGGCATCTACGGCAAAACCTTCGGGCATGTTGCACTCTTGGGTCATGAAGACCGGCAGCGAGTAGGACCACGCCTCCAGGACAGCCATTGGAAATCCCTCTGAGTACGAAGGCAGAATAAAGGCATCCGCATGCGTTAGCAGGGCGGCCTTGTCCTTCCCGAATCGCGGGCCATGAAACAGCACCTCGCGCTGTGACAAGCCTAACTCGCGGGCCAACGACTTTAAGCCGGCGGCATGCCCTCCGTCGTCCCAGCCCGCTACGACCAAACGCCAGCGCGCCGCGAGGTTCGGGTTAGCCATCTTCAGCATCGCCCAAGCCCGCGTTAATTCGGCTATGCCTTTTTTTGGGTGCAGGCGGCCGAGAAACAGCAGAATGTGACGATCGTCTGGAAAAAGGTCCGACGGCGGCTCCGGCGGCCTCGATAGATCAGGGAGTTCAGTTCCATTCGGAATTACGGCGATCGCGCTTGTGGGAGAATACGCTCGCACACCGGTGACCTCAGCCGCTGAACAGTGAATAATTGCCGCACCCCGTAGATTGCGCCGTTGGAACAGAGCGCCGGCCAAGCGCTTTTTGAAGGCAGAGTTCGAAAGGGCCCATGGCTCCAGCATGCCGTGTGTAGATATCAAGACGGGTCGTTTGGTGCGTGTCCGCCAGCTCGAGACCGCTACAGACGGGTACAGCCATAGGCCATGCTGATGGACTATGTCATGTTCACCTCGCAGAAGATCTTTTGTTAAGTCCGGCGCGTACCCGCTCCGGCTGCTGGGGTATGTGCGCAGGGGAAGGCCGTGCCACAAATGGCGGTCCAAGCGCTCTGGATCGCAGTCTAGCCCATACACCGACACGTCTAGTCCTGCCTCGGCCAGCCCGCGCGCGTGAGACAGCACGATCGGAAAGATGCCGCCACCTGCGCGAGAGACAGTCGGCGTAACAATTCCGACGGACCGCGACTGCGTCATGAGGCTAAATTCAACTCCTATACCACGCCCAAGCTGTGGAAAGAATCTGATCAAGATCGGTAAATCGTGATTGCCAGCCGAGTTCCCGCCCTGCCCTACTGGCATCGCTGACGAGAGTAGCGGGATCGCCGGCTCGTCGGGGTCCACTGATAGTTGATATATCGCACCCCGTGACTGCTCTGACGGCGTCGATGATCTGCTTCACGGAAAAACCTTGGCCATTGCCGAGATTGTAAACGCTAGAAGCAGCACCACCTTTCAACGCGTCGAGCGCCAGGCAGTGCGCACGGGCTAAATCCGCCACGTGAATATAGTCGCGGACGCAGGTTCCGTCCACTGTGTCATAGTCAGTCCCGAATATCGTGAGGTGAGGCCGACGTCCTGTGGCCACGTCGAAAATAAGCGGAATCAAGTGGGTTTCGGGATTATGAGCCTCGCCGATCTCCCCGTCGGGATCAGCTCCCGCGGCATTGAAATAGCGCAGGCAAATCGACTCCATGCCGTAGGCAATATTGAAATCCCGCAAAATGCGTTCCACCATAAGTTTTGAGCGACCGTAGGGATTGATCGGTCTCTGCGGGGTATCTTCCGTTATCGGGCATTGGTTCGGAATGCCGTAGGTGGCGCATGTGCTCGAGAATACGATGAGTTTGCAGCCATGATCGCGCGCAGCTTCGATAAGGGTAAGGCTACCAACAACGTTGTTCCAATAATAGCGGTCGGGATGAGCCACCGACTCACCGACATAGGCAAAGGCCGCGAAGTGCAGGACTGCCACAGGTCGATGTCGAATGAATACCTCGTCCAGCCGAGCGCGGTCCAAAATGTCGCCTCGCTCTAACGGCCCCCATTTAACTGCCCACTCGTGCCCGTTGATAAGGTTGTCATAGACAACTGGAAGATAGTTTGCGCAGGCCAACGCCTTACTGACATGCGAGCCGATATAGCCTGCACCGCCGGTGACCAGGACCACTCTATCGTTCAAATTTCCGCATCCTCGATCAAAAACAATTGCTGCTTGAAGTTTCCCGGGTTTGAGCACGCGCCGTGGAAAGTTGAGCTGAGACCTTCGTATATCTGCCGACCAACGAAAGACGGCAAGCGACGGTTGAATCAAGAGTCCGCGCATATGCGCCAGATCGATCTCGGTCGTTCAAAGGTGCCTTGGGAGAGTCGGCGGGCGCAAAACGCGACTGCGCGGACCGAGGGTCGAGGCGTCTATGGTGCCTGCCGGTGCCGAACCATAACGTAGCCCAAGAACGAACGCCGCGATGTTCCGGACGCGGAGTAACATGCCGAGCGACAGCGCGACCGTTGGCGGCATCGGAGAGGCGCGCTGTTAGCAGAATTAGTTTCACCGATGAATCAGTGCACGAAGCACCACCCAATCGAGCAACGTTGGCCTTAGCGGCGGTGCCTCGCGTGCCGCCACAACCGCCTGCTCCAATCCGGCCGCGAAGCGCTCGGGTCCCCAATCGGAAATAATCTCCCGACTAGCACGGCCCATAGCCTCCCGGTCCACGTCGCCTTGGGCAACGCGAAGCATCATTTCCGCCAAGCCATGGATGTCGTAAGGATCAATGGTGAAGCCATTCACGTTGTCCTGAACGAGGTCGACAGCACAACCGCAGCGGCTGGAGACGATGACCGGCAGACCGGCGGCCATAGCCTCGTTGACAACGAGGCCCCATTGCTCGCTGGTGCTAACATGCAAGAAACAGGATGCTGCACCGTACCACTTCGGCAACTCCTCATATTGTTTGTAACCGGGCAATCTAACGCTCGAATCCAAACCCAAAGACGCGCGGTGAAGCTCGATTTCATGGCGCAATTCGCCATCGCCGAGGAGGACTAGTTGCCAAGGAGCATCAGCTGAAGTTTTTCTGCGATAAAGAGCATAGGCTTCCAATAGGCGGAACAGATTCTTTTTCTCGATGAATCGCGCAGACGCCAAGAAGAAAGGGCCCGACAGACCTACCGACGAGGGAAGGGCGTCGACCGCTCCTGCCGCGAAATGGGCATTGTCTACGACGTCATAGCCGACAAACACCCGACTTGTCGGCAGGCCGAGCGATTCTAGATATTGCCTGCCGTGCGTGCCACCCGCCAATCCGGCTGAGCACAGGCGGAGAAGCCGAGATTTCAGACATTCGCGCCAAGCGGACCTGGGCGCGTCAAACGCGTTGCTCGCCGACATGACAATTATTGGTCGCTGATGCGTCACCGCCCATCGCACGATAGCCAACGCATCGCGAGAAGCGTAACCATGAACGGCCACAACACTGGGATTGAGTTCTCGGAGCACGGCCTCCACGCGAGCGGATAGTTCCCCTGCCGAAAGGCGCTCGATCGCAACGTCGGGAAAGAGCGTAATTTTTTTGAATCCTTGCGGGCCCTCGACCGGAGCCCATGCATTGACCGGGTCAACGGTCGAGACTTCGAGGCCAACGACATCCAAATGCATAGCCGCTACGCGCGCCCTAGCATGATGGTACGGGCCGAAACGATGCCAAGCCAACACAATCACATCGATTGAATCATACAAAATAATCGCCAATGTATAAGCAAAAAACCATGTACGCTCATGGCGTACTCTTTCTCTATCTCGCAGTCATGCATTCTTCCAGCTGAAAGCCGAATTCTCGGCCGCTGCGAGAAACATAATAATTTCTATAACCCATCTTTTTGATGCAACGAATAGCCTCCAGTGTGTCTTTAAAAGAATAGCCACCCCTGCCGTGGTGGAATTCTATCAAGAGAATTTTTGGAATAATTGCCCACCGTTGAATATCACAAACGACTTCGTACTCAGAACCTTCGATATCGATTTTACAAATATCTATGCGCTTGAGACCGAGATTATTTATAATACTGTTAATCGACGAAGTTGGCACCGTAATGGTGTTTTCAATACTCGAAATCTCATTCTTGTGTTTAAAAAATGAAACATTACCGTCAATCACCGGCTCCTGCAACTTCAGCGTACCATCTCGTCCAGAAATTGCAATAGGATGAAACACGAATTGCCAAGGCCAGTCCTCCTGCTCAACCCAAGCGCACGATAGCGGTGTTGGATCGAACGCATGGACAATGCATGGGCAATTATCAATCAATGATAGATCAAACGATGCGTCGGCCCCTATTCCGAACGACAGCACGGTGTGAGTTCGCGACAACTCCTGTTGCGGAACCCACCACCCACCATATTCGCTACCCATGAGAACAAGATCGCCAACTGGACGTGGTCTAAACACAGCCCGCCAGAATAGATGGCGCAAACGGCGTAAGTAGGCACGCGACCATTGGGGTAAAATCATTAAGGCAATTGAGGATCGCACGGAGTACTCATATCGAACTCACTCATAAACGCACAGACCTCTCCCACCCGGCTGTTGCCGGGTTCCAAACTTCTCAGTCGCATTCGGAGCCGGATCTCGTGGCTGACCTTGATCTACGCCGAAGCCAGCTACCTGGTCGACCAGATTGCCTGCGTTGCCCGCGCAAAAACGGGTTTCCGCTTGGAGCTCGTCAAACGGCCGCACTACGCCAAGGCCTTCCATCTGTTGCCCAGACACCTTCCGCCGCCTGCTGACCGCCGTTCCCTCCGGAAGTCGGATCGAGAGCCCGCTGGCCTTCGATGGGGCATCGAACCGACCTTCGCCCGACTCGGCCGCAACCACCGACTCGCGACGGATGTCGAGAAGCTGATCGAGACCGCCACCGGAATGGTTGTCGTTGCGATCGTCAAACTACTCGCCAGGCGGCTCACAAACAACTTATAGCAATCGAAATCTCTTCGGACCGGAACCCAGTATTGCCAGTACCAATATTTCTGCCTACTTAGCATTATTCAGGCAACGTCGAACCCCTAATCCTGAAAGCCAATCATGCAAACCCTTAAGACGATCCTCCGACTATTCTAAGCTACCTAACGGCGTGTAGTTTCCGGACCACCTACCTCGGACCGTAAAAAGATAGGCGGCAACCGGAGAACAGTTATTGCGGACATTGAGGGTTGTCGGGAGCGCCTATGCCCATCTCGCGCATAAAGGCTAAGGTTTCCTTCCACCAAGGTGCTTCTGCATCCCAATTGAGGCGCTCGCCATCACGATCCCGCCACCCCCCCCAAATCACGACCCCGTCGGCGATCTCATGCATCAGGTCCAGCTGATTCCGCCAGACCTTGGATTCCATAAAGCTGAGCCCAATCGCCTTATCACTTCCGGGATGGTATTGGGGCCAAACAAAAGGCATGACTATCCTGGTCAGCTCGCGTGAGCGACTGACGACCTTTCGCGAGTAGGCCTCCCACTCAGAAGGTCGATTGTAATGGGTGTAAAGGGAAGGGAAAAAGGCATCAACCTCCTCAGCCAGAGCAAAATATTTCTCCTTGTCCTCATTGTCAGAAAATCCCGCCGGCGCTCGCTCTAAAATGACATCCCAATACGCGGTAGGTGGAAAGAACCCATAGAAACCCATTCTCTTGCCAGGAAGTGCGCTCCGATAATGCCGCAACGCCCACGCGAGATATCCCGCCTGGGACTGCGCATAGCGCTCGATGTCCAAAACCAGCCATTCTACGCCATTGTCGCGACGATGGGCAACAACTTCTTCGAAATCCTCACCCAACTTGCCGCCGTTTTCCTCCCAATCGATGCCCATCTGGTGCTGATACATGACATCGATCAACTTAAGCCCGCAATGAGACAGGTCCGGGATCTTCCTGTAGAGCAGCGCGTTATAAATCGCGAAGCCTGGTGGATCGGCCGATTTTTGTGGGGCAGCCGCGCAAATTGGCGGCGCACCCAGCCAAGCGACGAAGAACGTAAGGGTCGTCGCAAGCCGTCGAGCGTAAACTGCCTGTCTACTCCGACGCATTCGGCCCGAACAAAGGCTGTCGGACTGCCCACACCGGCAATCTCGGGACGACGGACCCACCACCGGACAACCCTCGCCCTCGGTCAGTTTCTGACTGCAGCGCATCACCGAAATTAGCCTGCTGACGAAGAGTTACAATAACCGCCAGTCCAAAGAAGAGTGGCTTTGCCATCCAGAGTGTAAAACTGAATTGAAGCTGAGCCAATGCACCCAAACAGAGCGCCACGGCTATATAGCCAGATAGGCCAAGTGCATTCCATTTCGCCAATTCCAACACTCTGACCATAGCGATCAGCAGAAATGTCGCAAACAACATAAGGCCAACCACGCCGTAATACGAGAGTAGTTCAATAAGCACATTATGCGGATAGAGCACCGGCCCTCCGGCATCCATCAGACTCGGACCCGCGCCAAACCAAAAGTGCTCGCGAAAAGCGTCCCAATGGATAGCTTGCAATGAAACTCGCTCGTCTACTGACATGTCCCGGACGAAGCCCGGCACAGAGTCCGGATCAAAAATTTGGGCTAAGCGTAGTAAGGCGCTTTCCCAGCGAGCCCCCAACGAACTACCCAATATGTCTGCGAGCCAAATCGATGCGGCGGCGCCTAGACTCAAGCCAAACAAGACAATACCAGCCACCAGAAAGAGGCCTACAACAATGAACAACTTATTACCGGTTGCGAGGCGGAGCACAAGCAACCCCAGAGCGACAGCAACAAACGCCGCCAGGGTCGAGCGAGTGCCGGTGGCCAGCGCGAGTTGTGCGCATAAAAAAAATGTCAGAAGAGAAATTGCCAACAACAAGAAACGCCCTACTCTGCTCCGCCAATGTTTTGAGACCACCAACCAAAGGGCAACAGCTAACGCTGCGGCGCCGCTTGAGACCATGACCATCGAAACGCCGACAGGATTGCCCTCACCAAACGCTAAACGTTCCATGTCGGAACCCGTCAAAGTCAAATCGAGCACTACAGTCATGCCGGAAATTAGCGCCATGCTCGACCGGACGATGAGTTCGGTGCGGTCCAACGATAACAGCACGATCCGTGCCAGGAAATACTGGAGCAGGCCAGCAGTAACTACAATACCAGCTTCGGTAAGCGCGGCGATAGGTTCCGTAGCCCATGCTGACCGAAACAAGATGAGGATTGCAAATGAAATTAACAATTGATCTTCAACACGAAACACCACGCGAACCGGGGAACTCAAAATCGCAAGAACAGCAATTACAGCGATGCCGCCGTAGCCAAGCAACGACATGAACGGAAGGCCCGTCCAAAGGTCAATCGCCCGAGCATGGTAAAGCGCGAAAAGAGACAAAACAAAGCCCCAAGCGAGCGCCACAGAACTACGACGGAGTTCAGCGGGGAAACCGCCCTGCCGCAGTAAACTTGTCGCTTGGAGCCAGTCACGGTGAAGATGATATGGCGCCCGATGCTTCACCGCGAATTTTCTCCCAAAACGCAATTCAGGATGAGGCACCTCAAATGCACTTGCCGGTATGGATTTTGGCCTCGAAAATGCAGCGACGATAGTCTTCCCAATCGTCGATCAGGAAGATCTGGCCTTCGACGCTGACCTTGGCGAGGAGCTTCCTGCAGTTCGCGTCGTCACGGTCACCCAGAACCCAGGCCAATGCTCGCCGGTCGAACGGATCGAAGGTCTTCCAGACCCAGCACTTGTCTTTTTCCATCGACGAAATGCCACATCTCGTCGAGTTACAGGACTCAATCTCGCCCGGCATCGTCGGTGCCGGCAAGGCCGCCGCCTCCTTGCGGATCCGCTTCCAGACAGACACCTCGCTCACCCCGAACAGCCGGGCAATCATGCCGTAGCTGGCGTTGCCCATGCCATAGAGCAGCACCGCCAAGGCCTTCTTCGCCGCCGGCCTGCCGCGCCGTGGCGTATCGGTGAAGTTGCAGCCGCAAGCGCCGCAGCGATAACGCGGATGCCGCGCACCAGCCCGTTCTTCACAAACACCTCGCTGCTACACCGTTTGCAACGACCACCGGCCATGTCCCGCTCCTCACATCCAACATCAGGGCGTCAGCCTAGCACCCTACCTATCTCCGGTTAAGTATCTCCGCCTCTTAATGGCTTGAGTCTCCGACTGTATCAGAGCGCTGTAGATTGGAAATCAAACGAAAGTAAACTAGGAGTTTTGAGGCAAACCAGCGAAAGCTATATCAGCCGGCAAACCAAGCGGATCGAGGTTCGAGAAAGTGGAAGCGGCGGGCGTATCGGCCGCGGGTTTCAGCGGGTAGTCTTCATTGCAAATCGGCCCATTAGTTTTAGAAAGGCCGTTTGGCGGCCGGGATATTAAGTCAGAATTCGCGCAACGCCGCAGCGTGACGACAACGTATTTTCGATCAATCTCCGAAGATTGTGTATTGCGGCAATTCCGGTCGGCGAAACCTCAGCGACGAAATCGGACAGTTGCCACGCGGCGCGGTATGTCAAGTTGACGCCTATCGCGCGGACCATGTCATCCGGTGGAAGCGACTTATCTGGACGGCGGCGTCAGAGAGCATCGCGCGGCTCGGCAACAACCACGCCCTGGTGCTAATTTGGTGATGGCGTTGGAGTTGAACGCAAACAACGGCAAGCCCGACAACATTGGCACCCGCAAGAGCGAGAGGAATACCAATCAGTCCCACCACGTACGTGAACGGCAAAAGAAGAAGGAAAGAGACTAGTGCAATGCTTTCAACCAAAAGGCCGCTTCGCGCGTCGCCAAAGGCTCGGAGGCAACGAACAATGATCTGCCGCAAGGCCAGCGGGACATAAGCAAGAACCAAAAAAACCGCTGTGGCAATGGCTGGTGCATACGCGGTGCCAAACAACAGCGGCAAGAGATGGGGAATCAGAACAATAGCCAGAATCGAACTCGCTACAAGGAGAAGAGTCGAGCGTTGGAGCCCGAGACGCAACCGATCCTGAGCTCTTGCTCGCATGGGTTCGGCGGCAAGAAGCGGATAGAGGACCGTGTGGACCGAATTGGTTACCAGTCCGAGACCGGTGGTAGCAATGGTTAGAGCGACCACATACTGGCCTATATCGGTATCGCCGAAGAAACGTATTACTATTAAGCGGTCAGCCTGAGATGAGAGAAGCATGATGACGGTTGTGCCGTGGAAGAGAACGCCCTGACGCAACAGCGCCTTTGCTTCCCGCCAAATGGGGTGCGCAAGCAAATGCTGGCGCCATATCCATAGCCGCACGCAAGTCGTCAAAGCGGTGCCAAGCCAAGTGGCCCATACGACCGTTGCGACAGAGATGGCGCCCACCGTCCAAAGCAAGAGGACGCTTAGCAAGTATATGCCGGGTGGAAAAAGGCGGGAAAAATTGTACCGGGAAAATCGGCATTCGGCTTGATCGATCGCCAAAAGCGTTGCCATCACGAGGTTCACCGGCACAAATGCAAACAGATATGCCATGGCGAGAGGCCAGACCTCGGAACGCTCGGGACCAAGCAGAAACGGAAGCAAAAGTGCACCGCAAATCATCACCGGGACGGTCAGACCAAATGAAAGGGCCGTGACGGTACTAAGAAAACGACGCCGTTCGACCACCGATTTGTGGATGCGGAAGACGATGGACTCGTTGAGGCTCAAATTACCCAAACCAACCAGAAGCCCGGGCCAGAACACTACGACGGCAAAAAGCCCGCGATCGGCGGGACCAAGCAGGCGTGCTGCGATGATACCAGTGGCGATGCCGAAGAGGAGAATGATAGCGTTAGTGCCAACTGTGGTGGACCATGCGCGCGCTAATGATGACGTTACCTGATTCACAAGTTGATCATGAAAGCTGTGCCGCATCTGGTGCTGGGGCCAGGAGTGATGGACACGCCGGCCCCCACCCAGCACCCATCATCGATGTCGAGCAGAGCACAGAAGAGCGGGAAGGCCGGATCGTTCCATTCGTGGTTGCTCGGGAACAAATATCGACTCTGGTTAATGCACACGCTCTTGCAGATCCGTACTGTCGTATGATTGCGGATCCAGACCATCTCGCCGAGCAAAACGTGATCACCGATCTCCAAAAACCAGGCATATTCGATGGTGACCCGCGGCTTGCATACGAAGCCCTTGCTGACCGTAGCGCCAAGGGGGCGGAGCATGCTCATCTTCCCAGATGACGGGATGAGGGCGAGCACCAGACAGATTGCCGTCACTGCCTAATACCGCACCACCATACTGTCACCTAAAATTAACACATCCATCCTAGTCCTTAAAAAGCAATCGATCGCCTCCTCCGGCCGGCATACCACCGGCTCGTTCTCGTTGAAGCTCGTATTCAGCACCACCGGCACGCCGGTGAGCGCGCCGAAGGCGGCGATCACCCCGTGATACCGCCCATTCACCTCCCGCGTCACCGTCTGCAATCGGCCCGACCCGTTGACATGCGTCACGGCCGGGATGCGCGAGCGCTGCTCCGGTCTGATCTGGTAGACCTGCAGCATGAAGGGAACATCGTAGTCCGTCTCGAACCAGTCGGGGACGGCGTCCCTCAGGATCGCCGGGGCGAAGGGGCGGAAGCTTTCGCGGCGCTTGATCTTGAGGTTCAGGATGTCCTTCATGTCGGCGCGGCGGGGATCGCCCAGGATCGAGCGGTTGCCGAGGGCGCGGGGACCCCATTCCATGCGGCCCTGGAACCAGCCGACGACATGGCCTTCGGCGACATGCCCGGCGGTGGTGCTGCACAGCTCGGCATCGTCGTCGAAACGCCGGATGGTGCAGCCGGCAGCCTCAAACTCGGCACGGCGAGCCTCGACGATGGCGGCCAGCTCGTCGTCGGTCCAGCCGGGGCCGAGGAAGGCGCTCTTCATCATATAACCATGGCGGCCTCCGCCGCCGGGGACATACCCGCGAGGATTGCCCAGCTCCTGGTGCCAGACGGTGTAGGCGGCGCCGATGGCGCCACCGGCGTCGCCGGCGGCGGACTGGACGTAGAGGTCCTTGAAGTCGGTCGCCTCGAAGACCCTGCCGTTGGCGACCGAGTTCATGGCGCAGCCGCCTGCGAGGCAGAGGGCGGTCTGGCCGGTGTCGCGCTGGACGGCGTTCAGAAGGTGGAAGAAGGCACGCTCGTACATGGCCTGCAGGGAGGCGGCGATGTCCTTGTGGCGGTCGTCGAGGCGCGCATCGCATTCACGGGCGGGGCCGAGAAGCTCGACCAGAGCATCGGTGAAAATTTGGCCGACCACGGGAGTGCTGTCCTCCCAGACCATCTCGACACCCTCGGCATGGTGGCGGAAGTAGTCGAGGCCGAGAGTGTAGCCGCCATCGGGCTCCAGCCGCACGAGCTTTTCCATCGCAGCCATGTGACGAGGTGTGCCGTAGGGAGCGAGGCCCATGACCTTGTATTCGTCGCCGTAGGTCCAGAAGCCCAGATACTGGGTGATGGCCTGGTAGAAGAGGCCGAGGGAATGGGGGAAGAAGACGCGGCCGGTGATGTCGAGCCGGCTGCCGGAGCCGGTGCCCCACATGGCGCTGGCGAAATCGCCGAAACCATCGACGGAGACGACCGCGGCCTCCTCGAAGGGCGAGACGAAGAAGGAGCTGGCCAAGTGGGCGGTGTGGTGCTCGACATTGTGGATGGTGGCGTGGCGTGCCTCGTCCGGGAAGGCCTTGGCGAAGGCGGCATCCATGCCGCCGATCCGGCCGGCGTTCTTCAGGCGGTCGGTGACGAGCGACAAGCTCGGGCGGCGCTTGAAGGCGAAGAGCGCCTTCTTCATCAAATGCGCCTTCGGGTCGCGATTGACGGCGATGTGGTCGAGATCGGCGAGGGTGGCGCCGGCTTCCTGCAGGCAGTAGCGGATAGCTTCGGAGGGAAAGCCCGCCCAGTGCTTGATGCGTCGGAAGCGCTCCTCCTCGGCGGCGGCGATCAACTCGCCGTCGCGGAGGATGCAGGCGGCGGAATCGGCGTGGTAGGCGTTGAGGCCGAGGATCAGGGTCACGCGGGGCCGCTCCTTCGAGACCACACCACTTTCAGCGAGAGAGGACAATATCCGTTTCCGGCCAAGTATCCATCGCGAGAAAAACTTTATAAAATCCTCCTCTTAAATCTGCGGCACTCAATAAAATCAGCAGACTAAACGGTAAATTTCGTGGCCCAAACATCAAATTGTTCCCCATAGTTCTCAGACAAAATCCGATAAGCCTCTTCGTCACATAGTACGCCATGAGAAGATTTTTAGGACCGTATTTATGTCCATTAACGCCGGGGTCCGGCGAATTTCCGAACTACGGCGCTACAAAATCTGAGCGAATCGTCTCTCGAAGACCATCTAGGAGAGAGTAAGGAGGGCGAAATCCGGCCACTGATATGCGCTCAGCCGAAAACACTGTTTCAGCCATGAACTTGCGAATGCGGACCTCGCTGATCGGGAATGTCCTTTTGAGCACCTTTCCAGCATGGTCCAAAAGCCGACCGGTTGAAAGGCCCAAAGTTTTTGGCAATCTAAAATGAAAGCCATTTTTTCCTAACTCCGCTCGGACCAATGCAACCAATTCATTCATCGTATAGTCCGGCTTGTCGACATAATTAAATATCTCAAAATCCCGCTCGCGTCGCAACAAGAAGCAGAGCGCCTCTACAACGTTATCGACGTACGCCATTGATTTTCTATTATCACCGGAGCCAATCATCACAAATTGACCACTGCCAATTTGTCGAATTAGATTATGAACATTACCGCGGTTGCCGGCGCCAAATACAACTGTCGGTCGCAGAATGGTTACAGCACGACCATCTCCTTGGTTGACCCATTCACGGTAAATGTTCTCAGCAAGCGCCTTGGTGCGGCCGTACTCGTTGAACGGCCGAAGCGGCGCTTCCTCGTCGGCTTCAGCCGCGGCAAGGCCATAAACAGCGACGGAACTCGTAAAGAGCTGCCGACGAATTTGCAACCTATCGGCGACCATGCAAATGTTGCGCGCACCATCGACATTGACCTCCTTATACAAACCAATTGGCCGCACGTCATCACGATGCTCCGCCGCCAAATTGACGATGATGCTGGCTCCTCGCATGCCGCGCACGAGTGACTCGGGATCCCGAACATCAGCGACGCGAAGGGTGGGTTCCCGCAGACCCGGCTTCTCAAGATCGATCGGCCACGCCTTGACCCCGAGAAGCCGAACACGCCTTACGAACCGCGTTCCGATGAAGCCGCTACCGCCAATAACAGCCAGGGTCTCACTCAAATAACCCGCTCCGCAAGCGAGCGACTCGCCACGTTTGGGGAACGACGAAAGTACTGCGGTAATTTTGAAAGAAACTTCATTGGCGGCGCAAGAACGCCTCCGGAATATCCATTACGCCGCCAAGCCCGCCGCACCTCTTTCATACCAAGCCAAACACCACCGGCGGACCCATTTGAGACTCCCCCGAGTTCCATATTGACAAATATCTCTGGTACGTATTGCGGCTCGACGCCGGCGCCCCGGATTGCCCGCAAGAGCCACTCGTAATCGCCAGCGTTACGGAAGGATGGGTCAAACCCTCCCACTCTACTAAAAAGATCGGTCTTCGCATAGACAGCAGGATGAGGTGGTATCCAACCCAGCGGTATCCTCCGTTCATCGAAATAGCCCGAACGCCAATAGCGGGCAGGGTTGCCCATTTTGTCAAGAAACATCAAATCGCCGTAAATCACATCCGCGCTGGTCTCCTCATAGACATCCGAAATTCGCGACAAGATAAACTCATTTCTATAACAATCACCGGCGTTGAGAAAACCGACAACATCACCACGTACATGCGACAAGCCTTTATTCATGGCGTCGTATATGCCGTTGTCCGAATCCGAAAAAACACGCGTTATCGGACGCGCCAATTCCTTGATTTTTTCCAGAGTTCCGTCAGAAGATTTTCCGTCGATAACTATATGATCTATAGAGCAGTGCTTTTGAGCGTATATGCTATCCAAAGTTTTCGCAATACCTATATAATTATCTAAAACTACGGTAACTATAGAAATCTCAATCACGAAAACCCGCCTTCTGGCCGCCATAGTACAGATTGGAGGTGATGACAATGACGTTCTGGCCATAAAGAGCCGAACCTTCGCCAAATTCTATGACAGGCTGAACCGTAACCGAATGGTTGGGAGCATAGAAGCGGTTCACGACTATCTCGGTTCTGCTCACTCTACCTTCTTCTTCTGAAGAAACACGAAAATCGTCGTCTTCATGAACGCCGGAGAAAGTGCTTCAAACAGTATGGCGCCGTGCCAGAGGATTGCGTTCTGTGGGATGTAGGCTGGCTCGGCAGAATATGCGTAGCTGAAGTCGCTATATTGCGTGTTGGAAAACAGATCGCGCAACCTGCGGCGATCGTTCATTCGATAGACCGTCGGGAAGACATCTTCGCTTTTCCGCGTTGGCTGAACCCACCTCAGCACTGAGGCGTGAAGGCGCTCCGGAATCAACGACGCCGCCAGAGCCACATAGCCCCAACGGTTCGGGGTGCGTGCGCAGATCCAACCGCCCGGCCGAAGGACGCGGTCGAGTTCGGCGGCGCAGGCTTCGGGCTCAGTGATGTGCTCGAAGACGGAATCGGCGACGATGAGATCGATACTAGAGCACGCCAGCGGCAACGAAGAGCCCGGCACTATTACGTGGGCTTCATCGAGCTCGGGGTTGTCGCGGACGACGGGGTCGACATCGATGCCAATAACCCTCGATACCTTGCCCCTGAGGCGCTGCAAATCACGCTTAAAGGCGCTTCGCCCGTCGCAGAACGCCGCTCCACGGCCAGCACCAAAATCCAGGACGGTCATCTCCGGCGCAAGAAGGGCATTGACGCGTGTGTAGAACTCGATCGTGCCGTCGACACGGGAAAAACCGCCAGCTTCGACCTCAGGGTAGAAGCGCTGGCGCATGCTTAGCCGGTGTGAGCTTGAGGTGCTGGGCTCTACGCGAGATTTCAAGCCGTCTGTCCTTCTGTTGCACGCCGCGTGCTTTGGCAGCGTGCTTCCTGAACCAAATGTAGATCGAAGCGAAGCCCGCTTGAAAGGTGCCCGTAGCGAATCAGACCCGACGCAAGGTGTCAACGTTCAGCATCTCGCGCGGCGGGAGGACGACCTTCAGATCGTCGTAGCGCAGGCGGGTGGTGATAACGGTGACTAACTGGCTGTTCTGAACGAAATGCGCTGCGAAGTTTGTCAGCAGCTGCGAGGTGGCGCTGTAAACGGAAACGTGGAACAAATTGATGGCAACGAATCGATGGACAATCAGGCCGCCGGAGCTCTGATCGGACCAGTTGATCGGTCCCGTTGGCGCGCCTCTATGGCGCAGGCCGCCTCGAAGCGTCCGAGATCTTCCACGATTTGGAACATCGAATCGGTAGAATCATTAAATTCTGCACGTCGGATATCGACAAAACCATGTCTATGGAGAGCGGCTTCCAGGCCCAGAAAATCCCACATCCAAAGATGCCTGGAATTGCCGAGCCACTCTCGCACGAAACCACCGAGACCATGCGGGCGGGCCTGTGCGCCCAGATGGGCACCACGCATCAAGGCGTGGCCTGCCTCTGGGTCGCGCCGCTCCACGCGGTCGAGATATTGTCGAGCGAGTGCCTCCATGTCCGGCACGACCAATCTAAACAGGCCGCCCGGAAGCAGCATGCGCTTGGTCTCGACAAGGGCAGCATGAAAATCGTCCAGAGCCAGATGTTCCAGAACATGGCTGGCATATACTCCGGCACAACTCGATGAGGGGACCGGCAGTCCCTTCACCACGTTGCCGTAGCGAACCGAATTCGGAAAGTGGTGCCGATTGCGCGTGTAGAGGTGACCAATAAGGGGAAAACGTTCGAAACGGAGGGTGGGGGATGCGTCGAAATTGAGCCAGCCTTCGGGAGCTGAAAAGCCGCACCCGTACTGAACGTATAGGCCCTTGCTCAAGCCGCCCTGCCCTGCTGCTGCACGCCGCGCGCTTCGGCGGCGTGCTCCCTGAACCAAGCGTAGGTGGCGGCGAGGCCGGTTTCGAGGGTGATCGACGGGGACCAGCCGAGTGCTGCGAGGCGGCTGGTGTCGAGGAGCTTGCGAGGCGTGCCATCCGGTTTGGTCGCATCGAAGGCCAAGTTGCCTTCGAAGCGGGTGGTACGGGCGATCGCTTCGGCAAGCTCGCGGATCGTCAGGTCGATACCGGTGCCGACATTGATGGCGGTGGGTTCATCATAATGCTGGAGCAAGTGGACGCAGGCATCGGCGAGATCATCGACGTGCAGGAACTCGCGTCTGGGGTTCCCGGAACCCCAGACCGTAACAGTTGGCTGGGCCGACCGCCCTACCGCGCCTTGCGCTCTCTTGGTGGCTATCGTCGGTCCGCCTACTTCAGCCGGTTCTTGAGTGCGGTCGGCGGTTGCCGCGCGAGGGGAGGCCGCTTCATGGCTGGCTATCGGCGTTCCGCCTGCTTGAGCCAAGGCAGCTTCCCCGGGGGCTATCGCGCTCTGCGCTACTTTAGCCAGGTGAAACCGCCGCAAGAGCGCCGGGAGGACGTGGCTGGTTTCGGGGTGGAAGTTGTCGAAGGGGCCGTAGAGGTTGGTGGGCATGGCGGCGATCCAGCGCCGGCCGTGCTGCTGGCGGTAGGCCCGGACGAGGCGCAGCCCGGCGATCTTGGCCAGGGCATATGCGTCGTTGGTGGGCTCGAGCGGGCCGGTGAGCAGGTACTCCTCCCTGATCGGCTGGGGGCAGTCGCGGGGGTAGATGCAGGAGGAGCCCAGGAAGAGGAGGCGGTCGACGCCGGCCCGGTGGCTCGAGCGCATCAGGTTGGTCTGGATGAGGAGGTTGTCCTCGAGGAAGTCGACCGGGAAGGTCCGGTTGGCGTGGATGCCGCCGACCCTGGCCGCGGCGATGATGACGATGTCGGGGCGGTGCGCCTGGAGCCAGGCGTCGGTGGCGGCGGGGTCGGTGAGGTCGAGGGTGGTGCGGGGGGCGGTCAGGAGCTCGACGGGCTCGCGTTCGAGGCGGCGGACGAGGGCTCTGCCCACCATGCCATTTGATCCGGCCACAAAGACTTTGCGGCCGGTCAGGTCAAAAGAAGGAACAATTTGGCTCAAATTTTCTCCACGCTACCGCAGTCCGGGTGAAATCACCTCACCGGACTGCTCCAACTTCACTGCGCCCTTGGACGCTCTGTCGGCCCCGCGTGACACTCACACGGCGCCTTCTCTCGTGCCGGCGCTACTCGCCAGCGTTGCTCATGTCAGCGCCACAGGCGCTGACGGCGGGCCCCATTGGTGTCCATAGGACAGCGATGGGCTTTGGGCTATGCGGCAAAGAGCGACCGGCCCTCCAGTGTGACGGTGCGGGCGGCGCCCATGATCTCCAGGAGGACGCGGGCGCGGCCGTGGTCGTCGAGGGTCTGGAGGGTGCCGAGCTGGTCGGCGAAGGGGCCGGTGAGGATGCGGACGGTGCCGCCGGGGGTGAGCCTTCGGCCCCAGTCGACGGTGTCGCCATCCCGGGCCAGGGCGATCAGGGCCTCGACCACGCCGTGCGGCACGGGCTGCGGCTGCTCGCCGGCCATGATGAGGGTGAGGACGCCGAAGCTGCCGTTGATGCGGCGCCACTGGTCGCGGCCCATGTCGAGTGGGGTGAAGAGGTAGCCCGGGAAGAGGGGGGCCTTGACGGTCCTGGTCTGGCGGGCGTGGCGGATGGTCTTGGTCAGGCGGGGGAGGAAGGTGCGGAAGCCCTGGCGGTGGAGGTTGACGAGGGCGGTCGATTCCTTGCGGGGGATAGCTCTTACTACATACCAACGCTCCGCTTCACCCAGCAGCAGGCTGCTGGGTGGGGTGGAGGGGCGGGCTTCGCCCAGGTTGGTTGCCAAGGAAGTCATGCTGCCTGCCTCCGACCTTCATCGTGAGAGCACAAGCAGTCGGTGCAGTCCGAGACCGAAAGTTCCAAAAGAAAAAGAAAACCCTTGATGCCGGCGCAGCCGGCAATGTCGTGGCTTGCCATGGGGGCTATCGCGACCCTTTTGGGGGCTACCGCGCGCTGCGCTACTTGAGCCAGGGGCGCTACTTGAGCCTGCAGGGCTTCCCGGCGGGCTATCGTGCTTCGCACTACTTGAGCCTGCAGGGCTTCCCGGCGGGCTATCGTGCTTCGCACTACTTGAGCCGGTCGGGTCATCATTCGGCGGCCTCATAGATAACCCGACCCGACGCTCTTTCGCGGCAGAGGTTGGCGAGGTCGGCCTGGACCATTTCCTTGACGAGGTCCTTGAAGCGGGTGGTGGC
>CAYOCP010000010.1:0-137266 GCA_964402505.1 uncultured Geminicoccaceae bacterium
GCCGGAGAACGCCATGGGCACAGCTCAGCTACACCACTCCATGGGACACGATCTCCCGGAGCGCCCGCTCGAACGATGCCAGGTTGTCCGATTCGCTCCAGCACTGCCGGAACACCGTCTTGATCTCGCGCGGGTCGAGCCCGGCGCGCTTTGCCTGTTGCCATTCCTCGCGGGTGAAGGTCAGCGGATCACGCAGGCTTCGGTCCTGGAGTCCGCGCGGCATGTCCCAGCCGTGGTGCAGATAGAGCTGGCGGGACACATCCCGCAGCCTGACCTTATAGTGAGGCAGATTGATCGCCCGCATGCGCTCGCTGTCGATCCGCGACCATACGACATGCGCATGCCGCCGCCCGTCTTTCTCGTGAAAGACGATGGCGCGCGGCTGGTCCTCCAGCCCGAGCTTGCGCTCAATCTCGGCGATGGCGTGCTCGAAAGCCTCAACAGGGACATTCTCGCCCTGCGGCGGGTTGAGGCTCATGGAAAAGAGGTGCTTGCGGCAGCGTGTGCCGCTGGCGATGGCGTCCGCCTCGCTGAAGGCTCCGGGAAGATCGTCGCTGGCAAAGCCCCGGACGTCGTGCAGTTCGACATGATCGTTCTCGCGCATCGCAAGCAGGTAGCGGGCGAGTTGCCCTCCGTCGCCGCGTTCGGAGGCCTTCAGGATCATCGCCCGTCCCCCGGCGACTTGCCTAGCGCCCGCAGGAGATCGGCCCGCATGGCTGCAACATCGCGGCAGGCCTGGCGAAGATCGGATTCAGTCTCCGGGGTGACGGGCAGCGATCCCGTATTCACGGCCTTGGCGAGCTGGTTAAGGTTGGAGGACAGCTTGGACCGGCCCAAAGCCCCGAGAACCCGGCCCAAGGCCTCGTGATCCCTGATCGGGCTGTTTTTGCTCTTTTTGCGGGGAGCTGAATCGTCCCCTAGCAGACGCTCGCGGATATAAGCCCCTAGCGGCTTGCGGCCCGCTGCGGCGACCAGCTGCGCCCGCTCTTCGTGGGTCAGCCGCAGGGAGAACGGCGCGGGGTATTTGTCCCGGCCTGCGGTCCGCGCCGCTAACTTATTGAAATCATGGCGAAGGGTCGTCATGGCCGCACCGCAGACCCTTGGGGTCTAGCTGTGCGAGATGGCGCTCCCATTCATCAAGCGCCTCGAAGAGAGAGTTCGAACTTTCTCCTTCGAGGTGCGCCAAAATCCGGGGGTACGGCCCGAGCCGGCTCTCCTAGTCCCGCCGCAGGCAGCCGGGACCGCCGCGACGGGTGGTGCCGTCGCCGGCGCAGAGCCGCTGCAGGGCGTCGATATCCCGAACCTCCACTTGGTTGCCGCGCGTGCGCACGCCGAGCGGCTTCAGGCGCGAGAGGCAGCGCGAGAAGGTCTCGGGCTGCATGCCGAGAGCGCCGGCGATCAGCTGCTTGTCGAGCGGCAGCTCGAGCCGGGTGGCGGTGGCGTCCTCCGGACAGAGCTGCAGCAGGAAACGCGCGAGACGCTCGGTCGACGAGCTCGACGTGCGCAGCTCGATCTGCTCGACAAGCCGGCGCAGATGGCGCGACATCGAGGCCAGGATGTTGAGCGCCAGCGACGGGTCCGACAGCAGCCGGCGGCGGAACGACTGGGCGGTGACGACGAGCAGCCGCGCGTCGCTGATTACCGTGGCGGTGACCGGGAAGTCGGCACAATCGAACATCGCCGCCTCGGCGAAGGATTCGCCGCGGTTGATCAGGCTGATGACGCTCTGGTGGCCGGCGGCGCTCACCCGGTGCAGCATCACGCAGCCATCGAGCACGACGTAGAAGCGCGAGGCGGGCTCGCCCTGGTAGAAGAGCACGGTGCGGCGCGAGGCCGCCACGACGCTGGCCTCGCCGATGATCTCGGCCCGCTTCGCCGCCGCCAGATCGGCGAACATCGGCAGGCGCGCGATCCTCGCCGCATCGGCGGGACCGAGCTCGCGCAATGCCAGCGAGCCGCCTCGGTCCCGAAGCGGCCGACCCGCCTGCGTCATGGCTTCTCCCTCAGAGGCCACCTGTTCCACCCGCTTCGCGCCAGGCCGCTTCGAACCGAAGTCCGCAATGCCCGGGTGCTTGCCCCCATCCTTGACCGTGGTCAAGGCCGCGCGGCGGTTTTGTCCGCTTAGTCACCCTTCGGCATCGCTTTTCGTCTCGGCCGGCGGAGCAACCGGAGGTGGCATGGAAATTGTTCTCTTTACCGTTGTGGCAGCGACGCTCTACCTCGCGGCCGACCGGCTCCTCGTGCTCGTCGAGCGGCTGCGCGGCCGGCCGCTCGCCAACCGCTCGGTCGTCTTCTTCCTGCTGCTGCTCGGGCTGGCCCTGCCGACCTTCGCGCTGATCCGCTCGTTCCTCGCTACTTGACGACGGTCAAGGACAGGGCGGAGGGCCAAGCCCTAGCGTTGGGCATCGGCGCACGCAGGGGCGTCGGCGGGCCCCCTTCCGCCGGCGGTTCCGACCGGAAAAGGGAGCTCGGTCGTGGCACATGAAAGGACGGCGGAAGAGGACGCGGGACGGCCGCACGTGATGCAGCGGCTGCTCGACAACCCGTTCCTCCTGGTCTTCATCGGCGTCACCATGCCGACCGTTCTCTACCTGATCTGGGGGGTGATGGAGATTACCCAGATCCCCCTCACTCCGTCCTAGGAGATCGACATGGCGCTCCTGCCGCCCAAGAACCGCCTCTGGTGGAACGAGCCGCTGCACCGCTTCGAGCTCGTTTGGATCGCCATCGCCTTTCTCTGGGGCGTGGCGATGTTCTGCACCATGATCTGGTGGCACATCTACGGCGACCAGAACCTCTCCAACGAGTCGTACCGCATCCTGCCCGAGACCTATGCCGAGCGGGTCGACGCGATGATCGAGGAGTACCAGGTCGACGAGGACGAGTTCGGCATGCCCATCGTCCGCCCGCCGGTCGGCTCGGACATCTACCTGCAGGCGCGGCTCTGGGACTGGTCGCCCATCCTCGAGCTGGTCGAGGGCGAGACCTACCGGCTGCACATCTCCTCCATCGACTGGCAGCACGGCTTCTCCCTGCAGCCGACCAACATCAACCTGCAGGTCCATCCCGGCTACGAGATGGTCGTGACGCTGACCCCCAACGCATCGGGCGAGTTCGGCATCGTCTGCAACGAATTCTGCGGCATCGGCCATCACCTGATGACCGGCCGGATCAACGTGCTCGATCGGGAGGCGGCCAAGGCCGCCGGCATGCAACTGGCGGCGGGAGAGTAGTCATGGCCAGCATCGCGATCCCTGGACGCCAGGTCGCGGAGGAGCGCTTCCGCACCTGCCCCGACACCGGCCTCGAGGTGCACGCCAAGGCGGAGACGCTGATCCGCGTCAACGTCCTGACCGCCGTCGCCTTCCTCGCCGTGGGCGGGCTCTTCGGCCTCATGGTGGCCCTCACCCGCTGGCCGGTGATCCATCTCCTGCCGGCCGAGTGGTTCTACCTCGTCCTGACCGCGCACGGTGCGGCCGTGCTGCTCTTCTGGATCATGTTCTTCGAGGTGGCGATCTTCTATTTCACCTCGGCGGTGGTCCTGAATTCCAGGCTGGCGACACCCGTGATGGCCTGGGTCGCCTATTTCATGATGCTGATCGGCGCCATCATCGCCACGGTCGCGGTGCTGCAGGGCAACTCGACGGTGATGTTCACCTCCTACCCGCCCTTGATGGCGGCACCCCACTTCTATCTCGGCCTCATCCTCTTCGCCGTCGGCACGCTGATCAGCTGCTTCATCTTCCTCGGCACCCTGGTGGTCGCCAAGGACGAGGGCACCTACGAGGGCTCGATCCCGCTCGCCACCTTCGGCGGGCTCACCGGTGCCATCATCATGATCTTCACCCTGGCCTCGGGTGCGATCATCCTGGTCCCGACCTTCCTCTGGTCGCTCGGTCTCATCTCCACCATCGACCCCCTGACCTACAAGCTCGTCTGGTGGGGTCTCGGCCATTCCTCGCAGCAGGTCAACGTCACGCTGCACGTGGTCGTCTGGTACACCATCGCCGCACTTCTCCTCGGCGCCCGGCCGATCTCGGAGAAGGTCAGCCGGACCGCCTTCCTGCTCTACATCTTCTTCCTGCAGCTCGCCTCGGCCCACCACCTCCTGGTCGAGCCGGGCCTCAGCTCCTCCTGGAAGATCTTCAACACCAGCTACGCCATGTACCTCGCGGTCCTCGGCTCGATGATCCACGGCATGAGCGTGCCGGGTGCGGTCGAGGCGGCGCAGCGCCGGCTCGGCCACACCAGGGGCATCTTCGGCTGGCTCAGGGAAGCGCCCTGGGGCAACCCGGCCTTTTCCGGCATGTTCCTCTCGCTCGTCATGTTCGGCTTTCTCGGTGGCATCAGCGGCGTCATCCTCGGCACCGAGCAGATCAACATCCTGATGCACAACACGCTCTACGTGCCGGGCCACTTCCACGCCACGGTGGTGTGCGGCACCACGCTCGCCTTCATGGCCGTCACCTACCTCCTGATCCCGATCTTCTTCCAGCGCGACCTCGTCTTCCCGAGGATGGCCAAGTGGCAGCCCTACGTCTTCGGCGCCGGGGCCGCCGGCATCTCGCTCTTCATGATGGGTGCCGGGACGCTCGGCGTCGCCAGGCGGCATTGGGACATCACCTTCACCGATGCCCTCATCACCTTCGACTACCCGGCCACCGCCTTCCTCATGCTGGGCCTGAACGGCATCTCGGCGCTGATCGCGGCCACCGGGGGCGTCATGTACGTGCTCGTGGTCTTCGGGTCCGTCTTCTGGGGCAAGCGGCGGACCGAGGCGGATGCGACCTCCAACCCCATCGCCCCGGGTGCGGTGGCGCTGCGAACCTACGGCAGCGAGGGAACGCTGAAGCTGCCGGGCACGCTCGTCCTGGTCGCCGTCTTCTTCGTCGCCTTCGCCCTCTACTACTTCATCAACTGGCGCTTTTTGGCCGGCATCTGGGGCATGAACTGAGCCATCATGCGGTCGACCCCGTCACTCGCCGGGCAGCTGGTCTCGGTCTTCAAGCTGCGGATCGCCGTCGTCATCGCCCTGAGCGCGCTCGCGGGCGTGGCGGTCACGCCCGGCACTCCCCTCTCGCCGGCCGAGCTCATCGTTCTGACCCTGGCCGTGCTGCTCTCCTCGGGCGCGGCCGGCGCCTTCAACCAGCTCTTCGAGCGCGACCTCGACGCGCTCATGGTGCGAACGCGACGACGGCCCTTCGCCAGCGGTGAGTGGCGGGGCGGTCCGCTCTGGTGGGCGCTCATCATGGCGACCCTCGCAGCCGGCGTCGGCATGGCCGCCTTCGTCCTCAATCTCGCCACCGCGGCGCTCCTCTTCCTCGGCGCCTTCACCTATGGCGTCGTCTACACGGTCTGGCTGAAGCGGCGGACGGTCTGGAACATCGTCATCGGCGGGCTCGCCGGCAGCTTCGCCGTGCTCGCCGGGGCCGCCGCGGTCGATCCCTCCATGGGTGCCGCCCCCCTCGTCCTCGCCGTCGTGCTCTTCCTCTGGACGCCGCCCCATTTCTGGTCGCTGGCGATCATGGCGAGGGAAGACTACGGCGCCAACGGCGTGCCGATGCTGCCGGCGGTCAAGGGCGACGCCTTCACCGCCTGGGCCATCCTTCTCCACGCCGTGGCCCTGGCCGTGCTGGCGCTTCTGCCCTTCTTCCTCGGCATGAGCTGGATCTATCTCGTGGCCGCCCTCGTGGGTGGCGGCTACTTCGTCAAGACCAGCGTGGCCCTCGTGCTGCGGCCGAGCCGTGCTACCGCGTTCGCGAACTTCAAGAGCTCGCTTCTGCAGCTCTCGCTTCTCCTTTTCGGCGCCATGGGCGATGCGGCGCTCCTGGCATAGGAGCCTCCTCGTCGGCGCCCTTCTCGCCTGCCTCGGTGCCCTCGGCCCGGCGGCGGCCGACGAGGTGCCCGATCCCTTCGACGAGCGCGCCGCCCTGGCCTACAGCCAGGCGGCCATCGGCCGCACCGTCTCCGACCACGTCTTTCTGGACAGCGCCCGCCAGCGGGTCAGCCTCGCCGACTTTCGCGGCCGGCCGCTCGTCCTGAACCTCGTCTTCACCGCCTGCTCCACCACCTGCCCGCTCATCGTGCAGTCCCTGCACCGCGGCGTGCGCATCGCCAACGGGGCCCTCGGCCCCGATGCCTTCTCCGTCCTGACGATCGGCTTCGACACGGATCGCGACACGCCCGAGCAGATGCGCGCCTTTCGCGCGAGCCAGGGCGTGCGCATGCCCAACTGGACCTTTGTCAGCGCCGACAAGGCCACGATCGACGCTCTCGCGGCCGAGGTCGGCTTCATCTACATCCCCTCGCCGCGCGGCTTCGACCATCTGACGACGACCACCATCATCAATGCCGACGGCGAGGTCTTCCGCCACGTCTACGGCGATCTCTTCGAGCCGCCCACCCTCGTCGAGCCCTTGAAGGACCTGGTCTGGGGCCGCTTCAGCCCGGTTCTCGACCTCGAGGGCGTCTGGAACCGCGTCCGCCTGCTCTGCACCCTTTACGATCCGAAGAACGACCGCTACCGGTTCGACTACGGGATTTTCTTCGGCATCTTCGCCGGCATCCTTTGCCTCGGCGGCATCGCCTTCGTGCTGCTGCGCGCCTGGCTCACCACCCGGCGGCGGCCGGACGGGGCGGTGCCGGCGCGGCGGTAGCGGGAATCGACATGGATCTTCTCCGTCGCAGCTTGCGCACGGGCTTCGCCCACATCGAGGGGCTGCTCGACCGGGCCTTTCCGCCGGCCTGGCAGCCCCTCTACCATCTGGGCGCCCTCTCCTTCTTCTGCCTCTGGGTCGTCTTCGTCAGCGGCCTCTACGTCTACGCCTTCTTCGATACCGGCACGGTCGACGCCTTCCAGTCGGTCGAGAGCATGAGCACCAGTCACTGGTGGCACGCCGGCGTCATGCGCAGCCTGCACCGCTACGCCTCCGCCGGCATGGTGTTCTTCATGTTCCTGCACCTGCTGCGCGAGTTCTCCCTCGACCGCTACCGGGGCTCGCGCTGGTTCACCTGGGTCACCGGCGTCATCATCATCTGGTTCGTCTACATCTCGGGCATCACCGGCTATTGGCTGGTCTGGGACCAGCTCGCCCAGTTCGTCGCCATCCGCACCTCCGAGCTGATCGACGCCATCGGCATCTTCGGCGAGCCCATCGCCCGCAACTTCCTCACACCCGGCAGCCTCGACGACCGCTTCTTCTCGCTGATGCTGTTCCTGCACATCGCCATCCCGCTGGTCCTCCTGATGGTCATGTGGATCCACCTGCAGCGAGTGACGCGGCCCGAGATCAATCCGGCGCGCGGCCTCGCCGTTCTCATGCTGATCGCCTTCGTCGCCCTGTCCCTGGTCTACCCCGTGGCCAGCCAGGGTCCGGCCGATCTCGGGCGCGAGCTCGGGCGGATCGACCTCGACTGGTACTATCTCGGCACCTATCCGCTCGCCGACATCATCGGCGCCCGGGGCCTGCTCGGCCTGCTCGCCGTCATCACCATCATCCTCCTCGGCCTGCCGCTCATGCCGCCCCTGCGGCGCCCGCCCGCGGCCATCGTCAATCTCGAGTTCTGCAACGGCTGCGAGCGCTGCGTCCACGACTGCCCCTACGAGGCCGTCGTCCTCGTGCCGCGCACCGACAATCTGCCGTTCCAGCACGAGGCCAGGGTCGATCCCTCGCTCTGCGTGAGCTGCGGCATCTGCACCGGGGCGTGCCCGACCGCCACGCCCTTTCGCCAGCGCGGCCGGATGATCGCCGGCATCGAGCTGCCGCATCTGGCGCTCAAGGACCTGCGCGGGCTGACCGACGCGGCGGCCCAGGGCCTCACCGGCGACCGGCGGGTGATCGTCGTCGGCTGCCATCACGGCGTCGACCTCGATGGCCTCGCCGATCAGGGAATCGGTGTCGTCCGTCTCCCCTGCACCGGCATGCTGCCGCCGCCCTTCATCGACTACATGCTCAGCCGCGACCTCGCCGACGGCGTCGTGCTGACCGGCTGCGCCGCCGACGCCTGCCAGAACCGCAACGGCGTCGCCTGGACCGAGGCCCGGATCGAGAGCCGGCGCGACCCGCATCTCCGCCAGCGCGTGCCGCGCGAGCGCATCCTGCGCATCTGGCCGGGCAGGACCGGTGCAAAGGCGCTGGCCCGGGCGATCGAGGCCTTCCGCGCCACCCTGCCGGACCAGCCGAGCGCCAAGGCCCCGAAGCGCAAGCCGGCGCCCGCGCCGGCCCCGGCCCAGACCGCGGAGGCCGGCGATGGGTAGAGCCTTGAAATGGGCGGCCCAGGGCCTCGTCCTCGTGCTGATCATGGTGGCGATCGGGTTTCTCGCCAACCGGCCGGCCTACACCAACTTCCCCGAGGACAAGGCCATGGTCCGGCTCAGCTTCAGCCATGGCGGCCTGCGGCCCGACTGCCGCCGGCGCACGCCCGAGGAGCTGGCGGCCCTGCCGCCCAACATGCGAGCACCCATGGACTGCCCGCGCGGCCGCCTGCCGGTCATGGTCGAGCTCGACCTCGACGGCGCCCCGCTCTATCACGCCCTCCTGCCACCGGGCGGCCTGCAAGGCGACGGACCGTCGCGCGTGCATCGGGGCTTCGCCGTGTCGCCGGGCACGCACACCATCGCCGTCCGCCTGCGCGACAGCGACCGGACCGAGGGCTTCGACTACACCAAGGAGGTCACGCTCGACCTCCAGCCCCGGCAGAACCTCGTGATCGACTTCAAGACCGATGCCGGCGGCTTCGTCATCCACTGAGTGGATCGTGAAGGAAAGCGACCTCGATGCATCAGCGAGCCGGATCACCTCCTTCCATGACCGGCGGCCGGCGCGGCCTGCTGCTGCCGCTCGCCGTCATCCTTTTCATCCTCGGCACGGGTTGGCTCGCGTCGACGATCCTGCCCTGGCGCGACCTGCTCGCCGAGGATCCGGCCGTGCCGGTGATCGAGACGGAGAGCCTTCTTGCTCTGGTCGACCATCGGGGCCGGAGCCTGGACCCGGCGGCCCTCGAGAACCCCGTCAACCTCGTCTTCTTCGGCTATACGCACTGCCCGGATGTCTGCCCGCTCGAGCTCGCCACCATGGCCGCCGCCCTGGACCGGCTGGGCAGCTCGGCGAACCGGGTCGGCGCCTTCTTCGTCAGCGTCGATCCGGAGCGCGACACGCCGGAAAGGCTCGCCGACTATGTCGCCCTTTTCCACCCGCGGATCACCGGCCTCACCGGCACGGCGGAGGACGTCGCCGCCGCGGCTGGCGCCTTTCGTGCCTATTATGCTAGGGTCGAAGGCGAGGATGGCGCCTACACCATGGATCATTTCGCCCGCACGCTGGTCCTCGACCGGGACGGGCATCTGGTCGCGGCCGTCCCCTTCGACCAGCCGCCCGCCGCTCTGGAGACGGCCATCCGGCCCCTCCTCGACGGTTGAGGCGCGATCGAACGCAAAGGAGATCACCATGCCGCTCCTGCCCTGGTCCGAGAGGTTCAAGCTCGGCATTCCCTCGGTCGATTTCGAGCACAAGGAGCTCGTCGACCTCATCAACGAGCTCTACGACAGCCTCGGCCACACGCCCTCCAAGGACGCGGTCATGGCCTTCCTCGAGGAGATCAACGCCAAGATCCACGCGCATTTCGCGCTCGAGGAGAAGGTCATGCGCGGCATGCGCTACGACGAGCTCGACGACCACAAGGGCGAGCACGAGGACCTCCTCGACGGCATCCGCGACATCATGGATCGGACCGAGGCCGGCGAGTTCGTCGATCTCGAGGCCGAGCTCGGCCCCAGGCTCAAGGCCTGGTTCGGCAATCATTTCGCCACCAAGGACGCGCGCCTGCACCATTTCATGGAGGAGCAGGGCATCGACGAGGAGAGCTTCGCCCGCAAGCACCCCGATGCTTGAGCCGGATCGGGGGCCATCGACCATGAACCGCCAGCCAGCCACCTCTGCGCGTGGGCCGGAGCTTTCCGGCAGTGCGGAGCACCCCTTCGCCGCCACCATCCGCACCGTTGCCAAGGGCGAGAAGCTCGGCCGCAGCCTCACCATGGAGGAGGCGCACGAGGCGATGCGCCTCGTCCTCGAAGGGCGGGTGGAGCCGGTGCAGCTCGGCGCCTTCCTCGCCGTGCTGCGCTATCGCAAGGAGACGGGGGCCGAGCTCGCCGGCTTCGCGCTCGCCGCCCGCGACAGCCTGACCTGCGGCACCCTGCCGGCGGTGGCGCTCGACTGGCCCTCCTATGCCGACCGGCACCGCCAGCTTCCCTATTTCGTCCTGGCGGCCCTGCTGATCGCGGGCACCGGAACCCGCGTGCTGATGCACGGCATCGAGGGCGAGGGTCCGGCCACGACGCGCGCACTCCTGAAATTGCTGGGCCTGCCCCTGGCCCGAAGTGCCGAGGAGGCCGAGCGGCACATGGCGGAGCGCTCCTTCGCCTACCTGCCGCTCGAGGCGATCTGCCCGCCACTCGACCGGCTCTTCGCCCTGCGCCCCTATCTGGGCCTGCGCTCGCCCGCCAACACCTATGCCCGCGAGCTCAACCCGGCCGCCGCACCCTGCCAGATCCAGGGCGTCTTCCACCCCAACTACGCCGACCTGCACGCCCATGCGGCGAGCCGACTGGGCCAGCCCCGGGCCGCCATCTTCAAGGGCGGTGGCGGCGAGGGCCAGGTCAACCCGCTGAAGCCCATGGCCTTGACCCTGGTCCGGGACGGCGAGGTGCACCGCGAGACCTGGCCCGCCCTTCTGGATGCGGACGATTCCGGCTGGCGGGACGAGCCTCTGGTCCTGGAGCGGGTCCTCGAGCTCTGGCGGGGGAAGCGCTCCGCCGCCGGCCCCGAGGCCGCGATCATCGGCACCGCCGCCGTGGCGCTGCACCTCTCCGGCAGCGCCCCGACGCCGGAGAAAGCCGTCGCCTCGGCCCGCGATCTCTGGGACAGCCGCGACCGCGACCTCTATCCGGCGAGTGTGGCCGCCTCGACGATCAGCGGCAGCAGCGCCGGATCCGGGCCGATCGGCCCGAAATAGACGCCGGCCCGGCCCGTTTCGGCGAGCAGCCTCGCCACGTCGCCGGCCCCGTGCTGGCCGGCATCGGTGAGAAAGCCCACTGCCGCCACGAAGGGTGCCTCGAGCCGAGAAACCGCCTCGGCCACCGACGGCGGCTCGTCGAGGAAGGCGACGCCCACCTCGGCGAAGAGCCTTCTTCCGGCGATCGTCGCCGCATGGCGTTTCGCGGTGGCGGCCGAATCCGGGTGGCGCGCGGTGCCGTGGCCAACCAGCAGCAGCGCCGCCTCCGCCGGATTCTGGCCGTGGGCGCGGAGTCCCTTGAGCGCCCGCGCCACCAGGAGATCGGCCAACCCCTCGTGCGCCCCGAGCGCCGATGCCAGCCGGGCGTCCGGCCGGGACGTCCGAAGCCGCTCCTCCAGCGCTCGAAGCGTGTAGCCCTCGGCCATCATGAAGGGCAGCACCGTCAGGGGACCCGGCGCCATGGCGGCGAGCACGATCTCGAGCCGAGGCGCTCCGTAGAGCGCACAAGCCTCGACCGCGGCGAAGAGCCGGCGCCGGCGCAGGACGCCGGCATGCCGGGCCGCCGCACCCGCCACGCCGCGCGCCCCGTGCGCGCAGAGCACGAGCGCCGGCGGAAGGCCGGCCGGGACCTCAATCGCCGGCAGCGGCGAGACGGTTGTGGACATTGTACTTGCCTACCGGGCGACGCATCGGAATCCGCTTCACCTCCTCCAGCGTATGCGCGTCGTAGACCACGACCGCACCGTCATCGGCCCAGACACTGACCAGCGCATAACTGCCGTCCTTCGTGAACTCGACATGGCCGGCCGTCGTGCCGGGCCGCGGGCGGATGGTGCGGATGAGCTCCAGCGTGCGCGTGTCGAGCACCTGCACGGCATCGGCGTCGGGCCCGAAGAAGACATCGACCCAGGCATAGGGTGTCGCCGGATGGGCGCGAAGGAAGAAGCCCGGCCCCAGGGTCTTGATCTCCTTCACCACCTCGAGCTTCTCGATGTCGATCACGCTCAGCGCCGCGTCGCGCAGATGCGGCGTCGCCATGACCTGCCGCCCCTGCCACACGAAGGCGGCCGCCGAGCCCAGATGCGGCATCCCCGGCAGCGGCAGCTCGGCGATCTCGCGGCCGACATCGAGCTGGATGGCGACCACATGATCGCCGCTCCGGGCCGAGCCCAGAAGCACGCGATAGTCGGGCGTGAAGAAGAAGTCGTCGACCGGCTCCTCGAGGATGATGCGGCGGATCGGGAAAGGATCGGACGAATCGACGACCTCCTCGGCACCGCTCTCGCTGCTGTGGGCGAGGCCGCTGACCCGCACGGCGCGGGGTCCGATCGGGATCTCCCAGATCTCGGCCACGTCCTTCAGCGCCACGATGAAGCTCTGGCGCGGCGGCGCCGCATAGACTGCGCTTACCCGGGACCCCTCGCCCCGCATGTCGGCGACCGGGATGACGGCGAGCGGCCGGAGGTCCCGGGCGTCGAGCACGGCGAGGCTGTTGGGCAAATAGTTGCCGACGAGGACGAAGCGGCCGTCATGCGAGAGGGCGAGGTTGCGGGTGTTGATACCGGCCCTGACCCTCGCCAGCTTCTCCAGCCCCCACATGTCGACCTTCTCGATCCAGCCGTCGCGCGAGGCGAGGTAGACGAAGCGGCCGTCGGGGCTGAACTTGGGGCCGCCATGCAGCGCGAAGGCGGTCGGCAAGCGACGCAGCGGCTCGAAGCGGTCGCCGTCCAGGATGGTGATGTGATGATCACCGGTCTCGACCACGACGAAGAGGTTCATCGGATCGGCATCGTGGACGGGGGCCTCGGCCGGCACGGCCCCGGTCAGCTCGTGTGACGCCAGGATTTCGGCCATGCCCCATTCCGGCACGGTCAGGGGCGGGGTGTAGACGAGCTCGACCAGTGCCGCGATCTCGGCCTCGTCCAGCACGTCCGCGAAGGCCGGCATCTGGGTCTGCGCCCGTCCGCTCCGGATGACCTTCGCCGCCGCCTCGGGCTTCAGCCGGCCGAGATTGTCGGGCAGGAGCGCCGGCCCGGTGCCACCCAGCCGCTCCGCACCATGACATCGCGCGCAGTTCTCGCTATAGAGCGCCTCGCCGTCCGGTGCCGCCGCCGCCATGCCGGCCCATCCCAGCGCCAGGAGGGCGAGCGCCACCCTACTCCGCCGCATGGGCCGGCTCCGGGATGGCCGCGGCACCTTCGAGCCCGATCTCGCCATCGCCGAGGTAGCAGCCGGGATCGGCCGCCCAGGGATCGCCCAATGTGCGGGCCGCCCGCACGCGGGTGTTGCCGTTGCAGATTGCGAGGTAACGGCAGGCGCCACAGCGCCCGGTGACCGGTCGCGGGCGCTCCTTGAGCCCGGCGAAGACGGGATCGGCGGAGGTATCCGTCCAGATCTCGCTGAACGGGCGCTCCCTGACATTGCCGAGCTTGTGGTGCCACCAGTAGGTGTCCGGATGGACGAAGCCGCAATTGTCGATATTGGCGACGTTCACCCCCGACGCGTTCCCGCCCCAGCGCTCGAGCAGGGCCTGGATATGCGCGGCCTTGGCCGGAAAGTGGCGGCGCACCCAGTGCAGGAGAAATACCCCGTCGGCATCGTTGTTGCCGGTCACGAACTCCGTGCTCCGGCCCTCGCCCAGGTGGCGCAGGCAGGTCTCGAAGATCAGCTCGAGCGCCTTCCGCGTCATGACATCGTGCGCGTCCTCGCCCCGGACCTTGAAGCCGCGACCGCCATAGTTGAGGTGTGAGAGGTAGAACTTGTCGATGCCGCGCCTGTCGATGAGATCGAGGATGGTCTCGAGCTCGGCCGCGTTGTCGCGGGTCAGCGTGAAGCGCAGCCCCACCTTGATGCCGATCGCCTGACAGTGCTCGACACCGCGCATCGCCGCCCGAAAGGCGCCGGGCTCGCCCCGCAGATGGTCGTGGGTCGGTTCGGTGCCGTCGAGGCTGATGCCGACATAGTCGTAGTCGAGTGCGGCGATCCGGCCGATGTTCCGCTCGTCGATCTGCGTGCCGTTGGTCGACAGCGCCACGTAGAAGCCGAGCCGCTTGGCCTCCTCCGAGATCTCGAAGATGTCCGGACGCAGCAGCGGCTCGCCGCCCGAGAGGATCAGCGCCGGCACGCGAAAGCGGCGCAGATCCTGCATGACCGTCACGACCTCCTCGGTCGAGAGCTCACCCGCATAGGCGACGTCGGCCGAGCCCGAGTAGCAGAAGCGGCAGCGCAGGTTGCAGCGGCGCGTCAGGTTCCAGATGACCACGGGGCCGGGCGGCTTGCGCGCGGGGCCGATGCGGCTCGGCTCGATCACTTCGCGCATGAAATGGGTGATACGGAACATGAGCGTCTCCCGTTTCTGCCGGCCCGCTACCTGGCGAGCCGAAGCCCGGTCTTCTTGAGGATGCGGCGGCTGTAGAGGATGGTGAAGCCGTGACAGGCGGACCCCAGGCAGCTCCTGATCTGCCTGACCTTGGCCTCGACCGCGCTCCGGCTCCGGGCATGGACCATGGCGAAGAGATTGTAGGGCCAGATCGGCGGATGGCGAGGCCGGCGGTAGCAGTGGGTGACGAAGTCGAGGGCGCCGATCAAGGGTCCGAGCTCCGCGATCGCCTCGTCGTCGACATCGAAGACCGCCATGCCGTTGGCCCGATAGCCGAGCGCGTAGTGGTTCGGCACGGCCCCGATCCGGCGTACGGCACCTTTGGCGAGCATGGCCTCGAGCGCCGCGATCACCGCCGCCTCCTCGACCCCGAGCTCGGCCGCCACCTCGGCATAGGGCTCGGCCACGAGCGGCAGGCCGGCGCCGAGCCTCTCGACCAGCCGCCGCTCGAGCCCCCCCGCACCCTTCGCACGATCCGCCACGCTCACGGCCGCAGCCTCAGGCCGATGAAATACTCCTCGAGCTTCGGCATCGAGAGCACCTCGATGCCGGTCTCCCGCGCGATCTCGAGAAGGACCGCCTCCGCCCGCTCGGGCGTGTCGGCCGCCACCACGAACCACATGTTCAAGAGGTGCTCGCGCTCGTAATTGTGAGCCACCTCCACGTGATCGTTGACCAGCCGGGTCACCTCGTCGAAGCGGTCCTCGGGCACCGCCATGGCGGCCAGGATGTAGGTGCCGCCCATCGCCTCGACATTGAAGAGCGGGCCGAAACGGCTGAGCACGCCCGTCTCCACGAGCCGTGCCAGGCGGCGCAGAAGCTCCTCCTCGCCGATCCCGAGCGTGCGCGCCGCCACCGCATAGGGGTGCGGGCAGAGGGGAAAGCCGCCCTGCAGCTCGGCCACGATGCGCCGGTCGGTGGCGTCCATCAGGCAGCCTCCGTCCGACGGTAGCGGGCACCGCGCTGCTTGAAGCGCCGCGTGCTGAAGAGCACGGCATGGGGCAGATCCTCGAGCCCGTGCTCGCGGAGCAGCTCGCCGACGCGGGTGCGCACGGCCGAACGCTCGCGGCCGTGCACCATGGCGAAGAGATTGTAGGGCCAGCCCGGCAGGCGCCGCGGCCGGCGGTAGCAGAGGGTCACGTCGGCGGCTCGGGCCAAGGCCTCGCCGACCGCATCCACCCTTTCGTCCGGCACGTCGATCACCGTCATCGCGTTGGCGCGGTAGCCGATCTCGTGATGCCGCACGACGAGCCCGAGGCGCTTCACCACGCCGGCCGCCTGCAGGGCCCGGAGCCGCTCCATCACCTCGCCCTCGTCCATGCCGGCACCCTCGCCAAGCGCCGCGAAGGGATGCGGCACCAGCGGCAGGCCGCCTTCCAGCGCCTCGAGCAGGCGGAGATCGCGCGCCGTCAGCTCCATGACGGCCTGAACCCGAGATCGATGCCGTAGGCGCGCTCGAGCGGCAGGTCGAGCACCTCGAGCCCGCTCGCCTCGGCGATCTGCTTCAGCACCTGCGCCACCCGCTCCCTCGAATGCGCGGTGACCACGAACCAGAGATTGAGGCGATGCTCGCGGGCGTAGTTGTGGTTGACCTCGGGCGAGGCGCTGACCAGCGCTGCCACCGCCTCGAGCCGGTCCTCGGGAACCGCCATGGCGGCGAGCGTGCTCCAGCCGGTGCGGTGCGGCGCGATCACGGACCCGACCCGGCTGAGCACACCCCGTTCCAGAAGCCGGACGAGGCGCCCAAGCACCTCCTCCTCGCTCGACCCCAAGGCTTCGCCCATCGCAGCGTAGGGCCTGGGGCAGAGCGGCAGGTCGCGCTGGAACTCCTCGATCAGCCGCCGGTCGAGAGCATCGAGCGGCACTTCTGGGATATCGACCATGGTCAGTAGCCGATCCGCTGCGCGCGGGCGGTGAAGAAGATGCCGCTCGGTGCTGCGGCCTCGATCGAGCCCACCGTCGCGAAGGTCCCGGTGTCGACGATGTCGACGCGATCGGCGTCGCGCACCGAGATCCAGACCTCCTCGCCCCTGGGCGTGAACTCCATGTGCAGGACCCCGGGACCGGGCCGCAGCTCCTTGACGATGCGGCCGCTCGGCACGTCGATCACCTGCACGACATCGTTGTCGGGATGGGCGAAATTGACCCAGACCTGCCGGCCGTCCGGTCTCGCGATGGCGAAGACCGGCTGGCTGTGCACAGGGATCCGGGCGATCTCCCGAAGACTGGCCCGGTCGACCACCAGAAGCTCGTGCCGGCCGATCGCCGGCAGGAAGAGCCGGTCGCCGGCGACGCTCCAGCCCTCGAGATGCGGCATCTTGTAGACCGGCAAGGGCTCCTCGCCCTTGCCGTAGCCGTCGAGCAGCCGGCGCGGCTTCGGATCCTCGTCCCAGAGATCGAGCAGGACGAGCCCGTCCTCGCCGAAGAGCCCGGCGATGTAGTAGCGCCCGTCGGGCGTCAGGAGCGCGTCGTAGGGCAGCGCGCCGATATCGGCGAAGCGCCGGACCGCGGGCTCCGCCCCGTCCTCGAGCCCGACCGTCCAGATGGCGCCGGCATCGTAGAGGGCGAAGACGAAGCGATTGTCCGGCAGATCCTCGATGCCGACCACCTTCGAGCGGGCACCTTCGGTCCCGTAAGTGGCGGGCACCTCGGCGACGGGCGCGAGATCGGCGGTGCTGAAGAAGCGCACGCCGCCCGGCTCGTAATTGGCGACGGCGACGATGCGGCCGTCCTGGGAGATGGCGCCGCCGATGCTGTTGCCGGCCTGGATGATCCGGGCGACGACATCGCCGGTGAGAAGGTCGACCTTGCTGAGCCCGCCGTCGCGGCCGAAGACGAAGGCGTAGCGGCCGTCGCGCGAGAAGACCACCGACGCATGGCTGAGATCGCCCAGCCCCTGGATCTCGCCGAGGCGCCGCCGCTCGGTCGTGTCCACGATCAGGATCGAGCCCGACGCCCGCTCGACGATCACCCCGAGATCGCCCGTGCCGCGCAAAGGTGCGCTCGTGGCGCAGGCGGCGAGGCCCGAAGCGGCCGCGAGCGCCAGGAAAGTCCGACGATCAGGGCGCATCGCCGATCCCTTCCTGCAGGCGACCGACCAGCCAGACCGCCTCGTCCTCCGCCAGGAGCCCGCGCCAGGGCGGCATCGGCCGGCCCGGCACGCCATCCAGGATGATGTGGACGAGACCCTCCGGCTGCTGATCCTCCAGCGCCTCGGGCAGCAGCGGCGGGCCGAGCCCGCCCTTGAGGGTGAGGCCGTGGCAGGAGCCGCAATCGTGACGCAGGAGATGGATCAGCTCCGCCTGCCGCTCGGCCGACGGCTCGGCCGCCGTGGCGAGACCGGAAAGAACGGCGAGGGCGAGCCCGGTCGCCAGCCGCTCAGCCCAGATGCCGGCGGGCATCCGCCTCCTCCCGAACCATCGACCCGGCCGCCAGGATGTCGCTCAAGGCGACCACGGCACCCACCGCCACGAGCACGGGCGCCCTGAGCCCGGCAGCCGCCACCGCCGCCGGCAGGTCCGCGAGCGGCGCCCGGCACACCTGCTGACCCGGCTGGGTCCCGGACGCCACCGCCACGGCCGGCGTCGAGGGGGAAAGCCCGGCATCGATGAGCCCGTCCCGGAACCGTCCGAGGTTGGCGAGCGCCATGTAGACGACGAGCGTGGTCAAGGGATCGGCGAGACCCGCCCAATCGACCTCGGGCTCGCCCGTCTCGCAGGTGTGGCCGGTGATCAGCCGCACGCCGGTCGCCATGCCGCGATGGGTGAGCGGGATGCCGACCGCGGCGAGCACGCCCGAGGCCGCGGTGATGCCCGGCACCACCTCGAAGGGAACGCCGTGCGCCGCGAGGTGCAGCGCTTCCTCGCCGCCCCGGCCGAAAACGTAGGGATCGCCGCCCTTCAGCCGCACGACGCGCCGCCCGGCCCTGGCGAGGCGGACGAGCAGCGCGTTGATCGCCTCTTGCGACAAGAGGTGCTCGCCCGCCGCCTTGCCGACGCAGATCCGCTGCACGCCGGCCGGCACGAGATCGAGGATTTCCGGGGAGACCAGGCGATCGTAGACCACCACATCGGCGGCCTCGAGGTGACGAAGCGCCTTCAGGGTCAAGAGCTCCGGATCACCCGGACCGGCGCCGACCAGGGCGACTGAGGCGTTCTCGGGCATGCCAAAAGCTCCGCCGGACGAGGAAGCGCTGGCGGAGCGGCGGTGAGCCCACCGCTCCGCCAGACGGTCAATAGACGTCGTTGACCGTGTTGTGCACGTTGAACTTGCCGGTCGGCGTGATCAGACGCGGATCCTTGATCACGTGCTTCAGGGTCCGCGTCTTGTCGTCGACCACGACGATCGCCGATTCCTGGTCCTTGGCGTTCCACACCGAGAACCAGACCTCGGTGCCGTCCTCGTTGTACTCCGGCTGGACGATGCGGCGAACACCCTCGGTGATGCCCGACCACTCGCCGATCGGCAGCTCCTCGTAGCCGGCATCGAGATTGTCGATGTCGAAGACGGCGATCGACGAGGCGAGGCTCGGCTCCGGGTTGAGCGGCGCGTCGACCCAGAGGTTCTTGGACTTGGGATGGGTCTTGATGAAGAGCGAGCCGCCGCCCAGGCTCTCCAGCGTCTGCACGACCCGCCATGCCTGATCGGGGTGGCCATCGGGATCGGTGCCGATCAGCGTGACGGTGCCGTCGCCGAGATGCGTCGTCGCCCAGACCGGCCCGAACTCGGGATGCACGAAATTGGCGCCACGACCCGGATGCGGCGTCTGCCCCTGTGTGTCGACCAGGGCCTCGAGCTGGCCGTCCTCGGTGTCGATCACCGCCACCTTGTGCACGGCATTGGCGGCGACCAGGAAGTAGCGGCCGGTCGAATCGAAGCCGCCGTCATGGAGGAAGCGGGCGGCGTCGATCTCGCGCGTCTTCAGGTTCGCGAGGTCCTCGTAGTTGACGAGCAGGACCTGGCCCGTCTCCTTGACGTTGACCACGAACTCCGGGGTGTGGTGCGAGGCGACGATGGCGGCGACGCGCGGCTCCGGGTGGAACTCCTGCGTGTCCACCGTGTAGCCCCTGGTCGAGACGATCTTCAAAGGCTCCAGCGTGCCGCCGTCGGTGATGACGTAGTGCGGCGGCCAGTAGGCGCCGGCGATGACGAACTTGTCCTCCCAGCCCTTGGCCTTCGAGCTCTCGACCGAGCGCGCCTCGATGCCGATCTTGAGCTCGGCGACGACGGCGGGCGGCTCCATCCAGAGATCGATCATGCTGACCAGCGCGTCGCGGCCGATCACGTAGAGGTAGCGGCCGGAAGCCGAGAGCCTCGAGATGTGCACGGCATAGCCGGTCTTCAGGATGGTCTTGATCTCGTAGGTCGAGCCGTCGATCAGCGCCACCTCGCCCGAATCGCGCAAGGTCACGGAGAAGAGGTTCTCGACATCGAGGTCGTTCTGCTTCTCGGTCGGCCGATCCGCCACCGGCACCAGCACGCGCCAGCTTTCGCGCATCTTGTCCAGCCCCCATTCCGGCGGCTGCGGCGGGGTGTAGAAGAGGTAGCGGGCCATGAGGTTGACATCATCGGCCGAGAGATCGCCCGAGGTGCCCCAGTTCGGCATGCCGCCCGGCGAGCCGTACTGGATGAAGGCGTGCACGTAGTCCCAACCGCGCTCCTTCATGATGTCGGGCGTGAGCGGCCGGCCGGTCGCCCCCTTGCGCAGCACGCCGTGACAGCCGGCGCAGCGCTGGAAGTAGATCACCTGGGCCCGATCGAAGTCCTCCTTGCTGAGCGGCTCGATGCCCATTTCCCGAAGCTCCGGGGCGAGGCCCGGCTCCGCCAGATCGATCTCGCTCAGAACGTCGAACTCCGGCACGTAGGTCGTGCCGGGAAATGGCCGGTGACCCTCGAGATCCTTCGGATCCGGCTTCTCCTGCGCCACGGCGATCCCCGCCGCCAGGAGCGCCCACGCCCCGAGCGCGGTCGCCGTCATCAGACCCGTGCGTCTCGTCATCCTGCGTCTCCTCCCCGTATGGGCTGCTTCAGGGTGTCGTCCATGTTCAGAGCACGATGGCGGCGACGCTAACCGGCGCCCGACCGCCGGTCCTTGATTTCTGTCAAGGAGCGGGCCGGCAAACCCGCCTAGCGTCCGACCGATGCGCGGGGGACGGATGCGGGTGACGACCGAAGGACACGGCGAGAGGACGAGGCTCGATCTCCGCCTTCTCGTGCTGGCCCTGCTCGCCTGCTGCATCACCCTTCTCGTCGGTCCGGCCAGCGGCCGGACGGCCGATGCGCCCTCCCTGGCGCTGGCGCGCGACGTCTTTCCCGGCACCGAGGGTGTAGGCGCCTTCACCGGCGAGCCGCCGGCGGCCGAGGTCCTGATCGGCGGCCGCCTCGCGGGCTACGTCCTCTCGACGCGCGCCGTCCTCGATTCGGTCGGCTATAGCGGGCGCCCCTTCGATGTCGTGCTCGGACTCGACCTCGAGGGTCGCATCACCGGTGCGAAACTCGTCGAGCACAACGAGCCGGTGCTCGTCGTCGGCGTCGCCCCGGCCGACCTCGACGCCTTCATCGCCCAGTTCCGGGGACTGCCCGTCGATGCCACGACGCATCTGCGCGGCAGCTCCGGCGAGGCCGGCGTCGACGTGATCAGCCGGGCCACCGTCTCCTCGGTCCTCTTCGCCGACGCCATCCTCCGGGCCGCCAGGGCCGTGGCGATCAGCCGCGGCATCGTCGAGCCGCCGGCCCGAACCGGCGGCCTCGATCTCGACCGCTTCGAGCCGATGGATTGGACAGAGCTCGTTGAGGCCGGCCTCGTGAGCCGGCTCCTCTTGACCAATGGCGACATCGCCCGTGCCCTCGTCGAACGCGGCCGGCCGCGGCCGACCGGGCCTGGCTTCGACGATCCGGACGCCACCTTCGTCGATCTCTTCGTCACCCTCGCCACCCCGGCCATGGTCGGGCGGAATCTGCTCGGCGAGGCGCACTACCTCGCTTACTCCCACGCCCTCGAGCCGGGCGACCAGGCGATCGTCGTCCTCGCCAACGGCCGCTACTCGGTCAAGGGCACCGGCTTCGTCAGGACCGGCTTCTTCGACCGCCTGCAGGTGCTGCAGGGCGACAAGGCCATCCGCCTCCAGGCCGAAGGCCATACGCGCATCGACGAGCTCGAGATCGAGGGGGCGCCGGACTTCCGCGAGATGGGCTGGTTCGTGCTGCCGGCGGCGAGCGGCTTCGACCCGCTCCAGCCCTGGAGCCTCCGGCTCGTCGTCGAGCAGAAGACCGCGGCCGGCGAGGTGCTGCTCGACTTCGTCCTGCCGGTGACGGCACCCACGGCGCTCGTCGAGACGCCCGCCCGGGAGAAGCCCGAAGGTTGGCTCGCCAGCCTGCTCGACGCCGCGGGCGAGCCCGACGGCTCGCTCGTCGTCACCCCAGGCCTCTGGCTCGAGGTCTGGGCCGCCCGCTCGCTCGATATCGGGCTCTTGATGCTGCTGCTGCTCACCCTCTCCGTCGCCCTGGTCTTCCAGGACGCGCTGGTGAAAAGGATCACGTTCTATCGCCGCTTCCGGGTCGCCTTTCTCGCCGTCACCCTTCTCTGGCTCGGCTTCGTCATGGGGGCCCAGCTCTCCGTCGTGAACATCCTCACCTTCTTCAACAGCCTGCTCACCGGCTTCAGCTGGCAGGTGTTCCTGATGGAGCCCCTGATCTTCATCCTCTGGTGCTACGTGGCGCTGGCGCTGCTCTTCCTGGGCCGCGGCGTCTTCTGCGGTTGGCTCTGCCCCTTCGGAGCGCTGCAGGAATTGACCAACAAGCTCGCCCGCCTGCTTCGCGTGCCGCAGCTCTCGCTGCCCTTCGCCCTGCACGAGAAGCTGTGGCCGACCAAGTACATCGTCTTTTTGGGTCTCCTCGCCCTATCGCTGCACGCCATGAGCGCCGCCACCCTCGCCGCCGAGGTGGAGCCCTTCAAGACGGCGATCATCCTCCGCTTCCTGCGCGACTGGCCGTTCGTCCTCTACGCGCTCCTGCTGCTCGGCGCCGGGCTCTTCATCGAGCGCTTCTTCTGCCGCTACGTCTGCCCGCTCGGCGCCGCACTCGCCATTCCCGCCCGGCTCAGCACCTTCCGCTGGCTCAAGCGGCGCCCGCAATGCGGGCGGGAATGCCGCATCTGCGAGATCAGGTGCCCGGTGCAGGCGATCCATCCCTCGGGCGAGATCAATCCCAACGAGTGCATCTACTGCCTCGACTGCCAGGAGCACTACCACGACGCCTGGACCTGCCCGCCCCTCATCAAGGGGAGAAGGCGTCGCGAGGCGGCCGCCGCCCTGAGCGCGCCGGCGGCGCCGGCCGCGGCGGCAGGGGGAGAGGCGCCATGACCGGAAGGGTGGTGCTCCGCATCCTCGCCGTCATCGCCATCCTCTTCGGCGCCCTCACCCTCAAGGCCGGCGGCACGGCGCTTTTCGGCGGACCCGAGGCTCGGGCCGCGGTCGGCAACGCCGTCCCCTTCGTCCTCTGGTTCAACACCATGGCCGGCCTCGCCTACATCCTCGCCGGCATCGGGCTCTGGCTCGGCCGGCCATGGGCCGCCTACCTCGCCTGGTTGATCGCCCTTGCCACGCTCGCGGTCTTCGCCGCCTTCGGCGTCCATGTCGCAACCGGCGGCGCCTTCGAGATGCGGACCGTGGCGGCCATGACGTTGCGCAGCCTCGTCTGGCTCGCCATCGCGGCCCTCGCCTGGCACTGGCTCCGCCGCCCGAACGCTGTCGATTGACAGGCGGTCCCGCCGCACCTAGCGTACTAACCAACTGGTTAGTTAGGGCAGGCGCGCATGGCGAGAGAGGGCTCGGGCCGGCGGACCGTCAGGATCGCCGCGGATATCGGCGGCACCTTCACCGATCTCGTGCTGGTCCGGGGCGAGGACGAGGTGCGGACCGCCAAAGTCTCGTCCACGGGCGCCGCGCCCGAGAACGCCGTGCTCGAGGGCATGCGCGCGATCATGGCCGAGGCCGGCGTCGCCGGCGGTGAGGTGGTGGAGGTGCTGCACGGCACCACCATCGGCTCCAACACGCTGCTCGAGCGCACCGGTGCGCCGACCGGCCTGATCACCACGAAGGGCTTTCGCGACATCCTCGAGATCGGCCGCGTGCGCACGCCCGCCATGTTCGATCTCGCCTGGACCAAGCCCGAGCCCCTGGTGGCGCGCCGCGCCCGGCTCGAGGTGAGCGAGCGCATCGCCGCCGACGGCACCGTGCTCACCCCCTTGGCCGAGGCGGAGGTGCTGGACGCCGGCCGCCGGCTCGAGCAGCAGGGCATCGCCTCGATCGCCGTCTGCTTCATCAACAGCTACCGCAACGACGCGCACGAACGCCGCGTGGGCGAGCTTCTGGCGCGGCATTTCCCCGAGATGGAGGTCACGCTCTCGGCCACCCTGCAGCCCGAGGCCAAGGAGTACGAGCGGACCAGCACCGCCGTCGTCAACGCCTACGTCCTGCCGGTGATGCGGGGCTATCTGCGGCGGCTCGCGGCCGGGCTCGAGGGATTGGGCATCACCGCCCCGCTCCTCGTCGTCAGCTCCGGCGGCGGCCTCGTGCGCGCCTCCGTGGCCGAGACGCAGCCCGTCCTCTTCGTCTCCTCCGGTCCCGCCGCCGGGGTCACGGGCGCGGCGCGACTGGGCGCCGCCAGCGGCATCAGGGATCTCATCGTCTTCGACATGGGCGGCACCACGGCGAAGGCGGCGCTCATCGAGGACGGCCGCATCTCGCGCACCAACGAATACGAGTTCCGCGCCGGCATCTCGACGCCGAGCCGCTTCATCAAGGCCGGCGGCTTTCTCATGCGCGCTCCCACCATCGACATCGCCGAGGTCGGCGCCGGCGCCGGCTCGATCGCCTCCGTCGATGCCGGCGGGCTCGTCCATGTGGGACCCCGCTCGGCCGGTGCGGAGCCCGGCCCCGCCTGCTACGGCAAGGGCGGCACCAGCGCCACGGTGACCGACGCCAACGAGGTCCTGGGCTACCTCAACCCGAAAGAGCTCGCCGGCGGCACGCTCGCCATCGACGCCGGTCTCGCCAGGGAAGCGATCGAGCGCCACGTCGCGCGCCCGCTCGGCGTCGGCGCGGTCGAGGCGGCGCAGGGCGTGCGCAGAATCGCCAATCTCAACATGGCGCGCGCCATCCGTGCCGTGACCGTCGAGCGCGGCGTCGATCCGAGGACCTTCACCCTCGCGGCCTTCGGCGGCAGCGGCCCGGTCCATGCCTGCGACCTCGCGCGCATGCTCGGCATCCGCCACATCATCCTGCCCAACCTCGCCGGCGTCTTCACCGCCGCCGGCATGCTCGCCGGCGACGTCGAGCGCCAGCTCGTCCGGCCCCTGCCGGCACCGCTCGAGGAGGGGCTCCGGTCCAGGATCCAGACGGCGCTCGACGCGCTCGCGGCCGAGGTCCGAACGGCACTCGTTGAGGAAGGCTTCGAGCCCCACCAGGTGACGATCGAGCGCCAGGTGGACCTGCGCTTCGAGAACCAGGACACCGAGCTCGGCATCACCGTCGAGGCGAGGCTGGCACCGGACTTCGCCGCACCGCTGCGCGACCGCTTTCTCGAGGCCTACGAGCGCGTCTACGAATACCGCGCTCCGGACCGGGTCGAGGTGGTGGCGGTGCGCGTCGTCGGCAAGGGCCACCGCTCCGGCAAGCTGGACCTCGCGCGCTACAGCACCAGGAGAGGGACCGGCAGCGAAGCGGGATCGGAGCGGCTTGTGCTGTTCGAGAAGGAAGCGGGCTTCATTCCGACACCCGTGATCGACCGCGCCGCCCTGCCGGGGGAGGCCAGAGGACCCCTGATCGTCGAGAGCCTGGACACGACAGCCGTCATCCCGCCGGGTGCCGTCGTTCGGGCGGACGAGGCGGGCAATCTGCACATCGAGCTGGAGGACCGGCCATGACCGCAGGGGGCGCCATTCCGTCCTTCGCCGATCCCATCACCTTCGCCGTCATCAAGAACGCCTTCGACACCATCGTCGACGAGATGGCCTACAACGTCATGCGCACGGCGCGCTCGCACATCGTCCGCGACGTGCTCGACTACTCGACCACGCTCTGCGACCAAAAGGGCCGCATCATCGCCCAGGCGAAGACCGTGGCCCTGCATCTGGGCGCCGTCCCCGACGCCATCGAGGCCGTCCGGGCCGCCTTCGGCGACGACCTCCATCCGGGCGACGTGGTGGTCATGAACGACCCCTACGAGGGCGGCATGCATCTCCCGGACATCTTCATGTTCAAGCCCGTCTTCTTCGAGGAACGGCTCTCGGGCTTCACCGTCGTCGTCGCCCACCACTGCGACATGGGCGGCCGGGTTCCGGGCTCCAACGCCTCCGATTCGACCGAGATCTTCCAGGAGGGCTTCCGCGTCCCGCCGCTCAAGCTCTACGAGCGCGGCGTCGCCAACAAGACGCTCTTTCGCCTGTTCGAGAAGAACGTCCGCGTCCCCGATCTCGTCATCGGCGACCTCCTCGCCCAGCACGCCACCTGCCGCATGGGCGAGCGGCAGTATCTCCGTCTCCTCGAGCAGCACGGCGCCGCCGCCGTCGAGGCCTATATCGAGGGCCTGCTCGACTACGCCGAGACCATGACCCGGCGGGAGATCGAGGCCTGGCCCGACGGCAGCTACAGCTTCACCGACCATATCGACGGCGACGGCTTCACCGAGGACGCCATTCCGATCAAGGTGACGATCACCGTCAGGGGCGGCCATCTGGAGGTCGATTTCGAGGGCAGCGCCGCGCAGGTCAGGGGCGCCATCAACTCCACCCTCTCCTTCGTCAAGTCCGCGACCTATCTCAGCGTGCGCTGCGTCATGGACACGGACGCTCCCAACAATGCCGGCGTCTTCCGCTGCATCGAGGTGAAGGCATCCGAGGGCTCGATGCTCAACCCGCGCCTGCCTGCGGCCGTCGCCGCCCGGGCGCTCACCGGCTACCGCATCGTCGACACCATGCTCGGCTGCCTCGCAAAGATCGTGCCGCAAAGGGTCATGGCCGCCGGCGAGGGCGGCAACACGGTGGTCTGCCTCGGCGGCTACGACCGGGAATCGGGTGCTCCCTTCATCCTCGTCGACATGATCAACGGCGCCTGGGGCGGCCGCGCCGATCAGGACGGCATCGAAGGCGTCACCAACCCCTCGCAGAACATGTCGAACCTGCCCGTCGAGACGCTGGAGGCGCGCTATCCCGTGCGCATCGAGGCCTTCGGCTACCGCCAGGATTCCTGCGGCGCCGGCCGCTGGCGGGGCGGGCTCGGCCTCAGCCGCATTTATCGCCTCCTGGCGCCGGAGGCCATGCTCCAGCTCCGCTCCGACCGCACCGCGCATCCGCCCTACGGCCTCTTTGGCGGCGAGCCCGGAGCGCTCACGGTCAACATCCTGAACCCCGACCGCAATCCCGAGACCGTGCCCGGCAAGCTCACCCGGACCATCCATGCCGGCGACAGCCTCTGCCACCACCAGGCCGGCGGCGGCGGCTACGGCGACCCTCTGGACCGCGAGCCCGAGCTCGTCGCCAGGGACGCGCTCGACGAGAAGATCAGCAGCACCTACGCCCGGGAGCGGCACGGCGTCGTCCTCACCGAGACCTTCGCCCTCGACGCCGCCGCCACGGCGAGCCTGCGCGCGGCAAGGCGCGCCCGAAGAGCGTGAATCCGAAAAGGGAGGAATGACGATGACAGCAAGACGATCGCTTCTGGCCGGCACCCTCGCGGCAACGCTTCTCGCCGCCACGGCCGACGTGGCGCAGGCACAGGAGCCGCTCACGATCCGGCTCGATTTCTCGCCCTGGGGTGTCCATGCCGGCATGCACTACGCCATGCACGAGGGCTGGTTCGAGGAGGCCGGGCTCGATGTCCGGATCGAGGACGGCCGGGGCTCCGGGAACACGCTGCAGCTCGTCAACGCCGGGCAGGTCGATGTCGGCCAGATCCAGCTCGGCCTCCTCGGCGCCGCGCGCGAGCAGGGGGCGAGGATCAAGTCCTTCGCCGGCTTCCAGCGCAAGACCGATCTCTGCATCCTCGTCGATCGCGATTCGGCGATCCAGCATATCGCCGACCTCGAGGGCAAGACGCTCGTCGTCTTCGCCGCCAGCCCCTGGGCTCCCTATATCGACGAGTACCTGGCCGCAGGTGGCCTCGACCGGAGCAAGGTCGAGGTCCTCTTTGTCGATCCGGCGGCACTCTGGGGAACCTACACCGCCGGCCGCGCCGACGGGCTGATGTCGACCATCGGCTCCGCCATCCCCGTCGCCGAGAAGTCCCGGCCGTCACGATGCCTGATGCTGGACGAGGCCGGGCTCACCTTCCCGAGCTACGGCCTGATCGCGACGGAGGAGACCATCGCCGGGCGGGCCGAGGATCTGCGGAAGCTGGTCGCGGTCGAGCAGCGCGCCTGGGCCGCCATCAGGGAGAATCCCGATCTCGGCGTCGAGGCGATCATCGCCGAGCGCCCCGACGCCAATCTCGACCCCGACATCCTCAGAGGCCAGATCGAGATCACCCTCGACTATTTCGACACACCCGCGACGGAGGAAAAGCCGATCGGCTGGCAGGCGCGCGAGGACTGGGAGAAGGCGCTTGCCGGCATGGAAAAGGCCGGCGTGATCGGTCCCGGCTGGAAGCCCGAGGACTACTACACGAACGAGCTGGTGCCACAGGTCCCGTGAGCCTGGAGCAGCGGCCTTACGTGGCGCTCGACCGCGTGGCGAAGGTCTACCCCTCGCCACGCGGCGACGTCGAGGCGCTGGCCGATATCGACCTCGAGATCGATGCCGGCTCCTTCGTCGGCGTCGTGGGCCCGAGCGGCTGCGGCAAGAGCACGCTGATGAAGTGCCTGGCCGGCCTCGTGCCGATCACGCGCGGCAGCATCGCCATCAATGGCCGCGACCAGCGGGGCCCGCCCGATGCCATGGGCATCGTCTTCCAGCGCGACGTTTTGCTCGACTGGCGGACCATCCGGGACAACGTGCTCCTGCAGGCCGAGCTGCATCGCCTGCCACGCGCCGACTATCGCGACCGCGCCATGCAGCTCCTCGCCCGCTTCGGCCTCGAGGGCTTCGAGGACCGCCATCCCTGGGAGCTCTCGGGCGGCATGCGCCAGCGCGCCGCCATCTGCCGCGCCCTCCTCTGCGATCCCGAGCTGCTTCTGATGGACGAGCCCTTCGGTGCTCTCGACGCCATGACCCGGGACGACCTCAATGTCGAGCTGACGCGCATCTGGCAGGGCACCGGCAAGACCGTCCTCTTCATCACCCACTCGATCGTCGAGGCGGTCTACCTCGCCGACCGCGTCGTCATGATGTCGCGCGGTCCCGGCCGGATCGTCGAGGTGATCGACATTGACCTCCCCCGCCCGCGCGCCCTCGCCATCCGCGAGACGCCGGCCTTCGGCGCCTGCGTGCACCGCATCCGCCACCATTTCGCCGAGCTCGGGATCCTGAAGGAATGACCGGCTGGCGCAAGCTGCTCATGGGCGAGAGCCGCACCCGCGACGTGCTCCTCGTGCTCGCCGCCCTGATCGCGCTCTGGGAGCTCGGGGTCTGGTACTGGCAGCCGCCGGCCATCTTCCTGCCGCCGCCGAGCGCCATTCTGGCCGAATTCCTGACCACGCCCGAGCTCTTCGTCCGCCACATGGGCTACACGCTCTGGACCACGCTTCTCGCCTTCGCGATCTCGGTCGCCCTGGGCGTCGTCCTCGCCGTCGCCATCGTCTACTCGCGCCTTCTCGAGCGCACGATCTACACGCTCCTCGTCGCCCTCAACAGCGTGCCCAAGGTGGCCCTGGCCCCCCTCTTCGTCATCTGGCTCGGCACCGGCATGGAGCCCAAGATCGCGGTCGCCGTCATGCTCGCCCTCTTCCCCATCGTCATCGACATGGTGCTGGGGCTGCGCTCGGTCGACCCGGACATGGTCAACCTCGCCCGCGCCGCCCGCGCCTCGCCCTTGCGCATCCTCGCCAAGATCCGCTTCCCCAACGCCCTGCCGAGCCTCTTCGCCGGCATGAAGGTGGCCATCTCCTTCGCCCTCGTCGGCGCCATCGTCGGCGAGTTCGTGGCGGGCGGCAACGGGCTCGGCTTCCTCGTCCTCGTGGCGCAGGGTCAGTTCGACACCACCCGCGTCTTCGTCTCGCTCGTCCTCCTGGGCCTGATGGGAACGGCCCTCTTCTACGTCATCAACTTCGCCGAGCGGCTGATGCTGCCCTGGCACGTCTCGCAGCGTGGCGAGCCCGGCGGGCGGCAGGGCGGCTGAAAGACCGCCCGTCAGCCGGGCACGGCAGAGCGCAGGGCCCCCTCGCCTCCCGGGGCCCTCGTCCTCCTCGCCTCGAGATAGCCGAGCACCACCTCGACGATGTGCTCCTCGCGCCGGGCGAGCCGTGCCGGAGCCAGAAGCTCCTCGTTGAAGATGAAGGTCAGCGTGTGGGCGTTGGCGATGTAGAAATAGGAGAGCCCGCTGATCGTGATGTAGAGATCGACCGGATCGACCCCGGGACGAAAGAGCCCGGCCGCCGAGCCCCGATTCAGGATGTCGATCAGCGCCTCCAGAAGCGGGTTGTAGAGTGTCCTGATCCGCTTCGACTTCGCGATATGCGAGGCCTTGTGCAGGTTCTCGCTGTTGAGCAGCGTGATGATCTCGGGCCGCTCGACGAAGAGCCGGTGCACCGAGCGGATCAGCCGCTCGATCGCCGCTTTGGGATCGAGCTGCTTCAGGAGATCGTCCCGGTGATGGCTGCGCATCAGCACGTAGATGCGCTCCATGACCGCGATGAAGAGCGCCTCCTTGCCGGCGAAGTAGTGGTAGACGAGGTTCTTCGAGACCTCGGCCCGGGCGACGATGGCATCCACCCTGGCGCCGTCATAGCCGCGAAGCGCGAACTCCTCCGTCGCCGCTTCCACGAGCCGCGCCCGACTGATCTCCGCGTTCCGCCGCATGTTCGATCGCCCGGCCAAGCCCCGCCCCCGTCCGATGCCGGAGTTTTGCCCGCCCGGCATGGAAAAGCCAAGCGCGGCCGACCCCGGGGACCCTCAGTCGCCGCGCGGATCGAGCATGTCGCGAAGCGAATCGCCGAGGAGGTTGAAGGCGAGGCTGATGACGGCGATGGCGATGCCGGGTGCCGCCACCACCCAGGGACTGTCGAACATGAACTGCCGGCCGACCGCCACCATCGCCCCCCATTCCGGCCAGGGCGGCTGGGCGCCGAGGCCGAGAAAGCCGAGCCCCGCCGCCGTCAGGATGACGCCGGCCATGTTGAGCGTCACCCGGACCACCACCGAGGGCAGGCACATCGGCACGACGTGGCGGGCGATGAGCCGGGCACGCGAGGCGCCCTGGAGCCGCACGGCGGCGATGTAGTCGCTGCTGCGGATGGTCAGCGCCTCGGCGCGCGCCAACCGCGCGATCGGCGGCCAGGCGGTCAGCGCTATGGCGATGATGGCGTTGTTGATGCCGGGACCGAGCGCCGCGGCGAAGCCGAGCGCCAGGATCAGACCCGGAAAGGCCAGGAAGACATCGGTGACGCGCATCAGGATCTCGTCGACGATGCCACCGAGATAGCCCGCCGTCGCACCGATCGCGAGGCCGATGGGGGCGACGATCACGGCCACCAGGACGGCGATCCGAAGCGTCGTTCGCGCCCCCCAGACGATCCTGGAGTAGATGTCGCGCCCGAGATGGTCGGTGCCCAGCCAGTGCGCCGCCGAGGGCGGCTGCAGCCGCTCATCCATGACCTGGATGAGCGGATCGTGCGTCGCGATCCAGGGAGCGAGAAGCGCCGTCAGCACGAGGCCGACGACGAGCACGAGCCCCACCACGCCGAGCCGGTGGCCGAGAAAGCTCCGCCAGCCGCGCCAGGCCCGCTGCGCGCGCGCCTGGCGCAGGCTCGAGGGCTCCTCCGCCTCGAGCCAGGCGAGGAGATTGCCGGACCGCTCGACGAAGCCGCCACCCGACCTGCGCATCGAGCTCACCGCGTCCTCGGATCGAGCCGGCGGTAGAGCCAGTCCGAAAAAGTGTTGATCGCGAGAAAGAGGACGCCGATCACCAGCACCGTCCCCATCACCACGTTCATGTCGTTGAACTGGAGCCCGCGGGTCAGATACTGCCCCACACCGGGCCAGCCGAAGACCGTCTCGACCAGCACGGTGCCGTCGAGCAGGCCGGCGAAGACGAGCGCCACCACCGTCAGGAGCTGGACGCGGATGTTCTTGAAGGCATGCCGCCAGATGACCGCCCTCTGCGGCAGACCCTTGGCGCGGGCGGCCACGATGTATTCCTGACCGAGCTGCTCCAGCATGAAGCTGCGGGCCATGCGGCTGATATAGGCGGTCGAGTAGTAGCCGAGCACCGAGGCCGGCAGGATCAGATGCGCGAAGGCGCTCCTGAGCACCGCCCAGTCGCCGGCGATCGCCGCATCCACCAGAAGCAGCCCCGTCCGGGCCGGCACCAGCCCCTCGTAGAACACGTCGACCCGGCCCGACGCCCCCACCCAGCGCAGTTTGGCGTAGAACACCAGAAGCGCCATCAGCCCCATCCAGAAGATCGGGATGGAGTAGCCGGCGAGGCCGATGATCCGGGCGATGTGGTCGATCATCCGGTCGCGGTTGACCGCCGCCACGATGCCCAGCGGAATGCCGAGCAGCGAGCCGACGATGGCGGCCGTCAAGGCGAGCTCGAAGGTCGCCGGGAACACCCGCAAGAGATCCCGGGCGACCGGCTGGCCCGTGGTGGTCGAGCGCCCGAGATCGCCCTCGAGGATGCCCCCCACATAGGAGAGGAACTGCTGCCAGACCGGCCGGTCGAGGCCGAGCTCGAGATAGACGCGCTCGTAGGTTGGACGGTCGACCTCGAACCCGGTCACGGCGAGCACCGGGTCGGCCGGCAGCAGACGTCCCATGAGGAAGGTCAGCGCCATCAGGCCGAGCAGGGTCAACGCCAGCGACACCGCCCGGCCGGCGAGGCGGCCCAGCCGCCGTCGGCCCGCCCGTGATGCGGGCACCGTCGCGGCGAGAGACAGGCCCGCCACCCCTCCTGGCAACTCCTAGTTCTTGGTCACGTCGGCCCAGCGGGTCGACCAGGTCGGGTGGCCGACATAGCCCTCGACCTCCGCGCGCACGACATAGGGATCGACGCGCTGGAAGAAGACGATCAGCGACGGATCGAGCTCGCGGTACAGCTCGTCCATCTCGCGAAATATCCCGGCCCGCTTCTTCGGATCGGATTCGCGCTTCGATTCGTTGGTGAGCTCGGTCAGCTCGGGCACGTCCCAGGCCGTGCGCCACATGTAGTAGCCGCTGAGCTTGGCCTCGTCGCTGTTGTCCGGGTTGTAGGCGTAATGGGTCGCCGTGGCGAACGGGTCGGGCAGGCGGCCGCCGGAATTGCCCGTGTAGACCTCGAAGTCGCGCGCCCGGAACTCCGGCACATGGTTGCCGGGGATCAGCTCGAGCTCGATTCCGGCGAGGCGCGCCGTGGCCTGCAGCGACTCGGCATTGAGCAGATGCGCGTCGCCGGCCGGATAGAGCTTCTTCTTGAGCCCGTCCGGATAGCCTGCCTCGGCCAGAAGCGCGCGCGCCTTCTCGGGATCGTAGGTGTAGTGATCCTCGAACGCTTCGGGCGCGCCCGGCATGCCGCGCGGGATGATCGATTGCCACGGAAAGCCGTTGAAGCGCATCGAGGACCGGCTCAGCGCCTCCCAGTCCAGCACGTGCTGGAAGGCTTCTCGGACCTTGGGCTTCGAGAGGTCCGGATCCTTCTGGTTCAAGGCGATGTAGTAGAAGCCGAAGCCCGGCGTGTGCTGGATCTCCATGTCCTCGTTCCCGGCCAAGGCCTCGAGGTCGCCCGAGCCGACATACTGGCCGATATCGACATCGCCCGCCTCGAGCTGCAGGCGGAGATTGCCCGATTCCGGCACGTGACGCATGATCACCCGGCGCATCGCCGGGGTGCCGCCCCAGTAGTCGTCGCGCCGCTCGGTGACGACGATGTCGTCCGGCCGCCATTCGACCAGCGTGAACGGACCGCCGCCGGCGGCGTTGGCGCGCAGCCAGTCGCGGGCGAGATCGCCATCCACCTCGTGCTCGAGCGCGGCCTCGCGATCGATGATGCCGAGCGACGAGCCGGCGAGGGAATACAGCACGAGATCGATGCTCACCTGCTCGGGCAGCTCGATCACCAGCGTGCGCTCGTCCTCGGCGCGCACGAGGGCGTCCACGTTGTCGGCCGTGAAGCCCCACTGGGCGAGATCGGTGGCCCCGACCTGGCCGAGCTTGATCACCCGCTGGATCGTCCAGGCCGCGTCCTCGGCCGTGACCGGGTTGCCGCTCGCGAAGGTGGCATCGTCACGCAGCACGAGCGTGATGCGGGACCCGTCCGGCGCCACCTCCCAGCGCTCGGCCAGCATGGGCTGGATCGACTGCAGGTTCTCGGGATCGAGCTTCAGCAGGTTGTCGTAGAGGTTCGAGACCAGCTCCGAGACGGTCCGCGCGTTGATCGCCGCCGGATCGAGCGACGGAATGGCGCCGACATCGGTGCCGATCACCAGCATGTCGGGCGGTGTAGCCGCCAGCGCAGCAACACTGACCAAAGCCAGCGCCGTCGAGCCGACGATCCCGTTGCGAATGAACCTGAACATCGACGTTTCCCCCTGACCGAAAAACTGCAATTATCGCTTCGATAGCCGCATCCGCCCCCACGTGCCAACATTAATCCGCCTCCCGCGGCGCGCCGGCACGCGCCTTGCGCGATTCTCGGGAGCCCAATGTTGTCACCGGTACCTGAACGAGCGGACAGAGGCCTTCGCGGAGCATCTCAAGTCGACCCTGCCGGCGGCGTTCTCGACCCTGGCCCTCACCTGCAGCGGCAGCGAGGGTAACGACTTGGCACTCCGGCTCGCCAGAACCGCCACCGGCTGGCACGGCTTCGTCGTCACCGAGGCCGCCCATTGCGGCAACAACTCCACCTTGAGCGAGATTTCGCCTTCCGCCTGCCGACGCCGTGGCCGGCCCGCCCATGGCCGGACGGTGCCCGCCCCCGATGCTCGGCAGTATGATGGAGACATCGCGGGCCGTTTCGCCGCCGACATCGAGGCGGCGATCGGCGAGCTGAACCGCGACGGCTTCGGCTTCGCCGGCTTCATCGCCGATTCGATCTTCTCCAGCGATGGCGTGCACGCCGATCCGCCGGGCATCCTCGAGGCCGCGGCCTCGATCGTCCGCTCCGCCGGCGGCCTCTACATCGCCGATGAGGTGCAGCCCGGCTTCGTGCGCGCCGGACACTCCTTCTGGGGCTTCAAGCGCCATGGCATCGAGCCCGATATCGTCGCCATGGGCAAGGGCATGGGCAACGACTTTGCCATGGCCGGCCTCGCCGCGCGACCGGAGCCGATGGCTCCCCGTTTCGCCGCGTTCGGCTATGCCAGTACCTTCGGCGGCAATCCCGTCGCGGCAGCCATGGGCCTCGCCGTCCTCGACGCCCTTCGCGATCAGGCGCTGCAGGAAGCGCTGGATGCCTGAGCCTCAGCCGCTCCGCAGCCGATGGCGCACCTCGACACCCGCCTCCTCGAAGATCGCGGCGAATGGCGGCGCCACCGGCCGGTTGGTGACGACAGTGAGCGGCGTCGCCAGATCGAAGGTGCGGATCGAGGCGTGGCGGCCGAACTTGCCGTCGTCCACGAGGAGCACGGGCCGCCGGGTCTGGCCGATCACCGCCCGCCGCAGCTCCGACTCCTCCTCGGCATAGTCCATCCAGCCGTAATCGGCATCGCAGGCGGCGATGCCCATGAAGGCGATGTCGAAGACGAAGCGGCCGACGAAGCTCACTGTGTCACCGCCGATCAGCGCATTGTCGTTGGCCCGCACCCGGCCCGGCGTGACCTTGATCCGCAACCCCGATGCCGTGGCGAGAAGGCGCGCGATATCCAGCGAGTTGGTGGTCAGGGCGAGGTCGCGCGCGTCGGCGAGCGTCCGGGCGAAGGCGAGCGCCGTCGAACCCGTGTCGAGAAAGATCGACATGCCGTCCTTGACCATGGCGCGCGCCACCGCCGCCAGATGCGCCTTCTCGCGCGGCCGGATGCGCGAGCGCACGAGGATGGGCTGCTCCTCGTCCGGCCGAAACAGCACGGCACCGCCATGCACCCGCCGCAGCCGCCCCGCCGCGTCGAGGCCGGCGAGGTCGCGGCGTATGGTCTCGGCGCTGACGTCGAGCGCTTCCGCCAGCGCTGCGACCCCCACCCGGCCGTCACGCCCGAGAGCCGCCAAGATGGTCGCGTGGCGCGCCGCCTCGGACATCGGCCCGTCAGCCGCGCCCGGCCCGCTCGCCCCGCAACCGCTCGGCCATCAATTCGCCGATCATCATGGTGGTGAATGCCGTATTGGCCTTGCAATCGGCCGGCATGATCGAGGCATCGATCACCCGAAGCGCCTGGAGACCCCGCACCCGGCAGCGCGGATCCAGGACCGAGCGGCCGTCATCGTAGTCGAAAGCACCCATCCGGCAGCTTCCGGCCCCGTGCTGCGCGTCCGAGCAGTCGCCGAGGATCCAGTCGTCGATCGCCTCGTCCGGCGCCTCCCGAAGGTCGGCTATGGGCCTGCCGGTATTGCCGAGGCTGACCGAGCGGCATCTTCTCGTGACCGCCGCGTGGCTGCCGATCGCCATCAGCCGCCTCGCCCCGTCGCGTAGCCGGACGAGATCGCGCTCGTCGTCCAGCATGTTCAGATCGACCACCGGCTGCGCTCGCGCATCCGCCGAGGCGAGCCGGACCCGGCCCCTCGAATGCGCCTCGAAGAGCGCGCAGTGGATGCCGGCCTCGCCGAACTGCGCCATGTCCTGGGCGACGCCGACACCGCCATGGTTCATGGCGAAGAAGATCATGTCGGCGAGCGAGCCGCCGGGCAGATTGGAGCTGTACTTGACACAGCAGTTCGTGTGACGGGCGTCCACGCTCCTTGGCTTCAGCTCGTCCAGAAGCTTGAGCTCGAGCCGGACGAAGGGGTGATCGAAGAGACCCGACCCCACCGGCAGGTCCTGAACCACCGCGATGCCGTGCTCCGCCAGGTGCGCCGCCGGGCCGATGCCCGAGCGCATGAGGATGGGCGGGCTGTGAATGGCGCCCGCCGCCAGCAGCACCTCGCCCCCCTTGGCCAAAAGGAGCTCGACCGACCCTTCGGCCCCGATCGCGGTGATGCCGACGGCCCTCCGCCCGTCGAGAAGCACCCTGTCGGCGAGCATGCCGCCCCTGATCGCGAGGTTCGGCCGGCCGCGCGCCGGCTCGAGATAGCCGTCATTGGTCGAGACTCGGCGTCCATCCTGGCTGTTGATGGCGTAGGTCGTCACGCCAAGGGCGGTCGGCGCGTTGAGGTCGGGGGTCCAGGGATAGCCCAGATCCAGCGCCGCGTCGCGCAAGGCCAGGTCGACCGGCCCCCACTCATCTGGCGGCGCGCGAAAGACCGGAATCGGCCCGCTCGACCCGTGATGCACCTCACCGCCGAAATCCAGATCGCACTCGAGCCGGTTGAAGCCCGGCAGCACGTCGGCCGCCGACCAGCCCTCGGCGCCGTGCTCGGCCCAGTTGTCGAAGGCGTCGAGAACGCCCCTGATCGCGATCTGCCCGTTGATCGCGGTGCTGCCGCCGAGCCCGCGCCCGCGCCAGTAGAGACGCGGCTCCTGCCGCTTCGTGCGCCGCGCCATGAGATCCGGCCACATATAGGTCGCCTGGAAGGCCTCGGGCAGAATGATGTTGAAGGGATTGGGGCTCGCCATCTCCGGCGGCTGCTCCCGGGCGCGGTAGTCGGGCCCGGCCTCGAGCAGCAGCACCCGGCAGGCGGGATCCTCGCTCAGCCGGGCCGCCAGCACGGCACCGGCACCACCGGCTCCGACGATAATGAAATCCCACGTTCCCGCATCCTCGCTCGCCATCCGGCGCCTCCGCTCACGCTGCCCGGTCGGCGGGCATCTCGTTCAGCCAACAGGCCGAGAAACGGCCGCCGCCGAGATGGACGAGAGGCGGCTCCTCCACCCGGCAACGGGGCATCGCATGCGGGCAGCGGGCGGCGAAGCTGCATCCCGGCGGCAGGTCGATGGGACTCGGCGGCTCGCCCTCCAGGAGACAATCGGCCGTCTTGAACGGCTTCTCCTCGAGCGTCGGCACCGCCGAGAGGAGTGCCCTCGTGTAGGGATGTGTCGGCGCGAAGAACACGCTGCCAGTGCCGGCGAGCTCGACCACCTTGCCCAGATACATGACGGCGATGCGGGTGCACACCCGACGCACCATGGCAAGGTCGTGGCTGATGAAGAGATAGGTGAAGCCGTGCCGCGCCTGCAGCCGCTCGAAAAGATCGAGCAGCCGTGCCTGCTCCATGGGATCGAGCGCCGAGAGCGTCTCGTCGAGGATCAGGAGATCCGGCGCCAGCACCAAAGCGCGGGCGATGTTCACCCTCTGCCGCTGGCCGGCGCTCATGCCGATCGGCAACCGCTCGCGATCCTCGTCCTTGAGCCCGACCTCCGCCATGACCGCCCGGACCTGCTCGGCGATCGCCCGGCGGCCGAGCCCGCCATGGATCTGCAGCGACATGCCGATGGAGCGGCCGATCGGCAAGTTGGGCGGCAGGCAGTTGAACGGATCCTGCAGCAGAAGCTGGAAGCCTTTGCGCATGGCGAGGAGCTGCTGCCTCGACATGGCGGCGATGTCCTGGCCCTTGAAGCGGATGCGGCCCTGATCCGGCTGCTCGACCCAGCTCAAAAGACGCGAGAGCGTGGACTTGCCGCAGCCCGATTCGCCGACGAGGCCGAGATTCTCGCCGCCGTGCACGGCGAAGCTGACCCCGCGCACCGCCTTGACCGCCTGGGTGCCGAAAAAGCGCGTGCGGTCCGGCACCACATAGGTCTTGGTGACATTCTCCACCTCGAGAATGGTCTCGGGCGCGGCCTGGTCGGGGGCGGGTTCGGGCGGCATTCCCCAGATCACCGGATTGCGGGCGATCAGATCCTGGCTGTAGGGGTGCGTCGGCGCCTCCAGCAGCCGCTCCGGCGTGCTCCGCTCGACGATCGCACCCCGGCTCAGCACCACCAGCTCGTCGGCGATGTCGCAAACCACCGGCAGCGAGGTCGAGATGAAGACGATGGCGGCATCGAGATCGGAGCGCAGCTCGTGCAGCAGCCGCATGATCTGCGCCGCCACCGTCACGTCGAGCGGCTGGGTGATGTTGTCGCAAACGAGAAAAGCCGGGTCGGAAGCCAAGGCGTCGACGATCATCGCCCGCTGCAGCATGCCGCCCGAGTACTGGTGCGGGAATTCGTCGAACAGACGCGCCGCCGAGGGGATGTGCACCCGGTCCAGCAGGCCGAGCACCCGCTTCCTCGCCGCCTCGGCGTCGATATCGGCGCGCACCGCCCGCACCTTCTCGACGATCTGCCGGCCGACCGGCAGGGTCGGATCGAAGCTGCTGCCCGGGTCGGCACCGATATAGCCGACGGCGCTGCCACGCAGGACACGCCGCGCCTCGGGCGGCATGGCGAGCAGGTCCTCGCCCTGGAACCGGATGGTGCCCCTCGTTGCCCGCAGCGGCTCGGCGATCCAGCCGACGAGCGCCTTGGCGAGGACCGTCTTGCCGGAGCCGCTCTCGCCGACGATGCCGAGGACCCGCCGCCCCTCCAGCGTCAGCGAGACGTCGCGCAGAACCGGCAGCCGGCCACCGTCGCGCACCAGATCGATGCAGAGACCGTCGACGGCGAGAAGGGGCTCGGTCATCCTCAGATGGTCCCGCGCAGGAGTCGGTCGCGGGCGCGCTCGAGCGCCGCACCCATGAGATTGACGCTCAAGAGCGTGAGAAAAAGGAAGCCGCCCGGCATGGTGGCGATCCACCATGCATTGATCAGGTACTTGCGCCCGTCGGCGATGATCGTGCCGAAGGTGGGGGTCGGCGGCTGGATGCCGATGCCGATGAAGCCGAGGATCGCCTCGAAGATCATCATTCGGGCGATGTCGAGCACCGCGACGAAGGCGATCGGCGGCAGGATGTTGGGGGCGATCAGGAGCCACATGATGCGGCTGTCGGAGGCGCCCAGGATTTGCGCGCCCCGGACATACTCGCGCCGCCGCTCGGCCAGCGTCACGCTGCGCGTCACCCGGGCGTAGACCGGCCAGCCGGCGAGCGCCAAAACGAGGATGACCGATAGCGGCGTCGGCCGCGACACGGTGAGGATGATGATGGCGAGGATGATCAGCGGAATGGAAAGCTGCGCGTCCGTCAACCGCATGAGGATCGTATCGATCCAGCCACCGCGATAGCCGGCGACGAGGCCGACCGTGGCACCGAAGGCGAACATCAAGAGGACCACGGCGACGCTGATCATGAGCGCGTTCTGCAGCCCCACCAGGGAGCGGACGAAGAGGTCGCGACCGAGCTGGTCGGTGCCGAGCGGGTGCGCCCAGCTCCCGCCCTCGAGCAGCACCGGCGGCAGGAAGCGTTCGCGCACCGAGAGCTTGGTCGGGTCGATCTGCGAGAGCAACGGGTAGAGGAAGGCGATGGCGACCAGCAGGAGGAAGAGCGCCAGACCGATCTTGAGCTCGGTCTGCGACCAGGTGGCGAGCAGCATCCGCCGGCCGGGGCTGGCCGCGGCGGCGGCATCCGCAACCTCCACCGGTCGCTCGACGGTGGCCGCCATCAGTAGGCGATCCTGGGATCGATCCGCGCCGATACGAAGTCGACGAGGATGTTGATGACGACGAAGATCGTGGTGGAGATGATGGCGATCCCCTGGATCACGGGGAAGTCGCGCTGCAGCACCGCCTGCACGGTCAAAAGGCCGAAGCCCGGATAATCGAAGATGTACTCGACGATCAGCACGCCGCCGAGCAGGGCGCCGATCTGCACGCCGAAGAGATTGAGAACGGGAACGGCGGCGTTGCGCAGCACGTGATGGCCGAAGATGCGTTTCGACGACAGACCCCGCACCTGGGCCAGCTCGACGAAGGGATGGCGCATGGTGTCGGCGATCGAGACGGAGAGGGCACGAATGAACAAGGGCGACATCTCGATGGCGATTACGAAGGCCGGAAGGATGGCATAGGCGATGCCCTTGTAGCCGATCGACGGAATCCAGCCGAGCTCGGCCGTCACCACCAGCGCCAGGACGATGGCGAGCCAGAAGTTCGGCAGGGAGACGAAGATGGAGGACGCGTAGAGCGCGAGCTTGTCCGGCCAGCGACCCGCCATGAGCCCACCGGCAATGCCGAGCGGCAGGGCGATGAGGGCCGTGAAGACGAGAGCGAGGCCGGCCAGCCGCAGCGTCAGCGGCAGGGTCTCACCCAGAAGATCGAGCACCCGCGCCCGCTCGCCCCGCGCCTCGTCACGCCCGCCACCGAGCGACCCGCCGCTCTTGGCCTTGATGAACGAGGTGCCGAAATCGCCCTTCGCCATCTGCCCGAGATAGCGCAGGTACTGGACCGGGATGGGGTCGCGCAGACCCATCTCGCGCGCGGTCTGCTCGACCACCTGGTCGGTCGCCATGGGGCCGAGAATGATCCGCGCCGGATCGCCCGGCACCACCCGCAGGAGCGCGAAGATCGTGAAGGAGACGAGCAGCACGATCAGCACGCCCTGCGCCAGGCGCCGGGCGAAGAACGTCAGCGCGAAGCCCACGAGCTCCGGGCCTCCCGATCAGGCCTTGTACTCGGCCTTCGACGCGTCGATCGGGCCGTTCGGATAGAAATGCAGCCCCTCGAGGCCCGCCCGCCGCCCATGCAGGAGGACGGAGGTGAAGAGCGAAAGGCTCGGCACCAGCTCGGCGATCTTGGGCGTTGCCACCGTCTGGATCAGCTCGCGCCGCTTGTCCGTGTCGGGCTCCGCCTGCTCCTGGTCGAGCACGGCGTCGATCTCGGGGTCGGCAATGCCGTTGATCAGCCCGCCACGCGGACCGGCGCTCGAATGGAACATTGGCCGGAGCACCAGATCGGGCTCGGGCGAGCCGGTCGACCAGCCGACATCCACGAGGTGGCCATAAGGCTCCTGCCCCTCGCGCTGATAGATGCGCTCGAGCCAGGCGGCCGTCTCCATCACCGTGAGCTCGACGGGGAAGCCCTGCTCCTGCAGCAACGCGGTGATGACCTCGCCGTATTCCTTGGTCTTCGGATAGAAGCCGTCGCTGGTCAGGTATTCGAGCGGCGGCAAGCCCTGCCCGTTCGGATAGCCGGCTTCGGCCAGCAGCGCCTGACAGCGATCGGGATCGTAGGCGGGATAGTTCGGCAGGTCGATGTAGCCGAACTTGACGGGCGAGATGTAGTTCGCGGACGCATGGCCGGCGACGCCCAGGATCTCGGTCACGAGATCGCGGTCGACGGCGTGGCAGGCGGCGAGGCGCAGGCGCGGGTCGTCGAACGGCGGCTTGTTGCAGCGGAAATGCAAGTACTTGTTCTCGGTCGAGATGGTGCGCGAGAGGGCGACCCCGCTCTCGCCGGACAGCGTCTCGTACTGCTCGGGCTCGAGCCGCTCGATCACGTCGACCTCGCCCGAGAGCAGCGCCAGGACACGGGTGGTCGCATCCCCCACATAGGCGAAGCGCACCTCGTCGAGGATCGGCCGGCCGTGCATGAAGTCGTCGAAGGCCGCCGTGATCGTCGTGTTGCCGCGCTGCTCGACGAACTTGAAGGGACCGGTGCCGTTCGGCCGCTCCTGCAGGATGGTCGGATCGGCAATGTCGTCCTTCGACATGATCGGCAGGAAGCTCGCGAGGAAATAAAAGGCCGATGCCGGGTAGTCGCCGATATCGGTGTGGACGCGGGCGGTCAGCCGGTCGACCACCTCGACCTCGCAGGGACCCGGGTACCACGCGGCCGGCCGGCCGGGCTGCGAGGCGTATTCGAAGGTCGCCTTGACGTCCTCGGCGCTGAAGGGTGCTCCGTTGTGGAAGGTCACACCGTCGCGCAGTCTGTACTCGATCGTGTGGAGATCGATGATCTCCTGGCTCGTCGCCAGCTCGAAGACGATCTCGTCGGGGTTCTCCGGCCGCATAGGCGTTTGGAAGAGCTTGCCGAAGACGAAGCCCTCGAAGTTGATCTGGGCGAGCGTCGTGTGGCTCGTGGGATCCCAGTTGCCGGTCACCGGCTCGGCGCTGGCGAAGGTCATGTGATTGCGCGCCTGAGCATAGGCCCGCTTGATGAAGGGGGCCGGAAAGGCCGAGAGACCGCCCATGGCGGCCATGCCGCCGAGCACCCGCCGCCGGTCGGCGCGGAAACGTGGCTTGCCGGGAATCACGAGCGACGACATGGGAGCACCTCTCCTGATTGTTGCGGCTTCTCGCCGGCTGTGGCCGAACTCTGGCGCACGGACGCTATTTGAGACTTGCCCCATGCGTCAACGACTTTTAGGGATGATTCGGTCAAAACCCACAAGAACGGGCAACGATCGGAAGCCGAAGGCATCCAGGTCGCCCGCGGCGGGGACCGGACGAGACGGGAGCGGGCGATGACGCGGCCGAACCATGGTCATTCGGACTTGCACGAGAAGCTGCACGAGCGCATCGCCCAATTCTCGACCTTCGGCACCACGGCGGCGGGCGGCATCCATCGGCCCGAGGCGACCGCCGCCAATGGCGAGGCGCGCGACGCCCTGGTGGCCTGGCTACGCGAGGCCGGCTTCGAGGTGCGGATCGACGCCATCGGCAACATCTTCGGCCTCGCCGAGCTCGCCGGCCCGGAGGCACCCTGGCTGCTCACCGGCTCGCACATCGACAGCCAGCCCGATGGCGGCCGGCTGGACGGCACCTTTGGCGTGATTGCCTCGGTGCTCGCGGCGAGCGCATTGCGCCAGCGCCTCGCGGCACCGGTCATGAACCTCGCGGTCGTCGCCTGGACCAACGAGGAAGGTGCCCGCTTCCAGCCGAGCGTGCTCGGCTCGTCCGCCTATGCGGGCGCCATCGACACCGGCTGGGCGCTGGCCCGGACCGACCGGGACGGCGTCAGCGTCGGCGAGGCGCTCGAGGCCATCGGCTATCGCGGCACCGACGATCCGGCACCCCGACCCGCCGTCTATGTCGAGCTGCACATCGAATGCGGCCCTCTGCTCGAGCGTGCCGGGCGGCGCCTCGCCGCCTTCGATCGATGGTGGGGCTGCCGCAAGCTCGAGATTCGCTTCGAGGGCGTGCCGGCCCATACTGGCCCCACGCCGATGGCCGAGCGGCGCGACGCGCTGCTCGCCGCCGCCGGTGTCGTCACCGGCCTGCGCCGCCTCGCCGACGACGCACCAGCGGGCGAGCTGCACACCTCGGTCGGCCGCATCGAGGTCCAGCCGAACTCGCCCAACGTGGTGCCCTCGTCCGTGACCATCTTCGCCGAGCTGCGCTCCGCCGATCCCGCCGTGCTGGAGAGGAGCTTCGATGCCCTGGAGGCGCTGGTCGAGGCGGAAGCCGAGCGCGCCGCCGTCGGCTGGTCCTGTGTCCGCGACGAGCTGCGCCGCCCCGGCCGCTTCGAGCTCGGCCTGCAGCACCTCGCGAACGAGGTGGCCGCCGGCCTCGGCGAGTCCGCCATGCGGCTCGACACCATCGCCGCGCACGATGCCGTGCCCATGGCGCGGCTCTGCCCCTCGATCGTCGTGGCGACGCCGAGCATCGGCGGCATCTGCCATTCACCCCTGGAGCGCACCGAGCCCGAGGACCTCGCCCTCGGCCTCGATCTGCTGCTCGGCATGCTCGAGCGGCTCCTGGTCGAAGGGCCCGCTCTCGCCCGAGCCGGAAAGACAACACCATGAGTGCCAAGGATGCGCTCGCCGCGGCCCGTGCACTCGTCGCCACCGTGCCGGGCTGGTCCGGACGCGAGGCGACCTTCCGACCGGGCGTCGTGCCGATGGCCTCACCCATGAACCAGGGTGTCGACGCCACGAGCTTGCGCACCCGCGACCCGGCGGGCGGACCGAGCCTCTGGGTGAAGATCATCCATCCCGACGCCGCCCTCTTCGCCGAGCCATCGAGCGTCGTGGCGGCCGCCCGCGAGGCGGGTTTGCGCGGCATCGGCCCCGAGGTGCTGGCGGCCGACCCCCGGACCGGCGACCTCGTCATGCAGGACCTCGGCGAATCGCACCGCGTCGCCACCCTGAACCGCCTCGCCGAGCCCGCCATCCGCGACGCCGTGCTCGAGGCGAGGCGCGCCTTCCATGCCGGCCCGCGCCTGCCTCGCACGACCAGTGTCTTCGATCACATCGAAGCGCTGCTTCTAGCCGCCGGCGAAAGCCGGGCCACCCTGCCGGCCGACCATGCCTGGCTTCTCGACAACTGCCGCGCCGCCGCCAAAGCGATCCGCGCGGCCGGCATCGATACCGTGCCGGCGCACGGCGACGGCAATGCGAGCAACGTCATGATCGACGAAGCCGGCGGCGTCCTCCTCGTCGATTTCGACCTCGCCGCCAATATCGACCCGTTCGAGGATCTGGGCAGCTTCCTGGTCGAGGCGCACGCCTTCGATCCGCCGGCGATGGAGAGCTTCGAGGCCTTTCACGGCCGCTTCGACGAGCGCCTCTTCAACCGGGCACGCCTCTACGGCGTCGCCGACGACCTGCGCTGGGGGCTGATCAGCGCCATCCTCGCCTGGACCTCGCCGAGGACCGACCTCGAGTTTCTGAAATACGCCGAATGGCGCTTCCTGCGCTGCCGCATGGCCATGCGCGACCAGCGCTTCGAGGAACGCACCCGGAGGGTCTGAGATGAGCGATCGAGCCCTGGGCGAGGCCGAGACCGAGGAGGAGCGCGCCGTCGAGGCCGCCATCGCCAGCGTCCCGGCCTGGCGGGGCCGGAACGCCAGCTACGCCCGGATCACCGGCGGCATCTCCAACAGCAACTGGCGCATCACCCTCGCCGGCGAGAAGCGCCGCTACTTCCTCAAGATCCCGGGTGCCGGAACCGAAATGTTCGTCGATCGCGACGCCGCGAACGAGGCGGCCCGGCTGGCGCACGCCAAGGGCCTCGGGCCCGAGGTGGTCCATTTCGACGCCGCGAGCGGGCTCGAGGTGGCCGAATTGCTCGAGGGCTACCGTGCCTGCACCAACGCCGACTTCCAGGACACCCGGATCCAGCACGCCGCCATCGACTGCTACCGCCGCTTCCACGCTGGCGAGAGGCTCGGCCTCACCAAGACCGTCTTCGACATGATCGACGAGCACGTCGCCCAGGTGGCCGAGCTCGGCGGCAGCCGGCCGGAGGACTGGCCCTGGCTGAGCCGGCTCTACGAGAATGCCAGGGCCGCCTTCATGGCCTCGGGCCTCGACCTCGTGCCCTGCTTCAACGATCCCATGCCCGGCAACTTCCTGGTCAGGGACGACGCGCCTATGAAGCTCGTCGACTACGAGTACGCCTCGATGAACGAGCGCTCCTACGAGCTCGGGGTCTGGTTCGGCGAGATGTTCTTCACCGAGGACCTGGCCGCCGACCTGCTCGAGGCCTATGCCGGCACGCCTGACCCGCGGCTGCGCGCCCGCGTCGCCGTCATGCGCGCCCTCGCCGACGTCAAATGGGCGACCTGGGCCATGGTCCAGGAGCGAATCTCCAACCTCGACTTCGACTACCACAAATACGGCATGTGGAAGTATCTCCGCGCCCGCTCCATCATGCACGACTTCCGCTGGGAAGGCTGGCTGCGCGCGATCTGACAACCTGTCGCCGCCGACGCCGAGCCCTGCCGGCATCGCACCGCGCGGGCGGAGCGGGACGATCCCTCGAAAGGCGACGCGCATGAACACCAAGATCGGCTTCATCGGCCTCGGCGCCATGGGCCTGCCCATGGCGGAGAACCTGGCCTGCGGGCCCGGGTTCGAGGTGCGGGCGCTCAACCGCTCGGACCGGCCGTTCGCAAGCTTGGCAGCGCATCCAGCCTGGGGCCGGACGCTCTTTCGTGCGGCGTCGCTCGCGGATCTCGCGGATTGCGGGACCGTGATCACCATGCTGCCGGACAGCCCCACGACCAACGTCGTGGTTCTCGGCGGGGCCGGTCGGCCGGGATTGGCCGACATCCTCGCCCAAGGTGCAACGATCGTCGACATGGGCTCGTCCGATCCGGTCGAGACCCTCGGGCTCATCGAGAAGCTGGCACCTTTCGGCATCCGGCTGATCGACGCGCCGGTTTCGGGCGGCGTGGCCCGGGCGAGAACCGGCGAGCTCACCATCATGGTCGGCACCGACCGGGCCGGTCTCGAGCCGCTCCGCCCTCTCCTCGCCACCATGGGCAAGACCTTCTTCGCGACCGGCAAGCCGGGTGCGGCCCACGCCATCAAGGCCCTCAACAACTACCTCTTCGCCGCCGGGCTCCTCGCCGCCACCGAGGCGCTGGCGATCGCCGAGGCCATGGATCTCGACCTCGAGACCTTCGTCGACATCCTGAACGCCTCGACCGGCCGCAACGTGGCGACGGCGACCAAGCTGAAGGAGGCCATACTGCCCGGCACCTTCGAGGGCAGCTTCACCCTCGGCCTGCAGGCCAAGGATCTGGCGACCGCCGACAGCCTTCGCGCCTTCACGGGCCAGAAGGCGCAACAACTTCGCCTCTGCCGCGAGATCTGGGCCGCAGCCGTCGAGGCCCTCGATGGCAACGCCGACAACACCGAGATCTTCCGCTACGTCAGGGGCTCCGCCACACCGGGTCCGCCCTCAGGGCGAGGCCATGAAGGCTTCGGGGATGAAGAGCTTCGGCACGATCAGGAAGATGTCCGGGAAGAGCGCGCCGAGCACGATCGTGGCGAGCGTGATGCCGATGATCGGAATCACGGCACCGAACGCCTTCGCCGCCGATAGCTGGCCGATCTGACAGGCGACGAGCAGACAGATGCCGTAAGGCGGCGTCACCAGCCCCATGGTCAGGCTGAGCACGACGATCAGGCCGAGATGCACGTCGTTGATGTTGCCGACATTGCCCAGCTCCTGGATGATCGGCAGGAAGATGATCACCGCCGTCACCGGGCTGAGCACCGTGCCGACCACGATCAGGAAGGCGGTGATCAGCATCAGGATGCCGAAGGACGAATGGGTGATCGAGAGGATCAGCGTTGCCACGTCCGAGGCGATGTTCAGATACGCGATCAGCCAGCCCATGACTCCGGCCGCGGCCACCGCGAACATGGGCAGCGAATAGTCGACGACGGCCTCGCCGAACATGGAGGAAAGCTCGCTCGGCTTGATCGAGCGGTAGAAGACGATCGACAGGAACAGGCCGAACACCACCGCGATCGCCGCCGCCTCCGTCGCCGTGAAGATGCCGCCCATGATCCCGCCGAGAATGATCGCCGGCAGCAGCAGGGGCGGAATGGCCTTGAAGACCGCCTTGCCGACCTCGGAGACCGGCTTGCGCGGCGTCGGCTGCATGCCGGACTTGACCGCCACGTAATAGACATAGCCCATCTGACCGAAGCCGATGATGGCACCGGGCACGATGCCGCCGAGAAAAAGGGCGCCAATCGAGACGTTGCCGAAAGCCCCGTAGATGACCATGAGGATGCTCGGCGGAATGATCATGCCGAGCGTCGAGGAGCAGGCGGTGATCGCGACGGCGAAGGGGGTCGAGTAGCCGCCCTTGCGCATCGCCGGAATCATCACCGCACCCACGCTCGCCGTGTCGGCCGCACCCGAGCCCGAGATGCTCGCGAACATCATGCTGACCAAGACGTTGATATGCCCGAGGCCGCCGCGGATATGGCCGACAGTTGTGTCCGCCACGGCGAGCAGCCGGTCGGTGATGCCGCCATCGTTCATCAGCCGGCCGAGAAAAAGGAAGAACGGCACGGCCAGAAGGGGAAAGGAGTTGATGCTCGCGAACATCTGGTTCGCCACCGTGATCGGCGAGAACCCGAGCTTGAGGATCGTCAGGAGGGACGCCACGCCCAGGGCGAAGGCGATCGGCACGCGCAAGAGGATCAGGACCAGAAAACCGCCGATCAGCAGAACCACATCCGACATGATCAGCCTCCGACGTCCGTGCGGCCGAACGACCGCAGATCGTGCAGCACGATCTCGAGCCAGAAGAGCAGCATCACCGCCGCCGCGAACGGCATCGAGACGTAGATATAGGACCAGGGCAATTCGAGAGTCTCGGAGATGCTGAAGACGCTCATGCTGGTGAATTGGGCACCGTAATAGAGCATGACGAGGATGAAGACCACGCTGATCAGCAATCCGAAAATCTTCAGAACAAGCGAAAAGCGAAACCAGTGGTCAGGGAAAATATTGATCTCGTAGTGCACCTGACGGCGCACGGCGATGGCCGCGCCGATCATGACCGTCCACAAGAAGCACATGCGCGACAATTCATCCGGCCACAGGATAGCTATCTGAAGCCAGTTGCGCGCCACCACCTGGATGAAAATCGCGACGATGAAAACACCGAAAACCGGTCCGACAATGGCCAGCAGCACCCGCTCGAGGATGTTGTTTATTCTTGTCAGCACGTTTCTCTCCAGCCAGCCTCGGGCAGGGCGCTGAGGCGGCGCGGCCGCGCCGCCCCGCTCAGACGGGATTCTACTCCTGCATCTCGCGGATCATGACCAGCATGTCGGCGACACCGGCCTCCTCGGCCAGCTTCTCGTGCAGCGGGTCGGCGATGGCCTTGAAGGCCGCCTTGTCGACCTCGTTGATCTTCGCACCCCGTTCGGCGAGATCGTCCATGAACGCGGCGTCGAACTCCTCGCCCTTGTCGGTGATGATCACCCCGGCCTCGGCCGCGACCTCGAGCATGGCGGCCTGCAGCTCCTCGGGCAGCCGGTCGAAGGACATGGTGCTCATGGCGATGTAGGAGGCCATGATCTGGTGCTCGGTCTTGGCGTGATAGGGTCCGACCTCGTAGAGCTTGGAGCTCAGATAGCTGCTGATCGTGCTGTCGAAAGCCTGCACCACGCCGGTCTGCAGCGCCGAATAGACCTCGGTCCAGGGCAGCGAGGTCGGCAGCGCACCGAAAGCGGCCCACATCTCCGCGGCGATCTTGGCCCCGGGCACACGCATCTTCATGCCGGCGAGATCCTCGGGCTTCTCGATCGGCTTGACGCTGTTGCTGAGGTTGCGAACGCCGCCGCTGCCCATCGCCAGGATCTTGAAGCCCATGTTGCGCGAATCGACCGATTCCTGGATCTTGTCGACCACCGGGCTGTCGGCCGCGGTCACCTCGCGGAAGCTGTCCATGTCGGGAAACAGGTAATCCAGGCTGAAGACCTGGAACTCGCGGACGAGCGAGGTGATGTTGGTCGTGCCGCCGATCATGAGATCGATGGTCCCGATCCGCATCTGGTCGAGCGCCGCCGAATCGGCGCCCAGCGTGCCGCCCTCGAAGATCGTGATCTCGACCTGCCCGTCGGAGCGCTTCTTCATTTCGTCCGCCATGTACTCGGCGGCCGAGACCCATGGATGCGGGGACTTGACGACGGTGGCGAGCCGCAGGTTGTAGTCCGCTGCCCGCGCCTCTTCCAAAGCCGAGAGCCCGAAGCCCAGGACGCCGATCGCCAGGGCGGTCAGTGCTGCTTTCACCATTTCTCTCCCCCTCTGCTTGCTCGAATGTTGGTCGCGCCGGCGGCCGCGCAGCGCGTGCGCGTGTCCCCGCTATCCGTGCTTCGCGTGCCAAGCGTCGGCGGTCTGCCGGACGCAGTCCAGAAGATAGTGCGGCACCTGCGACAGGATCGTGCAGCCCGGGGCCAGGATCATCTTGCGCCCGTCGAGCTGGTCCAGGGCATCCTCCACCTCGGCCCGGAGATCCGGCACCGAGGCGGTCAGGATCCGCACATGATCGACGCCGCCCATCAGGCACTTGTCCGAGCGGGCGCGCATCTCGCTGAGCGACGGGCAGTGCGGATCGCGGTCGTACCAGCTCAGAACCTCGTGCGGGTAGTCCTTCACCCGGTCGAAATCCAGATGGTTCTGGCACGGGTGCAGGATGCGCACCATACCTCCCATCTCCTCGAGCACCGCCTTCTCGTAAGGCTCGTAGAACTCCTTGAAGATGCCATCGTCGATGGCCTTGGGATGGCCCTCCGTGATCGCCGAATGGGTCGAGTAGAGAACGCCGTCCACGCCGATCTTCTTCAATTCCCGGGCGTAGCGGAGGCACGTCTCCGTCATCGCCTCGATCATCGGCCTCGATTCCTTCGGATTGTCGAAGATCATCCGGGTCTTGTCGCTACCGACCCTGCGGGTGATCTGCTGGATCGGGTCGAAGGTCGTGTCGATCAGCGGCCAGTCCTTGCCGAGATCGGCGCGCAGCACACGCAGCATGCGGAACTGCTCGGCATAGCTCCGGCTGCTCATATCGGCCGGCTTGATGCGCCGCATGTCGGCGGGCGAGGCGAGCGTCTCCATGCCCTCGGGCAAGGGAAAGCGATAATCGCTGATCACCTTGGCGAGATCGACGTCGAAGCGCCGGAAGAAACGCGCATGCAGCCGGGCGGCCTCCGCACCGTCGAGATAATCGGTGACGAAATGAAGCCAGAGAATCAAGGGCATGCGATCCACCTTCTCGCCGGCAACGGCAGCCAGAAAGTTCTCGCGCCTGTTCATCGTGCTTCCTCCATCGTGCTCACCGTCGTCGGCAGCCGTGATCGGCCGGACGACGCATCTCCCGTTGCCTAGCCCATTCGCCGGAGAGATGAAAGCCGCTTGACCGGCGGATCAGCGAATGGTTGCGACCAGTGGCGCAAGCTGCGTATCAAGTCCCTGCAAGGCCGCGACAGTGGCCGTCATCCCCGCACCTGGAGATTGCCGTGCCCTCGAACCACATCCTCGCCGGCGAAGGTCATGCCTGGACGGCGGAGGCCGTCGGCCAGATCGAGGCGGACTTTCAGCGCTCGGCGGACACCCATCTCCATCCGGTGCGGGTGCCGGCCCTGGGCGGGATCGACATCTACCTCAAGGACGAGAGCACCCACCCCACCGGCAGCCTGAAGCACCGCCTGGCGCGCTCGCTCTTCCTTCTCGCCCTCTGCAACGGCTGGATCCGCAAGGGCATGCCGGTGATCGAGGCCTCCTCCGGCTCGACCGCGGTCTCGGAGGCCTATTTCGCCCGCATGATCGGCGTCGAGTTCTACGCCGTCATGCCGCGGACCACCTCGCGCGAGAAGATCGAGGCCATCGAGTTCTACGGCGGGCAGTGCCACTTCATCGACGAGCCGAGCGCCATCTACGACGAGGCCCAAAAGCTCGCCGAGCGGACCGGGGGGCACTTCATGGACCAGTTCACCTATGCCGAGCGGGCCACCGACTGGCGCGGCAACAACAACATCGCCCAGTCCATCTTCAGCCAGCTCGAGCGCGAGCCGCACCCCCTGCCGCGCTGGATCGTGATGAGCGCCGGCACCGGCGGCACCACCGCCACGATCGGCCGCTATCTCCGCTACATACGCTGCGCCACCCGGCTCTTCTGCGTCGACGTCGAGAACTCCGTCTTCCACGCCTGCGTGACCCAGAACCGGCGCGATCTGACCATGAAGAAGGGCTCGCGCATCGAGGGCATCGGCCGACCGCGCTTCGAGCCCTCCTTCATCCCCGAGATCATCGACCGGATCGAGCGCGTGCCCGACGCCGCCTCGCTCGCCACCATGCGCGTCCTCTCCCGCTATCTCGGCCGTCGCGTCGGCGGCTCGACCGGCACCAATTTCTGGGGTGTCTGCCTGATCGCCGCCGAAATGGCGGCGCAGGGCGAGGAAGGCTCCATCGTCAGCCTGATCTGCGATTCCGGCGAACGCTACGCCAACACCTACTACGACGACGCCTGGATCGAGGCCCAGGGCTTCGACCTCCACCCTTATGAGGAGGCGGTCCAGCACCTCCTCGACCAGGGCAGATGGCCCAATGGCGGTCCGCCCGCCTGAGTGCCGGTCAGGCGCTCTCCCGGCGCACGAGCGCGAAGCCGACATCGAGGACCTTCTCCCCCACCCTCTCGCCCCGCAGACGTCGCAGGATCAGATCGGCCGCCAGCTCGCCCATGCGCCGGCGCGGGATGCGCACCGTGGTCAGCGCCGGCACGATCGCCGCCGCGATCGGCAAGTCGTCGAAGCCGGCGACGGCGAGCGCGCGCGGCACCGCGACGCCGCGCCTCAGGCACTCGAGCAGGACGCCAACGGCGAGAATGTCGGTCGAGCAGAAGACGGCATCCAACTCCGGTGCCGCCTCGCGCAACCGCGCCAGCGCCTCGCCGCCGCCGGCGTAGCTCAGCTCGCTCTCGACGCACCAGGCCTCCCGCCTCTCGAGGCCGGCCCCGGCCAGTGTCTCGAAATAGGCGCGGCGCCGGTCGGCCAGCCGGTCATTGGCGCCGATCGGCGAATGGACGTAGCCGATGCGCCGATGACCCTGCCCGATCAGGTGGCGCAGCACCGCCTCGGCCGCGCGAAAGCTGGAATAGCCGACCGCCATGTCGATGGGGGCTTCGGGCAGGTTGGCGACCTCGACCACCGGCACCCCCGACCCGCCGAGCAAGGCACGGGTGGCCGGACCGTGGGTGATGCCGGTGAGATAGACCGCCTCCGGCCGGCGCGCCAGAAAGGCGCGGATCATGCGCTCCTCGGCCTCGAGCGAGAACGCCGTGCAGCCGATCAGAAGATGCAGGCCGGCGGCGGCGCAGCGCTGGTCCATGGCCTGAACCATCTCGGCATGCAGCGAGTTGTCCAGGGTCGGAATGAGGGCGGCCACCATGCCGGTGCGCGCCGCGACCAGTGAGCGGGCGACCAGATTGGGCAGATAGCCGAGCTCGGTGATCGCCGCCTCGACCCGCGCCCGGGTCGCGGGCGCCACCTTCTCGGCCTCGTGCAGCACCCGCGAAACGGTGACCGTGGCAACCCCCGCCCGGCGCGCCACATCGACCATCCGCACGGCCCTCCGGTCGCCGATCCTGTCCATCCCGCCTCCGACCGCAAAAGCCTTCGTTCGGCGGTTGCGGCGCTCAACAAAACCTATAGGATCGACCATGGAAGCGCTACCATAAAGCCGAAACGAGCGAAAGGAGGCCTTCTTGGCGCAGGCGGCCGAAATCGGCGCACCACCGGCGCGACGGCTGGGCCATGCCGGCGCGCTGCTCTATCTCCGCTCGCTTCTGGTGCTCACGATCATCTGGGCGCTGATCGCGCTCTGGGTCGACAATCACGTCATCCTGCCACAACCCCTGAGCGTCGCCTACGAGCTCTTCCGGCTAACCGTCAGCGGCGAGCTCATGCTCCATGCCGCCGTCAGCCTCTGGCGCCTCGCGCTCAGCTACGCCCTGGCCGCTCTCATCGGCATTCCGCTGGGCCTCCTCATGGGACTCTGGCCGCTGGCGAACGACCTTCTCGACCCCGTGGTCGAGATCCTCCGCCCGATCTCCGGCATCGCCTGGATCCCGCTCGCCCTCTTCATCTTCGGCATCGGCAACGAGCTGCCGGTCTTCATCATCACCTATGTCGCCCTCTTCCCGTTCCTCCTGAACACCCTGGCCGGCGTGCGCGCCACCGACCGCACGCTGGTTCGAGCGGCGCGCACCATGGGCGTGGACCAGCGCACCATCATCCGCCATGTCATGCTGCCCTCGGCCCTGCCGCAGATCCTGACCGGGGCGCGCATCGCCGGCGGGGCCGCCTGGATGTCGCTCGTCGCCGCCGAGCTGATCGGGGCGCCGAGCGGCCTCGGCTTCGCCATCGAATGGTATCGGCAGCTTCTGATGACGCCCAAGGTCATCGCCGTCATCGTCGTGATCAGCCTGCTGGGCTACCTCACCGACCGGGCACTCCGCTGGCTGCAGCGGCGGTTGACTCCCTGGAGCACCGGCATCGGAGCGGCCCCATGAGCGTCGGCCGCTGGCCCCGAACCCTCGCCCTGCCGGTCATGCTCGTCGTGCTCTGGCAGCTCTGGGGCATGACCCTGCCCGCACGCAGCCGGGCGCCGGTGCCGCTCGACGTGCTCGCCGCCGGCATCGACCTGATCTCCAGCGGCCGCCTGCCGATGGCCGTCCTGCAGAGCCTCGGCCGGGTCGGCCTGGGGTTTCTCGTCGCCGGAGCGATGGCACTGCTGCTCGGGCTCCTCATGGGCTTCTTCCGGCCGGTCGAGCGCAATCTCGATCCGATCATCGAGAGCTTTCGCCCCGTCGCCCCCATAGCCCTCCTGCCGCTCGCCATCCTCTGGCTCGGCACCGGCACGCCGGCCGCCGTCTTCATCGTCGCCTACGCCGCCTTCTTCCCGATGATCGTCAACACCATAGCCGGGGTGAAGGGGGTCGAGCGGCGTCTCGTCCAGGCGGCCCAGACCCTGGGCGTGCCGCGGCTGACCATCCTTCGCGCCGTCGTCCTGCCGGCGGCACTGCCCTCGATCTTCGTCGGCATGCGCCTCGCCATGGGCCTCGCCTGGATGTCGATCATCGCCGCCGAGCTCGCCGTCGGCTCAAAGGGAGGCGGCGGCGGCAGCGGCGGCATCGGCGAGATGATGTTCGTCTTCTATGCCTACTACATCGAGCTCGACAGCATCGTCGTCTGCATGATCGCCGTGGGCCTCGTGGCGCTGGCCATCGACCAGGGCCTCAGATGGCTGCAGCGCTGGCTGATGCCCTGGGCCGAGCAGTACCGATGAGCGATTCCGCAACCTCCGGGCCCAAGCTGCGCCTCGAGGCCGTGCGCAAGGCCTTCACCGTGCCGCGCAGCGGGGCGACGGTGATCGCCGTCGAGACCACCGATCTCGCCGTCGAGGCCGGCGAGTTCCTGACCATCGTCGGCCCGTCGGGCTGCGGCAAGAGCACCATCCTCAACATGCTGGCCGGGCTCGAGCTGCCGACCCGAGGCACCGTCACCATGGACGACCGGCCGATCGCGGGGCCCGCGGCCGAGCGCGGCATGGTCTTCCAGGACTACGCGCTCTTCCCCTGGAAGACCGTCTTCGAGAATGTCGAGTTCGGCCTGCGTCACGGGCCGCGCGGCAAGGGCCTCGTCGCCAGGGAGCGCCGCAGCCGGGTCGCCCGATGCATCGAGCTCGTCGGCCTCGGCGGCTCCGAGCAGAAATACCCGCACGAGCTCTCGGGCGGAATGCGGCAGCGCTGCGGCATCGCCCGGCTCGTCGCCAACGAGCCCGACGTGCTCCTGATGGACGAGCCCTTCGCCGCCCTCGACGCGCAGACGCGGATCATCCTCCAGGAGGAGCTCCTGCGCATCTGGGGCGAGACCCGCCCCAAGGCCGACCGCCGCACCGTCGTCTTCATCACCCACGCCATCGACGAGGCCGTCTTCCTCTCCGACCGGGTGGTGGTGATGAGCGCCCATCCCGGCCGCGTCATCGAGATCCTGGACGTGCCCCTGCCGCGCCCGCGCACCGACGCCACCCGCACGCACGCCGAATTCCAGAGACTGTCCCAGACCATCTGGAACCTGATCCGCGACGAGGTCTATCGCGCCGCCACCACCGCCGGCACCGCGGCGGGCAGCCGCGACTGACGCCACGCTCACCGGCAATCCAGCCACGAGGGAGGATCGAGAATGACCTGGAAGACCAAGCGACGCCACGCCATCGTCCTGGCCGGGGCCCTTGCCCTCACGCCCCTGGCCCTGCCCGTCATGGCCCAGGACATGAAGGAGCTGGAGGTCTCGGTCGGCCGCCAGCCCTGGGCGGCCGGCAACTCACCGATCACCCAATACATGATCGAGAACAAGCTCTTCGAGGCCAAGGCCAAGGAGCTCGGCTACGACCTCACCGTCGACTACCGCGACTACCCCTCGGCCATGCCGCAGGTCGAGGCCTTCGTCGGCGGCAATCTCGACTTCGGCATGTGGGGCAACACGCCGATCGTCCGCGGCATCGCCCAGAAACAGCCCTGGACCGTGCTCAATGTCGGCGAGGGCCATCTCCGCTTCATCATCGTCACCCACCCCGAGAGCGGCATCAGGAACGTCGAGGATCTGAAGGGCAAGACCGTGGGCGCCCTTCTCGGCGGCGATCCCTACAACGCCCTTTCGCAAATCCTCTATGGCGAGCTCGGCTCGGGCGATCCCGCGGCCAACGACATCAGCATCGTCAACACCCCGACGCAGGCCCAGGCGGCCACCGTGCCGGCCGGCATGGACGCCGCAATCGTGATCTCGCCCGTCTATCTGAAAGCGCAGGAGGAGGCGGGCATCGTCGGCATCGTCAACTCCTTCGGCTACACCGAGCCGGGCTACGAGGGCCCCGCCGGCAAGGGCGCCGGCCATCTCCTGCCCTCGGCCGAGCAGTCGCGGTTCTGGCCGGACGGCTTCTACCTGCACCGCTCCTTCTGGGTCGTGCAGAACAGCGTGCTCGAGGCCCATCCCGACGTCGTCGTCGCCTTCATCGCCGCCCAGCAGCAGGCGCTCGAGGAGCTCCAGGCCCTGTCGCCCGAGGAGGTCTCCGAGCTCTCGGCCCAATACTGGAACCTGCCGCCCGAGATGGGCGCCAAGGTGGTCGAGGACGAGGTCCTCTTCATCCGCGGCTGGGTCTGGCCGACCGAAGGCGACGCCGGCGCCCTCCTCGCCATCTCGAAATTCATGGTCGAGGGCGGCCTGATCGAGCAGCCCTTGACATGGGACCAGGTCGAGGACGCCATGCGTCCCGCCGCCGGGCTCATGAAGCGCGCCTGGGAGATGACCGGCAAGGTGCCGCCCGAGGCGGAGTTCACCAGGACCGACACCCAGGACCTGCGCGGCCTGCCGGTCTGGGACATGGACCAGTGGAAGAAGCCCGACTGATCGCCAAAGGCGCGAGGCCGGCAACGCGAGGATGCCGCGTTGCCGGCACGCCGGCACCGCTCGCAAGGAAAAGCACCGCATGACCGCGACCACAGTGGGCTTCATCGGACTGGGCTTCATGGGCCGGCCCATGGCCCTGAACATCCTCGAGAAGGGCCACGCCCTCGTGGTCCACGACCTGGAGGAGACCGCGGTCGACGCCCTCGTCGCTGCCGGTGCCACCGCGCGAGGCTCGCCTCGCGAGGTGGCGGAGGCGGCCGATCTGGTCATCACCATGCTGCCCGACGGACCGGACGTCGAAAGGGTCGCCCTGGGTCCGGCCGGCATCGCTCTCGGCCTCTGCCCCTCGGCGCTGCATGTCGACATGAGCACCATCGCCCCCTCGATCACCCGACGCATCGGCCGAGCCTACGCCGAGCGCGGCCTCTGCCTGATCGACTGCCCCGTCGGCAAGACCCAGGACCATGCCGTGGCCGGCACGCTCACCCTCCTCGCCGGCGGCGATGCGGCCCTCGTCGAGCGCGCCCGGCCCGTCCTCATGTGCATGGGCGACAGGCTCTTCCATTGCGGCCCGCTCGGGGCCGGCGAGACCATGAAGCTGGTCAACAACTGCCTCGCCGCCACCATCCTGGGCGGTGTCGCCGAGGCCCTCGTCACCGGCACCAAGGCCGGTCTCTCGCTCGATCTGATGCGCGAGGTCATCTCCGGCACCATGGCCGCCAACGCGCATCTCTCGGTCAACCTGCCGAAGAAGGCGCTGCTCGGCGACTTCGCCCCCGGCTTCATGATCGCACTGGCCGAGAAGGACGTGCGCCTCGCCGTGGCGATAGCCGGGGAGCTGGCCGTGGAGACCCCGCTCGGCGCCGCCATCCTCGCCCTTCTGGGCGAAGCCGGCGCTGCCGGCCTCGCCCGCCACGATATCGGCGCCCTCCTCAAGCTGCGCGAGGAGCAGGCGGGCGTGACGGTGCGGCTCGAAGGCGCCACATGACGACGCGCGCGAGCCGCCTCGCTGCAGCCGGAATCGAGCTCAGCCGCCTCGGCCTCGGCGGCACCCCTTTCGGCGGGCTGCACGAGGCGACCACCGATGCCGAGGTGGCAAGGACCGTCGCCACCGCCCTCGCCCGGGGTGTCCGCTACCTCGACACCGCCCCCTTCTACGGCTTCGGCCTCGCCGAGCACCGTCTCGGCCGGGCGCTCCGCGAGGTGCCGCGCGAGCGCTACGTCCTCTCGACCAAGGTCGGCCGCCTGCTGCGGCCGAGACGGGGGCCGCCCGCCGACATCGCCCCCTTCGCCGAGGCGCTGCCCTTCGCGGCAACGTTCGACTATTCCTATGACGGCGCCATGCGCTCGCTCGAGGACAGCCTGCAGCGCCTCGGCCTCGCCTCGATCGACATCGCGCTCATCCACGACCTGAGCCCGCGCTGGCAGGGTGCCGATCTGCCCCGCCGCCTCGACGAGGCGATGGAAGGTGCCTATCGCGCCCTCGACGAGCTCCGCCGCACGGGCGAGATCGGCGCCATCGGCGTCGGCGTCAACGACTGTGACGTCTGCCTCGACCTCGCCGCGCGGGGCCGCTTCGACTGCTTCATGCTGGCCGGCCGCCACACCCTCCTCGACCACACCGCCCTCGGCCGCTTCCTGCCCTTCTGCGCCGCCCGGGGCATCGACGTGCTCCTCGCCGGCCCCTTCAACTCCGGCATACTGGCGACCGGTGCCGGTGCCGGCGCCACCTTCTTCTACGCCCCCGCCGATGCCGGGATCATCGAGCGCACGCGGCGCATCGAGGCCGTCTGCGCCCGCCACGGCGTGCCGCTCGCCGCCGCCGCCTTGCAGTTCGCCGGCTCCCACGAGGCCATCACCAGCGTCGTCGCCGGCTGCCGCTCGGGCGTGGAGGTCGAGCGCAATCTCGAGCTCATGGCGAAACCCGTCCCGCCCGCCCTCTGGCAGGAGCTCGCGGCAACCGGCCTGATCTCCCGCGCGTCCCCGCTCGCCCGCTGACCCCTCGCCCTCAGCCCAGCTCCGCGATCTCGAAATGCATGCCGTCCAGGCGGTTCCTGAAATGGCCGCCCCAATAGAACCCGTGCTCGTTGGCGATACCGACCAGCTCGCGCACGGAGCCCTCCTCGCCGAGGAGGGCCGGCTGCCGGCCGAGCTCGTTCCAATCCATGTTGATGTCGAAGGCCGAGCCGTAGGCGTGGTTGCTGAGCGTCGTCGTGCTGCCGCGGACGAAGCGCGGATTGAACGAGCCGTGCCATGTCCGGACCCGGGAAAGGAGGCCGGCCTCGTCCCAGCCATGCCAGAGATCGCGCAACTGCGCCTCGGCCAGGCGATGGAAGCCCACCCGAAGCGACGAAGGCGCGCCGGCGACGCCGCGGAGCTCCTGAAGCGGCACGGCCACGATGTTTCGCCCCTCCCAGCCATCGGTGATCCTGATGTTCTCCCTGTTGTCGGGAAGGGGGTCGGGCACGAAGGCAAAGGCGCCGAACACCCGGGCGCGCGCCGCATTGCCGACCAGGGGCCGCATCGCCGGCACGGGCGGCCAGCCGGGGCCGGCCCGGTCGTCGGGGCGCCCCGTCGTCACCCCGAAGCCGCGCAAGGCCGCGGCGCCGAGCGTCAGATTGCCGACGATCCCGTCCTGATCGAGGCCGGCCGCCTTCTGGAAGGCCTTGGTCGCCCGCTCGGTGCCCGCGCCGAAAATGCCATCGACACCTCCCGGATCGTGCCCCTGGCCGACCAGGAAAGCCTGCCAGCGCCGCACCTCCACACCCTTCGAGCCCGATCGCAGCACCTGCATGACCAATCTCCCGCTTGAAGGGAATCGCCGAATTGCGCTCTCAGGACCGATAGGCCGCCAGCGCCTGCCGTCTGCCCTCGACGAAGGCCCAGCCGTGGCAGACGACCGCTTCGCCCGGATTCGGCTCTGGCGTGTTCTCGTCGGCGATGAAGGCGATGCGCAGGCGGCCCGAAGGCGCCTTCGATTCATCGAAGATCAGGCAGTTCTGCTCCGGCCCCAGGACGGTCGTCCCGGTGAGCGCCACGAGCTCGATGCGGCCCGCCTCGACGATCCCGATCTCGCGTAGCATCTCGGCGAGCGACCAGTCGCGGCCGGTGACGACGACAAAGGCTTTCATGACAATTCCACCTCCGGGCAGAACCGCCCCATTCGCGACGCCAACTCGTCATAGGCCGGGCGGCTGTCGATCCTGACGATCCTCTCCCTCATGTCGCCGACGACACCCGGGCTCCCGGGCACGAGCCCCAGAGCCGTCGCCATCCCGTCGAGCCTGGCGCCGCCGTCGCCGGCGGCTTGCGCGGCGGCCAGGCACTGGCTCAGCGCCGTCTGCAGCGCGGCCAGCTCGACGGTCGGCGGCGGGACCTCCTGCAGCCCGAGGATGCGGGCCACGACGGTCGGCTCTCCCGCGATCTCGCCGGCCGCGGCACCCGAGGCGAACCGGGTGTGCACCTTGAGCAGGTTCCGCTGCTCGCCGCCCAGGGTCTCGGGCGCCACCTCCGCGCGGAAGGTGGAGAAGAGATTGATCGCCTCGCCCTCGGCCGCCCGCTTCCTCTCACCATTCGCGTCGGTCCACTCGACCGTGCCGCCCAGGGCCGGCGCATTGGTGACGAGCTGTCGATCGAGGCCGATATTGACGCGGATGGGCTCGGCCACATCGTCGTTGAGGCGCACCGACGCCACCTCGATCGAGCTCCTGTCGCCGAAGACCAGGGCATCCGAGCAAGCGGCCAGGGCATTGGCCAAGACGACCATGGTGCAGACCATCTCCGGCCTCATGGCTGCTCTCCCTCGCCGGGCGCCCCGGGTTCCCTGAAGCAGCGGAAATAGTCCCTGGTGGCGAACGACGTATCGTCCTTCAGGGCACTCGCGAAGGTCCTCGCCGCGACGCCGGTGGCGAGCGTCTCGTCGAACTCCCTGATCGCGAGCCCGTCGACGACGAGCTTCGAGCAGGCCAGCACCGACATGACGTCGCGCGCCCTGCCGGAGGTGCTGCCGGAACCCGCGCCACCACCGGACGAGGCCTCGACCTGATCCACCGACCTCGGCTCCCATGTCACGAAGTAGCGGTCGTAGCCGAGGCCGATGCTGCCGGCCTGCCGCGTGGTGTTCAGGCTGGCATTGATGCCGAGCTTCGTGGTGTTGGCGATGTAGAGCTGGTTGCCGACATCCTGGCAGCCCGCCCCGAGGAGCACCAGCAGCGGAACGCCCCGGGCCAAGAGCTCGGCTCTCATGGCCGAAGCTCCGCGCAAGCCCCGCCTTCGGGGGTAGAGGACCAGCACCGTCAGGGCCGGATCGTCGGCCACGAATCGCAGGCTGTACATCAGATCGGCGGATGCCGGCAGATAAGCCATGACCGTCTCCTCGAGATAGCCGAGCGACAGACCGAGCCCCAGGGTCGAGGCTTTCAGATCGAGCCCGATGGACCGGGCGCGCCAGGCGACCGGCGGCACCTCGGGCAAGGGCACCCACCCCGCGTAGCGGCCCGGGTCGGGAAGACCGCTCACGCCCTGGGGGTAGACGTAGGCGCGTCTGGAGAAGCCCACGGTCACGCCCCCGTCGACCGCAAGCCTGTGCAAGGCGAGGCCGTAGCCGTTGACGACGACGACCCTCGCGCCACTGCCGTCCACGACCTCGCCGAGGACGAGTCCCGCGGCGCCATTGGCGCAGGCCGTCAGCGCCGGCAGGAGAAGGGCGAGCATGGGGGCGCACCTCAAGAGCCCTCGCCCGTCGACCCCCTCGTCGCCTCGCGCTTGCCGGTCATGCGCACCTTCATGAAGCGGCCGAGAAGGTCGAACCAGAAGTTGGCGCCGAGGCTCAGCGCCAGGGCGGTCATCAGGACGCCGATGCCGGCAATGATCCAGCTCGACCGCCAGTTCTCCACACTGGTCCAGCCGATGGGATAGCCGACCTCGCCGAGCGCGGTGAGGATTTCCCCGCTCTTGCGCGCGGTGCAGGCCCCGATGCTCTCCCCCGTCACCGCATCGGGCTCGGTTCCCAAGCGATCCGTGGCGGCGTTCTCGCCGGCCGCCTTTGGAGCGCATGACGCCCTGAGCTGCTCTTGAACATCCTCGCTGGCGAGCAGGGTCTCCGCCGCGGCGACGGCTCCGGCACGCAGATCCTCGTCCGCCCAGAGCGTCCTGCCGACATGGATCGTGTCGACGTTGAGCAGCGCCGCCAGACCGAGGCCGATGACGAAGGCCATAATCTGGGCATTGACCTTGTACCAGCCGCTCGCCCGATCCATGGTGCTGTCGAAGAGGCGCTCGAGCTCGTCGATGGCCGTGGCCACCACGTCGGTCGAGCTCTTGAGCTCGCCGACCGCGGCGCTGAGCGCGGTGGTCGCCGCGGTCTTGACCGCCGGGTTGGCGATCGTCTCGATCACCTCGTCGGCCGTGGCGCCGAACTTGGACATGCGCGCGGCGAGCCCCACCCCCGAGCGGGCATCCTCGAAGAAGCTCGCGAGAGCGAAGGCCGGCGGCGGATGCAGGCGGTCAGGACCGGTTTCCGCCTCACCCCGCCCGTGCAGATCGAGCACGGCGAGCGCGAAGTTCCGCTTGGGAACATAGGCGGGTCCGCCTTTCTTGGGCTCGCCGTCCTCGTTGAGATCGCCCCGGAACAGGGGAAAGATCAAGGGGTGGGCGAAGAACCGCCGCCTGTTCGCATCGCCGATCAGCTCGACCACCGCCCGCTGCAGGTTCTTGCTCCGCAGCTTCAGGGCCGAGGCGACGAACTCCTGCAGCACCGTGACCAGGATGCTCAAGAGCAGGTACATGAAGATCAGCCCGATCGCGACATCGAGCATCCGATTGGACAACATGGCGGCCTCTTCGACTACGGGTGCCGAACGAGATCCCAACCACCGAGGACGGAGCCGAAGTTGTCGACGAGCGCATTCTTGCGGCGCCGCCAGACCGGCGGCGCGTTTATTTAACGATCATTGATATTCCTGTTTCCCCTCCCGCGCAATCCCAAATCGGTCAACCGGTTCCGGTTTTCGCGCGGCGGCGCCTCCGGGCGCCACGCTGGGGCGACCGCTGGTGTATCCGAGAGGTTGATTATGTCGTCATTTTATTCTACTTCAATGCCGAGCACACAACCGGCCCCCGAGCCATGCTTCTCACCCTCGACTCCCTCGAGACCGGCAGCGAGCGCGTCTGCGATCTCGCCATCATCGGCGGCGGTGCCGCCGGGCTCACGCTGGCGCTCGGCCTCGCGGGCCGGGGCTTCTCGATGGTCCTCGCCGAGGCGGGCGGCGAGACATTCGATCCCCGACACCAGTCCTTCTGCGCCGGAAGCTCGATCGGCGATCTCGGCCTCGATCCCGAGGCCACGCGGCTGCGCCAGCTCGGCGGCTCGACCAATCACTGGGGCGGCCGCTCGCGCCCGCTCGATGCCGAGGCCCTGGCGGCGCGACCCTGGCTCGATCTTCCCGCTTGGCCCTTCGGGATCGACGAGCTGCACCGTCACCTCGATGCGGCCTGCCGGCTTCTGGAGATCGAGCGGCCCACGGGTGAGCCATGGGACGCGCCGGCACCGGCCGACGCCCGGGCCCTCGCCGGCCCGACCCTCGCTCCCGCCCTCTGGCGCTTCAGCCCGCCGACCCGGATGGGCGAGCGCTGGCGCGCCGAGCTCGCCGCCGCCGACGATCTCACCCTGCTGCTCGACGCGACACTGGTCGACATCGACCTCGCCCCCACGCTCGACCGAATCGCGGCACTCGAGCTCGAGAGCAGCACCGGCCGGAGCCTGCGCCTGCGCCCCCGGCTCACCGTGCTCGCCATGGGCGGCATCGAGAACGCCCGCCTGCTGCTCGCCTGCCGCCGCCAGCTCGGGGCCGGCATCGGCAACCGGCACGATCAGGTCGGCCGCCACTTCATGGGCCATCCGATCTTCGAGCCCCTGCAGATCGCCCTGGCGCCGGGCGTCCGCCTGCCGGCGACGCTGCACGACGGCATCAGGCCCGGCCAAGGCCGCATCGAGGGGCACCTGCACCTCACCCTGACCGGCCAGCGGGCGCTCGAATCCACCGCCGTCGATGCGGCCTTCTACAGCGACGGCCAGTTCGGCCCGCCAGGGTTCCGGGCGGCGCGGCGACTGCAGCGCAAGCTCGGCCACGGCCGCTTCGATGCCTCGCTGATCCGGGATGGCGGCGAGATGCTCGGCGACCTCCGGGGCCTCGTCCACGAATCGCTGGTCAAGCTCGGCTGGCTCACCCCCGACGCCGGCAGGCTCACCGTCAGCACGCTGCTCGAGCAGCATCCCGATCCCTCGAGCCGGATCACCCTCGACTGTGCAACCGACCCCAGGGGCCGGCCGCGCGCCAGGGTCGACTGGCGCCTCGGCGAGAACGACCGGCGAACGGTCCGCCGCTTCGCCCGCCACCTCGCCGACCACGTCGCGGCCGCGGGCCTCGGCCGTGCCGTGCTCGAGCCCTGGGCCCTGGATGAATCCCTGCCCTTCCCGCCCCACGGCAACAGCGCGCATCACATGGGTGCGACCCGCATGAGCCGAACCCCGCGCTCGGGCGTGGTCGACCCCGACTGCAGGGTGCACGGCATGACCGACCTCTACATCGCCGGCAGCTCGGTCTTCCCGACCTCCGGCAGCCAGCATCCGACCCTCAATCTCGTGATGCTGACCCTGCGCCTCGCGGACCATCTGGCCCGCCGCCTCGACCATGCCTGAAAAACCGCACCCGCCGCCCCGAGAGCCTGTTCGAGTCGTCGAATACGCACGGCGCCATTTCGCCATTGTGAACACGAGGTAAACGGTTCTTCAGTCGAAATCGCGCTAATATCGGAGTCGACATCGGTCCGAGAAAGAACAAGAGGCGGCTGCACCGTGTCCAAAAGACGCCGAAGCGACAGCGCCTTGCCAGCTCTTCTCTGGTGGTGCGTGCTGATGCTCGCGGCTTACGCGATCGTGCTCTGGCTCGTTCTATAGTCAGCGCACGATCAGCACCGATGCCGTGGTGCGCTGCAGCACCTGCTGGGCGTTCGGAGCGACGAACTTGTCGCGCGCGGCCGGCTTGTGCGAGGCCATGACCACGAGATCGGCCTTCACCTCCTCGGCGACGCGGCAGATCTCCTGGTAGATCCGGCCATGCGCCACCACGAGCTGGTGCTCCAGCTCCTCCGGCACGTGCGTCCCCGTCAGCTCCAAAAGCGCCTGCTCGGCATGGCCGAGCGCCTCCTTCTCGAAGCCCTCCGGAAAGAAGCTCGCAACCATGCTCGAGCCGAAATCCGGCACCACGGTCATGATGTGGAGCATCGCCCCGTGCGTCTGGGCGAGCTCGACCGCCTGCGGCAGCGCCCGCTCGTAGGATTCCGGGCTCTCGGGATCCACGGCGATGAGGATGTGGCGAAACACGGAAAGTCTCCTTTTCAAGACCTGAGGCGGCGCCGCTGCAGGGCGACGAGCCCCGCCAGGACAAGGAAGGTGGGGATGAAGATCCAGTACTTGCTCGGCTGCGGCAAGGGCTCGCGGAAGAAAAGAAGCTCCTGGTCCCAGTCGAGGCCGGCCTTCTGCGCCTCGCTGTCGAAGGCGACGTTGTCGATGATCGTCTTGCCGTCGCGCTCGACCAGCGTCAGGCCCATGGCCTGGACCCGCTCCTCGCCCGAGGCCCCCTCCGGCACCGGCAGCAGCGTCGCGAACTGGGTGGGTGCGCCGAACTGGTCGAGGCCCGCCACCCGCACCTGCAGGAGCGTGCCGGCCGGCACCTCGCCGGCCACCTGCGTGAAGGCCGCGGGCTCGCGAATCTCGTAAGGTGGTGCGATCATGTCCATCCAGAACCCCGGACGGAAGAACGAGAAGGCGATCAAGAGCAATAACGCGCTCTCCCAGATGCGGCTCTTGGCGATGAACCAGCCCTGCAGCGCCGCGGCGAAGGTCAGCATGGCGACCACCGCGACCACGAACACCAGAACCCCTTCCGCCCAGCCGACATCGATGAGCAGGAGCTGCGGGTTGTAGATGAAGAGGAACGGCAAGGCGGCCGTGCGCAGCGAGTACCAGAAGGCGACCGCCCCGGTCTTGATCGGATCGCCGCCCGAGATCGCCGCTGCGGCGAAGGAGGCGAGGCCGACAGGCGGCGTCACGTCCGCCATGATGCCGAAATAGAAGACGAAGAGATGGACGGCGATCAGCGGCACGAGCAGGCCGTTCGCCTGGCCGAGCGTCACGATCACCGGCGCCAGCAGCGCCGAGACCACGATGTAGTTGGCGGTCGTCGGCAGCCCCATGCCGAGGATCAGCGAGAGGACCGCCGTCAGCAGCAGGATGGCGATGACGCTGCCGCCCGAGAGCACCGCCACCACCTCGGCGAGCGCCGAGCCGACGCCGGTCTGGCTGACGACGCCGACGATGATGCCGGCGGCGGCCGTGGCGATGCCGATGCCGATCATGTTGCGCGCCCCGGCGACCAGCCCCTCGACCAGATCGTCGAAGCCGCGGCGGGCGGCACCGCCGAGGTCGCCCTGGCTGCGGAAGAAGGCGAAGAGCGGGCGCTGCGTCACCAGGATGAAGATCATGAAGAGCGTGCCGTAGAAGGCCGAGAGCCCGGGCGACAGGCGCTCGACCATGAGCGCCCAGACGAGCACCACCACGGGCAGGAGGAAGTGCAGGCCCGACTTCACGGTCGGTCCCGGCAAGGGCAGGGTCAATGTCGGCGCGTTCGGATCGTCCGGCTCGAGCTCGGGATAGCGCGCCCCGAACGCCACCAGCGCCACGTAGACGACGAGGATGCCGATGCCGACGATCCAGTTGGCGGCCGGCCCGAAGGCGGGCCTCATCCAGCCGATGCCGTAATAGACGGCGAGCGACACGGCCGAGATCACGGCGATGCCGAAGACGAGCCCGATCAGCCGCCGCAGCAGCGGCGGCGGCTCATAAGCTCGCTGCATGCCCTCCATGCCCGCCCGCATGGCCTCGAGATGGACGATGTAGACGAGCGCGATATAGGAGATCGTGGCCGGCAGGACCGCGTGCTTGACCACGTCGAAATAGGGAATCCCCACATACTCGACCATGAGGAAGGCGGCGGCCCCCATGACCGGCGGCATGATCTGGCCGTTCACGGATGACGCGACCTCGACCGCCCCGGCCTTCTCCGCCGAGAAGCCGACCTTCTTCATGAGCGGAATCGTGAAGGTGCCGGTGGTCACCACATTGGCGATCGACGAGCCCGAGATCAGCCCGGTCATCGCCGAGGAGACCACCGCCGCCTTGGCCGGGCCGCCGCGCATGTGGCCCATCAGCGAGAACGCCACCTGGATGAAGTAGTTGCCGGCCCCGCCCTTGTCCAAAAGGGCGCCGAACAGCACGAAGAGAAACACGAAGCTGGTCGAGACGCCGACCGCGATGCCGAACACGCCCGAGGTGGTGATCCACTGATGGTTGACCACCTCGCCGAGCGAGTTGCCCTTGTGGGCGATGATGCCGGGCATGTACGGCCCGAGGAACGTGTAGGCGAGGAAGGTGATGGCGACGATGGCGAGGGCCGGCCCGAGCGAGCGCCGCGTCGCCTCGAGCAGCAGGATCATGCCGACGATCGCCGCCACGTAGTCCTGGGCGATGGGCGCACCCACCCGGCTCGAGATGCTGGCGTAGAAGATGTAGAGATAGGCGGCGGAAAGGGCGCCCAGGACCGCCATGATCCAGTCGGAGACCGGCACGTGGTCGCGCGGGCTCGAGGCGAAGGCCGGATAGCTGGTGAAGGCCAGAAAGATCGCGAAGGCCAGGTGGATCGAACGGGCCTCGGTGCTGTTGAAGACCCCCACATGCAGCATGAACGGCAGGGGCGAGGCGATCCAGAGCTGGAAGAGCGACCAGGCCAGGGCCGTGAAGAAGAGCAGCCGGCCGACGGCACCGGCCGGGTTGCGGGCCCCGGTGTCGGCGGCGGCGACCAGATCCTGAAGCTCGGCAGCGCTCCTGCCCGGCGATTCGTCCGAACTCACCCCGGCCCGCTCGTTCATCGCCGCTCCCCGATCGTTCTTGGCGTTATGGTGGCAGCTCGTCGGCGATCGGCGCCCGGCGGCCCCTTCGAGCCCCCGGGCGCCACGCGCTTACTCGATCCAGCCGCGCTCGCGGTAGTACCGCTCGGCACCCGGATGCAACGGGGCGGACAGCCCGTCCTTGATCATCTCCTCCTCCTTCAGATTGGCGAAGGCGGGATGCAGCGACTTGAAGCGATCGAAATTGTCGAAGACCGCCTTCACCACCTGATAGACCACATCCTCGTCCACCTTGGCGGAGGTCACGAAGGTCGCCTTGACGCCGAAGGTCTTAACGTCCTCGTCGGTGCCCTTGTACATGCCGCCCGGAATGGTGGCCCAGGCGTAATAGGGCCGATCCTCGACCAGCTTCTCGATCTCGGGCGTGTCGACCGGGATCAGCTTGGCGTCGACGGTCGTGGTCGCCTCCTGGATCGAGCCGTTGGGGTGGCCGACGGTGTAGATGATCGCATCGACGTTGTTGTCACCCAGGGCCGCCGCCTGCTCGGCCGGCTGGAGCTGCGAGGCCAGCGCGAAATCGTCCATGGTCCAGCCCATGGCGTCCATCACCACCTCCATGGTGGCGAGCTGGCCCGAGCCGGGATTGCCGACATTGACCCGCTTGCCCTTGAGGTCGGTGAAGGTCTCGATGCCGGAATCGGCGCGCGCGACCACATTGAAGGGCTCGCTGTGCACCGAGAAGACGGACCGCAGATCCTCGAACGGCCCCTGGTCCGCGAACTGCGAGGTGCCGTTATACGCGTGGTACTGCCAGTCGCTCTGCGCCACCCCCATGTCCATGGAGCCCTCGCGGATGGCGTTGATGTTGGCGATCGAGCCACCCGTCGAAGGGGCCGTGCAGCGTATGTGATGCTGCGCCTGGCCGCGATTGACGAGACCGCAGATCGACTGCCCCACCACGAAATACACACCGGTCTGGCCGCCCGTGCCGATCGTGATGAACTTCTCCTCCTGGGCGTGGACGGTGCTGCCGAGTGCCAGGATCAAACCGAGGGTCGCAACCCCCTTCATCAATTGCTTCATGTTGTGCCTCCAGTCGAGCTCGCGGGCGACAGGCTCGCGAGCAACTCGTGTCGGAAGAATACTTCGCCCGACCGACCTGTCAAAACGGCGCTGCCGCCCGCCCGGCCCGCGATACCATTCGCCGCGTCGCACTGGCATGCTGCAGCGCGGCATGATAAGCGCCCAAGCGAGGTCGAAGAACGTGAGCGGAGCGGGCCGGTGCAGGACATTCTCGACAAGCTCGAAGCCAAGCGGGAAGGGGCGCGGCAGGGTGGCGGCCAGCGCCGCGTCGAGGCGCAGCACGCCCGCGGCAAGCTCACCGCGCGCGAGCGGCTCGAGCTGCTCCTCGATCCCGACTCCTTCGAGGAGGCGGACATGTTCGTCGAGCACCGCTGCACCGATTTCGGCATGGACGAGCAGCGCATCCCCGGCGACGGCGTGGTCACCGGCCAGGGGACCATCAACGGCCGCCTCGTCTTCGTCTTCAGCCAGGACTTCACCGTGTTCGGCGGCTCGCTCTCCGAGAGCCACGCCGAGAAGATCAGCAAGATCATGGACCGGGCGATGCAGGTCCAGGCACCGGTCATCGGCCTCAACGATTCCGGCGGCGCCCGCATCCAGGAGGGCGTCGCGTCGCTGGCCGGCTACGCCGACGTCTTCGTGCGCAACGTCAAGGCCTCGGGCGTGATCCCGCAGATCAGCGTCATCTGCGGACCCTGCGCCGGCGGCGCTGTCTACTCGCCCGCCATGACCGACTTCATCTTCATGGTCAAGGACAGCTCCTATCTCTTCGTCACCGGGCCCGAAGTGGTCAAGACCGTCACCAACGAGGTGGTGACCCAGGAGGAGCTGGGCGGCGCCGGCACCCACACCAGGCGCTCCGGCGTCGCCGACCTCGCCTTCGAGAACGACGTCGAGGCCATGGCCGAGCTGCGCCGCTTCGTCGACTTCCTGCCGACCTCCAACACGGTGAAGCCGCCGGTCTGGCCGACCGAGGACACCGCCGAGCGCGACGACTTCTCCCTCGACACGCTCGTGCCGGCCAATCCCAACCAGCCCTACGACATGAAGGAGCTGATCCAAAAGGTCGTCGACGAGGGCGATTTCTTCGAGCTGCAGCCCGACCATGCCGCCAACATCATCACCGGCCTCGCCCGCATGGACGGCTCGACCATCGGCATCGTCGCCAACCAGCCGCTGGTCCTCGCCGGCTGCCTCGACATCGACAGCTCGAGAAAGGCCGCCCGCTTCGTCCGCTTCTGCGACTGCTTCAACATCCCGCTTTTGACCCTCGTCGACGTGCCCGGCTTTCTGCCCGGCACCGGCCAGGAATACGGCGGCATCATCAAGCACGGCGCGAAGCTCCTCTACGCCTTCGCCGAGGCCACCGTGCCGAAGGTCACGGTCATCACGCGCAAAGCCTATGGCGGCGCCTACGACGTGATGAGCTCGAAGCACCTCGGCGGCGACGTCAACTACGCCTGGCCCACGGCCGAGATCGCCGTCATGGGCCCCAAGGGTGCGGTCGAGATCATCTTCCGCAGCGACCTCGGCGATCCCGAGAAGATCGCGCAGCGCACCGAGGAGTACCGCGACCGCTTCGCCAACCCCTTCGTCGCCGCCCGCCGCGGCTTCATCGACGACGTCATCATGCCGCACGGCACCCGCCGCCGGGTGGCGCGCTCGCTGCGCTGGCTGCGCTCGAAGAAATCCGAGAAGCCCTGGCGCAAGCACGGCAACATCCCGCTCTGATCCGGATCAGGAGAATCCCGACGTGTTCCAGAAGATCCTGATCGCCAATCGCGGCGAGATCGCCTGCCGCATCATCCGCACCTGCCAGAGGCTCGGCATCGGCACCGTCGCCGTGCATTCCGAGGCGGATGCCATGGCCCGCCACGTCGCCATGGCCGACGAGAAGGTGCTGATCGGACCGCCGCCGGCGACCCTGAGCTACCTTCGCATCGACCGCATCGTCGAGGCCTGCCGCCAGACGGGTGCCGAGGCCGTGCATCCGGGCTACGGCTTCCTCTCCGAGAACGCCGAGTTCGCCCTGGCCCTCGAGCGGGCGGGCATCGTCTTCATCGGCCCCCCCGTCGACGCCATCCGGGCCATGGGCGACAAGATCGAGAGCAAGCGGCTCGCCCGCGAGGCCGGCGTCTCGACCGTGCCCGGCACGCTGGACGCCGTGGGCGATCCGACCGAGGCGCGCAACATCGCCGCCGAGATCGGCTACCCCGTCATGGTCAAGGCCTCGGCCGGCGGCGGCGGCAAGGGCATGCGCGTCGCCGGAAGCGAGCGCGAGCTCGACGAGAGCCTCGAGCGCGCCCGCTCGGAGGCGCGCTCCTCCTTCGGCGACGACCGCGTGTTCATCGAGAAGTTCGTCGAGGAGCCCCGGCACATCGAGATCCAGGTCCTCGCCGACAGGCACGGCCGCACCCTCCATCTCGGCGAGCGCGAATGCTCGATCCAGAGGCGCCACCAGAAGGTCATCGAGGAGGCGCCCTCCCCCTTCCTCGACGCCAGGACCCGCCGCGCCATGGGCGAGCAGGCGGTCGAGCTGGCGCGTGCCGTCGGCTACCACTCGGCCGGGACCGTCGAGTTCATCGTCGACAAGGAGCGCCGCTTCTACTTCCTCGAGATGAACACCCGCCTGCAGGTCGAGCATCCCGTGACCGAGCTCGTCACCGGCATCGACCTCGTCGAGCAGATGATCCGCGTCGCCGCCGGCGAGCGCCTGCCCTTCGATCAGGCGGACATCCGCCACGACGGCTGGGCGATCGAGGCCAGGGTCTATGCCGAGGACCCGGCCCGGGGCTTCTTGCCCTCGACCGGCCGCCTCGTCACCTATGTCGAGCCCGCCGGCGGCGGGGTGCGCTGCGACAGCGGCGTGGTCGAGGGCGGCGAGGTCTCGCTGCACTACGATCCGATGATCGCCAAGCTCTGCGCCCATGGGCGCGACCGGAAGGCGGCCATCTCGCGCCTCGCCGAAGCGCTCGACAATTTCGTCGTCGAGGGGCCGGGGCACAACCTCGCCTTCCTCAATGCCGTGGTCAACCACCCGCGCTTCGCCGCCGGCGCCTTCACCACCAACTTCATCGCCGAGGAGTACGGCGAGAAATTCACCTCGCCCCTCCTCGACGAGGCGACCGAGCGGCGGCTCGTCGCCCTCGCCACCGCCATGCGCGCCCGCCAGCTCGCTCGCGCCCAGGCGATCAGCGGCCAGCTGCCGGGCGTCGCCCTGGCCCCGCCCACCGCCTTCGTCGCCTATCTCGGCAAGCGCGCGTACACCGTCGAGGCGATCGAGCGCGACCGCGTCCACTCCATCGCCATCGACGACGGCCCGCCGCACGAATTGGTGCTGCACTGGCGTCCGGGCCTCAAGCTCGCCCGCGCCGGCATCGACGGCCAGATGATCACCGCCGGCTGCCGCCGCGTGCCCGAGGGCTTCGATCTGACCCACAAGGGCGCCTCCGTCCGCATCCTGGTCAGGCGCCGGCGGGCCCACGAGCTCGCCATGCTGATGCCGGAGAAGGCGCCGGTCGACACCTCGAAGATGCTGCTCTCGCCGATGCCGGGCATGATCGTCATGGTCGGCGTCGGCGAGGGCGACCTCGTCAAGGCCGGGCAGACCCTCTGCGTTCTCGAGGCCATGAAGATGGAGAATGTCTTGAAGGCCGAGCGCGATGGCATTATCGCCACGGTGTCGATCGCCGAGCGCGACACGGTGAGCGCCGACCAGGTGCTCATGACCTTCGAATGAAGCGCCCAATCAACCGGAGCTGCCGCATGCTTGCCCGCGCCCTCGCGACCCTCCTGCTGCTCACCCTGCCGGTCGTGGCCACGGCCGGCACCCTCGATCAGATCAAGGAGCGCGGCACGATCCGCCTCGGCGTGCGCGACGATGCCATCCCCTTCTCCTTCAAGGACGCGCTCGACGAGCCGGGCGGCTACACGGTCCAGCTCTGCCGGGCGGTGGCGGCCGATCTCAAGGACGAGCTCGGCATGGCCGACCTCGAGGTCGAGTACGTCGAGGTCACGACCGAGGACCGCTTCGCCGCTTTGGGTGACGGCCGCATCGACATGCTCTGCGGCGCCACCTCTATCACCCTCTCGAGGCTGGAGGAGGTCGACTTCTCCTCGGCCACCTTCGTCACCGGCATGGGCGTCATCTACCGCAATGACGGGCCGAGCTCGTTCGCCGAGCTCGGCGGCGGCAAGATCGGCGTGCGCAGCGGCACGACCACCGAGGAGATGCTCCGCCGCGAGCTCGACAAGGAGAAGCTGAACGTCGAGATCGTGGCCATCGGCGACCACGAGGCCGCCCTGGAGCAGCTCGCCGAGGGTGCCATCGACGCCTATTTCGCCGACCGCGCCATCCTCATCTACCTCCTGCAGGCGAGCGATCGGAAAAGCGAGCTCACGGTCGGCGAGCGGCTCTACACCATCGAGAGCTACGCCCTGGCCCTGCCGCTCGACGACCGCCCCTTCAGGATCGCCGTGGACGGCGCGCTCAGCCGGATCTACCGCTCGCCCACGATCGACCAGATCTACAAGGCGAGCTTCGGCGACGTGCCGCCCGGCGACATCCTGCGCGCCGTCTACGTCCTGGGCGCCTTCCCGAGCTGACCTCAGCCCGGAAGCCGGAGCGCCCAGGCCGCGAGCGCGTCACGCAGGTCGCGGGCGCGGCTCGTGAAATCGTCGATGGCGCGCCGCATCTCGGGCGGCGGCACCTCGACCGCGTCGCGCGCCCGCCGGCCCGCCGCGTCCTCGATCAGCACCACGATGCGCCTGGGCCGCCCCGCATCCGGAAGGACGTAGCCCAAAAGCGCGCTCGCGAAATCGAGCGAGCCGGTCTTGGCCCAGATCCTGAGCACCGCCTCCTCGCTCTCGAAGCGATGCTCGAGACTGCCGGACCAGGCGGCGGCGGGCAGGAGCGCGATGATCCCGTGCCGCGTCTCGGCGAGCCGCAGGATGGCCAGGAGCTGGTCCGGCGTCGCCCGCGCCGCCGGGTCCAGCCCCGAGTGATTGGTGAGCACGAAGCTCCGCCAGTCGGTCGCCGGCAGCGCCTCCTGCACATGGGTCACCAGGAGCTCGGCCGAATGGCGGAGCGAGCCGGCGCCCGTGGCGGCGAGGCCGACGATCTCGGCGATCTGGTTGTTGCTGTAGAGCAGCATCGCCTCGACGATCTCGCGCAGGCTGCGGCTCCGATGCTCGGCCACCACCCGGGCCCCGGCCGGAACGGCCGCGCGGACCGGCTCCGGCAGGACGACCCCGAGCGCCGCCGCGAGCTCGCGAAAGACCAGCGCCGCATGCATGCCGGCATCCTGCACCGGCACGGCTGCCGGCCGATCGACCGGCAGCCGTGCCCAGGCCGGCCCGCGCTCGCGCAGGCCCGGCACGGTCCAGGCGGCACCGGCCGGCCGCCGGACCCGGTTGAAGGCGAGCGACAACGCACCGATCCCGGCATTGTAGCCGGCCTCGACCGGCTGTGCCGGATTGATGACCGAAAGGCGCGGCAGCCGCGCATCGGCCAGCAGGAGCCGACCCTTTAGGGTGGCGATCCCCGCGCGCCGCAGCCCCCAGGCGAGCTCCATCAGCCCGTCCATGTCGAGGAGCGGATCGCCGCCCCCCTCGAGCACGACGTCGCCCTCGAGCCGACCGGCCGCATCGGGCTCACCGGTGGCGAGGACACGCGTCGAGAAGCGGTGCTCAGCACCCAGCGCATCGAGAGCGCCGATCGCCGTCACCAGCTTCAGCGTCGACGCCGCCGGCCCCGGCCGGTCCGCCCGCCGCTCGATCAGCCGCCGCCCGCTATCCGCATCCTCGACGACCAGCCCCACCTCGTCCGGCGCGAATCCATGGGCACGGATCAGCTCTTCCGGACCCGCGGCCCGAGCCGGGCCGCCGAGGAGCAGGCAGACCACGACGAGGCACCACGAGAACGCCGAGGCTCCCTCGCAGGGCAACGACCCGGCACGGATCGTCGGCCAGGGGAATCTCATGCCGCTAACGATCCACTAGCCCAGGGCCTCCTGCAAGGCGCGCCAGACCCGCTCCGGCGTCGCCGGCATCTCGACCGGCCGGGCGCCGGCGGAAAGGAGCGCGTCGGCGACGGCGTTCATGATCGCCGGCGGCGCGCCGGTGAGGCCGGCCTCGCCGGCACCCTTGACGCCGAGCGGGTTGTGCGGGCAGGGCACGTCGTGGCCGGCGACGGTGAAGCTCGGCACGTCCGAGGCGCGCGGCATGGCGTAGTCCATGAACGAGCCGTTGAGCAACTGCCCCTCGCCGTCATAGACGACCTCCTCGAGGAGCGCCTGGCCCACGGCCTGGGCCAGGCCGCCATGGATCTGACCCGTGACGATCAGGGGGTTGATGGTCCGCCCGACATCGTGGACGCCGGTCAGACGGTCGACCGTGACCCGGCCGGTCTCCCGCTCGATCTCGACCTCGCAGACGAAGCAGCCGTTGGGGAAGGTGAAGTTCGGCGGATCGTAGAACGTGGTCTCCTCGATGCACGGCTCCATCCGGTCGAGCGGATAGTTGGCCGGCACATGCGCGGCCAGCGACATCTGCACCCAGCCCACCGACTTGTCGGTGCCGGCGACCCTGAAGGTGCCGTTCTCGAAGAGCACATCCTCGACCGCCGCCTCCATGAGATGCGCCGCGATCCTCTTGCCCTTCTCGATCACCTTGTCGGCGGTGAGCGCCAGGGCCCCGCCGCCCACCGCCATCGAGCGCGAGCCGTAGGTGCCCATGCCGAACGGCACCGTCGCCGTGTCGCCGTGAACCACGTCCACCTGGTCCAGATCGATGCCGAACTTGTCGGCGATCACCTGCGCGAAGGTGGTCTCGTGGCCCTGACCGTGGCTGTGGGCGCCGGTGAAGACCGAGACGGCCCCGGTCGGATGCACCCTGACCTTGGCCGCCTCGAAGAGCCCGGCGCGGCAGCCGAGCGCCGTCACCGCCGCCGAGGGCGCCGCGCCCGAGGATTCGATCCAGCAGGAGAAGCCGAGGCCGCGCAGCCGGCCCCGCGCCTCGGCCCGCGCCCGCCGCTCCGCGAAACCGTCACGATCCGCCATGGCCAAAGCCTCGCCCAGAATCGCGTCGAAGGCGCCGCTGTCGTAGACCACGCCGACCGGCGAGTGGAAAGGAAACCCGTCGGGGGCGATGAAGTTGCGGCGGCGGATCTCCGCGGGATCGAGGCCCGTCACCCTGGCCGCCTCGTCCACCAGCCGCTCGAGCACGTACATGCATTCCGACCGGCCGGCACCGCGATAGGCGTCGACCGGCGTCGTGTGGCTGAAGGCGGCCCTCACCCGGATGTGGATCGCCGGCGTCCGGTACTGGCCGGAGAACATGAGCGCGTAGAAATAGGTCGGGATGGAGGGCGCGAAGGTCGAGAGATAGGCGCCCATGTTGGCCTGCGTGTCCACCCGAAGCGCCAGAAACGTGCCCGCCTCGTCGAGCGCCATCTCGGCCCTCGTCACGTGGTCGCGGCCATGCGTGTCGGTGATGAAGGCCTCGGTGCGCTCGGACGTCCACTTGACCGGCCTTCGGACCTTCCGCGCCGCCCAGGTGCAGAGCGCCTCCTCGGCATAGTGATAGATCTTGCTGCCGAAGCCGCCGCCCACATCGGGTGCCACCACCCGCAGGCGATGCTCCGGCAGCTTGAGCACGAAGGCCCCCATCAGAAGCCTTATGACGTGCGGGTTCTGGCTCGTCATGTAGAGCGTGTAGGCGTCCGCCGCCGCATCCCAAAGGGCGTTGCAGGCCCGGGCCTCGAGCGGATTGGCGATCACCCGGTTGTTGACCAGATCGACCCTCGCCACCCTGGCGGCCCCGGCGAAGGCCGTCGCCACGGCCGCCTCGTCGCCAATGGTCCAGTCGTAGCAGAGATTGCCGGCAATGCCCTCGTGGACCAGAGGCGCGCCAGGGGCCAGGGCCGCCTCGACGCCGGTCACCGCCGGCAGGGACTCGTAATCGACCTCGAGCGCTTCCGCCGCATCCCGCGCCTGCTCGCGCGTCTCCGCCACGATCATCGCCACGTTGTCGCCCACATGGCGCACGCGCCCCTGCACCAGAAGCGGGTGCGGCGGCTCCTTCATCGGCTGGCCGTGCCGGTCGGTGACCCCCCAGCCGCAGGGCAGGCCGCCGAGCCCGTCGGCCGCCACGTCGTCGCCGGTGAAAACGGCGAGCACGCCGGGCATCGCCCGGGCGGCATCCGCGTCGAGCCGCACGATCCTGGCATTGGCGAAGGGCGAGCGCACGATCCAGGCATGGGCCTGGCCCAAAAACGTCACGTCGTCGGTGTAGCGCCCCTGCCCCAGGAGATAGCGCGTGTCCTCCTTGCGCCTGACCGGCTTGCCGATGCTGGTTCCGCTCATGCCCACCTCCTCCCCGCTGGCCGCGGCCACCATACATGCTCAATCGGCGGTATCGGGGCAAGCATCGGCGGCGGTCAGCCGCGCACGAGGATCTTCACCTCGTCGCCGACCTCGAGCTCGCGGCCGCGATCGAAGCCGTTGAGCGTGACGAACTGCTCCTTCGGCAGCCGCTCGACCTCCATCTCCCGCCCCAGGCTCTCGATCGTGTCGCCGGCCTGCACCTCGACGATCTCCACCCGCAAGGGCTTGAGCGCCGCCGCCTCCGCCTTCGAGAGACGATGCAGGCTGTCGGCCGCCAGGCGCAGCTCGCGCGCCTCCTCCTTGCCGAAGCGGCCGGTGACGAGCGCGAAGCGGTAGAACTCGCCCCCCTCGCCCGCCAGCACCGCGAAGCCCGCCTGCGCTCTCTGGCCGTTGAGCTGCACGTTGCCGTAGCCGATCGCCCCGGCGAAGCCGCCATCGCTGGTGAAGCGCTGCACGTCCTGCAGATCCAGCCCCTTCAGCCAGTCGTCGGCGAGGTAGCGCACCGGATCGGAAACCCCCTTGGCGGCCCCCATGTCGAACAGGAGGACCCGGTTCTCCGCCCGCCCCACCACCGCCGCCGGCTGGTTGATCAGCTTGTAGGGCTCTGGATAATCGAAGGCGATGCGCAGGCCCGGATGGGCGAAATGGTTGCCCTCGACGAAGCCCTGCCGCGGGCTCGGCCCGTAGATCATCCCGTCGATGGCGGCGAGGAAGCGCTTTCTGTCGCGCTCGTCGCCCGACTGCCCGTGCTCCCCGGCCAGCTCGCGCGCCTCCTTCACCCGGTCGGGCGTGTAGGGATGGCTCGCGAAGAAATGGTCGAGAGCGCCGGGCTCGCGCACGCTGGTGCCGGCCAGCTTGGCCTGCAGCTCGGCGCTGGTCTCGAGCGCCTCCAGAAAATCCGGACTCGCCTCGGGGTCGTAGCCGGCCCGCGCCAGATAGCGGATGCCGAGCGCATCGGCCTCGTATTCCTGGCTTCGGGAATAGGTCTGGGTCAGCCCGTAGCCGGCCTGCTGACCGAGCTGGGCACCGAGCTTGGCCCCCTCCTCGCCGCCCAGCACGGCCCCGCCCAAAACGCCCAGAAGGCCGAGCCCGAAGGTGGCGAGCTGGCCCGTGGTCTGCCGCGAGGCACCGTGCCGCGCCGTCACATGGCCGATCTCGTGCGCCAGCACGCTCGCCAGCTCGGCCTCGTCGTCGGCATAGGCCAGAAGTCCCCGGCTGACATAGACATAGCCGCCCGGCAGGGCGAAGGCGTTCACGATCTCGCTGTCCAGCACGGTGAAGGTGAAATCGAGATCGGCGAGCTCCGAGACGTCCTTCACCCGATTGCCGACGCGGCTGACATAGGCGGCGAGCTCGGGATTCTCGACGGCACCCCCGTATTCCTGGAGGATCTGCGGATGCGCCTCCCTGCCGGCCCGCACGTCGTCCTCGATCGAGCCGGCGGCCAGGATCGGCCCGCCGCCCGCCGGCGCCGTGGTGCAGGCCGCGTTCAGGGCCAAGGACACCGCCAGGGTTGCGGCGATGACGGCGGTGCGCGATCGGCTCACGGCATGACCTCGATTCCCCGATATGTCCAAAGCTCGAGCATCGGCCCGTTCTCGGCGAACAACGTGCCGCGCAGCCGCACGTTCCGGCCCTCGAGCACCGCCGGATCGAACCCCGCCCGCTGCATGGCGCGCAACGCCTCCTTGTCGATGCGCGCCGTGGTGTCGGTGCGCCAGTCGCTCCCGAAATTCAGATAGAAGTAGCGCTGCTGCCGGCTCGCCTGCAAGACCACCCCCTCGAGCAGCACGAACCGCCCGAGCCGCGTCGCCGCGTCGGCCGCCTGCACCACCACCTCCGCCGGCCGGCGCCACAGACCCCTGCCGGCCGCCTCGGCCCCCCGCTCCTCCCCGAGCAGCGCCTCGAGCACGGCGGGATCGCTGTCCGGCAGCGGCCGCACCAGCGCCAGGCCGGCCGCCACCAGCTCGGCCTGAAGCGAGCGTCCGTCCGCCCCGAGCGGCTGGACGCGGAGCCTTCCGTGCCGATCGGCGGGAGCCGGCCCGGCCAGGCGAAGCGAGGCCGGCGCCAGGTGGGGTGCGAGAAAGGCGCGCAGCTCGCCCTCCACCCCGCGCGGCACGACGAGATCGCGAAGCACCGCCACACCGTCGTCCTCGAGGTCGAGCTCCACCACCGGCTGCAGGCGTCGGATGGCGGCGGCACCGCCCGCCTCGAGCCGGATCTCCGCCGCGGCAGCGTCCGCCCGGACCTGCCCGGGCACCACACCGCCCAGGGTCGCCAGCACGAGGCCGAGCCAGCGCAGTTGTCGAGACCACCCCGGCCTTGATATACCCGGGGCCGGCGGCGCCCGTAGCTCAGCAGGATAGAGCATCAGATTCCTAATCTGAGGGTCACAGGTTCGAATCCTGTCGGGCGCGCCAGAAACCTCGAAGGCGCCATCCACGCTCGAGCGAAGTGACATGCAGGGACCGGCTTCGTCCACACCTTCCATGCACGCCGGGCCCGTCGACGTCGCGAAGCCGGATGTCGCACGGGCGGATGCCGAGGCTCCGCCCGTTCATCACCGCACCGCCGGGCCGGGCCCGTGGAGACCTTCATGAACATCCAGCGCAAAGGTTCCGGGCCCTCCCGCAAGGGGCCGGAAGCGTATTTCACCGGCAGCGTCCGCATCGATAGCTTGATGAGCCCCCCGGAACCGGCGCGCGTCGCCGGCGTCAGCGTGACCTTCGAGCCCGGCGCGCGCACGGCATGGCACACGCACCCGCTCGGCCAGACGCTCGTCGTCACCGCCGGACGCGGCCGGGTGCAAAGGGAAGGTGGCCCGATCGAGGAGATCGAACCGGGCGACGTCGTCACGTTCGAGCCGGGCGAGAAGCACTGGCACGGCGCGACGCCGACCACCGCCATGACGCATATCGCCATTCACGAGCGGCTGAACGGCTCCTCGGTCGACTGGCTGGAGAAGGTCACGGACGACCAGTATTCGGCCGAGCCAGCCACCCCCGACCGCTGAACCGCGCACAATGGGGTCAGGACTCTTTTCGCCCCGGGCCTCCTTCGACCCGCACGCCCGCCCCGTTCCCCACAACCGACAAAAGAGCAGGCGATCATCGCCGCCCGACCCCGCGAAGTCGCTCATCAGTCCAGGAACGTCTCGAACAGGCTCTCATACCGCATCCCACGCAACCGGACATTCCCCCGAAAGGACCCGATGACCACCATCTCCTACCAGCTCTACTCGTCGCGCAAGGAGCCCCTGGCCGAGGTTCTGGCCCTGCTCGCGAAGCTCGGCTACCGACATGTCGAGGGCTATGGCGGGCTCTTCGAGGACGACAGGGCGCTGGCCGGGCTGAAGGCCCGCCTGGATGCCTGCGGCCTCGCCATGGAGACGGCGCATATCGGCATCGACAGGCTCGAGAACGAGCCCCTGAGGGTCCTCGAGATCGCCCGGCTGCTCGACCTGCGCACCCTCTACTGCCCCTACCTCCCTGCGAACGAGCGCCCGACCTCGGCCGCCGGCTGGCGCGCCTTCGGCGAGCGGCTGCAGACGGCCGCCGCGCCGCTGCGCGACGCCAGCCTCGGCTTCGGCTGGCACAACCACGATTTCGAGCTCCAGCCCCTGGCCGACGGCAGCGTGCCGCTGGCGGCGATCTTCGAGGGCGGCCCGGACCTCGAATGGGAGGCGGACATCGCCTGGATCATCAAGGGCGGCGCCGATCCCTTCTTCTGGATCGAGGCGCTGGGCCGGCGCATCACCGCCGTCCACGTCAAGGACATCGCTCCCGCCGGCACCAACGCCGACGAGGACGGCTGGGCCGATCTCGGCCAGGGCACGGTGGATTGGGTCGACCTGATGGCGGCCTTGCGGCGAACCCCCGCCCGCACTTACGTCCTCGAGCACGACAACCCCTCCGACCCCGCCCGCTTCGCCGAGCGATCGCTCGCCGCGGCACAGGATCTCTTCTGGAGGGCGGTGCCATGACCACCGATCTCGGCGTCGGCATCATCGGTTGCGGCAACATCTCCACGACCTATTTCCGCCTGGCGCCGCTCTTCAGGGGCATCGAGATCCGCGCCTGCGCCGACCGCGTCCCGGCCGCGGCCGAGATGCGCGCCCGGGAAGCCGGCGTGCGCGCCATGACCGTCGAGGAGCTGCTGGCGAGCGAGGACATCGCCGTCGTCGTCAACCTGACCATCCCCGACGCCCATTTCGAGGTGACCCGCCGGGCCCTCGAGGCCGGCAAGCACGTCTACTCGGAAAAGCCCTTCGTCCTGACCGTCGAGGAGGGGCTCCGGCTGGAAGCCCTGGCCAAGGAGCAGAACCTTCTCGTCGGCTCGGCACCGGACACCTTCCTCGGCGGCGCCCACCAGCTCGCGCGCAAGCTGATCGACGAAGGCGCTCTCGGCACCGTCACCTCCGGCACCGCCCACGTCATGTCGCACGGCATGGAGAACTGGCATCCCAACCCGGATTTCTTCTTCAGGCCGGGCGCCGGCCCGGTGCTGGACGTCGGCCCCTACTACGTCGCCAACCTGATCAACCTGATCGGCCCGGCGCGGAGGGTCGCGGCCCTCGCCAATACCGCCACCCCGACCCGCACCCTCGGCGCCCCCGGCCCGCGCCGGGGCGAGAAGATCCCGGTCCTGACCCCGACCACGCTGCACGCCGTGATCGAGTTCGCCAACGGCGCCGTCGTGACCCTCGGCGCCAGCTGGGACGTCTGGGCGCACCGCCACCAGCACATGGAGCTCTACGGCACAAAAGGCACGCTCTTCCTCCCCGACCCCAACTGGTTCGGCGGCACGGTGGAGCTGGTCGGCCCCGATGGGCGGGTGACCACACCCGATCACGCCGATCATCCGTTCTCGGCACGCAACCACGGCGAGCCGGAGCCCAGCCTCGCCAACTACCGCACGGCCGGCCTCGCCGACATGGCGCTGGCACTGATCGAAGGCCGCGAAGCACGCTGCGCCCTCGAGCGGGCGCTGCACGGCATCGAGATCATGACCTCGATCCTGAAGTCGGCCGAGACCGGCGCCTTCGTCGACCTCCAGACCACCTGCACCCGCCCCGCCCCGCTCGACGCCGAGGCCGCCCGCACCCTCCTCGCCTGAGATGCGGCGAAAAGGGATCTCGCCTCCCGCCCAGGCCGCCAGCGAGGTCCCTCCCGCCGCCGGGCACGTTGCATCAAGTGCAGCATCGGCCCTCGACATGTTGCATCCCGTGCAACATGGCCGGGGCCGATGTCGCGCAGGATGCAACATCGGCAGCCCGGATGTTGCATTCCATGCGACCTTCGGAAGGAAATGTTGCATCGGACGCAACCATCGAGGACGAAGGAACCCGAGCGGGCGACGAGCGAACCCGCGAATTCGCCGTTTTCCCCCGCAAGGCGACGATCGAACCCGAGCCTTCGCAAACGCACCCGGAACCTTCTAAACCCTTGTTCTTCAATGCGATTCGTCGTTTCTCGGTCCCCGCCCGAGGCGATCGAACCCGACCGCGGGATCGGGCCGATCGAACCGAAGCCGCCCTTGCCCCGGCAGCGAGCTTGTGGTAGGATTAATGTCTTGCAAGCCCGTCTTACGATCCGGACCGTGCCTGCCGCGACGGGGGAGCTTTCGCCGTGCCCGCCGCTCAGCCGCCGACCATGAGCCTGACGATCTCGTTGTGGTCGGTCTCGGCCGGCCGCCGCTCGCCGGCCTTGATGCCGCGGCGGAGCACGAGGATGCGGTCGGCGACGTCGAAGATGTCGACGAGGTTGTGGCTGATGAAGAGGATCGCCACCCCCTGCTCCTTCAGCCGCAGGATCAGCTCCTTGACCTTGCGCTGCTCGGGCACGCCCAGAGCCGCCGTCGGCTCGTCCATGATCAGGAGCTCGGCCTTCCAGTAGATGGCGCGGCCGATGGCGACCGCTTGGCGCTGGCCGCCCGAGAGGTTGCGCACCGGCTCGCGCAGCTTGCGCCTCGGGATGTCGATATCCAGGGTCTCGAGCACCTCGTGCGCGACGCTGCGCATCGTCGCCCGGTCGAGTCGCTTCAGGCCGAGGAAGGAGACCAGGGGCTCGCGGCCGAGGAACACATTGGCTCCGACGTCGAGATTGTCGGCCAGCGCCAGGTCCTGATAGATGGTCTCGATGCCCGTCTCGCGCGCTTGCCGCGGGTTCTCGAAGCGGACGCGCGAGCCCTTGAACCGGATCTCGCCCTCGTCCGGCTGATGCACGCCCGAGACCGCCTTGATGAGCGTCGACTTGCCGGCGCCGTTGTCGCCGGCCAGCGCCAGGACCTCGCCCCGGGCCAGATCGAAGCTCACCCGCTCGAGCGCGTGCACCCCGCCGAAGCGCTTCGAGAGCTCGTGGCAGCGCAGGATCGGCTCAGTCGGCATCGCGACGCTCCCCCGTCAGCCGGTCGCGCGACTGGTCGATCAGGACCGAGACGATGATGACGATGCCGACGGCGACGAACTGCCAGAAAGGCTCGACATCGATGAAGACGAGCCCGTACTGGATGACGGCGATGATGAAGGCACCGATCACCGTGCCGATGATGGTGCCCGAGCCGCCGAAGAGCGAGGCGCCGCCGATCACCACGGCAGCGATGGAATCCAGGAGGATGGGCTCGCCCGCCTGCGCGGCGCCCGCCGAGAAGCGGGAGGTGTAGAGCATGCCGGCGATGCCGGCCGTGGTCGCCGAGATCATGTAGAGCACGAGGGTGTGGCGGCGCACGTTGATGCCGGAGCGCACCGCCGCCACCCGGTTGCCGCCGATCGCATAGGTGTATTGGCCGAAGCGCGACTGGCTCAGCGTCCAGTGCATGACGATCACGACGAGAAGCGCGATGACGACCGGCAGCGGCACGCCCAGGAGCTTGCCGTTGCCCATGGCGAAGAGCCAGGGATTGTTGACCGGCACCGTCGTGCCGCCGGCGATGAGAAAGCCGGCGCCACGGGCGACGCCGAACATGCCGAGCGTGCCGATGAAGGGCGGCACCTTCAGCCTCGAGATCAGCGTGCCGTTGATCAGGCCCGGCACCAGCGCCACCAGAAAGGCCGCGAGGATGCCGAGCAGCAGGGCGAAGGCGGGATCGATGGGCGTGGCCGCCTGCATGACCCGGGCCATGACCACCGCCGCCAGCCCCATGACGAAGCCGACCGAGAGGTCGATGCCGCCGGCGATGATGACGAAGGTCTGGCCGAGCCCGAGCAGCAAGGGAAAGGCCGCGAAGAGCGCGATGCTCTGCACGTTGTAGGGGTTGATCAGGAACGAGATGCCGTATCGCCCTCGCGCCCAGATCTCGAAGAAGACCAGAAGGCCGAGGAGAAAGAGCCAGGGCCAGGCGCGCAGGAGCAGGTCGAGGGCGGGATGGCGCCCGCCCTCGTCCGCCTCGCGGTTCCTCACGTCAGGAAACTCGGCTCATTCCGAGTAGATTCGCGCCCGCACGTCCGGATCGTCGATGTTGTCGGCGTTCATGACGGTGAAGCCGGTGCCGATCGAGGTCGGGATCTTCTCGCCGTCGATGGCCGCCACCGCCGCCTTCACCCCCTCGTAGCCGATGTCGTAGGGGTGCTGGGCGATCGCCATGTCGATCAGCCCGCTCTTGATGTCGTCGACGATGCGCATCGGCGTGTCGAAGGCCACCACCTTGATCTCGCCGGTCTTGCCGAGCGCCTTGACGCCGTCGGCGGCACCGATGGCCGAGAAGAGGTTGGCGCCGAACACGCCGGCCAGATCGGGATTGCGGGCGTAGACCGCCTGCACCTGGGCCGCCGCCTTGTTGGCGTCGTCGTCGTTGAACTGCGTCTCGAGCACCTCGATGTCGGGGAACTCCTCCTGCATCGCCTCCTTGAAGCCCTCCTCGCGCTGGTCGGTGGTCGAGATGCCGGGCTTGACGTTGGCGACATAGACCTTGCCCTTGCCGCCGAGCGCCTCGCCCAGCGCCTCGCCGGCCATCTTGCCGCCCAGCACATTGTCGGAGGCGACATAGCTCAAGGGAAAATCGCCCTCGCCCTCGCCATCCTGATACTTGCCGTCGCCGATGAAGGTGTCGACCGTGATCACCTTGATCCCCGCGTCAACCGCCTGGCGCAGCGGCGCTATGAGCTGCTGCTTGTCGGTGGGTGCAATCAGGATGACGTCCGGCTGACGCGCGATCACCGCCTGCAGCACCGGCACCTGGACGGTCGGGTTGAACTCCGGACCGCCCTGGAAGAGGAGCTCGACCCCGAGCTCGTCGGCCGCCGCCTGCGCCCCCTTCTCCATGGTGATGTAGAAGGCGTCCGTGGTCAGCCCCGGAATGAGCGCCACCACCGGCTTGTCCTGAGCCTGCCCCGCCGAGCCCAAGGCAACGGCGCCGATGGCCAAGGCCACGAGCGCACCGAGCGTCCTCCGCGTTTCCATGATCCCTCCCTTCTCCCACCCGCCCACTGCCTGCGCGGGCATCATGGCAATGGCTTATCAATGCCGTGTCGGGAGGGCAAGGAGGACGCTCGGCCAGATCCGGCGGATCTCCCTACGGCCCCGCGGCACGACCAAAGCAGTATCAGGCCGCCGTGAGCTCGACCTTGCCGAGGGTGTCGAGCTCCGCGTGCTTCCTGACCTGCCACAGGTCGTCCTTGCCTTGCATGGCGAGCCAGAGCTCTCGGGGGAACGGCCCGGGGCTTTGGCGAGGCGCAGCGCCATCTCGGGACTGATGCCGCTCCTGCCAACGAGAATGCGGTTCAAGGTGGAGGCGGATACCCCGATGCGGCCGCCAGCGCACGGCCACTCAGCTTGTTCGGCTCCACATAGACTTCATTAATAAACTCACCTGGATGCGGGGGATCATGCATGGCGATCAGCGGTGGTCCTCATAATCCAAAAGGCAGGCGTGCCCGCCTCCGAACGGGAAGGTCACGCGCCGGTACCCGTTCACCCAGACCGACCAGCGGCCGCGAACCGTCCCTTTCGATATTTGGCGGCGCCGTCCGTGGCAGGCGCTGCTCCAACAAAAGCCGACGGGGCGTGGGGAAGATCATCTTCCCCACATTCTCCTCATCCCCCATACTCCAGAATGAACATCCCGCCATTGTAGTCGTTGCTGTAGACGAGGCCGTCCTTGTCCACAAACACGTCGCAGGACTGGATGACCTTCTTCCGGTTGGGGCGGTGGTCCATGAGCTTTCTGGGCTCGGGGGGGACCCAGACGGCGGTTTCTTCGGGGCGGAGCTCGTTCCTGATGTCGAAGACCCGGATGCCGGCGTTCTGCCAGGTGGTGAAGATGAGCTCGGAGCTGACGAGGCCCTCGGGGCGGTTCTCGTAGAGGTTGTGGGGGCCGAAATGGCCGCCCTTGGCGACGTAGTCGGCCTCGGTCGGCTGCGGGAAGGTGGAGAGGCTGACGGGGTTCGCTGGCACGCGGATGTCCATCATCCAGATGTGCTTGACCCCGTCCTCCTGGTGGTCGAGCACGGCCTCGTCGAGGACGACGAGGAGCTCGCGGTCGGGCAGCGGCAGGCAGTTGTGGGTGCCGCCGCCGAAGGGGGGCGACCAGTTCTTGTGGACGACGAGCTCGGGCTTCGCCCGGTCGGCGACGTCGATGACGACGAGCCCGGCGTCGCGCCACGCGGCGTACGCCGTGTCGTTGGCGATGATCGCATGGTGCAGGCCGAAGCGGCGGGTCGGCTCCCAGGTGGGGGTCTCGCCGCCGGCGGTGTGCATGCCGGGCAGCCAGTAGCGGCCGGCCTCCTTGGGATTGGTCGGGTCGGCCATGTCGACGGTCATGAAGATGTAGTCGGTGTAGCCGTCGAGGAGGGCCGAGACATAGGCCCAGCGGCCGCCCGTGTACCAGATGCGGTGGATGCCGCCGCCGTCCACCGGCATGAATCCGATCCGCTTCGGCTCGCCCGCCTTGGAGATGTCGTAGACCGCCATGCCGGCGGTCCAGTCGCGGCCGGTGCCGGGCTTGGCGGCGGTGCCGACCTTGTCGCCGAGCGAGCCCTTGTAATAGGCGTGCTCGTCGGCGAACTCGGCGGCGGCGAACATGTCCTTGGCGTTGATGACCAGCAGGAGATCGTCGGCCGTCTGCAGGTGGATGTTCCAGGTGTTCGCCGGAGCCTGATGGTAGCCCGCGGGCTTCGGGTTCCTCGGGTCGCGCAGGTCGATGACGCTGAAGCCCCTGGAGAACATGTGGCCCGTATAGGCGAAGCCCTTCCAGACCATGAGCTGCACGCCGTCGGGCCGGCCGCCCTGGTCGCTGTGGCCGATCAGGCGCATGTTGCGGGCGAAGTCGGGTTTCGGCAGATCGTGGCTCGGCATGGTTTCCTCGCGCTCTCAAAAAGAATCTGGGGAGGCGGCGCCTCCCCAGGCCCCACCGTTACTTTTATTTTTCAAGAGTTCTGGTGGGGCGCGGGGAGGATCATCCTCCTCGCATTTCTTTCGTTCAGTCGACGCCCCAGATCTTCCGATACGCGTCGGTGTAGCCGTTGTCCGGGTCGTAGATGTTGTCCGGCCCGCCATCGAAGGCGATGTTCTCCGGCGTGAAGAGGTGCGGTGGTGCCACGTAGCCGCTGTCCTTCTCGCCGGCGAGCGCCCGGTTCGCCTCGTCGACCACCTGCCAGCCCTGCAGACGCAGGGGCTCGGCCACCGTGCCGATCTGGTACTGCACGTCGCGGATCCGCTGGAAGGCCGCCTCGCTGCCGTCGCCGGCCGAGATGTTGCGGGGATTGCCGTCGCCCTCGATGCCGGCCGCCGCCAGGGCCGGCGCCATGAAATCGAAGGTCAGGTCGTTGATGCTGAGCGCGTGGGTCCACTTGTCGCCGTAGCGCTGCAGGAGGGCCGTCGTCAGCGGCGGCATCCGGGTGGCGGTGTCACTGAGCGGCGTGTCGACATATTCCAGCAGCGTGCAGGTCTCGCACGCCTCGATGATCTCGGCCATGGCGTCGGCCTTGGCGACGGCGATCTCGTAGACGCTGTCGGTGAAGACGACGGCACCGGCCTTGCCGTCACTGTCGGCGACCGCCAGGGAGCCCGCGGCCTTCGCCACCTCGAGCGGGTCGGTCGTGATGTTGGTGAAGATCGGCAGGCTGTCGTGCGGTCCGGCCTTGGCGTAGGAGTGCCAGCCGACCAGCACGATGCCCTGCTTCGCCGCCTCCTCGATCGCCGCCGCCTGCTCGTTGGCGTCGATGCCGCCGAGGACGATGATATCGGGCTGCAGCGCCATGGCCTGCCCGAGGGCGCTCGAGCGGCCCGAGACGGTGCCCTGGCCGTCGAGCTCGCGATAGGTCCAGCCGATCACGCCGGAAGCCTCCTCGACCGCGACGCCGACGCCGCGGGCACCGCCGTTGCGCTGGTCGGTCGAGACGAAGACGACGCTCTTGCCGGGCACCGCCGCCGGCCCCTGGGTCGGTCCGTCCCAGGGCGGGTTCGGCTTGCTCGCCGCCTCGACATAGGCCTTGGCTTCGGCCACCGCGTCGGCCGCGGCCGGCGCCGTCCAGACGGTCTGGCCGAGCAGCGCCAGGGCCGTCCCCAGCATCAGATACTTACCCATCGTTCTCGCCTCCCTTCGGCGGGTTGGTGGTGGTGCGCGCGAGCGATCGCACGGTCGCCCGCTTGCGCTGGGCGTAGCCGGCGATGCCGATCGCCAGCACCAGCGTGACGCCGTTGAAGAGCGGCTCGACCCAGAACTCGCCGCCCATCTGCTGGATGCCGGAAATGCCGACGGCGAGCACGGCGACGCCGACGATCGTCCCCCAGATATTGACCCGGCCGGGCTTGATCGTGGTCGAGCCCAGAAAGGCCCCGACCAGCGCCGGCAAGAGGTACTCGAGCCCGACGCTGGCCTGGCCGATGCGCAGCCGGGCCGCCAGCACGACGCCGGCGATGGCGCAAAGGAAGCCCGAGGCGACGAAGGCGCCGACGACGTAGCGCCGCGTCGGAATGCCGTTGAGCGCGGCGGCGCGCGGATTGGCGCCGATGGCGTAGAGGTAGCGGCCGATCGGCAGATGCTCGGCGATCACCCAGAGCACGAGCGCCACGATCAGCACGTAATAGGCGGCGATCGGGATGGCGAGGATCTGGGTCGTGTAGAGGCCGGTGAAGCCGGGCGGCAGCGAGCCGATGATCTGCCGGCCCTCGGTGTACCAGAAGGCGATGGCGTAGAGCACGGTGCCGGTGCCGAGCGTGGCGATGAAGCTGTCGATCTGCGCCATCTCGACCAGAAGGCCGTTGAGCAGACCGAGCAGGCAGCCCAGCAGCAGCACGACGAGCACGGCCAAAGGCCAAGTCAGGCCGAGCTGCGTTTGCAGGCTGATCGCCAGCACGTGCCAGAGCACGATGCCGTAGCCGACCGTGAGGTCGATCCGCCCGGTCATCATCGGGATCATCGCGGCCAGCGACAGAAGCGCGATGATGGCCTTGTCGCCCAGGATCGAGCGCAGGTTCAAAAGGGTCGGGAAGGTCTCGGGCAAGGCCAGGGAGAAGACGACGATGAGAAGGACGGTCAGGATGGGGAGGCCGTAGACCGGCAGCAGCCGGACCAGCCGCTGCAGCGGCCCGAGCCCGGCGAGGTCGGCCCGCGTCGGCTCGAGGGCATTCGATCGGAGCGACTGCATCTAGGCGGAGTCCCGCACCGCTGCCGCCGGCGTGCCGTCGGCGTCCGTGAAGGCCGAGGCGGCATGCAGCACGTTCTGCTGGCTCACGGCCTCGCCGGCGAGCTCGGCCATGATGCGCCCGCGGGCGAAGACGAGCGCCCGGTCGGCGATGCGCTCGACCTCCTCGAAGTCGGTCGAGACGACCAGGACCGCCGTGCCGGCGCGGCGGGCCGCCGCCAGGAGCGCGTAGATCTCGACCTTGGCACCGACATCGACACCGGCGGTGGGCTCCTCGAGGATCAGAAGCGGTGCCTCGATCGCGAGCCAGCGCGCCATCACGATCTTCTGCTGGTTGCCGCCCGAGAAGGTCTCGATCGGCCGCTCCGGCTCGTTCGGACGGACGTCGAAGCGCCGGCCGAGGGCGGCGGCCTCCGCCTCCTCCGCGCCGCGGCGGCAGAACGCGAGGAGGCCGCGTCCGCGAGCGCCGGGGTTGGCGAAGAGATTCTCGCGCATCCCGAGACCGGCGAGCAGGCTCTCCTCGACCCGCTCGCCGGAGACGAAGGAAACACCGCTCGCCATGGCGCCTCTGGGCGAATCGAGATCCGGCTCCCGGCCGTCGAGCCGGACCCGCCCCGCCAGCCTTTCGGCGGCGCCGAAAAGGGCCCGCCCGATCGCCACCTGCCCGGCACCGCGCAAGCCCACGAGCGCCACGCACTCGCCGGCAGCCACGGTGAAATCCACCGGCCCCGCCTCCGCCGCGACGAGCCCCTCGACAAGGAGGCGGGTGGCACCCGCCGCCACGGCACCCCGCCAGTGCCGGACGGCGGTGCGCCGGCCGATGATCAGCTCGATGAGCTCGTCGGCCGAGGTCGCCCCGACCGGCCGCGTGCCGACCAGCCGGCCGTCGCGCAGAACCGCCACCCGGTCGGCGATGGCGAAGACCTCGTCGAGCCGATGCGAGACGTAGATCATGGCGACACCGCGCGCCCGGAGCTCGCGCAGAACCCCGAAGAGCCGCTCGACCTCGTCCGCGGGCAAGGAGGCCGTGGGCTCGTCGAGCACCAGCACCTCGGCTTCGACGGCAAGCGCCCGGCCGATCGCGAGCAGCGATTTCTCGGTCCTGGACAGGCGCTCGACACGCCGGCTCGGCTCGAGCCCGCCGAGCCCGACCCGGGCCAGCGCCGAAGCCGCCCGGCGCTCGGCGGCGGCCCAGTCGATCAGGCCGAGTCGCCGCTCGTAGCCCTGGCCGAGCGCCATGTTCTCGGCCACCGTCATCCACTCGATCAGCCCCAGATCCTGGTGGATGAACGCGACCCGCTGCGGCTCGCCGGCGACCGGCGGCCGATGCGTGTAGGGCACGCCGTCGAAAAGGATGGCACCGCCATCGGGGGCGTGGATGCCGGCCAGCATCTTGATCATGGTGGACTTGCCGGCGCCGTTCTCGCCGAGCAGCGCCAGGATCTCGCCGCGGCCGAGCTCGAGCGTCACGTCGTCGACCGCGACCGTCCCTCCGAAAACCTTGCGCACCGCGGCGAAAGCCAGGACCGGCCTCGCCTTGAGGACCGCATCGTTCATCCTATGTTGCCTGCTGCGAGCGCGCCAAGGCGGCCTCCCCCCTCCCTGATACGCGCCACGGCGCAGCCTGGCAATGACATGCCCGGCCGGCCCCCGGCGCGGCCCTTGATCGAGATCATGGTCGGTGATCGCGCATCATGGGTAGGCAACCCCTTGCGCGGCGGGTCGGCGCGCACGCGAACTCGGAGACGGCATGCAGAACAGCCACACCCGATCGCCGGAAGGGCGGATCGTGGCGATCCAGGGCACGGTGGTCGATGTGCGCTTCGAGCACGACCTGCCGATGCAGAACCACATGCTGCGGGCCGGGCCCGATCAGGCGGTGATCATCGAGGTGGTGGGGCTGCTCGACCCCCGCACCGTCCGGGGCCTCGCCCTGAACGCGCAGCTCGGCCTCGCCCTCGGCATGCCGGTCACCGACACGAGGACACCGATCCGGATACCCGTCGGCAAGGGCGTGCTCGGCCGCATGCTCAACATGTTCGGCGAGCCGATCGACGGCCGGCCGCCGGTCGAGAACGCCGAGCTGCGCCCGATCCACGCCCGGCCGGTGCCGCTCCGGCAGCGCGTGGTCAGCTCCGAGATCTTCGAGACCGGCATCAAGGCGATCGACCTCCTCTGCCCGCTCGAGCGCGGCGGCAAGTCCGGCCTCTTCGGCGGCGCCGGCGTCGGCAAGACCGTGCTGATCACCGAGATGATCCACAACATGGTCGGGAAATACGAGGGCGTCAGCCTGTTCTGCGGCATCGGCGAGCGCTGCCGCGAGGCCGAGGACCTCTACCGCGAGATGCAGGAAGCGGGCGTGCTCGACAAGACGGTGATGATCTTCGGCCAGATGAACGAATCGCCGGGCGTGCGCTTTCGCGTCGGCCACAGCGCCATGACCCTCGCCGAGTACTTCCGCGACGACGCGCACCAGGACGTGCTGGTGCTGATCGACAACATCTTCCGCTTCGTCCAGGCCGGATCGGAGGTCTCGGGCCTGCTCGGGCGCATGCCGTCCAGGGTGGGCTACCAGCCGACGCTCGGCACCGAGCTCGCCGAGCTCCAGGAGCGCATCTCAAGCACACCCTCGGGGGCGATCACCTCGATCCAGGCGGTCTACGTGCCGGCCGACGACTTCACCGATCCGGCGGCGACGCACACCTTCGCCCATCTCTCGGCGACCATCGCCCTCTCGCGCAAGCGCGCGAGCCAGGGCCTCTATCCGGCCATCGACCCGCTCGAATCCAATGCCAAGATGCTCACCCCCGGCATCGTCGGCGAGCGCCACTACCGGATCGCCGGCGCGGTGCGCCAGACCCTCGCCGAGTACGAGGAGCTCAAGGACATCATCGCCATGCTCGGCCTCGAGGAGCTGGCCGAGGCGGACCGGCGGACCGTCGGCCGGGCCCGCCGGCTCGAGCGCTTCTTGACCCAGCCCTTCTTCTCGACCGAGGCCTTCACCGGCATGGCCGGCCGGATGGTGGCGCTCGAGGAGACCCTCGACGGCTGCGAGCGCATCCTGGCCGATGCCTTCGCCGACCAGCCGGAAAGCGCCTTCTACATGATCGGCCCCCTCGCCGATCTCGAGCGGCGCCGGGCGCGGAAGGGCACCGATGCCGCCTGAACCCGCCAATGGCGACACCATGCGCCTCGAGGTGCTGCTGCCGACGGAGATCCTCGTCGACCGTTCCGTCAGCCGGATCGTCGCCGAGGCCGAGAACGGCTCCTTCGGCCTCCTGCCCCGTCATATCGACTTCGCGACGGCGCTCCGCCCCGGCATCCTGATCTACACCGACCCGGATGAAGGCGAGCGCTATCTCGGCATCGACGAGGGCATCCTCGTCAAATGCGGCTTCGAGGTGCTGGTCTCGACCCGGAATGCTGTTCCGGGCGACGACCTCGAGAGCCTGCGGGCGACCGTCCAGCGCCGCTACGTGGAGCTCGACGAGGGCCAGAAGCTGGCGCGCTCCACGCTCGCCCGCCTCGAGCTCGGCGTGGTGCGGCGCTTTCTCGAGCTGCAGGAGATCCGCTGATGCCGGATCGCGGGGCGCGGCCACCGGTTCGGGAGAAGGCCCCGCACGACCGGGAGGTCGGCGAGACGATCGGCCGGAAGGCCGAGCGCAAGATCGAGGCGCGGGGTGCGCGGCATCGGGGCGTCTGGTTCGGGCTCGGCATGTTCGGCCTCGTCGGCTGGTCCGTCGCCGTGCCGACGCTGCTCGGCATAGCGCTGGGCGTCTGGCTCGACGGCAGGCTGCCGAGCCGCTTCTCCTGGACGCTCACCCTCCTCTTCATCGGCGCCGCCCTCGGCTGCCTCAATGCCTGGTACTGGGTGGAACGGGAGAACCGCCGTGATTGACCTCGCCCCCGCCATGACCTTCGACCCCGCCGGCCTCGCCTTGGCCTTCGGCTTCGGGCTTCTGGCCGGCGCCGCCTACCTCGCCCTGCTCTGGGCCTCCGTCCAGAGGCTGCGAGCATCGGCGGCACCCGTGGCGCGGCTTCTGGTCGGTGCCGCACTCCGCATCGCCCTTCTCGTCGGCGCCATCCTCGTCTTCATGGACGGCGAGTGGCAGCTCATGGCGGCCGCCCTTCTGGGCTTCCTCGTCATGCGCATCGGTGTCACCAGCCGGATGCGCGCCACCCTCGAGAGCGCCGGCGGCGGGTCCTAGGCGATGGAGATCTCGCCCGACCAGATCGTCCTCCTCCGCCTGGGGCCGGTCGCCGTCAATGCCACCATCCTCTTCACCTGGCTCGTCATGCTGCTCCTGACGGTGGCGAGCTGGCTGGTCACCCGGCGCCTCGAGGATGCCGAAACCCTCTCGCGCTGGCAGAACCTGCTCGAGGTGATCGTCGAGGGCATGGCCGGCCAGATCCGCGAGGTGAGCCAGACCGAGCCCGGACGCTACCTGCCGTTCGTCGGCACGCTCTTCCTCTTCATCGCGACCTCCAACATCCTCGCCATCGTCCCGGGATTCCGGCCGCCGACCGGCTCGCTCTCGACCACCACCGCCCTCGCCATCTGCGTGCTCGTCGCCGTGCCCCTCTACGCCATCGCCGAGAACGGCGTCGGCGCGTATCTGCGCCAGTACCTGCAGCCCACCTTCTTCATGCTGCCCTTCAACGTCATCGGCGAGCTCTCGCGGACGCTGGCGCTGGCGGTCCGCCTCTATGGCAACGTCATGAGCGGCACCATCATCATCGCCATCCTGATCGGCGTCGCCCCCTTCTTCTTCCCGATCCTGATGGAGCTGCTCGGCCTGCTGACCGGCGTCATCCAGGCCTACATCTTCGCCATCCTGGCGATGGTCTACATCGCCTCGGCGGCCCAGGTCGAAGCCGCCGAACGAGCGGCTTCGACCCGGGCCGAGCCGGACCAACAGAGCTGAACGGAGCCCATCCCATGGACAGCATCGCGCTCATCGCCGCGGTCTCGATCTTCACGGCCGGCATCACCATCGCCATCGGCGCCGTCGGCCCCGCCCTCGGCGAGGGCCGGGCCGCCGCCCAGGCGCTCAGCGCCATCGCCCAGCAGCCGGACGAGGCCAACCGCATCACCCGAACCCTCTTCGTCAGCCTCGCGATGATCGAATCGACCGCGATCTACTGCTTCGTCGTGGCCATGATCCTCATCTTCGCCAACCCGTTCTGGAACTACGCGATCAGCCAGGGCGCCGGTTGAGCCATGCAGATCGACTGGCTCACGGTCGCGGCACAGATCGTCAATTTCCTCGTCCTGGTCTGGCTGCTCAGGCGCTTCCTCTACGGTCCGATCACCGCCGCCATGGCGCGTCGCGAGGCGCGCATCGCCGAGCGGCTCGGCGAAGCCGCGGCGAGGCGGGCGAGCGCCGAGGAGGAGGCCGAGCGCTTTCGCCGCATGCAGGCCGATCTCGAGGCCGAGCGGGAGCGCGTCCTCAGCGTCGCCCGCGAAGCCGCCGAGAACGAGCGGCGCGCACTCGGCAAGGAGGCCCGGGAGACGATCGAGGCGCAAAAGCAGCAATGGCTGCGGCAGCTCGAGAGCGAGCGCGCCGCCCTCCTGCGCGATCTTCGCCACCGCTCGACCCGGGCCTTCTACACCCTGGCGCGGCGCGCCCTCGACGATCTGGCCGGCGCCGGGCTCGAGGAGCAAATCGCCCGAAGCTTCGCCCGAAAGCTCGCCGGCCTCGACGATGTGGCCACCGCCCGCCTCGCCGAAGCCGCGAAACGGGCCGATGGCCGCATCCGCGTCCGAAGCCGCTTCGAGCTCGACGCCGATGCGAGGGAGACCCTCACGAAGGCGGTCGCGGACCGCCTCGCCCTGGGCGAGATCGATTTCGCCCACGATCCCGACCTCGCCTGCGGCCTGGTGCTGGAGGCCGGCAGCCAGCGCCTGAGCTGGAGCCTCGAGAGCTATCTCGACGGCTTCGAGGCGGCGGTCGCAAGGGAGCTCGCCGGTGCTGCCGGGGAGAGCAGGGCCGCATGACCGATACGCTCGACAAGAACCGCATGGCCAGGCTCCTCGACGTTCCGGGGGCCGCCTTCGACGTGCTCGACCAGACGATCTCCGGCTATCGCGCGGAGCCCCGCCTGCTCGAGGTCGGCACGGTCGTGCAGATCGCGAGCGGCATCGCCCAGGTGACGGGGCTCAGCGACGTCCAGGACAACGAGCTGATCGCGTTTCCGAACCGGCTCCTCGGCATCGCCGCCAATCTCGGCCTCGACGGCATCGGCGTCATCCTGCTCGGTCGGGGCGACGGGCTCAGGACCGGTGACGCGGCGACCCGCACGCACCGGGTCGTCGACATCCCCGTGGGCACGGGCCTGCTCGGCCGCGTCGTCGATGCGACCGGCGAGCCCTTGGATCGGGACGAGCCGGTCCTGGCGGATGCCCGCTGGCCGATCGAGCGGCCGGCCCCGCCGATCATGGCGCGCGCCCCCGTCGCCGAGCCGCTGCAGACCGGCATCAAGGCCATCGACGCCGCGATCCCGATCGGTCGCGGCCAGCGCGAGCTCATCCTGGGAGACCGGCAGACCGGCAAGACCACCATCGCCCTCGACGCCATCATCAATCAGCGCGGCACCGGCATGGTCACCGTCTACTGCGCGATCGGCCAGCGGGGCGCGGCGGTTGCACGCGCCGTCGCCACCTTGCGGGAGCAGGACGCGCTGCAGCGCTCCGTGGTCGTGGTCGCCGCCGGCGAGGATCCAGCGGGGCTGCAATACATAGCCCCCTATGCCGCGACCTCCATCGCCGAATTCTTCATGGAGCAGGGCCAGGACGTGCTCATCGTCTACGACGACCTGACGCGCCACGCTCGCGCCTACCGCGAGCTCTCGCTCCTTCTGCGCCGCCCGCCCGGCCGCGAGGCCTATCCGGGCGACATCTTCTACATCCATTCGCGCCTGCTCGAACGCTCGACCCACCTGCGCCCCGAGCATGGCGGCGGCTCGCTCACCGCCCTGCCGATCATCGAGACCCAGGCGCAGAACCTCTCCGCCTACATCCCGACCAACCTCATCTCCATCACCGACGGCCAGATCTATCTCTCGCCCGACCTCTTCCGCAAAGGCCAGCTCCCGGCGGTGGACATCGGCAAGTCCGTCTCGCGAGTCGGCGGCAAGGCGCAGCTCCGGGCACTGCGCGCCGTCGCCGGCGATCTCCGGCTCGGCTACGCGCAGTTCGAGGAGCTCGAGACCTTCGCCCGCTTCGGCACGAGGCTCGACGAGGCCACCCGCCGAAGCCTCGAGCGCGGCCGCCGCGTGCGCGAGATCCTCAAGCAGGCGGAGCACGACCTCCTCGCCGTTCCGGAGCAGCTCCTCGTCGTCCTGGCCGCCACGCAAGGCCTCCTCGACGCCGTGCCGCCCGAGCGGGTCGCCGCGGCCGAGGCGGCCCTGCGGGAGATGGTCAGGGACGGGATGCCCGAGCTCGCCGAGCGCCTCGCTTCGGGCGAGAAGCTCACCGACGCGGAGAGGTCGACCCTCCTCGAGCGCGGGCGCGACACCCTCGGGCCCTTCCACGCCTGAGCGGCCGCGGACGCCCATGGACACGCTCGAGACCCTCGGCAAGCGGATCGCCACGACGGAGGACCTGCAATCCATCGTCGGCACGATGAAGTCGCTCGCGGCCGTCAGCATTCGCCAGTACGAGCGGGCCGTGGCGGCCTTGCGCGACTACGCGCGCACCATCGAGCTCGGGCTTCAGGTGGTGCTCCAGGAGGAGCGCTCGGCCGCGATCGGCCCGGAGCCGGCGAGCACCTCGACCCTCGCCATCGTCTTCGGCTCCGACCACGGGCTCTGCGGCCGCTTCAACCACGAGATCGTCCGCTTCGCCGAGGCCGAGCTCCGGGACGGAGCCGCCGGCCGGCACTACCTCGTCGCCGGCGCCCGCCCGGCGGCCATCCTCGAGGCCATGGGCCGGACGGTCGAGGAGGTCTGGCTCCTGCCGGGTGCGGTCGGTGGCCTGCGGCAGACCGCCCATCGCATCCTGGGCGCCATCGACGCCCATCGGTCGAGGGCAAGCCCGCTTCGGGTCCAGCTCTTCTACAACCGGCGCGAGGCGGGCAGCACCGCCACGCCGACCAGCCTGCAGCTCCTGCCGCTGGACAAGGCATGGCTCGCGAGCGTCGCCCGCCGGCGCTGGCAGGGGCGGAGCCTGCCCGCCTTCACGATGCGGCCGCATGACCTGCTCGCCGCCCTGGTGCGCCAGCATCTCTTCATCGGCCTCTTCCGCGCCGGCGCCGAATCCGCGGCCAGCGAGCACGCGACCCGTCTCGCCGCCATGCAGGCCGCCGAGCGCAACATCGAGGAGCGCCTCGAGGAGATGAACGCCGACTACCGCCGCAAGCGGCAGGACTCGATCACCGAGGAGCTGCTCGATCTCGTCGCCGGATTCGAGGCGCTCAATCGCGCGGAACGCCGGCGGGATTGACAGATGTTGCCGGTTTGCCTATGCTCGCCTTCTCCCGGGTGAGCCCTGCGGGATCGCTTTGTTGCGGCCTGCCGCTCACTTCCAGTCCGGATCGGTTCAAGTCGATGTACGCAGTGATCAAGACCGGCGGCAAGCAGTATCGCGTCGCCAAGGACGACCACCTTCGGATCGAGAAGCTCGACGTCGAGGTCGGCAGCACGGTCGAGTTCGACCAGGTGCTGCTCGTCGGTGGCGATGGCGCCGAGCCCAAAGTGGGCGCACCCCTGCTCGACGGGGCGAAGGTGACCGCAGAGGTGGTCGAGCAGACCCGGGGGCCGAAGATCGTCATCTTCAAGAAGCGCCGGCGCAAGAACTACCGCCGCCGGACCGGCCACCGGCAATACCTGACCGTGGTCAAGATCGCCGACATCGCCGCCTGAGCGGGCGGGCGCATCCCAGGAGCATCCCATGGCACACAAGAAAGCGGGCGGCAGCTCGAGAAACGGCCGCGACACGGTCGGCAAGCGGCTGGGCGTGAAGAAGTTCGGCGGCGAGCACGTCATCCCCGGCAACATCATCATCCGCCAGCGGGGCACCAAGTTCCATCCCGGCAACGGCGTGGGCATGGGTCGCGACCACACGCTCTTCGCCCTGGTCGAGGGGCATGTGACCTTCAGGACCAGCGGCGACCGCCAGTCCGTCCACGTCACGCCGCAGGCGGCCCGGGCCGCCGGGTAGGCTTCCTTCGCGAGGCCGGCGAGCCGGGGAAAGGCGCCTGCCTTTCCCCTTTTCGTTTCGACCGGCCTTTCCGCCTTTGGCCACGCCCCCATGCGCTTTCTCGATTCGGCCAAGATCTTCGTGAAGTCGGGCGACGGCGGCAGCGGCTCGGCGGCGTTCCGGCGCGAGAAGTTCATCGAGTTCGGCGGTCCCGACGGCGGCGACGGCGGCCGCGGCGGTGACGTGGTGGCGGTCGCCGATCCCGCGCTGAACACGCTGATCGACTACCGCTACCGGCAGCACTTCAAGGCCGGGCGCGGCCAGGGCGGCGCCGGGCGGGAGCGCACCGGAGCGAGCGGCAAGGATGTCGAGCTCCGCCTGCCGGTGGGAACGCAGATCCTCGCCGACGACGAGGAGACGCTGATCGCCGACCTGCGGGAGCCCGGCGAGCGCGTGGTGCTGGCGAAAGGCGGCGATGGCGGCTTCGGCAATGTCCGCTTCAAGTCCTCGACCAACCGGACACCGCGCCGCGCCGATCCCGGCTGGCCCGGCGAGGAGCGCTGGCTCTGGCTGAAGCTGAAGCTGCTCGCCGATGCCGGGCTGGTCGGCCTGCCCAATGCCGGCAAGTCCACCTTCCTGGCATCGGTGAGCCGCGCCCGCCCGAAGATCGCCGACTACCCCTTCACGACGCTCGAGCCCCGGCTCGGCACCGTCGTCCTCGACGATCAGAGCCTCGTCATCGCCGACATTCCGGGCCTCATCGAGGGTGCCTCCCTGGGCGTCGGCCTCGGCGACCGCTTCCTCGGCCACATCGAGCGCTGCGCCACCCTCGTCCACCTCGTCGACGGCACCGCCGAGCACCCGGACGCGGCCTGGCGGACGGTGCGCGGCGAGCTCGAGGCCTACGGCCATGGCCTCGCGCAAAAACCGGAGATCCTCTGCCTCAACAAGATCGACGCGCTGACGCAGGAAGTGATCGAGGAGCGCCGCGCCCGGCTCGAAGCGGTCTCCGGGCAAAGGGTCCGCTGCATCTCCGGCGTGGCCAGGGAGGGCCTCGAGCTCGTGCTGCACGAGATCCTCGCGCATGTGCGCGCCCGCGGCCATGCCGCCGTGGAGGCACGGGGCTGAAGCGCATGCAGCCCGCCGCCCTCCTCGCCCGGCGACGGGTCACGCTCAAGATCGGCTCGGCCCTGCTCGTCGACGAGGAGGGGCACATCCGCCGAAGCTGGCTCGACGGCCTCGCCGCCGATATCGGCGAGCTCGTCGGCTCGGGCAGCCGGGTGATCGTCGTCACCTCGGGTGCGATCGCCCTCGGCCGCAGGGCGCTCGGCCTGCCGCCACGTCCGCTGCGCCTCGAGGAGAAGCAGGCCGCCGCCGCCACCGGCCAGATCCTGCTCGCCGGCGCCTGGGCCGAGAGCCTCGCCCATCACGGCCTCCGGGCCGCCCAGCTTCTCGTCACCCTCGGCGACACGGAGAGCCGGCGCCGCTACCTCAACGCCCGGGCGACCATCGAGACCCTGCTGCGGCTGGGTGCCGTGCCCGTCGTCAACGAGAACGACACCGTCGCCACGGCCGAGATCCGCTACGGCGACAACGACAGGCTCTCGGCCCGGGTCGCGGTGATGGCGGGTGCCGAGACGCTCGTCCTCCTCTCCGACATCGACGGGCTCTACACCGCCGATCCCGGCCGCGATCCCGACGCCCGGCACATTCCCGAGGTCGGGGAGATCAATGCCGACATCGCGGCCATGGCCGGCGGGCCGGCGAGCGCCGTCGGCACGGGCGGCATGGCGAGCAAGCTCGTCGCCGCCACCATCGCGACCCAGAGCGGCTGCGCCGTCCTGCTGACCAGCGGCAAGACCGACCGGCCGCTCCGGGCCCTGCGCCTGGGCGGCCGCTCCACCGTCTTCCTCGCCCGCTCCAACCCGCGCCGCGCGCGCAAGGACTGGCTCGCCGCGACCCTGAAGCCCTCCGGCAGCCTCACCGTCGACGACGGCGCCCTGCGTGCCCTCGAGCGCGGCTCGAGCCTGCTGCCGGCCGGCGTCGCCGCCGTCGCCGGCCGCTTCGAGCGCGGCGACGCGGTGCTCGTGCTCGACCGTGCCGGCACCACCGTCGCCAAGGGGCTCGTCGCCTACGATTCCGCCGACGCGGAGCGGATCCGGGGCCGGCGAACCGCCGACATCGAGGCCCTGCTCGGCTGGCGCGGCCGCGACGAGATGATCCATCGGGACGATCTGGTGCTGGTCCGCTCGAAGGCCGAAGCGGCGGGCGACGCCGAGGCCGGCGGCTGACCGGTGGCGGACCCGCCGCTGGCCGCGGACACCTCTTTGCTGCTATGCAACGCTCGAAACGGAACCCAGTCGGATCACCGCCATGGCAACGGCATTCGAGGACACGCTGGCCCAGGACATCAGGGCCATGGGCCAGAGCGCCCGCGCCGCCTCGCTCATCCTCGCCTCGACCCCGCGCGTGCTGAAGGACGAGGCGTTGCGCGCGGCGGCCGCCGGGTTGCGCGCGCAGCAGGAAGCCATTCTCGAGGCCAATGAAAGGGACCTCGCCGACGGCCGGGCGCGGCATCTCACCCCCGCCTTGCTCGACCGGCTGGCGCTCGATCCCCGGCGCATCGACGGCATCGCCAGGAGCCTCGAGGCGATCGCCGAGCTCGGCGATCCGGTGGGCCAGGAGATCGCCCGCTGGCAGCGCCCGAACGGCCTCGACATCGCCCGCGTGCGCACCCCGCTCGGCGTCATCGGCGTGATCTACGAGAGCCGGCCCAACGTCACGGCCGACGCCGGCGGCCTCTGCCTCAAGGCCGGCAACGCCGTGATCCTCAGGGGCGGCTCGGAGAGCTGCCATTCGTCGGCCGCCATCCACGCCTGCCTGGTCCAGGGACTGGCGACGGCCGGGCTGCCGCTCGACGCGATCCAGCTCGTCGGCACCACCGACCGGCGGGCCGTCGGCTTCCTGCTCCAGGAGAGCCGCTACGTCGACGTCATCGTGCCGCGCGGCGGACGCTCGCTGATCGAGCGGGTGCAGGCCGAGGCCCGCATGCCGGTCTTCGCCCATCTCGACGGCATCTGCCACGTCTACCTGCACGCCAGGGCCGACCCCGCCATGGCGCGGGCCATCGCACTCAACGCCAAGATGCGGCGCACCGGGATCTGCGGCGCCATGGAAACGCTGCTCTGCGACAGCAGCGCCGCCCCTTCCCTCCTGCCGCCCATCCTCGACGATCTGGCCCGCGCCGGCTGCGAGCTGCGCGGCGATTCCGGCGTCATGGCGCTGGATTCCCGCGTGCTGGCCGCGACCGAGGAGGACTGGCGGACGGAGTATCTGGACGCCATCCTGGCGGTGAAGCTGGTCGACGGGCTCGAGGATGCCATCGACCACATCGAGGCCTACGGCTCGCACCATACCGACAGCATCGTCACCGCCGACGCCAGGGCCGCCGCGACCTTCCTCGGCCGGGTCGACAGCGCCATCGTCATGCACAACGCCTCCACCCAGTTCGCCGATGGCGGCGAGTTCGGCATGGGTGCCGAGATCGGCATCTCGACCGGCCGCATGCACGCGCGCGGCCCGGTCGGCGTCGAGCAGCTCACCAGCTTCAAGTACCAGGTGCGCGGCAATGGCCAGACCCGTCCGGGCTGACCTCGCCTGGGCGCCCGCGTGACATCGCACCTCCCAGGGATCGACGGCGAGCCGCCCCTCGGCCGGCGCCGCGGCCCGCGCCTCTTTCGCCGGCAGCCCGAGCCGGCGCCACCCCCCCGCCCGCCGCGACGCGCCATCGGCCTGCTCGGCGGCTCGTTCAACCCCGCCCATGCCGGCCACCTCTATGTCAGCCGCGAGGCCATCAAGCGCCTCGGGCTCGACGGGGTCTGGTGGCTGGTGTCGCCGCAGAACCCCCTGAAGCCCAAGGTCGGCATGGCGCCTTTCGAGGACCGCCTCGCCCGGGCCCGGGCGCTCGCCGATGATCCCCGCATCCTGGTCAGCGACCTCGAGCAGCGCCTTCGCACCATCTACACCGCCGACACGCTGGCCAGGCTGGCGCTTCTCCCCGACACGCGCTTCGTCTGGCTGATCGGTGCCGACAATCTCGTCCAACTGCCGCGCTGGCACCACTGGCGACGCATCTTCGCCCTCGCACCGATTGCGGTCTTCGACCGGACACCCCATTCTAGAGGTGCCGCTTCAGGTCGTGCCGCCAGCCTTTTCGGACATGCCCGCCTGCCCGAGTGCCAGGCCCGACATCTGAAGGAGCGAGCGGCGCCGGCCTGGGTCTTCCTGCATCTGCCACCCCATCCGGCGTCGAGCACGGCGATCCGCGCCGGTCGCCAGAACGCCGCCACCCACCGGGAGAGAACGCCCTGACCGCGACCCCAGAACCCCAAGCCGCCGATTCCGTCCTGCCCCTGGTCATGAGCTCGCTCGACGACGACAAGGCGCTCGAGCCCAGCGTCATCGACCTCGCCGGCAAGACCACGCTCGCCGACCACATGGTCGTGGCGACCGGCACGTCGCAGCGCCACCTGGCGTCGATGGCCGAGAAGCTCATCCAGCGCCTGAAGGAAGCCGGACGCGAAGGCATCCAGGCGGAAGGGCTCGGCGACAGCTCCTGGGTCCTGATCGACGCGGGCGAGGTGATCGTCCACCTGTTCCGCGCCGAGACGCGCTCCTTCTACGACATCGAGCGCCTCTGGCAGGTCGTGCCGCGCGAGCGGCTGCGGGCCGCCAACAACGCGGCCGACCCTGGCTGAAGGTCAGCATTCTCGCCCTCGGCCGCAATCGCGACGCCGATCTCGACCGCCTGACCCGGGGCTACCTCGCCAGATGCCCCTGGTCGATCCGGCTCACCGAGCTGGTGCCGCGCAAGGGCGAGAGCGAGGCCGCCCGTCTCCTGCGCGCGCTTCCCGAGAACGCCGTCCTCATCGCCCTCGACGAAGGTGGCGAGGACATCACCAGCGGCGAGCTGGCCCGGCGCCTCGGCCAGTGGCGGGACCAGGGCCGCGACCTCGCCTTCTTGATCGGCGGCGCCGACGGCCTCGACCCGCCGACATTGGCCCAGGCCGACTGGCGCCTCGCCCTCGGCCGCCTCACCTGGCCCCATCTCCTCGTGCGCCTGCTCCTCGCCGAGCAGCTCTACCGCGCGAGCACCATCCTCGCAGGGCACCCGTATCACCGGGGGTGAGCTCGGCGAAAGCGGGACGGGAACGGCACCCCGAAAGCCTGTCCGGACCATGGAGAGGCTCCTACACCGTCGAGGTGACCTTCTTCAGGCCTCTTGGCTTGTCCGGGTCGTGGCCCCGGGCGACGGCGAGAGCGGCGGCCATGGGATAGAAGGCGGTGATCGCCACGATCGGGTCGAGCAGCGGATGCAGGGGCTCCGGCAGCCGCACCACCTGCCCCGCGACGCTGGCATCGGGGCTCGCCGTGATCACCGTGCCACCGGCCGCCGCCATCTCGGCCGCGAAAACGGCCGTATCGGCGCCGCCCGCGTCGGCGAGGGCGAGCGCCAGGAGCGGGAATCCATCGTCGATCACCGCCCGGGGACCGTGCCGCACCTCGGCCGAGCTGAACGCCTCGGCATGGAGGTAGGAGGTCTCCTTCAGCTTGAGCGCCGCCTCGTTGGCGATCGCCAGGGTCGGCCCGCGGCCGAGAACGTAGAGGTGCTCGGCCGGGGCGAGGGCCTCGACCGCCCGCCCCCAGTCCACCCCGAGCGCCGCCTCGAGCCGTTCCGGCAGGCGCTCGAGGCTCTCTTCGAGCGTTCTGTCCCCGCGCCAGACGGCGATCAGCCGGGCGATGGCGACGAGCGTCAAAACGAAGCTCTTGGTCGCGGCGACGCTCCGCTCGGCCCCGGCGCGTTGCGGCAGCTCATGCCGCGCCGCGCCGGCGAGCGGCGAGCCGGGCTGGTTGACGATCGCCGCCGTCACCGCTCCCGATGCCGTCGCCGCCTCCATGCTGGCCACGAGATCGGGGCTGGCCCCCGACTGCGAGAGCCCGAGCACGAGCGCCCGGCCGAGCTCCGGCTTGACGCCGTAGCGGCTGACCAGGGATGGCGGCAGCGAGGCGGTGGCGAGTCCGGCGGCGAGTGCCAGCAGGGTGGCGCCATAGCTCGCGGCATGGTCCGAGCTGCCGCGCGCGATGGTCGCGGCGAAGACCGGTGGCGACGCATCGAGGGCCGCGGCGAGCGCGGCATAGGCCTCGCCATCCGCCGCCAGCTGGGCCGCCACCAGCTTCGGGGTCTGGCCCACCTCGTCGAGCATGAGGGACGACATCCGCAATCCTTTCGTCAGGCTTCGGGAAATTCCGCGGCGCTTCGGCCACGGGCGATCAGCAAGGCGCCATCCAAGGGCGAGCCCGCCCGCGCGCTTCGGTCCAGCGCCGGGCCGAGCGCCGCGGCGATGGGCGCCCGAAAGACCTCGGCGAGGCCGCCACCCAGGACCAGCTTCTCGCTTTCCGTGGCGGCGAGAGCGTGGGCCAGCCGCACGAGATGGTCCGCCGCCTCGTCGATCAGGAGCCGGGCATGCCGGTCGCCGCGCCCGGCCGTCTCGATCACCAGAGGGGCGAGGCTCGCGAACTCCCGGGGCCGCGCCTCCTTGAGCCAGGCCAGGATCGCGGAGGGCGACGACCCGAGCCGCGCCTCCAGGAGCGGCCAGAGGCCGCTTTCCGCATCGGCGCCATAGCCGTCGAGCCGCTCGAGCCAGTCGCCCACCGCCCGAAAGCCGAGCCAGGCACCGCCGCCCCGATCGCCGATCGGAAAGCCCCAGCCGCCGAACTGGCGGTTCGCACCGTCCGCTCGAAGCCGGAACCCGACCACCCCGGTGCCGATGGCGAGGAGGGCTCCGGGGCGCCCCTCGACCGCCCCGATCAGCGCCACATAGCCGTCGCTCGAGAGATGCAGCGCCGCGAAATCCGCGAAGGCCGCCCGAAAGCGCTCGGCACTGCCGGGTGCACTCGTCCCGGCGAGCCCGGCACTCAGCACGGTGACGGCGGCGGCCGCTTCGGGATCGAGCCCCACCCCGAGGCAGAGCTGCTGCCAAAGGGCGCGGATCTCGGCGAGACCGCCCGCCGGGTCCTGAAAGAGGTTGCAGGGTCCGCCGGTCGCCTCGGCGATCACCCCGCCCTTGCCCGGAGCCAGCACCGCCCGGGTCTTGGTGCCACCGCCATCGACGGCCAGGATATAGCGTTGCTCACCCATGGCCAGCGCATACAGAAAAACGCCTCGACCGGCAACGCGCCGGCCCCGGGCCTCCCACCTCGATGAGGCCGTTCCGGCATCGGCTTGATGCGCGAACGGCCTTTCGCTGCCTCGCCAGTCGACTCTTGCGCCGCTGTCCTTTCTGGTATGTTCGGGCCGGCTTCGGAGAAGGGAATGGACACGGAACGACGCCTCGAGCGCTATCGCGCCGCCGATCGCTGGCCGACCGGGGAAGCGCTCGCCGCCATGCTCGACAACCAGTCGGCCGCCTTCTGCGCCGTTCGGCAGGCGCTGCCGGCCCTCGCCGCCGCCGTTCGCGCGGCGGCCCACCGTCTCGGCAGCGGGCGGGGCCGGCTGGTCTATGTCGGCGCCGGCGCCTCCGGCCGCCTCGCCGTCCAGGACGGCGTCGAGCTCCATCCCACCTTCGGCTGGCCGCACGACCGGCTGCTCTTCCTTCTGGCCGGCGGCGAAGCGGCCCTGATGCGCTCGCGCGAGGGGGCCGAGGACGATGCCGAGGCCGGCGCCGGAGCGAGCATGGAGCACGGGATCGACCGGCAGGACGTGGTTCTCGGCGTCGCCGCCTCCGGCACCACCGCCTTCACCCGGGCCGCCATAGGTGCTGCCAGGGAACGGGGTGCCCTCACCATCGGCATGGCCAACAACCGGACGGCACCGCTGCTCCTCGATGCGGAGCACGCCGTCCTCCTCGAGACCGGGCCCGAGTTCCTCGCCGGCTCGACCCGCATGACCGCCGGCACGGCGCAGAAAATGGCGCTCAATCTCTTCTCGACCCAGACCATGACCGAGCTCGGCCGCGTCTATGACGGCCTCATGGTCAACGTCGTCCCCTCCAACGCCAAGCTGATCGAGCGCGGCCGACGGATGGTCGGGATCATCACCGGCTGCGACGAGGCGACGGCCCGGGACGCGCACGAGGAGGCCGGACACGACGTCAAGCTCGCCGTGCTCATCGTCGACGGACTGCCGCTCGACGCGGCCCGAAGCTGCCTCGCCCGGGCCAAAGGCGATCTCCGCCGAGCCCGCGACATCGAGCCCGAGCCCATCCACGAGACCTGAAAGCGCGTTCCGCGAGATGACCCTGCGACCCGCTTCGACCGTCCCCTACCCGATTGCGTCCGGATCGAAAGTCCGCCTTCTGCGGCGATCCGCGGCCCGGATCGCCGGCGGCCGGCCGATGGCGCTCACCCCTTCCTTCCACCGCGCGGAGCGTTCCGACCTCGTCGCCAAGAGGCGTCGCAACCGACGGAGGCGCGCATGACCGAGAGCCGGACCCTCGAGGGACGCATCGTCACGCCGGACGGTGTGGTCAGGGGCCGCCTGCGGCACGAAAGCCGGATCCTCTCCATCGAGCCGGACGCCCGGTCGCGAGACGAGCTCCTGATCCTGCCGGGCTTCATCGACCTGCACGTGCATGGCGGCGAGGGCGCCGATGTCATGGACGGCGCCGACGCGGTCCGCACCATGGCCCGGTTTCATGCCCGCCAGGGCACGACCAGCCTGCTCGCGACGACGGTCACCGCTCCGGCGGACGAGCTCCGCCGGGCCTTCGCCGGCATCGGAACGGCACTGGCCGAGCCGGCTCCCGACGCTGCCGAGGTCCTGGGCGTTCATCTCGAAGGTCCCTTCCTCAATCCCGGAGCGCTCGGCGCCCAGCCGCCCTTCGCCATCGCTCCCGATCTCGACCTCGCCGCCGAGCTGCACGAGAAGGCACCCATCCGCGTCGCCACCATGGCGCCGGAAATCGATCCCGAGGGAAACCTCCTCGCCTGGTTCGTGGCGCATGGCGTGAAGGCCCAGATCGGCCACACGCGCTGCGACTACGCCACGGCGCGGGCGGCGCTCGTCGCGGGTGCCGCCGGCTTCACCCATCTCTACAACGCCATGACGGGCCTGCACCACCGCGGTGCCGGTGCCGTCGGCTGCGCCCTGGCGCATGGCCGCTTCGCCGAGCTGATCCTCGATTTCCAGCATGTCGAGGCCGGTGCGGCGCTGGCAGCCCTTCGGGCGATCCCCGGCCTCTACGCCATCACCGACGCCGTCGCCGCCTGCGGCATGCCGGACGGCACCTACCATCTCGGCAGCCACGCCATCCAGAAGACCGGGGACACGGTCCGTCTCGCCGACGGCACGCTCGCCGGCAGTGTCCTGACCATGCGCCGGGCCTTCGCCAATTTCGGCACCCTCGGCCTCGATCCCCTCGAGGCGGCACGCCGCACGAGCGGCCTCGCTGCCGCCTATCTCGGCCTCGACGACCGCGGCCGGCTGGTGCCGGGCCTGCGCGCCGATCTGGTCCTGATCGACAGGCGAGGCGAGATCGCCGGCGTCGTCCGCGAAGGCCGAACGATCGTCGCCTGAAGCGGGACCGATTGGCAAACCGACCGTGCCGGCCCGTTAACCAATCCTTCAAGAAATGACGGCATCATCCGTGGCTGGGCCCGGTCCGCCGACCGGCGTCCATGGCTTGCCGGACGCAGCATCCCTCGCTGCGATGGCCGGCGGAACCGCCGATGGTGAGGTCGCATGCGAGTGCTGAACAGTCGAGGCCACCTGGCGAGAAGCATGTCCGTCATGCTGCTTTTCGGCATCGCCGGCTGCGCCGGTCATACCGAGCTGCCGCTCCTGCCCGGGGGAGGTGGCGGTGCCGCCGCGTCGGACGGGGCACCGCTCACCGATTCGGGCCGGCTCGTCCGCATGGGCCAGCGCAGCCTCGCCGCCGGCGATCCGACGACGGCCGTGGGCTTCCTGGAGCAGGCGCTCGCCGTCGACCGCGGCAATCACGAGGCGGCCGTGCTGCTCGGCAACGCCAATCTCGGCCTCGGCCGGCCGCAGGACGCCGCCTCCGCCTTCGGCCTCGTCCTGCAGGACGACGCGACCAACCGGGACGCGACGATCGGCTACGCCAAGGCGATGATCGCGATCGGCAGGAGCGAGACGGCGCTCGCCCATCTCGAGCCCCTGGTCCGCCAGGAGCCGGGTGATGTCGAGGCGGCCAATCTCGCCGGTGTCGCCCTCGATCTGCAGGGTGCCCACGACCGGGCGATCGCCCTCTACCGCGAGAGCCTTGGCCTCAATCCAGAAGCGCCGGCCCTGACCAACAATCTCGGCCTCTCCCTGGCCCTCGCCGGCCGTCACGAGGAGGCCATCGCCGTGCTTCGGCCGCTCGCCGAGGGCTACACCTCCTCGCCCCGCGCCCGGCAGAACCTCGCGCTCGCCTACGGCTTGCGGGGCGAGATGACCGAGGCGGAGCGGTGGAGCCGGATGGACCTCGCCGCCCCGGAGGTCACCAACAATCTGCGCTACTTCCGCACCATGGCCGGGCTCGAGCCCGGGGCCGTGCGCAGCGCCGCGCTGCAGCCCGACTTCAAGGAGCCGGTGGTCCAGGAAGCGCCCGGCAAGCCGCGTCTCGCGGCACCGCGCCCGCCGGCGCCGGCACCGACAGCCACACCCGAGGCTCCGCGTCCGGTGGCATCGGCCCGACCCGACGCGAGCCGTCCCGCCTTGCCACCGGCGCCGCCCGCCGCGAGCGTGCCGCCCGCACCGGGTCCGGGATTCGATACGGTCGAGCCCTCGGTCGGTGCCGCCGGCGATCAGCCGGTCGCGCTCGGCCGCTGGTTCGTCGACCTCGGCAGCTTCGATTCGCCCGCCGCCACCGGCGCCTACTGGCGAAAGCTGCGCCGGACCCACGAGGCGGCGACGGCGGGCCTCAACCGGCTCGCCGGCGGCACGTCCAAGGCCGTTCCGCTGATCGTCGGCCCGTTCGCCTCGGCGGCCGAGGCGAAGGCGCTCTGCGCCGCCGTGGCCGGTGCGGTGGTCTACTGCAACCCGGTCCGTCTTTGATGCGGACCTTCACGGTTTCGTAACGCATTTGCTTCAGACTGCCCCCTGATCGACGCAGCAGAAGGAGTACTGCAGATGACCACGTTCAAGCGTTTTCTCGCCGACGAGAGCGGTGCCACCGCCATCGAGTACGGCCTCATCGCCGCCCTCGTCTCGGTCGCCGTCCTGGCGATCCTCGGCACCCTGGGCGGCCAGCTCCAGCAGACCTTCCAGAACATCTCCAACAGCCTCACCACGGCCGGCATCACCGCCGGTGGCGGCGGCGAGTGACGCTGCCGCATTCGTGAGGGCCGCCGGCTGGCCGCGCTCGCGCCCGGCCAGCCGGCGCCTCGGAACCCCGGGCGGATCACGGCATCGATCGACAACGAGAATGAGCCTCTCCCTCCTCTCCCTGGCAGAGCTCGGACTCGGCATCGCCGCCCTGGCGACCGTGGTCCTGGCGGCATTGTCGGACCTCTCGACCCGATTGATCGCCAATCGGCTGCCGGCCGTGCTTCTCGGCCTCGGCGTTCCCCATCATCTCCTCCGCGCCGGTGACTGGCAGGAGGCTGCCGCCGCCGTCGGCGCCGCGCTCGCCGTCGCCGCCCTCGCCTTCGCCGTCCTCTACGTCCTCTGGCGTCTCGGCGGGATGGGCGGCGGTGACGTCAAGCTCTTCGTGGCCGCCGCCTTCTTCGTCGGCGCCGAGGGCTTTCTCGCCCTCTTCGTCGGCACCGCCCTCGCCGGCGGCATGCTCGCCCTCGCCGTGCTCGTCCTGCCGTTGCGGCTGCCGCCCGTCGGCTGCCACCTCCTCGCCCTTCTCGGCGGCGGGACCGCGGCAGGCGCCACCCTCCCCTACGGCGTCGCCATCGCTTGCGGCGCCGCCCTCGCCATCGTCCCGACACTTCCCCTGCTCACCGCCTGAGGACAGCACATGCGGCGCATCCTGCTTCCCCTCGTCGCCGTCGCCCTGGCGGTCGGCACAGGACTCTACGCCAACGCCTGGCTCAAGGGGGAGCGGCAGGCGCTCCTGGCGCAGGTCACGCCGGTGACCGTTCCCGCCGATCCGGAGTTCATCGAGGTGCTGGTGGTCGCCGAGCGGCTGCCACCCGGCAGCTTCCTCAAGCCGACATCCTGGCGCTGGCAGAAATGGCCGGCCGTCGAGGTGCCGGAGAGCTATCTTCTGCGCGGCCACGACGACGCGCTCGAGCTCGAGGGCTCCGTCGCCCGGCAGCTTCTGGTGCCGGGCGACCCGATCCTCAAGGACAGCCTGGTGCGGCCCGGCGATCGCGGCTTCCTCGCCGCGGTGCTCGATCCGGGCATGCGCGCCGTCTCGGTGCCCGTCGACGAGGCGTCGAGCAATGCCGGCCTGATCTTTCCCGGCGACCGGGTCGACCTCATCCTGACCCAGACCATCGCCGGCGACGGCGAAGGCGCGACCGACCGCCGGGTCAGCGAGACGGTGCTCGAGGATCTCAGGGTCATCGCCATGGGCCGCCGCCTCTACAGCGAGCCGGGAGAGGCCGCGGAAGGCGGCCAGGTGCGGACGGTCACGCTCGAGGTCGATCCCGCCGGTGCCGAGACCGTCGCCCTCGTCACCGAGCTCGGCAAGCTCTCCTTGAGCCTGCGCAGCATCGCCACCGATCCCGGGATCGCCGCCGGCACGGACGTGACGGCGATGCGGCGCGAGGCGGTGACGTGGGACAGCGACGTCAGCCGGGTGCTGCGGGCGGGGGATCCCTCCCGGCCGCGCCTGACGGTCATGCGTGGTGCCGCGCTCGAGCGCGCACCCCTGGATGCGGAGAGCAATCGATGAACCCGACGAAGATGGTGCCGGCACGATCGGGCACCGGCCGCGTGCGCCGCCTGGCGCTGGCGCTCGCCGCCCTGGCGCTGACGCTCGGGTTCCTGCCGCTGGCACCCGCCGCGGCCCAGCCGGCCGGCGGCGACGTGGTGGCCGCCTCCGGCCGCCTCGCCCTCGAGGTGCGCCAGGGCAAGCTCGTGCGGCTCGAACGGCCGGCGGCCTCGGTCTTCGTCGCCGATCCCGACATCGCCGACGTCCAGGCCCATTCCGCCTCCCTCGTCTACGTCTTCGGCCGCCGCGCGGGTGTCACCACGCTCTTCGCCGTCGACGAGGACGAGAACCTGCTCTTCAGCAGCGTCGTCACGGTCGAGCATCCGGTCACCCGCATCCGCCAGGTGATCCAGAGCCTGGGGCTCGCCGCCTCGGTCGACGTGCAGTCGATCGATGGTGGCGTGCTGCTGTCGGGCGACGTCGCCGATCCGGCGACCGCCGAGGACCTGCGCGAGCTGGTGTCCCGCTTCGTCGGCGAGAACGAGGTCGTGCTGAACAGGCTCGCGATTCGTGCTCCCACCCAGGTCAACCTGCGGGTCCGGGTCGCGGAGATGTCCCGCGACGTCACCAAGATCTTCGGCATCAGCTGGGACAACGCCCTGGCCTTCGGCGACTTCGCGCTCGGGCTCAGCACCGGCCGGCCGTTCGCCGCCGCCAACACCATCAGCGGCAGCTTCGAGAACGGCGACCTGACGATCGACGGGGTGATCGATGCGCTCGAGCGGGAGGGGCTCGTCACCGTTCTCGCCGAGCCGAACCTCACCGCGCTCTCGGGCGAGACGGCGAGCTTCCTCGCCGGCGGCGAGTTTCCCGTCCCGGTCGGCACCGAGAACAACGACATCCAGATCGAGTTCAAGGAGTTCGGTGTCAGCCTCTCCTTCACGCCCACCGTGCTCTCGCGCAACCGCATCGGCCTGCGGGTGCGCCCCGAGGTCAGCGACCTGAGCGAGAACGGCGCCATCACGCTGCAGAACATCGTGATCCCGGCGCTGGCGACGCGCCGTGCCGAGACCACGGTCGAGCTCGGCAGCGGCCAGAGCTTCGCCATCGGCGGCCTGATCTCCAACAGCACGCGCAACAGCCTCGAGAAGGTTCCGGGCATCGGCGACTTGCCCATTCTCGGCACGCTCTTCCGCTCCACCAGCTTCAGGCAGCGCGAGACCGAGCTCGTCATCATCGTCACGCCCTATCTCGTCGAGCCGCGTGCGGAGCGGGATCTGGCCTTGCCGACCGACGGATTCAGGGCCCCGACCCAGCTCGAGCTGATCCTCGATGGCCGCCTTGCCGGCAGCTACCCCAAGCCCGGCCCCACCGCGCGCTCGACGGCCACGGGCGGCCTGCGCCTGGCCGGACCCGCCGGCTTCGTGATCGATTGAGAGGCATCGCCATGACCTGCTCCACCTCCGTCAGAAACCGGGCCGCGCGCGGCCTGACCCTCGGCCTGGCCCTCGTTTCGCTTCTCGCCTGCAGCGCCACCTCGCCCTTTCCGCCGGCGGCGCCGCCGACCCCGCTGCCGCAGCGCCCGGCGGCACAGCTGGCCCCGCTCGAGCTCAGGCACAGCGTGCTCTTCGCGACGGACGACGATCGCCTGTCGCCGGCCGAGGCCGCCTCGCTCGACGAGTTCGTGGCCCTTCTCGACCAGCGCCTCGTCATCGACGAGATCGTGCTCGGCCATGCCGACACCCGCGGCGACGACGCCTTGAACGACGCGCTTTCGGCACGACGGGCGGCGCGGGTCGAGAAGGTCCTCCTCGAGCACGGCGTCGCACCCGAGCGGATCTCGACGGCCGCCCTCGGCCGCCACTTTCCGGTCGAGGCGGCCAGCGGGACGGAGAGCCTGCGGCTCAGCCGCAGGGTCGAGATCCTGGTGAGCGGCTTTCTCGTGGTCGAGCCGGCCTGCCCCGACTGGTCCCGCTCCGTGGCGCAGGACGGGACGAACCGGCCGATGAGCAATCTCGGCTGCGCCACCGAGCTGAACTTCCTGCGCATGGTGGCCGATCCGGCCGATCTCGTGGCCCCTCGCCCGCTCGGCGCCACCGACCCCGTGCGCGACGCCCTCGCGGTCCAGCGCTACCGGCAGGACAAGGCCAAGAGCCTGAAGGTGGAGGCGTCCGGCCCATGAGCACGCAGACCCTGGCCCCGGTCTCGGGCAAGAAGACCGAGGATGCTCACTTCAGCGCCTATGTCGCGGACGAAGCGTCGCGCGATGTCATCGACCAGGTGGCCCGCGAGCTCGTCATCCCGCGGGCAGCGGTCAGGAAGGGCACGATCCGCACGGCCATCGAGGCGCTCGGCCAGCAGCGCTCGCCCAAGATCCTGATCGTCGACCTCTCCGGCTCGGAGCTGCCGCTCTCCGACGTGAACGAGCTCGCGGAGGTGTGCGAGCCGGGCGTCACGGTGATCGCCATCGGCGACCGCAACGATGTCGGTCTCTTTCGCGAGCTCTTGAACAGCGGCATCAGCGACTATCTGGTGAAGCCCCTGTCGGCGCCCCTGGTGCAACGCTCGCTTCTCTCGACGGTCGATGGCGAGGCGCGTGGCCGGCAGACCAACCGGCTCGGCCGGCTGGTGGCGGTGGTGGGCACGCGGGGCGGTGTCGGCACGACGCTGCTGGCGACCAGCCTCGCCTGGACGATCGCCAACGACCGGCGGCGGCGCGTGGCCCTGGTCGATCTCGACCTGCAGTTCGGCAGCGTGGCGCTGGCGCTCGATCTCGAGCCGACCCACGGGCTGCGCGAGGCTCTGGAGAACGCCAGCCGCGTCGACAGCCTCTACATCGACCGCACGATGGCCCGCTACAGCGACACGCTCTTCGTCCTGAGCGCCGAGGAGGAGATCGGCGACGGCTTCGATCTCGATCCCGCAGCCCTCGAGCTCCTGGTCACCGAGCTGCGCAACAAGTACCACTACCTCATCGCCGATCTGCCCGAGCCGGGCTCGCCCATGGCGCGGGCCGTCGTGCGAAGCGCCACCCATCTCGTCCTCGTCACCGATCTGTCGCTCGCCGGCATGCGCGACACGCTGCGCATCTCGCAGGCGGCCCTGCAGGACAACGCGTCCTGCCAGCTCACGGTCGTCGCCAACCGTGTCGGCGAGCACCGCGCCGGCGAGATCGCCGTGGCCGAGTTCGAGAGGGCGATCGCGCGACCGATCGACGTCATGATCCCCTTCGATGCGAAGACGGTGGCGGCGGCCATGAATGTCGGACGTCCCGTCTCCCGCGATCGCGGCCGGGTCACCGCGGCGATCGAGCGGGTGGCGGACCGTTTGACCGGTGCTGCCGGCAGGCGCGACGGCGGCCTGCTCGGCCGCCTGCTGCAGCGCAAGGGTTGAGCCGTGTTCGGCCGACGCGCCGCCGAGGCGCCAGCGAGCATGCACGACGTCCCGGCCACGGTGCCGGCGCCGCCGGAAGAGCCGGCCACCGCGCCGACGGCGCTCGAGGCCCGCCCGGCCGGCCTGCCAGCGGCCGTCCGGCAACCCTTGCCGGCGGCCAAGGATCGCCGGTCGCAGACGACGCCGGCGGCCATGCAGGTCATCCAGAACCTGCTCTACGAGCGGATCGACGGGTCGGCCGCGGCACGCCTGCCGCGCGACGAGCTGCTGCGCCAGGTGCTCGAGCTGATCGGCGAGATCGTCGTCGAGCAGCGTCTGTCCCTGACCGCCAGCGACCAGGCGGCGATGGGCCGCTCGATCGTCGACGACATGATCGGGCTCGGCCCGCTCGAGAACCTCGTGCAGGACGAGACGATCACCGACATCATGGTCAACGGCCCGCACCAGGTCTATGTCGAGCGCCGCGGCAAGATCGAGCTGACCGATGTCAGGTTCCGCGACCGCCAGCACGTCATGAACATAGCGCAGCGCATCGTCAGCCGCGTCGGCCGGCGCATCGACGAGACCTGCCCGATCTGCGACGCCCGCCTCGAGGACGGCAGCCGGGTGAACATCATCGCCCCGCCGCTCGCCCTGGACGGCTGCTCCATCTCGATCCGCAAGTTCTCGAAGAAGAGCATCACCCTCGACGTCATGGCGCGGCAGAACAACCTGAGCAACGAGCTCGCGACCGTTCTGAAGATCGCGGCCGCCTGCCGCCTGAACGTCATCATCTCGGGCGGCACCGGCTCCGGCAAGACGACCATGCTGAACGCCATGTCGCAATTGATCGATCCGGGCGAGCGGATCGTCACCATCGAGGACGCCGCCGAGCTGCAGCTCCAGCAGCCGCACGTCGTCCGTCTCGAGACCCGCCCGGCGAATCTCGAGGGCCAGGGCGAGATCCTGATGCGCGACCTCGTCAAGAACGCGCTTCGCATGCGGCCGGACCGGATCATCTGCGGCGAGGTGCGCGGCGCCGAGGCCATGGACATGCTGCAGGCGATGAACACCGGCCACGACGGCTCGATGTGCACGCTGCACGCGAACAATCCGCGCGAGGCCATGAGCCGGCTCGAGAACATGATCACCATGGCCGCGACCAGCCTGCCGACGCGCGCGATCCGCTCGCAGATCGTCGGCGCCGTCAATCTCGTGATCCAGGTGTCGCGCATGCGCGACGGCATCCGCAGGGTGACCCATGTCACCGAGGTGATCGGCCTGGAGGGGGAAGTCATCACCATGCAGGATCTTTTCAGCTTCGAGTACCACGGCGAGAACCGCGACGGCTCGCTGAACGGCACGTTCAAGGCGTCCGAGCTGCGTCCGCACTTCATCAAGCGTGCCGCCTATTACGGGCTGGACCGGGCGCTTCTCGCGGCGATGACATCGAACGAGAATCGGGGCTTCGGATGAGCGCTCCCGTCGAGCTCCTGCTGCCCGGCGTCGTCGGCCTCCTGACGCTGGTCGTCGCCTGGGCGGCCGCCGAGGCGGTCACCGGCGGCGGCCGCGCCCGCTCGGGCGCACGGATCGCGCGCGCATTGCGGCAGAGCCGCCCGACCGGCCAGGCGGCGGGGCCGGATGCCGCCGGTGTCAGCGTGCGCCGCGGCGGCACGCCCCGTCATTTCGAGCGATGGGTCGCCGAGGCGCTCTCCCGATTCCTGAGCCTGTCGGCCCTCTCGGGCTTCCTCCTGCGCGCCGGCATCAACGCCTCGGCCACGAGCTGCCTCACGGCGCTCCTCGGCCTCTGCCTCGCCGCCGCCGCCTCGGGGCTGCTGCTCGGGCAATCGCCGCTCGTCTCCCTGGTCGTGCTGCCCGCCGCCGTCCTGGCGCTGGCGCGCTTCCATCTGGCGCGCCGCATCGCCGGCCGCGAGCGGCAGTTCCTCGCACTCTTTCCCGAGGCCATCGATCTCATCGTGCGCGGCGTGCGCGCCGGCCTGCCGGTCACCGAGGCGCTGCGCGCCGTCGGCGAGGACGTGCGCGATCCCGTGGGCCAGATCTTTCGGGAGGCCGCCTCCGCCATCAAGATCGGCATGACGCTCGAGGATGCGCTCGGCTCGGTGGCGCGCCTGATGCCGGTCGCCGAGTTCAAGTTCTTCGCCATCAGCCTCGCCGTCCAGCAGGAGACGGGTGGCAATCTCGCCGAAATCCTGTCCAACCTCTCCAACATGATGCGTCGCCGTGACCAGGTCAAGCTGAAGATAAGAGCCATGTCGTCCGAGGCCCGCGCGTCGGCGATGATCATCTCCGCCCTGCCGATCGTCGTCGGGTTGATCATCTACTATGTGAATCCGGACTACCTGCAGGTGCTGTTCACCGACTCCCGTGGCCAGATGCTGCTCGGCTCCGCCGCCTTCAGCATGCTGTTCGGATCATTCGTCATCAGCCGCATGATCAGGTTCGAGATATGAGCCGGCTCGTCGAGACCCTGGTCGAACGCCTGGGCGCGCTGGCCTCGCTGCCGGTGGTGGTCGGTCTCGCCACCATCGCCATCTGTGCCCTTCTCTGGTCGGTCTTCAAGACCGACTACGAGCGCACCGCGCGCCAGCGCATGATCGAGCGCCATCGCGCCGACCTCAGGTCGCGCTCGCTGAGCAGCCGCCTGCGGCGCGACGAGGCGAAGCGGGCCCGGCTGCTCGCCCGTGCCATCAAGGTGCTGCAGCTCCTGCCGGCCGAGCGCCTCGAGGCCGCCCGCTGGCGCCTGTCCGGCGCCGGCCTGAGGTCGAAGAACGCCCTGCTTCGCTTCTACATCACGAAGCTCTTCGCTGCCGTCGCAGGGGCGCTCCTCGCCTTTCTCTTCAAGCTGTACTCGACGGATTTCGACGTCAACATGGACGTCCTCGGACTGACGCTCGCCGGAGCCACTCTCGGCTTCTTCGCGCCGGACCTCATTCTGGTGCGGCGGCGCAAGCGGCGCCTCCTCGCCCTGCAGCGCGGGCTGCCGGACGCGCTCGATCTCCTCGTCATCTGTGCCGAGGCGGGCCTGTCGCTCGACGCGGCGCTCGGCCGCGTGGCCGACGAGTTCGGGTTCGCGATGCCGGAGCTCGCCGAGGAGCTGACGCTCACCGCGGTCGAGCTCAGCTTCTTGCCGGACCGGCGCCAGGCGCTCCTGAACCTCGCGAGGCGCGTCGATCTGCCGGCCTTTCGCGGTGTGGTGACGACACTCCTGCAGACCGAGAAGTACGGAACGCCCCTGTCGCAGACGCTGCGGACACTCTCTTCCGAGTACCGGGAGCAGCGCATGCTGCGGGCCGAGGAGAAGGCGGCCCGCCTGCCGGCGACGCTGACCGTCCCGATGATCGTCTTCATCCTGCCGACCCTGTTCATCGTCCTGGGCGGCCCCGCCTTCATCCGGATTTTCGATCAGCTCATCAAATGAGGGACGCGGGCCTGCCCGTCCGCGCTAACCGCCATGTCGGCGAAGTGCCGGGCCGGTGGTCGAGCGCACCGATGTCGGGGCGGGATGCGGGTGTCGACCGGGCTCGCGCTTGCATCGCCTCGCCGTTCCGGTTGCGCCCAGCTTCCCCTGCAAGCGGGCGGCGGCCGGCGCTCGGGATCCTCGGCGTCCCGCCGACCTTGCGGCGGTGGGAAGACCGCTCGAGCGCCCGCGGCCGGTCGCAAGGCCTCCCCGTTTGCGGCACGCCCCTTCCCTTGCAGAAGTGCGCGTGACGGCGCTGCGGCACGGTCACGCGCCGCACCGCCGCCTCGAGGGGCCGATGCGATGGAGAAGGGAGGTGGCCGACGCCGTGAGGAGCGCGTGCGCCGGGTGCCGAAAGCGGGTTCCTGAAGCTCGACCGCCGCGGCGGTCGGCGAGGCCGATGCCGATCCGATCGCGACGGGCTTCGCCTCGCCGGCGATCATGGCCGGTGCGTTACGGCCGCTGGCACCTCGATGGGTCACAAGCGGAGGGCGCGGCGCGTCGGGGGCGCGCCACAGGGCGGAGAAGCGGCAGGTGCCGTCCGCTTCAGTTGTCCGCCTCGCTGGAGACGAGAGGATGGCGGAGCGGGTAGGCCGGATTGGCGAGGACGACCTGCGCACCCACCTTGCGGCGGGCGTCGACGAAGAGCGGGGCCCTGAGATTGACGACCTTGTCGATCCCGTTTCGGGTGCGCACCAGGGTCACGACCGCGAGGACCATGAGCTCGCCCGCTTCGATGTCCAGCATGGCCCGCACATCCTCGATATCCTGCCGGCGGATCACCGGCACGTCATCGGGCAGGATCACCACGATGAAGCCGATATCGGCAACCCCGACCGCCTGCAGCAGCATGAAGTCGCTGGCGAGATCGGGGATCGGGTCGAGCTGGAAGTGCTCGACCTCGGGAAAGCCGGGCAGGCCGCCGCGAAACCGGATCTGCCGGTCCGGATCGAGCGGCACGGGGCCGAAGCGGGTGTCCAGGGCACCGGCAGGCTCCGGCTGCGGAGCCGGGGTGACGCCATCGTTCTTCGGCTCGGTCATGATCATGGGCTTCTCCCGTGCACAGGGCCCGTTGCAACTCCGCCCCATCCTAGGACCTCGAGGTAAAGCGCCGGTTAACGCCGGCGCCCTCGCTCAGGCGCGCCGGCGCCGCGATTTGGCGAAGGTGTCGAAGGCGACGGCGAGCACGATGATCACGCCGATGATGATCTGCTGGACGTAGGAGCTCACATTGTTCAGCACGAGCCCGTTGAGCAGCACGCCGATCAGGAGCGTGCCGATCACCGTGCCGAAGATCGTGCCGATGCCGCCGAAGAGCGAGGTGCCACCGATCACCACCCCGGCGATCACGGTGAGCTCGTAGGTGAGTCCGGCCACGGCCTCGGCCGAGTTGAGCCGGGCCGAGAGGACGAAGCCGCCGAGCCCCGCCATGAAGCCGATGATCACGTAGACCGAGAGCGTGATGCGGCCGACATCGAGGCCGGAAAGCCGGGCGGCCTCGGGATTGCCGCCGACGGCGTAGACATTGCGGCCGAAACGCGTGTAGCGCAGCACCGTGGCGGCGACGATGGCGGCGATGGCGAAGATGATCACCGGCACCGGGATCGGGCCGAGATAGCCCTGCCCCCACCAGCGATAGCCGTCGTCGAAGCCGCTGATCGGACCGCCGCCGGCAAAGAGGAGCGCCGCCCCCCGAAAGGCCGACATGCCGCCCAAAGTGACGACGAAGGGCGGCACCTCGAGCCGGGTGATGGCGAGGCCCTGCAAGGCGCCGCAGAGCGTGCCGACGGCGAGAGCCGCGAGCATCGCCAAGAACCAGCCGTAGCCCAGAGCCTCGGCCGCCGTGCCGACCGCGAAGCGGCTCTCGAAGCCGCCCTTGGCAACGGCGGCGGCGACGAGGCCGGCGAAGGCCAGGAGCGAGCCGACCGAGAGGTCGATGCCACGGGTCAGGATGACGAAGGTCATGCCGATCGCCAGCAGCCCGAAGATCGAGACCTGGCGCATCACGTTGAAGAGGTTCAAAGGCGAAAGAAAGCGCGGCTCGAGCAAGGCGAAGACCGCCATGAGCACGAGCAGGAAGATCAGGGGCGCGAACCGTGCCAGAAAGCTGAAGATGTCGAAGGCGGCGGGATCGGCTGCGGCTTCGGTGCGGATCGTCATCGCTCAGGCCGCCCTTTTGCCACCCATGGTCATGAGCTGCATCAGCTTCTCCTCGGTGGCGTCGGCGATGGCGAGCTCGCCCGTGATCCGGCCCTCGCGCATGGCGAGGATCCGGTCGCTGATGGTCAGGATCTCGGGAAGCTCCGACGAGATGGCGAGAATGGCGATGCCGCTTCGCGCGAGCTCGTGGAGGAGCTGGTGCACCTCGGCCTTGGCGGCGACGTCGATGCCGCGGGTCGGCTCGTCGACGATCAGGACCCTGGGCTGCAAGGCGAGCCAGCGGGCGAGGACCACCTTCTGCTGGTTGCCGCCCGAGAGGTTGCCGACGGCGACGTCCGCACCCGCCATCTTGATGTCGAGCCGCTCGCGATAGGTCTCGACCAGCGCCTTCTCGGCCCGTCCGTCGATGAAGCCGAGCCGGCCGCAGAGCCGGTCGAGCGCCGCGATCGAGAGGTTGAGCCGGACCGCCAGGGCGAGGAAGAGCGCCTGCTGCTTCCGGTCCTCGGGCACGAGGCCGATGCCGGCGGCGATGGCCCGGCGCGGCGAGCCCGGCGGCACCTTCACGCCCTCGACCAGGACCTCGCCCGCGTCGATCCGGTCGGCGCCGAAGACCGCTCGGGCGAGCTCCGTCCGCCCGGCGCCGACGAGGCCGGCGAGCCCGACGATCTCGCCGTGCCGGACCTCGAGGTCGATGCCGTGGAGCCGGGTGGCGAACGGATCCCTGGGATCGCCGCTGGCCCGAAGGCCCCGCACCCGGAGCGCCGGCTCGCCGGTGCCGGGCACGGCACGCTGCCTGAACAGCCGCTCGACGTCGCGGCCCACCATCATGCGAATGATGTCCTCGATCGCGACATCGGCAACGGCAGCGCTGCCGACCCGCCGGCCGTCGCGCAGCACCGTGAGCCGGTCGCAGATCGCCTTCACCTCGTCGAGGCGGTGGCTGACGAAGACGACGCCGATACCGGCCGCCTTCAGATCCCGGCAGATTCGGAAGAGCCGCGCCGCCTCGCTCTCGGCGAGCGCCGAGGTCGGCTCGTCCATGATGATGAGCCGGGACGAGACCGCCAGCGCCTTGGCGATCTCGACCATCTGCTGCTCGGCCACCGAGAGGTCGCTGACCAGCCGATCGGGGCTCAGCTCGAGGCCGACCCGATCCATGATGGTCCGGGTCTCGCCCCGCATCCGCCGCCAGTCGATCAAGCCGCCCCGGGTCGGCTCGCGGCCGATGAAGACGTTCTCGGCCACCGTCAGGGTCGGGACCAGATTGAACTCCTGGTAGATCGTGACGATACCCTGCTCTTGCGCCTCGTGCGGGCTGCCGATCTCGATGCGCCGGCCGTCGAGCTCGATGGTGCCGGCATCCGGCAGCTGGGCGCCGGCCAGGATCTTGAGCAGCGTCGACTTGCCGGCGCCGTTCTCGCCCAGAAGCGCGTGGATCTCGCCCGGCATCACCTCCAGATCGACGCCGTCCACGGCCACCACGCCCGGGAACGCCTTCCTGATGCCGGCCATGCGCAGGAGCGGCGCCGGACTTGCGGCCGACATCGCGGCCACGAAGCTCAGTTCAGCTCGCCGAGCCTCTCAGCCTCCTCGATATTGTCGGCGGTGATGACGATCGGCGTGAGCAGGACCACCTCCTGCTCAGGCGCCTGGCCGTCCCTCAGATACTCGACCATGATCCGCATCGCCTTCCGGCTCTGGCCGCCCGGGAACTGCTCCACCGTGCCGGCGAGCACGCCGTCCCGCACGGCCGCCAGCGCCTCGGGCAGGGCATCGAAGCCGATGATCGCCACCCGATCGCCGAGCTCGCGCGCCCGGATCGCCTCGACGGCACCCAGGGCCATGTCGTCATTGGCGGCGACGATCACGTCGGGCGGGCTCTCGAGCCCGGCGAGGATGCTCTCGGTCACGGCGAGGCCCTGGTCGCGGGCGAAGTTCGCGGTCTGCTCGACGATGAATTCGTAGCGGTCGTCGCCGTCGAGGGCGTTGTGCACGCCCTGGTTGCGGTCGATCGCCGGCGAGGCGCCGGGCTGGCCCTGCAGGTTCACGATCCGTGCCCCATCCGGGTAGTTGGCCTTGATCCACTCGCCCTGGGCCTCGCCGCCCTTGACGTTGTCGGCGCCGACATGGGCGAGGATGCCGTCCACCCCGTCGACCCGCCGGTCGATGGTCACGACCGGCACGCCGTTCTCGATGGCGGTCTGGATCGCCGGCGCCATGGCGTTGACGTCGGACGGGCTGATGACGATGCCGTCCAGCCCCTGGATCACCGCCGCCTCGACATCGGCGGTCTGCTTGGGCGTGCTGTTCTGCCCGTCCGATTCGACCGTGACCACGCCCAGCGCCGCTGCCTCGGCCTGCAGCGCCTTCATCATGTGGACGAAGAAGGGAAAGCCCATGCTCGGCACCGAGGTCAGGATGCGGAGCTCCTGCGCCTTCGGCCCGACGACCGGCAAGGCGAGCCCGAGGGCGACGGCGCTGGCGAGAAGCGCGCGGCGGCTGGAACGCGGCATGAGACGATCTCCCTGATTTCGGGCGCCCCGCCCGGGCACCCGCCCCTTTCTGCGCGCGGACAATCGGGTGCCCGAAAATCGCTGTCAAGCCGGGTGGCATTGCGCGGGGCCGGCCCCACCGGCAAAACTCCCCGACGAGAGGGCCATCATCCGGAGGATCAGGTGACGCTGGAGCTCGTCCTCGTGGCGTTTGGCGGCATGCTCGGCGGGATCGGCCGTGCCCTGGTCTCGACCCTGGTGGCCGGAATCCTCGGCGACCGGCTGCCCTGGGGCACCTTCGCCGTCAACCTCACGGGCTCCTTCGCCCTCGGCCTCCTGGCGGGCGGCCTCGTCGAGGCAACGGCCCCGCTTCCTCGGCTCTTCCTCGTGACCGGCCTCCTCGGCAGCTACACGACCGTCTCGACCTTCAGCCTGCAGACGCTCTTCCTCTTGCGCGAGGGGGCCTTCGCGCGCGCCGCCATCAATCTGCTGGGCTCGGCCGGCCTCTGCATCGCCGCCGCCGCCGCCGGCCTTTGGCTCGCCGGATCTTGACCCCGCCCCTTCTCCTCGCCCTCGCCACCAGCCTCGGCAGCGGCATGGGCGCGCTCGCCCGCCTTCTCGTGGCCCTGGCACTGCCCGCGGCCGGCCTGCCCTGGGCCACGCTCCTGGTCAACGTCGCGGGCTCCTTCCTCATCGGCCTCGCCGCGCAGGCGAGCACCCGGCCCGGCCACGTGCTCGCCGATCCGCTCGTCCGCCAGCTCGTCATGACGGGCTTCTGCGGCGGCTTCACCACCTTCTCGCTCTTCAGCCTCGAAACGGTGCGGATCCTCCAGGCGGGCGATCTCGGCCGGGCGGCGATCTACGCGGCGCTCTCGCTCGGCCTCTGGCTCGCCGGCGCCTGGGCCGGCATGGCGCTGGGGCGACGACTGGCCCGAAGCCCCCTTCCGAAGCGCCACCCGGCCCGATAGAACGGTTCGGCAGAAGATGGGGGAACCTCTTGAACGAAACGCTCTACGGTCGGCTCGGCGTGAGGCCCGTCGTCAACGCCAAGGGTGCCGCCACCCGCCTCTCCGGCGGCCCCCTGCATCCCGAGGTCACCGCCGCCATGGCCGAGGCGAATGCCGCCTGCGTCGACATGATCGACCTGCACGCCGCGGCATCGGCCGAGATCGCCAGCGCCACCGGTGCCGCGAGCGGCCTCGTCACCTCGGGTGCCGCCGCCGGCCTGCTGCTCGCCGCCGCCGCCTGCATCGCCGGCCTCGACCCGGCCGCCATGGCGCGCCTGCCCGACACCCGCGGGCTGAGGCGGCGCATCGTCGCCGTCAGAAGCCAGCGCAACGCCTACGATCACGCCTTGCGCGGCGCCGGGGCGCGGCTCGTCGAGGTCGGCCTGCCCGACCGCTTCGCCGGCGCCGGCATCCGCGACGCCGAGCCCTGGGAGCTCGAGGCCGCCATCGACGACCGCACCGCCGCCGTGCTCTGGGTCGCCGGCGCCCGTGCCCGCCCGCCGCTCGCCGAGGTGGTGGCCACCGCACACCGCCATGCCGTGCCGGTGATCGTCGACGCCGCCGCCGAGCTGCCGCCTGCCGCCAATCTCCGGGCCTCCATCGCGGCCGGCGCCGACCTCGTCGCCTTCAGCGGCGGCAAGGGCCTCGGCGGGCCCCAGGGCTCGGGCATCCTCTGCGGCCGGCACGATCTCGTCATGTCGGCGGCGCTGCAGATGCTCGACCTCGACCTCCGCTGGCGGGACTTCGACCCGCCGCCGGCCTTCATCGACAGGAAGCTGCTGCCGGGCCTGCCGCGCAACGGCATCGGCCGCCCTTGCAAGGTGGACAAGGGCACCATTGCCGGCCTCCTCGTCGCCCTGCGCCGCTTCCTCGCCGAGAGCGACGCCGAGCGCGATGCCCGCTGGAGGGAGCCTCTGGCCTTCATCCGGGCCGAGCTCGCCGACCTGCCGCTCCGGCTGGTCGAGGGCGGCATTCCCCGGCTCGAGCTGCAGCTCGCCGACGCCACCGCCGCCGACCGCCTCTACCGGCTGCTCCTCGCCCACCGCCCGGTCATCCACCTCGACCACGCCGAGCTGGATCAGGGCCGCCTGCATATCGCCCCCGACTGCCTGGCCCCGGGCGATCCGGAGCGGATCGTCGAGGCCCTCACCACCCACTGGCCAGGGGAGACACGCTCATGACCGGCCGCGTTCAGGGCAGGATCGCCCTCGTCCTCGGCGGCGCCCGCGGCATCGGCGCCGGCATCGCCGAAAGGCTCGCCGAGGAAGGGGCCGAGGTCGTCATCGGCGACCGCCGCACCGAGCTCGGCGAAGCCACCGCGAGGCGCATCGGCGGCAGCTTCGTCGCCTGTGACGTAGGCGAGCCCGAGGCGATCGAGGCCGCGGTCGACGGCACCGCCGGCCGCTTCGGCCGCCTCGACATCCTGGCCCAGAACGCCGGCATCTTCCCGATGAACGAAATCCCCGACATCGCGGTCGAGGAATGGGACCGGGTCATGGCCGTCAACCTCCGCGGCTGCTTCGTCGCGACCCGGGCCGCCCTTCGCCACATGCGCGAGGCCCGCTACGGCCGGATCATCCTGACCTCGTCGATCACCGGCCCCCGCGTCGTCCCGCCCGGCCACGCCCACTACGCCGCCAGCAAGGCCGGCATCAACGGCTTCATCAAGGCGGCAGCCCTCGAGAACGCCGCCTTCGGCATCACCGTCAACGGCGTCGAGCCGGGCAACATCCTGACCGAGGGCGTCGAGAGCGAACGCTCGCCCGCCTACATCGCCTCCATGGTCGCCGCCATCCCCATGGGCGAGCTCGGCACGCCCCGCGACATCGGCAACGCCGTCCTCTTCCTCGCCTCCGACGAGGCCCGCTACATCACCGGCACGACGATCATCGTCGACGGCGGCCAGTTGCTGCCGGAGGGCAAGGGGTGAGCGATCCGGTCCCCTATCTCCGCGTCGATCACGTCAGCAAGCATTTCGGTGCCGTGCAGGCGCTCGACGATGTGAGCTTCGAGGTCTTTCCGGGCGAGGTGGTGGCGCTGCTCGGCGACAACGGGGCCGGCAAGTCGACGCTGATCAAGATCATCTCCGGGACCTTCGGACCGAGTGCCGGAAGGCTCGTCTTCGACGGCAAGCCCGTGCGGCTCGAGAGCCCGGCCGACGCCAAGGCCCTGGGCGTCGAGACGGTCTACCAGGACCTCTCGCTCTGCCCCAATGTCGACACCGTCGCCAATTTCTTCATGGGCCGCGAGAAGACCCGCAAGGTGCTCGGCGTCGATGTGCTGGACGAGCCGGCGATGCAGGCGGAGACCGAGCAGGCGCTTTCGGATCTCGGCACCCGCATCCCCGACGTGCGGATAGACGTCGAGCATCTCTCCGGCGGCCAGCGCCAGGCGATCGAGCTCTGCCGCTTCGTTCACTGGGGCGGGCGTCTGGTCCTGCTCGACGAGCCCTTCGCGGCCCTGGGCGTCGAGCAGACCCGGCGCGGGCTCGAGATGATCCAGCGCATCAAGGAGCAGGGCGTGGCGGTCATCGTCATCACCCACAACGTGCTCCACGCCTTTCACGTCGCCGACCGCGCCATCGTCATGCGCCACGGCCGGGTCTCCGGCGAGCGCCGGCTCGGCAGTGCGACGGCGGAAGAGATCGTGGCCTTGATCACCGGCGAGCTGGCGGCTTAAGTCTCGCTCCCCGAACCGTCCCCCCGACTGGAGCTCCCATGCCCGCCTACCGCTCCCGCACATCCACCCACGGCCGCAACATGGCCGGCGCCCGCGGCCTCTGGCGGGCCACCGGCATGAAGGACGGCGATTTCGGCAAGCCCATCATCGCCATCGCCAACTCCTTCACCCAGTTCGTGCCGGGCCATGTCCACCTCAAGGACCTGGGCCAGCTCGTGGCGCGCGAGATCGAGGCGGCCGGCGGCGTCGCCAAGGAGTTCGACACCATCGCCGTCGACGACGGCATCGCCATGGGCCATGACGGCATGCTCTACTCGCTGCCGTCGCGCGAGCTCATCGCCGACGCGGTCGAGTACATGGTCAACGCGCATTGCGCCGATGCCCTCGTCTGCATCTCCAACTGCGACAAGATCACGCCCGGCATGCTGATGGCCGCCATGCGCCTCGACGTCCCGACGGTCTTCGTCTCGGGCGGGCCGATGGAGGCCGGCAAGGTCGTGCTCGGCGGCAGGGAGCAGGCGATCGACCTCGTCGACGCCATGGTCGCCGCCGCCGACAGCGCCGTCCCGGAGGAGGAGATCGCCCGGATCGAGCGCTCCGCCTGCCCGACCTGCGGCTCCTGCTCCGGCATGTTCACCGCCAACTCGATGAACTGCCTGACCGAGGCCATGGGCCTGGCGCTGCCGGGCAACGGCTCGCTCCTCGCCACCCATGCCGACCGGCGCCGGCTCTTCCTCGAGGCCGGAAGGGTGATCGTCGACCTCGCCCGCCGCCATTACGAGAAGGACGAGCCCGACCTGACGCCGCGCGGCATCGCCGGCCTCGCCGCCTTCGCCAACGCCATGACCCTCGACATCGCCATGGGCGGATCGACCAACACCGTGCTGCATCTGCTCGCCGCCGCCCACGAGGCCGGGCTCGACTTCACCATGGCCGACATCGACCGCCTGTCGCGGCGCGTGCCGGTGCTCTGCAAGGTGGCGCCCTCCATCGCCAACGTGCACATGGAGGACGTCCACCGCGCCGGCGGCATCATGGCGATCCTGGGCGAGCTCGACCGCGCCGGCCTGATCGACAGGACGGTCGGCACCGTCCACAGCACCACGCTGGGTGCTGCCATCGACCGCTGGGACATCGCCCGCAACGGCGACGAGGCCGTCCGCACCTTCTACAGGGCGGCACCGGGCGGCGTGCCGACCCAGACCGCCTTCAGCCAGGAGCGACGCTACGCGGAGGTCGATCTCGACCGCGAGACGGGCGTGATCCGCAGGGCCGACCACGCCTTCTCCAGGGATGGCGGCCTCGCCGTGCTCCAGGGCAACCTCGCCGCCGACGGGGCAATCGTGAAGACCGCCGGCGTCGACGAGTCGATCCTCACCTTCACCGGCCCCGCCATCGTCTTCGAGAGCCAGGACGCGGCCGTCGACGGCATCCTCGGCGGCAAGGTGAAGCCGGGCGACGTGGTGCTGATCCGCTACGAGGGGCCGCGCGGCGGACCGGGCATGCAGGAGATGCTCTATCCCACGAGCTATCTGAAGTCGAAGAGCCTCGGCAAGCTCTGCGCGCTCGTCACCGACGGCCGCTTCTCGGGCGGCAGCTCCGGCCTCTCCATCGGTCACGTCTCGCCCGAGGCGGCCGAGGGCGGCCTCATCGCCCTGGTCGAGAACGGCGACAGGATCGAGATCGACATTCCGAACCGCAAGCTGCACCTCGCCGTCGAGGCGGCCGAGCTGGACCGTCGCCGGACGGCCATGCAGGCCAAGAACGCCGACGCCTGGAAGCCGGCCCAACCCCGTCCGAGAAAGGTCACGACCGCCCTTCGCGCCTACGCCGCCCTCACCACCAGCGCCGCCAAAGGTGCCGTCCGCGTCGTTCCGTCCGGACTCTCGAGCAGGCCCTAGAGCTTCAACGCCCGGATCGCCTCCCGCAGCTCCGGCACCAGCTCCGCCTCGAACCAGGGATTCTTGACGAGCCAGGGCTGGTTGCGCGGCGAGGGATGCGCCATCGGCAGATAGCCGAGCGGCAGGTACTCCCGCCAGGCCCTGATGGTCAGGCCCATCGAGGCCTTGCGGCGGCCGCGCAGGTAGTGGGCCTGGGCGTAGCCGCCGATCAGCAGGGTGAGCGCGATCTGTGGCATCCGCTCGTTCAGGGGCGCGTGCCAGAGCGGCGCGCACTCGGGCCGGGGCGGATTGTCGCCGGAGGCCCCCCTGCCCGGATAGCAGAAGCCGATCGGCACGATGGCCACCCGGGCCGGGTCGTAGAACTGCGCCGGCGCGAGGTCGAGCCAGGCGCGCAGCCGCACGCCCGAGAGATCGTTCCAGGGAATGCCGGTCTCGTGCACCTTGAGCCCGGGCGCCTGGCCGACGATGCAGAGCCTGGCCGATGCACCCGCCTGCAGCACGGGACGCGGCCCGAGCGGCAGGAAGGGCGCGCAGACCTTGCAGGCCCTCACCTCCTCGAGCAGCTCCGGCAGCGTCTTTCCCATCCAGCACGAAGGCCGCGCGCGGGCCCGGCCCCCTACAGGAGCGACGCCTGCCCGGGCGGATAGCTGACCCGCGTCCCCTCGATTCGGGCGAAGGCGGTCAGCTTGTGCGGGCGATAGCTGCTCGAGGAGAAGATTTCGATCACGGGCACGCCGCGCACCTCGAGCGCGTCGGCGACCAGCGAGCGATGGCAGCGCCAGGGCACGGCCTCGGCGCACATCATGGCGAGGCGCTGCTCGAGGCTCATCTCGATCAGCCGCGCGACCGCCGCCTCGAACGCCTCGGTCTGCATGTAGTCGGCATAGCCGCGAAAGCTCGCGTTGCGCCAGGCACCGTTGGGCGAATCCTTCCGCGCGTGTCGGAGCCCGCCCAGGGCCTGCATGTGCTCGTAAGTGATCCCCGCGGCCGCGAGGCTCGCGGCCAGCGCCTCGCCGTTGAACTGCGGGTTGTGGCGCGAGCGCGGAACGGTGCGGACGTCGACCACCCGCTCGATGCCGTAGGCCCGCAGCACGGCGACGAAGCGCTCGATCGGCAGGGTCGAGTGACCGACCGTGAAGACGGCACCCCTCGGCCACACGGCTTCCCCTGGCGGCGGCAGATCGCCCATCGGCCGACCTTCCGCTAAGGCGCCCTGCCCTGCTCCATCGCGTGCTCGGCCTCGAGGCTCTCCCTGTCTCGCGCCATGGTCAGCATGGCCAGGACCCGGTCGCCCTTCCTGTAACGCAGGGCAGCATCGCGCGCTTCGAGGCTGCCGTCCTGCTCGATACGATCCCAGGAGGTAGCGTGGCCGTTGTAGTGGAGCACGAGGTCGTGCTGCATGGTCCAGAAGAACGGCACGGCCGCGTATTTCTCTCGCGCTCCCAGCATGTTGCGGGCCGCCGTCTGCCCCTGCCTTTGCGCCACCACCCAGTGCTCGACCCGCAGACGATCGCCACTATGGGGATCCGGCCAGCAGGCGATGTCGCCCGCGGCGAAGATGTCGGCGGCACTGGTCTCGAGATGCTCGTCGACGACCACGCCCCCGTCCAGCTTCAGGCCGGCCGCCTCGGCGAGCTCCAGCCGCGGCCGCACGCCGATTCCCACCAGCACGAGATCCGCATCGATTCCGGCACCGTCGTCGAGCAGGACACGCCCGGCCTCGATCCGCTCGACCTTCCGACCCAGATGGAAGCCGACGCCGTGCGCTTCATGAACCTCGCGGATGACGTCTCCCATGGCGGCGCCGAACACCCGCTCCATGGGCCGCGCCTCCGGTGCCACGACGCGCACCTCGACCTCGCGCCGGCGAAGGGCGGCGGCGGTCTCGAGCCCGATGAAGCTGGCGCCGATGACGACCGCGCGGGCACCCTTCTCCGCCCGGGCGATGATCGCCTTGCAGTCGTCCACCGACCGCAGGGTCAGGACATGCGAAAGGTCGGCCCCCGGCACGTCGAGCCGCACCGGCTCGGCGCCGGTCGCGAGCAGGAGCTTCGTGTAATCGAGCGTGCCGCCGTCGGCGAGGGTGACGCGGTGCGCCGCCGCATCGATGCCCGTGACGCGCGTTTCGAGCCGGAGCGCGATCCGCCGCTTCTCGTAGCTCTTGGGCCCGGCCAAGGGCAGCCACTTCTCCGGCACCTTGCCGGCCAGGAACTCCTTCGAGAGATTGGGCCGGTCATAGGGCGCGGCCGTGTCGGCGCTGAGGATGGTGACGGCACCCTCGAACCCTTCGCGGCGCAGCATCTCGGCCGCGGCATAGCCGGCGGCCCCGCCGCCGACGATCACCATGCGCGCATCCGCCTCGCCGCGCCGCCGCGCCACCGAAGGGGCCGCGGCCGGCGCCTTCTCGGCCACGAAGATGCGGCCGTCCCGACGCTCCACCCGCCAGCACGAGGTGGCCCGCAAGGCGGGTGCCGCCACGGCCTCGCCGGTGCGCAGGCTGAAAACGGCATGATGCCAGGGACAGCGCACCGTCTCGCCGACCATGAGCCCGTCACCGAGGGGCCCGCCGTAATGGGTGCAGGAGGCGCCGATGGCGAAGACCGCATCACCCTGGCGCGCGACGAGCACCTCGTCCTCCCCGACATGCCCGACGAGCATGGCGCCGTCTTCGAGATCCGACTCGGCGATCCCCTCGGTCAGATCGGGACCGGTCTTCTCTGCCTTGTCGGCCATGGCGCTTGCCCTCTCGAGACGGAACCTGGAACACTACCCGAGATGTGGACGGTTTCCGCCCGCCTTCAATACGGACGACCCCCGCTCCGCCATTCCGGCCGTTGCCAGCGGGGCTTCATCGCCTCTAGTCTGGCGGCCGGAAATCACGGGAACAGGGAGGGCCAGGAATGCCGACCACACGCCGCCGCCTCGGGCTGCTCGCCGCCACCGCCGCCACCGCCGCGCTGCTCGGCGCCACGCAGGCGCGGGCGGAGGGCGAGACCATCTACTACATGATCCCGACGCTGCTCGACGAGTTCCAGACCGAGAGCCAGGCGGCCATCGAGAAGGTCTTCGGCGGCATGGGCTACGAGGTCGTCTCGCTGGATGCGCAGAACCGCGCCGACCTCCAGCTCAACCAGCTCGAGGACGTGATCAACCTCGCACCCGACGCCATCATCATGAACGCGGTCGACTTCGACGCCATCGTGCCGGGCATCGAGAAGGCGCGGGCGGCCGGCATCAAGGTCGTCAATTACGACCGGCAGATCCGCACCACACCCTTCGAGCTCACCTCCGTCGCCGGCACGGTCGAGATCGGCAGGACGGCCGGCCAGGAGGCGATCCGCCTCCTGACCGAGCGCAATGGCGGCCCGACCGGCACCATCCTGCAGATCCTGGGCGATCCCGGCGACAACTACACCCTCGATATCCAGCAGGGCTTCGAGGAGGTGATGGCGCGGGACGCCCCGGATGTCGAGATCGTCTCCAAGGCGGCGATGCAGTGGGAAGCCACCAATGCCGGCCGCATCTTCGAGGACCAGCTTCTCGTCACCGACGACATCGACCTCGTCTTCGCCCACGCGGCCCACCTGACCGTGCCGATCGTCGCCATCATGGAGGCCAAGGGCATGAAGCCCGGCGAGATCATGCTCATGGCCTCGAACGGTGCGCCGGTCGGCCTCGACAACATCAGGAACGGCTGGCAGCAGGTCGAGGTCGAGCAGCCGCTCTACGCCCAGGTCTACGGCCTCGCCATGTTCATGCCGAAGATCCTCCGGGGCGAGACGCTCGAGCCCGGCACCTACGACGTCATCGGCCTCAGCTCCGAGCTCACCAACGAGGACTGGGGCCCCAACCTCAGGATTCCCGGAGCGGCGATCACGCCAAAGAACGTCGACGACACCCGCTTCTGGGGCAATCTCACCCCGCCCACGGACCCGGTTAGCGTCGTCGAGTGACCGACTACCCCTGAACCGAAGTTCCCCGGCGCGCGGTTGGAGTCGGTCGCGCGCCGGGGCGAGAACGAGGAAAACCACGCGCAGCACGAACCGATCCGGCGGGAACCGCCGCATGAAGCTAGCCAAGAATCCCAGTGCAGCGGAGATTGCCCGAATTGTCGATGGCAGCACCGAAAAGGCCGCGAAGTGGCTGGAAGACAAAAGCACCGGTGACCGCTGGTTCTGGCCGGCCGAGGCCGCGTTCCACAGAGCTGTGGCGGCGTTCCTCGGCCTCGACCGGCCGCAATACAAGAAGGGCATTGCCGCTCGCGATGACGAGTAGCGTGCCGACCGGACCGCATCACCGCCTCCACCTTGGACGGCCCCGGCGCGGAACGGCGCAATAGGAATGGCATCGCGGGAAAGCGGGAGCACGATGCAGGCTAGGACAACAACGCCGGCGGGCCTGTCGCCCCGCCTGATCGAGCTCGCCCTCGATCACCTGGTCTGGCTCATTCTCGCCGTGATCCTCCTCGTCTGCTCGCTCTCGATCGACCGCTTCTTCCAGGTCGGCATCTTCCTCAACATCCTGCAGCACGCGACCTTCGTCGGCCTTCTCGCCATCGGCCTCGCCTTCTGCATCATCGCCGGCCACATGGACCTCTCGGTGGAGTCCGTCATGGCCTTCTCCGCCATGCTCGGCGCCTGGCTCGCCGCGACCAGCGCCTCGGCCGCCGGCTTCGAGCTGCCGACCGTCGTCATCCTCGCCTGCTGCCTCGCCTTCGGCGCCCTGGCCGGCGCCTTCAACGCCTTCCTCGTCGTCCGGCTCAACATCAACGCCTTCATCGTCACGCTCGCCACCTACATCTCGATCCGCGGCCTCGGCCTGATCCTCACCGGCGGCCGCTCGATCTACGGCCTGCCCGACAGCTTCAAGGGCATCGCCGCCACCAGCGTTTCGGGCGTGCCGCTCCTCGTCCTCATCCTGATCCTGGCCTACGTGGCCTTCGGGCTGCTCCTCACCCGCACCCGCTTCGGCCGCTACGTCTATCTCGTCGGCGGCAACCCGGTGGCCCCCTTCCGCGCCGGCATCGACGTCCAGAAGATGCTCTTCGCCGCCTTCGTCCTCTCGGGCGTGCTCGCCGCCTTCGCCGGCTTCCTCCTCGCCTCGCGCACCAACGGCGCCACCCCCAATCTCGGCCTCGGCATGCTTTTCGAGGTGTTCGCCGCGGTGGTCATCGGCGGCGTCGCCCTCAAGGGCGGCGTCGGCCGCCTCTCCGGCGTCTTCGCCGGCGTGCTCCTGCTCTCGACCATCGACACCGCCATCAACGTGATGGGCCTCGACGCCTCCTATATGCAGGTGATCCGGGGCGGCCTCATGCTGCTCGCCGTCCTGCTCGACAGCCTCAAGACGCAGATCCGCCGGCGCTGGCTCTGAACGCGGGCTTGGCCTCGGGGCGGAATCCGGCCTATCTGGGACCGGGATGACCTTCTCGCCCCCGGATCGCGCCATGACAGAGACCATCGAAGCCCTTCTCGCCCCTCATGCCGGAGACGCCCCCGCCATCGGCGCCCCCGAACGTCCGTGGCTCGACTTCGCGGGACTTCGCGGCCTTCTGGCCGAGACCCGGGAGAGCCTCGCGCGGGCCGGCATCGGCAGGGGCGATCGCGTCGCCATCGTCCTGCCCAACGGCCCGGCCATGGCGACCGCCTTCATCACCGTCGCCGCCAGCGCCACGACCGCCCCCCTCAACCCCGCCTACCGGGCGGAGGAGCTCGACTTCTACCTCTCCGATCTCGGCGCCAAAGCGCTCGTCGTGAACGAGGACGAGGCCGGCCCGGCGGTCGCCGCCGCGGCGCGCCACGGCTGCCGCGTGCTGCGCCTCGTGAGCGATCCGGCCCGGCCGGCCGGCCATTTCCGGCTCGAGGGCGAGGGGGCTCCGACCACACCGGTCGGCCCCGCCGCCGCGAGCGCCGACGACGTGGCGCTGGTCCTGCACACCTCCGGCACCACCTCGAGGCCCAAGATCGTGCCGCTCCTGCAGCGCAACATCGCCGCCTCCGCCCGCCATATCGGCCGCACCCTCGCCCTCTCGCCCGCCGACCGCTGCCTCAACATCATGCCGCTCTTCCACATCCACGGCCTGATCGCGGCGGTCACGAGCTCGCTCGCCGCCGGTGCCGCGGTCGCCTGCACGCCCGGCTTCAACGCGCTTCGCTTCTTCGCCTGGCTCGAGGAGGTGGATCCCACCTGGTACACGGCCGTTCCGACCATGCACCAAGCGATTCTCGCACGCGCCGACCGCAACCCGAAGATCATCGCAGGCGCAAAGCTCCGCCTCATCCGCTCCTCCTCGGCCTCGCTGCCGCCCCAGGTCATGGAGGCGCTCGAGAAGACCTTCGGCTGCCCCGTCATCGAGAGCTACGGCATGACCGAGGCCACCCACCAGATGGCCTCCAACCCGCTGCCGCCGGCCCCGCGCAAGCCGGGCTCGGTCGGCATCGCCGCCGGACCCCTGGTGCGCGTCGCCGACGGGGAGAACCGCTTCCTGCCGGCGGGCGGCACCGGCGAGGTGGTCATCTCCGGCCCCAACGTCACCCCCGGCTACGAGGCCAACGAGGCGGCCAACGCCGCCAATTTCTTCGAGGCCCAGGGCAAGCGCTGGTTCCGCACCGGCGATCAGGGTCACATGGACGAGGCCGGCTACCTCCGCCTAACCGGCCGGCTCAAGGAGATCATCAACCGGGGCGGCGAGAAGGTGAGCCCGCTCGAGGTGGACGTGGTGCTCATGGACCACCCGGCCGTCCAGCAGGTCGTCACCTTCGCCATGCCGCACGCGAAGCTCGGCGAGGAGGTGGCGGCGGCCGTGGTTCTGCGCGAGGGCGAGAGCGCCGACGAGCGCTCGATCCGCGACTTCGCCGCCACCCGCCTCGCCGATTTCAAGGTGCCGCGCCGGGTGGTCATCCTGACCGAGATCCCGAAAGGCGCCACGGGCAAGCTGCAGCGCATCGGCCTCGCCCAGAAGCTCGGCCTCGGCACGTGAAGGTCTGCATCTACGGCGCCGGCGCCATCGGCGGGCTCATCGGCGCCCGCCTCGCCCGGACCGGCGCCCGGACCAGCCTCGTCGCCCGCGGCCCGCACCTCGCCGCCATGCAGGCGAACGGCCTGACACTGGTCGATGGCGACGAGCGCTTCACCGTGCCCGTCACCGCCACCGACGACCCGGCGGTGCTGGGGCCGCAGGACTACGTGATCGTCACCCTCAAGGCGCACCAGGTGCCGGGCGTGGTGCCCTCGCTGCAGCCGCTGCTCGGCCCCGATACCGCCGTCGTCATGGCGGTGAACGGCGTCCCCTGGTGGTACTTCTTCGGCCTCGGGGGCCCGCATGAAGGCCATCGCCTGCAAAGCGTCGATCCCGACGACGTGCAGTGGCGGGGCATCGGCCCCGACCGCGTCATCGGCTGCGTCGTCTACCCGGCGGCCGAGGTCGTCGAGCCCGGCACCGTCCGCCTCGTCGAGGGCGACCGCTTCTCCCTGGGCGAGCCCTCGGGCGCGCGCACGCCGCGCATCGAGACCCTCTCCAAGGCGCTGATCGCGGCCGGTCTCAAGGCCCCCGTCCGCCCGAGAATCCGCGACGAGATCTGGATCAAGCTCTGGGGCAACCTCTCCTTCAACCCGATCAGCGCCCTCACCTGTGCCACCCTCGATGCCATCTGCGCCGATCCCGGCACCCGTGCCGTCGCCAGCACCATGATGCTCGAAGCCCAGGCCACCGCGGAGAAGCTCGGGGTCCGCTTCGCCATTCCCGTCGAGAAGCGGATCGCCGGTGCCGCCGCCATCGGTGCCCACAAGACCTCCATGCTCCAGGACCTCGAGCGCGGCCGGACCTTGGAGATCGACGCGCTCGTCACCGCCGTGCAGGAGATGGCCCGCCTCACCGACACCCCCTCGCCCACCCTCGACACCGTCCTCGCCCTCGTCACCCTCCGCGCCGAAGTGGCCGGCTGCCACGGCTGAAGGCTCGTGATTTTCGGGTCCACGAGAGACAGAGGCGGCTGTTGACGCGCTCGCAGGAAGTGCGGGCGGCCAATCGGCGCGCGAGGGGCCACCACTGGCGCCCGTCCAAATCGGGGACACGAACCGAATTTAACTTTTTGCGGGTGACGATCAGATCAAGCGCCGGCTCGCCGACCAGCCATGCGTGCCGCGACCC
>CAYOCP010000011.1:0-124854 GCA_964402505.1 uncultured Geminicoccaceae bacterium
TCCTCAAGAAGGTGGGAAGGCACGCCTTCCCACCGGCCCATCCGGTCTTTTCGTTCAGGTGCTGACTAGGTCCTGTTTTCAAAGCCACATGAGGATAGCGGCGAGGTGAACGAAGGCGAGGTAGGAGCTGGCGAGCTTGTCGTAGCGGGTGGCGAGATGGCGGTGCTCTTTCAGACGCCCGACCAGCCGCTCGACAACATTCCGCTCGCGATAGATGGTCCAGTCGATCAGGCAGGGCCGGGTCTCGGTGGCGATCTGCGGGATGATGGCGGTGATGCCGCGGCGCCGGAGGTGGTCGCGGACCGGCCGGCCGGTATAGCCGCGATCGGCCAGCAGGGCTTCTGGTCGACGGCGTGGCCGACCGGGTCCCGATCGCTTGACCGCACCCGCCGCCATCAGGGGCTGGAATGCCGTCTGCTCGTGACGCTCGCCGGCGGTCAGGACGAAGGCGATGGACCGTCCGCCGCGCTCGCAGCGCAGGTGAAGCTTCGAGCCGAACCCGCCCCGCGAGCGGCCGAGCGCTTGATTTTTCTGCCCCCTTTGGCCCCGGCGGCGTGACGATGGGCACGGATGCTGGTGCCGTCGATCATATGGACGCTCCAGTCGAGCCGACCCTCGGCGTCGGCCGCCTGCTGGAGCTCGGCCAGGAGCCGCTGCCAGAGCCCGCTTCTGGTCCAGCGGTAGAAGCGGGTCGCCACCGTCCGCCACGGCCCGTAGCGCTCCGGCAGATCGCGCCACGGCACACCCGTCTTGCTCAGCCAAAGCATGGCGTTGATCATGGTCCGATGGTCCCGGGCCGGTCGCCCGATCCGCGGCCGTTGCGGCGGCAGCAGCGGCGCCAAGCGCCGCCATGCCGCATCCGTCAGCTCGTGTCTGCTCATGTACTAGGGCAATACACCAAATTAACCGCCTTTGAAAACAGGACCTAGTCCTGGAAGGAAAGGAACCCTGCCGATGACCATGGACAGCAAGACCTCCACCACCATGCTCGCCGGTGCACTGGCCGCGGCCATCGCCGGCGCCGGCGGCTTCGCCGACACGGCGCAGGCGGCGAGCGAGAAATGCTACGGCATCGCCGTCGCCGGCCAGAACGACTGCGCCGCCGGGCCGGGCACGACCTGCGCCGGGACCTCCACCGTCGACTACCAGGGCAATTCGTGGAAGCTCGTGCCCGAGGGCACCTGCAAGCTCTACGGCACGTCCAGCGAGGCCGAGCACGAGCTGCCGGGCGAGCGCGAGGGCTCGCTCGAGCCTCTGGAGCGGGACGTTCCGGCATGAGGGCCGGTGCTTCGAGGAAGGTCGGCCCGCCATGATTTCGCCCGAGGTTCCACCGACTTCCGGGCTCGGGCTCAAGCCGCGTCACATCCGCCGGATCCTCGAGGAGCGGCCGAGGGTCGGATGGTTCGAGGTGCATCCCGAGAACTACATGGGCGAGGGCGGGCCGCCGCATCGCCAGCTCGAGGCGATCCGCGCCCGCTATCCCCTGTCGCTGCACGGCGTCGGGCTCTCGATCGGCGGCGAGGGAGCGCTCGACGAGGCGCATCTGGCGCGGCTTCGGGCACTGGTCCGACGCTACGAGCCGGGGCTGGTCTCCGAGCATCTCGCCTGGTCGACGCACGAGGGCGTCTACTACAACGACCTTCTGCCCATGCCCTACAGCGAAGCCACGCTCGGGCGGGTCGTCGATCACGTCGGCCGGCTGCAGGAGGCGGTGGGCCGGCGCATCCTGCTCGAGAACCCGTCCTCCTACGTCGCCTTCGAGGAAAGCACGCACGAGGAGCCCGTGTTCCTCGCCGAGGTCGCGCGACGCACCGGCTGCGGCCTGCTGCTCGATCTGAACAACGTCTTCGTCTCGGCGCACAATCTGGGGTTTACGCCGGAATCCTACATCTCCGCCTTCGCTCTGGAGAGGGTCGGCGAAATCCATCTGGGCGGACACGACCAGCGACCGGACGGGCTTCTGATCGACGCGCACGACCGGCCGGTGGCCGATCCGGTCTGGGCGCTGCTCGACCATGTGCTCGACCGCACCGGCCCCTTGCCGGTGCTGGTCGAGTGGGACAACGACGTGCCGGACTGGCCGGTCCTGCACGCGGAGGCGCGCCGCGTCCAGCGCCTGCTCGACGGGTGTCGTCATGTCCGGGCAGGCTGAGCTCGCGGCTGCTCTTCTGGTGGCCGACCTTCCGGTGCCGAGGGGGCTGGTTTCGGCCCAACGCTTCGCCGTGCACCGCAACAACGTGGTCACGGGGCTGATCGGGGCGCTCGAGGCCGCCTATCCGGCGGTGCGAAGCCTCGTCGGCGACGGCTTCTTCGCGGCGATGGCAGGGGCCTATGTGCGCGCCGATCCGCCGCGCTCGCCCGTCCTGATCCACTATGGCGAGGGGTTTCCGGCCTTCATCGAGGGCTTTCCGCCGGCGGCGGGGCTTCCCTATCTCGGCGCCGTCGCACGGCTCGAGCGGGCCTGGCTCGAGGCCTTCCATGCGGCGGAGGCGGTGGCGCTGCCGGTCCCGAGCCTCGGCCGGGTGCCGGCGGCGGAGCTCGATGACTGTCGGCTGGTGTTGCACCCCTCCTTGCGCGTCGTCGCCGCGAACCATCCGATCGTCGCCCTCTGGGCCGCCAATACGGGGCGCGGCAGCCATGCGGCGGTCGATCTCGGGCGGGCCGAGACGGCGCTCGTGGTGCGGCCGGAGGGTCGCGTGACGGTGGAGGCGGTTCCCGCAGGGCTGGCGGCGCTGGCCGGAGCGCTGGGTGCCGGCATGGCCCTCGGCGCCGCGGTCGGGACGGCCTTCTCGGCCGATCCGGCCTTCGATCCCGCTGCAGCGCTCGGACGGCTCTTCGCTCTGGGCTCTGTCGTGGGAATCCGGCGGGCCGGAGCTTTGGAGGAAGTGTCATGATCGACGAGCTGATGGACCTGCACGACCGTTTCTTCAGGACTCTGGAGCGGCTGCTCGACGGCTGGTTTCTCGGCCTTCTCGCCCGTCTGGTCTTTGCCGGCGTGCTCCTGGTGTATTTCCTGGGCTCGGCCATGACCAAGATCGGCCCGGGGCTCCTCGGCATCCTCGAGCTGACGCCGAGCGCCTATATCCAGATCGTGCCGGGGGCCATGGAGGCGGCCGGCTACGATCCCGCCGCCGTCGCTTTCTGGCCCTTCGGGCTGATCGTCCATCTCGGCACCTATGCCGAGATCGTGCTGCCGATCCTGATCGTGCTCGGGCTCTTCACCCGGCTCGCGGCCATCGGCATGATCGGCTTCGTCGCGGTCCAGTCCTATGTGGACATCGCCTTTCACGATGTGGATGCCGAAACCATCGGCGCGCTCTTCGACCGCACGTCCGGATCGGTGATCCTCGATCAGCGCACGCTCTGGCTGATGCCGCTCGTTTATCTCGTGGTGAAGGGGGCGGGTGCCGTCTCGCTCGATGGCATTCTCGTGCGGCTCCTCGGGATCGCTCAATCGGGCAGACGGGTGCCGTCATGGGCGAAGACGCCGCCCGTGTCTTCGGGGCCGAGCCCGTCGAGCGTGGCGAGGAGCCGGAAAGCGGCGTGATCGGGGGTGAAGAGGCGGCCTGCGGGCACGCCGCCCCGGAACGGCGCCGAGAGGCCGGTGGCGACGGTGCCGGGGTGGAGGCCGACGACGATGGACCTCTCGTTGCGGCGGGCCTCCTCGATGGCGAGGTTCCTGATCAGCATGTTGAGGGCGGCCTTGGACGCCCGGTAGCTGTGCCAGCCGCCGAGCGCGTTGTCGCCGATCGAGCCGACGCGGGCGGAGAGGGCGGCCATGATGCAGCGTCCCTCGCGCGGCAGGAGCGGCAGGAAGTGCTTGGCGACCAGGGCCGGGCCTATGGTGTTGAGGGCGAGGACCCTGGCCATGGCGGCGGGATCGAGCTGACGGTAGCTTTTCTCGGGCGCGATTCCAGGTGCGTGCAGGATGCCGGTGGCGATGACGATGAGATCGAGCCCGCGGAGGCGCTCCCGCACCGCTCCGGCAGCCGCCTCGATGCTGGCCTCGTCCTCGAGGTCGAGGTGGAGGCTCTGGATGCGGCCGTCACCGGCCGGCGGCGTCCGGCGCGAGGTGGCGACGAGGGCGGCGACGGCGGGGTCGGCGGCGAGGGCCGTGGCAAGGGCTTGGCCGATGCCGCCCGTGGCACCGATGACGGCGGCGCGGATGGGCTTTGCGAAGCTGGTGAGAGGCAAGGGATCACCTTTCGGGACGTTGCCTCCTCGATACGTTCCATGGCCCCGAGCGGTTCGCCGGATCGTCTCAGGCGGCCCGGCTTTTCTCCCAGGCGAGCGCCAGGGTCTCGAAGGGGAGGAGGATCGAGCCGTGGCGGGTGGGGAAGGTGCGGGCGGCGGTGAAGAGCGAGAGCTCGGACCAGGGCTCGGCGAAGGTGGCGGCCTTGCCGTCGAGCAGCTTGCGAAGGGCGCTTTCGGCCTCGGCGATCTCCTCGGGCCGGCGGCCGATGGCCGCCTCGGCGGCGATGGCGGTCGAGGCCATGCCGAGCGTGCAGGCGCGCGACCGCCAGCCCAGGGCCTCCACTCGGCCGTCGCGCCAGGTGACGTCGAGGGTCAGCGTGCTGCCGCAGAGGGGGCTTCGGCAGGTGACGGTGGCGTCCGGCGACGGCAGCCGCCGGTCGGCCCGCACCCGCTTCGCGAGCGCGCGGATGCGCGGCTGGTAGAGGCGCGCCGCGTCCTTCCCCGGCGCCTCGGGCAAGGCTGCTAGCCCTGGACCGGCCGCGCCTGTCGGCCGAGCACGGCGAGGAAGCGGAGGGCGAAGTGGAGGCCGCGACGGACGTCCTCGTCGCGCGCCGCGCGGATGAGCCCGATGAGCGAGGGGACCGGCAGACGGCCGGCCTCGGTCTGGGCGTAGCGGGCGGCGTTGGTCAGCATCCAGGTGGTGCCGACGACGTCCTCGTAGGAGGCCATCATCTTCTGGATCATGGCGTCGTCGGCCATGTCGACCGTGTCGGAGGCGAGCGAGAGGAGGTCCACGATGTTGTGCAGGCGCCGGCCCTGGAGCAGGGGTGCGATCTTGTCGACGAGTGCTATCAGCCCCTCCTCGGTCGCGGCATCGAAGCTGGTGCTCTGGTCGAGACGGTCCAGAAGCGGCCGGCCGTTGCCGTTGCCCTCGGTGATGTCGGCGGTCTGGTGCGCCATAACGTCCTCCTCTTCGCGATCGGTATCGGGTCAGACGATGCCGCGGGCCACGGACCAGTAGATGCCGCGGTTGAACGCCTTGCGCAGCAGCCCGCCCACCTTGGTCGGCGGGGTCGGGTGGACGTCCTCGTCGTAGTCGTACCAGAGCGGCATGCCCGCCTCGAGGCCCATCTGCGCCACGGCCTGGACCTTGCCGTCATAGACGTCGACGGTGCGTCCGAAGCGGAGGTCGCCGGCGATGTTGTTGGCGATCACCGGGCACTGGTTGTGGCAGGAGCCGCCGGCCTTGCTGATCGGCAGATCGACGGTGTCGCCCATGACATAGGCGTTGGGGTAGCCTTCGAGCTGCATCGTCTCGCGGTTGGTCGGCAGCCAGCCCTCGTTGTCGGGCGCCTTCGAGACGCCGCTTTCGATGACCGCATCGACGGCGCGGATCGGTGGCGTGCACATGAGGAGGTCGAAGGGCTCCTCCTCGCCCTCCTCGGAGCGGGCGATCTTGCTCGCGGGATCGATCGAGGCCAGGGTGAAGCCCCGCTTGTACTGGATGCCCTTGCTCTCGAAGATCGGCGGCAGCACGTCGCAGACCTCCTGCTGCAGGAAGAGGCAGTTGCGCAGGAGCTGGGCGATGGTGGGGTAGGTGTAGACGATCTCGACCTGGTCCCGCACCCCCTTGCGGCGCATGTACTCGTCCAGCATGAAGGTGGTTTCCATGGGTGCGATGCCGCACTGGTGCGGGACGTTCGGCGTCTTCGGGAAGTTGACGGTGATGAAGACGCGGCCCTTCTCGAAGGTGCGCAGCTTGTCGGCGAGGCGGCGCGCCGGGTCGTGCTGGTAGAACCAGTCGCCCGCCTCCGGCATGCCGGGGATGCGCTCCGGTGCCGGCAGGCAGCCGGTCGAGACGACGATGTAGTCGTAGCCGATCTTCTTCCCGCTCTGCGTCGTGACGGTCGAGCCGGCGAAGTCGAAGGCGGTCACCTTGTCGACGCGAAAATCGATCTCGGGGCGCAGCAAGGTGTGCTGCGGGCGGCGCAGCTCGCCCTCGAAGAACATGTCGAAGGCGACGTACATGAAGGCGGGCTTGTAGTAGTGCCAGGGGCTGTCGGAGAGCAGCGTCACCTCGAGCTTGCCGGCGCTGATCTCGGGATAGAGCTTGGCGACGAGGCTGTTGGCCGTCATCGTGCCGCCGATGCCGCCGCCGACCACGAGGATGTGCTTCGTCATGGACCCTGCTCCCGTCGCGTTCCCGTTGGCGTCGAGCATTTCATCTCGAGCCGGCCTTGCCTATGGTTCCGGAGCGCCGACCTTTCCTTTATGGAAAGGTTCAGGGGAGGGACATGGCCGACAACGCTGCACCTGCTTCACCCGTGTCGCTCGACGGGCTGCCGGACGAGATGCGCCGCGCCATCCGGGCGGAGGTCCAGGATCAGATCATCGAGTGCCTCAATCGCTTCTACGCCATGGAGACGGGCATGTGGGGGCGGCCGATCGACTGCCTGATCGTGCGCACCGTGGTGCAGGGCAAGCTGCAGGGCCGGCTCTACGATCTCTCGGCCTTGGCCGCCGCCCTGGATCTGCCGCTCGGCACGGTGCACCGCAAGGTGGCGGAGCTGGTCGAGGCGGGGCTGCTCGGCCGCGAGCCGGCCGGCCGGTCGGTTTATGTGACCCCGACCGATGCCGCCTGCGTCAAGCTCGACCGGTCGTTCGAATCGATGATCGCGACCCTGCGCCGCCTCTATCGAGGGGGCGTGCTGCAGGACGGCACGCGCGCCGGGTGAGCTGGCGGCTCAGGTGCCGTCGGGCAGGGGTGGCGTGGCCTTCAGGTAGGCGGCGATGGCGTCGCGGTCGCTCTCGTGGAGCTTCGCCATGTTGCGCTGGACGTCGGCCATGGAGCTGCCGAGGGTGTCGTAGTCGGGCTTGAAGCCGGTCTCGAGGGCGTAGGCGATGTCGGCCTCGGACCAGGAGGCGATGCCGTTCTCGCTGTTGGTGATGTTGGGGATGCGGCCCTTGCCCTCGGGGTTGGGGGCGCCGGCGAGCCAGCGGTTCAGCTCGAGCCCGCCGGTGAAGTCGCGGGGCGTGTGGCATTCGCCGCAATGGCCCGGCCCCTCGACGAGGTAGCGGCCGCGCAGGAGCTTCGGCTCGTCGGCGACGGCGACGACCGGATCCGGGTCGAGATTGACGAGCTTCCAGAGGCCCAGGCCGCGGCGGATGTTGTAGGGGAAGGAGAGCTCGTGCGGGGGAACCTCGCTGGCCTCGGCCGGCAGGGTGTCGAGATAGGCCTTGAGGTCCATGAGGTCGACGAGCGTCATCCGCGTGTAGGAGGTGTAGGGGAAGGAGGGGTAGAGGTGCTCGCCCTGGGGCGAGACGCCGTAGCGCATGGCGGTCACGAAGTCGGCGACCGACCAGCCGCCGATGCCGGTTTCGGGATCGGGGGTGATGTTGGGCACGTTGAAGCGGCCGAAGGGGGTGTCGAGCGCCAGGCCGCCGACCAGGACGAGGCGGGCGTCGCCCTCGGATTTGGGTGCGGCGTGGCAGGAGACGCAGCCGCCGGCCCAGAAGAGCTCCTCGCCATTGGCGAGGTCGGCCTCGTGCGTCGGCAGGTCGAGCGGATCGAAATGCTCGGGCCGGGTGAGGTACCAGAATGTGCCGCCGGCCGCGACGACCAGCACCGCGGCGGCGGCGAGAAAACGTCCGAAGGCCATCAGTCGTAGGGCAGGCGGTAGGTTTCGTGGCAGTTCTTGCAGTTCTCGGCGACCTTGCCGAAGGCGGCCTTGAAGGCATCGAGATCGGCGGGCTCGGCGGCGACGGCGGCGGTGGCGGCCTCGGCGAACTTCTCGTTGGCGGCGATGAAGCCGTCGCGATCGGTCCAGATGTTCTCCTTGGCGTGGGTATCGTGGCCGGTCTGGCTGCCTTCGGGGAAGTAGTCGCGATAGGTGAGGGACGCGGCGAGAAGGGTGGCGAGCACCGAGTTGGCCACGTCCTTGTTGAAGGGGATGTTGCCCTTGAGCGTCTCGCCGCCGACCTTGGCGGCGGCACCCACCGAATCCATGATCTTCTGGCGGGTCACGATCGGATCGGCATGGGCGGTGCCCGCGGCGACGAGGCTTAGGGCAGCGGCGGCGACGATGAACCGGGGTAACATGGCGGCTCCTTCCCTGAAGGCGGATGGCGCCATGAGAGTGACCGAGGTCGGCTCGCGTGGCAACCCCGTCACGGGCGGTCGATCAGCCGCGACCCTCGCGCCACCAGGCGGCGGCGGCGGCGCCGAGCAGCACGAGGGCGGCGAGCCAGGCCGGGACCAGGGGTGTCTGGCGCAGGCTCAGCACGGCATGGGCGCGGTTGCGCTCGAAGCCGATCCACCCCGCCCCGCTCGCCCGCCTGCCGGCCTCGATCCGGCGGATGTCGGGCACGCCCTGCTCGCCCAGCCAGTGCACGGCGCCGCCGGTGGCGGCGGCGAAGGGGGCGAGGACGGTTCCGGTCGCCGTCATGTCGGCGAGCTCGGCCGGAGCGATGGGCCGGGGCGTGGCGAAGGCGAGGCGGGTGCCGTCGCTGATCCGGTAGAGTCCATCCTCGTCGGCCTCGACGGTGGCGGTGGCGAGGCCGGGAGAGGTGGGCTCGAGCCGGACGGTGGTGACGGCGCCGGAGGGTGCCTCGATCTCGACGTCGACCGGCTCGGCGTGGAGCGACTGGCGCTCGATCAGAAGCCCGTCGCCGACGGCGCGCGCGCGGAGGGCTTCCTCCTCCAGCTCCGGCTCGCGCATCAGCCAGTGCACGAGGCGGCGGAGCAGGGTGGCCTGCGGTCCGCCGCCCTCGAAGCCGCGCGCCCAGAGCCAGGCATGGTCGGAGAGGAGCTGCGCCACCCGGCCCTCGCCGACCCGCTCGAGAACGAGGAGCGGCCGGTCGGCGACGCCGGTCATCAGCACCTGGGCGTCGCTCGCCTCGACGTCGATCTGGCGGAACCATCGGCCCCATTCCCGGCCCTCCTCCCAGGCGTCGAGGCCGGCCGTCACCGGATGCAGCCCGCCGAGCTCGGTGACCGTCGGGCGGAAGGCGCGCTCGAAGACCTCGCCCGAGGGACGGCCCGGCAGGACGCGGGAGAGGGGGGTGCGGTAGAGGCTCTGCGGATCGGCGAACTCGGGCCCGGCGGCGTCGAGCAAAGCGCCGCCCTCCTCGACATAGCGGGCGACGTTGTCGAGATAGACGAGCGGCAGGAGGCCGCGCCTCGAGTAGCGGTCGAAGATGATGAGGTCGAACTCGCCGAGCTTGACCTCGAACAGCTCGCGGCTCGGAAAGGCGATGAGCGCCAGCTCGCGGATCGGCGTGCCGTCCTGCTTCTCGGGCGGGCGCAGGATGGTGAAGTGGACGAGATCGACCGCCGGGTCGGACTTGAGCAGGTTGCGCCAGACCCGAAGCCCCGGATAGGGCTGGCCCGAGACCAGGAGCACGCGCAGCCGGTCGCGGATGCCGTTGACGGTGATCGCCTGGCGGTTGTTGAGGGCCGTGAGCTCGCCCGGGACCACGGGTGTTTGCAGCTCGAAGACGGTGGCCCCGGCGTTCTCGAGCTCGAGATCGAGGGTCACCGGCTCGCCGTCTTGCACCATGAGCTCGACCAGAGGCTCGCCGTTGCGCTCGATCTGGAGCGGCAACGGCTCGCTCGACGCCGCCTCCTTCGGGGTCGTCTCGACGCGCAGGGTCACCGGCACGGGCTCGCCCACCACGCCGAAGCCCGGCGCCTGCTCGACCACGATGCGCCGGTCGAGCTCGTCCGGGCGGCCGGTCAGGAGCACGTGGAAAGGCGCATCGACGCCCCAATCCGCGACGGGCGGCGCATCGTGGATGCGGCCGTCGGTGAGGACCGCGATGCCGGCCAGGCGGTTGCGGTCGATCTCGCCGAGCTGCTCGCGCAGCGTGGCGAAGAGATCGGTGCCGCGCCGGCCGTTGCCTTCGAGCGTGACCCGGCGAAGGTCGATGCCGGGCTGCGCCTCGAGGCGCTCGGCGAGCGCATTCGCCGCCCGGGTGGTCTGCTCCGGCCGGTCGTCGATGCGCTGGCTCGGGCTCCGGTCCAGGACCAGAAGGACGATGTCGTCGAGCGGCTGGCGCTCCTCGCGCTGCAGGACGGGGCCAATGAGGGCGAGGAGGAGAAGGAGGCCGAGAAGGCCGCGCCAGAGCGTGCCTCTCGCCCGGCGCCAGAGGCCGAAGGCGAAGAGCGCCACGGCGACGGCGGCGAGGGCCGTCCAGAGCCAGAGCGGGATCAGGGGCTGGAGGACGAGGCTCGCCGCCGTCATTGGCCGAGCCTCTCGAGCAGGGCCGGGACGTGCACCTGGTCGGTCTTGTAGTTCCCGGTGAGCGCGTACATCACGAGGTTGACGCCGAAGCGCCTCGCCATCTCGCGCTGGCGCTCGCCGCCCGGCACGACCGGGTAGAGGGAGCGGCCGTACTCGTCCTCGGCCCAGGCGCCGGCCCAGTCATTGCCGCCGATGACCACGCTCGAGACCCCGTCATTGACGCTCTGCGGCATGCGGTCGACCCAGACCGTCCGGCCGGCGAAGCGGCCCGGCAGGTCCTGGAGGAGGTAGAAGGAGCGGGTCAGCACGTGATCCTCCGGGACCGGCTCGAGCGGCGGCAGGTCCAGACCCTGGAGCAGCTCGGCGAGCCGCGCCTCGCCCGGGCCCACGACCTCCTGGCCGGGCAGCAGGCGGGCGGCGTCGCCGGTGTCGAAGAGCACCATGCCGCCCAGGCGCAGGTAGTCCTCGATACGGCCGAGCGCCTCCGGCCGCAGGGCCGGATGCTCGGGCGGCACCGGCCAGTAGAGGAGCGGGAAGACGGCGAGCTCGTCCACCGCCGGGTCGACCGCCACCGGATCGCCGGCCTCGATCGAGGTGCGCTGGGCGAGGACGCGGCCGAGGCCGAAGAGCCCGGCACGGCTTCGCTCGTCGACCTCGGCGATGCCGGTCTCGACATAGCCGAGGCGGGTCTCGGCGGTGAGCTCGGCGATGCGCGCGTCGTCGGTCGCGGCCCGGGCGGCGGCCGTCCAGGGCAGCGGCCAAGCCAGCGGGACGAGGAGGAGAAGAGCTGCCGCCGCGGCCGGGCGCAGCCGCGGCAGGAGGCCGCGCAGCGCGAAGGAGAGGGCGAGATCGACGAGGGCGAGGATGGTGGCGAGCGTCAGGAGCGGCGGCAGGAGGTCGCGCTCGCGACCTTGCGCGTAAGGCTCGGCGACGGCGCCGAGTGCCGCGATGTCGAGGTCCTCCAGCCGGTCGAGCGAGTCCTGGAGGTTGCGGGCGATCCGGCCGCGCTCGTCCTCGATCGAGGGGCCCGTCATCCTGTCCTGCGCCACGCCGCTCGCGACCGGCGCGTAGAGGCCGGCGGGGCTGGCGGGGCCGACCGTGCGCTCGGCGAGGCTGGCCGCCTCGACGGGCTGGAGGTCGGCCGGCGGCTCGATCAGGCTGCCATCGGCGGCGAGCACCCGATCGGCGCGCACGAGGCCGTCGAGCCGCTCGCCGACGCCGGCGCCGAGCTCGACGATGCGGCGCAGCATGTCGACGAAGAGGCCGGAGAGCGGCAGGCTGGTCCAGCTCGTGTTGGCGGTGGTGTGGAAGAGGATGACGTAGCCCTTGCCCTCCTTGCGTCCGGTGACGATGGGGGTGCCGTCCCTGAGGCTGGCGAGCGTCGCCGCGGCGAGGTCGGGGCCGGGCTCGGCCAGCACCTGGCGGTAGACCAGGGCCTCCTCGCTGACGTCGAGGCCGGCGAAGGGACTGTCGGCGGGGAAGGGGGCGAGCGGCAGGGGCTCGGACCAGGAAAGGGCGCCACCGAGCTGCCGGTCGCCCGAGCGGAGACGAACGGGGAGGAGGGCGTCCGGCGCCGCGCCGCCGCCCGGCTGGCCAGCCTCGTCGAGTCCGGCGAGGCGCGGCCCGGCGAAGCGCAGGAGCACGCCGCCGGCCTCGACCCAGTCCTGGAGTGCCGCCGCCTCGGCCGCATCGAGGTGGCCGCGATCGGTGATGACGAGGAGCGAGAGCGGTTCCTCGACCAATTCGGCGATGCGTCCGGTGCGCAGCTCGGCGAAGGGGGCCAAGGCGCGCTCGACGAAGTAGGGCTCGGCCAGAAGCGGCTGGGCGGCGGCGGCGCCGGGTGGGCCGGCGATGCCGACCGTGCGCCGGCGCCAGCGCTCGTCGAAGAGCAGCACGCCGCCGATGCCGTGATTGCCCTCGAGGTTGACGCGGGCGATGCGGTTGCGGACGTCGAGCGGCAGGTCGAGCGTGACGGTGGCATGTCCGGGATCGCCACCTTCCGCAGCCGGATCGGGCACGGGAAAGCGGCCGAGCACCTCGCCAGCGGGACCGATGGCGAGGAGAGCCGGCGGCAGCGGGGCGTCGGGCGAGGGCCGGAGCACGCGCACCGCCTGCAGGTCAGGGGCGGGTCCGTCCGGGGCGAGGAGAAGGGCGCGCTCCGCGGGCGGATCGGCGTGGATGACGAGCTCGCCCAGGCGCTCCAGAGCTGCCGCCAGCGCCCGCGCCGTCTCCAGGGCACCTCCGCGGTCGACGATTCCGTCGCTCAGCCAGAGGGGCCGGGCGCGGCCGAGCCCTGTCGCCTCGAGGAGCGTCAGCGCCCGCGCATGGTCGACGGGCCACGGGCGCGCCTCCCAGCCGGCGAGCTCTTCCAGGACCGCGCGCGCCGGCCGCTGCTCGAGCGGGGCGTCCAGGCCGTCCGGCGCCGTCTTCAGGACGACCACGGGGCGATTGTCGCGCTCCGCCTGCTCGAGCAGGCCGCGCGCGAGGTCGATCCGGCGCTGCCAGCCCGGCGCCGCCGCCCAGCCATCGTCGACCACGAGGAGGAGGGGCCCCGTGCCGCCGATCACCGGTGCCGGGTTGAGCACCGGGCCGGCGAGTGCGAGGAGGATGAGGGCGGCGATGGCGAGGCGGAGCAGGAGGAGCCACCAGGGCGTGCGCGCCGGGGTCTCCTCGGGTGTGACGAGGCGCAGCAGGATGGCGAGCGGCGGAAAGGCGACGCGGCGCGGGGCCGGCGGGCTCAGGCGGAGCAGAAGCCAGATCAGCGGCAGGGCGAGGAGGCCCGCGAGGATCCAGGGCTGGAGGAACGCCAAAGGGCCGAGCTCGAGCATGGTCAGTGACGGCCGGCGGCGCGCGGCGCCAGCATCTGGTAGAGGGTCAAAAGGCCGATCTCGGCGGACTGGTCGGTGCGATGGCGGACGAACTGCCAGGCGTGGCGGCGCGCGAGGTCGGCGAGGTGCGCGTGATGCGCCCGGTAGAGCGCCTCGTAGCCGATGCGGATGGCGTCGACATTGCCGATCAGCGCCCGCCCCTCGCCCTCGAGCCCCTCGAAGAGCACGCGGCCGTGGAAGTCGAGTGTTTCCTCGGCGGGGTCGGCCAGCATCAGGAGCGACACCTCCGCGCCGAGCGTGCCGAGGGTGCGGACCCGCGCGGCCAGACGGTCGGCGGGCTCGAGGAAGTCGGAGACGAGCACGAGGCGGGCATGGCGCGGCAGGGGCTGGGGCGGCAGGCTGAAATCGGCGCCGGCGGCGCCGCGCAGGAGGTGCTCGACCAGGAGGTTGAAGCCGTAGCGGCCGCCTTGCGGCCGCTCACCGGTGCCGAGGAGGGCGATGCGCTCGCCGCCTCGCACCAGGAGCCCGGCGAGCGCCAGGAGCATGACCAGCGCGCGATGCCGCTTGGTCGGCAGGCTCGGCCGCGAGTGGTAGCGCATGGAGGGCGACTGGTCGGCCCAGAGCCAGACGCTCTCGGCCGCCTCCCATTCCTGCTGGCGGACGAAGAGGTGGCGCGAGCGGGCCGACTGGCGCCAGTCGATGGATCCAGCAGCGTCGCCCTGCTGGTATTGGCGGAACTGCCAGAAGGTCTCGCCGAGTCCGGGCCGGCGGCGGCCGTGCACGCCCTGGCTGACGGTGGTGGCAACGCGCTCGGCCTCGACCAGGAGGCCCGGCAGGCGGCTGCCGATCGCCTCGGCCTCGCCGCGCAGCGCGGTGATGCGACCGGGCTCGAGCGCCGCCGTCGTGCCTGCCTTCAAGGGGTGCCCTCAGCCGACATGCCGGACGAGTCGCTGGATCACGTCGTCGACGCCGATGCCGTCGGCGCGGGCGGCGAAGGTCACGGCCATGCGGTGGCGGAGGACCGGGCCGGCGAGGGCCTGGAGGTCCTCGAGCGACGGGGCGAGGCGGCCGTCGAGCAGCGCCCGCACGCGGGTCACCAGCATCAGCGCCTGGCTGGCGCGCGGGCCCGGGCCCCAGGCGACCTCCCGGGCGATGCCGTCGATCGGGCTGGCCTCGGGGCGACCGGCGCGGACGAGCTGAAGGATGGCCTCGACCAGGCTCTCGCCGACCGGCAGGCGGCGGACCAGCGCCTGCATGGCCTGGAGCTCCGCGCCGTCGATCACCGCCTGCGGCCTCGCCTCGCTGCCGCTGGTGGTGGCGATCATCATCCGGCGCTCGGCGGCGGCGGAGGGGTAGTCGACGTCGATCTGCATGAGGAAGCGGTCGAGCTGCGCCTCGGGCAGGGGGTAGGTGCCCTCCTGCTCGATCGGGTTCTGGGTGGCCAGCACGTGGAAGGGGGCGGGCAGGCGGTGGTCGTGGCCGGCGACGGTGACCTTGCGCTCCTGCATGGCCTGCAGGAGCGCCGCCTGGGTGCGGGGGCTCGCGCGATTGATCTCGTCGGCCATGAGGAGCTGGGTGAAGATCGGGCCCTCGATGAAGCGGAAATGCTGCCGGCCGCCGGAATCCTCCTCGAGCACCTCGGAGCCGATGATATCGGCCGGCATCAGGTCGGGGGTGAACTGGATGCGCTTCTCGCTGAGCCCGAGCACGGTGCCGAGGGTTTCGGCGAGCCTCGTCTTGGCGAGGCCGGGGACGCCGACGAGGAGCGCGTGGCCGCCGGCGAGGAGGGCGATCAGCACCTCCTCGACCACCTTCTCCTGGCCGAAGATGACGCGGCCGATCTCGTCCTTCATGCGCGCGAGGTGCTCGATGGCACGGTCCGCGTCCCGCTCGATCTCGCCAGCGGCGGCACCGGTGTTCATGTCAAGCTGCAAGCGGTTGCTCCTTTGGCCGGCAATGGCCGTGCCGTGGTGGAGGCCGGGCCCGCCGATCGCAACTGGAAGGGCGCGGAAGTCAAGTCTAGGTATCGGATATCTGCATGATGGTCGAGCGATGGCAAGTGCTGATGCGGGTTGATTCGAGCGATAGCCGCCGGCCTCGGGGGTGCGGGCGATGAGGCGGCCGTTCGACGCCCGGGCGCGGCTCGAGGAGCTGCTGGCGCAGGGCGCGGCCGGCGACTTCGCCATGGCGATCGATCGGCACGGCGACTGGCACCACGAGGGGCGGCGGATCACGCGGCCGGGCATGGCGAGGCTCTTCTCGACGGCGCTTCGGCGGGCGGCGGATGGCGGCTACTGGCTGGTCACTCCGTTCGAGGCCGGCCGGGTCGATGTCGCCGACGTGCCTTTCGTCGTGGTCGAGCTCGAGCTCCGGGGCGAGGGGGCGGAGCGGCTCGTCCGGCTGCGCACCAGCCTCGGCGACTGGTTGGACCTCGATGCCGCGCATCCGCTCGTCATGCGGCCGCCGCCGGGCGGCGGTCCGCCGGCGCCCTACGTGACGGTGCGGCCGGGGCTCGAGGCCCGGCTGGCGCGGCCGGTCTTCTACGCGCTCGCCGACCTCGCCGAGCCGGCGCCCGGTGGCGGCGACCTCCTCGGTGTCTGGAGCGGCGGGATCTTCGTGGCGCTCGGGTCGAGCGTCGGGGACGGGTGAGGATGGCGGCTCCTGTGTGGACGCCCGATCGGCTGGCCGAGCGGCTGCGCGACGCCCTGGCCGATGAGCAGCCCCTGCACATCGGCGGCGACGACGTGCCGGGGCCCTTCGATCCGGCACGGCTGCGGCCGGCGGCGGTGCTGATCGCCCTGGTCGAGCGGCCGGGCGGCACCCGGCTCGTGCTGACCCGGCGAGCGGCCCATCTCAAGGCGCATGGCGGGCAGGTCAGCCTGCCGGGCGGGCGGATGGAGCCCGAGGACGTCAGCGCGGTGGCGACCGCACTCCGGGAGAGCGAGGAGGAGATCGGCTTGCCGCCGGCCGGGGTCCACGTGCTCGGCGGCTTGCGCGCCTACGACACGGTCACCGGCTTCCGCATCCACCCCGTGGTCGGCTGGGTCACCGCACCGCCGGTCTGGCGGGCCGATCCGACGGAGGTCGCCTCGATCTTCGAGGTGCCGCTCGATTTCGTCCTGGAGCCGGCCAATCACCGCAAGGACTCCTATCTCCGCGACGGGCATCGCCGGCATTTCTACGTCCTGCCCCATGCCGACTACTATATCTGGGGGGCCACGGCCGGTATCCTCGTCAACTTCGCAAGGCTGCTCCGGAGCTGAGCGGCAGCGCCGGGAGCACGGCTTCGACATGCTGCGGATCGTCCTTTCCTATCTTCTTCCCTTTCTTCTGCCGTTCGCCGCGTTCTTTCTCTACCGGCTCCTGATGACCAGCGGGCAGCCGCTCCTGCGGCGCACGCCCTGGCTCGCGCTCTCGCTGATCGGCATGACGCTGGTCGCCGGCACGCTGGTGAGCTTCGCCATGCTGGGCGGCGAGGTCCGGGAGGGGGTCTACGTGCCGCCGCATTACGAGGACGGGCGGGTGGTGCCGGGCCATGTGCGGCCGCCTCTGGCCGTGCCGGACGGCCATGACTGAGGCAGGGCCGCTCGCCGGTGCTCGCTGGCTCACCGCCCGATCGAGCCGGCGGGTGCTCGACGCGCTCGAGGGGTCCGGCACCGGCGTGCGTTTCGTCGGCGGCTGCGTGCGCGACACGCTGCTCGATCCGACGCTGGACCGGATCGATCTCGACCTCGCCACCGTGGCGCGGCCGGAGGAGAACATCGAGCTTCTGGCGCGGGCCGGCATCAGGGCCATGCCGACCGGCCTCGCCCACGGCACGATCACCGCGCGCGCGGGTGGGAGAACCTTCGAGATCACCACGCTGCGCCTCGACGTCGCGACCGACGGGCGCCATGCGGTGGTGGCCCCCACCGACTGCTTTCTGGCCGATGCGGCGCGGCGGGATCTGACCTTCAACGCCCTCTCCTGCGACCGGGCGGGCCGGCTCTTCGATCCCTTCGACGGCAGGCTCGATCTCTTGCGGGGCGTGGTCCGCTTCGTCGGCGATCCGCGGGCACGCATTCGGGAGGACTACCTGCGCATCCTCCGCTTCTTCCGCTTCTTCGCGCGTCTCGGCCGGGTGCGGCCCGATGCGGCGACGCTGGCGGCCCTGAAGGACGGGCGTGGCGGCCTCGACCGGCTTTCGGGCGAGCGGGTGCGAGGCGAGGTGCTGCGGCTTCTGGCAGAGCCGGGTGCACCGTGCGCGCTCCGGCTGATGCGGGAATGCGGGGTGTGGCGGCAGGTGTTCGGTGGCGAGCCGGCGCTGGCGGCTTTGCAGCGGCTGCTCGATCTCGCTCCCGAAGCGGCGCCGATCCTGCGCCTCGCCGTGCTGCTGCGCGGCCGGAGCGATGCCCGCGGCGTGGCGGAGCGGCTCAGGCTCTCGAACGCGGAGCGGCGGCGGCTCGCGCTGGTCATGGAGCACGCGCTCATGGCCGTCGATCGCGGCCCGGCGGCATGGCGGCGGCTGGCCTACGGGCTCGGTCCCGAGGCGGCCCGGGACCTGCTGCTGGCCGCCGCCGCCTTGGAGGAGGCCCCGCAGGATGCGGTCGAGCGGCTGCGAGCCGTCATCGAGGCGTTCGGCCGTCCGAGCCTGCCGGTGGCGGGGCGGGATCTTCTGGCGCTGGGCGTGCCGCCCGGGCCCGGGCTCGGTGCCCTGCTGCGCGAGCTCGAGGCCGCCTGGATCGCCAGCGATTTTCGGGCGGACCGCGAGGCCCTGCTGGCGCGAGTGTCGGGAGGTGAGGCATGAGTGGACGGGTGGCGGTGATCGGTGCCGGGGTGGCCGGGGTGGCTTCCGCCCGCGCCCTCGCCGATGCGGGTTGGCGCGTCGGGGTCTTCGATGCGCATGACGAGGTGGGCGGCCGCCTGGCCCAGCTCCGGCGTGCGGGTGCCGTCTTCGACCACGGCTGCCAGTTCGTCCGCCCGCGCGATCCGGTGCTCACGGCCCTGCTCGAGGCCGGTGTCGCCGCCGGCGTGGTGGCGCGCTGGCCTTGTGCCGATCTCGAGGATGCCGAGGCCTTCGTCGGCCGGCCCATGATGGCGGCGCCGCTCGCGGCCCTGCTCCACGGGATCGAGTGCCGGACCGGCTGCCGCATCGCCGGGCTCGAGCGGGAGGGCCGTGAGTGGTGGCTCGTCGATGCGGGCGCCGGGCGGCACGGGCCGTTCGATCGGGTGGCGCTGGCGGTGCCGCCGGTCCCGGCCGGCGAGCTCCTGCGCACCATCCAGGAGCCGCCGGGGGCGCTTCTGGCGGCGACCCGGGCGGCCGGGCTCGAGCCCTGCTGGGCCCTGCTCCTCGCCTTCGATCCGCCGCTCGATCTCGACGGCTTCGACGCGCGTGCGCTCGGCGAGGGGCCGCTCGGCTGGATCGCGCGGAACACGACCAAGCCCGGCCGCGAGGGCCTGGACGCCTGGACGGTGCATGCGGCATGGGCGTGGTCGAGGGATCATCTGGAGCTCGACGATGGGGCGATCGTCGAGCGCCTGGTTCCGGCCTTCCAGGAGGTGACGGGGGTCGGGGTGCGCCCGGCCTTCGCCCTGGCGCATCGCTGGCGCCATGCGCGGGTGACCCGGGCGCTCGGCGAGGCTGCCCTGTTCGATGCGCGAATCGGCCTCGGGCTCGCCGGCGACTGGTGCCTCGGCGGCAAGGTCGAGGCGGCCTTTCTCTCGGGCCGCGCCCTGGCCGGGCTCATCGCCGGCATGCGGTGAGGCTCGCGGCCGTTTCCTGTGTCCGGCGGGAGCCGAATGGCCTAGGGTCGGGGGGTCACTCCGGAGAGAGACGAGGCCACATGACCGACGAGACCTATCTTGCGAAGCTCAGGACCCAACTGGCCGAGATCGACGCCAAGATCAGGGAGGCCGAGCGCCGGCACGACAGCGGCGCGCCGGCCCAGAGGGTGGAGGCGGCCGGCGAGCTCGCCCTGCTCCGCGACCGGCGGCACGAGATCAGCGCGCGGATGGAGGAGGCGGCACGGGAGGGTGCGACGAGCTGGTCGACCCTTCATGCCGAGCTGAAGGCGGACATGGACAGCCTCGGCACCGCGCTGGAGCGCTGGCTGCGCAGCTACTGAAGGCCGGTCCGGCTTGCTTTTGTCCGGGGCTGCGCGTAGAGAGCGCACCATCTCTCACGCGGATCGCTGGCGGGCTGCCCTTGCCCGCACCGGTGTCCGGCATCTGCCGGATCTTGATCCGCGGCGGCTCAACCGGACAAAGAAAGACGGCCAATGGCTTTCCCCACGTTCACGATGCGCCAGCTCCTCGAGGCGGGCGTGCATTTCGGCCATCAGACGCGGCGCTGGAACCCGCGGATGGAGCCCTACATCTTCGGTGTGCGCAACGGGGTGCACATCCTCGATCTGACGCAGACCGTGCCCTTGATGCATCGGGCGCTGCAGGCGGTGCGCGATGTCGTCGCGGGCGGCGGCCGGGTGCTCTTCGTCGGCACCAAGCGGCAGGCGCAGGAGCCGGTCGCCCGGGCGGCGCAGCGCTGCGGCCAGTATTACGTCAATCACCGCTGGCTCGGCGGCATGCTGACCAACTGGCGGACGATCTCGAACTCGATCCGTCGGCTGCGCGAGCTCGAGAGCCGGCTCGCCGAGCAGCAGAGCGGGCTGACCAAGAAGGAGCTGCTCCAGCTCAGCCGCGAGCGCAACAAGCTCGAGCAGGCGCTGGGCGGCATCAAGGAGATGGGGGGCCTGCCGGATATCCTCGTCGTGATCGACACGAACAAGGAGGATATCGCGGTCACCGAGTCCAGGAAGCTGGGCCTGCCGGTGGTCGCCATCCTCGACAGCAACTCCGATCCCGAGCATATCCGCTACCCGGTGCCGGGCAATGACGACGCCAGCCGGGCGATCAATCTCTATTGCGATCTTCTGGTCCAGGCGGTGCTCGACGGGCTGCAGGCCGAGATGACCGCGAGCGGCATGGATCTCGGCGAGATCGAGCCGCTCGAGCCGGAGCCGGCCGAGCCCGAGCTGGGCGAGCAGGAGACCATCGAGTCCGCACCGGTGCAGCCCTTGGCCGATGCGCCCGAGGTCACGGGACCCGAAGCGACGCCGGTCGAGGCTTCGGGCGAGGACACGAAGGCGTCCGGCACCGCCGCCGGCTGAGCGGGCGGGCGCGGGGCGCAGGCAGAAACGAACACGGAAGCGATCATGGCTGAGATAACGGCGGCAATGGTGAAGGAGCTGCGCGAGCGGACCGGCGCCGGCATGATGGACTGCAAGAAGGCGCTCGGCGAGACCGGCGGCGATCTCGAGCAGTCGATCGACCTTTTGCGCAAGAAGGGCCTGGCGGCGGCGGCGAAGAAGGCCGGACGGACGGCCTCCGAGGGGCTGATCGGCATGGCGCTCGGAGATGCCGAGGGTGCGCTCGTCGAGGTCAACTCGGAGACCGATTTCGTCGCCCGGAACGACGCCTTCCGCACGCTCGTGACCGAGATCACGGGCCTCGCGATCGCCGCCGGGGGTGACCTCGAGGCGCTGCGCCGGGCGACCGTTCCCGCCACCGGCAATAGTGTCGCCGATTCGCTCACCGACGCGATCGGAGTGATCGGCGAGAACCTGAACCTGCGGCGGACGGTGAAGATCGCCGTGCCGGAAGGTGTCGTCGGCGGCTACGTGCATCAGCAGGTCGCACCCGGGCTCGGGCGCATCGGCGTGCTGGTGGGTCTCGATTCGGGCGGCGACAAGGCGGTGCTGGCCGATTTCGGCAAGCAGCTCGCCATGCACGTCGCCGCCGCCAACCCGCAGTCGGTGGCCGTGGCCGATCTCGATCCCAGGGTGATCGAGCGCGAGCGGAGCATCTTCGCCGACCAGGCGCGGGCTTCGGGCAAGCCCGAATCCATCATCGAGAAGATGGTGGAAGGGCGCTTGCGCAAGTTCTACGAGGAGAGCGTGCTGCTCGAGCAGACCTGGGTCATCGACACCGACAAGAAGGTGAAGGACGCCGTGGCGGAAGCCGCCAAGGCCGCCGGTGCGCCGGTTCGCATCACGTCCTTCGAGCGGATGGCTCTGGGCGAGGGGATCGCCAAGGAGGAGAGCGATCTTGCTTCCGAGGTCGCGAAGCTGACGACGGTCTGACGGGGATCGCTTGGACCGGAATGGCAGTCATGAGGGGAGCATTCGCGCGATGAGCGAGGCCATGCCATCGACGCCACGCTATCGCCGCGTGCTCCTGAAGATGTCGGGCGAGGCGCTGCTCGGCGACCAGAGCTTCGGCCACGACAGCAAGGTGCTGCGCCAGCTCGCACGGGACGTCAAGGCGGCGCACGCGCTCGGCGTCGAGATCTGCATGGTGATCGGCGGCGGCAACATCGTCCGGGGCGCGGCTTTGGCCGGTGCCGGCGTGGAGCGGGCGAGCGCCGACTACATGGGCATGCTCGGCACGGTCATCAACGCCCTCGCCGTGCAGAGCGTGATCGAGCAGGCCGGGCTCGCCACGCGGGTGATGTCCGCCATTCCCATGTCGTCGATCTGCGAGCCCTACATCCGGCGCCGGGCGATCCGGCATCTGGAGAAGGGACGGGTGGTGATCTTCGCCGCCGGCACCGGCAACCCCTTCTTCACCACCGACACGGCGGCGGCCCTTCGCGCCGCGGAGATGGGTTGCGACGTGCTCCTGAAGGCGACGCAGGTGGATGGCGTCTACGATGCCGACCCCAAGCGCGACGAGGCGGCCGTGCGCTTCGAGCGCCTGAGCTATCTCGACGTGCTGGCCAAGGATCTCCGGGTGATGGATGCCTCGGCGATCTCGCTGGCGCGCGAGAGCGAGATCCCCATCCTGGTCTTCTCGGTGCATGCCGAGGGCGCGCTCGCACGGGTGCTGCGCGGCGAGGGCATGTTCACCATCATTTCGGGCGAGACTGTGGCATGAGCGAGGAAGAGCCGGACATCGACGATCTGACGCGACGCATGGAAGGTGCCGTCGACGTGCTCAGGAAGGAGTTCTCGGGCCTGCGGACCGGGCGCGCCTCGGCGAGCCTTCTGGAGCCCATCACCGTCGACGCCTACGGTGCCACCATGCCGCTCAACCAGGTCGGCACCATCAACGTGCCGGAGCCCAGGATGATCTCGGTCCAGGTCTGGGACCGGGGGCTGGTCAAGGCGGTGGAGAAGGCGATCCGCAACTCGGCCCTCGGGCTCAACCCCCAGGTCGACGGCACGCTCATGCGCATCCCCCTGCCGGAGCTCAGCGAGGAGCGGCGCCAGGAGCTGGTCAAGGTGGCTCACCGCTATGCCGAGCAGACGCGCATCGCCATTCGCAACGTGCGCCGGGACGGCATGGACCAGCTCAAGCGTCTCGAGAAGGACGGTCATCTCTCGCAGGACGACCACAAGGTCTGGGCCGACGAGATACAGGCGCTGACCGACCGGCAGATCGAGCTGGTCAACGAGATGTTGCAGAACAAAGAGAAAGACATCGTCACCGTCTAGGCGGTGTCGTCAGCAGCCGGATAGGACGTGTCAGCTCCCGCGCTCCGCTCAGCACTGCCCGCCACGGGCGCCACCTCGGCGCCGGGCCATGTCGCGATCATCATGGACGGCAACCGCCGCTGGGCGCGCGCCCGCGGCATGCCGCCCGTGTTCGGCCACCGGCGCGGCGCCGACGCCGTGCGGCGGGCCGTCGAGGCCTGCGGCAATCTCGGCATCCGGTATCTCACCCTCTACGCCTTCTCAAGCGAGAACTGGCAGCGGCCGGCGGGCGAGGTCACCGAGCTCATGAACCTGCTCCGCTTCTATCTCCGAAAGGAGATCGAGGCCCTGCACCGCAACGGTGTCAGGCTCAGGGTGATCGGCGACCGGTCGCGGCTGGACCGCGACATCCTCGAGCTGATCGAGAAGGCGGAGGCGCTGACCCGGGACCATCAGGCGCTCGAGCTGACCGTGGCGCTCAATTACGGGGCGAGGGACGAGATCGTGCGCGCGGCGCGGCGGCTGGCGATGGCGGCCGTGGCCGGCGAGGTGGCGCCCGACGCCATCGACCACGGCCGGTTCGCGGCGGCTCTCGACACCTCGGGCGTGCCCGATCCGGATCTGCTGATCCGCACCTCGGGCGAGCAGCGGATCAGCAATTTCCTGCTCTGGCAGCTCGCCTACACCGAGCTGATCTTTCTCGACGTGCACTGGCCGGATTTCAGCGAGGAGCATCTGCGCGCGGCGCTCGCGGAGTTCGGCCGGCGCGAGCGACGCTATGGCGCCTGCGCCGGCTGAGCGCCGTCTCTCCGCCGATCTCGCCACGAGGGCCGTTGCCGGCCTCGTGATGGCGCTCGTGGCCGGCCTCGTGATCGGCGTCGGCGGCTGGCTGCTGCTGGCGGCCCTGGCGGCCATCGTGATCCTCGCCGGCGGGGAGTGGGTGAACCTCACCCTCGGTCGGAGCCCGAGAGCCTATGCCCTTGGTGGCATTGCAGCTCTGCCTCTGGCCGTGCTGCTTGCGGTGCATCTGTCGCGGCAAGGCGCGCCGATTCTGGTCCTTTGTCTTCTGATGCTGCTCGTCAGCTTCTGGCTGATCGGCCGTGTCGGCGGCTGGCCGGAGCGGGGCTGGGCCCTCTTCGGCATGATCTATCTCGGCGCGCCGGCGGTCAGCCTCATGGCGGTGCGCGGGCTGCCCGACGGGCTGCCATTGATGATCTGGCTCGTGGTGGTGGTGGTCTCGACCGACGTCTTCGCCTATCTGGTCGGCCGCTCGGTCGGCGGGCCGAAGCTGGCGCCACGGATAAGCCCGGGCAAGACCCGTTCGGGTCTCGCCGGCGGCGTCGCGGCGGCGGCCATTGCCGGCGCCGTGCTCGCCTCCCTGACCGGCTGGGGCACGTTTCCGGCGGGGCTGTGCGGGGCGGTGCTGGCGCTCGTGGCGCAGGCCGGCGACCTCTTCGAATCGGCGATCAAGCGGCGCGCCGGCGTCAAGGACAGCGGCACGCTCATTCCGGGGCACGGCGGCGTGCTGGACCGGCTCGACGGGTTTCTCTTCGCCGCGCCGGTCTTCGCCCTGGCGGTCGCCCTCGACCCGGCGGGGGCGTAGCCGCGTGACCGTCTTCCCGCCGCATCGCCCGCCCTCGATCTCGGCACCGCGCAGTGTCACCGTGCTCGGCGCCACGGGCTCGGTCGGGCGGAGCACGCTGGCCCTCATCCGGGCCGATGCCCAAGCCTACGATGTCGAGGCGCTGGTCGCCGGCAGTCGGGCCGGGCCCCTGGCGGCGCTGGCGCTCGAGGTGGGGGCAAAGCTCGCGGTGGTCGCCGATCCCGCGGCCTATCCAGCCTTGCGGACGGCGCTCGCCGGCAGCGGCATCGAGGCGGCGGCGGGGCCGGAGGCGGTGCTGGAGGCGGCGATCCGGCCGGTGGACTGGCTCATGTCGGCGATCGTCGGTGCCGTCGGCCTGGCGCCGACCCTCGAGGCCGTGCGGCGCGGCCGGATGGTGGCGATCGCCAACAAGGAATGCCTGGTCTCGGCGGGCGCCCTTCTGCTCGAGGCGGCCCGGGCCAGCGGTGCGGTGGTGCTGCCGGTGGATTCGGAGCACAACGCCATCTTTCAGGCCCTGGCCGGGCACGACCGGGAGGCGGTGGAGCGGCTGATCCTGACCGCCTCGGGCGGGCCGTTCCGCACCCTCGATGTCGGCGCCATGGCGAAGGTGACGGTCGAGCAGGCGCTGAACCATCCCAACTGGTCGATGGGCGCGAAGATCACCATCGACAGCGCCACCATGATGAACAAGGGGCTCGAGCTGATCGAGGCGCATCATCTCTTCGCCGTTCCCGCCGATGCCATCGAGGTTCTGGTCCACCCCCAGTCGGTGGTGCACAGCCTCGTCGCCTACCGGGACGGCTCGCAGCTCGCCCAGCTCGGGGTGCCGGACATGCGCGTGCCCATCGCCTTCTGTCTGGGCTGGCCCGCCAGGATCGCGGTCGAGGGCGTGCGGCTCGATCTGGCGCGGATCGGCCGGCTCGAGTTCGAGGAACCCGATCCGGTGCGCTTTCCGGCGCTGCGTCTGGCGAGGCAGGCGCTTCGGGCCGGCGGCTCCGTGCCCGCCCTGCTGAACGCGGCCAACGAGGTGGCGGTCGAGGCTTTTCTCGGGCGGCGGATCGGCTTTCTCGACATCGCGGCCGTGGTCGAGGAGGTTTTGCTTCGGCTGCCCGGTGACGAATGCCGTTCGATCGACGATATAGTGGAGCGCGACGGCGCCGCTCGCCGGGTTGCCCGCGAAGAGGTCGCCAAGCGCGGCCAGGCCCTGATGGAAAAATCCCCATGGAACTGATCGACCTCGTCATCAACTACGTCTTGCCGTTCCTGATCATCCTTTCGGTGGTCGTCTTCGTGCACGAGTACGGCCATTACTGGGTGGCGCGGCGCAACGGCGTGCGCGTCGAGGTCTTCTCGATCGGCTTCGGGCGCGAGCTCTTCGGCTTCAACGACCGCCACGGCACGCGCTGGAAGTTCAGCCTGGTGCCGCTCGGCGGCTACGTGAAGATGCTGGGCGACGCCGATGCGACCAGCGCCGTGCCCGATGCCGAGACGGCCTGGCAGGCGGAGAGCTTTCCGGCGAAGCGGGTGGCGCAGCGCATGGCGATCGTCGCCGCCGGTCCCGCCGCCAATTTCGTCTTCGCGATTTTGGTCCTGAGCGTGCTTTTCGTCGTCAGCGGGCGGCCCTTCACGCCGGCCGTGGTCGGCGAGGTGCAGCCCGACAGTCCGGCCGCCGCCGCCGGGCTGATGCCGGGCGACAGGATCACCGCGGTCGACGGCGAGGCGATCGACAGCTTCGAGGCGTTGCAGATGGCGGTGCGCGACGAGGCGGAGGTGCCGCTCACCTTCACCCTCGAGCGCGACGGGTCGACCCTCGAGGTCAGGGTGGTCCCGGCCTTGCGCGAGATCGAGGACCGGTTCGGCACCAAGCACCGGATCGGGCTCGTCGGCATCAGCCGCTCCGGCGTCGAGTTCCATCGCAGCAACCCCGCGACCGCGGTCTTCGAGGCGACCGCCGAGACCGGGCGGATGATCGGCACGACGCTCGCCGCACTCGGCGAGATGGTCGTCGGCACCCGCGGCACCGACGAGCTCGGCGGGCCGCTGCGGATCGCGCAGATGTCGGGGACCATCGCCAAAGACGGCCTGGTGCCGGCGATCTGGTTCACGGCGATACTCTCGATCAACCTCGGATTGATCAATCTCTTTCCGATCCCGATGCTGGACGGCGGCCATCTGGTGCTCTATGCGATCGAGGCCATGCGCGGCCGGCCTCTCGGCGAACGTTTTCAGGAGATGGCGTTCCGGGTCGGTCTGGCGATGGTGCTGACCCTGATGGTCTTCGCGACCTGGAACGATCTCGTGCAACTGAAAGTCGTCAAGTTCGTGACCGGGCTGATCTCCTAGCCCGACCGATCGAGCTCCTCGCGTCGCGGCGCCAGCCAAGAAAACGGGAGTAGGGGATGAGGCGTGCGCTCGGCGTGATCTTGAGCGTCTGTTTGTTGCTGGCCGGGTCGGCGGGTCTGGCGCAGACGGAGGACCGGATCCAGGACATCCAGGTCCAGGGCAACCAGCGGATCGAGACACCGACCGTCCTGAGCTATCTGACCGTGCGGCCGGGCGACACGTTCGACCCGGATGCCCTGGACCAGTCCTTGCGCAATCTCTTCGCCACCGGCCTCTTCGACGACGTGGCGATCGAGCGCTCCGGCCCCACCCTGATCGTCAAGGTGGTCGAGAATCCGATCATCAACCGCATCGCCTTCGAGGGCAACCGGCGCCTCGAGGACGACGTGCTGGAGGCCGAGGTGCAGCTTCGGCCGCGCGTGGTCTTCACGCGCGCCCGCGTGCAGGCGGCGGTGACCCGCATTCTCGAGCTCTACCGGCGGAACGGCCGCTATGCCGCGAGCGTCGAGCCCAAGATCATCGAGCTCGACCAGAACCGCGTGGACCTCGTCTTCGAGATCGAGGAAGGCCCCCTGACCAAGGTCGCGGGCATCAGCTTCATCGGCAACGACGCCTTTTCCGCCAGCACGCTGCGCGACGTGATCGAGACCAAGGAAGCGGCTTGGTACCGCTTCTTCAGCAGCAGCGACACCTACGATCCGGACCGTCTGGCCTTCGACGAGGAGCTGCTGCGCCGCTTCTATCTCGAGCGTGGCTATCTCGAGTTCCAGGTGGTGAGCGCGCTCGCCGAGCTGACGCCGGAGGGCGACCGCTTCTTCATCACCTTCACGCTCGAGGAGGGGCCGCAATACACGCTCTCCTCGGTCGATCTCGAGAGCTCGATCCCCGATCTGCCGCTCGACGAGCTGCGCAAGCTGGTGACACCCGAGGCCGGCGAGGTCTACGACGCGACCGAGGTCGAGAAGTCGATCCAGGCGCTCACCGATCGGCTCGGCCAGCTCGGCTATGCCTTCGCCCAGGTGGACCCGGTCACCGCGCTCAATCGGGACGAGCTTCTGGTCGACCTGATCTTTCAGATCGACGAGGGTCCCAGGGTCTATGTCGAGCGGATCGACATCGTCGGCAACGTGCGCACGCTCGACAAGGTGATCCGCCGCGAGTTCCGGCTCGCCGAGGGCGATCCCTACAATCTGGCGCTGCTGCGCCGCTCGGAGCAGCGCGTGCGCAATCTGGGCTTCTTCGAGACGGTCAACGTCAAGACGGCGCGCGGCAGCACGCCCGACAAGATCGTGATCCTGATCGAGGTGGCCGAGCAGTCGACCGGCGAGCTCTCCTTCGGCGCCGGCTTCTCGACCGCCGACGGCCCCCTCGGCGACATCCGCCTGGCCGAGCGCAACCTTCTGGGCACGGGGCAGAGTGTCTCGGCCAACCTGACCATCTCGGGGCGCCGCCAGGACATCCTCCTGAGCTACACCCATCCCTATTTCCTGAACCGGGATCTGGCGGCCGGCTTCGACGTCTTCCGCAGCAAGACGGACTACCAGTCGGAGAGCTCGTTCGACGAGACCAGCACCGGCGGCACGCTCAGGGCCAGCTATCCGCTCACCGAGAACCTGCGGCACAGCGTCCGCTACACGCTGCGCGAGGACGAGATCGAGAACGTCGACAAGAGCGCTTCGGTCTTCATCCAGGACGAGGAGGGCACGACCGTCACCTCGCTGGTCGGCCAGACCTTCACCTACGACGTTCGCGACACGCGCTTCCTGCCGTCCGAGGGGTATGTCCTGCGGCTCGACCAGGACGTGGCCGGGCTCGGCGGCGACAGCCGGTTCCTGCGCCACGACCTGCGCGGCGACTACTACTACTCGCTCTTTCCCGACGTGGTGCTCAATCTCGGCGCCAGCGTCGGCTACATCTTCGGCCTCGGCGAGGACGTCGACCTGAGCAATCGCTTCTTCGTCGGCGGCAGCTCGCTTCGCGGTTTCGCCTTCGCCGGCATCGGGCCGCGCGACAGCCAGACCGACGATGCCCTCGGCGGCAATTTCTACTATACCGGCACCGCCGAGATCCGCTTTCCCCTGGGCCTGCCCGAGGAGCTTCGGATCTTCGGCCGCACCTTCGTCGATGCCGGCACGCTCACCGACATCGACGTCAACGGGCCGACGCTCGAGGACAGCGGCAATCTGCGTGCCTCGGTCGGGGTCGGCTTCTCGTGGCTCTCGCCGCTCGGGCCGCTCGCGATCGACTTCGCCCAGGCGGTGCTCAAGGAGAATTACGACGAGACCGAGGTCTTCCGCATCTCGTTCGGCACCCGCTTCTAGGGGACCTTCGGGCGTGCGCTCCAGGGGCTTCGGGCGGCGGCTCGCTCTCGCCGCCGCTCTCCTGCTGATTGCCGGCTCCACCCCGGCGCTGGCCGAGCCGTTGCCGCCGGCGACGGCGGCGGTGATCGACTACCAGCGGGTGATGCGCGAATCGCTGGCCGCACAGAGCATTCGCACGCAGGTCGACGCCCGGCGGCTGCGCTATCAGGAAGAGATCGAGACGGACCAGCAGCGGCTGCGCAACGCCGATCGCGAGCTGATCCGCCAGCGCGGCATCCTGGCGCCCGACGCCTATGCCGAGCGCCGCAAGGCGTTCGAGGAGGAGGTGGCGCAGATCCAGCGGCAGGTGCAGGATCGCCTGCGCCAGCTCGACGACGTGTCGGCCATGGCGCTCGCCGAGGTGCGCGAGGCGGTGATCGAGATCGTCGGCGATCTCGCCGAGGAGCAGGGCTTCAACCTGGTGCTGCCGAGCGCCGGCGTGCTGCTGTTCTCGCCGGAGATCGACATCACCGACAAGGTGCTGGCGGCGCTCGATCGGCGGCTGCCCGAGGTGGACGTGCCGGAGCGGACGCCGCAGTAGGTTTTTGGCCCGCCGGGCCGGGATCCGGATGGAAGGAGCGCGAGACGATGAACGAGGCCAGGGGGACATCCGGGAGGACCATGCCGGACATCGAGGTCGGTCGGCTGATGCGCCTGATCCCGCACCGCTACCCCATGCTCCTGATCGATCGGCTGGTCGAGATCGAGCTGCCCGACCGGGCGACCGGGATCAAGAGCGTCACCATCAACGAGCCCTTCTTCCAGGGCCATTTCCCGGGCGATCCGATCATGCCGGGGGTGTTGATCGTCGAGGCCATGGCGCAGACCGCGGCCGCCCTCGTCGTCGCCGGGCAGGAGCGCGAGGGCAAGGGCGATCTGGTCTACTTCATGGGCATCGACCAGGCGCGCTTCCGCCGCCAGGTGCGGCCCGGCGACCGGCTCCGCCTCGAGGTCGAGCGGCAGAAGACCCGGCTCGGCATCCACTGGTTCAAGGGGCGGGCCGTGGTCGACGGCAAGCTCGCCGCCGAGGCCATCGTCAACGCCAAGCTGTTCGGCCGGGACGAGGTGGCCGGCGGCTGAGGGCGAATTCCGCGCCGCCGGCCGGTCGTTCAGCCGCGGCGGTCGATCGGCACGTAGGCCCGCTCGGCAGCACCGGTGTAGAGCTGGCGCGGCCGGCCGATCTTCTGCTCCGGGTCCTCGATCATCTCGTTCCACTGCGCGATCCAGCCGACCGTGCGGGCGAGGGCGAAGATGGCGGTGAACATCTTGGTGGGGATGCCCATGGCCTCGAGGATGATGCCGGAATAGAAATCGACGTTCGGAAAGAGCTTGCGCTCCTGGAAGTACTCGTCCTCGAGCGCGATCCGCTCGAGCTCGCGGGCGATGGCGAGCTTGGGCTCGTCGGCCTTGCCGAGCTCCTCGAGCACCTCGTCGGCGTTCTTCTTGAGCACCCCGGCCCGGGGATCGTAGTTCTTGTAGACGCGGTGGCCGAAGCCCATCAGGCGGAAGGGATCGTCCTTGTCCTTGGCGCGGGCGAGGAATTCCGGGATGCGATCGACCGAGCCGATCTCCTCCAGCATGTTGACCACGGCCTCGTTGGCGCCGCCGTGCGCCGGCCCCCAGAGCGAGGCGATGCCGGCCGAGATGGCGGCATAGGGGCTGGCCCCGGTGGAGCCGACGAGGCGGACCGTCGAGGTCGAGGCGTTCTGCTCGTGGTCGGCATGGAGCAGGAAGATCATGTCGAGCGCCTTGGAGAGGACGGGCTTCTCCGTCCACGGCTCGCACGGCACGCCGAACATCATCTGGAGGAAGTTCTCGGCGTAGCCCAGGTGGTTCTGCGGGTAGCGGAAGGGCTGGCCGATCGAGTACTTGAAGGCCATGGCGGCGATCGTCGGGATCTTGGCGATCAGCCGGTAGCTGGCGATCATCCGGTGCTTGGGGTCCTGGGTGTCGAGATCCTCGTAGTAGAAGGCCGAGAGCGCGCCGACGACGGCGATCATGACCGCCATGGGGTGGGCGTCGCGGCGAAAGCCGCGGAAGAGGTGGATGATCTGGTCGTGGATCATGGTGTGCTTGGTCACACCATCGATGAACTTCGCGTACTCCTCGGCCTTCGGCAGCTCGCCGAAGAGGATGAGGTAGCAGGTCTCGAGGAAGTTGCTCTTCTCCGCCAGCTCCTCGATGCGGTAGCCGCGATGCAGGAGGATGCCGGCCTCGCCGTCGATATAGGTGATCCGGGAGCGGCAGGAAGCGGTCGAGGTGAAGCCCGGATCGTAGGTGAAGTGGCCGGTCTCCGCGTAGAGCTTGCGGATGTCGATCACGTCCGGGCCGATCGTTCCCTCGAGCACGGGGAACTCCGCCCGCTCGTTGCCGGCGCCGATGGTGGCGGTCTTGCTGTCGGTCATCGTGCGTCTCCTCCTGGCCTGCGGCCCCGGACCTCGAAATGTCCGCGATTGCGGCGCTGCCGTCCGTCTTCCCGCCCGGTCCGGTACCGCACTGACCGGTTGTCTTCTCGATGCTCCGCGAACTGTAGTGGCCGGGAGCCCCCGCTTCAATCGCTCTGCTGCATTGCAGGATTGCGACCAGTGGCAGCATCCTCGAGCCGCTTCAGCACCTCGTCGCGGCCGAGGATCGCCATGACCTCGAAGAGGCCGGGCGAGATGGCCCGGCCCGTGAGGGCGGCGCGCAAGGGCTGGGCGAGCTTGCCGAAGCCGATGCCCTGCCGCTCGGCCTGCGCCCGGGCCGCGGCCTCGAGCTCGGCTTCCGCAAAGGGCTCGACGCTCTCCAGCACGGGCGCGAGCCCGGCGAGGCTCTCCCGCGCCGCGGGATCGAGCAGCTTCGCCGCCTTCGCATCGAGTGGCAGGGGGCGGGGATGGACGTAGAAAGCGGCGCTCGAGGCGAGATCGACGAGGGTCCTCGCCCGCTGCTTCAGTCCCGGCATGGCCCGGCGAAGCCGGTCGCGTTCCCGCTCGTCGAGCGGGTGGAGCCGGGCTTCGAGTGCTGGAGCGATCAACTCGACGAGCTCGGCGTCGGCCCGCTCACGCAGGTAGTGGGCGTTGAGCGAATCCAGCTTGGCGAAGTCGAAGCGGGCCGGTGAGCGGCCGATGCCGTCCAGGTCGAACCAGCGGATCGCCTGATCGGTCGGGATGATCTCCTCGTCGCCATGCGCCCAGCCGAGCCGGAGCAGGTAGTTGCGCATCGCCTCGGGCAGATAGCCCATGTCGCGATAGGCGTCGACGCCGAGAGCGCCGTGCCGCTTGCTGAGCTTCGCGCCGTCCGGCCCGTGGATCAGCGGGATATGGGCGAAGCTCGGCGGTTCGTGGCCGAGCGCACGGAAGAGGTTGGCGTGGCGGGCGGCGTTGTTGAGGTGGTCGTCGCCACGAATGATGTGGGTGATGCCCATCTCGATATCGTCGACGACGACCGAGAGCATGTAGGTGGGCGTGCCGTCGGCGCGCAGCAGCACCATGTCGTCGAGCTGGCTGTTGGCGAAGCGCACGGTGCCCTGGACCCGGTCCGAGATCACCGTCTCGCCGTCCAGGGGTGCGCGAAAGCGGATCACCGGCTCGATGCCGTCCGGGGCCTCCTTCGGGTCGCGGTCGCGCCAGGTGCCGTCGTAGCGGATCGTGCGTTTCTCCGCCCGCGCCCGCTCGCGCATCGCCTCGAGCTCCTCGGGTGTGCACCAGCAGCGATAGGCCAGCCCCTGCTCCAGGAGCCGCGCGGCCGCCGCCTTGTGCCGCTCGATCCGGCCGGACTGGTAGACCGGCGGCTCGTCCGCCTCGAGGCCGAGCCAGCCGAGGCCGTCGAGGATCGCCCGGATGGCGGGCTCGGTCGAGCGCTGCCGGTCGGTATCCTCGATGCGCAGGAGGAAGCGGCCGCCATGGTGCCGGGCGAACAGCCAATTGAAGAGGGCGGTTCTGGCGCCGCCGATGTGCAGATATCCGGTAGGTGAGGGAGCGAAACGTACAATTACACTCATGGTTGATTTTTCGCCGAAATTCGGAGAGGAGAGAGGGGGACGCGGCACGGCCTCGTAACACGATCGGAGCGCACTTGCAGCAGCCGGCCCTGATGCCGCCGGTCGGATCCCGGGCGGCCGGATCGGCGGGCGGTCGCCCCGAGCTTCTGGCGCTCGTCCTCGCGGTCCTGGCGCGGGCGCGCATGGCGCTGCACGCCGAGCGTCCCCGCTGGCCGCTCTGGGCGCCGGTCGCATTCGCCTTCGGCATTCTCGTTTATTTCGCCCTGCCGGTCGAGCCGTGGCCGATGCTCCCGGCGCTGCTGGCCCTCGCCGTGGCCGGCGCCGTCGCGGCGGCACGGCGGATGCAGGGGCTGGTGGTGCTTTTCTGGCTCGGCTCGGCGCTGGCCCTCGCCGGCTTCGCCGCCGCCCAGTTGCGCACCCTGCAGGTCGCCGCACCGGTGCTGCCGCGTGCCGGCGTCTATCAGGTCGAGGGCACCATCCAGACGGCCGAGCCGCGCCACGCCGGTCAGCGCCTGCTCCTCGGCGACCTCGCGATCGAGCGGCTGGATGCGGATGCGACGCCGGCCCTGGTGCGCTTCACCGTGCGGCGGGCCGAGGCACCTTTCCTGCCGGGCCAGCGGATCAGGGCGCGGCTGCGCCTGCAGCCGCCGAGCGGTGCGGCGGTACCGGGCGGCTTCGACTTCGCCATGCGGGCGTGGTTCGAGCGGCTCGGCGGCATCGGCTTCGCGCTCGGGGCACCCGAGCTTCTGGCGGCGGGTCCGGGGCCGGGTGCGCGGCCGATCGCCACCTTGCGCCATGCCGTCGCCGCCCGGGCGGAGCGGGTCATACCGGGTGCCGAGGGGGCGGTTGCCGCGGCACTCCTCACGGGCCTGCGCGCCTCCCTTCCGAACCGCGTGTGGCACGACATGCAGGCGAGCGGGCTCGCCCATCTGCTGGCCATCTCGGGCCTGCACATGACGCTGATCGCCGGCACGGTCTTCGTCGTCGCGCGTTCGCTTCTCGCACTCTGGCCGGGGGTGGCGCTTCGGGTGATGCCGAAGAAGCCGGCCGCGGTCGTGGCCCTTGTCGCGGCTCTGGGCTATCTCCTGCTGGCCGGCGCCACCGTGCCGACGCAGCGGGCCTTCCTCATGGCGTCGGTGGCGCTCCTCGCCGTGCTGCTCGACCGCAACCCGGTCTCGATGCGGCTTCTGGCGGTGGCGGCCCTCGTTGTCCTCGCGATCGCGCCCGAGAGCCTGCTCGGCCCCTCCTTCCAGATGAGCTTCGCCGCCGTCACCGGCCTCGTCGCCTTCTACGAGCTGCGCCTTCGCCGGCTCGGCTCGCGGCCGCCCGAGTCCGACCGGCAACAACCCGCTCGGCTGCTGCTCGTCTATCTCCTCGGCATCCTGGTCACGACGCTCGTCGCCAGCCTCGCGACCACGCCCTTCGCCGCCTACCATTTCCAGCGGGTGGCGACCTATGGCGTGCTCGCCAATCTGGTGGCGGTGCCGCTGACGGCGTTCTGGATCATGCCGGCCGGGCTTCTGGCGCTTCTGCTCATGCCGCTCGGTCTCGACGCCCCCGTCCTGCAGCTCATGGGCGCGGGGATCGGCCTCGTTCTCGAGGTCGCCGCCGTGGTCGCCGCCCTGCCGGGCGGCAGCATCGAGGTGGCACCGTGGCCGCCCTCGAGCCTGCTCCTGCTGGTCGCGGGCGGCCTCTGGCTCTGCCTCTGGCGGCAATACTGGCGGGTCTGGGGGGTTGCGGTGTGCGCTTCGGGTCTCGTTCTCGCCCTCAACGCTCGGCAGCCGGACCTCCTCGTCGACCGGCGCGGTGATCTCGTGCTCTATCGCGCCGCCGAAGGCCGGGTGCACCTGCTCGAGCGCAAGCGTGACGGCTGGCTCGCCGAGCAGCTCCTGCGCGCCGCCGGCGTCGAGCGGGCCGAGCCTTTCGAATCGCGCGGGGACGGCCGGCTCGCCTGCGACGCCCTGGGCTGTGTCGTCGATAGCGGAGCGAAGCGGAGGGTGGCGATCGCGCTCACCGCCGAGGCGGCCGCCGAGGATTGTGGCGGCTCCGCCTTCGTCCTCCTCCTCGCCGGCTCCGACGGCTGCGCCGACGGCACGCCGAGCCTCGGCGGGCGGGACCTCTGGCGGAGCGGCGGGGTAGCCCTGACCCTCGAGGAGGATCGGGTGCGCGTCGAGACCGTGGCCGAGCGGGCGGGACACCGGCCCTGGGTGCGGTGACATACCATTCCGGTTGAAGTTGTTTCAACCTACAGTATAATTCTATCGAACTCGAACCAACCAAAAGGCAGGTTCATGCGCGTATGTCCGACGCACCCCTTTGCCCGTCTCGACACGCTCTGCCATCCCGCCCTGGGCCGGCCGCTCGTCGCCCTGCTGCTCCTGGTCGCCGGCGGGCTGCTGCTCTACTCGGTCGCCCTGCTCATCGACCATCGTGACACAGCCGCCACCTTCGTGTCCAAGGACGGCATCGGCCCGCTCGGGCGGGCCGATGTCGAGGCGCCGACCCTGCCGATCGCACCCGCGCGCGCCCTGGGCGCGGCACCCGCTCCGACGACGGATGGTCTCGAGGTGGCGCTGGCCGCGCTGAAGGCCGTTCCGGCCGATGCCGGCATGCCCGATCCGGCCCCGGATCGCCAGCTCGGCCGGCTCGTGGTCGACGCGGCGGCACCGCCCTTGCGCATCGAGATCATGGGCCTTGCCGACACGATCTGGGCGGCCCGCAAGACGGTCCCTTGACGGAGAAGCACCTGGCTTCGGCCGGGCCTCCGCCGGGCGCGACACCGGAGACCGGGGTCGAGCTCTCGCTGCCGGAGCTGCTGGCGGTGCTGCGACGCTACCGGCTCTTGCTCCTGGGCTCGCTCGGCATCGGTCTCGGCGCCGCCCTCCTGCTGCTCGCCTGGCTGCCGCCGGTCTATCTGGCGACAGCGCAGGTGATGATCGAGCCGACGCGCCGGGCGCCGGACGACAGCGCCCTCTCGACCACGGGCATCGGCGACGACACGACCGCGATCGACAGTCAGGTGAAGCTTCTGGCGTCGCGCAGCATGGCGCGCCAGGTGATCGAGCGGCTGGCGCTCGATGCCGAGCCCGAGCTCCGGCGCTCGCTCGACCTGGCCGAGCGGCTGGGCGCGCTCGCCGGCGTCGCCCGGGCGACGGCCGGGGCGGCGGGCGATGCCGGCCTCGTCGACCGCTTCCTCGATCGGCTCGAGGTGGTCCGCGACGGCAAGACCCAGGTGATCCGCATCACCTTCGCCAGCGCCGATTCGAGGATGGCGGCCTCGGTCGCGAACAGCGTCGCCGAGCGTTACATCGCGGGCCAGCTCGAGGCCAAGGCGGCGGCGACCCGCGAGGCCGTGGCGTGGCTGCAAACGGCGCTCGACCAGAGCCGGGCGGCGCTGGAGGCGGCGGAGGGCGAGCTCGAGGGCTTTCGCGACCGGGTCCAGGACCAGTACGCCGACGCGCTCGCCCTGCACGGGGTCGACGTGGTCAATCTGCGCCGCGATCTCGTGGCGGTCGCGGGCGAGCGAGCGGCGCGGCAGGCCGAGCTCGCCCGTCTGCGCCGGGTGCTCGGCCAGGGCACCGCCGATCTCGCCTTTCAGGAGCTAGGCGGGTCGCAGGTCCTGGAAGATCTCTACAGCCTGAAGAACCAGACGACGCGGCGCGAGGCCGAGCTCGCCACGCGCTATGGCGACCGGCATCCGCTGATCCTCGACGTGCGCGCCGAGCGGCGCGAGCTCGAGAAGCGCATCCGGGCCGAGCAGCAGGCCCTCGTCGGCAATGTCGAGGCGGAGATCGCGGCGGCCCGGGCGCGCGAGGCGGCCCTGGAGCGGGAGCTCGACGGGTTGAAGAGCCAGAATGCCGCTCTGGCGCAGGCGGAAGCGCGGATCGCCGAGCTCGGGCGCGCGGTGGACAGCGCCCGGCGGCTGCACGAGAGCTATCTCGGCCGCTACCGGGCGGTGGCCGATGCCGGCGATACCCAGCGTCCGGATGCAAGGCTGATATCGGAAGCGACCGTGCCGCTCCGCCCGAGCCAGCCGCGTCCGGCCCTGATCTTCAGCCTCTTCGGCGCCGCATCGCTCGGCACGGGCCTGCTTCTGGTCTTCTTTCTCGAGCAGCTCGACCATGGCTTTCGCAGCGCGCGGGCGCTCGAGCAGGGGCTCGGTCTGCGCTGCCTCGGTCCCGTGCCGCTGGTCGACCGGCGTCGCCGGGGCCGCCACGCGCTGGTCGATCTGCCGCTCGAGCGGCCCCGCTCGCGCTTCGCCGAAGGCCTTAGGGCGCTGATCGCGGGCCTCGTCGGCCCCTCGAAGAGGGACGGGGGAAGGGTCGTTCTCGTCACCTCCTCGGTGCCGGGCGAGGGGAAATCGACGACGGCCACGGCCCTCGCCCGGCTCGCCGCCCTCGAGGGACTGAAGGTGCTTCTGATCGATGCCGACCTCCGACGGCCGGCCGTGGCCGGGCTTTTGGGCCTGGAGGCGAAGGTCGGGCTCGTCGAGATCCTGCGAGGCGAGCGGGAGGCCGAGACGGTCCTGCGGCAGGACAGAAGGAGCGGGCTGAGCTTCGTTCCGGGCAGCGCCAGGGTCAGCCAGCCGACCCGGCTTCTGGGTCCGGCCGGCATCGGCATCCTGCTCGAGGAGGCGCGCCGGCATTTCGATCTGGTGCTGGTCGACAGCCCGCCGCTGCTCGCGGTGGGTGATGCGCGGGTGATGGCGCCCTTGTGCGATGCCGTGCTCTTTCTGGTGCGCTGGAATGCGACGCAAAGGGCGCTCGTGACCCACGCGCTCGGCTTGCTGGGCACGACGTCCGGCGGGCCGGAAGGTCCCGATCGGCCGGTGCTGGCGGTGCTGACGCAGGTCGACTGCGAGGCGCAGCTCGGTCTCGGCTCCGGCGAATCGCGGGTGGTGCGACGCCAGCTCCTTCAGTATTACACCGAGGGCTGAGCCGCTCCGGCGCCCTCGCCCGCACCTTCGACAGTCCCTTCGCCATGGCCACGATCCTGCGCTTCGCGCCGAGCCCGACCGGCCGGCTCCATCTGGGCAATGCCCGGACGGCGCTGGTCAACTGGCTCTATGCCCGCAAGACCGGCGGCCGCTTCGTGCTGCGCCTCGACGATACCGACCCCGAGCGCTCGAGCGAGCCGTCGAGGGTGGCGATCGAGGCCGACCTCGCCTGGCTCGGACTCGACCGGGACCGCTATGTCAGGCAAAGCGAGCGGGCCGGACTCCATGCGGCGGCGTTCGCCGATCTCCGCGAGCGCGGCCTGGTCTATCCGGCCTACGAGACGAGAGAGGAGCTTCGCGAGAAGCGTGAGGCGCAGCGCCGGAACGGCCTGCCGCCCCGCTACGACCGCGCCGCTTTGGGTCTCGATGCCGGCGACCGGGCGAGGCTGGAGGCTCGCGGCCGCCTGCCGCACTGGCGCTTTCGGTTGAGCGGTGCCGTTGTGACCTTCGCCGATCTCGTTCAGGGACCGGTCTCGATCCCGACCTCGGCGCTGAGCGACCCCGTGCTGGTCAAGGCGGACGGGGCGGCGACCTACACGCTCGCCACGGTGGTCGACGACCTCGACCTCGGCATCACCCACGTGATCCGCGGCGACGACCACCGAACCAACACGGCCGTGCAGATCGAGCTGATGCGGGCGCTTGGCGGCGCGGCGCCGGCCTTTGCCCATCTGCCGCTGATCCTGGGGCCGGGTGGCGCACCGCTTTCCAAGCGCAGCGGCGACTGGAGCCTCGACGACTGGCGACGGCGCGGCATCGAGCCGCAGGCGATCCGGCTCTATCTGGCGAGCCTCGGCACCGATCGGCTGGCGCCGGCCGCGACCACGATGGAGGCGCTGGCCCAAGATCTCGACCTCGGCCGTTTCGGCCGGACGGCAGCGCTTTTCGATCCGGGCCAGCTCGTCCGGCTGAGCCGGGAGGTCTTCCAGTCGCTGCCGCTCCTGGCGGTGCGTGAGCGGCCGGGTGTCGCCGACGTCACCTCCGATGAATGGGCGGCGCTGCGCTCGAACGTGGCGAATGCGAGGGAGCTCGAGGCCTGGCTCGGCGTGCTGCGCCGGCCGCTCCGGCCGGTGGTCGAGGATCCGGCTTTTCTCGACGCCGCCGCCGATCTCCTGCCGCCCACGCTCGATGCGGCCGCGGCCGCCGGCTGGCTGCGCGCCGTGCAGGCGCGGACGGGCCGGCGCGGCCGCGACCTCTACCACCCCTTGCGCCTGGCCCTCACCGGTGTCACCGATGGACCCGCGCTGGCCGATCTGCTACCGCTCCTCGGCCGCGAGCGCGTTTGCCGCCGGCTGCGCGGCGAGACCGTCTGACCTTCCAGCCTCATGACCGGGTTGCCCCCGCCTTGACCCTCGCCCTCTACGACACGCTGAGCCGGAAGCTCCAGCCGTTCGAGCCCATCGCGCCCGGGCACGTGCGGCTCTATGTCTGCGGGCCGACGGTCTACCAGCGCATCCACGTGGGCAACGCGCGGCCGCTCATCGTGTTCGATGTGCTCTTCCGGCTGCTCCGCCATCTCTACCCGCGCGTCACCTACGTGCGGAACATCACCGACGTGGACGACAAGATCATCGAGCAGGCGAGGGCGAACGGCGAGCCGATCGAGGCGCTGACCGCCCGCACCACGGCGGCCTTTCTCGAGGATGCGGCGGCTCTGGGGTGCCTCGAGCCCACCGTGCAGCCGAAGGCGACGGAGCACATCGCCGAGATGGTGGCGCTGATCGGCCGGCTGATCGCGGGAGGCCACGCCTACGAGGCCGAGGCGCACGTTCTCTTCCACACGCCGTCCATGCCGACCTACGGCCGGCTCTCGGGCCGGAACCGGGACGACCAGATCGCCGGAGCGCGGGTGGAGGTGGCGCCCTACAAGCGGGATGCGGCCGATTTCGTCCTCTGGAAGCCGGCGGCTTCAGGCGAGCCCGGCTGGCCCAGTCCCTGGGGCCGTGGCCGGCCGGGCTGGCACATCGAGTGCTCGGCCATGGCCGAGAAGCATCTGGGCGTGCCCTTCGACATCCATGGCGGCGGCCAGGACCTGATCTTTCCGCATCACGAGAACGAGCGCGCGCAGAGCTGCTGCGCCCATGGCCTCGAGACCATGGCCCGCTTCTGGCTGCACAACGGCTTCGTCGACATGCGCGGGCAGAAGATGTCGAAGTCGCTCGGCAATGTGCTGCGGATCGACGAGGCGCTCGCCGCCGCCCCGGGCGAGGCGATCCGGCTCTGGATGCTGGGTGCCCATTACCGGGCCCCGATCGACTGCAGCGAAACCGGCCTCGCCGAGGCCAGGACCCGGCTCGACCGCTTCTACGGGGCTCTGGAGCGGGCCGGCGATGGCGCGGCCGACGCTCCCGATCCCGACCTCGTCAGCGCCCTCGAGGACGATCTGAACACGCCCCGCGCCCTTGCCGTGCTGCACGAGCTCCTGCGCGAGCTCAACCGGGCCTCGCATCGCTCGGCTCCGGTCATCGCCGGCCGCCTCAAGGCGTCCGCCGGCCTGCTCGGCCTTCTGCAGGCGGCACCGGCGGACTGGCTGCGCGGCACCGCCGACGACGGCCGGATCAGGGCGCTCGTGGCGGAGCGGCAGGCGGCCCGTCAGGCCCGCGACTTCGCCCGCGCCGACGCGATCCGCGACGGGCTCGCCGCCGAGGGCATCCTGCTCGAGGACGGACCGGGCGGCACGACCTGGCGGCGCGGCCAATGAGCGAGCGGCTCCATCTCTACGACACGACGCTGCGCGATGGCGGGCAGACGCAGGGTGTGACCTTCAGCGCCGCCGACAAGCGGCGCGTCGCGATGGAGCTCGACGCGCTCGGCGTCGATTACGTCGAGGGCGGCTGGCCCGGCGCCAACCCGACCGACGACGCCTTCTTCGCGGCCCCGCCGAGCTTCAGGAGGTCCCGGCTCTGCGCCTTCGGCATGACCCGCAGGGCCGGCCGCTCGGCCGCCAACGATCCGGGCCTGCAGCCGCTCTTCCAGGCGAGGGTCCCGGTCATCACGCTGGTCGGCAAGAGCTCGAGGCGGCACGCCGAGGGGGCTCTGGGCGTCGACGGCGACGAGAACTTGCGGATGATCGCCGAGAGCCTGGCCGAGAGCCGGCGGCACAGCACGCAGGTGATGCTCGATGCCGAGCATTTCTTCGACGGCTTCAAGGCGGACGAGGGCTATGCGCTGGCGGCCCTCGAGGCGGCGCTCGAGGCCGGGGCCGACTGGGTCGTGCTCTGCGACACCAATGGCGGCACCCTGCCGCAGGAGGTGGCGCGCATCGTCCGTCGCGTGGCGGCCCTGGTGCCGCCCGAGAAGCTCGGCATCCACACCCACAACGACACCGCAAACGCCGTCGCCAACTCGCTTCTGGCGGTGCTCGAGGGGGCGAGGCAGGTGCAGGGCACGCTCAACGGCCTGGGCGAGCGTTGCGGCAACGCCAATCTGGTCTCGCTGATCCCGACGCTGAAGCTGAAAATGGGCTTCGAGATCGGCATCGACGAAGCGGCGCTGACCCGGCTCACCGCCATGAGCCGCGGCTTCGACGAGCTGCTCAACCGCACGCCCGACCGGGGTGCCGCCTATGTCGGCGCCAACGCCTTCGCCCACAAGGGCGGGCTGCACGCCTCGGCGGTGAGCAAGGACCCGCGCTACTACGAGCATGTCGATCCGGCGCTGGTCGGCAACCAGCGCGACATCCTGGTCTCGGACCAGGCCGGCCGCTCCAATCTTTTGCAGCGCTTCGCCGAGATGGGGCTCGACGTCGAGCCGGCGCCGGACGAGGTCGCGGCCCTGCTCGCCACGATCAAGGAGCGCGAGGCCAAGGGCTTCTCCTATGACGGCGCGTCCGCGAGCTTCGAGATTCTGGTGCGCCGCACCCTCGGCCGGCTCGCCGATCATTTCGAGCTCTTGAGCTTTCGGGTGATCGACGAGCGCCGCTTCAACGCCATGGGCGAATTGGTCACGCAGTCCGAGGCCACCATCAAGGTCAAGGTCGACGGCCGCGACTTCTACACCGTCGCCGACGGCAACGGGCCGGTCAACGCCCTCGACCATGCGCTGCGCCAGGCGCTCGCCCCGACCTACCCGACGCTCGCCAGGATGGAGCTCGTCGACTACAAGGTGCGCATCCTCTCGCCCGAGGCCGGCACCGCCGCCGTGACGCGGGTGATCATCGAGTCGGCCGACGACGAGGGCCGGGTCTGGCAGACGGTCGGCGTCTCCGGCAACATCATCGATGCCTCCTACGACGCGCTGCACGACGCCATCACCTACAAGCTGCTGCTCGATGGCCTCGCCTAGCCCCGGCGAGCCGGGGGTCGAGGCGAAGGCGCCGGTCTCGTTCAAGCGGACCAAGGCGGCGCGCGGCGGGATCGACGCACTGGAGCCGGCGCCGGTCGTCATCCTGGCCCGGCCCCAGCTCGCCGAGAATGTCGGCACCACCGCCCGCGCCATGCTCAATTTCGGCCTGGGCGAGCTTCGCCTCGTCGCCCCCGGCTTCGGCTGGCCCAACGCCAAGGCGGTGGCCGCGGCCTCGGGTGCCGCCGGGGTCCTGAGCCGGATGCGCGCCTTCGGGACGGTGGCCGAAGCCGTGGGCGACCTGCAGCACGTCTACGCCACGACCGCCCGCGACCGCGGCCTCGTCAAGGAGCAGCACGACGCGGCCAGCGCCCTTGTCGCGGCGCGCGCGCAGATCGCGGCCGGGCGGAGGGTCGGGCTGCTGTTCGGTCCGGAGCGGACCGGGCTCGACAATGACGAGCTCGAGCTCGCCGACGGCCTCGTGCGGATCGACGTCAATCCGCTCTTCCCGTCGCTCAACCTGGCGCAAGCCGTCCTCCTCTGCGCCTATGAGTGGCGGCGGCAGGGAGCGGCACCGGCGGCGGTCGCCACGCCGGAGCCGGCGCCCAAGGCGGCGCTGGACGGGCTCTTGCGGCACCTTCTCGCCGAGCTCGAGGCCGTCGGGTTCTTTCGCTCGCCCGACCGGCGGGTCTCGCTCGGCCGGGCGATCGCCGCCATGGTCGAGCGGATGCGGCTGACCGCTCCGGAGGTGCAGCTCATGCGCGGCATCGTCAAGGAGCTGCGCCGCGGACCGCTCGAGCGGACGGACGACGCCGTGGACTGACGCACCCTCAACGTGCGGCGAAGGCCGCCAGCTCGTCGCGCGCCTCGTGCAGGTGCCGCGTGGCGTCGGCGAGCACCTGCCCGGTGTCGCCGGCGAAGGCCGGCAGGCCGGCCAGGAGCTCGAGCAGCGCGGCATCGCTCTCGCTCGAAAGGCGATCGGCGTGGCGTTGAGCGAGCCTCTGGACCTCCATGACATCGCCCATCTGCCGGGCTGCCGTCGCCAGCATCAGGACGATCTCGCCGTCCGTCGCCTCGAGCGGGCCCGCCTGCGGCAGCGCGGCCTCGAGAGGTGCGGCCGCGAGGCGGACGGCCGGCCAGTCGCCGGCATCGAAGGCCGTCCGTGCCCGCTGACGCGCGGTCGCGGGCCCGGCCGCAACGGCGCCAGCGCCGCTCCTCGCGGCGAGCGCCTCGGCCGTGAGATGCTGGCGTTCCGCGGCGAGGCCGACATCGACGGCCTCGAGCGGCGTGGTCGCGACCAGGGTCGCGAGCGCCTCGTCGAAGGCGTGCGAGGCGACGTGCAGACCGGCGAGACGAAGCCCCAGCCGTGCCCGCGCTGCGTCCCGCGCCGGATGCAGCTCGAGGCGGTCCTCCAGGACGCCGGCACCGGCGGTGGCGAGGCCGGTGGCGAGCAGCGCCTCGCTCAGGGTCATGGCGAGCTCGTCGCCCGGGGCTCCCGGCGGCATCAGCTCCTGGTAGCGTCGATAGAGAAGAAGCGCCGACGTCGCCGACCGATCGCCGGTGCCGAGCTCGCCCATCAGCTCGGCGAAATCGCGCGACATTTCGCTGGCGATACGCTTCGCCTCGGCCGGCGGGGGTGGGCGTTCCATGGCGGCACGCAACGTCTCGAGCGCCTCCTCGGACCGGCCGGCCTCGCGCTCCAGGGCGGCGAGACGCCGCCAGAGCGCGAACTCCTCCTCCTGGCCGCGCCAGTCGAGACGATCCGCCTCGAGCGTCCTGATCGCCTGCTCGAGGGAGATCCGCCCTGCCGCCAGCGCCAGGCTCGCGGCGGCGGACCGGGCCACCGCACGTTCCTCGATCGGGCCCGCTTCGGCCAGCGCCTGCCACGCCGCCAGCGCCTCCTCGGTGGCGCCGTCCCGCTCGAGCGCCACCGCCTCGAGACGGCGCAAGCTGCGCAGCCGGTCGGAGCGAAGTCCGGGCGCGGTCAGCCGGTCGATCAGCGCGAAGGCGGCATCCGCGCGGCCGGTCTCCAGGAGCAGCCGGACACCGGGCACGGCGAGGGCGGCCTGGAGATCGCTCGGGTAATCGGCGAGGTGGCCCGAGCCCCGCTGCCATTCAGCGAGACCTCGGTCCCACTCGCCGAGCGCCGCCAGTGCGGCGCCGCGCCAGAGCGCGGTCTCGTCGTCGGCGGCGAGCCCTGGATCGCCCAGCCGCTCGGCCGCCTCGGCCGGGCGGTCCATGAGGAGGAACGCGGCGCCGGCGAGGGCCGCCTCCGCGGCGCTGGCCGGCACCTCTTTCCCCGGTGACGGGGCGCCGATGCCCGGTGCCTCCAGAAGCTCGAGCGTTTCGGCGCCGAGACCGTGCACGAGAAGGAGACGGGCGAGGTCCTGCCTTGCCGCCTCCGACGCCGGCCCGGTGGCCTTCGCAAGGGTGGCAGCGAGCTTCCTTCGCCTGACCCGGAAGTCGCCTTCGGCAAAGGCGGCGAGCCCGAGGGGCGATGGCGCCGACGAGGCCGCCGGATCGGGCGGATGCTCGCTCCCGTCCGCCCGCTCCGTCGCCACAGGCCGGGGAGGATCGACACTCGCCGGGACCGGGGCCGGGGCCGGCGCATCGGCGGGCGGCGCCATGGCGGCGAGTGAGGGCAATCCCGGCAGCACGCCGTGGGCGGGCTTCAGCAGGAGACCGCCATCGGTCAGATCTCGCGCTGTCACGACGCCGGCCAATTCGCGCCAGGCGGCACCCTGGGCCGTGGGCAGGAGCCTGAGGCCGACGAATCGCTGCTCGAGCGGGCGCGGGCCCGTGGTTGCGAGGGCGAGGCCGATACCGAGACGGTCGCCGACCAGAGGGTCGATCAGCGAGACGACGCCCGTGATTTCCGGCACCAGCTCGCCTTCGGATCGGGTCTCGAGCCCCGGTGCGGCGGCGGTCTCGACGGTGCCATCGGTCGCTCCCAGCTCCACGACCCAGCTTCCGCCGTCGCGGCGCACCCGCGCCCGCCTTTCGTCGGCGAGGGCGAGGCGGAGGACGGTGGCGGTATCGTGGCGCTCGCGGCGGAGGCCGGTGACATGCCGGCCGGCGGCCGCTTTGAAGGCGTCGGCATCGATCTCGATGGCGTCGGCATGGAACCCGAGGATGACCCAGAGGCTCCGGCCGCGAACGAAGACGGCGGCCGGCGCCGGCGCGGGCGGGCGGAAGGCGATCTCGAGCGAGTCATCGCCGAGCCTCGTGCCGCTGATGACGACCGGACCCTCGGTGGGCGATGCTGCCGGCGGCTCCGGGGCCCCGGCATCGGCTGGCGGTTTCGCCGGCTCGGACGCTGCATCATCGAAAGCCTTCGCGGGCTCTTCGACCGTCTCGTCGCTGGCGGCCGCAGGGACGGGCCTTGCCCGGGGCGCGGGAAAGCGCGGGCCGGACGAAGTCGTGGCGGCAACATCGCTGGGCGGCGCGAGATCGATGACGAGCTTGTCCGGCCCGACATGCTGATCGCGCGCGCTCGCCCTTGGGGCCAGACCGAGCTTCAGCACACCCGGCTCGGCCACGACACGGGTGATCCCCGGCACCTCGCGCAACCGGCCGAGCGCCCAGGCGCTGAGCCTGCCGGGAAGATGGAGCGCGAGCGTGCCGGGCGAACGGTCGATCGCTACCGCATCGGCCGCCAGTGGCTCGATCACGAGACGGACGAAGCCCGGATGCTGCCCGACCCGGAGCCGAAGCTCGGGCGGTGCCGCGCTAAAATTGAGCACCAGAAGACGCTTGTCGAAGAGCTCGTGCGAGAGGTCGATCCCCGCGGCCGGCTTCACCCGAAAGCCGGCGCCGTCGGCATCGAGCGTCAGCGAGTCGAGATAGGGGGCGAGCTTGGCTGCAACCCTGTCGAGATCCGCCGGCAAGGGATCGCTGGCGCGCACGTGCAGGAGCTCGCCGTCACGCTCCGCCGAGATTGCCGAGGGATCCGGCCATTCGATCACCAGCCGGCCGAAGGTCTCGTGCAGGCCGGCGCGGACCGTGGCCTCGATGGCCATGGCGCCGCCGGGGAGGAGGGCGAGCAGGACCCCGAGAAGGAGGAGCAGGCGCTTCCTCATGAGGGATCGATCGACCGGTGCTCGACCGTTCGGCTCAAGCGGGTGCGCAAGGCGAGGCGCAAGCGGCCGTCCTCCGGCCCCGCGGCCGCGGCGACGACCACCTCGGCGCCCTGAAGCCCGAGCTCCTTCTCGAGCCGGCGCCGGAAGGCCGAAGCCCGATCGAGCCGGGCCGCCAGCGGCTCGCCGTCGAGCGCCGGCAGAAGAAAGCTCGCCTCGAGCGCGAAGCGCCGGGCGAGGAAGCCGTAAGTGGCCAAGAGCTCCATTGCGACGCCCCGCTCGGCCGGCGATGCAGCGGCTGCCGGATCGAGCAAATCAACGGTTAATTGAAAATTATCGTACCGTATATTCGTATGGGTTGCCAAGACCCCCTGCTCGCGCAGGAGCGCCGCCAGATAGGCGAAGGAGCGGTCGGCTTCGCGGCTGATCTCCGGTGTGGCGCGTTCCGCGGCGCTGCCCCGCGCCACGAGGTCGATCGCGGCCGGGGCCGAGCCCGTCAGCGGCTGTGCCGTTCGCTTCTCGCCATCGAGATCGCGCATCGAGAGCCCGAGCACGAAGAAGGTCAGGAGCAGGGCGACCACATCGGCGAGCATGAGCAGCCACCCGCGCCCGCCCGCACCCTCCCGCTCAGTCCGCATCGAGCGAACTGAGCTGGGCCCGCGGCACGGTGAAGCGCCAGGCATCGGCCGGAAGCTCGGCGAAGCCCAAGCGCAGCATGCCGACCGCGAGACCGTTGGTCTCGAGCACATCGGCCAGTGCCACGAGCCGCTCTCGCGCGGTGCCGGCTGCGCGTTCGGGCGCGAGGGTGGTGATCGTGAGCGGCGAGCCCCAGCCTTCGCCCCTGCCTGCGAGCTCCATGGCCAGGCGCCGCAACAGCACGAGACGCTCGCGTCTGACGGTGCTGCCGGAATCCTCGAAGAGGTCGGTGGCGTCGAGATCGAAGGCGATGAGCATGCCCGGGAGCTGCCGGACCCTTGCCTGCACCGGCAGCGAGGCGGCGAGCCGGCGGCGAAGCCGTTCCTCCGCGCGGCTGGAGCCGTCCTCCGGCTCGGCTCCCGCGTCGTCGACCACCGGTGCCGCAAAGCGATCGGCCAGGGCTTCGAGCACCGGCCAAGCCCTGATCGCGCTGGCCTCGGAGCGGCTGTAGAGGACGACGAAGAAGGCCAGCAGGATGAGCATCAGCTTGAGCAGGCCGTCGGTCGCCACGTCGATCGATGCCGCCTCCGCCCGGCGTGCGGCCGCCCTCTCGAGGAATGCTCGATTCCGGCTCGCGGCATGGGCGCGGGCCGCGACGTTCTCGGGCGAATCCCTGGATTCCGCTCGGCTTTGCAGCATCTCGAAAAGACCCGCCCCGCACGCGCCCGCACGCCAAAACGGCAGCGACGACGCCTAGCCAGTGGGCGAGGATAGACCCGCCTTGGTTGCGCGAGCGTTAACGCGGGGGCGGAAAAGCCGTCTCATTCGGCCGGCTGGACGTCCGCCTTCCTGTCCTCGAGCCGCTCGATCCGGGCTGCGGCAAACTTGAACTCCGGGATCTTGCCGAAGGGATCGAGCTCGGGGTTGGTCAGGATGTTGGCCGGGGCCTCGACGAAGCAGAAGGGAATGAAGAGCATCCCGCGGGCGATCGCCGGATCGCGCCGGGCCATCAGCTCGATCGTGCCACGGCGGGTGGCGATGCGCACCCGCTCGCCGGGCTCGATGCCGAGCGCGTCCAAATCCTCCGCGTTCATGGCGACGAAGGCCTCGGGCTCGAGCGCATCGAGCATCGTGGCCCTCCGGGTCATGGCGCCGGTGTGCCAGTGCTCGAGCGTGCGGCCGGTGGTGAGGATCATCGGAAAGCGCGCATCGGGAATCTCGGCGGGGTCGAGGCCCGTGGCCGGAACCAAGGTTGCGCGCCCGGTCGCGGTCGGAAACCGGTCCTCGAAGACGACGGTCTTGCCCGGATGGTCGGGAGCGGGGCAGGGGTAGCCGACGGTACCCTCGCGCAGGAGCCGCTCCCAGGTGATGTTCTTCAGGGACGGCATGGCCAGGGTCATCTCGGCGAAGACGTCGGCCGGCCCGCCATATCGCCAGTCGAGGCCGAGCCTCTTCGCCAGCTCCTGGACGATCCACCAGTCGGGGCGGGTGTCGCCCAGAGGCGGCAGGGCCGGCCGGCCGATCTGCACCTGCCTGTTGGTGTTGGTCACGGTGCCGGTCTTCTCGGGCCACGCCGTGGCCGGGAGCACGACATCGGCGAAGGAGGCGGTCTCGGTCAGGAAGAGATCCTGGACGACCAGATGCTCGAGCCTGGCGAGCCCCGCCCTCACATGCTGCACGTCGGGATCGGACATGGCCGGGTTCTCGCCCAGGATGTACATGCCCCGGATGGCGCCGTCGTGGATGGCGTCCATGATCTCGACCACGGTGAGCCCGGGCCGATCGGGCAGGGCGGTGCCCCAGAGCTCCTCGAGGTGGTCGCGATAGGCCGGATCGCCGACGCCGTGATAGTCGGGCAGGAACATCGGGATCAGCCCCGCGTCCGAAGCACCCTGGACGTTGTTCTGGCCGCGCAGCGGATGCAGCCCGGTGCCGGGCCGGCCGGTATGGCCGCAGAGCAGCGCGAGGCTGATCAGGCAGCGGGAGTTGTCGGTGCCGTGGGTGTGCTGGCTGACGCCCATGCCCCAGAAGACGATCGCCCGCTCGGCCCGGGCGTAGAGCCGGGCGACCTCGCGAATGGTCGAGGCGTCGATGCCGCAGACGGGCGCCATGGCCTCGGGCGGGTAGGCGGCGAGATGCGCGGCGAGCCGGTCGAAGCCCTCGGTGTGCGCCTGGAGGTACTGGCGATCGTAGAGCTTCTCGGTGACGATGACGTTGAGCATGGCGTTCAGGAGCGCCACGTCGCGGCCCGGTGCGAACTGCAGCATGTGCGTGGCATGGCGCTTGAGCGCCTGGCCGCGCGGGTCCATGACGACGAGCCGGGCCCCCCGCTTCACCGCCTGCTTGAAATAGGTCGCCGCCACCGGGTGGTTCTCGGTTGGGTTGGCGCCGATGACGACGATGACGTCGGCCACGAGCGCCTCGTTGAAGGGGGCCGTCACCGCGCCCGAGCCGATCCCTTCCATGAGCGCCGCCACGGAGGAGGCGTGGCAGAGCCGTGTGCAATGATCGACATTGTTGGTGGCAAAGCCGGTCCGCACCAGCTTCTGGAAGAGATAGGCCTCCTCGTTGGAGCATTTGGCCGAGCCGAACCCGGCGAGCGCCCCGCCGCCGTGAGCGTCCCGGATGCGGCGAAGCCCGAAAGCGGCCCGCTCGAGCGCCTCCTCCCAGGTGGCCTCGCGGAAATGGCTCCAGGGATTGGCGGCGTCGACCAGCTCGTCCGCCCGTTTCGGCGCATGCTCCTTGCGGATCAGCGGCACGGTCAGCCGCTCGGGGCTGTGCACGTAGTCGAAGCCGAAGCGGCCCTTGACGCAGAGCCGGTTCTCGTTGGCCGGACCGTTCGCCCCGCTGACATAGCGGATGCGATCGTCCCTGACGTGGAAGGTCAGCCTGCAGCCGACACCGCAGAAGGGGCACACGCTCTCCACGTCACGGTCGACCGAGCGATCGCCGATCCCGGCCTCGTCCATGATCGAGGCGGGCATCAGCGCACCGGTCGGGCAGGCCTGGACGCACTCGCCGCAGGCGACGCAGGTGGAAAGGCCCATGGGATCGTCCATGTCGAAGACGATCTTCTCCTCGTGGCCGCGGCCGGCCATGCCGATCACGTCGTTGACCTGGACCTCGCGGCAGGCCCGCACGCAGAGCGTGCAATGGATGCAGGCATCGAGATTGACCCGCATGGCGGGGTGGCTGGGATCCGGCGCCGGGCGGGCCTCGGCGGGAAAGCGGCTGGTCTCGGGCCCGCTCCTCGCCATCCACTGCCAGAGCCGGCTGTCCCGGTCCCGCGCCCGGTCCCGCGGCGGCTGATCGGCGAGCAGGAGCTCGAGGACCAGGCGACGGGCCCGGCTCGCCCGCTCGTTCTGCACGTGCACGATCATGCCGTCCTTCGGCAGGCGCAGGCAGGAGGGTGCGAGCACGCGCTCGCCCTCGATCTCGACCATGCAGGCGCGGCAGTTGCCGTCCGGCCGGTAGCCCGGCTCCGGCGCATAGCAGAGATGCGGAATGGCGAGGCCCAGCCGCTCGGCCACCTGCCAGATGGTCTCGTGCGGCCCGGCCTCGACCTCGCGGCCGTCGAGGGTGAAGCGGATGGAACTGGTCATGGCGCCTCGCTTCCGCGGTCCAGCCGTCGAACGCGGCAAACCTGGAAGTGGTGCCAATTCAGCGCCCGCTTGTCAAACCCGGACGGTCTCTCAGAAGCGAAAGCCCGGCAGGGCGAAATCCGGCACGGCGGCGTAGCGCCGGGCGAGAGCGTGCAGCGCCGCCGCGTCGCTCGAAGCGGAAGCACCGTCCTGAAAGGCGTCGGCGTGAATGCCGCGCATGACGAAGGCGGCGGCGAGGCCGGCATCCTTCGCCCCCTTGATGTCGTGCTCGAAGCTGTCGCCGATGGCGCAGATATCCGCATGGGCGAGGCCCGGCAGCAAGGCCAGGCAGGCGGCGTAGATGGGCGCGTGCGGCTTGCCCACATAGATCACCCGACCGCCGATCTCGCGATAGCGCTCGGCGAGCGTGCCCGGCGCCATGGTGAGCCCGCCTTCGGTCGGCGCCACCCGGTCGGGATTGGAGCAGATCAGCGGCAGCTCCCGAGCAGCCGCCACGGCGATGATGCGCTCGAAGGCGTCGAGGTCGTGGGTCAGCGTGTCGAGCCAGGTGAGATAGATGAAGTCCGCGAGCGCCGGGTCGTCCACCACCTCGAGATCGAGCCCCTCGACCGGACCCGTGTCGCCGTCGCGGGTGAAGAGGACGCAGCGCCGCCCGAGGTCACGGAATCCCTCCAGCGTGCGGTCCCGCAGCGCCAGCCATGTCGCCTCGCCCGAGGTGACGACCCCGTCCATGAGGCTCGTGTCGAAGCCGAGCTCCCGGAGTCGCTCCTCGTTGTAGCGCCGCCTTCGGCCGGAATTGGTCAGGAGCACCACCCGCTTGCCGCGCCGCCGCAGCTCGGCCAGAAGCTCGATCGCTCCGGGATAGGGTCTGGCGCCATTGTGCAGCACACCCCATTGATCGATGACGAAGGCGGCGTAACGGTCGATGAAGTCGCCGACACCGCCGACAATGGCGGTATTGGCGACAGGTGCGAAGCTGGCCAAGAATGCTGTTCCGTGCGTGATGAGGCGAGAGAGGGATTTCCATGACACCTATCGATCCGGGTCTCGAAGGCAAGCGCATTCTCATCACCGGCGCCAGTCGCGGCATCGGTGCGGCGGTGGCGCGACTGTTCGCCGCCTCGGGCGCCAGGCTGGTGCTGCACCATCGCCGCGACCCCGCGGAGGCGGCCGACATTCCGCATGTCGCCCTCGTGCGCGCCGATTTCGCCGACCGGTCGGCGCCGGCCCGTACCGTCGAGGCGGCCCTGTCGGCCCTGGGCGGCCTCGACCTCCTCGTCAACAATGCCGGGCATCTGCTCGGCCGGGTCAGTCTCGACGCCATGGACGATGAAGCGTTCGACCGCGTCCTCGACCTGAACGCACGCTCGGTCGTGGCCGCCAGCCGGGCGGCCCTGCCGGCGCTGCGCCGAAGCCGGGGCCAGATCATCAACGTCACCTCGATCGCGGCCCGCACCGGCGGCAGCGCCGGCTCGGCCCTCTACGCATCGGCCAAGGCGTTCGTCTCCACCTTCACCCGCGCCATGGCGACCGAGCTCGCCGTCGACGGGATAAGGGTGAACGCCGTCTCGCCCGGAACCATCGCCACGGAATTCCACGAGGTCTACTCGACCCCGGAGAAGCTCGAGGCGACCCGCCAGCGGATCCCGCTTCGCCGGCTGGGCCGCGCCGAGGACTGTGCCGGCGCCTTCCTCTTTCTCGCTTCGGAGCGGCTCGGCGGCTACGTCACGGGTCAGATCCTCGAGGTCAATGGGGGCCAGCTCATGCCATGAGGGCGCGCGCAAGGGGCCGCGATCAGAGATAGGCGATGGCCAGCACCGCGAGGCCGGCGAAGCCGCCGAGGCCCAGCACGATGCAGCCGAACAGGAGCAGCGACACGAGATTGCCGAGGCGGACCAGCGGATGGCGGGCCCGCTCGTGCGCCAGGCGGGTCCGGCCACGCCGCTCGCGGCCGCCGACGATGGCGAGGTAGCGGCGGCCGAGCGGTGTCCAGAAGCTGAGACGGATGTCGACGGCGTGCCCGTGCCAGGCGAGCTCCTCGGTCGCCTGGCGCAGCGCCATGAGCTGCTCGTGGTCGAGCGACCGGCGAACCTCGAGCGGCAGCCGCAGGACGAGCGACTTGTAGAGGCCATGGCCATCCACGGGTGGGGTCCAGAGCCCGGGAAGCGCCGTGACCCGGCGGGCTTCGGGGGGCGACGGGGCTTCAGCGGGGCCTTGCGGTGCGAGCATGCCGGCGGCTCTCCTGCGATCCCTGCGACGCTCGGCCAGGGCAGGTTGGCGAGAGACCCGAGATGGGCCATGGCGGCACCCTGCGCCATCGAGCCTAACAAGAGGTTGTCGGGCGGGGACCGACTGGCCCTTGGCGTACGACAGTGCGCGGAAGATGCCGAGAGCGACCGCCACGTGCCCGGTGATCCGCGGATTTACGATTCCTTAAGCTTCTCGAACGAGGATGGGGCCTTCGGGTGCCGGAGCACCTGCCCGAGGGAAAGTGCCGATGTCGATCGAGCCCAGCCTATTGCAGCACGTGCGCGCCACCACGCCTTCCGGTGCCAGCGGGCGAGCCGGCCTGCGGCTCCGCGAGCTCCTGCAACGCGATCGACGGGGCGGCGTGCTCCTCTTCTTCGGCCTCATCCTGGTGCCGCTGGTCGGCTTTGCCGGCCTCGCCGTCGATTCGCTCGTCGCCTTCAGCGTCGAGGCACGGGTCCAACGCGCTCTCGACGCGGCCGGTCTGGCCGCCGGTCGCGCCGCCCGCGAGGAGGACGTCGTCACCGAGGCGCGCGCCTTCTTCGACGCCAATCTCGGCGCCACCGGCGACGACGTGGCGATCCGGAGCTTCGACGCCGTCTACTCGCCCGACGACGAGACGATCAGCCTGACGGTCGGCGCCACCGCGCCCACCTACTTCATGCGCGTCTTCGGCAGGTCGGAGACCAGGATCGACATCCAGACGGTGGTGAACCTGCAGATCCGGCAGATGGAGCTGGTGCTGGTGATGGACAATACCGGCTCCATGCGCAGCGGTGGCAAGATCAACGCCATGAAGGATGCGGCGAGCGAGCTCGTGCGCATCGTCTTCGGCGGCCGCGAAAGCCATCCCAATCTCTGGGTCGGCCTCGTGCCTTACGTGGCGAGCGTCAATGTCGGGCCCCATCGCACGGGCTGGCTGGCGCCTGGCGATCCGGCGCTGGCTGCCGGCAATGCGTGGGCACCCTCGACCTGGAAGGGCTGCGTGATGGCGCGGACGGCGCCCTTCGACGAGACCGACGATCCGCCGTCCGTGGCACCCTTCACGAGCTATCTCTACCCGAGCGCTTCCGACAACAACTGGCCGCCGCTCAACGAGAGCAACGGGGCGCAGAACAACGGCCGGGGTCCCAATCTCGGCTGCGGCCCGGCGATCACCCCGCTGCGCCAGAGCCGCGCGCAGGTGCTGGCGGCGATCGAGGAGATGCTGCCCTGGCATCGCGGCGGCACCACGGGCAATCTCGGCCTCGTCTGGGGCTGGCGGGTGATCTCGCCACGCTGGCAGGGCCTCTGGGGCGGCGCCACGCCGGCCACCATCCCGCTCGCCTATGACGATGTCCAGAGCGACAAGGTGGTGGTGCTGCTGACCGACGGCGACAACCAGTTCTACGACAATCCGCCCTCCGGCCCGCGCGGCTCCGATTTCACCGCCTATGGACGGCTCAACGATCTCGGCTTCACCACGCTCTCTGCCGGTCGCGACGAGCTCGACCAAAGGATGGCCCGCACCTGCGCCGCCATGAAGGCCGAGGGGATCACGCTCTACACGATCACCTTCGGGCCGACGCCCAACAGCGGCACCCAGACCCTCTACCGCAACTGCGCCACGAGCCCCGGCCACTACTTCCACTCGCCCGACAACAGCGACCTCTCGAGCGTCTTCCGTGCCATCGGCCGACAGCTCTCGAGCCTTCGGGTGGCGCGGTGAGCGGCGGAGGGCGATGGCGCATCGAGCACCTCCGGGCGCTCGGCCGCGACCGGTCGGGCAACACGATGGTGGAGTTCGCCCTGATCGGGCCGGTATTCCTGGTCATGGTGCTGGGCATTTTCGAGATCTGCCTGATCCTCTTCACCAGCGGCTCGCTGCAATCGGCGGTGGCGTCCGCCTCGCGCTACGGCACCACCGGGCAGGCCGGCGAGGGCGACCGGCTGACCGCCATCACCGAAATCCTGCGCGAACGCACTTTCGGCTTCATCGACATCGACGAGGCCGATATCGCGACGCTGGTCTATCCGAGCTTCATCGAGATCGGCAGCCCGGAACCGTTCACCGATCAGGACATGAACGGCGCCTACGATCCGGGTGAGCCCTTCGACGACATCAACGGCAATGGCGCCTGGGACGCCGACATGGGTGCGGCCGGCCTCGGTGGGCCGGGCGACATCGTGCTCTACACCGTCGACTACCGCAGCCGCCTGATGAACGCCTTCGTGGCTCCGCTCCTCGGCGACATCCACTATCAGGCGAGCATCGCCGTGCGCAACGAGCCCTATTGAGAGATGCGCAAGTCCGAAAGGGGGCGCTCACCGCGTGGCCGGCCACCGCCGGAGGAGCTTTCGGGGCAACGCGGCCGCGACCGATGGGGCGCCCGGAACCTCGCCGCCGATCGGCGGGGCGTGATCGCCCTCGAGTTCGCACTCGTCCTGCCGGTCCTGATCCTCCTTTGCTTCGGCACGGTCGAGGTCGGGCGCTTCGTTCTTCTGCAGATGAAGCTGGACCAGCTCGCCGCCGCGGTGGCCGATCTCGGCACGCGCGAACGCACGCTGAGCGTCGCCACGGTCGACGACATCTTCGCCGCCGGGGCCCACATCGTCCAGCCGTTCGATCTGGCAGCCGATGGCCGGATCACCCTGAGCGGGATCGGGCGGGCGGCGGGCGATGAGCCGCGCGTCCTCTGGCAGCGGCGGAGCGGCGGCACGCTCGATGTGCCGAGCGAGACCGGCACGGTCGGCGGGCTCGCGACCCTGCCCGACGAGATCGTGCTCGGCGTCGGCCAGACCGTGGTCGTCGCCGAGGTCAGCTTCAGCTATCGCGGCATGTTCGGCCTGTTGCCGGAGCGGATCACGACCAAGCGGGCCTATTTTCGGCCCCGCCTCGGCAGCTTGCAGGAGCTGTCGAGGCGGGCGCTTCCGACCTCGCCCTTGTTGCAAGGGGATGACGTTCGACACGCTTTGGCGGCGCGGCCCCGGGTGCGAGCTTGAGCGGGCCTGTTCCAGCGCCTAGATCGACACGAGCCGGCTTCTCCGGCCGGACGTTCATCCGGTTACGATCCGTGATCGCGGGCGGACGGCGGGCTTTTCCGGCAGTCCCTTCCGGCCAACCCCCCGGGTGGCCCCAAAGCAGCATTCAGGCTTTCGATGACGCCCATTCTCGCCCTCGTACGTCCGGCTCTCTCCAGCCTGGAGAAGAAGCTGACGCGTGCCCTCGTCCTCTATCCCTCGGCCCCCTTCCTGGCGGCCGACCGGCGGGTGACGCTCGAGCGCTGGCTGCGCGGCCGCGAGCAGTGCCAAAAGCTCGCCCGGGCGGATGTCGTCATCGTCTCCTTCGGCAAGAGCGGCCGCACGTGGCTGCGCGTCATGCTGTCGCGCTTCTATCAGTTGCGGCACGGCCTGTCCGAGCGGTTCCTCATCGGTTTCGACAATTACCACTTCATGAATCGGGATGTTCCGCGGATCTTCTTCACGCACGACAACTACGTCAAGGACTACAGCGGCAACGTCGACAACAAGGCGGACTACTACGGCAAGAAGGTCGTCCTTCTGGTCCGTCATCCGGCCGACGTCGCCGTATCGCAATTCCACCAGTGGCGCTTTCGGATGCGGCCGCGCAAGAAGGTCATCAACGACTATCCGAGCGAGGCGGGCGAGGTGTCGATCTTCGATTTCGTCCGCCACGAGGCGGCCGGGCTCCGGAAGACCGTCGATTTCCTCAACGACTGGGCGCGCGAGCGTGAGCGGCTCGGCGCCTGCCACATCCTGCGCTACGAGGATATGCGCGAGGACCCGGCCAGCAGCCTCGAGGGACTGCTCGCCTTCATGGGCACGCCGGGCACACCGGCGCAGATCGAGGGGGCCGTCGCCTACGCCTCCTTCGAGAACATGAGAAAGCTCGAGAGCCAGAGCCGGTTCTGGCTTTCCGGTGGCCGCATGAAGGCCAAGGACAAGAAGAACCCCGAGAGCTTCAAGGTGCGGCGCGGCAAGGTCGGCGGGTTTCGCGACTATTTCTCCGACGCCGAGGTGGAGTCGATCCTCGGCTACGTCGACGCCCATCTCGATCCGGTGTTCGGCTATTGCCGGAAGATCGAGGCGCCGTCCGAGGCTCATGCCTGAGCGTTCCCTCCGCCGAAGGTCGCCACGGTCGAGAGGCTTCTTCGCTGATCCCGGACCGTTTTCCGACGCAGGCGCTTTCGCGGATCCCGAGCCGTTCTCCGACGCAGGCGCTGCTCTTCGCGCTCGGCGCCCGGCTCGTCGCCTGACGAGGTCGGTGGAGCGGGGCGTCTCGATCGAGCCGCGCCTCGCAGGCACGTGTGACGGGCTTTGGACCGGAGACGACGTCGCCTCGGCGATCGTCCCGGCGGGCGATCCCATGTCAACGATGCGGGCGAGGCCTGGTCGGCGCCTCTTCGCGTGTGTGGGGAGCGGCTTCGGAAGGCGGGGGGCTTCGCGGGTCCATCGGGCGACCTGGAAGCGGCCGGGGACTGCCGGTCCTGGTCCTTCTTCGTCGCCAGGCGACCTCGATGATCGTCTAGGGTGGTGCCATGTCGAATCGTTTCGGAAGGCTCCGGCTCGGGTCCGGTCGGTCGAGGCGAAGCTCCTGCCATCGGTCGCATGACGGACCTTCTCGATGAGGTTGAGCGGGTGCCGGATCGGCGGCTCGGTCAGGGCGGTGGCGCTTCGGGCGGCGCAGCGGATCGTCAGCGACAGGACGGGGAGCTCGGCGTGGTGGGTGATGCGCCACGGCATCCATGGGAGGGTGGCACGGATCTCGAGCCTCGTGCTGCTCATCCGCCGGGAGCACCTCTCGATGATTTCCATGTCTTCGTACCCGAGAGCGACTTCGGCGATGGAGAAGATGTCGCGATCGGTCCCGAGGAAGAGCTTGCCGCCGGGATGCCCGGCTCGTTCGACCGCGTCCCGGTCGAGGAAGGGCCATCGTTCTGGTCCTGAGGGGGAGGGTGGCCGAAACGATCGGACGGGAGGGGGCGGCGCGCGCCCGGGAGGATCGGCGTTGCGCGCCCCGGCCTCGGCTCACCGATCGACGCCAACCGGAAGGCGGCGGCGAGGGCCGGCAGGAGACCCCGATGCGGCTCCTGGCCCTGCCATGTCCGGAGCTCTTGCAGGAGGTCTTGATGGTCCGCCAGATGGCCGCCGTTCTCGGGACGACGTGGCGATCGGAATCCGCAGCTCGGCCTATCCGGAGCCGGCAGGGGCGAGCCTGCGACGGCGCTCGGCCATGCGGGCCGCGAGGTGCGGTTGCGCGGCGGTGCAACGGGGTGCCGCATGACGATGACGCAGGCGATCGGGCAGGCAGCGGGGGCGGTGGACGTGCTGGACGGGTAGCCCCGGGCGTCGGGTTCTGCGAAAGGATCAGGCCGAGCGGTGAGGAGGGATGGGCGTGGCCGTGACGGGTTCGGCGATGTTCGTCAGGTCCGGAACTGGCGGCAATGGTCATGCCGCATGCGGTCTCGCGGCCTCGGCCGCGGGCTGCTAGACTCGGCTGTGCGGCGGAACGGATGGGGGCGGAGCGATGGAAGGCTCGATGGGCGAGGGGCGGCCTTGTGTGTTCATTCACACCAATCCCAAGCAGATGCTGGGAGCCCGGGTGTCGGAGTATTCGTTCCGGCGCAACAGTGCGCGGCCGGAGGCGTTCGATGTGCGCATCGTCTCGACCGAGGATTTCCCCTGGCTGAAGGATCACGAGGGAAAGCGCTACCGGCGCGACGGCCTGAGCCGGGAATGGCTCTATGACGATCTGCAGTCGTTCACGCCCTTGCGCTTCACGCCGCCGGAGCTGATGGGCTATCGTGGTCGGGCCGTGGTGGTCGATCCCGACGTCTTCGCCGTCGGCGACGTCATGGAGCTCCTCGAGCGCGACATGGAGGGCAAGCCGCTCTTCGCCCGTCCGCGCGGCGGCTCCAAGGAGTTCGCGTCGAGCGTCATGCTTCTGGACTGTGCCAGGCTCACCCACTGGCGGACCGAGGCGCAGTTCGATGAGATGTTCCGTGGCGAGCGGGACTACATGGACTGGATCTGCCTCAAGCTCGAGCCGCGCGAATCGATCGGCCTGCTCGAGCCCGAGTGGAACGATTTCGACCGGCTGACACCCGAGACCAAGCTCCTGCACAACACCAAGCGCTGGACCCAGCCCTGGAAGACCGGGCTGCCGGTCGATTTCACGCCGTCGAGCAAGACGCGACGATTCGCCCCGCTCGGCTGGTTCCGCCGGGCGCGCGAGGCCGTGCTCGGCCGCTATGGCGGCCTCGGCACCTACAAGCGGCATCCGGATCCCAACCAGGAGGCCTTCTTCTTCGGACTCTTGAGGGAATGTCTCGAGAAGGGGCATATCGACGAGGCGATGGTGCGCGCCGAGATGGCCGCCAACCATGTGCGGCACGATGCGCTGGAGGTGGTCGAGCGCTCGAGCCTCCAGCGGGCGGCCTGACCGGGCCGGCGCGGCTCGATGTCGCGGACGTCGGCCCGGACCGGGCGCAGGCGCCGCTGGCGCAAGCGGCTGCGTCGTCACGCGGCCTGGCGGCGCTCGCGTCTTCTGCTGCGTGACGGGTTTCTTTTGAGCTTCTGGGGGCTTTGCGCCCTGCTGCCGCCGGCCGGGGCCTCGCGCCTGGGTGCCGCCTGCAGCCGCATGCTGGGTCGGTTGAGCTCGAAGAACGTCAAGATCCGCCAGAATCTGCGGATCGTCTTCCCGAACGCCGCGGCGGCGGAGCTGCGCCGCATCGAGCGGGCCGTCTGGTCGAACATGGGGGCGGTGATCGGCGAGTACCCGCACCTCGGCGGTCTCGGCTGGTCTATCGACGGCGGCGCCGGCCTCACCTCCGCGGTGCCGCCGCATCTCATGGCGAATTTCAGTGGCGAGCGGCTGACCGTTTTCGTCGCCGGCCATCTCGCCAACTGGGAGGTTTTGGCGGTGGCCCCGGCACTCTGGGGCGTCGATCTCGCCGTCGTCTACACACCGATCGGCGAGGGCGCCGCCGATCGCCGCCTGCGCGCCTATCGGGAATGCATGTCGATCCGTCTCCTGCCGCGTGACGGCAGCGCCCGCGAGCTCCTGCGCCATCTCAAGGGCGGCCATCCGGTCGGCATCGTCGCCGACCATCGCGCCGACGAGGGTGCATCGCTGCCGTTCTTCGGCCATACCAAGCGCACCACGCTCTCACCCGCGCGTCTCGCCCTGCGCACGGGCGCCGATCTCGTGGCGGTCAGGGTCGAGCGCCTGGGGCCTGCCCGCTTTCGGGTTTCCGCCGAGGGGCCGATCCGCCCGCCTCCGGGTGTGGTCGGGGAGGCGGCCGAGGCGCGCGCCATGATGACCGCATTCAACGCCTGCCTCGAGCGCTGGATCCGGGAGCGGCCGGGCGAATGGCTCTGCAGCAAGCGCGCCTTCCCCAGGGAGATCGCCGAAGCACTCCTGCCGCTGCCGGGCGCCCCTTCACACCGAACGGATCTCTCCCAGCATGCCTAGCGTTTCGGAGCGCCCGCGCCTGCTCAGCGACAATGTCAGGAAGGCGCTCGTCCTCGCCACGACCCGGCCCTTGCCGCTTGCCTGGCGCCTCGCCGCGCGCCGGTCGGCGCTGGCCCGGCTCGAGCTCGAGAAGGCGGCCGGCACCGATCTCTTGATCATCGGCCATCCCAAGAGCGGCAATACCTGGCTTCGGGTCCTGCTGTCGCGGCTCTACCAGAAGCGGCACGGGCTGCCCGCCGACATCGTCGTCACCTCCGACGAGCTGCATCGCCGCAATCCCGCCATCCCGCGCATCTCGGCGACCAATGGCTGGTACTCCTACGAAGGCGTGGTCGGCGAGGCGCTGGCCCTGGACGGGCCCGAGGGGCCGATCCGCCGCAAGCCCATCGTCTTTCTGCCCCGCCATCCCCTCGATATCGCCACCTCCTGGTATTTGCAGGTCACCAAGCGCCAGTCGAAGGCCAAGTTCGAGCTGATCAATGCCGATCTCGAGGAGCCGATCGACCGGACGCGGATCGATCGCTGGACCTTCGTGCGCCACAGCGGCTTCGGCCTCGCCAACATCATCGGCTTTCTCAACACCTGGCAGGCGCGCATCGCGAAGCTGCCGCAGGCCATCACCGTGCCTTACGAGGCGCTGCGCGCCGATCCCGGAAGCGAGCTCGCCCGCATCGGCCGGCTGATCGGCGATCCCTTCAATGCGGAGGAGATCGCGGAGGCCGTCCGCTTCGGCAGCTTCGACAACCTCAAATCGCTCGAGAGCAGCGGCTTCTTCAGGCAGAAGGGGCTGCGGCCGGGAATCCGGGGCGACGCCGAGAGCAGCAAGGTGCGGCGGGCGCGGGTCGGCGGCTACCGCGAGGACTTCACGCCGGAACAGGTGGCCGAGCTCGAGGCGATCGTCGCCGCCACGCTCGATCCGGCCCTGGGCTACAGCGCGCTTCCGGCGACGGCGGGGACCGGCCCATGAGCCCGTCGCCGGTCACCTGGCTCCTGCTCGGCGACAAGCGGGGCGACAATCGCATGGTCGAGGTGATCGCCGAGCATTTGCCCTGGCCCTCGATCACCAAGCGGCTGGTTTCGCGGCCGGAATGGGTGGTGCCGAAGCCGCGCGTTCGGTCCACCCTCGACCATCTCGACCTCGGCGCCTCGGATCCGCTGGAGCCGCCCTGGCCGGACCTGGTCCTGACCATCGGCCGACGCCCGTCCATGGCGGGAAGGTGGCTGGTCGGGCAGGCGGGTGGACGGACGAAGCTCGTGCTCGTCGGCAAGCCCTCGGGCTCCATCGAGCCCTACGATCTCGTCATCGTCAGCGCCGAGGCCTTTTTGCCGCCGTCGCCTCGGGTGATGACGATCGATCTGCCGCTGATGCGGATCGATCCCGCCGCCGTCGCCGCCGAGGCCGAGCTCTGGCGGCCGAGGCTGCGGGATTTGCCGCGTCCCTGGGTCGCTTTCCTTCTCGGCGGGCCGACCGGCCCTTTCCGCTACGATGATGCCGTCGTCGATCGGGTGCTGTCCGGTGCGCGGGAGGTCTCGAGGGCCGAGGGCGGCACGCCCTTCTTCGTCACCAGCCGGCGCACGCCGGCAGCCGTCGTCGAGCGCCTGCGCCGGGAGTTGCCGCCGGCCGCCCGGCTCTTCGCCTGGGAGGACGAGGTCGCCGGCAACCCCTATCTGGCGCTGCTCGGCATGGCCGATGCGCTGCTCGTCACCGCCGACAGCATCTCGATGCTGACCGAGGCGGCGAGGCTCGGTCGGCCGCTTTCCGTCATCCCGGTCTCGACGCCCGGCCTGGGCCGGCTCGACCAGTGGCGGCGCGAGCTGGTCCAGCGCGTCTTCAGCGGTCGTGGCGCCCGCCTCGCACCCTTGCTCGGCCGGCTCGGCATCTCGGCCCAGACGCGGGATTTCTCGGCGTTCGAGCGCCTCCTCGTGCAGCGTGGGCTCGCGAGCCCCTACACCATCCGACCCGACGCCCCGACCGGTCGGGCCGACGATGACGTCGACCGCGTGGTCGCACGGCTCTGCCAGCTCATGGGCCGCGCGCCCCCGCAGCCACAGGCGCCGCCTCGGTCGGTCGGGACAGCACCGTTCGGTCAGGACCCCGTTGTCGGCGCGAGGAGCGGGTGATAGGTCAGATGGCAGGATATGCGCGCCGACGAGGCCGCGGTGCGGCCCGAAGAGCGTAGCGCGCGCCCGCACAGCGAGGAGAATCCGGCATGGCCAAGGCCGCCACGCGAGTGACCAGCGCTGCTTCGCCGGTGCCGCCGCTCCTCGACTACGCGCGGCTCGCCGATACCGAGCGCAACGACGACCCCTTCCCGCATGTGCTCGTCGAGGATTTCGTCGAGATCGCGGCTCAAGGGGCGCTGATCCGGGATTTTCCAAGGATCAAGGGGCCCGGCAATGTCGCGCCCGGCGACGTGCCCCACGGGCCCGCCTTCGAACGGCTGGTGCAGGAGCTCGAGAGCGACCGCTTCCGCGACGCGATCGCCAGCAAGTTCGGCATCGATCTCACCCGCACGGTGCCGACCATCGGCGTGCGCGCCTTCGCCGAGCCGACCGACGGGCGCATCCATTGCGACCATCGCTCCAAGCTCGTCACGCTCCTGCTCTATTTCAACGAGAAGTGGGAGGACGAGGGCGGGCGTCTGCGCATCTGCCGCGACCAGCACGACATCGAGAACTTCACGACCGAGGTCGTGCCGCTTTCGGGAACGCTCATCGCCTTCCGGAACGGTCCGGCGGCCTGGCATGGCCACAAGCAGCACGTGGGCCCGCGGCGCATGCTGCAGCTCAGCTTTCGCGACATGAGCGGCATCGTCGGCCTGGAACGTCGGCTGTCGCGGCTGACCAAGCCCATTCGCCGGATGCTCAACCTGAGCTGAGAGCCGCCCTGCCGCTGCGGGCGTCGGTTGCGGCTTGCGCCTTGTAGCCGAAGAGCGATCCGGGCCTCGCCTCGATCATGGCCTCTACCGCAGCGCATTCCGCCTCGTCGAGATAGTCCCGCCAGCCGCCGACCTTGCCGCGCCGCACCTTGAAGCTTTCGGGATTGGCGGCGTTGCCGGGCTTCAGCCGCTGGCCCTTGTAGCCGGTATCGCCGCCTCCGGCCTCGAGCCGCCGCATGTTCTCCACCGAGGCGAAGGCGACGGCACTCTCGATCGTGGCCATGGGCACGGGCGTGCCGAGGAACTCGAGGATCGAGGCGAGCACCGGTGCCGTGGCGCCGCGCAACGCCTCGTAGCGCACGACCTCGATGGCCTCCATCCGCGGCAGCTCCCGCTCCCAGATCTCGAGGAAGTCGAGGACGCCCTGGAGGCCCGCCGGCTCCCGCAGCACGAACTCGGCGACGCTGCGCTCCGCCCCGTGCGGCGGGTAGCCGTTGAGCGGCTTTTTCATGGGATGCATGCGATGCTTCCACTGGAAGTACTGGGAGACCGCCGTGTCGCGTGGATCGCGCACGAGGAGCAGCACGCGCTTCTTGCGAAAGGCGGCCCGATCGTTCCACTGGCCGAGGTAGTCGCGCAGGTAGTTGCCGTGGGTGAACAAGACCTTGGGGATGCGCGCATCCAGCCTGTTGAGGTTGTCGAACTCGAGCGCCGTGCCCTCCGGGATGCCATGAGCGAGCTGATACGCGCGCGACAGCATGGTCCGAAGCCAGGTGCGCCCGCTCTTGGCGTAGCTGACGAAGGCGACGTCGGCGCGCGCCAGGAGGCGCGCCTCCTCCCAGCCGCGCAGCCAGCGCTCGACGCCGATGCGACGCGCGTCGGGCAGGAAGAACAATCCCTGACGCAGGGCATAGCCGAGGCCGACGACGAGTTCGTGTCGCATGATGGGCTGATCGCTCGTCCGCTGCTGGAAGGTTGGCCTCCGCCCTTCAGGCTCCGGGTGGAGATCCGGTTGATGTACGCAAAGCCGTGCCGCTCCTCAACCCGACTCGGCCGGCTCGATCTCGTTCCTGAGGTCGTCCTCGTCGACCCCTGCCGTATCGGCCACCGCGCGCACGCGCCTTCGGTCGTGGTCGAGCTCGAGGGAGAGCTCGGCTCGGGCCAAGGCGCGCGCCGCGAAGGCTGCCGCGGCTTCGCCCAGCCCGGCGCTCGGGGTGCGCCCCAGGATGGCGAGCGCTTTCTGCAGCCTGATCTGCACCTCGACCTGCATGGCACCGTCGCGCGCGATCGAGGTGAAGGCATCGTCGAGGAGATCGTGCCATTCGAGCTCCGGGACGTGCAGCCGGTCATAGGCGATCTCGTCGGGCTCGGGCTCGGTGAACGCGCTCGCATGGGTGGCGAGGAGACGGACCTGCGAGCCGATGATGGCGATCGCGGTTCCGGGATCGTTGATGCCGGGGGAGAGCGCGCGTCCGGCGATCTCGCTCAGCACCACGAGCCCGAAGCGCGGATCCTGGTCGAAGCTGCGCTCGACGCCGATCACGAAGGCCGCCCGCAGATCGTTCTCGTCGACCTCGTCCTTCGGCACCTCGCCCCGCATGGTCCAGTCGCGCGCGACATGGAGGAGCGGCTGGCCGGGCGCCACGAACTTGCCCGGCAGGGCCGCGAGCGTGAGGCGCAAATCCGCCGACTTCGCCGATCCTTGCAGCCGCGCGACATCGACATACTGGACATAGCCGATGCGGTCGGCCTCGACCGGCCGGCCCGGATCCTGGCCGGGCTCGACCGGCCGTCCACCGAGCCTGGGTTCCCGGCGGCGGTCGACAAAGGCTTGCGCGGCCGCTGATTCGACCCGCGAGATGGTCTCGCCCATCCGCCCGAGCCTCGCGATGGTGTCGAGCCAGTAGACGAAGGTGAGGACGACACCGGCGAGCACGCCGAGCGTGATCAGGAAGAAGACGAAGTTGCCGGCATGGCCGTAGATGCCGATCCTGACCGCAACGAGCCCGACCACACCGAAGATGAAGGCGCCGATGAAGGTCGAGAGAGCGTTTCGCGAGCGGTCGTCGGCGACCACGAGGCGGAAGGCGCGCGGCGTCGCCGCCTGGCTCGCCGAGTTGTAGGCGCCGACCATCGACGAGACGGCGAAGGTGGCGACCGCCAGCATGGTCGTGGCCATGATCTGCAGCAGCTGCCGCAGGGTTCCGGGGTCGATTTTCGGCACCCAATCGCCGAGACCGGTATCGTCGGCCAGCCGGGCGAGCAGGGGCACGGCCACCGCACAACCGCAATAGATCAGCGGCAGGAGCCAGAGCTTCTCGCCGAGCCGGTTGAGGTGAAAGCGGATGCGTGAGAAGTTCATCATGTGCCGGATGTCCGGTTCACCCGCGCCTCCGCCGGGAGCAGCGGGAGGGCTTCGACCAGCGTCGCGAGGGCGGCGGGCATGCCGGTGACGGTGTTGCCGGGTGACACGGTTGTCCTTCTTCGAGGTCCAGCCGTATCTAGCCTCCCGTGCGCCAGGCGACGAGTGCAAAGAGGAATGCGAGCTCGCTCACCTGCTGGACGGCGCCCAGCGTGTCGCCGGTGCAGCCGCCGAAAGCGCGGCCCAGAGACGGCGCGGCGAGCGCCGCCACGAGGGCCGCCGCCAGCATGGCGACCAACCCCTGGCCGGACGGCAGGAGCAGGAAAGCGACGACGGCGCCGATCACGAGCCCGGTGACCACGCGCTCCGTGCTCGGCCGGCCGGCCGCCGCCGCGAGACCCTGGCCCCTGGCGCTCGGCTGCAGCCGCATCACGACCGGCATCAGGGCCCGGGAGAAGGCCGCCGCCGCGACCAGCGCCGCCAGCGCCCGCCAGGGCTCCCAGAAGGCCGCAATGGCACCGAGCCTGCCGCCGACGACGAGCAGCAGCGCCAGCGCCCCGAAGCTGCCGATCCGGCTGTCCCGCATGACCTCGAGGGCGCGCGAACGGTCGGGCAGAGCGCCGAGCGCATCGGCGGTGTCGGCAAGCCCGTCCTCGTGCAGGGCGCCCGAGAGCAGCAGCATGGCGCCAATCGCCAGCACGGCCGATGGCCAGGACGGCAGATGCAGATAGTGGGCGAGGGTGAAGGTGATACCGCCAGCCGCGCCGATCAGGATGCCGACGACCGGAAACCAGTGCACCACGGAGGCGAGATCACCGAGGGCAACGGGGCCCTTCGGCCGGAGCGGCAGGCGGGTGAGGAAGACGAGGGCGATCTCGAGGTCTCGCAGCATCGTGCCAACCGATCCGTGGAGCTACAGCTTCCGGCTAACTGGACAGGGCTGCGGCGTCAAAGCAAGTTGCCGGCGGTTCGGCCGGTGGGGTCGGCCGTTTTGAGGATTCCGCCTTGGCCATCCCGACCCCCGTTGCCGACTTCGCCGGCCTGCGCTCCCTCCTCGACCGTCTGCCTCCAATCGAGAAGGCAGCCGCCGCCGCCGCCTCGGGACGCGAGGCGCATCTCCTGAAGCCCGCCGGAGCGCTGGGTCGGCTCGAGGAGATCGCCCGATGGCTGGCCGGCTGGCAGGGCCGGCATCCGCCAGGGGTCGAGCACGCCGCGATCCTCGTCTTCGCCGGCAATCACGGCGTCGCCGCCCAGGGAGTCTCCGCCTATCCGTCCGGCGTGACGGCGAAGATGGTCGAGAGCTTCGAGGCGGGCGGTGCCGCGATCAACCAGCTCGCGCGCGTCACAGGCGCCATGCTGCACGTCTTCCCGCTGCGCCTGGACCGGCCGACGCGCGATTTCACGCAAGGGGCGGCGATGGAGGAGGCCGAGTGCATCTCGGCCTTCAACACGGGGCTCGGGGCACCCGGCGAAGCGCTCGACGCGATCGCGCTCGGCGAGATGGGCATCGGCAACACGACCGTGGCGGCCGCCCTGGCTTCGGCGCTCTTCCCTGGCGACGGCGGGAGCCCCGATCCGGATCGCTGGGTCGGCCCCGGCACCGGCGTGGATGCGGCCGGCGTGGCGCGGAAGGCGGAGGTGATCGGACGGGCGCTCGCCCGGCACAGAAAGGCGCTCGGCGATCCGCTTCAGATCCTCCGCCGTCTGGGTGGATTCGAGCTCGCCGCCATGGCCGGCGCCATCGTCTCCGGCCGGCTCTCTCGCACGCCGGTGATCCTCGACGGCTTCGTCGCGACCGCCGCGGCCGCCGTGCTCCAGAAGCTGCGGCCCGACGCGCTCGACCACTGCATCGCCGGCCATGTCTCGGCCGAGCCGGGCCATCGGCGGCTCCTGGCCGAGCTCGGCCTTCGCCCGCTGCTCGATCTCGATCTTCGCCTCGGCGAGGCGAGCGGTGCCGCGCTCGCCCTCACGATCCTGCGCGCGGCCGCCGCCTGTCACGCCGGCATGGCGACCTTCGCCGAGGCCGGCATCGCCACGCCGGGCGAGAACGACGACGGACCCGCCCGCTAGCCGTTCCGCAGGGCCAGCGCCCGCTCGCGGAGCTGCAGCATGGGGATGTCGAAGCTCTGCGCGTAGGTGTTGCACTGCTCGAGGAACGCCATGAAGCTCGCGTGGACGCGGGCGGTGAACTCGTCGGTTTGGGCGAGCTCGTCGAGCACGTTCCAGGTCTCGCGCGCCATGGCATCGATCACATCGTCGGGCCACATGCGCGCCTCGACGCCGGATTCGGCGAGCAGCGGCTCGAACGCCTCGATGTTGTGATAGGTGAAGTCGGCGAGCGTATCGAAGGCCGTGGCCGAGGCGGCGGCCTTGATGATGGCCTGAAGGTCGGGTGACAGCTCGTTCCAGCGATCCTGGTTGACGATGATCTCGAGGCCCGGACCGGGCTCGTGGAAGGACGGGTTGTAGTAGTACTTGGCCACCTTCTGCAGGCCGAAGGCCCGGTCGTTCCAGGGGCCGATCCACTCGACCGCGTCGATGGCGCCGGAGAGCAGTGCCGGGGTGATCTCGCCCGGCGGCAGGATCACCGTGTTGACCCCGAGGCGGCGCATGACCTCGCCACCGAGTCCGGCGATGCGGAACTTGAGGCCCTGCAGATCGGCCAGGCTGTTGATGGGCTTCCTGAACCAGCCGCCCGCCTGGATGCCGGAGGAGCCGGCGAAGAAGGGGACGACGTTGAATTCCTTGTAGAGCTCCTGCCAGAGCTCGAGGGCACCGCCATACTGGAACCAGGCGGCGAGCTCGGTCGCCGTCAGGCCGAAGGGAATGCCCGTGAAGTAGTTGAGAACCGGCGCCTTGCCGACCCAGAAATAGGGCGGGGCGTGACCGAGATCGGCAGTGCCGGAGGAAACCGCGTCGAGGCCCTCGAAGGGCGGCACCAGCTCGCCCGCCGCGAAGAGCCTGATGGCCAGCCGGCCGTTCGACATTGCGGTGACCCGCTCGGCGAAGCGCTCGGCGTTGACCCCGACGCCGGGCGTGCCGCGCGGCCAGGGCATGACCATGTTCCACTCGATCACACCCTGCGCGATGGCGGGTGCGGCGAAACCCGCGGCCACGCCGCCTGCCGCCACGCCTCCCAGGACTGCACGACGCTGCATCGATCCGACCTCCCGTTTGCCAGTGAAGGGTCTCGTAACGTGATTCATCGCGGTCCGCTAGCGCACCAGGGCGAGATGCGGCCAGCGATCGACCAGATGGACGAAGGATCCCGCGACCGTGCCGAGCCGGCAGCCGGCTTCGCCGAGCGCGGTGCCGCTGGCGTCGCTCACCCGAAGGAAGGGGGCGCCACGTCGCTCGAGCTCGCGCGCGTAGTGGAACTCGTGGCCGCGATGGCGAAGCGGCGGCCGGCCGAACGGCGAGGGCTCCAGCAGAACGACCTCGCGATAGCCCAGCCGCAGCCTCGGCCTTTCGAAGCTGGTGACCACCGGCAGGAGTCCGGCCAGACAATGCCGCTCACCCGCCTCGTCGATCAGCCGCTCGCCGAGCACCATGTAGCCACCGCATTCGCCGTAGATGAACGCATCCCGATGACCGGCTGCCGCAAGGCCGAGCAGGAAGCGCCGGTTGCCGGCGAGCCGCCCGGCATAGAGCTCGGGATAGCCGCCCGGCAGATAGATCGCATCGGCCTCGGCATCGGGCGCCTCGTCGGCCAGGGGCGAGAAGGGCAGGATCTCGGCTCCCTGCCGGCGCCAGCCTTCGAGCACCGCCGGGTAGGCGAAGGCGAAGGCGGTATCCTGCGCCACCGCGATCCGCTGACCCAGAGCCGCGATCGGCCGGCTGCCGGCGCCCTCCAGCGTGGCGAGGGCGGGTCTCCGGGCGAGGCGGAGCAGCCGGTCGAGATCGATGCGCCCGGCGGCCAGCCTGGCCAGGTGCTCGATCAGCTCGTCCAGGGCGGGCTGCTCGGCGGCCTGGACGAGCCCCAGATGCCGGGACGGCACATGCAGCCCGTCGCTGCGCGGAATCCAGCCCAGGACAGGGGTGGAGAACCGGTCGTCGCAGGCCTTCACGAGCGTTCGGGCGTGCCGCTCGCCGCCGACCGCGTTGAGCACGATGCCGACCACCTCGACATCGGGACGAAAGCGGATGAAGCCCTCGAGCATGGCGGCGATCGACTGGTTGATGCGCCTGGCCTCGGCGACCAGAAGGACCGGCAGGTCGAAGAGGGCGGCGATGTCGGCGGTCGAGCCGCTGCCGTCCGGCGCGCCGTCGAAGAGGCCCATCACCCCCTCGCCGATCACGATGTCGGCATCGCGTCCCGCCTCCTCGAGCGCCGCCGCCAGCGTCTCGAAGCGCATCGCCCAGCTGTCGAGGTTGTGGGAGCTTCGGCCCGAGGCCCGGGCGTGGAAGGCCGGGTCGATGTAGTCGGGCCCGACCTTGAAGCTGCCGACGCGAAGGCCGCGACGGGCGAGGGCGCGGATCAGGCCGAGCGTCAGGAGGGTCTTGCCCGATCCGGACTGCGGTGCGGCGACGATCAGCGTGGGCGCCGTCAAGGCTGGTCTCCAGGAAGGCCCCGAGTCAGAATGCGCCATCGCGCGCCGGGGTTCGCACCCGGTCTGATAACGGAACCCGCCGGTCGATGCCCAGCCGTCACAGCGCCCCGGTCACACCATGAGCACGCCCGGCCGGAAGCCGGGCGCCCCTCGGCTGCGCCGTGGCTGGACCACCGGCGCCTGCGCCACGGCTGCCGCCAAGGCGGCTTTCTCCGCCCTGGCCGGCCTCGGCTTTCCCGATCCGGTGCGCATCCGCCTGCCGAAAGGGCAGGAGGCGAGCTTCGCGCTGCGGCGGCGGGAGCAGGGACAGGGCTGGTCGCGGGCCAGCGTGGTCAAGGATGCGGGCGACGATCCGGACGTGACCGATCGGGCGGAGATCGTCGTGACCTTGCGCTGCCGGGGCGACGGGCTGGGTCTCCGGTTCAAAGCGGGCGAGGGCGTCGGCACGGTGACCCGCGCCGGCCTGCCGCTGCCGCCGGGCGAGCCCGCCATCAATCCCGTGCCGCGGCGGATGATGGCCGAGGCGCTCGAGGCGCTCGCGCTCCGGACCGGCCAGCCGCTCGACCTCGATCTCGAGATCGCCATACCGGGCGGGGCCGAGCTCGCGAAGCGCACGCTCAATCCGCGGCTCGGCATCGTCGGCGGGCTCTCGATCCTCGGCACCACCGGCATCGTCATTCCCTATTCGTGCTCGTCCTGGATCCACTCGATCCATCGCGGCGTCGACGTCGCGCGGGCCGCCGGGCTCGACCACATCGCCGCCTGCACCGGCAGCACGTCGGAGCGTGCCGTGCAGGCCCTCTACGGTCTCGACGAGATGGCCCTGATCGACATGGGAGATTTCGTCGGCGGCACGCTCAAATACCTGAAGCGGCGGCCCATTCCAAAGGTTACCCTGGCCGGCGGCTTCGCCAAGCTCACCAAGCTGGCCCAGGGCCATCTGGATCTGCATTCCAGCCGCTCGGCGATCGATCTCGCCGGGCTCGGGGCGGATCTCGCCGCTCTCGATCCGGCACTCGGACGGCGGGCGGCGGGTGCCGGCTCGGCCGGCGAGGTCCTGGCGCTTGCCGGCGATCGGGCTCCCGCCCTTGCGGGACGGATCGCCGCGCGGGCGAGGGCGGTCGCGAGCGAGACGGCTGGCCCCGCCGTCGCCATCGAGGCGCTGGTCGTCGACCGCGCCGGCGCTGTCCTGGCCCATGCGCCCGGCTGGTGACCGGTCATGGTGGAAGAAAGGCCGCATATCCTGCTCCTGGGCGGCACCGGGGAGGCCTATGCCCTGGCCGGCATCCTCGTGGATCGCAAGGATCTCCGGCTCACGACCTCGCTCGCCGGGGCCACGGCGCGGCCGCGCATGCCGGCCGGCACGCACCGCATCGGCGGCTTCGGCGGCGCGGCGGGGCTCGAAGCCTGGCTCGCGAAAGAGGAAGTGGCGCTGGTGCTGGACGCCAGTCATCCCTTCGCCAGCCGGATCTCCCTTCAGGCGCGTGCCGCCGCCGAGGCTACCGGCATTCCCTGTCTGCGCCTCGAGCGGCCGCCCTGGCGAGCGGGGCCGGGCGATGACTGGCGCCACGTTCTCGACCTCGATACCGGCCTCGAGGCGCTGGCGGGCATGGCCCGACTCGTGCTGGCCGCGGTCGGGACCCGGGCGGTCGGTCGGCTGGCCGGCGCACCTTTCGATTTCGTCGTGCGCGGCATCGATCCCCCTTCCAGCCTTCCCCGCAACGTCACCTTCATCAGGGACCGTGGCCCTTTCGCCCTCGAGGATGAGCGCCGGCTTCTCGAGACGCGACGGATCGATGCGGTCCTCTGCCGCAACAGCGGCGGCGAGGGTGCCAGGGCGAAGCTCGACGCGGCGCGCGAGCGGGGCCTTCCGGTCGTCATGATCGAGCGGCCGCAGGCGATGCCGGCCGACGCCGTGCCGGACGTGGCCTCCGCCCTTCGGGTGCTGGATCAGCGCTTCCTCGGCCGCAGCACGTGGGTGTGATCGACGGCGTAGAGCCGGCTCTCGGCGAAATCCTCCGCTTCCAGCACTCGGCCGATCAGGATGAGTGCCGTCCGGGTGATGCCCGCTTCCTTCACGCGCTCGCGGATGGTCGCGAGCGTGCCCCGAACGATCCGCTGATCGGGCCAGCTCGCTCTTTGGACCACGACCACCGGTGCGTCGCTGCCGAGGACGGGCTCGAGGCGACGGCGGATCTCGGTGAGGTTGTTGACGCCGAGATGGATGGCGAGGGTGGCGCCGGTCCGAGCGAAGGCCTCGAGCGTCTCGCCCTCGGGCATGGCCGAGGCGCGAACGGCCGTGCGCGTCAGAACGACGCTCTGGGCAATGCCGGGCAGGGTCAGCTCCTGGCCGAGCGCTGCTGCCGCGGCGGCAAAGGCCGGCACGCCGGGCGTCAGGGTCCAGGCGATGCCGAGCGCGTCGAGGCGGCGAATCTGCTCGGCGATGGCGCCATAGAGCGAGGGGTCGCCCGAATGGACGCGAGCCACGTCCTCGCCCCGCCCGTGCGCGGCTTCGATGTGGGACATGATGGCGTCGAGGTGCAAGGGTGCGGTGTCGACCACCAGCGCACCCGGCGGTGCCTCGGCCACGACCTCGGGCGGCACCAGCGAGCCGGCGTAGAGGATCACGGGCGAGCTGCGGATCAGGTTCAGGCCGCGCACCGTGATCAGGTCGGGAGCGCCGGGACCGGCGCCGATGAAGTGGACGGTCATTCCCCGCCCTCGGCCGCGGCCATCTCGTAGCCCCTCGGCGTGTAGGTCCAGGTCTCGCCGGTCACGCGCGCGAAGCGGCGCGTCGCCTGCGCTCCCACGAGGACGATCGAGAGCATGTCCACCCGATCCGCCCCGAGCTCGTCGAGCGTGGTCGCCTCGACCGTCTCGCCTTCCCGGCCGAGATTGCGGGCGATCACGACGGGCGTTTCGGGCGATCGGTGGGCGAGCAGGATGCGGCGGGCGGTCGCCAGCGCCGTTCGCCGCCGCCGCGACACGGGATTGTAGAGGGCGAGCGCGAAGTCGCCCCTGGCGGCGGCCTCGAGGCGGGCCTCGATCACCGGCATCGGGGTCAGGAGATCGGAGAGCGAGATGGCGGCGAAATCGTGGCCGAGCGGGGCGCCGGCGCGGGCCGCCGCGACCTGCAGGGCGGAGACGCCGGGCAGCACGACGACCTCGATCCGTTCTTCCGCCTCGTTCCGGCTCCGCTCGAGCAGCTCCATGACCAGGGTCGCCATGGCGTAGATGCCGGGATCGCCGGACGAGACGAGCGCCACCCGACGCCCGCGCGCCGCCTCGGCGATGGCGTCGGCGCAGCGCTGCCGCTCCAGGCCCAGGGGGTAGGCACGCTTCTCGGCGTGGGCGGTGAGGTCGGCCACGAGATCGAGATAGAGACCGTAGCCGACCACGAGCTCGGCGCGCGCCAGCGCCGCCTCGACCGCCGCCGTCCGGCTCGCCGCGTCGCCCGGACCGATCCCGAGAACGGTGAGCCTGCCGCGCGACCGGCCGATCCTCGCGGGATCGAGGACCGAAGATGCCAGCGCCACCGCGCATGTGCAGCGCCGGCTTTTGCGCTTAGCCACGATCAGTTCACCCGATGCGCCGACCGCGGCCAGGGCCGCCGCCTCGGCCACTCCGGGAATGCCGATCTCGGCCTCGACCACGGCGGAGGGGGTCAAGAGACGCGGGGCCTCGGCCGCCAGGGCTTCGTGCCCGAGAAAGCGGGCGGGGACGCCGAGGTCGCGGGCGAGGGCGTGGACTGCCGGCTCCGCCGCCTTGAGGGTCGCCGAGACGACGCAGGCGACGGCCTCGGGCGCGAGACCGGCCTCCTCGAGGGTGGCGGCGGTGAGTGCCGCCAGCTCCGCGGGAGGTGCCCCGCGCTCGCAACCGACGCCAAGGGCGAGGACAGCCGGATGGTAGACGAGGCGGTCCCTGTTCGAGGCCCGGCGCTCGTGCGTGATCTCGAGAACGAGCTCGCCATCCGCAGCGAGCGGCAGGTTCCCCCCTTCGAGCCAGCGGGCGAGACCCCGTTCGTCCACCAGGCGGCAGGTGGCGCCCTCCAGCAGCCGTCCCGTGAAGGGTTTCGCCGCCTCGGGGTCGGCGAGCCGCCAGCCGGGCGGCGGCGCGTCGAGCGCGAGACCGAAGCGCGCGTCGCCCGCGGTCGTCACGATGGCCCGGGCGTCGAGTCGCTCGGCCAGACGCCCGGCGAGCGCGTTGGCGCCACGATGGCCGCCGAGCAGCGGGATGACGAAACGTCCGGCCTCGTCGACGACGACGACCGGCGGCTCGCTCCGCTTGTCGGCGAGGAGCGGCGCCAGGATACGGACCACGATGCCGGTCGAGGCGAGGGCAATGACGGGGCGTCCGTGGACGAAGGCTTCGCGGAGGTCGCGGGTTTTCGGCCCGGCGATGGTGGCACCCTCCAGTGCGTCCGAGACGCGCGCCGCGAGCTCGGCACTGCGGGAACCCAGGTGCCAGACGACGGGCTTCATGGCGCCCGGCCCGCCAGCACCAGCGCGAAATAGGGTGGCTCCTCATGGGCGGGCCAGTCCGCCACCGGCACGATCCGTTCCTCGGGCCAACCGACCCAGGCCACCAGCACGGCGTGGGCGAGACGCCCCTGGCGCTCCAGGATCGCTCGGAGCAGCGGCAGGCGGGCGCCGACCTTTAGGATCGCGACCTGGTCGGTGGCAGCGATCAGCGCCTCGAGCCGGTCCTCGGGCAGGAGCGAGGAGAGGATGGCGAAGCTGTCCCGGCGCCGCGCCAGGACGCGGCCGAGCCTGGAGGCGGCGGCGGCGAAGGACATGATGCCGGGCACCACCTCGACGGCGAACCGGTGGCGGAGGCGGTCGAGCAGATAGACGAAGCTGCCATAGAGCAGGGGATCGCCGAGGCAGAGCAGGGCCACGTCGCGCCCCCTCTCGAGCTCGGCCGCGAGAGCCAGGGCGGCGCGGTCGTAGAAGCCGGCGATGATCGAAGGCTCGAGGCGCATCGGTGCTTCGAGGGGGATCTCCAGATGATCGTCGCGGAGATGGGCGCGGACGATGGCCCGCGCCAGGCTCGATGCCCCCTCGGCCGAAAGGTAGGCGATGACGGGCGAGGCCTCGATCGCGGCCACGGCCCTGAGCGTCAAAAGGCCGGGGTCGCCGGGCCCCACGCCGACGCCGATGAGCCTGCCGCTCTTCATGGATCGTCCCTCAGCGCGCGCTCGCCGGCGGCCTGGTGAACACCCACTGGGTGACCGGCGCCTTCGCTTTCCAGCCGAGATTGCGGCCGAGGCCCTCGGCATGGCTGATGGCGATCCTCGAGAGCTCGCCGCCATGCCGGCGGCGGAGGTCGAGCAGGCGGGCCTCGCCGCCGAGCGTCACCGCGTTGACAACCAGTCGGCCGCCAGCTTCGAGCTGCTCCAGGCAGCGGTCGATCAGGGTCGGCTCGGCGACGCCACCACCGATGAAGATCGCATTCGGCCCTGGTCCCTCGGGCAGCGCATCGGGTGCCTTGCCCTGGATCACCTCGAGCTCGGGCACGCCGAGGCGATGGGCGTTCTCGATCAGAAGGGTGACGCGGTCGCTTCGGGCCTCGATGGCGACCGCCTCGAGCGGCCGGTCCGGCGAGCTCCGTCCGGCGAGCAACCATTCGATGGCGATCGAGCCGGCGCCGGCGCCGATGTCCCAGAGGCGCTCGCCCGGTCGTGGGGCGAGCTTCGCCAGGGTGATCGCCCGCACATCCTGCTTGGTGAGCTGCCCGTCATGGAGGAAGGAACCGTCGGGCAGGCCCTGGCTCAGGGCAGGGCAGCCGGTGTTGCCGGAATCGAGCTCGATGGCCAGCGTGTTGAGGTCGGCAAATCGCCGCGACGCCGCCTCGTCGGCGCGAAAGCTCACGCGATGCTCGTCCGGTCCGCCCAGACGCTCGAGGACGGTGAGCACTGCCCCTCCGTGGCCGGACCGGTCGAGGAAGGCGCCGATGGCGGCGGGAGCGGCCCCGTCGGCGGTCAGCACGAGCAGGCGGCGGCCGGCGGCGAGATGGCGGGCGAGGCTCGAAAGGGGACGGCCGTGCAGGCTGATGCAGTGGCAGTCGCCGAGAGGCCAGGCGAGCCGTGCCGCGGCGAGCTGCAAGGCGGAGACATGCGGGTGAAAGCGCATCTCGCTCGGCCTGAACCGCTGGAGCAGGAGCCGGCCGACACCGAACCACAAGGGGTCGCCCGAGGCGAGCACCACGGCCGGCGGCCGGCCGCGCTGCTCCTCCAGCCGTCCGAGGGTGTCGTCGAGCGGGCTCGACCAGGGGACGCGCTCGCCGGCGCCGAAGCCATCGACCATGTCCAGATGACGGCGCCCGCCGACCACGAGATGGGCCGAGCGGAGCAGGGCCCGCAGCTCGTCGCCCATGCCCGAAAGACCATCGGCGCCGATGCCCACCACATCGAGCCAGTGGCCGGTCAAGGGATCGCGTCCCAGAGCCCGTTGACGGCGGCGGCCGCCATCGCACTGCCGCCGCGACGGCCGCGCAAGGCAAGGAAGGGCACGCCTCGGGAGTCTTGGATGAGCGCCTCCTTCGACTCGACGGCGCCGACGAAGCCGACCGGAAAGGCCAGAATGGCGGCCGGGCGCTCGGGCCACGCGGTCAGGCGGTCGAGCAGATGAAAAAGGGCCGTGGGCGCATTGCCGATGGCGATCACGGCACCATCCAGCCGCTCCCGCCAGAGCTCGACCGCGGCAGCACATCGTGTGGTGCGATGTTCGACCGCGAGAGCCGGGACGCGGGGATCGGCGAGCATGCAGCAGGGCTCGACCGCTCTCTCGAGCCGGTGGCGAAGGATTCCCGCTTTGACCATCTCCACGTCGCAGAGGAGGGGAGCGCCCGCCTCGAGCGCCGCGCGGGCGGTGGCGGCGACGGGACCCGCCCAGGCGAGATCGCCCGGGATGTCGACCATGCCGCAACTGTGGATCAGCCGTCGGGCGAGCGGGCGGAGCTCCGACGGCAGTGAAGCCAAGGCCGCTCCGGCCTCGGCCTCGATGAGGGCGAAGGAGCGGGCGTAGATGGCTTCGGGCTCGCGCAGATAGGGCTGCATGCGCATGGTCATGGCGGAGAGGGGACGGCGGTGCAAGACCGTCGATGGCGGCTGCTTGCGCGACGCTTGACGCATGTTAAGGCGTCGGCATGTGGAACGACGGCTTCCTGCTCGCCATCCTCGCGGCCCTCCTGATCGACCGGGCGGTGGGTGAGCCCATGGTCTTGTGGCGCCGGCTGCCGCATCCGGTCGTGCTGATCGGCCGGTGGATCGACCGTCTGGAGAGCGGCCTGCGGCAGGTGGGCGACCTGCCCTTGCGGCAGCTTCGCCGCGGCCGGCTGCTGGTCCTCCTGACGACGGTGACGGGGCTGGTCGTGGGCTGGCTCCTGCAGGAGGCGCTCCTCGCCCTGCCGCTCGGCTGGCTCTGGCTCGGTCTCGTCATGAGCGCGCTCCTCGCCCAGAAGAGCCTCCTCGATCACGTGGGTGCGGTGGCGGCCGGCCTCGAGCAGGATGTCGAGGCGGGGCGGCGGGCGGTGGCCCTGATCGTCGGCCGCGACACTTCGGTCCTGGATGGACCGGCAATCGGCCGCGCCGCGGCCGAATCGCTGGCCGAGAACCTCTCGGATGGAGTGATCGCCCCCCTCTTCTGGTCGCTCCTTCTCGGCCTGCCCGGCCTCCTCGCTTACAAGATCGTCAACACGGCCGACAGCATGATCGGGCACCGCACGCCTCGTCATCTGCATTTCGGGCGCGCCGCGGCACGGCTCGACGATGTGCTGAACTGGCTGCCCGCCCGGCTCACCGCCTGGATGATCGTCGTCTCCGCCATCGGCATGGGCTCCGTGAGCAACGCCCGGCGGATCATGAGGTGCTGTGCCCGCCTGCACCGCTCGCCCAACGCCGGCTGGCCGGAGGCCGCCATGGCGGGAGCCCTGGGCCTCAGGCTGTCGGGGCCGAGAATTTATGGCGGCCGAGCCGCCGACGAGCCCTGGGTGGGTGATGGCACGGCCGAGATCGGCCCGGCCGAGCTCGAGCAGGCGCTGCGCCTCGCCGATCGTGTCTGGGCGCTCGCCCTTCTCGTCGTGGTCGCTCTCACCGGCCTCAGCCTGATCTGAGACCGGCGAGCGCCGCGATACGCGCCGTGTCGAGATGGCTGGCGAGATGGGTGGCGAGCTCGTCGAGCAGCCCGTCGATGCGCGCGCCGTAAGCCACGCCGCCGGGCGTCCGGTCGCGCAAGCGGCCGAGGAAGTCGTGGCGATAGGCGTCGGCGGCGAAGAGGCCGTGGAGATAGGCGCCCATCACGCGGCCGTCGGCGCTGACCGCACCGTCCGGCCGACCCTCGATGCGCAGCATCGGCCGGGCGGTATCCGGACCCGTCGTGACGCCCTGATGGATCTCGTAGCCCTGGACCGGAAGCCCGCTCAGGATCTCGATGGCCCTGGCCTGGCGGACGGTCTTGGCGGAGGCGAGCACCGTCTCGACATCGAGCAGGCCGAGTCCCGCGCTGCTGCCGGGCGTCCCCTCGATGCCTTCCGGATCGTGCACCATGCGGCCGAGCATCTGGTAGCCACCGCAGATGCCCAAAGCCCACCCGCCGCGACGATGGTGCGCCAGGATGTCGATGTCCCAGCCCGCGACACGCAGGGCCGCGAGGTCGGCGCGCGTGGCCTTGCTGCCGGCGAGGAGGACCAGATCCGTGTCGCCGGGCAGGGCCTGACCGGGCTCGAGCAGGACGAGGTCGACATCGGGCTCGAGCCTGAGCGGGTCGAGATCGTCGAAATTGCTGATCCGCGGCAGGCGGGGCAAAGCGATTCTGATGCCGCCCGGCCGTCGCGCTCCGGCGAGGCCGAGCACGTCCTCGGCCGGCAGCTCGTGGGCGGCCGCGAACCAGGGCACGACGCCGAGGCAGGCGAGGCCGGTCCGCTCCTCGATCAGCGGCCGGGCCGAATCGAAGAGCCCGGGATCGCCCCGGAACTTGTTGACGATCCAGCCCCGGACCAGCGCCCGCTCGGCCGCGTCGAGCAGCTCGACGGTGCCGATGAGGGAGGCGATGACGCCGCCGCGCTCGATGTCGCCGACGAGCAGCACGGGAACGCCGGCGGCGAGCGCAAAGCCCATATTGGCGATGTCGCCACGGCGAAGGTTGACCTCCGCCGGGCTGCCGGCGCCCTCGACGATGACGAGATCGGCCTCGCGCCGCAGCCGCGCGAAGCTCCGCAAGACGACGGGCAGGAGATGCGGCTTCAGCTCGTGATAGCGGCGGGCGTCCGCCCGGGTCAGCACGTGGCCCTGGAGGATGACCTGGGCACCCTGCTCACCCGTAGGCTTGAGCAGCACCGGGTTCATGTGCACCACGGGCGGCGTGCGGCAGGCCATGGCCTGCAGCGCCTGCGCCCGGCCGATCTCGCCGCCATCGGCGGTGGCCGCGGCATTGTTGCTCATGTTCTGCGGCTTGAACGGCCTGACGCGCAGGCCGCGATTGGCGAAGTGGCGGCAGAGGCCGGCCACCAGCAGCGACTTTCCGGCATCGGACGAGGTGCCCTGGATCATCAGGGTGGCCGTCATGCGGGGCTCGCCAGGACAGCGACCCGGCGCCGCCGCTCGGCGCGCAGGCCGAGCCAGGAATGGATGGCGAGCGAAAGGACGATGACGCCGCCGCCGACGAGGCTGGCGCCGGTCGGCTCCTCGGCGAAGACGAGCCAGACCCACAAAGGCCCGAGAATGGTTTCGATCAGCATCAAGAGCCCGACCTCGGGGGCCGGCAGGTAGCGCGGTCCGGTGCTGATCAGGATGAAGGAGACCGGCACGACGAGGACGACCAGGATCGGCAGGTAGAGCAGATCGGCGCCCGTGACGGCGAGGGTCGGAGCGAAGGACAGGCTGATCGTGGCCGTCACCAGCCCGGAAAGGGCGATGGCCGGCAGCATGTCGCGCGACCTGGCTTTGCGCAGCAGGACGAAGATCAGCGCCAGGATCACCATCAGCGTGAGTGCGGCGAGATCGCCGGAGAGACCCCCGGTGGCGTAGCCGCCGCCGACGGTGAGCGCCACGGCGGCCAGGGTCACGCCGCCGGCGACCAGCGTTCTGAGCGGCGCGCGCTCGCCCAGCAGGAGGCGGGCCAGAAGGGCCGCGGCCAGCGGCGAGGCGGCGATGATGACCAGGGTGTTGGCGGCGAGCGTGTGATTGATCGAGTAGACGAACAGAAGCTGGGTGATGCCCTGCAGGCCGATGATCGCAAGGCCGATCCAGCCGGTGACCCGGATCGCCTGCCAGAGCCCGCGGCCGTGCCGGAGCGCCGAGACCGTCATCTGCACCGAGAAGAAGCCGATCCCGCGCCAGAAGAGGAGCGTCCAGGGATCGGCCTCGATCAGCCGCAGCAGAAGTGCGTCGGGCGTGAGGATCAGAACACCGCTGGTGACGATCAGAAGACCTTTGGCATGCCCGGAAAGACCGGAATGCTCAGAATTCGACACCGAGCTGCCCCTTGACCCCTTCGCGAAACGGATGCTTGACCAGGGTCATCTCGGTGACGAGATCGGCCGCCTCGATCAGCTCCGGCCTGGCATTGCGTCCGGTGACGACGACGTGGAGATCCGGCCGCCGGGCGCGCAGGGCGTCGAGCACGCGCTCGAGCGGCAGGTAGTCGTAGCGGAGCACGATGTTGAGCTCGTCGAGGATGAGGAGGTGCAGCGCCGGGTCCCGAAGCATGGTCTCGGCCTCGGCGAACGCCGCCTCGGCGGCGGCGATGTCACGGGTGCGGTCCTGCGTCTCCCAGGTGAAGCCCTCGCCCATCACCTTCAGCGTCACCAGGTCCGGAAAGCGCTCCAGGAACCGGCGCTCGCCGGTGTCCCTGCGGCCCTTGACGAACTGCACCACGCCGATCCTCAGGCCGTGGCCGAGGCAGCGCATCGCGAGGCCCCAGGCCGCCGTGCTCTTGCCCTTGCCGGTGCCGGTGTGAACGATGAGCAGCCCCTTCTCGATCGTCTTGGAGGCGTAGAGCTTGTCCTTGGCCGCCTTGATGCGCGCCTTTTTCTCGGCGTGCGTCGCGTCGCTCTCGGTCATTGGTTCCTCCTTCCTTCCCTCCTGCCCGCAACTGCTAACGTTAATGCGCGCAACGCGCCATAATGCCGAGCGGGCCGATGCCGGGTGGTGGCGGCCGTCCTGTCGGTTCAAGAGTGGAGCATCGCTTTTCCGGGAATGGTGGAGCCGACCCCCAGGATGCTCGCCGCGTGCCTCGCCCTCAGCCTCGCCTTGACCGCGCTCGTGGCGCTCTCCGTGCTCGCCCGGGCCGGGCTGCGCGGCCGCCTCTCGTTGATTCTCACCGGCTTCGGCCTCGGTCTCGCGGGCGGCGTCCTCGAGCTCGGACTAGGCCAGCCGCTGCGGCCGCTCGTGCTCCTGGTGGAGGACTGGGCTTACGCGGTCTGGATGGAGATCGGCCTGCACGCACTCTTCGCCGGCCTCACCTATTTTGTCGTCATCGGCCTCGCGCTGCGCGCCGTCCTGCACATGCGCAGCCGCTCGGCGAGGCGTCGGGGCGATGTCGTGGCCCTCGCCGCGGGCCTGGGCTGCGGCCTCGCGCTCACCGCCACCGCACTTCGGCTCGGCCTGGCGGGGCTCTGGCCGCCGAGCGCTCTTTTCGTCGCCGTCGTCTATCCGCCGGTGCAGCTCTGCTTCGTGCTGCTGCTCGGGGCCGGCGTGCTCGCCAATCGGGCCGATGCCGACATGGCGGCTCGCTTCTGGCAGGTCGCCGCCGTCCTCCTGCAGACCGGCTACCAGTTCGTGCTGCGCACCAACGACACGATCGGCCACTGGCTCGCCTGGCTCGAGCCGGAGGCGATCGGCTGGCTCTGGCTCGGGCTGATCGGGCTCGCCTGGGCTCTGGGGCTCGCCGTCATGATCGGGCTCGGGCGGGCGGAGCCGCCGCCGGCGCATGCCGGAAAGGCGCGCGTTGGCCGCCTGCTCAGCGCCCGCTTCTGGCTCTGGACCGGCATTTTCATCCTGGCCCCGGCCGGAGCGCTCCTCGCCTTCGGTCTCAGTGCCGATCCGGGCATGCTGACCGCCCGCATCATGCTCCTGGCCCTCTTCGCGACGCCGCTGATGGCGGCGGCGATCCTGCTGCGCACGGCGCTCAGCTTGCAGCGTCGTCACGGCCAGCGCCTCTCAGCCTCTCGATGATCGCCTGGGCGCTGTTGCGACGGGGCTGCCAGAGGCGGCGCCGAACGGCTTCGGCGAAACGGTCGGCCGTCTCGCGCAGCGCCGCCGGATTGGCCTCGGCCATGAAGCCGCGGACCCGCTCGTCGCCGAGGCAGGCGTCGAACAGCGCCTCGAAATGGTGGTTCTCGACCAGTCGTGTGGTCGCGGCGTAGGCGAAGAGGTAGTCGACCGTGGCGGCGATCTCGAAAGCCCCCTTGTAGCCGTGGCGCATCACGCCCTCGAGCCACTTGGGGTTGGTGGCCCGGCCGCGCACGATCCTGCCGATCTCCTCCTTGAGGTCGCGGATGCGCGGCCGTTCCGGGTTGCTGTGGTCGGCGTGCAGCACGATCGGCTGCCGCCCGGCGACATGGCGGATCGCCACCGTCAGGCCGCCCTGGAACTGGTAGTAGTCGTCGCTGTCCAGGATGTCGTGCTCGCGGTTGTCCTGATTGTGGAGGACGACCTCGACGGCCTCGAGCCGGCCGCGCAGGGCACCTCCCGCCGCCTCGCCCTCCACGCCGCGGCCGTAGGCCCAGGAGCTCCAGGCGAGATAGGCTCGCGCCAGATCGCCCTCCTCCGTCCAGCCGCCCGAATCGACCAGCGCCTGCAGCCCCGCGCCATAGGCTCCGGGTTTCGAGCCGAAGAGCCGAAAGCTCGCCTGCCGGCGCGCCCGGCCCGGATCCAGGCCTTCGCCGACCAGACGGTCACGGTCCCGACGGAAGGCAGCGGCCAAGGGATTCATTTCGGCGGGCTCGTCGGTCTCGGCGACGGCCCTTACGGCATCGTCGAGGAGCGCCATCTGCTCGGGAAAGGCATCGCGGAAGAAGCCCGAGACGCGCAACGTCACGTCGATCCGGGGCCGCCCCAGGACCTCGAGCGGCAGCATCTCGATGCCGCTCACCCGTCCCGACGCCGGCTCCCAGAGCGGCCGGCAGCCGAGGAAGGCCAGGGCCTGGGCGATGTCGTCGCCACCGGTTCGCATGTTGGCGGTTCCCCAGGCGGAAAGGGCGATGCTTCTGGGCCAATCGCCATGCGTCTGCCGATGCGCCTCGATCAGGGTTTCCGCCGACCGCCAGCCGAGCGTCCAGGCGGTCGGGGTCGGCACGGCGCGCGTGTCGACGCTGTAGAAATTGCGGCCGGTGGGCAGCACGTCGAGCCGGCCGCGGGTCGGCGCACCGGACGGCCCGGGCTCGACGAAACGGCCATCGAGCCCGGCGAGCAGCGCGTCGATCTCGGCAGCAGCTCCTTCGTCGAGGCGGGCTTCCAGCTTCTTTCGGATGAAGCGGAGGACGGCGGCGGCACGCTGCCAGGCCGGATCGACCTCCGCGTCGCCGGCGACCACTGACCGCGCCAGCTCCTCGAGCGCCGCCCGGACGTCGCCCATGTGGCGGCAGCGGCCGAGGAGCGGCGGCACGTCACCGGCAGGATCGAGGGGCTCGGCGGTCATGGGATCGGCGTTGATGCCGAGATCGGCGGCGAGGCTGGTGATCAGGGAGGCGTCGGCCCCTTCGCCCCGACCGCGCTTGAGCCGGGTCAGGGCGATCAGGAGATCGGTCCGGGCCGCGCCTGCCGGAGTGGTGCCCAGGATGTGCAGCCCGTCACGGATCTGCAGCTCCTTGAGCTCGCAGAGATGGTTGTCGAGCGCGGCGAGCGCCCCTTCGTCGTCGGTCTCGATCCCGAGATCACGGTCGAGCCCGAGCCGTGCGGAAAGATCCATGATCTCGCGTCGAAGCGGGACGAGGCGGCGCGGATCGAGCTCGCGTGCCGTCGCGTACTCGTCGACCAGCGCCTCGAGCGCCAAGAGGTCGCCGTGGGTCTCGGCGCGGGTCAGAGGCGGTGTCAGGTGATCGACGATCACCGCCTGGGCGCGGCGCTTGGCCTGGCTGCCCTCGCCCGGATCGTTGACGATGAAGGGGTAGAGATGCGGCAGCGGACCGAGCGCGATCTCCGGCCAACAGGCCTCGCTCAGGGCCAGGGCCTTGCCCGGCAGCCATTCGAGGTTGCCGTGCTTGCCGATATGCACGACGGCATGCGCGTCGAATTCATGGCGCAGCCACCAGTAGCAGGCGAGATAGCCGTGTGGCGGCACGAGATCGGGGCTGTGGTAGGTTGCGGTCGGATCGATGTGGTAGCCGCGTGCCGGCTGGATGCCGACGACGACGTTGCCGAGCCGGTGCAGGCTGAGCCGGAAGGCGCCGTCCACCACGTGCGGATCCGCCTCGGGCGGCCCCCAGCGCGTCTCGAGCGCCGCCCGCGCTTCCAAGGGTATCGTCGCCAGGACCTTTCGGTAGGTGTCGACCGGCAGCATCACGGTCGATGCGCGCGCGGCGCGGCCGGCCAGCTCATTGGTTGGCCCGGCCTGGAGCATGGCCATGAGTGCCGCCGCGTCCGGCGGCGTGTCCTCGACGCGATAGCCGGCACCGGCGAGGGCGCCCAGGACGGCAATCGTGCTCGCCGGGGTGTCGAGGCCGACGCCGTTGGCGAGCCGGCCGTCACGGTCGGGGTAGTTGGCGAGCAGGAGCGCCACGCGTTTCTCGGCCGGCGGCGTCATCCCGAGATCGACCCAGGCGCGGGCGAGACGGGCGACGAAGGCGACCCGGTCGCCGACCGGCCGATAGCGGGTGAGCGTGATCTCGGTCGCCGCGTCGGTCGAGGGATCGCCCTTGAAGGAGACGGCGCGGGCGAGCAGGCGGCCGTCGATCTCGGGCAGCGCCACCGACATGGCGAGATCGCGCGGCGCGAGGCCGCTCGTGCCGGCGGCCCAGGCCGCCTCGCTGCCGCCCGAGGCGACGAGCTGCAGGACCGGCCGGCCGGTCGGCGAGAAGGGTGTCAGGCTCCTGGCCGCGCCCGGCGTGGTGACGGCGAATCCGGTGAGGTTGAGGACGATCTCGACGGCGTGGCGGGCGAGGGCGGCCTCGACCACGAGCTGGACCTCCGGGTCCTTCAAGCCCGAGACGTGCAAAGCGAGGCAGTCCAGCCCGACCTCGCCGAGCGCCTCGATCAACGCCTCGATCAGCGCGAGGTCGCCGCTCTGCACCAGCGCCCGGTAGAAGACGAGGGCCGCGGTCGGCCGGCCGTCGCCCCGGGGTTCCCGGTATAGCCCGGCCTTGGGCAGCGGTCGTGGCGGCGGCGGGTCGGACGGATGGCCGAGCGCTCCCGCCAGAAGCTCGAGAGCCGCCTCGAGATTGTCGATGCCGCCGTGGCGGAAATAGTCGTGCAGCCGGTCGAGCAGGCCGACGGGCACCGTGGAGAGCCGCGCGAGCTCCGGATCCGGATGATCGTCGCCAGGCAGGCAGGCGAGGCCGATGCCGCTCTCGAGCGCCAGACGCCGGAGCTCGTCGATGCCGTAGCTCCAGTAGGAGCGGCCGCCGAGCAGGCGAACGACGATCAGGTGGGCCTTCCCGAGCGTCTTCTCGAGGTAGAGATCGACGGCGAGCGGATGCTGGAGCTGCAGGAGATTGGCCAGCCGGAGGGTCGGCCCCGCCCGACCCCGGCGCCGCGCATGCGCCGCGGCGAGCCCGGCGAGCTCGCTTTCGGCGGCGGAGAGGATGACGAGCTCGGCGGGGCTCTGCCCGAGATCGACCGCCTCGTCGCCGATATCGCTCGAAACGGCCTTGGCGCTCAAAAGGTGCAAGGGATCAGCGCTCCGGCTTGAGGCGGAGCGGCAGGCCGGCGGCGACGAGCTCGACCCGGTCGGCGAGCCCCGCGAGCCGCTGATGCAGGCTTCCCGCGGCATCGACGAAGGCCCGAGTGAGCGCATCGGTCGGCACGACGCCGAGCCCGACCTCGTTCGTGACCAGGACGACCGGCCCGCTCAGTGCCGGCAAGGTTTCCAGAAGGCCCCCGAGCTCGCTCTCCAGGACCCGGTCGGCAAGAAGCAGGTTGGTGACCCAGAGGGTCAGGCAGTCGACCAGCACGGCGCGCCCGGGGGTGGCGTTCGACCGCAGGGCAGCGGTCAGCTCGAGCGGCTCCTCGACCAGCCGCCAGCGATCGCCCCGGCGAACGCGGTGCGCCTCGATCCGGGCCGCCATCTCGGCGTCGCCGGCGCGGCCGGTGGCGAGATAGCAGGGCTCGAGGCCGCTCTCGAGCACGAGGGTCTCGGCGTGGCGGCTCTTGCCGGAGCGCGCACCGCCCAGCACCAGGGTCAGGTGGGGAAGGGGATCGGGCATGGCGAGTGCCGCATGCCGCCGCGTGCCCGGCCCGTCAAGTCGGGCAGCTTGTCGCCCGTGCGACGATCTGGCAGACGCTCGTCATCATGATGGAATTCCTGCAGCACCCCCTTCTCGCGAGCCAGCTCACGGCGCTGCTTTCCGTCGTCATGATCGACATCGTGCTCGCCGGCGACAATGCGGTGGTGGTCGGCACGGCCGCTGCCGGCCTGCCGCCCTGGCAGCAGCGGCGGGTGATCGCCATCGGAGCCTCGCTGGCGCTCGTCGCGCGCATCGCCTTCGCGCTGATCGCCGTGGAGCTGCTCGCCATCATCGGCCTCCTGCTCGCCGGCGGCCTGCTCCTGCTCTGGGTCGCCTGGAAGATGTGGCGCGAGCTGAAGGCCGGCGAGGCGGCGGCGGCGAATGCCATTCCGCACGTCCTCCCCGGTGGCGAAGCGGTCGCCGGTGCCGGGGAGAAGACCTTTCGCTCGGCCGTCATTCAGGTGGCGGTGGCCGACATCTCCATGTCCCTCGACAACGTGCTGGCCGTCGCCGGTGCCGCGCGCGAGCATCCCTGGATCATGGTCTTCGGCCTCGTGCTCTCGATAGCGCTCATGGCGGTGGCGGCGGGCTTCATCGCCCGCCTCATCGACCGCTATCGCTGGCTCGCCTATATCGGCCTTTTCATCATCCTCGTCGTCGCCTTGCGGATGATCTGGGAAGGCGGGCACGAGGTGCTGCACGTGACCGACGTCCTCTGAAAGCCATGTCAGGCGGCCATGCGGATGCCGGCATCGATGCGGCCGGCGAAGCGCGCGAAGTTCTTCTCGAAAAGGTCCACGACACGCTTTGCCGCCGCGTCGTAGGCCAGCGGATCCGCCCAGGTGGAGCGGGGAGCGAGAAGCCGGTCGTCGACGCCCCGACAGGCGAGCGGCACCTCGAGGTCGAAGACCGGATCCTGGCGGAAGCGGCCGGCCGCGAGCGTGCCGTCGAGAGCGGCGGCGAGCAGCGCGCGCGTGGCCTCGAGCGGCATGCGCCGGCCAATGCCCGCCGCCCCGCCGGTCCAGCCGGTGTTGAGCAGCCAGCAGGTGGCGCCGTGCGCCGTCAGAAGCTCGCCCAGAAGCTCGGCATAGACGGTGGGATGGCGCGGCATGAAGGGGGCGCCGAAACAGGCCGAGAAAACCGCTTCGGGGGTGCTCACCCCGCGTTCGGTACCGGCGACGCGCGCCGTGTAGCCGGAGAGGAAGTGGTAGATCGCCTGACCCGGCTGGAGCCGGCTGATGGGCGGCAGCACGCCGAACGCATCGGCGGTGAGCATCACCACGTTCCGCGGATGGCCGGCCATGCCGGTGGGGTGGGCGTTGGCGATGAAGTCGAGCGGGTAGGAGCTGCGCGTGTTCTCCGTCAGCGTCGCGTCGTCGAAGTCGGCGGCGGCGGTCAGGGGATCGAGCACCACGTTCTCGAGAATCGTGCCGAATCGCGTCGAGGCCTTCCAGATCTCGGGCTCCGCCTCGGCATCGAGACGGATGGCCTTGGCGTAGCAGCCTCCTTCCAGGTTGAAGACGCCGTGCGGCCCCCAGCCATGCTCGTCGTCGCCGATCAGCTGTCTTTCGGGGTCGGCCGAGAGCGTGGTCTTGCCGGTGCCGGAGAGCCCGAAGAAGAGCGCCACGTCGCCACCGGCGCCGACGCTGGCCGCGCAATGCATGGGCAAAACACCCTCTGCCGGCAGCAGGTGGTTCAGCACCGTGAAGATCGACTTCTTGATCTCGCCGGCATAGGCCGTGCCGACGATCAGGACGAGGCGGCTGGCGAAATCGATGACGATGGCGGTGGCGCTTCTGGTTCCGTGCAGCGCCGCATCGGCGTGCAGGCTCGGCAGCTGCAGAACGGTCCAGTCGGGGACGAACGCGCAGAGCTGGTCGGTGGGTGGCCGGCGGAACATGTTGCGGGCGAAGAGGCTGTGCCACGCCTCCTCGGTGATGACGCGGACGTTCAGCCTGAAGGCCGGGTCGGCGCCGGCCCAGAGATCCTGGACGTAGAGGGTGCGGCCGGTGATGTGGTCGAGCGCCGCGTGACGCAGGGTGCCGAAGGACTCGGGTGCCAGACGCTTGTTGGCCTTGCTCCAGTCGACCGCGGCCGTCAGCTCACCGCGGTCGACGATGTGCTTGTCGTCCGCCGACCGGCCCGTGATGCGGCCGGTCTCGGCAACCAGGGCACCTTCGGCGGAGAGTCGCGCCTCGCCATTCACCAGAGCCATGGTGACCAGCTGCGCCGGAACGAGGTTCCAGTGCAGCCGGCCGGGCCGGCCCGCATCGAGTATGTCCTCTCGGCACTCCCGCATTCTCAGCTCCTTCATGCTCGACATGGGTCAATCCGCAAGTTGGCCGCCCGCCTGCCGGGCCCGTTCGAGGAGGCGCATCAGCGCCACCCTCGCGCTTTCGGCGTCGCGCACCGGCCGGTCGAACCGGAGCCGGCCGGTCTCTCCGCCGAGCCGCAAATCAGCACCTTCCGGGTCCACGCCGGTCAGCCGCCAGGCACCCGCCGGTCGCCGGAGCAGGCGCGTCGCGCAGAGCTCGACGGCATCGGCGTGGTCCGTATTCATGCGCGCGAGGATGGCCGCCTCGTCCGCCTCGAGCGGGAGGTCGGGCTCGACCGGCAGCAGCACCTCTCCCCCCTCGACCCAATGGATCCGGCCGAAGCCGGCCACCAGGTGCGCCCGGTGCAGGCGGAATCGGTAGAAACTGAAATCGCCGAAACCCGCATAAGCCTCAGCCTCGGGATGGCGGGCGAGGAAGCGCGCAGCTGCACCTCTCCTGGCAGCGCCTTCGATCTCTCCCATCAGGGTAGCTCGTGACCCGGCCAACGGGCTCGTCATGCCGGCGGTTCCATCGATCAGAAGGGAAGCACGCGGATCGCGCGAGGTTTCCCGTATGATCGGCGAGATCGGAGAGCAGCAGGATCGGGCTGGCGTCGTGATCGGTGGCGAGAAGCACGAGCGAGACGTAGGGAGCCCCCTTTTCATCGAGCGTGCCGAGTGTCGCCCGCGCGGTGCTGCGGACGAGGCGACGAATGGTCGAGGCCGGCATCTCGGTCATGCTGCCGAACGGTCTCCCGCCCACGCTGCAGCGCAAAGTGTTAAGCGACGTGTACCACCATATGGTACGCTACTCTCCGACAGGCGCCTTGACGTGCGCGGAAAATCTGCTGGTGCGGCCTATTGTCAGGAATGTTGCGATGCGACAGAAGAGGCACCGAGCGTCACCAGCCGAGAGGCGATCTTGTCCGATTCCGCCATTTCCACCCGCCGTCCCGCCATGCAGCCCATCGAATTCGGCCGGCCGGTCGAGGTCGCGGCGGGCATTCTCTGGCTCAGGCTGCCGCTGCCCTATGCCCTGGATCATGTGAACGTCTGGCTGCTCGACGACGGCGACGGCTGGACGCTCGTCGACACCGGGATCGGCGATGGACGCTCGCGGGCCATCTGGGAGCGCCTCCTGGCGGCGGAGCTGAGCGGCCGGCCGATCCGGCGGATCATCGCCACCCATTTCCACCCCGACCATATCGGGCTCGCCGGCTGGCTCACCGAGCGCCTCGACGCGACCTTCCTGACGAGCCGCACCGAGTGGCTCTCGGCCCGGCTCCTCGCCCTCGACACGACCTTGGGCTATGCCGAGGCCGGGCGCGTCTACGACAGGGCGGCCGGGCTCGACCCGGAGGTGGTCGAGGCACGCTTTGCCGGCGGCAATCGCTACGCCACGAGCGTCAGCATTCCTCCGGCCAGCTTCGAGCCGATCGCGCGGGGCGACACGATCAGGATGGGCGGCTCTTCCTGGCAGGTGCTGATCGGCGAGGGGCACAGCCCCGAGATGCTCACCTTCTACAGCGCCGAGCGCAACCTCCTGATCGCCGCCGATCAGGTGCTGCCGCGGATCTCGCCGGTGGTGGCGGTCTGGCCGTCCACGCCCGCTGCCGATCCCTTGCGCGATTTCCTGCGCACCCTGCCGCAATATCTGGCGCTGCCGGAGGACTGTTTCGTGCTGCCCTCCCACGACGCGCCCTTCCAGAGCCTGCACGAGCGGGTCCGCACACTCGTCCGGCATCACGACGAGCGGCTCGAGCTGACGCTCGGCGCCTGCGCCGCGCCGGCCACCCTGGCGCGCATCATCCCGCAGCTCTTTCGCCGCAAGTTCGATGCGCAGCAGCTCGGCTTCGCGCTCGGCGAGACGCTGGCGCATGTCAATCATCTCCTGCACCAGGGTCGCCTCGCCGTCGTCGGCAAGGAGGGCGAGGCCATCCTCTACGGGCTGCCGTGAAAGCGGGGGGTTTGCAGCGGCGAGGCGGCCGATCTAGAGTTCGCGTTTCTCGAGGGAGGACGACCGTCTGCGCCTGAGGATCGAGCGCATCGGCCACGGGGCGAACCAGGTGCCATGCTGCCGCTGATCGGCAAGCGTCTCGTGCAGATGCTGCTGATCATGGTGGTGGCGTCGTTCGTCCTCTTTCTCATCTTCGACAGCGAGCCGTTCAAGAAGAAGATCGCGGTCAACGAGCTCGGCGGCTTCGCAGTTTCGGCGCTGAGCGAGGCCGACTACCAGGAATGGCTGGCGAGGAAGGGCCTGAACGTGCCTTTGGTGCAGCGCTACTTCCACTGGCTCGGTGGCGCGCTGCGGGGGAATTTCGGCCATTCCTTCGAGAAGAGCACGGAAGTGGGCCCGCTCCTCCTGGACCGGCTGAGGAACACGGGCATCCTGGCGTTCTGGGTCTTCGCCCTGATGATCCCGCTCTCGCTCGTGCTCGGCGTCGTCGCCGGCATGAAGGAGGGCGCGAAGCGTGACCGGATCGTCTCCTTCATCGCCGTCTTCACCACCTCGATCCCCGAGATCGCGACCGCGATCCTCTTGACCGTCCTTCTGGCGCTCGGGCCGGGCTGGCTGTCCACCAAATCGTCGATGATGCACGGCTTCGATCCCTGGCAGCTCGTGCTGCCGGTCCTCACCCTCGTCATCTACTCGTTCGGCTATGTCGCGCGGATGACGCGCGCCTCGATGGCCGAGGTGATGACCAGCCAGTACATCCGGACCGCCGTTCTGAAAGGTTTGCCGCAGTCGCGGGTGATCATGCGCCACGCGCTGCGCAACGCCCTGATCGCCCCCTTCACGGTCATCGTCCTGCAGCTCAACTGGCTGCTCTCGGGTGTCGTCGTGGTCGAGGTCTTCTTCGAGTACAATGGCTTCGGCAAGATGCTGCTCGAGGCCGCGCTCTTCGGCGACATCTACGTCGTTCAGGCCGCCACCCTCGTCGCCGTCATCGTCGCGGTTCTCTCGCAGATCGTCTCGGATGTCGGCTACATGCTGCTCAATCCGCGCATTCGCTTCGCCTGAGGAAGAGGCGACATGGCTGCCGCCGCCGTACCGACCGCCCCGGCCCCATCGCTGCTCGATCGCCTCAGCCGGCCGCGCGTGCTGCTCGGCCTCGCGGCCCTGCTCTGGCTGCCGCTCACCGCTTACGTGATGTTCGACGTGCCTCGTCTTGTTCTCGTTCCCGCCATACCGGCGGCCCTCCTGCTCTACGCGCTCGCCCTGCTCTCATGGCGGGAGAGCGCGGTGGCGGTGATCGGGGTCAGTCTCGTGATGTTCTGGCTTCTCGCCGCCGTGGTCGTGCCGTTCCTGCCGCTCATCGATCCGAACCAGCCGATTCAGCCTTTCGTCACGCCGCTTGGCGAGGCGCGCGACAGGTTTTTCTGGCTCGGCACCGACCTCCGCGGCCGGGACATGCTGAGCCGGACGCTCTGGGGCTGCCAGCGCGTTCTGGTCTGGGGCGTCACGGCGACCGGCGTCGCCTATCTCATCGGCACGGCCCTCGGCCTCGTCGCCGGCTATCTCGCGGGTTGGTGGGACGAGATCATCTCCTTCATCGGCAACGTCATCCTGTCCTTTCCGGTGATGGTGCTCTTCATCGTCATCCTGACCTATTTCGGGCCCTCGGGCTTCAACATCATCGTCGCCGTCACCTTCGCGTCGGCGCCGGCCATCATGCGCATCGTCCGCGGCCTAACGCTCGACATCAAGACGCGCGACTACGTGCTCGCGGCCCAGACGCGCGGCGAGAGCGCGCTCTGGATCATGGTGGTCGAGCTTCTGCCCAACGCCCGGGGACCGATCATCGTCGATGCCTGCCTCAGGCTCGGCTACACGACCGTGGCGATCACGACCCTGACCTTTCTCGGTCTCGGCCTGCAGCCGCCCGACCCGGACTGGGGGCTGATGATCAAGGAGGCGGCGGCCTCCGCCATGCTCTTCAAGTTCTCCTACATGCTCATCGTCCCGGCCCTCTCCGTATCGAGCCTGATCCTCGGCTTCAATCTCATGGCCGACGGGCTGCGCGAGATGAGCCTTCGGGATTGAACGCGATGGCCGAAGCGACGCCGATCCTCGAGTGCAGGAACCTCTGCATCTCCTATTTCACCCGGGCCGGCGAGATTCCGGCGGTGGTCGATTTCGATCTCACCTTGATGCCGGGCGAGACGGTCGGCCTCGTCGGCGAATCGGGCTGCGGCAAGTCGACCGTGGCCCTGGCCATCATGCGGTACCTGGGCAGGAACGGCCGCATCGTCTCGGGCGAGATCCGCTTTTCCGGCAAGGATGTCGGGACGATGGCGCCGCAAGAGCTGCGCCGGCTCCGGGGTTCTGGGATCGCCATGGTCTACCAGGAGCCGATGGCCGCCCTGAACCCCTCGATGACGATAGCGCGGCAGCTCATGGAGGTGCCGCTCCTTCACCAGCCGGGCTGCGGCGACAGGGAGGCGCGCGGCCGTGTCCTGGAGATGCTGGAGAACGTCCGGCTGCCCGATCCTGCGCGCATCATGGACGCCTACCCGCACCAGATCTCGGGCGGGCAGCAGCAGCGCGTGGTGATCGCCATGGCGCTGCTCTCGAGCCCGAGCCTGCTCCTCCTGGACGAGCCGACCACGGCGCTCGACGTGACGGTCGAGGCGGGGATCGTCGAGCTCGTGCGCGAGATCGGCGAGCGTTTCGGCACCTCGATGATCTACATCTCGCACAATCTCGGCCTGATCCTCGAGACCTGCGACAGGATCACCGTGATGTATTCGGGCGAGGCGGTCGAGGAGGGCAGCGTCGAGACGGTTTTCGACGCCATGCGCCATCCCTATACGAGAGGCCTCTTCAACTCGATTCCGCTGCCGGCGGTTGACAAGCGCACGCGGCCGCTTCTGCCGGTCCCCGGCCAGCTTCCCCTGCCGCGCGAGCGGCCGCCCGGCTGCAATTTCGGCCCGCGCTGCGCGCATTTCCGGACCGGCATCTGCGATGCCGGTCCGATCGCCATGGAGGCCGTGCCCGGCCACCGGAGCCACCTCACACGCTGCGTCCGGTTTCGGGAGATCGACTGGACGGCACCGCCGAGAACGGCCGCGACCGGCGACCCGGCCGATCCTGGCGGGGTGGTGCTGCGTGTCGAGGGCATGAAGAAATATTACGGACTGCGCGACAGCTCGCTCGCGGCGTTGCTCGGCGGGCGCTCCCTGCGCACCGTGAAGGCCAACGAGAAGCTCGATTTCGAGGCGCGCGAGGCCGAGACGGTGGCCCTCGTCGGCGAATCCGGCTGTGGCAAGTCGACCTTCGCCAAGGTGCTGATGGGGCTCGAGACCGCGACCGCTGGCAGGATCACCTTCGACGGCACGGATCTGGCGCAGATTCCGGTTCAGCAAAGAAGGCCGCAAGTGGTGGGCCACCTGCAGATGGTTTTCCAGAACCCCTTCGACACGCTCAACCCGAGCCGCGCGGTGGGCCGGCAGATTGCCCGTGTGATCAGGAAGTTCGGCGTGGAGAGCGACCCGGCCAGGGTTGAGGCCCGGGCGATGGAGCTGCTCGACATTGTCAAGCTGCCCCGGGACTTCTACGGCCGTCGGCCGCGCCAGCTCTCGGGCGGGCAGAAGCAGCGGGTCGGCATCGCCCGGGCCTTCGCCGGAAAGCCGCGCGTGGTCGTCGCCGACGAGCCCGTCTCGGCGCTCGACGTCTCCGTGCAGGCGGCGATCGCCCAGCTTCTGATGGACATCCAGCGGGAAAACCGCACGACGTTGATCTTCATCAGCCACGATCTCTCGCTCGTGCGCTACCTCGCCGACCGGGTGGTGGTCATGTATCTCGGCACCATAGCCGAGCAGGGCAGGACGGACGAGGTCTTCGCACCCCCCTACCATCCCTATACCGAAGCGTTGCTTTCGGCGGTGCCGATCGCCGACACCTCGATCGAGAGGAGGAGCATCGTGCTCGCGGGTGACATTCCGTCGGCCATCGATCCGCCACCCGGCTGTCCCTTCCAGACCCGCTGCCCGAGGAAGCTCGGCACGATCTGCGAGACCGAGGAGCCGCCGATCCGCGAGTTCCGGCCCGGCCATCGCATCGCCTGCCACATCGAGCCGGCGGCGCTCGAGGCGATGGCGCCGGTCATCCGCACACCGCCGAGGGAGACATCCCGAGCCTGCGGCAAGGTGCGGCCGGCCGATTGATTAGATGGCTTCGACAGGCTAACTGCGATGGATCGGGCCAGCCGCCGGCCGCAGGGACGAGTCCTTGATCACGTTGTACATCGCCGCGATCCTGCTCCTGCTGCTGCTCTCGGCCGTGTTCTCGGGCAGCGAGACCGCCGTGACGGCGACGGGGCGGACCCGTGCCACGGCTCTGGCACAGGCCGGCAATCGCCGCGCCGGCACGCTTTTGGCCCTGCTCCAGGACCGCGAGCGGCTGATCAGCACGCTCCTGCTCGGCAACAACATCGTCAACATCATGGCGGCGGCACTCGCCACCGACGTGCTCCTGCGCCTCTTCGGCAGTGCCGGCGTGGTCTACGCCACGGCGGTCATGACCATGCTGATCGTCATCTTCTCGGAGGTTGTGCCGAAGACCCTGGCGATCCGCCATCACGACACGCTCGCCCTTCTGCTCGCGGGCCCCTTGCGGGCCATGGTCGTCGTCTTCCGACCCTTCACCACGGCGATCGGCTGGGTCGTCAGGCTGGTGCTTCGGGGCCTGCGCGTGCCCAATTACGGCGGCAACGTCATCTCGGCGAGCCAGCAGCTCCGGGGCCTGATCGACGCCTTCGAGGCCGGCGGCGAGCTCGCCAAGCATGCGGGCGACATGCTCGATGGCGTGCTCGACCTCGAGCATGTGACGGTCGACGAGGTCATGACCCACCGCCGCCGGGTGACGGCGCTCGATGCCTCGATGACCATCGAGGCGGCCGTGGCGCGGCTGCGCGACGAGCCCTACAGCCGCTTTCCGGTCTATCGCGGATCGAGCGACCACATCGTCGGCATCCTGCATCTGCGCGATCTCCTCACCGCCATGGCCGACCAGGAGGCGGGCAGGGGCCGGACGGTCGCCGAGATCACCCGCGAGCCCTGGTTCGTGCCGGAGACGACGCCGCTGAGGAAGCAGCTCGAGCAGTTCCGCAAGAAGAAGCAGCACATGGCCTTCGTCGTCGACGAATATGGCGACCTGCAGGGGCTGGTGACGCTCCAGGACGTGCTCGAGGCCATTGTCGGCGAGGTCTCCGAGGCCGACGATCGCGAGTTCGACGAGATCGAGCGCCTGCCGGACGGCACCCTCCAGGCTTCCGGCACCACCCAGATCCGCCGTCTCAACCGGCTCCTGGAATGGGATTTGCCGGAGGACGAGGCGGTGACGCTCGCCGGGCTCGTCATCGACGTCGCCGAGCGCATTCCGCAGGAGGGCGAGACGCTCTCGATCGGCCGCTACCGGGTGACGGTCAAGAAGCGCGAGCGCAACCGGCTGTCGCTCCTGGCGATCAGCGCCGCCGAGCCCCTTCCCGAGGGCTGAGTCCTGGCGAACGGGCGAGGTGCGGCCATGTTCGGGCTTGCGCGCTCGCCGGTCGGGGGACAGGCTCCAGGGTCGGGAAGGGCCGATATCGGGGGAGCGTCCATGTCGAACGAGCTCGTGCTGCGATTGATCGAAGCGCTGGCCGACACCATCCAGGGCCATGCGGACCAGCTGACGCGTCTCGACCAGGCGATCGGCGACGGCGATCACGGCATCAACATGGCGCGCGGCTTCAAGGAGCTCCGGGCGCAGAAGGAGGCGATCGCGGCGCTGCCCCTGGGCGAGGCCCTGAAGAAGGCGGGCATGACGCTGGTCATGAAGGTCGGCGGCGCTTCGGGCCCGCTCTACGGCACGCTCCTGATCGACATGGGCAAGGCGGCGCCGGCGGGCGAGCCGACGCTCGCCGACCTTTCGACCATGCTCGATGCCGGCATCAAGGGCGTCATGGCGCGCGGCAAGGCGGAGGTCGGCATGAAGACCATGCTCGACGTGCTCTGCCCGGTGGCCGACACGCTGCGCTCGCTGGTCGAGCAGGGGGAGACCGCGGGGCTCGACGAGCGGATCATCGCCGCCGCCGGCCATGCGCTGCACCACACGACCCACCTCGTGGCGAAGCGCGGCCGGGCATCCTTCCTGGGCGAGCGCTCGAAAGGCCATATCGATCCGGGCGCCTGCTCCTCCGCGCTTCTGATCGGCGGCATCGTCGGCGTGCTGGCACCCCACCCTCCCGCCTGACCGGCAGCCGGTCCGATTCCTTTGGAAGTGCTCTAGTTCCACTCTCGCATCGTTCCCTTTGGCAAGCGGCATCGGGAGCGGCTACCGGTCGGTGCACAAAGGCAACCGGCAGGAGCGGACGAGGGTCATGGGAAATGCATTTCGCAAGGAGGCTGCCCGCAGGGAGGCTGCGGCGCCGATGGTGGCGGAGCAGCCCGAAGGCATGCTCGCCGGCCGGGTGCTGGGCCAGCTCGGCGCGGGCGAGCAGTTCGTCGTCTGGGCCTTTCGGCAGCACGCGGATGACGGCTGGCGGGCGACGCGGCGGCTCCGCGAAGGTTTCAGGCTCGCCTTCGGCGAGACCTTCCTGCCCTGCGGCCTCGCCGGCTTCACCGGCATCGAGCGCTGCCTCGCCCGTGGCCTGAACCCGGCCGTCACCGTCTGCCCCTTGTGCTGCGCCTGTGTCTCGAGCGACGAGCAGCGGCTGCTCCTGGGCCTGGCGGCGGCCCAGCTCGGCGACCGTCTGGCCCATCGCGAGCATCTTCGGCCCTACGCCCTGGCGGAGCGGACCGCCGAGCTCTGGCTGCACAGCCGCGTGTTCGCGGCCGCCCTGGCGCGCTCGGCGCTCTTCCTGCCGGACGGCCGCCTGCTCGCGCTGGCGGCGGACGCGGTCCCCAACTGAGCGGCGTTGCGGCCGTGGCGGGCCGCCGCCGTTCTGTGCTAGGCCCGCCCGTACCAGCATGCGGGCGAGGGAGGGTCGACCATGAAGAAGCTCATCAACGACGTCGAGAACGTGCTGAGCGAGAGCCTCGGCGGCTTCGCCCGCGCGCATGGCGATCTCGTCAGCCTGAACGCCGAGCCGGTCTTCGTCCGCCGGCGGCAGGCGACGCCGCGCGGCCGGGTGGCGCTGATCTCGGGCGGCGGATCGGGGCACGAGCCCATGCATGCGGGCTTCGTCGGCCGCGGCATGCTGCATGCCGCCTGCCCGGGCCAGGTCTTCACCTCGCCGACGCCGGACCAGATGGTGGCCGCCGCCGAGGCCGTGGATGGCGGGGCCGGCGTGCTCTTCATCGTCAAGAATTACGAAGGCGACGTCATGAATTTCGACATGGCGGCGGAGATGGCCCCTGGCCCCACGGCCCGGGTGCTCACCAATGACGATGTCGCCGTCGAGAACTCGAGCTTCACAACCGGCAGGCGGGGGGTCGCCGGCACCGTGATCGTCGAGAAGATTTTGGGTGCCGCGGCCGAGGAGGGCAGGGCGCTCGCCGAGCTTCAGGCGCTCGGCGAAAGGGTCAATGATGCCACGCGCTCGATGGGCTGCGCGCTCACGAGCTGCACCGTGCCGGCGGCCGGTGGCCCCACCTTCGAGATCGGCGAAAGCGAGATGGAGATGGGGGTCGGCATCCATGGTGAGCCCGGCCGAAGGCGGGTGGCGCTGGCGCCGGCCGCCGCCATCGTCGAGGAGATGATGGCGGCGATCCTCGGCGATCTCGGCGCCTCGAAGGGCGAGGATGTCCTTCTCCTCGTCAACGGCTTCGGCGCCACGCCGCTCATGGAGCTCTACCTCGTCTACAACGAGGCCGTGCGCCGCGCCGAGGCTGGCGGGCTCACCGTCGCCCGCTCGCTCGTCGGCAACTGGTGCACCTCGCTCGACATGGCCGGCTGCTCGCTCACCCTGACCCGCCTCGATGGCGAGATCGCGCGCCTGTGGGACGCGCCGGTGCACACGCCGGCCCTGCGCTGGGGATGCTGAGCGAGGATCTCCTTGCCGCGACCGAGGCTGCGGTCGGGTCCGATCCCGAGCTCGACCGACGGCTCGCCAGGGAGCTCGGAGCACCGCCCGCCGCCTACACCGCCTCAATCGACGCCGCCCTCGACCTGATCCGCCAGGCACTGCCCGGCTGGGACTGGCATCTCGGCTGGCATGCCGACGGCATTCGCCCCTATGCCAGCCTGCATGACGCGGCACGCACGATGCACGCCCAGGCGGCCGGCCCGACCGTGCCCATGGCGCTGCTCCGTGCCATGGCCGAGGCGCTCAGCCATGCGCCCGCGACAGGCGGTCCGCCAGCCGCGCCGGCTCCGGCAGACGATAGCGGCCGGTGAAGGCGAGGACGGCGGCGACGGCACTCTCGAGGTCGATCCGGTGGCCGATCGAGACGAAGAGCGGCCGGCAGCCGGCCCTGGTGCGCAGCACGGCGCCGATGATCTCGCCCTGGTCGAGGAGCGGGCTCGAAGCGCCCCGCGCCGGACCCGGCGGGTCGAAGCGTCCGATCAATCGGGACTTGGCGACCCCGACCACGGGCCGGTCGAGCAGCACGCCCAGATGGCTCGCATAGCCCATGCGGCGGGGATGCGCCCGGCCCTGGCCGTCGACCATCGCCAGATCGAAAGGCGTCTGGAGCAGCGCCAGGGCGGCGAGGGCGACGGGTGTCTCGCGGAACGAGAGGAGGCCCGAGCGATAGGGAAAGCGTACCGGAAGGGCCACTTGCGCGCTCTCCACGAGCTCGAGCGATGCCGCCCCGACGACGACGGCCGCCGCGAAGGCAGTGCGGCCGTCACGGCTGAAATGGACATCGACGGCGGCGACGCGCCTGGGAGCGAAGTCCGCGGGAGGGTTTTCGACGACCCGGTGCCGCAAGGCCTCCTGGATCACCCGCGCCGCCGCCGGATCGGTGGGCCAGTCCTCGATGCTGCTGACCATTTGGGCACTTCCCGTTATGGTGGCGGCCACGAGCAAAGGAGAGGACGCGAACGTGACCGGACCGAAGCTGCAGGCGCCGCCGGGCGCCACCGACACCCACATGCATTTCTACGGTCCCTATGACCGCTGGCCCCTGCCGGCGACAAGCTGGAACAGCCCGCCCGAGGCGACGCTGGAGCAGTATCGAGAGGTGCAGAAGCGGCTCGGGCTCGAGCGGGTGGTGGTGGTCCAGGCGGCCGGCTACGGCTACGACAATACCGTCACCATGGACAATGTCGCGGCCCTGGGCGACGCGGCGCGCGCCATCGTCGTGGTGCCCAAGGGCACGGCGGAGGCCGAGCTCGACCGGCTGAACCGGGCAGGGGCGCGAGGGCTTCGGGTCTTCATGCTCAAGGGTGGGGTCTATGACTGGGCCGATCTGCCGGAGCTCGCCGCCATGGTCGGGCCGTTCGGCTGGCATCTCCAGGTGCAGCTCGACGGCCGCCTGCTGCCGGAGCATGTCGAGGCCCTGCTCGGCCTCGAGGCACCGCTCGTGATCGATCACACGGGCAAGTACCTCGAGCCCGTCGACACGGACGATCCGGCCTTCGCCTGCCTGCGGCGGCTGGTCGGGGCGGGCGCTTATGTCAAGCTCTCGGCACCCTACGAGACCTCGAAGATCGGCCCGCCGCATTACGACGATGTGGGCCGGCTGGCGCGGGTTCTGGTCGCGGACGCGCCGGAGCGCATGCTCTGGGCGAGCAACTGGCCGCATCCGGGCCATGCGCCCAAGGACGACGCCATGCTGCTCGACACGCTGCTCGACTGGGCGCCCAGGGACGCCGACCGCCGGCTGATCCTCGCGGAGAACCCGGCCCGGCTCTACGGTTTTCCGGGGCAGGGGCGATGACGGAAGTCGAGACGCTGAAGCTGGAGCCGGCGGCGGACGTGCCGAACTCGCCCTTGCCCGTCCTCCTCTATCGAGGCGCCTTCGCCGCCGAGGCCGGGCTCGCGGAGCGGCTGGAGCGGCTGTTCAGGGCCAATGGCTGGGGCGGCATCTGGCACGACGGCATCTTTCCCTACCAGCATTTCCACGACGACGCGCACGAGGTTCTGGGCATCGCCCGGGGCGAGGCCAGGGTGCAGCTCGGCGGTGCCGAGGGTCCCCTGGTGACGGTGCGGGCCGGCGATGTCGTGGTCCTGCCGGCCGGGACGGGGCACAAGCGCCTTTCCGCCAGCGCCGATCTCCACGTCGTCGGCGGCTATCCGAGGGGCCAGGAGGGGCCGGCCGTCCTGCAGCCGAAGGCGCGCGACATGGTGGCACTGGCGCGGCGCTGCGCCGAGGTGGGGCTGCCTTCGACCGATCCGGTCGAGGGGGCGGGGGGGCCGCTCATCCGGCTCTGGCGGGTGGATGCGAAGGCCGGAGAAGCCTCTTGAGGGGCGGCTGGTGGCTGGCGCTCGTTCTGGGCCTGACAATCGCCACGGCCGTTCCGGCGCTGGGCGCGGATGCCGGCGGGGCCAAGGGCAAGACGCTCGAGCAGCTCAAGGAGCTGGAGGGCGAGGCGGCGGGGACCACCGAGGCCTCTTCGGCCGCACCTTTGACCAAGGCCGCGGCCGCCGCCGTCGATCCGAAGGGAGCGGCACCGCTCGACGATCCCCTGACCTGCCTCGCCCGCACCGTCTACTGGGAGGCCAAGGGCGAGGACGTGGCGGTCATGGAGGGGGTCGCCAACGTGGTGATGAACCGCCTCGCCGACGGAGGGTTTCCGGACACCATCTGCGGGGTGGTGACCGAAGGTGAGGATGGCGGTCCCTGCCAGTTCGCGTGGTGGTGCGACGGCAGCTCCGACAAGGTCGAGGAGCCGGACCGCTACGCCATCACCACCGAGGTGGCGCGCCGGGCGCTGAACCGGCAACTGGCCGATCGCACCGATGGCGCGCTCTTCTTCCACGGCAAGGAGAGCCCGCCCGACTGGACGAGGAAGATGGTGAAGACGGCCACCATCGGCGATCTCGTCTTCTACCGGCCCAAGAAGGCCGAGGGTGGCTAGGAGCCTTCAGGAGCGCTCGGCGTGGGCGCCGATGAACCAGGCGTCCTTGTCGACCGCGCGGCTGACGGCGGTGAAGAGGTCGGCCGTGTCGTAATCGCCGGCGTCGTCCGCGGTGGCGATCGAATCGCGCACCGCCTTGCCGTAGGCCATGAGCCGCTCCTTCAGCGCCAGGACGTGCTCGCGCTGATCGGTGATGTCGGTGGGATAGGGCTCGAGCGCGGTCTCGTCGGCCACCACCTGCGCCGTGCCCCGCGCCTGGCCGCCGAGGACGACGCAGCGCTCGGCGATCGTGTCGGCATGGCCGCGGAAACGCTGGGCCACATCGTCGAGCAGGAGATGGATGCCGATGAAGGAAGGCCCCTTGAGGTTCCAGTGGGCCTGCTTGATGGCGAGCACGAGGTCGAGCGTCTCGACCAGCCGCGCGTTCAATTCGTCGATCATCTGCCCGCGAATGGATTGATCGAGATCCTCGACAAAAGCGGTCGGCATTGGGGTTTCCCTTCGATTTTCGGGCGTGCGCGAGAAGGCGCGGCACCGCCCACATCCGAACGCACCATGAGCGGCGAGGTTCCGCAAGGGCCGTCATGCCGGGTCCGAATAGGAATTATAACCCAGATCCGGATCGCAGGCAAGAGCCTGCCGGGTTCGATCGGCAATGCGTGCCGGCCGGGTTCGGCCGTCGCCCGCGCCACTCGTGAGAATCGGCGAAAAGGCCAATTCCACCAGTGGGTTGGACGGCTTCAGGTTCGTTTGCGAGAGCCTGGGTTCGTTCGTCGAATCCCCGGGTTCGGTCGTCGGTTTCTCGGGTTCGAACGTCGGATCCGCGGGTTCGCTCGTCGCCGGATGTCGCCTATTCCGCAACCTGCCCGGGTTCGTGTCGCATGTCCTGCAACATCCGACCCGGCCGAGGTTGCATCTCCTGCAACATCGGCGGCTGCGATGTTGCATATCCCGCAACGGCCCGGGCTTCGATGTTGCAGGAGATGCAACATCACGAGACGGCGAGGCGCGAAACTTTCCGCGCTTACGCTCGTTTGTTGCCCCGTCAGGCCGGAGGCGTCTAGGTCCGTCCTGCTGGAGGAGCCGATGGAGCGGAGACCGACGATGCCGGTTGAAGGGGCGGAAGGCGGCGGCCGGCGATCCGGAGCATCCCGGCCGGTGTTGCGACGGCGCTACCGCCTGCTGCACTCCACCGGCGAGGTCCTCATCGCCGACCGCGCCCAGGCGCTCGCCCGGCTCGCCCGCCTGCCGGGAGCCAAGCTCTTCGTGCTGGAGGACGCGGCGTCGGTCGCACGCTGATACGCCGCCGCCCGCATCACCCGCCGGGTCATCCGGGCGGTGCTGGCGCAAAGATGGGCACGCCGCAGTCGAAGGCGATCGCCGGCCCGCCGGGACCGGCGACGCCCACGATGTTCGTGATTTCGATGTCGGGCAGCGCGCCCGCCCGCGCCTGGTCCAGCTGCGCATCGTCGAGCAGCAGCGGCTCGGCGGCTGTCGCGGTCTCCGCCAGCGCGATCAGCGTGGCGCCGGCCAGAACAGCCGTGGTCCTGATGATCATGACGGTCTCCCAGTATTCGAGCGATCCAGGACGGGCGGCGCCCACGGTTATGGCGTCGCATGCAAGTTGGCGCAGCCGAGTTCTTGTTCTCCATTGGCTGCACGACGCCGACGCCTGTATCGCTAGGCGAGACGGCCAGTCAGCGCGTCATCCAAAAGAATGACAGCCGAGAAAGAAAGTGGAGAATGTGGGGCGAATAGCTGCGCTCTTGTAGAGAAGCCGGGCGATCCAGGACGTTTCCGGCTACTCCACCTGCACTGGCGTCGGGTAGCTGCGTTTCGGGGCGAGCTCTTCGGCGAGGAACATGACCGCGCCGAGGCGATCGCTCGCCTCGCCCGCCTGCCGGGTCCGAAGCTCCTCATGCTGCATGCTTCTGCCGAACGAGTGCAGGTCAACCCGGATCATCGAGATGAACGTCGACGTTCATCCTCTTGTGGAGGATGCGGACAATGTCGGGGCCATCGGGGGACAGCCGATAGAAGATGAAATGGGCGTTGATGGCGTATCGCCGATAGCCGGAACGAATATCGGTGGGGCGCCCGCGAGTGGGGTCGCTCGCCAGCCGCTCGAAGGCATCGAGGATTGCTTCGATGTAGATGTCGGCCTGGCCGACCGACCAGCGGTGAGCCGTGTATCGCCAGATCTCGGCGAGGTCCGCTTCGGCCCTGGGGCGTAGTCGGTAGTCAGTCGACCCCGCCTGCTCGCCCATGCATGCGCTCGAGGAAGGCTTCGCGATCGAAGGGCCGCGCCGGGCCACTTTCCTCGCCTTCGACGAGCGCCTCGCGCAGGGCCTGCACCTTCAGCTCGTGCTCCTCGAGCAGCCGAAGCCCGGCACGCACCACCTCGCTCGTGGAGCTGAAACGGCCTTCCGCAACCTGGCCCTCCACGAACCTGATGAAGTGCTCGCCGAGCGTGACCGATGTGTTGTGGCTCATGGCTGATGCTCCTGCCGGACGTGCCAAAAGTATGACTTTTTGGTATCGCGGCCAAGCATGAAAAAAGCTGGCTGTCCCCCTCCGGGCCCTACGCTGTCTCGGCGGGAGATGCGTACTCCCGCTTCGGCGCCAGCTTCGCCGCGAGGAGCATGACGGCGACCAATGCGGCCACGGCGAGGATCTGGGAGAGGCGGCCGGTGGGCCAGATGAGGAAGGCGCCGATGGCGAAGATGACGGGGCGGAGCCAGTGCGGGATGGGGTGCTCGCCGTGGCCTTCGAAGCCGACGGCGAGGGCGTAGATGCCGAAGGCGGCGAAGAAGGTGATCTCGAGGCCGGAGAGCCAGTCGCCCGAGAGGTAGGGGGTGTAGGCGAAGAGGATGGGGACGATGTAGAGGCCCTTGGCGATGCGCCAGGCGGTGAGGCCGGTCGCCATGGGCGGGGTCCTGGCGATGGCGGCGGCGGCGAAGGCGGTGAGGCAGACCGGCGGCGTCACGTTGCTGTCCTGGCTCAGCCAGAAGATGATCATGTGGGCCGAGAGCAGCGTGGTCGTGAGCAGCGCCGGGTCGAGGGCCTGCTGGTAGAGTGTCGTCGCGAAGTCGGCGGGAACCATGGCGTAGAGCGCGGCGGCCTCGGCCGCCGGAAGCGGCCCTTGCAGCTTCGTCATGGCCTCCGGATCGGCCAGCATGAAGACGGCCCTGGCCGCCTCGGGCAGCGTGCCGGCCGCAATGAGGTCGACGATCGCCGCGTCGTTCATCATCTGGTAGAGGGCCGGGGCGGAAAGGGTGGCGAGGACGATATAGGCCGCCGTCACCGGCAGCCCCATGCCGAGCACGAGCGAGGCGAGGGCGACCAGCACGAGGGCGATCATGAGGTTGCCGCCGGCCCATTCGGCGAGCATGAGCGAGAGCGTGTTGCCGATGCCGGTGGTCTCGACGACCATGACGATGAGCCCGACCGAGACGAGCAGCATGGCGGTCATGACCATGTTGCGGGCGCCGAGCGCCAGGGCGTCGACGATGGCGAGCGGCCCCATGGGCGTCCTGGTCAGCCAGGACGAGCCGATCACGGCGAGGATGGCGAAGGCGGCGGCGTAGGTGGGCGTGAAGCCCTGGAGCAGCATGACGATCAGCACCGCCATGGGGATCAGGAAGCTGATGCCGCCGCGCTTGAGGATGTCGAGGGCACCCGGCGAATCCTCGTCGATGCCGGTGATGTCGTGCTTCTTGGCCTCGATCCTGACCCAGACGGCGACCGAGAAGAAGTAGAGGATGGCCGGCAGGACCGAGACGGCGACGATGGTGAGGTAGGAGATCTGCGTGTAGGTCGCCATGACGAAGGCGCCCGCACCCATGATGGGCGGCATGAGCTGGCCGCCGGTCGAGGCCGAGGCCTCGACGCCGGCCGCGAACTTCGCGGGAAAGCCCGCCTTCTTCATGAGCGGGATGGTGATGACGCCGGTCGAGACGGTGTTGGCGACGGCCGAGCCGGTGACGGTGCCGGTCAGGGCCGAGCCCAGGACCGCGACGAAGCCCGGTCCGCCGACGACGCGGCCGGCGACCGCGCGGGCGAGGTCGATGACGAAGGCGCCCGCGCCCGAGCGGACGAGGAAGGCGCCGAAGAGCACGAACATGAAGACGAAGGTGGCGCTGATGCGGGCGATCGGGCCGAACATGCCGCCGAGCTCGACATAGGCGCGAAAGAGCGTGGTCTCGGGGGTCAGGCCCGGAAACCTGAACATGCCGGGGACGAAGGCGCCACCGCCGGCGAGGTAGACGAGGGCGAGGATGGCGAGGCAGGGGATGAAGAGCCCGGCCGTGCGCCGCGCCATCTCGAGGGCGAGGGCGATGGCGAGGCCGGCCATGATCCAGTCGGACCAGATGAAGCGGACGCCCCGGGCGTAGATCGCATCGAACGCCCAGTTGACGTAGACGGCGGCGGCCATGGCGAGGAGGCCGAGCGTGACGTCGATGGCGAGGGTGAGCCGGCCGCCTCCCGGCCGGAGCGGGTAGAGAAGCGCGCAGAGCAGCGCGAAGCCGCCCCAGTGCATGGAGGTCAGGAGGAGGTCGTCGAGGCGGCCGACGCTGTTGGCGTAGATGTGGAAGAGCGAGATCAGGACCGAGAGGGCGAGAACGAGGCGGGCGTAGACGGGGCCGGTGCCCGCGCGGGTCGGTGCGGTGAGCTCGCCGGCCTCGTCCAGCTTCTCGGCCATCGGGGTCCTGGGGCGGCCCCGGCCCTCAGTTCGGCATCAGGCGCGCCGGGATCTCCACCCCCGCCTCCTCGTAGTAGCGGACGGCACCGGGGTGCAGCGGTGCCGGCAGGCCGGCAAGGGCCGCCTCGAGCGACATGGCCTTGGTGGCGGGGTGGATGTTCTGGAGGAAGCCCAGATTCTCGAACATGGTCTTGGTGATCTTGTAGACCGCCGTCTCGTCGACATCGGCGCGCACGCCGAGGAAGTTGGGCTGGGCGATGGTGTCGGCATCCTTGTCCTGGTTGGGATAGCTGCCGGCCTTGATGGTGTAGGCGGTCCACAGCTCGTCGCCGCCATTGGCCCGGTCGATCTGGTCGGGTGTGAAGTTCAGGATCAGGAGGTCGTCGCGTGCGGCGAAGGCCTGTGTCACCGCCGAGACCGGCACGCCGCCCGGCATGTTGGCGCCGACGATGGTGCCGTTCTGCAGGCCCTCCGCCGTGGGCCCGTAGCCCTGGTAGACGAGGTCCATGCTCTCGGGGTCGATGCCGAGGCCTTTCAGGATCTCGCGGCCCGAGCCCTCGGTGCCGGAGTTCTTCGCACCGATCGAGAAGGGCTTGCCGGCGAGGTTCTTCAGATCGTCGATGGTGCCGGTCTCCGCCAGCTCCTTCTGGGTGATGAAGTGCTCGACGTTCTGCCAGAGCATGGAGATCGAGCGCAGCCATTCCTGCTTGCCTTCGCCCTCGAGCGGGCCGGTGCCCTTGGCGGCGTAGCGGCCGTAGAGGCCCTGCAGGATGCCGAACTGCGCCTGGCCCTCGCGCATGAGCTTGATGTTCTCGCCGGAGCCGGCCGAGCTGATGGCCGACATGTCGATGCCGTCGGAAGCCTGCAGCTTGACCTTGACGAGCGTGGCGAGGGCCACGCCGACCGGGTAGTAGGTGCCGCCCGTGGTGGCGGTGGTCAGGATGTAGGACTGCTCCTGCGCCGTGGCCGGGGTGGCGCCGATGGCGGCGATGGCGATGGCGGCGGCGCCCATGAGCGCCCCGCGGCGATCGGTCTTCATCATCGTCTCTCCCTGAGAACCCGTCGCCAGAAGGTTACTCGCTGACGCCCGCTTGACAACCCCGCCCGACGTCCCGGTGCCCGAGCCGGGTGAGATGGGCGGGAACCAGCTCCTTTTCCCGCCCGGTTCCATTCGCTCGAGGGCAGCTCGCCCCCGCCCTTGATCCGCCGCGCGCGGCGGCGCACTCTTCCCTCGAGCAGCCGAGATTGAGGGAGGAGAGCCATGGCCGCATCCACCGACAGCCTGAGGAAGGGCGTCTTTCCGATCGCGCCCACGCCCTTTCATGCCAATGGCGAGCTCGACCTCGACGGGCAGAAGCGGGTGCTCGACTGCATGATCGACCAGCGTGTCGACGGCATCTGCCTGCTCGCCAATTACAGCGAGCAGTTCCTGCTCTCCGACGAGGAGCGCGACATCCTCCTCGCCCTCTGCCTCGACCACGTCGCCGGCCGCGTGCCGGTGATCGTCACGATCTCCCACTACGCGACCCGCGTCGCCGTCGCCCGTGCCCGGGCGGCGGAGGCGGCCGGGGCTGCCATGCTGATGCTCATGCCGCCCTATCACGGCACGCTGCTGCGCGCCGACGAGAAGGGCACGTTCGAGCATTTCGAGGCGATCGCCGGGGCCGTCGCCATTCCCATCATGGTCCAGGACGCCCCCCTCTCCGGGGTCACGCTCGGCGTTCCCTTCCTCGCCCGCCTCGCCAGGGAGCTGCCGGGCGTCGCCTGGTTCAAGATCGAGACACCGATGGCGGCGGGCAAGCTCAGGGCGCTCATCGCCGCCGGCGGTGATGCCATCAAGGGGCCCTTCGACGGCGAGGAGGCGATCACGCTCATGGCGGATCTCGACGCCGGCGCCACCGGCACCATGCCGTCGGCCCTGTTGCCCGACCTGATCAAGCCGGTCCTGGCCTTCCACGAGGCCGGCAAGGCCGACGAGGCGGCCGCGCAATACGCGAAGATCCTGCCGCTCATCAACTACGAGAACCGGCAATGCGGGCTTCGCGCCACCAAGACCGTGATGATGGCCGGCAACGTCATCAAGTCCGACACGGTGCGCCACCCCTTCGAGCCCCTGCACCCGGCCACCCGTGACGGTCTCCTCCAGCTCGCCCGCCGCACCGGTCCGCTGGCGCTGCGCTGGGGGAAGTAGCCACGTCGACCCAGAACGGCGCCCGGGCCACCCTGGCCGGTGCCACCCGGCCGGGGCCGCTCGAGTTCATCGTCCTTTTCGCCATGGTGAGCTCGCTCACCGCCGCCAGCATCGACACCATGCTGCCGGCGCTGCGCCAGATCGGCCACGACCTCGACGTCGCCAATCCGCTCGCCACCCAGCTCGTCGTCACCACCTTCATCCTCGGCATGGTGGCGGGCGATCTGGTGTTCGGCCCCATCGCCGACGCCATCGGCCGCAAGCGGGCGATCCTCGTCGGTCTCGTGATCTATGTCGCGGGCAGCCTGATCGCCGGCTTCGCCGGCTCGCTCGACACGCTGATCCTCGGCCGGGTGATTCAGGGTGTCGGCGTCAGCGGCCCGAAGATCGCTTCGCGCGCGCTCATTCGCGACCGCTTCGGCGGTGCCGCCATGGCGCGCATCCTCTCGCTCATCTTCATGGTCTTCATCCTGGTGCCGATGATCGCGCCCGCCCTGGGCCAGCTCATCACCGCGCTCGCCGGCTGGCGGGCGATCTTCGTCGGCTATCTCGGCTGGGCGGCGCTGATCGCCCTCTGGCTCGCCCTTCGCCAGCCCGAGACCCTGCCGCCCGACCGCCGCGTGCCCTTCCGCGTGATCCCGCTCCTGCGCAACGCCAACCTCATCCTGCGGCATGCCCAGGTCATGGCGCTGACCATCGCCGCCGGTGCCATCTTCGGCGCCATCCTGCTCTTCGTCAGCACCGCGCAGGCGGTCTTCCTCGACCTCTACGCCATCGACGCGCTTTTCCCGGCCTGCTTCGCGCTGCTGGCCATGGGCCTCGGCCTCGCCTCCTTCGTCAACAGCCGCTTCGTGCTGCGCTTCGGCATGGCGCCGATCGCCCGCCTCGGCCTTCTGGCGCTCACCGTGCTGGGTGTCGCCCTGATCGCCACGGGCCTCGCCACCCGGGGCCAGCCGCCGCTCTGGCTCTTTCTCACCCTCTCCTTCCTCTCGTTCAGCGCCTTCGGCCTGCTCTTCGGCAACCTCAACGCCATGGCCATGCACCATCTCGCCCGCGTCGCCGGCCTCGGCGCCTCCCTCATCTCCTCCATCTCCAGCCTCGTGGCTTTCGTCTGGGCCACCGGTTTCGGCCGCTTCTACAACGCCACCGTCTTCCCCCTGGCCAGCGGCTTCGTCGCCGCGGGTGTCATCGGGTTGCTGGCGCTGCACTACGCGGCGCGGAGCAGGGCGGGGGAGGTTTGAGAGGCGAAAGCCCGCTGACGACACGGTGGCGACCTCGATCCCGACCCGGTACGAGCTGCACCACTGGCTGGCTTTCGACGACGGCTGGCGGGTGCCCGTCGAGGCCGTGCTCGCCGATTTCGCCATCGAGCCGCCTGCCGCTCCAAGAGCCGCCGCGGTCGCGGCCGCGAGGTCCGCCGACCCGAGCGGCCGTCAGGACTCGCGCTCGAGCTCGGCGAGGGATTGCAGGCCGCGGTCCTGGAAGACGCGATCCAGGCCTTCCATGATCAGGGTGTGCATCTTTTCGCGCTCGTCGAAGGCGAGGCGGCGGAGCTGCTCGTAGACGGGGATCGGCAGATAGACGGTCTGCTGCTTGATCGGCCGGTTGTTGATGGTGCGCCTGGGTGTCGCGGCCGCCTTCCTGCCGCGGAGCGGGGTGGGCGGGGTCGGGTCGGTGACCCCGAGGAGGGCTTCAAGCGATGTTCTTTTGCGTGCCATCCTGCGTCTTCTCCAGCTTCCTTGCGAGCCAGCTCCAGAGCTCGTCGATCTCCGTGGCCGCCTTGCCCTCGGGCTCGAACTCGCCGACGGCGAGCCCCGCGCCCTGCGCGTCCTGGAAGACGCTGCGCGAGACCACCGTCACGGGCGCCACGGGGCCGAGCACGGCGAGGCCGATCTCCGCCTCCTTGATGCGGAAGCCCCGGGGCGGTGTCTGGCTCAGGACGAAGGCCGCGGGCTTGGCGAGGCGGCGAATGGTGGCGATGGTCGCGGGTGTGGCCTTCATGTCGGCGGGCGTCGGTCGGCAGGGGACGAGGCAGAAATCGGCGATGCGGATGGCGGCCGCCACCGAAGGCTCGTCGCGGCCCGGCGTGTCGATGAAGACATGGGTGAAGCCCTGCCGCCGGGCGGCGGCCACCGCCTCGGCGAGGGCGTCGGCGCCGAGGCGGACCAGCTTCGGGCTCGCCGCTTCCCGGTCGTGGTACCAGGCCTCGGCCGTGGCCTGCGGGTCCATGTCGAGGATCAGGCAGCGTCCGCCCGCCGCCTCCGCCGCCACGGCGAGGTTGACGCAGAGCGTGGTCTTGCCGCTGCCACCTTTCTGGGTGACGAAGGCGATCACCTGCATGGCGAGGAAGCCTGTCCGCGTATCGTGGTCTGCCGGCACGAGACGTAACCCGCTCCGCCGGGGCTCACAAGCCCCTCCAGCCTTCGGCCGCAAGGGCTTCAGGGATCTATGGCTCCGGCGTCACGCGCCGCTTTCGATGTCGGCGGCGAGGCGCAGCTCGCGCAAGGGCCGGACGAGGGCGGTCGCCTCGGCGTAGAGGGGATCGGCCTTGTAGGCGGCGAGGGCGGCCGCGTCGGCGAACTCGCCATAGACGACGAGATCGACCTCGTTGCCGAGATCGTCGCGGCGGAGATTGCGCTTCACCTCGAGCCGGTCGGCGGCGGCGATGCGCCCCAGCCGCTTCAGCCCGGTCTCGATCCGCGCCAGATCGGCCGGATCCCTGGCCGAGAAGAAGACGATGTGACGGATCACGCGCGAGACCTCCCGTTCCTCAATAGCCGAGCGCGAGCCCGTCCTTGCGCGGGTCCGAGCCGCCGATCAGCACACCCCGGTCGCGATCCACGAGAATCGCCTGTCCGCCGCCCAGGGGTGCCTCGGCCTCGACCGGCGCATGGCCCTTCCCGGCCAGTCGCCGCACGGTGGCCGCCGGCACGCCCCGCTCGACCTGCAGGGGTCCAGGATAGGCCATGGCCCTCGGGTCGTCGATGGCGGCCTGCGGGTCCATGCCGAAATCGATCATGTTGGTGAGGAGGTGCGCCTGGCCGACGGGCTGGTAGCTGCCGCCCATCACGCCGAAGGTCATCCAGAGCGCCCCGTCCCTGAAGGCGAGGCCCGGGATGAGGGTGTGCATCGGCCGTTTTTTCGGTGCCAGCTCGTTCGGATGGCCGGGCTCGAGGCTGAAGGCGCGGCCGCGGCAGTGGAAGACGACGCCGGTCGTGGGGCAGACGAGGCCCGAGCCGAAGCTGTCGTAGAGGGAGTTGATGAAGGAGCAGGCATTGCCGTCCCGGTCGACCACCGCGAGGTTGATCGTGTCCTTGTGCTCCGGCAGGAGCGGCGGCGGCAGGGCCGGCATGGCGCGCTCGGGGTCGATCCGGGCGGCGAGCGCCGCGGCATAGGCCTTGTCCAGGAGGCGGTCGGTCGGCACCGGTGCGAGGCGCGGGTCGGCGACGGCGGCGTCGCGGTCGCGGAAGGCGAGGCGGGTGGCTTCCGCCTCGAGGTGCAGCCGGTCGGCGCCGCGTGGGTCGAGGCCGGCCAGCGCCAGCCGCTCCAGGATGTTGAGGATCAGGAGCGTGATCACCCCCTGGCCGTTGGGCGGGCATTCGAAGACGGTGTGGTCCCGATAGGTGGTGCTGATGGGCTCCGTCCATTCGGGCGCGAAGGCGGCGAGGTCGGCTTCGGCGTGCAGCCCGCCGAAGCCGGCGAGGCTCTCCAGCATGGCGGCGGCGACGGGACCTTCGTAGAAGGCGTCGGCACCCCGCCTCGCGATCGTCTCGAGGGTGGCGCCGAGCCGCTCGAGCCGGATCGTGTCGCCCGGCTTCGGTGCCGCCCCGCCCGGCAGGTAGAAATCCCGGCCGGCCTGGCTCGCGCGCAGTCGCTCGGCCCCTCGCGCCCAGTCGAAGGCGACCCGGGGGAGGACCGGAAAGCCGTTCTTCGCGTAGTCGATCGCCGGCCGCAAGAGCTCGTCGAGGTCTTTGGAGCCGTGCCGGTCGAGCAGCGCCTGCCAGCCGCGCACCGCCCCCGGCACGGTGACGCTGTGCGCCCCGAGATCCGGCATGGCCGAGAGACCCAGGCCGCGCAGGCGCTCGGCCGAGAGGGCTTCGGGTGCCCCGCCCGAGGCGTTGAGCGCCGTGACCCCGCCCGCGGCCGGCGCGTACAGCACCCAGCAATCGCCGCCGATGCCGGTCGATTGCGGCTCGACCACGCACTGCACGGCGCAGGCCGCGACCGCGGCGTCGGCGGCATTGCCGCCGGCGCGCAGCACGTCGAGCGCGGCCAGCGTCGAGAGCGGGTGCGAGGTGGCGGCCATGGCCGTCGCCGCATAGGACGTGGACCGGCCGGGCAGCTGAAAATCGCGCATGGTCGTGGTCTCCCTAGGAGGCATGGACGGCGCCGGTCGTTCCGGCGAGGGCGCGGCGCGGGGCATGGCCCAGCCGACGCGACAGCTCGCCGGCGATGCCCATGACCAGCCGGCCATGCGCCTCGTCCTTCCCGGCCGGGAGCAGATCGGGCGTGCCCGAGGCCGAGATGGCGGCGATCACCTGGCCCGCACCGTTCCTGATCGGCGCGCCGACGCAGCGTGTGCCGGGCTGGTGCTCCTCGTCGTCGAGGGACCAGCCGCGCTCGCGGATCAGGGCGAGATCGGCAAGGAGCGCCTCGGGGGTGGTCAGCGTCGCCGCCGTGAAGGCGGTGAGGCCCTCGCCGATCACCCGCTCGACGGCGCGCCGCGGCTGGAAGGCCAGGATCGCCTTGCCGACGGCGGTGCAGTGCACGGGCGCTCCCTCGAGCAGGGTCAGGGTGTTGCGGGTCGCGGTGTCGGCGCGACGGCGGTCGATGAAGACCGCCTGGGCACCGTCGAAGACGCAGAGATGGACGGCGGCACCCGTCATCGCGGCGAGGCGGTCGACGAAGGGCTGCGCCTCGCGCGGCAGCTCCATGTTGGCGAGCACGACGCTGCCGAGCTCGAAGAGCTTCATGCCGAGCCGGTAGCGGTCGCCGCCGTGGTCCTGATCGATGAAGCCGATCGACTTGAGCGAGGCGAGGAGGCGGTGCGCGGTCGCCTTGGGCAGACCGGTGCGCGACGCGATCTCGGCGAGGCCGAGGTCGCGCTCGGTCCGTGAGAAGCACTCGAGCACGTGCAGCACCTTGCCGAGCGACTTGATCTGGGCCGGAATCTCCTGGGTCACGCGATGTAGCCGAAGAGGCGAGGCAAAAAGAGGGTGAGGAACGGAAAATAGGTGATGGCGAGCAAGAACACCACCTGCAGGGCGTAGAACGGCAGCATGGCGACCGAGAGCTGCTCCATCTTCAGGCCCGTGATGCCGGCGGCGACGAAGAGGCAGGGACCCACGGGCGGCGTGGTGAGCCCGACCAGCAGGTTGATCGACATGACCACGCCGAAATGCACGGGATGAACGCCGGCGTCGATCATGGTGGGGCCGAGGATGGGGGCGAGGACGATGAGGGCGGCACCGATATCCATGAACATGCCGACGACGATCAGGACGACATTGACCAGAAGGAGCAGCAGATAGGGGTTCTCGGTGATGCTGGTGAGCCCCCTCGCGATCGCGTCCGGCACCCGCTCGAGGCCGATGATCCAGGCCAGGATGTTGGCGGTCGCCAGCACCATGAAGACGACCGAGGTGAGGATCGAGACGCGGACCAGCATCGGCGGCACGTCGCGCCAGGGCAGGGTGCGCTTGACCACGAGGCCGATGAGGAGGGCGTAGGCGACGGCGACCGCCGCGGCCTCGGTCGCGGTGAAGACGCCGGAGAGGATGCCGCCCAGGATGATGGCGGGCATGAGGAGGGCCAGGATGGCGCTTCGCGTCGCCCGCCAGGTCTCGCCCGGCGGCAGCTTCTCGACGCGCCTGGGAAAGCCCTTGCGGTCGGCCATCCACCAGATCATGCCCATGAGCATCCCCACCATGAGCAGCCCGGGCAGGATGCCGCCGAGGAACATGGCGGCGATCGAGACCTGCATGATGGAGCCGTAGAGCACCATGATGATGCTGGGCGGGATGATCGGCCCGATCAGCGAGGAGGCGACGGTGAGCGCCGTCGAGAAGGGCTTGGGGTAGCCGGCCCGGGTCATCGCCCTGATCTCGATCGCCCCGAGCCCGGCCACGTCCGAGATGGCGGAGCCCGAGATGCCGGCGAAGAAGGCGCTCGCCACCACGTTGACATGGGCGAGGCCGCCCTTGAGCCGGCCGACCAGCGCATCGGCGAAGCGCACGAGGTCGTCGGTGATGCGGGCGAGCGTCATGAGCTCGGCGGCGAGCAGGAAGAACGGAATCGCCATGATGGTGAAGAGGTTGAGCCCGGCGAACATGCGCTGCGGCACGAGCGAGAGGAAGATCAGGTCCTGCTTCATGAGGAAGACGAGGACGGCCGTGATCCCGAGCACGAAGGTGATGGGGATGCCCATCAGGAGCAGGACGAAGAAGGCGATGAAGGCGAGGGTCATGGGGTCCACGGCTCAGCCTTCCTCCGTCCGCCCGGCAGCCAGCGCCACCGCGTCCGCCTCCTCGTGGTAGACGGTCTCGAAGGGCGAGGCGCCGGCCCGGGCGCGCTTCCAGGCGAGAGCCGTTATCTCGGCCAGATGCACGATCATCAGGAGGGCACCCAGGGGCAGCGGGACGAAGGCCAGCATCATCGAGATGCCGAGGGAGGGTGCCATCTGCCGCGGGCCTTCGAGGAAGGCGAGCTGCCAGCCGTACCAGAGGAGGATGAGAAGGAAGCCCAGGATGAGGAGGCTGTTCACGGTGAAGAGCCAAGCCTGGAAGCGGATCGGCAGGCGCAGCACCAGGATCGAGACGCCGACATGCGCCCCGCTGCGCATGGCGAGGCTGCTGGCGAGGAGGGTCACCGCCACCATCATGAAGCGGGCGAGCTCGGGCGGCCAGGCGAGCGGCGCGTTGAGCACGTAGCGGAAATAGACGTTGACGAGGATCGAGACCGTCATGACCACGAGGCAGAGCACGCTCAGGACCGCGGTGATCCAGGCGAGCCGGTCACAGAAGCGCTTGAGCATCGGCCGGATCCGGGGCAGGGGAAGCGATGGGGCCGGGGAGAGGCACTCCCCGGCACCGGTCCTCGTGACGCATGGCCGTCGCGGCCGGCCTCAGAGGCTGGGTGGCAGGCCGAGCTTCATCTCGGCGTCGCGCACCGCCTCCATGAACTGTGCCACGAGCTCGGGCGAGAGCGTCTCCTCCATCCACGCGATGACGCCGGGCTGCGCCTTCTCGCGGAAGGCCGCCTGCGCGTCGCCGGTGAGATAGGTCACCTCGATGCCGTTCTCGGCGAAGTAGCGGAGCGTGTCGTTGACGGTGACCTGGACGAGGCCGCGGCTGGTCACCGTGGCGATGCGGCCGGCGAGGAGCACGTCCTCCTGCAGGTCGGGCGGCAGGCTCTGGAACCACTTCTCGCTGACGATGATGAAGGAGAGGCTGTAGACGTGGTTGTCGACGGTGATGTAGTCGAGCACCTCCTGCAGGTTCTGCTGGAGCGAGCCCACCGTCGGCAGCTCGGCACCGTCGACGACGCCGGTCTGCAGCGCGGAGTAGACCTCCATCCAGGGCACGGCGGTGGGCGAGGCGCCGAGGGCCTTGACCATCTCCTGATGCGCCGGGATCTCCATGGTGCGGATCTTCAGCCCCGCCATGTCCTCGGGCTTCTCGATCTTCCTCGCATTGTTGCCCCAGATGCGGAAGCCGCCGTTCTCGCCGATCGCCACGGCGCGGAAGCCCTGGTCGATCATGCCGTCGAAGAGCTTCTTGGCGAAGGGGCCGTCCATCACCTCCCAGGCCACGGCCGCGTTCTGGAAGACGTAGGGGATCGTGATGACCTGGATCTCGGGGTAGAAGATCGAGACCGGGCCCTCGGAAGGCGTGGTCGCCTCGAGCACGCCCATGCGCACGCTTTCCATGTTCTCGCGCAGATCGCCGAGCGTGCCGCTGTGATAGATCTCGGCCTTGATCCGGCCTTTCGACATGGCCTCGACGGTCTCGCCGAAGGCGCTCATCATGCCGAAGACGTAGTAGGGGTACTTCATGTCGTCGATCTGGACGTAGGGCGCGTCCGGATTGGTGATGCGGAGCGTGAATTCCTGAGCGTCCGCGCCCGGCGTCGCGAGCAGGGCCAGCGCCGTCATGGCGGTGGCGGCGAAGAGGCGGTGAAGGCTGTTCATCTTTCGGGTCTCCCTTTGGTCTTTTCTAGGTGCGCCCGGCGGCGAGCCAGGTGGCGAGCTGGCCCCAGAAGCGGCCGTAATGGGTCCAGCCGACGAACTCGGGCGTGCCCCAGTGCGGCGAGCAGTCCGAGGCGAAGGCGGCGACGCGCCCCCGGCCGTGCCGGCCGAGGGTGAGGAACGGGTCGTCGCCGGCGGCGAGCAGCACCTCCGCTCCGGGCCGCGCGGCGAGGCGCTGATAGCCGAGGAAGGGCGGCCAGGGATCGGCGACGCCGGCCAGGACCTCGTGATCGGTGCTCCGGGTGGGCCGCATGCCCTCGGGCCGCTCGATCCGGTCGTCGCCGCGCAGCATCTCGACCGGCAGCACGTCCGCGATCACCGTGTTCGGGTAGCAGGCATTGCCGCCGAAGCCGGAGAACGAGAGATAGCCGCCGACCATGAGGAAGCCCGCGCCCTCGGCCACGTGGTCGGCGATGTCCTGCAAGGGGTTGCCGAGGATCTTCGACTGCTTCAGCGTCTCGGGGCGCAGCAGGAAGGTGTCGGCGCCGACGTCGCTCAGCACGATGACGTCGAAGCGGGCGAGCGCGTCGCGGCCTCTGGGAAAGCGCTTGTCCACCTCGTGGTTGCGCAGATAGGTCACGCGGCAGCCATGGCCCTCGAGCGCCTCGATCAGGGGCGTGCCGCCCTCGTCGTACTCGCCGCTCGTGTAGATGCCGAAGCCCTTGAGATGAAACCCGATCGTGGTCCACGATTCGCCGACGAAAAGCACTTCCACTGGCATGAGCGGCCGTTCCTCCCTGTCCTCTGACTTGTTCCGCTTTGCAGATTGTGATTCCATCATGAGGAAGGAGCGGCCGTGGCGTCAAGCCGCCAGTCGAGGCTTTCGCGCATCGGATGAGGGAGGCGGGCATGGCGAGGCGCCGTTGGCGATCGGTTTTTCGAGGCATCCTGCTCCTCGCCGGACCCCTCGTCGCCGGCGGGGCCATGGCCGCGACGGCACTCGACGGCCGGCCCTTCGACCCCCTGGCGCTCGAGCAGGCGGAGCGCTTCGAGGCGCTCGCACGCCAGATCGGCTGGGGGGCCCTCCTTCGCACCGAGCGGATGGCCCGGGCGGACACGGCCTATGGCCCGGGGCCGGTCCTCGCGGTCACCGCGACACCGGGCCTGCCGGCGCTCTCCTTCCTCGAGAGCCGCGCCTGGGCCGCCGAGCGTTTCCTCGACGAGGCGGCCGCCGATCGCCGTCTCGAGGCGATCCGTCCCGATCCCGGCTCGACCCTTCTCTTCGACCTTCTCCTGATCGGCACGACGCCCGAGGCGCTCGGGGCCGAAAGGCTCGAGGTCATCTATGAGGACGATCACGGCCAGAGGCACAGCGGTGCTCTCGAGGGCTACGCGATCACGCTCGAGCCGACGCTCGGCGGCGCGCTTCACGCCGGCCGCGGCCGGCTCCGGATCGACCTGCCCGAGGGTCACGACTGGGCCCTGGTCGAAGGGATATCGCTTCGCCTCCTCGCGGCGGGCCAGGCTTTCGATCTCGTCTGGCGTTTTCCGCCGCCGGATTGACGGTTCCGCTCAACCGTCGGACAGGATCTTGCCGGGATTGAGCAGCTCCATGGGGTCGAGCAGGGACTTGATCCGGCGCATGAGGTCGACCGCCACATCGCCATGCTCGAGCGGCAGGAAACGGGCCTTGCCGTAGCCGACGCCGTGCTCGCCCGTGCAGGTGCCGCCGAGGGCTATGGCGTGGCGGACGAGTCGCTCGTTCAAGCGCTCCGCGAGAGCGATCTCGTCCGGGCTCGCCATGTCGATGAGATAGCCCATGTGGAAATTGCCGTCGCCCACATGGCCGAGCGTGGTGACGGGGAAGGGTGCGCCGGCGGCATCCGCGCGGGCGGCGTGGATGCATTCGGCCAGCCTCGAGATCGGCACGCAGACATCGGTGCCCCAGACCTTGGCACCCGGCCGCATGGCCAGCGTCGCGTAGTGCAGGTCGTGGCGCGCCTGCCAGAGCGCCTTGCGCTCCTCCTCCCGATGCGCCCGGCGAAAGGCCGAGCCGTCGTTGGCCCGGGCGAGCTCGCCCACCCGCCTCGCCTGCTCCTCGACCGCGGCGACGCTGCCGTGGAACTCGAGAAAGAGCGTGGCACGCGCCGGATAGTCGAGCCCCGAGAAGCGGTTGACGGCCGCCATGACGCCACCGTCGAGCAGCTCCATGCGGGCCACGGGAATGCCCGACTGGATCGTTTCCATGGCGGTGGCGACCGCCCGATCGACGTCCGGAAAGGAGCAGACCGCCGCCGCCACCGCCTCGGGCCGCCCGTGCAGCCGGAGCGTGAGGGCGGTGATGATCCCGAGCGTGCCCTCGGCGCCCACGAAGAGGCGGGTCAGGTCGTAGCCGGCCGAGGACTTGCGCGCGCGACTGGCGGTCCTGGCCAGGCGGCCGTCCGCGAGCACCACCTCGAGGCCCAGCACGTTCTCCCGCATCGTCCCGTAGCGCACGGCATTGGTGCCCGAGGCGCGGGTCGCGGCCATGCCGCCCAGGGTGGCGTCGGCGCCGGGATCGACCGGAAAGAAGAGGCCCGTGTCGCGCAGCGCCGCGTCGAGCTGCTTGCGCGTGACCCCGGCCTCGACCGTCGCATCCATGTCGTCCGGCCGCACCTCGAGGATGCGGTTCATGCGCGAGAGATCGCAGGCGATGCCGCCGCGAAGGGCGGCCACATGGCCCTCGAGCGAGGTGCCGGCGCCGAACGGCACGATGGCCAGGCGATGGCGCCGGCAGAGCGCCGTGAGCGACTGCACCTCCTCGGTCGAGAGCGGCCAGCAGACGGCATCGGGCGGCCGGCAGGGGTGGTAGGATTCGCCCCGGCCGTGCTGCTCGAGCTCGGCCGGCCGGGTCGAAAGGCGCTCGCCGAAAAGGGCCCGAAGCTCGTCCAGGACCGTGCGGTCCAGAGCCGGTCGCGCGCTCAAGCCTTTCTCCTTCCAGCGCGCCGGCCTCGCCATCGGTGCAGCAGATGGAGGGTCGGCGAGGTGAGCCAGACGACGAGGGTGACGCATCCCAGAACGGCGGCGATCGGCCGGGCGAAGAAGGCGAGGAGGTCGCCGTCGCCGATCATCATCGAGATCATGAAGTTCTGCTCGAGCAGGGGGCCGATGACGATGCCGAGAATGACCGGGGCAATCGGGTAGCCGCTCGATTCCATGATCCAGGCGAGGACGCCCAGGACCAGCATCACGGCGATGCCGAAGACCGTGTTGTTGATGGCGAAGGAGCCGACCACGCAGAAGACGAGGATGAGCGGCAGGAGCAGGTTGCGCGGCACGGCAAGGATCGGCCGCGCCGCGCGGATCGCCAGCCAGCCCAGAGGAATGAGCAGGAGGTTGGCGAGGAAGAAGGTGATGAAGATGGCATAGAGCATGGCCGGCTGCTCGACGAAGATGCGGGGGCCGGGGTTGAGGCCTTTCATGAAGAGCACGCCGATGGCGATGGCCGTCACCGCATCGCCCGGGATGCCGAAGACCATGGCCGGGACCCAGGCCGAGCTCAGGCCGCTGTTGTTGGCCGAGCCGGCCTCGACGATGCCCTCCACATGGCCTTTTCCGAACTTCTCGGGCGTTTTGGAGAAGCGCTTGGCATTGGCGAAGGCGATCCAGGCGGCGATGTCGCCGCCGGCGCCGGGGAGTGCTCCCACCGTGGTGCCGAGGGCGCTGCCGCGCAGGACATTGACCCGGTAGCGCCACAGCACCGCGGCGAGGTCCTTGAACGGGTTGCCGACACGGACCCTGGGCACGGCGCCGAGGGACGTGCCGCTCGTGATGTTGCGCAGCACCTCCGAGACCGCGAACATGCCGATCATCGCCGGGATGAAGCCGACCCCGCCCATGAGCTCGATGGAGCCGAACGTGAAGCGCGGCAGGCCCGAGGTGATGTCGAGCCCGATGGTCGAGATGAAGAGGCCGAGCATGAGCGAGACGACACCCTTGGCCCGGTCGGAGGTGGCGACGAAGGCGGCCGAGGTGAGGCCCAAGGCGGCGAGCCAGAAATACTCGAAGCTGGAGAAATCGAGGGCGAGCCGGGCGAGCAGCGGGGCGGCGACGACGAGGACCGTCGCACCGAAGAGGCCGCCGAGGGCAGCGCAGACGAGCCCGGCGCCCAAGGCCAGCTCGGGCCGGCCGGACCTGGTCAGCGCATAGGCCTCGTCCGTGTAGGCGGCCGAGGCGGGTGTGCCCGGAATGCGGAGAAGGGCGCCCGGGATGTCGCCCGCGGTGATCGCCATGGCGGTGCAGGCGACGATGGCGGCGACCGCCGGCAAGGGCGCCATGAAGAAGGTGACCGGCACCAGAAGCGCCGTCGCCATGGTCGCGGTGAGGCCGGGCACGGCCCCGACGAAGAGCCCGAAGAAGGAGGCCGCGAGGATGACCAGGAGCACCCCGGGGTCGAGCACGAGGGCAAAGGCGGCGAGGAGGTCAGCCAAGCTCCAGCGCCTGGAGCAGGGGGGCGAGCGGCCCGGCGGGAAGCGGCACGAGGAGGAGGCGGGTGAAGACCAGATGGACGAGGAGTGCCACGGCCGCCGCCCAGAAGATGGAGGTGCGCGGCCGTGCCTCGAGGATCAGCATCAAGCCGCCGCTATGAACGGCCGCCAGAAGCGGGAATCCCAGCGCCTGCCAGAGGACGGGCATCGAAGCGAGCCCGCCGAGCAGCCAGAGCACGGCCGCCTGGCCCCGGCGGTCCCGGCCGAGCGTGCCGATGTCGAGGAGCGGCCGCTCGGCCCTTCCGCGCCAGAGGATGACGAGGCCCGCCGCCCCCATGGCGAGGCCGATCAGGGTGGGGAAGGTGGCGGGCCCGAAGCGCTGGCCCGGCATGTCCGGCAGGCCGGCGGCCGCCCAAAGGAGCAGGAGCGCGCCCAGCAGGACGGCGGCGCCCGAGAGGCCATCGGCGAGGCGCATCGGCCTACTTGGCGAGGCCCACCGCCTGCATCGCCTTGCCGAAATTGGCGTCGGCGGTGGCGAGGAAGGTTTCGAACGCCTCGGGTCCCGCCCAGGTGACGCCGAAGCCGCGGCCGCTCATGAACGCCTCGAACGCGTCGCTGGCGACGATCTCCTCGAGCGCCGGCACCAGCGCGTCCTTGACCTCGTCCGGGATGCCGGCGGGCCCGGCGATGCCGCGCCAGGCGCCGGTCGTCCATTTCACATCGATCGCCTCGGCCACGGTCGGGACGTCCGGAAAGGCCGGATCGCGCTTCTCCGCCATGACGGCGAGCGTCCTGACCTCGCCCGCGTCGACCAGCGAGCGCACCTCGGGCATGGTGGTGCTGACGATGTCGATCGCACCCGAGACCAGAAGCTGCAGGGCCGGTGCCGCCCCCTCGGTCGGGATCCAGGGGATGGTGTCGGGGGAGCGGCCCGAGGCCTGCAGGAGGCCGGCGAGGCCGAGATGCGCGGCACCGCCCTGGTTGGCGCCCGAGGCCTTGTGCCGGCCGGGCGCTTCGTCGACCATGGCGAGGAGGTCGGCGAGGCTCTGCGCCTCGAAATCGGCCCGCACGTGGATGGCGGTCGGATCGGTGTTGTAGAGCCCGTAGAGGGTGTAGTCCTCGTAGGTGAGGGGCGAGGTGCCGATCCAGTGGAACATCGAGAGCTCGGTCGTGATGACGCCGAGCGTGTAGCCGTCGGGCGTGGCGTTGGCGATCTCGGTGTGGCCCACCACCCCGCCGCCGCCGGTCCGGTTGACCACGTTGAAGGGCTGGCCCAGCCGCTCCTGCAGCATGGAGGCGACGATCCGCCCGGTGGCGTCGGTGCCGCCGCCCGCCGACCAGGGCACGATCAGCGTCACCGGCCGCTCGGGCCAGGCGGCCATCGCCGCCGAGGGTGCCGAGAGGAGCAGCGCCGCCAGCCATGCCGCCCGGCCGAGAGCCTTGGTCCTTTGCCGCATCGAGATCCTCCCCTTTGTGTCTCCTGCCGGAGCGTATCAGGCGGCGGCCCGCAGCTCCAAGCCCATCCCCTGCAGGGCCGCCCCGATCCCCTTCTTCTGCGCCTCGCTCGGCGCGTGCATGGGCGGCCGCGGCAGGCCGGCCGGGCAGCCCTGCAGGGTCAGCGCGTATTTGGTGCAGGCCGGCAGGTTGTCCGCCTCGATGGCGTTCCAGACCCGCAGGAGCTGCAGGTGCAGCTCCCTGGCGCGGGCGTGGTCGCCGGCCTTGCAGGCATCCCAGAGGGCGACGCAGGCATGGGGGGCGGCGGTCGGCAGGGCGGCGATGGTGCCGTGGGCACCCAGCATGAAGGAGGGGTAGAGCAGGGCATCGACCGCGCTGAAGACCAGATCCCCGGGCTCGGTGATGAGCAGGAGGTCGGCCACGCGCTTCAGGTCGCCCGCACTCTGCTTGACCCCGACCACGCCCGGCACCTCGCGGAAGATGCGATAGAGGAGCTGCGGCGAGAGGTAGACCCAGGGCACCACGTTGTAGATCAGGATGGGCTTGCCGGTCTCGCCCGCCAGCCGGCGGAAATGCTCGACCATGGCGTCGTCGCTCGGCTTGAAGAGGTAATGAACGGGCGTCACCTGCAGGGCCGCCACGTCCAGATGGGCTATCGACCGGGCGCGGCGGATGGCGTCGCGCGTGCTGTCGACGATGATCCCGGCGACCACCGGCACGCGGTTCGCAACCTCGTCGACCGTGACCTCCATGAGGCGCACGAATTCCTCGTGGTCGAGCGTGTGCCCCTCGCCGGTGCTGCCGCCCGCGGCCAGCCCGTGCACCCCGGCCTCCAGAAGAAAGCGCACCTGCGCCCGGTTCCCGGCCTCGTCGAGCTCGCCCGCGGCGTCGAAGGCGGTGGTGGTCGGCGGCACGATGCCGAACAGGCGGTCGCGAATCTGGCTCATGGCGCGTCAGGCCCCCCCTCGATACCCTGGTTCCACCCAATGGAACGTCGTTCCGGTCAACATCCCGCTCCTATACCCGCCCCGCCGCGCCGTCAATGTGTGCCCGAGGCGCGAGCGCGATTGCCGCCGACCCCGCCGATCGCCTAGTCTCGCCGAGGGGGATGGGTGGCTGAGCGGTCGAAAGCACCGGTCTTGAAAACCGGCGTGGGGTCACACCCACCGTGGGTTCGAATCCCACCCCATCCGCCATTATCTTGTAGCGAACCCGAGATGAGGCTCCCGTTGGGGGCCTTTTTCTTTTTGTTTCAAAGGCGCTTAGCCGAGACGCCCGAACCTCGGAGACTGGCGCCGGGTCCAATTTCCGTCTCCGAACAGCCCTCCGTCTCTAACCGAGCGAACCTCGTCCGGCCCGGTTGGGCTTCGCGAAGGCCAGCGTTTCCAACGGGTTTCGCAGGTCGCTCGACAGTGGATTCAGCGGGCGTTCTTCCGGTTGGCGTGGGCGCCGGGGAAACACGCGGTAGGCATATTCGGGGGAAGCCGTGCGCAGCCCGTCGTTATGCTGGGGATCAAGGACCCGATGGTTCTTTGACTTTCGATGACAAATGGCCGCGACGTCAGTAGCCTGGCCTAATGTCGAGCGAGCCTTGGACCGATGAGGAGAACGATCTGATCGTCGCGGATTACTTCGCGATGCTGGCCGACGACGTCTTCGGACGCCCGTACAGCAAGGCGGAGCATCGCCGCACGCTCCTGCCGTTGCTGAACGGCCGTTCGGAGGGATCGATCGAGTTCAAGCACCAGAACATCAGCGCGGTTCTGAAGGGGCTCGGCGAGGACTGGATCCCCGGCTACAAGCCTGCGTTCAATTTCCAAATGTCGCTCGTCGACGCGGTGGTACGGTGGTTGGCAATAAACCCCGCGTGGCTCGGCCGTCTGCCAGACTCGCGCCCGGCGACGGGTCTTGAAGAATCCGCACCGATCTGGATCGGCCCACCCCCGACGCTGTCGAACCAGCCGCCACCGCAGGAGCTGGAGCAGATGCTGCACATCGCTCGGAAGTTCGATGTGGCAGGCCGGGACGAGCGCAACCGCGCCCTCGGCCGCGCCGGCGAGGGTAAGCGTCCGACCTGACCCGCCCTATCGAAGTGGCTTCTGCTCTGCTGAGAT
>CAYOCP010000012.1:0-77344 GCA_964402505.1 uncultured Geminicoccaceae bacterium
TTCCGTCGGGCCGGACCCTAATCACTCCTGGACGAAAAACTCAGGGGCAGGTCAGAGCCACCCTGCCGGGCTCGCGCTCGAAGCGCCTTCACACCTAGACCGGCATCCGGAAAGCTCCGCTCTTCGATGGCGTGCGGCGCATTGCGATCGGTCGAGACCCGTTCCTTCGGAACCCGTGCGGCGTTCATCTCTTTTTTTTTGGCCTTGTGCCCCGAGCGGACCGCGCGACGGGATAGACCTCGAACGGGAAGCGGGCCCTGCTTCATGACGCCCCTTGGCGATTCCGCGGATGAAGCCGCGATGACGCTGATGCTCGTCGTCGGCATCGCGCTCGGCCTCACGCTCGCCCTTTCGTTCCTCCTCCTGGGTCGGGCGGGTGCTTCGCCCGTCAGCGCACCCCAGGCCGCACCCTTTCTCGGCGGCGGAACGGCCGAGACCCACGCCTGGCAGCGCTATCACTTCCGCGCCTACAGCATGACGCTCGTCTTCATCGCCTTCGAGATGGAGATGATGTTCATGTATCCCTGGGCCGTCGTCTTCGTGGCGGAGGGCGTCAAGGCGCTGGCCGAGATGGGGATGTTCCTTGCGATCCTCGCGGTCGGCATCCTCTACGGCTGGCGGGAGGGGGTGTTCAGGTGGCAATAGCCTGGCTCATCCGCCTGGCCATGGAGGCCAGGGTGCCGGTTTTCCCCTGCATCGGGCCCGCCATGCTCGATGCCGCCGAGCGGCTCCTGCTGTCCTTCGACCTGCAGCGGGCGGCGACGCCGCGCGCCGGCGCGATCCTCCTGGTCGCGGGCGCCATTCCGGGCCGGGCGGAAGCCGCGCTCGACCGGGTGCACGACCAGCTCCCGCATCCCCGCGCCACCCTGATGTGGGACGGGTCGGGCGATGGGGTGGCGGCGCTGCGACGGATGTGGCGGCTGCTGCTCGAGGGGCAAGGCGACGAGCCCGACCGCTGCCCCGACGAGCCGCCGAACGAATGGCGCGGCAAGGGCGATCACGGCCAGGGCGGCGAGGGCATGATGGGCGGCGTGCCCTACGGCCGGCCCATGGCGATGACCGGTCCGGACGTGCGCGACGGACTCGAGCTCGATGCGTACACCGCCAGGCTCGGGCCGTTCACGCCCATGCTGCCGCCTGGTCTCGAGCTCGAGGTGACGCTCCAGGGTGACCTGATCGTCGAGGCGACACCCTGCGCACCGCCGTTCGAGCAGACGCCCGAGGCTTCCGCCCCACACGCCTGCGCCGCACGGTTGCTGCGACTGCTCGGCCTGCCGCTCGACGCCCACCGGCTCCTCGAGGGCGGGCGGCCGCGGGGCCGGGCCTGCCTTCGGGCCATCCCACCGGGCCTCGGCCGGGTGCCTTCGGGCGGCGACGCGCGCGCCAGGCTCGAGGCCTGGCTCGGCGGGCGCTCGGCCGTCCACGAGGTGCCGCCGCTCGCCGATCTCCTCCTCGGCCTCGAATGGAGCGAGGCGATGCTGGTGCTCAACTCCTTCACCCCCGATGCCTTGCGCCGCTCCTGCGAGGCAGGGGGGGACGGATGACGGCGCTTCTCATCCTCTCGCTTCCCCTGACGCTCCTCATGGGCGCCTGGCTCGCCGGCACGCTCGATCGCCTGGCACCGGCGCTCTGGGGCCAGGCGGCAGCCGGTCCCCTCGGCCCGCTGCGCGACGCGGCGGCCCTTCTGCTGCGCCGGACCGTCACCACCGAAAGGCCGGACCCGCTGACGCGCGTGCTGGCCCCGGCACTCTACCTCGCGCTCGCCATGGTGGGCCTTTCGGTCGTGCCTCTGGCACCCGGTCTGGCGCCTGTGGAGAGCTCCGTCGGCATCGTGATCTGGGGGAGCTGCGAGGCGCTGACCATCGTCGCCGTATTCCTGCACGGCTGGTCGCCCAACGCACCCTTCCCCCTGATCGGCGCCTATCGCTACGTCGCCATCGCCCTGCCGGTCATGCTGCCTTCGATGTTCGTTCTGATCGCGGCCGCGCTCCCGGCGCAGTCGCTCTCGATCACCGCCATCGTCGCGTCGCAGGAGGGCATCTGGAACGTGGTCCGGCAGCCGCTCGGCCTGCCGCTCTTCTTGATCGTCGGCCTGACGCTGACGCTGCGGGGCCCCTTCGACTTCGCCGACGCGGCCGACATCGCGGGCGGAACCTCGGCCGAGGAGAGCGGTGCGGCGCGGGCGCTCTGGCAGCTCGCGCGGCTTTCGATGCTGGTCGCGTTCTCGGCGATGGCGGCCGCGGTGTTTCTCGGCGGCCCGCTCGGCCCCATGCTGCCGGGGCCGGTCTGGGTCTGGCTCAAGACGGCGCTCGTCATGGCCCTGACGGTGCTGCTGGGGCACGGCATCGCCCGGACCACGCCCGGTCGCATGCTGGGCCTGCTCTGGATCGGCGCACTGCCGCTGTCGTTTCTTCATCTCGCCATGGCCGGGGTGCTGGCGCTATGAGCGATGCGTTGATCCTCGCCCTCGTCCTTTTCGCCGTCTGGTCGGGCTGGCGCGTGTTTCGTGTCGATTCGATGGTGCGCGCGTCCTTCTCGCTGATGCTCTCCTTCATGGCGGTCGGCGGCATCGGTGTTCTCCTGCCCGCCTCCTATATCGGCGTCGCCACCGTCTTCATGATGGCGGTCGAGATGATGGTGATGGCGATCTTCATGGTCGCCTTCATGATGAACCCTGCCGGGCTCAATCCCATGTCGATGGTCCACCAGCACCGCCTCGCGCTCGGTGCGGGCATGATCGCGTTTCTCGGCCTCGCGGGCGCGGTGCTGCTGGCGGACCTGCCCGACCGTCCGGTGCCTGCGGACAGGCGTGTCGTCGTCGATCTCGGGACCGAGCTTCTCGGACCCTCCATGCTGATCTTCGAGACCGCCGGCGTCACCCTGCTCGCCACCATGGTGGGGGCGGTGATCCTGTCCTCGCGGCAGGGGCGCCACGGCCCTGCGGACGAGGGCGCGCGACCGCCCGGGCTGACGCCGGGCGGCGAGCCGGCGGGACGACGGCCCGACGGGGATGGCGGCCACCACGACCATGGCGGGCATTCGGCATGACGCTCACCATCGTCCTTCTCGGTGCCGCGGCACTGATCGGGATCGGCCTCTACGGCGCCCTCTCGCAGCAGAGCTTCGTCATGCTGATGATGGGGCTCGAGCTGATGCTGAACGGTGCTCTCCTCCTCATCATCGGCTTCTGGTCGCGCGCCCTCGGCGGCGCGCCCGAGGGGCAGCTCCTCGCCATCATCGTCATGGCCGTGATGGCGGTCGAGATGGCGGTGGGCTTCGCCCTCGTCGTCGCTGTCTACCGCAAAAGGCAGGCCGACACGACCGAAAGCCTCGACACGTTGCGGCTATGATCTGGACACCGGCGCTCTGGCCCTTCCTCGCCGGCATCGCCTTCTGGCTCACGGCCGGTCGCTCGCGCCGCCATGCCGGGCTCGTCGCCGCCCTCGCCATGGCGGCAACACTCGCCCTCGCCATGGCGGCCATGGGCCGAACCGGTGTCATCCATTGGGCGCCCTGGCTGACGCTTCGGGCCGGCCTCGTGCCGCTCGCGCAGGTGGTCGCCATCATGGTGCCGGCGGTCGGATTGGCCGTCGTCGTCTTCGCGGCGGGGCACGAGGCAGAAAGAGGGCTCGGCCGCCTCCTGGCTCTGCTCTTGATGTTCACCGGGGCCATGGAGCTCGTCGTCATCGCCGAGGATCTCGTCACCCTGCTGATCGGCTGGGAAGCGATGGGGGCCGCGTCCTGGGCGCTCATCGGCCATCACTGGCGCGACGGCGACGCCATGCCGTCCGCGAACTACGCCTTCCTGATGACGCGGGCGGGCGATCTCGGCCTCTTCCTCGCCGTCTTCGCCTGCTATTCGGGGGCAGGATCGGTCGATTACCCGGCACTCGGCCGGCTCGAAGGCTGGCATCTCGGCGTCACCGCGTTCGGCATCCTGGTCGCCGCCGGATCGAAGGCCGGGCAGGTGCCGTTCTCGCCCTGGCTGTTCCGCGCCATGGCGGGTCCGACCTCGGTATCGGCCCTGCTCCACTGCTCCACCATGGTCGCGGCAGGCGCCTATCTTGTGGCCCGCCTCCATCCGCAGCTCGCGGCGGCGCAGGGCTTTTCGGGCGCTGCCGTCGCGCTCGGCCTCGCGACCGCGCTGGCCGGAGGCCTCGTGGCGCTCCTGCAGCTCCACGCCAAGAAGGTCCTGGCCGGATCCACCTCGGCGCAGCTCGGGCTGATGTTCGCAGCCGTCGGCGCGGGCTATCCCGGCATCGCGATCCTGCATCTGATCGCGCACGCCTTCTTCAAGGCACCGCTCTTCTTCGCCGCCGGCATCGCGCATCGCCGGACCGGCTCGTTCGACCTCGCCCGCATGCGCCAGGGAACGGCGCTGCCGCTCACGGCGGGACTCACGGCGATCGCGGCTCTCGCCCTTGCCGGCGTGCCCCCGCTCGGCGGCGCCTGGACCAAGGAGGAGATCGTCTCGGGCCTGAGCACCCTCTCGCCCTGGCTCGGGCTCGTCGCGATGGCGGCCGGAGGACTCTCCGCCGCCTATGCCGCGCGCTTCGCGATTCTGGCCTACGGACCCGGTGGAAGCGAGGGCGAAGGCGGCCCCACCCGTGCCGCCCTGGCCGCCCTCGCCATGCTGGCGGCGGTGACGCTGGCGCTCTCGGCACTCTGGCTGGCACCGCTGCACGAGGCGGCCCTGGCCCTGATGGGAGCCGCGCTTCCGGCAGGCGGGGTGCTCGAGCTGGCGACCTCGCTCGGTCTGGTCGGCCTTGGCCTCCTGGCAGGGCTCTGGCTCGCGCGCCATCCGCGGCAGCCGGGCGGCGCCGACTGGCTGGGGCTGCCCCGATTGGTCGACTGGGCGGTCGTGCGCCCGTCGCTCGGTGTGGCAAGGAGCGCCGCTCGGATCGACGATGCCGTTCCCGCCGCCATTCCGCGGGCCGCGGCGAGATTCGCGCGGGCCGTTGCCGGCGCCCTTCGTGACGCCGACGAGAGCGGCATCGACGGCCTGGACAGGCAGGCGAGCCGTGCCCGTCGCGGCGCCGTGGCACTCGCGGTCGGGCTGACCCTGGCCGCTTCGCGGACCACGAGCCGCGTCGGCGAGGGTGCGGTCGACCTGATCCCCTCGGGCACCGGGCGCCTCATGGCCATGTCCGGCGCCGATCTGCGGCGGCTCCAGACCGGCCAGTCGCACCATTATTACGCGATCCTCGTCGCGGGTTTCGCCCTCGGCGCGGCGATACTCATCCTGGGAGCCTGACCTTGCTGAGCCTCTGCATCCTCATCCCCCTGCTCGGCGCTCTGGTGCTTGTCGCGATGCCCTCCCTCGGCGACGTCACGGCACGCCGCGCCGCCGTCGTCGTCGCCATCCTCCCGCTCGTCCTGCTGCTTTTGGTCTGGGCGGGCTTCTCGGGCGGCGTCGGCTTTCGGGCCGTCGAGGAGGTCCCGTGGATCCCGGCGCTCGGCATCGCCTGGCGCGTCGGCGTGGACGGGCTGTCGCTCGGCCTGGCCCTGATGAGCGCCTTTCTCTTCCTCGCCGCCATCGCCTGGCCGATGGCGGGCCTGCCGCGGGCGCGCAGCTACTATGCGTGGTTCCTGTTCCTGATGGCGGTCTCGCTCGGTCTCTTCCTCGCGCTCGATCTCGTGATCTTCTACGTGTTCTTCGATCTTTCCCTCGTCGGCATGTATTTTTTGATCGGCCGCTGGGGACATGGCGAGGCGGAGCGCGCGGCGCTCGAGTTCTTCCTCTACACGCTGGCGGGCTCGCTCCTGATCCTGATCGGGATCATCGTGCTGGCGCTCTCGGCCCCGACCCTGAGCTTCGACATGCGCCAGAGCATCGCTCACCCGCCCCTCGAAGGCTCGGGAACCGCCGGCGCCCTGGTGCTCCTCGCCTTCGTCATCGGCTTCGGGATCAAGACGCCGCTCTTCCCGGTCCACACCTGGCTGCCGCCCGCGCATGTCGAAGCGCCGGGACCGGTCTCGGCGATCCTCGCGGGCGTGCTGCTCAAGATGGGCGCTTACGGCCTGATCCGGCTGCCGATGCAGATGATGCCCGGCATCTTCGCCGACTGGGCGCTGCCGCTCGCGATCCTGGCCGTGATCTCGATCCTCTGGGGCGCGATCGTGGCGCTCGGGCAGAGCAACCTCAAGCGGCGCATCGCCTACACCTCCGTCAATCACATGGGCTACACCGTTCTCGGCATCGCCGTCGCGGGCTCGGCGCTCGGCTCGGAGACGGCACGGGCGATGGCGCTGACGGGGGCGGTTGTCGAGATGATCGCCCACGGCCTCATCACGGGATCGCTCTTTCTGATCGCCGGCGCCTTCTGGCAGCGGACGCAGGATTACGAGATGGCGCATTATGGCGGGCTCGCGGGTCCGGCGCCGCGGCTGACACGGGCGGCGGCGCTCGCGGCCTTCGCCTCGCTCGGCCTGCCGGGCCTCGCCGGCTTCGTCGCCGAGCTCCATATCTTCCTCGGCACGTTCGGCGTCTATCCCTGGCTCGCCGCCATCGGCCTCCTCGGCATCCTGATCACCGCCGCCCTCTTTCTCGACCTTCTGCGGCAGCTCTTCTTCGGCGAGCTGCCCAAGGCCCGTGCCGGCTTCCCCGATCTCGAGCCGGCCGAGCTCGGAATCCTGACAGCCCTTCTGGCGCTCGTCGTTCTGATCGGCGTCTGGCCCTCCTGGCTGCTCGACCTGATCGGCGCCGGCTCGCTCCTGCCGGCGGCGGGCTGACATGCCCATAGAGGATCTCGCCCCCGAGATCGCCGTCCTCCTGACCGCCGTCGCGGTGCTGATCGTGGCGATCACCGTTCCACAGCAGCGGCACGGCCTTTGCGCCTTCCTGGCGCTCGCCGGCCTGGCGGTAGCGGGCGGGCTCGCCGTGGCACAGCTCGAGGTCCACCGCCTCACCTTCTTCGGCACCTTCGCCCTCGACAGCGCCACCGGCGCCGCGCGGCTGATGGTGCTCGGCATCACCGCCCTCTCGATCCTGCTCTCTCCCGCCTGGTTCGTCACCGACCGCCGCCACGGCGAGCTCTACGCCATGTTCCTGTTCTCGGCGCTCGGTGCCCTGGCGCTGGCGGGGGCCGCGGACCTCATGCAGCTCGTGATGGGCGTCCTGCTCTCGTCCATCACCGGCTACGTGCTCGCCGCCTACCACCGCGACTGGGCGATCTCGGTCGAGGCGGGGATGAAGTACTTCCTCGTCGGCGCCCTCGCCAACGCGCTCATGGTGATCGGCGTCGTGCTGACCATGGGGCTCGGGGGCACCACCGCCTATGCCGGACTGGCGGGCGCGGGGCCTTTTGGGGCGCTGGCGCTCATCGGGCTCATGCTGGTCCTGACGGGGCTGCTCTTCAAGCTCGGTGCCGTCCCCGCCCACAGCTGGGTGCCCGATGTCGCCGAAGGGGCACCCGCACCTGCCGCGGCCTTCCTCACGACCGTGCCCAAGATCGCCGCCGCCGTCGCCCTCTTCCGGCTCGTCGACCTCTTCCCCCAGGAAGGTTCGCTTCGCCTGCTCGTGGCCCTCATCGCCGCGACGACCATGACCCTCGGCAATCTCGCCGCCCTCTGGCAGGAGGATGTGCGGCGGCTGATCGGCTGGTCCTCGGTCAGCCAGGCGGGCTACGCGCTGATGGCCGTGGCGGTGGCCGGCCGTGCCCCTGACGCCCTGCCGGCGCTTCTGGTCTTCGTCGGCGTCTATGCGCTAGCGACCCTTGCCGCCTTCGCCGTCGTGGCGCATCTGCGGGGCCGCACCGCGCTCGCCGATTATGCCGGCCTCCTCCGCCGGCGCCCGTGGGCCGCGGTGGCGCTGATCGTGGCCTTTCTCTCGCTCGTCGGCATCCCGCCGCTCGCCGGCTTCGTCGGCAAGTTCGCGCTCTTCATGGCGGCGGTCGAGGGCGGCTACGCCTGGCTCGCGGTCCTGGCGATCGCCAACTCCGTCCTGTCGCTCTTCTACTACGCCCGCGTCATCGCGCCCATGGTGTTCAGGCCAAGCCGCGACCCGGCGCCGGTGCTCGACGGCCGCACCGCGGCGACGATGCTCGCGGCGGCCGCAGCCTTGATCCTGACCCCGGCGGCGGCCGGAATCGTCTGGCCGGCGCTCGGGGGCGGCATCCTTCCCTGAATCCACCGCGCCTTTCGTCGTCCGGCGACGCGGTCGGGCGTTCGGACGCCGCCGGATCCCGGGGTGATCCCGCGGGCCGAAGGCGGATGGCCGCTCCCGCGGCGGCACGCGCAGCGAAGCCGCAGACCGCCCCGCGCCGGCCGCCTCCGCGACCCCTCCGATTTTTTCCCGACACCTCTTGAAGGGCTCCGCGCGGCCTCCTTTATCTTTATGGAAACGCCCAGAAAACAGGGGTTTCCGGAACAAGCGACAGGTTCGGCTCAGGCAGCGGACCGCCGATCGTTCGCCACTCTCGGGAACGACGAGGCAGTCGTGGAATCGTCGGCCCGCCGCTGCATCGCGGCGCCACCTGAAGCATGTTCGTCCCTCGCGGGCGTTTCGGTCGGTGCACGGGCATCCAGCACCGCCCAGGCAACGTCGACGACGAAGGAGATGAGCCATGCCGTATGCCACCGGACGCCCCGATCCATTCGCGCTCATGCGCTCCATGATGCGCGACTTCGACCTTGGCCGCACGCCCCGCGGGCAGGCGGGCTTTCCCGCCGTCAATGTCTGGCAGGGGGAAGAGGCCGTGGCGATCACCGCTGAGCTGCCGGGCGTCGAGCCGGACGCGATCGACATCAACGTCAAGGACAATGTGCTGACCATCAGCGGCGAGCGCCGGCCGCCCGACATGCCCGAGTCGGCGACCTGGCACCGGCAGGAGCGGGGCTACGGCCGGTTCAGCCGCGCCGTGCGGCTGCCGTACCGGGTCGACGAGAACCGGGTCGAGGCGCGCTTCCAGAACGGTGTCCTGCGGATCGCCGTCGGCCGGCCCGAGGAGGACAAGCCCCGCAAGATCGAGATCAAGGCAGCCTGAGAGGAGGGCACGACATGGCCAGCCAGGTGACCAAGACCACCGACAAGACCCCGACCGAAGCGCCGGAGACGACCTATGGCGGGCGGATCTACCGGCCGCTGACCGACATCGTCGAGACGTCGGACGGCGTGATGCTCATGCTGGAGATGCCCGGTGTCGGCGCCGATGACGTGGACATCACGCTCGAGAAGCGGGTCCTGACGATCCACGGCAAGGTCCGGCCGACCCAGATCGAGAAGCTCGACCTCGCCTACGCGGAGTACGGCGAGGGAGATTTCGAGCGTGTTTTCACCATGTCCGAGGACTTCGATCCCGACAAGATCGAAGCCGCGGTGCAGAACGGCGTCTTGACCCTGAAGCTGCCTCGCGCCGCCGCCGCGCAACCCAAGAAGATCGCGGTGAAGGCCGCCTGAGGCGGTCGTGGAAAGGAGGAGACCATGCAGATCAAGGATCTGATCCCGTGGGCGCGCAAGGACCATGCGCTGGAGGCGCGAACCGGGGACGACCATCCCGTCTCGACGCTGCAGCGGGACATGAACCAGGTGTTCGAGAACTTCTGGAATCGCTTCGGCCAGGGCTTCAGCGGCGTCGACTGGCCCTGGGGCGGCAGCGAGCTCAAGACGGACGTCGTCGAGGCCAAGGACGGCATCGAGGTGTCGGTCGAGCTGCCCGGCATGGACATGAAGGACATCAACGTCACGGTGGCCAACGACATGCTGACCATCAAGGGCGAGAAGAAGGTCGAGCGGCAGGAGGACAAGAAGGGCTACTACCTCTCCGAGCGCAGCTACGGCTCGATCTACCGCACCATCCCCCTGCCCCCCGGCGTGGACGGCGAGAAGGCGCAGGCCGCGTTCAAGGACGGCGTGCTGACCATCAAGCTGCCGCAGACTCCGGAAGCCCAGGCGAAGATCAAGCATATCGAGGTCAAGAGCGGCTGACCTCAACCGCCCCGGCGCCGGGTTGCCGTCGCCGGGGCCCCTGCCTCGCCCTCCCGGCGCCGGTTGTCGGTCAATACCGCAAGCAGTTGCCGGCAAGTCCTCGAGCCTGGATAGTTCGGCGCATTCCCCTTGAGCGACACCCCCATTTCTGCTAATTGAGAAGGCGGGAGTAAGCGCCAAGAAGCATCTTCGAGCCTGTTTGCCGGGCTCCCAGTTCTTCGGTTGGTTGACCCTGCATCGGCGGGAGCGCGACGGTTGCCGGAGACTCTGATTCGCGAGCTGTCCGCGACCCCGGGATCGGGGCCGACACCATGATCCGCAGGCGCGCCCGCTGAACGCCATCCAGGGCATGGGAGCCTCCTGATGCCGGTCAAGCCGACCTATCCGGGCGTCTATATCGAGGAGATTCCGAGCGGTGTGCGCACCATCACGGGCGTCGCCACCTCGGTCGCGGCCTTCGTCGACCGCTTTGCCCGCGGCCCTCTGGGCAAGCCCGTGCAGCTCTTCGGCATGGCCGATCTCGAGCGCGAGCTCGGCGGGCTCAGCCCGACGAGCGAGGCCGGCTACGCCATCCAGCAGTTCTTCCTCAATGGCGGCAGCGAGTGCTGGGTGGTGCGGGTCGCCGACACCACCTCCGCGAGCTCGGCCACCGCCCCGGCGACGCCGGCCGGCGCCACGCTGAAGGTCCAGCCCACTGCCGGCGCCACCGTCTTCACGGTCGGCGCCGGCCGCGAGATCGACGAGACCTCGATCCCGGATCCCGGCATCTGGGGCAACAACCTCTTCCTGGAGATCGACTACGACACCGCCGATCCGCGAAGGGCCTTCAACCTGACAGTGAGCGAGATCGTCACGGTGAACGGCCGGCGGGTGACGCGGCGGAGCGAGAGCCATCGGGGTCTCGTCCTCGCCTCGAGCGGGCCCAGGAATGCCGTCGAGACCCTGAACGCCGCCTCGACGATGATCCAGCTCGCGGCCGGGGCCGGCTTCCCGGCCAACCTGCCGGCCGCCACCGGCACCATGGGATCGGAGATCGCGGCCGGCACCAAGGTCCCGGCCTCGCCCGTGGCGCTTTCGGTCGATGCCGGCAACGGCGCGCGGACGGTCACCGTGACCCATTCGCTCGGCGCCACCTCGGAGGACCATCCCGCCTTCCGGCCGCTGCTCGAGGCGGCCTTGCGCGAGTCGGCCGGCACCGCCACCACCGACGACGAGCGGGCGCTGATCGAGGGTGCCGTGGTCCGGCTCGTCGGCAAGGGCACGGCCGCCAGCCCCTACCGCTACCAGATCCTGGCGGGCCGCGGCGGCAGCGGGTTCACCGGCGGCGAGAAGCTCACCATCGCCGGCGCCGGTGCCGCGGCCCTCGGTCTCGACGCCACGCCCAACCTGCAGCAGATCCCGCTCACCGGCGGCAAGGACGGCAACGACCTGAAGCTCCAGCACATTCGCGGCATCGAGGCCGACAAGAGCGGCCTCTACGCGCTCGAGGACGTCGACCTCTTCAACATCCTCTGCCTGCCCGCCGCCCCCTTGCTGGCGACCAGCGAGATGCAGACCCTCTACATGACCGCCGCCAGCTACTGCGAGCGGCGCCGCGCCTTCCTGATCGTCGACATCCCGCCGGACATCGATTCGCTCACCCAGATGCAGACCTGGATGAGTGCCAACGACAAGCTCCGCCACCGCAACGCCGCCGTCTACTTCCCGCGCACCCGGATCAGCGACCCGCTCGATGACGGCCGCTCCCGCAACATCGCGGCGAGCGGCACGATCGCCGGGCTCTACGCCAGGACCGACGCCAATCGCGGCGTCTGGAAGGCACCGGCCGGCACCGACGCCCGGCTGCGCAACGTGCTCGAGCTCGACTACAAGCTGACCGACCCGCAGAACGGCGCCCTGAACCCACTGGGCGTCAACTGCCTGCGCAGCTTTCCAATCTACAGCAACATCTGCTGGGGCGCGCGCACGCTCGACGGCGCCGACGCCCAGGCCAGCGAGTGGAAATACATCCCCGTCCGCCGGCTCACGCTCTTCCTCGAGGAGAGCCTCTACCGCGGCACCAAATGGGTCGTCTTCGAGCCCAATGACGAGCCGCTCTGGGCGCAGATCCGCCTCAATGTCGGCGCCTTCATGCACACGCTCTTCCGCCAGGGCGCCTTTCAGGGAACGACCCCGCGCGAGGCCTATCTCGTCAAGTGCGACCACGAGACGACGACGCAGAACGACATCGACAACGGCATCGTCAACATCCTCGTGGGCTTCGCCCCGCTCAAGCCGGCCGAGTTCGTGATCATCCAGATCCAGCAGATCGCCGGCGACATCCAGATCTGAGGAGAGGGCGATGGCGCAGTTCACCGTCAATGCGACCCGCTTCGACCCCTACAAGACGTACAAGTTCCGGGTGAAGTGGGACGGGCGCTACGTTGCCGGGATCAGCAAGGTCGGCGCGCTCAAGCGGTCGATCGAGGTGGTCAGGCACCGCGAGGGTGGCGATCCGTCGCTCGAGCGGGTCTCGCCCGGCCGCGCCAGGTTCGAGCCCCTGACGCTCGAGCGTGGCGTCACCCACGACATCGAGTTCGAGGTCTGGGCCAACAAGGTCTGGAACTTCGGCAGCGGGCTCGGGGCCGAGGTGTCGTTGCGCGACTTCCGCAAGGACATCATCATCGACCTCTTCAACGAGGCCGGCCAGAAGGCGCTCTCCTACAAGGTCTATCGCTGCTGGGTCTCCGAGTTCCAGGCCCTGCCCGACCTCGACGCCGCGGCCAACGCCATCGCCATCCAGACGCTGAAGCTCGAGAACGAGGGCTGGGAGCGCGACTACGAGGTGACCGAGCCGACCGAGCCCGCCTTCAGCGAGCCGCCGGGCTGAGCACCATGGGCGCCGCACCCGTGCCGGGCCTGCGGACGATGACCGGCTTCGACGAGCTTCTGGTGCAGGACGGCATTGCGGCCGGCCTGTCCCGGACCGCCCTCACGACCCGCCTGCTCGGCGCCTGCCTCGCGGAAGGCGGCGAGGAGGGGGCGCTGGCGCTGACGGTCGGCATGCGCGAGAAGCTCCTCCTCCTGCTGCGACGACGGGCTTTCGGCGAGCGGATCGAGGCCATCGCGAGCTGTCCCGCCTGCGACGAGACCCTCGATCTCGACCTGGCGACGGGAGAGCTGATCGAGACGCCAGGGGACGACGAGGCCGCCGCCGAGGTCGAGCTCGAGGCGGAGGGCGCGAGCTGGCGGGCCGTTCTCCGGCCGGTCACCGGGGCCGACCAGAAGGCGGCGCTCGACGCTCCGGACCCGGCTGCGTTTTTGCTCGGGCGCTGCGTGACGAGCCTCGTGCGGGAGGATGGCGTGGCCTGGCCGGTGGCGGAGCTCTCCGCCGAGCTCGGCGCCCTTCTCGACCAGGCACTCCGCCGCCTCGATCCTTTGGCGGAGATCCGCCTCGACCTCACCTGCCCGGCCTGCGGGCATGGCTTCTCGGCACCGTTCGACGCGGCGGCGCATTTCTTCGCCGAGCTCGCCGCCGAGGCCGACCTGATCCTGCGCGAGGTGATGGCGATCGGCAGCACCTGCCATTGGAGCGAGGGCGAGATCCTCGGCCTGCCGCGGCCGCGGCGCCGCGCCTACGCCGCCCTGTCCCTGGCACCATGAGCCCGACCCCCTTCCTCCTGGGCCTCGCGCTGCGCGGCCGTGCCTCCGGCCTCGCCGTGTTGCGGCCGGACGTGTGGCGCGGGCGCGAGCTGGAAAAGACGACAGGCGCCCCGGCCCTCACACCGGCAATCGCTCCGTCCGGTGCACCCCCGCCGGCACCGGCGCCACGAGCGGCCAGCGGCCCGCCCCGGCCAGCCGTTTCGGGAATGGCGGCGAGAAGGCCGCCTGCCGGCGACCCGTCGCCACCATCGCGACCGCTCGAAGGGGGCGGCCGGCCGGCACCGGCGCGGTCGGTGCCGCCGCCGCCTGCCGCCATCGCGCCGATGAGGCCGCTGCCGGCAGCGCCCGTCGTGTCACCGGTCGAGGCCCACATCGCACCGCCACCGCCCGCGGCCGCGACCGACGCATCGCCAACCCCCTGGCCGGCGATCGTCTCCACGCCGGCGACGATGCCGGACCCCGCCGTCCCCATACAGGCACCTGTCCGGCCGCGCTCCCGACTGCCCGAGCCGCCGCTCCGGCCTCTGTCGCCAGCGCCCGCCGAGGCCCCGGCCGAGTCCGTGATCGAGGTCAGGATCGGCCGCATCGAATGGCGCGCGCAGGTGCCGCCGCCGGCCCCGCCGCCCGCCGCACCGGCACCGGCACCGGGACGCCATACCGGCTTCGCCGCCTATGCCGCCCTGCGCGCCGGCATCGACCGGAGCAGGCGCTAGAGATGGCCGGCTATCGCGCCATCGAGGGGGCCAGCCGCACCCTGCGGTCGCTCCTGCGCGACCGCATGCAGGAGCCGGTGCCGGTCACCCTCCTGCCGCCCGACGTCGAGCCGGCCGACATCGACGACCGGAGGATCAACCTCTACCTCTTCGAGATCAGGGAGCAGGCGCAGCTCAAGAACCAGATGCCGCCAGGCGAGGCGCCCCCCGGCGGCTACGGCAGGCCGCCGCTCTCGCTCGAGCTCTTCTACCTCATGACCACGACGGCCTCGAGCGAGACGGCGCTCGAGGCCGATCTCGGCTGCCAGCGGATGCTCGGCGACGCCCTGGGCGTCCTCGCCGAATGGCCGATCGTCACGCGAAAGCTGCTGGCCATCACCGGCAACGACCGCCCGCTCGGCGCACCCCTTCTGGATACGGCGCTGCTCGACGAGCACGAGAGCCTGAAGATCACGCTGCATCCGGCCGGAATCGACGAGCTGACCAAGATCTGGACGGCACTGCCCGAGGCTGCCTTCCGCCGCGCCGTGGTCCTCGCCCTCTCGGTCGTGCAGATCGGCGCCCGTGTCCCGCCGGCGAGCCCGCGCCCGGTCACGGGCCGGCGGCTGATCCTCGACACGGGCCGGCGACCGAGGATCACCTCGGTCTTCCGCGAGGCGGTGCTGCCGACCGATCCCGTGGCCGAGCCCCGGGTGGCGATCGGCGACGGGATCGTCGTCCGCGGCCGCAACCTGGCGGGCCTGCGCACGCTCGTTCGCCTGGGCGGGCTCGATCCGATCGAGGTCGAGCCGGACGGTGCCGGCGAGCGCTTCACGGTCAGCCTCCCGGACGACATCTATCCGGCCGCGGCGGACCCGCCGGGCCCGAGGCCGATCCCCAAAGACCAGCGCCTGCCCGCCGGAGCGCTCACGGTGCAGGTGCTGGTCGAGCAGGTGCTCGAGGGGGTCGAGGGCGGCCGCGACGATTTGGGCACGCCCGCCACGTCCAGAACGCGGGTCCTTTCGGATGTGGGCGTGCTCCAGCTCCTGCCGGAGCTTTTCGGCGCCGACCCGCCGAATGCCACCGTGGCGGCGGCCAGCGCCCCCGACGCCCGCCTCATGCTCACCGGCAGACGCCTCTTCAAGCCGGGTGCCGCGACCGTCGTCCTCGTCGGCGAGCACGCCTTCGAGGGCGAGCGGGTCGTTCTCGATCCGACCCGGGAATGGCTGCCGCCGCCGGACGACCGGACCGTCGTTCCCCTGCGCCGGCTGGCCGAGACGCTGCCACCGCCGCCACCGGGCGGCAGCTCCTATCCGCTGCGGGTGATCGTCGACGGGGCACCGGGTGCTCCGGGTCCGGCCGTCACCTTCCGGCTCGACCCATGAGCGCCTCGCGCATCCGCCTCGCCGGCGAGACGGCAACGCCGCCCCTCGATCTCGAGGGCGAGCTCGGGCGGTTGCGCCAGCTGCTCGGTGCCGCGGGCGAGCGGTTGCGGCAGGCACAGCGCGACGACCCCCTGGCGGCCCATCGCGGCCTCGTCATCAGCGACGCGGCCTTCGCCCGGACGGTCGAGGCACCGCCAGGGCCGCCCGCCGCCCTGCCGCCTTCCCGGCCGCGCTGGGCGCCGCTCGACGGCCTCGCCCGCCGCCTCGGTCTGAACACCTTCGCCACCGACCTCGTGCTCCTGCTGCTCGCGGCCGAGCTGGCGCCCGAGCTCGCGCCGGCCATGGCCTATGTGCAGGACGACGCTTCCCGCCCTTGGCCGACCCTGGCGCTGGCGAGCCGCCTCTTCGCCACGCCGCCCGAGGAGGTGCGGTGCGCGCTCCTGGCCGATGCACCCCTCGCGCGCCTGCGCGTGGTGGCGATCGAGGGATCGGCGACCGGCCCCCTGCCCTCGCGGCCGCTCGGGCTCGAGCCCGCGGTGCTCGGCTGGCTGCTCGGCCACTACGCACCCGATCCGATGACGGCGGCGGCGCTGGACGAGCTGCCCGAACCCCTCCTCGATGCACCCCTGGCGGCACTGGCGGAGGGCCTGGCGACGCGACTCGCCGAGCCCGGGGCGGCCCTGCGGCTGGCCCTTCCCGGCCCCCCGCGTTCCGGCCGGCGGGCCATGGCGACGGCCATGGCGGCACGCCTCGGGCTTCGCCTCGTGACCCTCGACCTGGAGGCGCTGGCGGCCTCGGGCGAGCCGGCCGCGACGGTGGTCGCGATCCTCTCGCGCGATGCCATCCTTCTGGACCTCGCCTATCTCGTCGACGAGGCGACCCTCGATCACGCCGCACCCGCCGTCGGGGACCTCCGTCGGCTGCTGCGCCGGCGGGTCGAGACGCTGCTGGTCACCCTGCACCCGCCCGGCGCGCCGGTCAGGGCCGGCACCCTCGCGGTCGAGCTCGACGATATGGGCCTCGCCCGCCGGCTGGGCCTCTGGCGAGCGGCCTTGCGTTCGGGACACGAGCTCGAGGACGAGAAGCTCGCCGAGCTCGCCGGCGCCATCGAGCTCGGGCCGACCGAGATCGCGAAGGTGATCGAGGCGACGCCGGCAGGACCGGTGGCGACGGCCGAGGATCTGCGTCTCACCGCCCGGCGCCACGCCGCCGCCGCCATGGGCGGGCTCGCCGAGCGGCTGAGCCCCGCCGCCGGCTGGGACGACCTCGTCCTTCCCGCCGATACCATGGGGCATCTGCGCGAGATCGCCAGCGCCGCCCGCGGCCGGGTGCGGGTGATGGGCGCCTGGGGCATGGCCTCGGGCAGAAGCGGCCTCGGGCTCGCCGTCCTCTTCACCGGCCCGTCCGGCACCGGCAAGACCACCGCCGCCGAGGTGCTGGCGCGGGAGCTCGATCTCGACCTCTGGCGCATCGACCTCGCCGCCACCGTCAGCAAGTGGATCGGCGAGACCGAGAAGAACCTGAAGCGCATTTTCGACGCCGCCGATGGCGGCGGCGCCGTGCTCTTCTTCGACGAGGCGGACGCGCTTTTCGGCAAGCGCGCCGAGGTCAAGGACGCCCGCGACCGCTTCGCCAACATCGAGATCGACGATCTCCTGCAGCGGATCGAGCGGCATCGCGGCATCGCCATCCTCGCCACCAACCGCAGGGGTGATCTCGATCCGGCGTTCATGCGCCGCCTGCGCTACGTGGTGCCCTTCCCCTTGCCCGACGCCGCCGGCCGCCGCCGCATCTGGGCGCGGAGCTTTCCCGAGGCCACGCCGACGGCGGTCCTCGATCTCGACCTTCTGGCCGAGATGGAGCTCACGGGTGGCAGCATCCGCAATATCGCCCTCAATGCCGCCTGCCTCGCCGCCGCCGACGCCAGCCCCGTCGGCATGGCGCACATCGCCCACGCCGCCCGGCGCGAGCACCAGAAGCTCGAGAAGCTGCCGGTCGGCGCCGCCTTCCGGACACCCGGAGCATGAGGGCCCGCATCCACATCGACCGGCTGGTGCTCGACGGATTGCCGCCGGAAACGACGCCGGCCGCCATCGAGCGCGCGATCGAAAGCGGCCTCCGGGCCCGGCTCGCCCTCCTCGCGCCGACAGGTCCGGCATCCGCATCGGTGCTCCGGCTCGAAGGCCGGTCCGGCTCGCTCGACCGGGCGGCAGGCGATGTCGCGAGAGCCGTGGCGAAGCTCGCGCGAGGCCGGCCATGATGCGTGCGCTGGCCGTGGCCGATTCGCCCAGGGCGGCCGCACGCCGGGCCATCAACCCCTCGAGCGCTCGCGCGGGGTCCAACCAGCTTCTCCAGGCGAAGCTGAGGATCGGGGCCCGGGACGATCCCCTGGAGCGCGAGGCCGACCGTGTCGCCGACCTCGTGGTGCAGCGCAAATGCGCCGCCTGCGCCCGCGAGGAGGAAGAGGAGGAGACGGTCCGCCTCAAGGCGGCGGGCACGGCGCGCGGCACCGCCCATGCGGCGATCGCCGGTCTCGGCGGCGGCGCGCCTCTGCCGGCGGGCGAGCGGCGCTTCTTCGAGGCGCGGCTCGGCCGCGATCTCGGGGCGGTGCGGGTGCATGCCGAGGCGCCGGGCGCCGCCGCCATCGGTGCTCGCGCCTTCGCGCTCGGCCATCGGGTCGCCTTCGCGCCCGGCGAGTGGCGGCCGGGCACGGCCGAGGGCCGCCGGCTCCTGGCGCACGAGCTCGCGCACGTTATCCAGCAGGGCGCCGGCGGCGAGCCGATCCTCCGCCGCCAGCCGGCGCCGGGCCCGCGAACGACCTGCGTCGGCGGTGTCTGCTTCGAGGAAAGGGCGGGCGCGGTCACGGCGACGGGCCCCGGCGGGACCAACCTCCGCGGGGACGTGGCCAGGCACGAATACGTGAGGGGCGACCCGGCGAGAGAGGTCCACAGAAGCAGCGTCGACGTCGAATTCGATCCGCTCGCCTGCGCCGTCACGATTCCCGAGGTCGTGCGCTTCCGCCAGCCGCCGAGCGGCATCTGGGGCGACTGCGAAGGTCCGCCGGCACCCCGGACGCCGGTGCGCAACATCACACCCGCCCGCATGGCGAGCCTGCAGCGCGAGTTCCTCAGGCTGGTCAACGAGCGCCTGAACGGCTGGTACAGCGTGCGCCTCGAGGGCGATGCCTGCCCCGGCACCTGCCGGGGGCGGAACATCCCGATCCGCGTGCGCGTCGCCACCAGCCTCGCCCGGACCGGCACCAGCCAGGCGAGCGTCATGACGGTGACTCCGGTCAACCGCGAAGGCCGCTCCTACGTGCAGGGCAGCGACATCGTCCTCTGCACGGGCTCCTCCGGCCTCGCCCGGACCATCCCGCACGAGGGCGTCCATTTCGCCCTCGGCCATGGCGACGAGTACCGCGAGGAGAACGAGGCGATCGCGGCGACGGATCCGCGGGGCCAGTACAGCCCGGAGCGCGAGATCGAGGGCGACTACTCGCTCGCCGGCTCGGTTCACGACCACGGCCGGTTCGCGCAACTGCACGAGCGCCATTTCCAGTTCGTCCCCGCCTTCCTCGAGCGGGCCTATCCGGGCTGTCGCGCATCGCTGGTCGAGCTGAAGCGGCCGACCCTGCCCGATTTTCGCCCCACCTACAGCATCGGCTACGCCTCGCTCAGCGGTCTCTCCGGCCTCTTCCAGAGCCTGGCGTTCGAGGTCGGCGTGCCGCTCGACCGGCTGCGCCGCTGGGAGCTCACGGTCGGGCCGCGGGCGGCGATGCTCTGGGGCAGCGGCGATCGGAAGACCCGCTCCGCCTTCACCCTGGGCCTCAGGCTCGGCTTCGAATACCGCACCTCGCCCGGCCAGGGCGGGCTCCGGCTCGGCGCCTTCGGCGAGCTCGGCTACGGCAGCTTCAGCTCCACCGACTATTCCGGAGCCGATTACGACGAGACCCGAAGCTCGCTCTACGGCGAAGCCGGGGTGGGCCTCGGCTATCGGTTCGGCACCGGCTCCCAACGCTTCGTGCTGGGTGCCGAGGCTGCCGTCGGCGCCGCGATGGGCACAGGCGCCATCGGTCCCGTCACCCCCGAGCTCGAGCGCGACCCCGCCTTCACCCGATCGTTCCGTGCCGGTCTGACCCTGGGGTTCGAGCTGTGATCCGGGCCCGCGCCCTGCGACCCCGGCTTGCGACCTCGAGGCCATGCGGCCCGGCGAAGCCGGCATCGACGGCGGCACCTTCCAACCAATGGCTGCAGGCGAAGCTCGGAATCGGACCGGTCGACGACCCGCTCGAGCGCGAGGCGGACCGCGTGGCCGAGGCTCTCGTCGGCGGCGCCACCCCCGGATCCATGACGGCGGAGGACGAGATGATGCGCCGCAAGGCGACCGCCCCGGCGCGGGGCGACGCCACCGCTTCCATGCCCGGCCCCGGCTCCGGCGCGCCCCTGCCGGCGGCCGAGCGCGCCTTCTTCGAGCCGCGGCTCGGCCGCGACCTTTCCGCCGTGCGCCTGCACCCCGAGTTGCCCGCAGCGGTCGATCTCGGTGCCCGCGCCTTCACCCTCGGCCGCGACGTCGCCTTCGCCCCGGGCGAATGGCGGCCCGGCACGCGCGAGGGACGCCGGCTGCTCGCCCACGAGCTCGTGCATGTCGTGCAGCAGGCGCAAGCCTGCGGCCCTCGCGTGCAGCGCCAGGCCAACCCCATCGACAAGCAGGCGCAGGCGCTGATCGATCTCGCGCACGATGCGAAGAAGTCGCTCAAATGGCGGGCGCTCGAGCTGGTGTGGCGCATGCTCCAGACCTATTTTCCGCAGCGCGCCGGCCTCGTCGCCAGCGTGAGCTACGACGAATCCGAGCCGGGGCTGAGGACGACCTATCGCGGCAAGGTGGCGAGCCGGGTCGGGCTCATCACCGTCGGCCGCAATTTCGTCGAGGGCACCACGCGACGGATGATCTCGCGCCGCGTTGCCCAGCTCGATCACGAGCTGACGCATATCGACCAGCAGCGCGCCGGCATGGAAGGCGCCAATCGCAGCGACGAGCGCGAGTTCCTGGCCTTCGCCGACGAGGCTGCGTTCAAGGAGCCACCCGGCACCGGCACGATGGCGCATGCGATGCGGGTGACGCTGATCGATGCGGCCCTCGGCTACTATCACTGCCTGAGCGCCGCCTTGCAGAAGCAGCATGCGAGCCGCGAGAAGGCGCTCTTGACGCTGCGCGCCCTGCATGACGGCAAGGCGGGCAACCCGCCGACGAAGCCGCCCACCGCCTGCCGGCGACAAGGTTGAGGCATGGCATGAGCACCTTCCCGGGCTCCCCCCGCATCCTCAAGGGCGCCATCGTCGCCTACAGCCTGCCCGCGCTGGTGCCGCGGGTCATCGTGTTCCAGTACAACCCGGAGCAGGTGACGCGCGCCCTGAGCCCGCGCACCGCCGAGACCGGCGGCGGCCGCGGCGAGGTGGGCCGCGCCGACGGTCCGCCCAGGGAGACCATCACCCTCGCAATGGAGATCGACGCCGCCGACCAGCTCGAGCATCCAAGGGACCACGCCACCACGGTCGAGATCGGCCTCCATCCGGCACTCGCCGCCCTCGAGGGGCTCCTGTACCCGGCCTTTCCGGTGGTGGTCGCCAATCAGGTGCTCTCGGCCCTGGGCGGCGCCTTCATCCTGGGCGAGGAGGTGCCGCTCGCCCTTTTGGTCTGGGGGGCGGCGCGCGTGCTGCCGGTCAGGGTGCAGAGCCTCTCCATCACCGAGCAGGCGTTCGACACGCGGCTGAACCCCATCAACGCGAGGGCCGATCTCGGGCTCGAGGTCCTGACCTATCGCGACCTCGAGACGACCGACCCCGCCTACTGGGTCTACATGGCCTCCTTCACGCAGAAGGAGGTCATGGCGGCCCTCAATCTCGGCCTGGGCACCGGTGCCCTCGGCCGTGCCCTGCCCTTCTGAGGAGGCGAGCCTTGTTCCTTCGCGGCAGCCGCTACGAGACGGTGGAGACGGCGACCCTGACGCGGCCGGACGGCAGCGAGCTCCGCTACAAGCGCCTGCGGCTGATCGATGCCGATCCGGCGCAGATGACCTACGTGGTGCAGGAGGGCGACCGGCTCGACACGATCGCCTGGAACGTCTTTCGCGATCCCGGGATGTGGTGGCGCATCGCCGACGCCAATGCCGGTCTCGTGGCCGACGGGCTCACGGACACGCCGGGCCGGGCGCTCGCCGTGGCGCTGCCGGCGCGCTGAGGGCCCTCGTGCAGATCATCCCCTCCTTCTTCCTCGTCCAGGTGCTGAAGGCGCCCTTGCCCCAGCCTTTCCTCGACGCGCTCGAGAGCATCGAGGTCGAGTGCTCGACCGACGCGGCGTCGATCCTCCGCCTGCGCTTCGCCCTCTCGCGCAACTTCCTGGGCGACTGGGACCTCCTGACGTTCGACCTCTTCCGGCCGATGCTGCCGGTCTCGGTGCGGCTCGCCTTCGGCAGCTTCGTGCCCGAGACCCTGGTCAACGGCTATGTCCGGGAGACCCGGCTCCTGAACGGCGACCGGCCGGGCCAGGCGCGGCTCGAGGTGGTGGCCATGGACGCCACGGCGACCCTGATGAACCACATCGAGCAGCCGATGCCCTACCCCAACCAGCCGGACAACATCGTCGCCACGCAGATGTTCTCCCGCTACGGCATCGTCGCGACGCCGGTGACCGTCTGGCCGGTGCCGATGACCCGCAGCGTGCTCGACACGCAGACCACGGTGCGCGCCCCCGACATCCGCTACCTCCGGCGGGCGGCGCGGCTGCACGGCCACGAGCTCTACGTGCAGCCGGAGCCCCTCTCCGGCGTCGACGTCGCCCATTTCCACCCGCCCTTCACCTCCCTGCCGCCGCAGGGTGTGCTCTCGACCGACTTCGGGGCGGCGACCAACATGTCGGGCTTCACCGTCACCTACGACACCTTGCGCCCGACCATGGCGCTCGGCCTCGCCGTCGATGCCCGGACCAGGACACCGGTGCCGGCGGTGGTGCCGGTGGCGAGCGAGCCGCCTTTGGGCCTCGAGCCGGCGCTCGCGCGCGTCCTGCCGCCCTCCGTCACCCGCCCCCTCATGTGCGACGCGGCCAACCCCGCCGAGGCGCTGCTGCAGGCGCAGAGCCTCGCCAACCGCACGAGCCGGGCGCTCAGGGCCAGCGGCACGGTCGACGGGCTCAAGCTCGGCCGCATCCTCAGGGCCGGGCTGCCCGTCCTGATCCGCGGCGCCGGCCGCCAGCACAGCGGCAGCTACTACGTCACCAGGGTCACCCACACGATCCGACGGGGCGGCTACGAGCAGGGCTTCGAGGCCTGGCGCAACGCCGTGGGCCTTACCGGGGCCGAGCTCTTCGTCGATCCCCTGGCCCTGGCCGGTTGAAGGAGGAGGATGCCATGCTCGACGAGACGATGGTTCCGGAGGAGGAATGCGGAGGCCAGGACCGGCTCCTCGGCAAGTATCGCGGCATCGTCTTCGACAACCAGGACCCGCTCCGGCTCGGCCGCATCCAGGCCATGATCCCGGAGGTCCTGGGCGAGATCCCGTCCGGCTGGGCCAGCCCCTGCACGCCCTATGCCGGCACGCTGGCCGGCTTCTACACCGTGCCGTTGCCCGGCGCCGGGGTGTGGATCGAGTTCGAGGCGGGCGACGTGTCGCGGCCGATCTGGGTCGGCGGCTGGTGGGGGACGGGCGAGCTTCCGCCCAAGGCGAAGGGTGCGCCGGCCATGACCACCGACAAGCTGCTGCGCAGCGACACGGGCTTCTCGATCGTGCTCGACGACAAGGGCCAGACGGTCGTCATCAGCGATGCCGCCGGCACCAACCAGATGGAGGTCAGCCTCTTGACCGGCACGGTGACGCTGAAGGGCATGGCCCGGGTGGTGAGCGCCGCACCGCTCGTCCAGCACGGCAGCGGCACGGCCGCCCATCCGGCCGTGCTCGGCGACCAGCTCATGGCCTACCTCTCGACCCTGGTCGGCCTTTTCAACGCCCATATCCACCCGGGCGAGCTGGCGCTCGGCGTGCTGCCGGTCACACCGGCACCGGCCCTGACCCCCTTTCCCCCACCGCCGGCCTCGATCCTCTCCACCAAGGTGCTGCTGGAGTAGCCGCCATGGCGCTCGAGGCGGGCACCCAGGCGGACTTCACCGGCAGCCTCGCCGGGCTGATCGAGGAGCGGCTCGATGCGCTGCTCCGGGCCGACGGCCTGCCGGGCCTGCCCGACGGCCCGGAGGAGCAGGTGCGCGGCCGCCGCCATCTCTTCCTCGCCATCGCCCAGGCCGTGGTCGAGCACCTGCACGCCCATCCGGAGGCCTTCGTGCTCCGCGACGCACCACGGCGCACCCTGCTGCGAATCGAGAAGACGCCATGACCGGCGAGCGCCGCTGGCTCGACCATCCCTTCCACGTCGACGCCACCGGCCGGACCGCCCTCGTGGCCGAGGACGACCGGATCCGCGACATGATCGAGCAGATCCTGTTCACGAGCCCGGGCGAGCGGGTGATGCGCCCGGATTTCGGCTGCGGCCTCAAGCAGCTCGTCTTCATGCCCGCCTCCGACGCCCTCGCCGCCTCGATTCGGCAGCTCGTCCAGGGTTCGCTCATGCGCTGGCTCGAGGGGGTCGTCACCGTGGAGGCCGTGACCTGCGAGATCGGCGACGCGGCGATCGAGGTCACGGTGGCCTGGCGCAGGCTCGCTACGGGCGAGCGCCAGGAGGACCGCTTCGTGCGCGGGGTGGAGACATGAGCCTCGATACCGACCTCGTCTGCCGCGACGCCGAGCGCCGGGCCCTCCTCCTCGAGCATCCGACCCTCAACGGCATCGACTTCGTCGAGTACGACGAGTTCCCGGCGCTGCCGGCCTCGCAACGCTACCGGCTCGCCCTCACCTTCCTGAAGCCGCCGCCGGCCGGCCTCACCGGCGCCGATCTGACCATCACGGGCGGCGTGCGCAACACGGGCATCGAGGTCCTGCCCGGACCCCTGACCCCGGCCCCCTCCCCGCCCGAGCCGCCGCACACGCTCCTCGCCCACCTCGATCGCTCCGGCGATTTCTCGACCTACGTGGTCACGGTCCGCCACGATGGGCTCGACCCTCGCCTCGACCATGCGCCTTTCGGCTTCAAGGCCGGCTGCCCGAGCGATCTCGACTGCCTCGCCGCCCGGGTCTGCGAGCCGGAGCCCGTGCAGGAGCCGCGGCTCGATTACCTCGCCAAGGACTATGCCAGCTTCCGCCGGCTGATGCTGGATTTCGCCCGGACCCGCAATCCGAGCTGGGTCGAATCCCTCCCGGCCGAGCTCGGCACGACGCTGGTCGAGCTCATGGCCTACAAGGGCGATCTCCTGAGCTGGTCGCAGGACGCGGTCGCGACCGAGGCCTTTCTCGAAACCTGCCGGCTGCGCATCTCCGCCCGGCGTCACGCGCGGCTCGTCGACTATCGCATGCACGACGGACGCAACGCCTCGGGCTTCGTCGTCCTGGAGGCTCGGGCCGGCTCGCCCGCGGACGGCGTCGTGCCAGCCGGCACGCGCTTCTTGACCCGGCTCCGGCAGCCCTTGCGCGGTCAGGCGGCCGTTCCGGGTGCCGTGATCACCGAGCTCGCCGAGAGCGCCTTCGACGGCGATCCCGCCTTGCGCGAGGCGGTCGTCTTCGAGGCGAGCGCGCGCACCCGGATCCTGCCGGCGAAGAACCGGCTCTTCGTGCACGAGATGGGCGATGCCCGATGCTGCCTGCCCAAAGGTGCGAGACGGGCCTTCCTCTTCGGCGTCGGCGCCGATCTCGAGGCCTTCGCACCCCCGCTCGAGGCGGGCGACTGGCTCCTCGTCGAGGAGGTCAAGGGAGTCCGAAGCGGAGCCGCGGTCGATCTCGATCCGATGCGCCGGCAGTTCGTCCGCCTCGTCGAGGTCGAGACCACAGGGGTCGCGACACCGCCCGCGATGCCGCCACCCTTGACCGATCCCGTCTTCAAGCGACACGTCGGCGGCACCGCCGCCGAGCCCGTCCTCGAGCCGGTCGGGCCCGGCGACGAGGCGGCACCGCGACTGCCTCTGGTCGAGGTCGTGTGGCGCGACGCGGACGCGCTCGCCATGCCCTTCTGCCTCTCGACCACCACCTCGCGCGGCCGGAGGATCGCGCATGTCTCTCTCATGCGCGGCAATGTCGTGCCGGTCGATCACGGGCGGACGGTGCGGCTGGCGCTGGACGATCTGCCCGCCGAGCCTCCGGGCTTCGCGCGGGTCTCGACGCTCCGTCTCGATCTCGCACCCCTGACCGTCGCGACCCCTGCCGGGGCCGGCGGGTCCGCCGACCGGCACGAGCTGGATGGCGACGCGCGCAACTGCCTGCCCGCGGTGCGCCTGCGCCTCACCCTGCCCGGCGCGCCGCCGACCTGGTGGCGGCCGGTCCCCGACCTTCTCGAAAGCGGCCCCTTCGAGGAGCACTTCGTCGCCGAGATCGACGATGCCGGTGCCGCCGTGCTGCGCTTCGGCGACGGCATCAACGGACGCAGCGCCGAAGGTGCGACCGCGATCGAGGCCCGGGCCCGGATCGGCAACGGCACGAGGGGCAATGTCGGCCGCGATGCCGTGGCCCACGCGGTCTTCATCGCCCCGGCCGCGGCCCCCGACAGCTTTCCGGACCTCCTGGCCGTGCGCCAGCCTCTGCCCATGGCGCACGGCCAGGAGGGCGAGACCATCGCCGAGGTGCGCGAGCGGGCCGGCCCCGCCATGCGCGCCACCCAGTTCCGCGCCGTGACCGAGGCGGACTGGCGGGATCGGGCGCTGGCCCTGCGGGGCGTCGCCGACGCCAGGGCCAGCTTCCGCTGGACCGGAAGCTGGCATACCGTCTTCCTCGCCCTCCACCCCGCCGATCCGGCCGATCTCCTCACCCTGCCTGGCGGCCGGGTGCGGCTCGCCGATCCCTTCGCGAGCCGGGCCGGGGCCGCGTTGGGCCGGGTACGGCTCACGGGCTACGATCTCGTGCTCGATACCGCCCGCTACGTGCCGCTTCGTCTCGCCATTCGCCTCTGCGTCGCGGCCGGCCACTTCCGCGGCCAGTTGCTCGCCGCCGTCGGCGATCGTCTCTCGAACCGGCTTCTCCCCGATGGCCGGATCGGCTTCTTCCATGCCTCGCGCCTGCGCTTCGGCTCGGCGCTCCGGCTCAGCCGGATCATCGCCGCGGTGCAGGAGATCACGGGCATCGCCTCGCTCGAGGTCCGGGCCTTTCATCGCTACTGGGAACTGCCCAATGGCGAGCTCGAGGCGGGCGTCCTGCCGCTCGGTCCGTTCGAGATCGCGAGGCTCGACAACGACCCGAGCCGGCCGGAGAACGGCGTGCTCGAGCTCAAGGCCGTGGGCGGGCTCTGACGATGGACCGCCTCGACACCTGTCATTGCTGCGAGCCGGCCCTGCCGGCGACACCGCTTTCGATCTGGAACCGGCCGGGCCGCTCGTCCCTCGCCTGCCGCGTCGGCAGCTTCGCGAGCTTTCGGGCGGCCATGCTGGCCGCCCTGGCGCGCGAGCTGCCGGAGCTCACGACCCGCACGACGGACGACCACGGCATCACGCTCATCGAGCTCTGGGCCGCCCTCGGCGACGTCCTCACCTTCTATCAGGAGCGCATCGCCAACGAGGCCCGCCTCCGCACGGCCCTGCACCGCTCGTCGGTGCGCATGCTGGCAGGCCATCTCGCCTACCAGCCGCGGCCGGGCCTCTCGGCCGAGACCGACCTCGCCCTCACCCTCGACGATGGTGCTGCCCTCGTGATCCAGGCCGGGGTACGGGTCATGAGCCTGCCCGGCGCCGGCGAGCAGCCGCAGGTCTTCGAGACACTCGAGCCCTGTCACGGCATCGCCGCCCTCAACCGGCTCCGCGCCCGGCCCGTGCCGGAGCCCGACCGGCCCCTGAGCGCCGGTCGCGACCGGGCGCTCCTGCTCGACGGCGGCCCGGCCATCGTTGCCGGCGACCGGCTCGTCTTCTGGACCGGCGACGCCCTCGAGGAGAAGCGCGTGGTCGCCGTCCTGCCGGAAGCGGGGCTTCGCCGGCTCGTCTGGTCGCCGCCTCTGGCCCGTGATCTCCCGCCCGCACCGGCACCCATCACCCATGGCCACGCGCATCGCATCCGCCGCAGCCTCCGGTTCTTCGGCTGGAACGCGCCGGAGAGCCATTCGAGCTATGATCCCGGAAGGTACGATCCCGCCACCGGGAGATGGGATCCGCCGCCCGCCTGGCAGAAGGTCAGCCTCCTGGGCCGGCTCGGCCTTCCCGAGGCCGCCACGGGCCCGGCGCCGCCCACCTGGCCCCTCGATGGCGAGATCGAGGGGCTGACGCCCGGAACGAAGCTCCTCGTCCAGAACGGCGATGTCGTGCGCCTCGCGACGGTGACGTCGGTTGCCGAGGCGCCGCGCCAGCTCGGGCCGCTCGAGGCCACGGTCACGGTCCTGACCCTGAGCGGTGTCACGGGCCTCGCCATCGGCGATCGCCGCACCGCCCATGTGCTGGAGGTCGAGCCCGATGCGCTGGCGTTCCAGGATCGCGCTTGGCCCCCGCGGATCGCCGGCGGCCGGCTGACGCTCGACCCCGACCCCGGCGTGCCGATCGAGCGCGGCCGGCGCCTGCTCGTCGACGACGGCAAAGGCCGGGTCCATGCAGCGGAGGTGACGGGCTCGGCCGTGCTCGGCGACGGAACGAGGGCGGTCGACTTCAGCCCCGCCCTGCCGGCCGCGATCGATGCCGATGACGCGACCCTCTGGGGCAACGTGGCGCGTGCCGGCCATGGCGAGACGCAGCCGCCGGAAACCCTCGGCGACGGCGATGGCGGCGCCGTCTTCCAGAGCTGGACGCTGGGCAAGCCCGATCTCAGCCGGCGGCCCTCCGCCCGCTCGACCTTGGGCGAGCCCGAGCTCACCCTCCTCGCCGACGGCGTCCGCTGGCAGCCCGTCGCAAGCCTCTACGGCGAAAAGCCCGACGCCACCGTCTTCCGGCTGGCGGAGCGGGACGACCGCAAGGCCCGGCTCACCTTCGGCGACGGGCGGACGGGTGCGCGCCTGCCCACCGGGAGCGGCAATGTGGTGGCCCGCTACCGAAGGGGAAGCGGGCTCGCCGGCCTCGTCGCCGCGCACAGGCTCGGCATCCTGCTCAACCGGCCGCCCGGCTTGCGCGACGCGACCAACCCGGCGCCGGCGGAGGGCGGTGCCGATCCCGAAACGGCCGGGGACGCAAGGGCGAAGGCACCCGCGAGCGTGCGCACGTTCGGCCGGATCGTGGCGCTCGACGATTTCGCCAGGGTCGCCACGGCCTCGGGCGAGATCGCCAAGGCCCGGGCGGACCGCGTCTGGCGCGGTCTCGACGGCTCGGTCCACCTGACGGTCGCGGCGGAGGGCGGCAGCCCGCTCTCCCCGGTGGCGATGGCGCGCCTCCACGCGGCACTCGACGCCGCGCGCGACCCCAATCGCGTCCTCCTCGTCCAGAATGCGCTCGCCGTGCCGATCGTGGTCGAAGCGAGGCTCGTGGTCGGGCCCTCCTGCCTCCGCGCCGCCGTGCTCGAGGCGGCGGCAGCCCGACTCCTCGAGCACCTCTCCTTCGCCCGGGCCGAGCTCGGCCGACCCCTGCACGCGAGCCGGATCATCACCGTCCTGCAGGCCACGGACGGCGTCGACGGCGTGGATCTCGACAGGCTGCACTTCAAGGGCTGGAGCAGCTGGTCGCCGGCGGCGCTGGCGGCAAGGGGCGCCACTTCGGCACCCGGCCAGCCGCATCTTCGTCTCTTCGGAGCACGCCCGGCACAGGCGGCCCTGGCCGATCCCCTCGCCGCCCCCCTGCTCGCCGCCGGCCACGAGGTGATACCGGCCGAGCTCGCCACCCTGGCGCGGAGCGACCTGGCGCTATCGGCCACGGGAGGGATGGGATGAGCGGAAAGCGGCTCTACGACCTGCTGCCGGCGCTCCACCGCGAGCGCGACGCCGAAGCGGGCCGGCCGCTCGAGCGGCTGCTCGGCGTGATCGATGCGCAGGCCGAGATCATCGAGGCCGATATCGCGAGGCTCTACGACGACCTCTTCGCCGAGACCGCGAGCCCCTGGGTCCTGCCCTATATCGGCGACCTCGTCGGCAATCTGCCGCTCTTCGGCACCGACGAGGTCGCCCGGAGCGACACCGCGCGCGAGCGCTTCCCCGACCTCCGGGGCCCGAGCCTGGCACCCGATATCGCCGCCCGCCGCCGCGCCGACATCGTGAAAACGATCCACTATCGCCGGCGCAAGGGCATGCCGCCGACACTCGAGGAGCTGGCCCGCGACGTCACCGGCTGGGCCGCCCATCTCGTCGAGCCCTTCCGGATCCTCGGCTGGACGCAGATGGTCCGCAACCACGTGCGACCCGAGGCGACCCTGCCCCATCTTCGCCGATTGGAGGCCTGCGATCGCGTGCATGGAGCCTTCGACGGCTTCACCCACAGCGTCGACGTGCGGCCGATCGGCCCGCTCGACGGCTGGCACGCGATCTCGAACGCCCTCTTCTTCGTCTGGCGGCTCGGCGCCTTCGAGCTCTCGGGCGCGGACGCCAGGCAGGATCCCGCATCCGGCTTCGGCTGGCATGTCAGCCCGACCGGCCACGCGGCACCGCTCTTCGCCGGCTGGCGCCGCGAGGGCGACGAGGCCGGCATGACCGAGGAGCGCCATGTGCCGGGGCCGATCCGCAGGGCGGCCTTCTTCGAGGACCTGAAGGAGGCGCACGGTCGAAGCCCCGTGCCGGAGGCGACCCGCTGGTATGCCACGCCGCCCGCCGATCCGATGGCGGCGGGCCCCGAGGGCAGCCTCTCGATCACCCTCTTCAAGGGCGGGGCACGCTGGCCGGTGCCGACCGAACGGGTGATCTGCGCCGATCTCGCCACCTTCAGGCAGCCGGCGGACGGCTTCGTCGCCGTCGACGTGGCGCTGGCGCGGATCGCGCTCGGCCGAAAGCTCGCGAGCGACCCCGCGGCGGCGATCGGCGACGATGCCGATGCTGTCCGGACCAGCCACCATTACGGCTTCTCCGCGGGCCTCGGCGGCGGCCCCTACGAGCGGCGCGCCTGGACCATCCGCCGTGATCCTTTGCCCGGCGAGACCACGGCACCCCTGGTCCTGCGGGTGCGCAAGGACGGTGCCGCCGGCGCCTTCACGACGCTGGCGGCGGCCCTGGCCGACTGGGCCGGGCCGGTGCACCGGAAACGGAACGCGATCATCGCGCTCGAGGACAGCCGCACCTATGCCGAGAGCCTCTCGATCGAGCCCGGGAACGGCGGCTGGCTCGCCATCGAGGCCCTGAGCGGCACCCGACCGCTCATCCGGGGCGACGTCACCCTGACCGGCCGCCACGACGACGCTGCTTTGACCCTCTCCGGCCTCTGGATCGAGGGCAAGGTCGAGGTCGAAGGCTCGCTCGGTCATCTCCGCCTCCTCCACACGACGCTGGTGCCGGGACCCGAGGTGCTCGGCACCGGGCCCGAAAGCGGTCCGCCGATCCGGCCCAGCCTCGTCGTCGCCGCCGGAACGGCCCCCGACCTCCTGAACGAGGCGCTCACCCTGGATCTCGCCTTCTCGGTCACCGGTCCCCTCGGCCTGCCGCGCCACGCGAGGGCGCTTCGGATCCTGGATTGCATCGTCGTGGCCGAGCCCGGCGGCGACGCCGTCGGCAGCGCCGCCGAGCCGGGGCCGCCCACCCTCATGGAGCGCTCGACGGTGCTCGGCCGCACCACCGTCCAAGCCCTCCTGCTCGCCAGCGAATCGATCCTCGAAGACAGGGTGCACTGCGATCGCCGGCAGCTCGGCTGCGCCCGGTTCAGCTATTTGCCGCCCGGCTCGCGCACGCCGAGGCGCTATCGCTGCCAGCCGGACCTCGAGATCGAGACCGAGATCGAGGCGCTGGCGGCGCGCACCGGCACGGCACCCAGCGATGCCGACCGCCAGGAGGCGGCGGCCAGGGTCGCGCGCTGGCTGGTGCCGGTCTGGACCAACCGCCTCTGGGGCCAGCCGGGTTTCGCCCAGCTGCACGCGCATGGGCCCAGGGCGATCGGCGAGGGTGCCGAGGACGGCTCCGAGATGGGCGCCTTCTCGCATCTGAAGCAGCCGCAGCGGGCGGCCAACCTGCGCCAGAGACTGGATGAATACCTGCCGTTCGGGCTGGATGCCGGCATCGTGCCGGTGACCTGAGAGGGCGGCGAGAGCCGGGCGGCTCGGCCCGGCCGGGGGAACGGAAATGGCGGGCGACTATTCGAGGAACGGGTTCCGGCCAAAGGATCGCATCGCGGCCGTGCTGATGCAGCAAGGTCGGGTCACGCTCGATTCCGACCAGAACATCCAGGCGCTGATGCTCGACCGCCGCCTCCGCAATCTGGCGGAGGATGCCTGGGGCAGAAGCTGGGTCCCGGGCCGGACCACGCCCGATGCCTTCAGGCTGACGCCGGTGCCGGGCCCCGACCTCGCCATCGGCGCCGGCCGGCTCTACGCCATGGGCCTCGTCGCCGAGGTCTTCGCCGGGGAGGCGGCCACGCTGAAGGCGCAGCCTTTCCTGCCCGGTCCCGTCGCGGACCCGGCGCCGGGCCCGGCCCTCGCCTATCTCGACGTGTTCGAGCGGGAGGTCACCTGGGTCGAGGAGCCCGAGCTTCTGGAGAAGGCGCTCTTCGGCGTCGACACGACGACCCGCCGCCAGGTCGTCTGGCAGGTCAGGCTGCTGAGCGCCGCCGACGCCACCTGCAACACGGACCTCGCCTCCCTCTTTCCGCCGGGCTTCGGCCGCCTCACCACGGACGCCACCGGCACGCCCGCCTCCGACGACCCCTGCATCCTGCCGCCGACCGGCGGCTATCGCGGCCTCGAGAACCGCCTCTACCGCGTCGAGGTGCACACGGCCGGGCCGGTCGGCACGGCCCTCTTCAAGTGGTCGCGCGAGAACGCCTCGGTGGTCTCGCCCGTCGAGACGATCGCCACGAGCGGCACCGAAAGCCAGCTTCGGGTGACGCGAATCGGCCGGGACCAGGTCCTGCGCTTCGCGGCGGGCGACTGGGTCGAGGTGCTGGACGACCGGCGCGAGCTTCTGGGCGAGGCCGGGGAGATGGCGCGCGTCTCGAGCATCGACGAGGCGACGCGCACCGTCTTTCTCGACCGCGCGCTGCCGCTCGGCGGCACGGGCGGCTTCGGCACGACGCCGGCCGACCTGAAGTCGGCGCACACCCGGCTGATCCGCTGGGACCAGAGCCTGGAGCGGCACAACAACGCCGTCGACGCCGCGACCGGCCTGATGACCACGGGCGCCCTGCCCGTCGCTCTCGAGGACGGCGTTCAGGTCGGCTTCAGCGCCGCACCCGGCACCTCCGGCGTCATGCGGGTGGGCGACCACTGGTCCTTCGCGGCCCGCACCGTCGACGGCTCGGTCGAGAAGCTCGACGCCGCACCGCCCGACGGCGTTCACCATCACCACGTGCCGCTCGCCGAGGTGACGCTCGGCCCCGGCGGCTTCACCGTGACCAGGGACTGCCGGGAGCCCGTGCCCCCGGCCGCCGGCGGCGACGAGCCTCGGCCGGCTTGCGAATGCTGCACGATCTGCGTCGGCCGCGACGGCGACGTCGCCGACCTCCGGGCGGCGCTGGCAGCCCTGCCGGCACTGGCGCCGGAACCGGCGACACCCGTCCGCATCTGCCTCCTGCCGGGCGATCACCCGATCCCCGACGGGCTCCGGATCGAGCGGCCGAACACGCGCATCGTCGGCTGCTTGCCGCGCTCCCGGCTGATCGTGCAGGGCGCCGGGCTGCGCTTTCTGGCGGATGCCACCGGGATCGAGGAGGTCGTGGTGCACGGCGCGGCCGAGGGCGGTGCCGTGAGCTTCGAGGGCATGAGCGACGGCTTCGCCCGCCTCTGCTGGTTCCAGAGTGCCGAAGCCCCCTTCGCCATCACCGCCGGGAAGGCGCGAGGCCTGATCCTCGCCCGAAACCGCCTCGAGGGCGCCGGCATCGGCCTTTTCGGCGGCAGCCGCGAGGTGGAGATCGAAGGCAACACGATCCTGCGGTTCGCCCGGAGTGCGATCGTCATCGACGGCGGCGCCGGCACCGTCACCATCCGGGCAAACCGGCTCGTCGACGGCCGGGGCGCCGGCATCGAGGTCGGCAAGCGCGCCGACCGGCTCCGGATCGCCGGAAACGAGATCGCCATGTGCCGGGGCGAGAAGACCTTCTTCGGCGATGCGGCCGGCGGCATCGTCGTGAGCGACGCCGTGGACGGGCTCACCGTGCAGGACAACCGGATCGAAGGGAACGCGACCGACGCGCCAAAGGATGCGGCCGGCATCCTCGTCCGCCGCGGCACGGGCATCCTCATCAGCCGCAACCACATCCTGGGCAATGGCCGGGCCGAGGCGGAGGACGACGCCATGACCGGCGGCATCGTCATCCTCGCCGTGGCCCCGCCCAAGGACGAGGCGGGCGGCGAGCCGCACCGCTTCGATCCGGCCCTGGTCGTCGAGGACAACATCGTTGCGGCCGAGCGCGGCCCCGCGCTTCTGGTGATCGGCGAGGGCGACATGCGGGTTCGGGGCAACACGCTGATCAGCCGCCTCGGCATCGCGCGGGGTGCCGGGCCGGACGGGCTGGGCTCGCGCGACATGGCCGCGATCGTGCTGCTCGGCATCGAGCGGCTCGAGGGCCTCGCCCAAAAGCTGATCGAGGCGGCGGCGGGCGGGCTCGAAGCACCGCCGCGCGTGGTCGCCCTCGCGACCGAGCTGCGGGCGACGGCCCGGGGCAGGGTGCTGGTGCAGGGCAACCAGATGGCGCTCGAGCGCCAGCTCGCCCGCGACCCACCGCCCCTCGCGGCGGTCCTGGCCTACGGCTTCGACGATGTCGACTTCTCCCACAACCAGGTGGAGCTCGACCAGGACGAGGCCCGCTTCTCGGTCGACGCCCTCATCGTCGGACGCAGCGCGCGCCAGCTCGGCAACCGGATGACCGAGCCACGGGAGGCGGTCCTGGCATCGCTCCTGTCGCTCGGCTTCGACCTCAACACCTGCACCCAGAACCAGGGCAGCCATTGCATCCTGCCGAGAAGCCCGGATCAGCTCGTCGATCGCGACAACCTCGTCGAGTTCCCGAGCGAGCTCTGCCCGCGCGGCTGAGAGCTCCGCTTTCGGGGTTCAGTCGAGATCGCGGGCCAGATGAAAGACGCAGTCGCCGCGCTCGGTGCGCCCCATGGCGCGCTGGCAGATGACGAGGCCCGACTGCCTGAAATGACAGGGCACCGGGGCCCGGCCCGGGTCCTCCGGAAAGCAGACATGGCCGGCGAGATCGCCCGCCTCGACCTCGGCGCCGAGATCGACCGCCTGGACGAAGAGCCCGCGCTCCGGCGCATAGACGTACCAGGAACGGTCCGGCACCTCGACATGGCGCGGCCGGGGCGGCGGCGGCAGGTCGGCAGGTGCCTCCATGACCTCCAGATGATCGAGCAGGCGGCGGATGCCCGCCTCGATCACGCGAATGCCCTCGAGCCGGACGCCACCCCGCCCGCCGAACTCGCCGCCGAGCGCCACGAGCTTGTGCGTGAGGGCGCAGGCCGCGGAGAGGGTGGGCTCGTTGGTGAAGGCCCAGACCATGGCGATGGGCGGCGCGAAGGCATCGAGCGCCGCCCGCGCCCGCCGGTCGAGATCGGCGTCGCCCGAAAGCCGCATGGTGGCGAGCGTCAGATAGTCGAGCGAGGCGCCGCCCGAATGCAGATCGTGCGTGGCGTCGCACATGGGATAGAGGACGGTATCCAGGTAGTGGGCGATCCTGGCGGTCGGCCCGCCGGCCGGATCGCCCGGAAAGGCGCGGTTGAGATTGCCGCCGTCGAGCGGCGAGGTGCGCGTGCCGGCCACGGCGGCCGGCAGATTGGTCGCGGGCAGCACGATGATGCGGCCCTGGACCCTCGCCGGATCGAGGTTGCGGACGAGGTCGCACAAGACGGCCTGCCCCTCGTACTCGTCGCCGTGATTGCCGGCCATGAAGAGGACGGTCGGCCCGCTGCCGTGCGCGATCACCGCGAGCGGGATGGGGATCGTGCCGTAGGCCGAGCGGGTGACCGAATGCGGCAGATGGAGGAACCCCACCTGCCTGCCCGGCGCTTCGTAGTCGACATCCGTCCAGATCGGCGATCTCGCCCTGTCCACGGTGGTCTACCCCTGCCAGTCCGTGCCGACATGCGCCAGGCAGTCGCCGCGCTCGACCGCGGTGATGGGCCGCTTGCAGAAGGCGACGCCGGCCTTCGCGAAGCGCACCTCGCGGGCCGGCTGGTCCGGCTCGTCGATCTGGTGGACCCAGCCGCAGACCTGCCCCTCCTCCACCTCGTCGCCCAGGCGAAAGGCCGGCTCGAAGGCGCCCCGGCAGGGTGCGTGGACGTAGTAGTCGGGCCCCGCGACCCGAAGAAGCCGCGTCCTCGCTTCCTCCTTCCGAGCGGGCTTCTCCATGACGCCGAGGAAGGCCAGAAAGTTCTCGATGCCGCGGCGCGCCACGCCGAGCGTGTCGAGCGTCACCGTGCCAGCCCCGCCGAGCTCCGTGCCCATGCCGAGCACGCCCTTGCGGTCGGCGGCGCAGGTGATCGTGGCGGCGGCGATCCCGCCGCCGGCGGCCGCCATGCCGCCACCCTCGACCACGTAGCCGATGGGTGCTCCGAACGCCTTCAGCGCCTCGAGCTTCCTGGCGAAGAGCGGGTCGTCCGGACCATCGCGGCGGATCAGGCCGCTCGGCACGTAGTCCAGCGTCTTGCCGCCCGAGTGCATGTCGAGCATCGCGTCGCACTTCGGCAGGAGCACCTCCTCGACGTAGTGCGCGATGGCGGCGGTCGGCCGGTTGTCCGGCGCATTGGGCTCGCCCGGAAAGCTGCGGTTGAGGTTGCCGCCGTCGATGGGCGAGCAGCGGCTGTGGTTCATCGCCGCCGGCAGGTTGCTCGCGGGCAGGATGATCAGCCGGCCCTGGATGCGCGCCGGGTCGAGCTCGCGGATCAGCCGGACGAGCGCGATCTGGCCCTCGTACTCGTCGCCGTGATTGCCGCCGCCGAGATAGGCCGTGGGCCCGCTGCCATTGGCGATCACCGCGATGGGAATGCCGATCCAGCCATAGGCGGAGGTGTTGCTCGAATGGGGCAGCCGGAGGTGCCCCACCTGCCTGCCCGCCTTGTCGAGGTCCAAAGGACAGGTGATGCGGGTTTCTGCGGACACGGCGGTCTTCTCCTCACGCGGTCGGTTGGTGCAGCAGATGGCAGGCCGCCCGATGCCCGGGTGCCGTCTCGAGCAGCTTCGGCTCGAGCCTCCGGCAGACCTCCATGACATGCGGGCAGCGGGTATGAAAGCGGCAGCCGGAAGGCGGATGCGCCGGGCTCGGCACGTCGCCCCGGATCGCCTGCAGGCGCCGCCGCCGCGTCGGATCGGCCACCGGGATCGCGGCGAGCAGCGCCTGGGTGTAGGGGTGCTGCGGATGGCGGTAGAGCTCGCGCTTTTTGGCGATCTCGACGATCTGGCCGAGATACATGACCGCCACCCGGTCGGCGATGTGACGGACCACGCCGAGATCGTGGCTGATGAAGAGATAGGTGAGCCCGAGCTCCTGCTGCAGGTCCTGCAGCAGGTTGATGACCTGCGCCTGGATCGAGACGTCGAGGGCGGAGACCGGCTCGTCGCAGACCATGAGCCGCGGCCTGAGCGCCAGTGCCCGGGCGATGCCGATCCGCTGCCGCTGGCCGCCCGAGAACTCGTGCGGAAAGCGCTCGCCCTGGAAGGCCGCGAGCCCCACCTTCACCAGAAGCTCGGCCACCCGCTCGCGCCGCTCGGCGGCGTCGCCCACGTCGTGGATTTCGAGAGGCTCGGCGACGATCTCCGCCACCTTCATGCGCGGGTTCAAGGAGCCGTAAGGGTCCTGGAAGATGATCTGCATCTCGCGCCGGATCGGCTTCATGGCCCGCGGCCCCAGCCCCTCGATCGGCACGCCCTCGAAGAGCACGGCGCCGGCCGTGGGCTCGATCAGCCGCACCAGCATCCGCCCGGTCGTGGTCTTGCCGCAGCCCGATTCGCCGACGAGGCCCAGGGTCTCGCCCCTGCCCACGGCGAAATCGATCCCGTCGACCGCGCGCACGGCACCGGTCTCCCCGGCGAAGAGCCCGCGTCCCCGGATGGCGAAATGCTTGGTGAGGCCCCGGGCCTCGACGAGCGGCGTCATGTGGAAGCGGCCAGGCGGCCGGGATCGTAGTCGACCAGCCGGAGGCAGGCGGCCCGGTGATCGGGACCGGCGTCGATCAGGGGCGGCTGCAGGGTGGCGCAGACCTCCCGCGCATGGATGCAGCGCGGCTCGAAGGGACAGCCCGGCGGCAGCGCGAAGGGGCTCGGCACCATGCCGGGAATGGCATCGAGGCGAAGGCGCTCCTCGTCGAGCGAGGGAACGCTCCGCAGCAGCCCCTCCGTATAGGGGTGGCGCGGCCGGGCGAAGGCCTCCAGAACCGGCGCCTCCTCCAAGACGCGGCCCGCATACATCACCATCACCCGGTCGACATGCTGCGCCACCACGCCGAGATCGTGGGTGATCAGCACGACGGCCATGCGCAGCTCCTCCTGCAGCTCGCGCAGGAGGTCGAGGATCTGCGCCTGGATGGTGACATCGAGCGCCGTGGTCGGCTCGTCGGCGAGCAGGAGGCGCGGGTTGCAGGAGAGGGCGATGGCGATCATCGCGCGCTGCCGCATGCCGCCCGAGAGCTGGTGCGGGTACTCGTCGAGGCGCTGCGCCGGCAGGGCGATGCCGACGCGGTCGAGCATCTCCACCGCCCGCTCGCGCGCCGCCTTGCGGCCGATGCGCTCGTGGAAGCGGATGGTCTCGACGATCTGGTCGCCGATGGTGAAGACCGGGTTGAGCGAGGTCATCGGCTCCTGGAAGATCATGGCGATGTCGGCACCCCGGATCCGCCGCAGGCGCCGCTCGGGGAGGCCCAGGAGCTCCTGCCCGTCGAACAGGATGGAGCCCTTGGTGATGCGCCCCGGCGGATCGGGGACGAGGCCCAGGATCGAGAGGGCGGTGACACTCTTGCCGCTGCCCGATTCGCCGACGATGCCGATCACCTCGCCGGCCTCGAGATCGAAGCTCACATCCTCCACCGCGGCGAACGTGCCGTCGTCGCCGGAGAACTCGGTGCGCAGATGCCGTACCGAGAGCAGCGGCATCGTTCAGCCCTGCTGCACGCGCATGCGCGGGTCGAGCGCGTCGCGCAGCCCGTCGCCGAGCAGGTTGAGGCCGAGCACCGTCATGGCGATGGCGAGGCCCGGAAAGAGCGTGATCCAGGGAGCTTCGCGGATGTACTGCCGGCCCTCGGCGATGATGTTGCCCCAGGTCGGCGTCGGCGGCTCGGGGCCGACGCCGAGAAAGGAGAGGATGGCCTCGGCCAGAACGGCGTAGGCGAAGATGAAGGTGAGCTGGACGATGAGGGGCGCCATCGAGTTGGGCAGGACGTGGCGCCGCATAATCCGCCAGTTGGTGGCGCCGCAGGCCCGTGCCGCCTGCACGTACTCCATCTCGCGCACGACCAGGACCGAGGCGCGGACGATGCGCGCGGTGCGCGGCGTGTAGACGGCGGCGAGCGCCATGATGGCGTTGACCGCCGAGGCGCCGAGGGCGGCGGCGATGACGATCGCGAGCAGGATCGCCGGAAACGCCATGAGCGCGTCCATGACCCGCATCAGCGGATTGTCGAGGCGGCGGAAGTAGCCCGCCGCAGCACCGATGGCGGTGCCGAGGATGCCCGTGAGCAGCACCACCGTGAAGCCGATCTCGAGCGAAAGGCGGGCGCCGTAGACGACGCGGGCGAGAAGATCGCGGCCGAAATTGTCGGTGCCCATCAGGAAGGCCCAGGATGGCGGCTCGAAACGGTGCCGGAACTGGATCTGGTCCGGCGGCAAAGGTGCGATCACGGGTGCGAGAACCGCCATGAGGAGGACGACGGCGAAGAGGCAGATCCCCGTCAGGAAGAGCCTGTGATGGCGCAGCCGGCGCAGCACCCGGTTGCGCCGGAGTCGCGCCGCCCAGCCCGGGGCCGGACTTGTGGCCGCCGTCTCAGTCGCCATCGCGACCGTAGCGCACGCGCGGATCGAACCAGGCGTAGAGCACGTCGACCACGAGATTGACCACCAGCAGCATGGCGGCGACGAAGAGCATCCCGCCCTGGATCACCGGGTAGTCGCGCCTGAGAATGGCCGAGGCCATGAGCCGGCCGACGCCCGGAATCGAGTAGACCGTCTCGATGACCACGGACCCGCCCATGAGCAGGCTGAAGATGATGCCGGTGACCGTGACGACCGGAATCATCACGTTCTTGAAGGCGTGCTTGCCGACGACCACCCAGGGCGGCATGCCCTTGGCCCTGGCGGTGCGGATGTAGTCCTGGCGCAGGACCTCGAGCATGGTCGCCCGGGTGATGCGTGCCAGAAGCCCCATCTGCAGCATCGCGAGCGAGAGGGCCGGCAGCGTCGCGGCGGCGAGCCAGCCACCCGGATCCTCGAGCAGCGGCACGTAGCCGCCCGACGGCAGCCAGCCGAGCCAGACGGCGAAGAGGATGATGAGCATCAGCCCGAGCCAGAAGTTCGGCAGGGAAACGCCGATGAGGGCGATCGTCATCATGAGCTGGTCGACCCAGCTGTTCTGCCGGAGTGCCGCGAGCGTGCCGCTCAGAAGCGCCACGAGCAGCGTCAGGAAGAGGGCGTAGAAGGAGATCGAGAGCGTCACCGGCAGCCGCTCGAGGATCGAGATGGTGACGCTCCGCCCGAGCAGCAGGCTCTGCCCCAGATCGCCCCGCAGGAGGTTGCCGTACCAGGTCCAGAGCTGCGTCCAGAACGGCTGGTCGAGGCCGAGCTGGTGGCGGATGTGCTCGACCTCGGCCGGCGTGGCGGAGAGCCCGGCGATGATCATCGCCGGATCGCCCGGCACCAGCTTCATCAAGAGGAACGAGATGAGGGTCACGAGGAAGATCACCGGCACGGCGCTGACGAGCCGGCCGGCGATGTAGCGCAGCATGACCCGTTCCGTCCCCGGCGATCAGTCCTCGAGCCAGACGTTCCAGAGCCGCGGGATGCGGAACGGCTTGAAGCCCTCGACATTGCTGCGGACCGCCTGGACCTTCTGGATGTCGCCCATGACGATGGCGTAGGCGTTCTCGTAGAAGAGGGTCTGCACGTCGTTGAAGGCGGCCTTGCGACCCTCGAAGGTTTCCTCGAGCTGCATGCGCGCCCACGCGTCGTCGAGCGCCGGATCGTCGGGCGCGCGCGAGAGATTGGCCGGCGGCACGAGATCGACCACGGCACCGCGCGGGCCGATCGACGGGCCGGTGCCGAAGCCGGTGAAGAAGAGGTTCCAGTTGTCGGTATTGTCGCGCTCCTGGCGCGAGGTCGGCCAGTCGACCACCTTGAGCTCGGCATTGATGCCGATGTTCTTGAGCTGCTCCGCCATCACCAGGGCGGCATTGTACATGTTGGTGTAGTCGGAATTGGTCAACAGAACGACCGGCTCGCCGTTGTAGCCCGCCTCCTCCAGATACTTCTTCGCCCGCTCGACGTCGTGGACGTTGTACCACTCCTTGCCACCCTCGACGAAGTAGGGATTGCCCGGATACTGGAAGCCGTGATTCAGCGTGTAGGCCCCGTCGGTGGCGATCTCCATGATCTCCTCCATGTCGAGGCCGACCTGGATCGCCTTGCGCATCGCCAGCTTGTCGGTCGGCGGGCTCGCCTGGTTGAAGACGGCGACGTGGATCCACCAGTTGTCGACCGGCATCAGCTTGATGTCGGGATTGCCCTCGAGCCGCTCGGCCGCCTTGGTCGGCACGTCCTCCACGCCCTGCAGCTCGCCCGTCTCGAGCCCGGCCACGCGCGCACCCGGCTCCTTGACGATGCGGAAGGTCACCGTGTCGAAGCAGGCGACCTTGTAGCCGCCGAAGCCGCTCCTCTCCTCGAACGCGTCGTTGGGCACGTAATCGTCGAACCGCTCGAGCTTGACGAAGCCGTCGGGCACCCACTCGACGAACGCGAAGGGACCGGTGCCGATGAAGTCGATCTGGTTCGCCTCCTTTGCCGCCTCCTCCGCCGGGATGATGACGATCGGCACGCGAAACGAGCTGATCTGCTCGATGAAGACCGGCACCTTGTGCTGCAGCTCGATCACGAAGGTCGAGGGATCGGGGGCCGACATGCTCTCCACCGCCTCGAGCGAGGTGCGGTCGATGCCGATCCTCCGGTAGCGCTCGTAGGAGGCGAGCACATCGGCCGAGGTCATCTTCTTGCCGTTGTGGAAGGTGATGTCCGGCCTGAGCTTGAACGTGTAGGTCAGGCCGTCCTCGCTGACCTCGTGGCTGGAAGCGAGCTCGTGGATCGGCGTGTTGTCCTCGCCCCGCGTCATCAGCGTCTCGTAGATGTGCATCGCGATGTTGCGGGTCGAGATCGCCGAGCTGAAATGCATGTCGAGGCCGGAGACCTGCGCCTCCTGCCCGAAGACCATGTCGCCGCCCTTGCTCGGGCAAATGAAGGGCTCGGCTCCGGCGGAAACGCTCGCCAGCATGCCGAGCACCGCGAGGGTCGCACCACGGAGCATCCGCCGCGAGCTCGTGAAAACCGTCATCCTTCGCCTCCCCTGATCATCCCGCCTCTTCGGGCGGGCGCGACGCAGCCGCCGGCATCCTGCACGGCCGGCCGGCCGAAGTCACCCCGTTTCGCTCAGCCGGACATGCCGTTCTCGGGAACCCGGCACTTCATGCTTGTCATTCCTTCGGCTTGTGGCAGAACCTTCCTGACATGTCAGGATGGATCGGCAAAGGGAAAAGGACCGTCTGCGGATCGCCGCCTGTGCCGAGGCGCCGGGCGCGCGCACGATCCCGCAATCCTCGTTGACCGCTGGAGGTGGAAGCCATGACGGCCATGCACGATCCCGAACCGATGCCGGCGCCCTCGAACCTGCGCAGCGACAACGTGACGGGCGTGGCGCCGGAGATCCTGGAAGCCATCCTCGAGGCCAATCGGGGTGCCGCCGCCTCCTACGGTGCCGACGAGCGGACGACCGGCCTCGGCGACCTCTTCTCCGAGCTCTTCGCCACGCGCTGCGCCGTGCAGCCGCTCGGCACCGGCACCGCCACCAATGCCCTCGCCCTCTCGCTCCTGACACCACCCTGGGGTGCGATCCTCTGCAGCGCCGTGAGCCACGTGCACGACAGCGAATGCGGTGCGGCCGAGCTCTTCACCGGCGGCGCCAAGGTCCTGCCGCTGCCCGAGACCGACGGCAAGCTCCTGCCCGGGACGCTCCTGGAGCGTCTGGAGCGGGCCGGCTGGGGCAGGACCAGCGAGGTCCAGCCGGCGGTCCTGAGCATCGCCCAGGCCACCGAGCGCGGCACCCTCTACCGGCCCGAGGAGATCGCGGCCCTCGCCGAGATCGCCCGCCGGCACGGCCTCAAGGTCCATCTCGACGGTGCCCGCTTCGCCAACGCGGTGGCGGCGCTCGGCTGTGCGCCCGCCGACCTGACATGGCGGGCCGGGGTCGACGCGCTCTCCTTCGGCGGCACCAAGAACGGCTGCCTCGCCGCCGAGGCGATCGTCCTCTTCGACGAGACGCTGGCCGCACCCTTGCGCTTTCGCGCCCGCAAGACCGGCCACGTCTTCTCCAAGATGCGCTTCGTCTCGGCCCAGCTCGAGGCCTACGTGAAGGACGGCCTCTGGCTCCGCCTCGCCGGCCACGCCAACGCCATGGCGGCGAGGCTCGCCCGCGGCCTCGCCGGGATCGAAGGTGCGAGGCTCCTCCATCCGGTGGAGATCAACGAGATCTTCATGGTCCTCCCCGACGCGGTGCGCCGCGGCCTCGAGAGCGGCGGCTTCGGCTTCTACGACCGCGGCCGCGGCGAGGTGCGCCTCGTCACCGCGTTCGACACGCAGCCCGACCAGATCGACGCCTTCATCGCCGCGGCCCTTAAGGGGTCAGGACCCTTTTAGCCGACCGGCTCCGCCCGCAACCATCGGGTGCGCGTGGCGCGGCCCCGCCTTCCATGTCTCCCCTGCCGGCGCGCGCGGGCCAGCCGGAGAGCTCGTGCCTTGCGGTGACTGACAGAACCGCTATCCTGCGGAGTCAGCATAAAAAAGACAGATCGCATGACTGTCGGCGGGGGAAACGGTCGATCGGGGCTGGTCGTCTGGGCGTCGCGGTGGGTCGCCGCCGCCGTGCTTCTCGGCGCGCCCACCGCACTCGCCGTGGTCGACATCGACGGACCCTTGACCACGGTCCGGGTCGAGCCCGGCCAGAGCATTCGCGACCTCGCCGCCCTCTATCTCAAAGACCCCGACCTCTGGCCGCAGATCATCGAGCTCAGCGGGCTCGGCTCGGTGGTCGACGTGCGCCCGGGCATCGAGCTCGAGGTGCCGGTGGTGCAGGTCGCCGCCGCCGACGACGCCCTCGCCACCTCGCTCACCGCGATCCAGAAGGCGACCGCCGAGGGCGCCCGCATCTTCGCTCCCGTCGAGATCGGCACGGCGATCGAGAGACGCGACCAGGCGGTGGCCTTCCGGACCGAGGGCGAGTGGCACGAGGTCGTGACCCACGCCAACGAGGCCACCGCCCATGCCGATCAGGCGCTGGAGATCTCCCTGAAGCAGCGCGACCGCGCGGCCGAGGCCGTTCTCAGCGACGTGCATGGCGACGTCGAGGGCCGCGGCCCGACCCAGCCCGGCTGGTCCGGCCGCCATCTCAACGACATCCTGATCGAGTTCGAGCGGCTGCGCACCCTTTCCGCCTCGACCGCCCAGGTGACCTTCCGTGACCTCAGCCGCCTGCGCCTCAACCCCAACTCCAACGCCGTGATCCAGCGCATGCGCAGCGATCCCCTGACCGGTGCCGAGACCACCAGGGTCAGCCTGGTCGAGGGCGATTTCTACGCCCTGCTCAACCAGTTGCACAACCGGGCGGACTTCGAGGTCGAGGTGCCCGGGGTCGAGACCGAGGCGACCTCCGGCGATTTCTGGGTCAGCCACGACAGCCACGCATCGCGCTTCGCCAATTACGACGACGCGGAGATGCGCATCGAGGCGCGCGGCCAGGCGATCGATCTCGGCAAGAACGAGGGGGCGCTGGTGCCGGCCGATGCGGGCGATGTGGTGGAGGTGGCGGTGCTCGACCGGCCGACCCTCCTCGCGCCGGCCGACCGCGACGAGGTCTTCAACGGCACCGTGACCCTGAAGTGGCGGGGCACGGCCACCGCCGCCGGCTACTGGCTCGAGATCGCGGGCGATGTCGACTTCAATGCCATGGAGGTCTCGACCTGGGGTCTGACCGATACGAGCGAGACGGTCGAGGGATTGGCGGCCGGCGACCATTTCTGGCGGATCTCGGCGCTCGATGCCTACGGCCTGCCGGGCGAGCGCAGCCTCGTGCGCGGCTTCGCGGCGGTCCGGGATTCGACCCCGCCCTTTCTCGCCGTGCTGACGCCGGCCGAGGACGAGATCGTTCGAAAGCCCGAGGTCAGGGTCTCGGGTGAGAGCGAGCCCCGGGCCAGCGTCACGGTCGACGGCGCTGCCGTCCCGCTCGACGAGATCGGCCGGTTCGAGGCGCATCTCGAGGCGGTGCCCGGCGTCAACGAGGCGGTGCTCGAAGCCGTCGACCGCGCCGGCAACCGGACCACCAAGACACGGCGCTTCACCTTCCGCGCCGACCGCGAGGCCGAGCTCGCCTTCGATCCCACCCTTCCGAGGGATGCGAGCGGCCGCCTCCTCACCCGCGGCCCCGAGCTCGGCCTCGGCGGCACCTCTACCGCCGATTCCGGCTCGCGGCTGGTCGTCCGCGATGCCGACCGTGCCATCGTCGCCGACACGCTGGTCGGCGACGATGGCCGCTTCGCCTTCACCGTGCCTGCCGACGAGGCCGGCGCCAACTATTCGGTCGAGACCATTGCGGCCGGCGGCGCGGTCGAGGGCGTGGCCGACTTCGTCGCCTTGCGCGATGCCGAGCCGCCGGTCCTGACCTTCGGCGAGCCCCCGCCCTTGGCCACCTCCGTCCGCTGGCTGCAGCTCTGGGGCGATGCCGGCGACGCCTCGACCCTCGCCGTCAACGGCACCGATCTCGCGATCACCGAAGGCCGGTTCGAGACCCTTCTCCCGCTCGTGCCGGGCCCCAACCCGATCGAGCTCGTCGCCACCGACCTCGTCGGCAACGTCGCCATGCAGGACCTGACGGTGGTGCTCGACCTCGACCCGCCGGAGGTCGGCGCCACCGAGGTCCACCGCACCGACCACGCCATCGAGATCGTCGTGAGCGCCACCGACGCCACCGATCTCAAGCAGGCGGCGCACTACACCCTCTCGATCGACGGGGAGCAGCGCGAGGGCTACCTGCGGTACGATCCGGCATCGGGGCTCTACCGCCAGACCCTGCCGCCCGCGCCGGGCCGGCTGGCACTGGTCGAGGTCACGGTCGAGGACTACGCCGGCAATGCCACCGTGAAGCGGCTCGACTGAGGACGGTGGCCCGACCCGATGCCGCCATGACGAGGACAGGATGATGCCGGAGAGGCAGGGGAACATTCTCGGCACCGCGCTCCTCGGCCTCGCCCTCGCCGGCATCGCGGCCGCGGCCGACGGCAGTGCCGAAACCGTGCCGCTCGACATCGTCTACGGACCCGTGGCGCACACCCGGGAGGGCGACATCGACCATCGCGAAACGCTCTTCATCAGCATCCCGGCCGATTTGCAGGGCGCTCTCTTCCTTCGCCTGTTCGACCCCGAGGCTGCCGGGCTGCACGACACGGCCTATGGCAGCTTCGCCAACAGCAGCGTGCTCTTCCGTCTCATGGGCGGCGAGGGCGCCTTCAGCGGCGTGAAGCTTCCGGCGGCGGTCGCCGACGGAGCCCCGGCGGGCGACCTCGCCGCCGCGGACGAGACCGGCGTGCCGATCGCCGAAGAACGTTTCGGCGCCGACGCGGCCACCGACGATCGCTGGGTGACGCTCGCCCCCTTCGAGGCGCGTCAGGGCGAGATCCGGGACGGCCGGGCCTATTTCCGCCTGGACGTGATCGGCGAGGCCGGCGACGACGGCAACGCCTTCGCCTTCGAGGTGAGCCGCTCGCCGGACGCCAGCGAGCCCGCCGGGGATGTCCGCCTCTTCGCCTTCCGGCCGACCCTGCGCTGGCCCGGCGCAAAGGATGGGGTCGAGATCGACTTCGACGCCCCGGCGGGCGAGCAGGCGACGCTGCAGAACTTCGACGGCGCCGCCGCCACCCTCGAGCTGGTCTCGACCTTCGCGAGCCTGCCGCTTCCCTCGTCCGGCCAGGATGCCTGGGCCTCGGGCAGCTTCACCGTGCCCGAAGGTGCCACCGCCATCGATTTCCGGGGCGGCAACGAGAATCCGAACGACGTGACCCTGGCGCTCTTCGACAGCGCCGGCCGCCCCTTGCCGTTCGAGCTGCCGGCACGGCTTCTGCCACCCGCCGTGCGGCCGGTGGCCGAGGGCGTCGCGACCCCGCTCGCCGACTGCGAGGCCGTCGCCTTCGACGCCAGCGGCTCGCGCGGCGATGAGCCGCTGCGCACGCAATGGCGCTTCGGCGACGGCGAGACGGCCGGCGAGCCGGTCGTCGTGCATCGCTACGCGGCACCCGGCCGCTACGAGGCCGAGCTGCGCGTCGAGGAGCCGGTCGACCGGGTCGCCTCGGGCAGCGCCCAGCACCTTCCCGTCCACGTTCGCAACCGGCCGGTGGCGGTGGCGGGCGATCCCGTCGTCGCCGCACCGGGCGAGGAGATCCTGTTCGACGGCTCGGGCTCGATCGCCAGCGACCGGCCGATATCGAGCTTTCTCTGGAGCTTCGGCGATGGCAGCGAGGCCAGGGGCGTGAAGGTCACCAAGACCTATCCCGACCCCGGCCTCTACCGCAGCGTGCTCAGGGTGGCCGACGATGCCGACCACCCCTGCAATTTCGGTGTCGCCGAGCGCCCCGTCACGGTCAATTTCCAACCCGTCGCCGAGGCCGGCGAGGGACGCCATGCGGCGGTCGGCGAGACGCTCCGCTTCGACGGCGGGGCCAGCTACGACATCGACGGCGAGATCGCATCCTGGCGCTGGACCTTCGGCGACGGCGCCGAGGGCCAGGAGCAGGTCGTCGAGCACGCGTTCTCGGCACCCGGCACCTACGAGGTGGAGCTTCGCGTCACCGATGATGCCGCCGTCGCCAACAGCACCGCCGCCGACACGCTGCGCATCAGGGTCAACGCCCCTCCGGTGCCGGTCTCGACAGCGCCGGCGAGACCGATCGCGGTCGGCGAGGTCGCACGCTTCGACGCCACCGGGTCGAGCGATCCCGACGGCGAGATCCTCGCCTACGAGTGGGCCTTCGGCGATGGCGCGACGGCCGAGGGTGCCGCGGTCGAATACGCCTACGCCACGCCCGGCACCTACGAGGTGCGGCTCACCGTGCGCGACAACTCCGCCACCCTCTCCGACACGGCAACGACCGCGCTCGAGGTCGTGGTGAGCGCCGCCCCCGTCGCCGATGCCGGGCCGGACCAGCTCGTCACGGCGAGCGAGGTCGTCCTCGACGGCGGCGGGTCCAGCGACGCCGACGGCAGGATCACGAGCTACGAGTGGACCTTCGGCGACGGCGGCACGGGCAGCGGCCGGGTCGTGCGCCATGCCTATGCCGAGCCCGGCACCTACGAGGTCGGCCTGACGGTCCGGGACGATTCCGGCGCACCGCTCAACGTCGATCGCGACACCGCGAGCGTGCGCATCAACCGGGCGCCCATCGCCGACGCGGGGCCGGACCTCGTCGCCGCTCCCGGCCAGAGGCTGGTCCTCGACGGGCGGGGCTCGGTCGATCCGGACGGCAAGGTCGAGGCCTGGCTCTGGCGCTTCGGCGACGGCAGCGAGGCCCGGGGACGCCGGGTCGACCACGCCTTCGCCGAGCCCGGCCATTACCGGGTCGAGCTGACGGTCCGCGACGATACGGGCCAGGACGCCGCCTTCGACGTCGACGAGGCGCTGGTCTCGGTCAATGCCCCGCCGGTCGCCAATGCCGGGCCGGACGTCTCGATCGCACCCGGCGCCAGCCTCACGCTCGACGGCACCGCCTCCTTCGACCCCGACGGCGATATCGAGGTCTGGCGCTGGGACTTCGACGACCTCGCGACCCCGGTCTTCGCCGCCGCGCCGAAACGGACCTTCGATCAGCCGGGCGTCTACACGGCGCAGCTCACCGTGATCGACGCGAGCGGCGCGCTCGATGCGTCGGGCAGCGACGAGGTGCTGATCCACGTCAACCATGCGCCCGTCGCCGAGGCGGGCCCGGAGATCCGCACCGACGAGCTCATCGTCACGCTCGATGGCTCGGGCTCGGTCGATGCCGATGGCGACACCCTGATCTTCACCTGGGACCTGGGCGACGGCTCGCCACCGCTGCTCGGACAAAAGGTGACCCACGCCTATCCGCGGGGCGGCGTCTTTCCCGTGACCCTGACCATCGACGACGGCACCGGCCTCGCCAACGCGCGTGCCGTCGACGCGACCCGGGTCATGATCGCGAGCCGGCCCATCGCCGTCGCCGGCGGCAATCACGACGTCTGCTCCGGCGACAGCATCCTCTTCGACGGCAGCGCCTCCTCCGATCCCGATGGCGGCCTCCTGCTCTACGAATGGGACTTCGGCGACGGGACGCGGGCGAACCTCGTCAATCCGGCGAAGACCTACGAGCGGCCGGGCGTCTACCCGGTGACCCTGACCGTCAGGGACGACAGCGGCAGGCCTTCCGGCGTGCGCAGCGACCGCGTCGTCGCCGTGGTCCGGGAAGCGCCGATCGCCGTGGCCGGGCCGCCGATCCTCACCTGCACCAACGAGACCATCCGCTTCGACGGCTCGCACTCGACCGACGCGGACGGTGCCGTCAACCTCTTCTCCTGGAGCTTCGGCGACGGATCGACCGGCGGCGGCGAGAGGCCGACCCATGCCTACGAGCGGCCGGGCGACTATCGCGTGGTCCTGACCATCACCGGCGACAGCCTCGGCAATTGCAGCCCCCTCGACACCGACGAGACCAAGGTGACGGTGGCCGAGGCGCCGCGCATCTCCATCGACGGCCCGGCGCGTGTCGCCGTCGGCATGCCGGTGACCTATGCGGCCCAGAGCTCGCACGTCGCCGATGCCGGCCCACCCACGTTCGCATGGCAGCTTCCGGACGGCACGACCGCCGAGGGACCGACGGTCACGCGCAGCTTCGCCGAGCCCGGCCCCTACGTGGTGGCGCTGGACGCCCGATTCGGTGACGGAAAGGGCCCCTGCGGATCCTTGAGCACCAGGCTCGAGGTGGTCGCCAACGCCCCGCCCGTGGCGGACGCCGGCGGGCCGCGTGTCGTGGCCTTCGGCGACAGCCTGCTGCTCGACGCCTCGGCCTCGACCGATCCCGACGGCGCCATCACCCGCTACGCATGGGATTTCGGCGACGGCCACTCGGCTTCGGGCGTCGAGGCGCTGCACCGCTACGCCGAGCCGGGCACCTATCAAGTGACCCTCGAGGTCAGCGACGATGCCGGGGTGGCGAACAGCACCACCACCACGACCGAGGAGATCATCGTCAACCCGACCGCCCTTGCCGGTCTCGAGGCGCCGGGGCCGCTCTGCCCGGGCGAGAGCCACCAATGGCTCGCCCGCGCAGAGGACGGGACCAGCGCGAGCTGGCGGTTCGGGGACGGCACCGAGGCGACAGGGCCCGCCGTCCGGCACGCCTTCGCGCAACCGGGCCTCCACCCGGTGACGGTGACCCTCGATGACGGCCAGGGCCTCGCCAACAGCGTGCAGACCCAAACGGTCTTCGCGCGCGTCAACCGTCCGCCGGTGGCCGAGGCCGGGCCCGACCGGCTGGCCTGCCCCGGCGACACGCTCACCTTCGACGCCGGTGCTTCGGTCGATCCCGATGGCGAGCTCGCCTCGTTCACCTGGCGCTTCGACGACGGGGTCGTCCTGGAGGGAGAGCGGGTGGAGCGGCGCTTCGATGCGGCCGGCGTTTTCGCCGCCGAGCTCACCGTCGAGGACGCGACCGGCACGGCCTGCGGCGCGGCCACCGACAGGGCCACCGTGCGCATCGACGCCCCGCCTCTGGTCGATGCCGGACCCGAGCTCGAGGGACCGGTGGGTGCCGCGCATGACGAGTTCCTCCTCGATGCCAGCGCCACCCGCGACCCGGACGGCGACGGGGTGCGGATCGTCTGGGACCTGGGCGATGGCACCCGCCGCACCGGTGCCGTGATCAAGCATCGCTACACGGCGCCCGGCGACTACACGGTCACCGCCGAGGCCAGCGACACGAGCGGCCTCGCCTGCGGGGTCGCCACCGACACCACGGTGGTGAGGGCGCGTGCCCGCCGCTGACGGTCCGCCGCGCGCCGGGAAGCGTTTGCGCTTTCCCCTGCGGGGCAAGGTCTTTCTCTTCGCGGTGCTGATCGCCGTCACGCCTTTGCTGCTGGTCGGCCAGAACCTGGTGCGGATCACCCGGGACGAGCTCAAGAGCGCCGCCAACGAGCAGCTCGCGGATGCCGCCGACCAGCTCAGGGAAAGCCTCGACGACAGCTACGAGGGCAACTGGCTGAACCCCCTGCTTTTGATCCGCAACGGCATCGACAGCGAGAAGCTGGCCGTGCCCGAGAAGGTCTCGCTGATGACGCTCGGGCTCGCCAACATCCGAGGCATCGTCGCCCTGCAGCTCACGGTCGGCCAGTCGGCGCTGCCGATCCTGGTCACCGACGAGGCCTACTCGGCACGGCTCGAGGCCGCCGGTCTCGACGCCCTCGCCCTGCTGCGCACGCCCCTCGGAACGATCGAGGCGGTGCGCGAGGCGGGTGCCTACGGGGTTCCGACGATCGCCCGCATCGATGCCACCGGAGACTGGCTGGCGACGGTCGCCCTGCCGCTCACCTCCGAGTTCGCGGGCCAGGAGCTGACGCTGAGCGCCAGGATCGACCTCGCGTCGCTGGCGACGGTGATCAAGAGCCATCCCTTCGCCCGGCGCGGCGAGATCTCGGTCGTCGATGCCACCGGTCGAACCGTCCTCGAGGCCGAGCCGCGCGACCTGAGCGGTCGGGCAATAGTCGATTCGGCGCTCCGGCTGATCGAGAGCGACGCCCGGGCCGCCACGGTCGAGACCTACAGCCGGCCCGACGGCACCAGGATGCTGGGCGCCTTCGCCTTTCCCGAAACCCTGCCCTGGGCGGTGATCACCGAGCTCGGCGAGCGCAACGCCTATGCGGTGGTCGGACAGATGACGCAGAACCTGGCGCTCTGGGTCCTCGCCGGCTTCTGCGCCGCAGCACTGGCCGCCGGGTTCTTCGCGCGCCGCCTGACGCGGCCGATCCTGCAGATCGGCGAGGTCGCGAACCGGGTCGGCGGTGGCGATTTCCGCACACGGGTCGAAGGTGTCCGCACCAACGACGAGATCGGCGACCTCGCCGAGCGCATGAACACCATGATCCGCGAGCTCGGCGAGCGGCTCGAGCTCATGAAGTTCGTCTCGCGCAGCACCGTCAGGGCGATCCGCGCCGCGGACGCCTCCGGCATCGCGCGCATCGGCAATCGCTGCCCCGCCGCCATGCTGTTCTCCGACATTCGCGGCTTCACCGCCTTCGCCGAGACGGTCGATCCCGAGGCCGTGGTCGAGATGCTCAACTCCTACCTCGACACCCAGACCGCCATCGTCGAGCGGCATGGCGGCGACGTCGACAAGTTCATCGCCGACGAATTGGTCGCCGTCTTCCTCGGCGACGGCATGGAGCGCCGCGCCGTCGCCGCCGCCCTCGACATCCAGGAGGCCATGGCCGGGCACCTGCGCGCCCATCCGGACTGGGACCTGCATGTCGGCATCGGCATCAGCGCCGGCGTCGTGGTGATGGGGGCCATGGGAGCGCGCGAGCGCATGGACTTCACGGTCCTGGGCGATCCCGTCAACCTCGCCTCGCGGCTCTGCGACGCGGCTCCGCCCCGCTCGATCCTGGTGAGCGAGCCCATCGGCACCGCCTTGGCCGACGACCCGGCCTTCACCCTGGAGCCGCTCGAGCCGATCCGGATCAAGGGCAAGCGCGAGCTCGTCCCGGTCCTGAAGGCGCGACGCGCCACTCCGGAAGAAGGCAATCGGGCACTGGCGATCGCCGGCAGAACCGCCTCGGGTGCTGCTGGCTAACCGAGCACCACCAGCACCGCCCCGACATACAGAACGAGTATGGCGGTGCTCTCGAAGCCGATGCCCGCGAGCCCGTGCTTCTCCCGGCGCAGGAGACCCATGAGCAGGATGCCCGTCATGGCGATGGCGAGCGCCACGATGAAGATGTGGCCCTCGGTCATCTGGTGGTAGATCGAGCCGTCGCGGTAGGCGAGGTCGGCGAAGACCAGGAAGAGCACGTCGAACGCGTTGCCGCCGATGATCCCGCCGACGGCGAGCGTGAGGGCCCCGCGCCGCACGGCGGCGATGGAGGTCACGAGCTCCGGCAGGGAGGTGGTGAGCGCCGTGAAGACGGTGCCGAAGGCACCCTCGGACATGCCCGTGCGCCGGCTGATCGCGATACCGCTCTCGGCGAGGACGACGCCCGCGAGGCCGGCCATGGCAGCGAGCCCGGCAAAGGCGAGCCAGGAGCGCCAGCCATGCCATTCCCCTCCCTCGTCCGGTATGTCGAGCCTGGTCTCGGGCGTCTCCTGCGGCCGCCACATCGGCGCCGATCGGGCTTGCGCGCTCTGTCGAAGGCCGAAGGCATAAACGCCGAGAAGGGCGGGCGTGGCGGGGCTGACACCGAGAACGCTCCAGGGCGGGGTGGTCGCGACCACGAGCGGCAGCGCCAGCAGCACGACCAGAAGCGCTCCCTGGTTGAGATTGGCGAGCGACGCCGCCGCATGCTCGAGATTGGCCCGCCGGTACATGAGATCGGCGATGCCGAGAAACGCCGTCTGCGCCGCGATGCCGCCGACCGCGTTGGCGATGGCGAGATCGGTATGCCCGTTGGCGGCCGCCACCACCGAGAGCACGCTGCCGGGCAGCGAGGTCGTGGCACCGAGAAAGACCGCACCGGAGAGCGCTTCGCCGATGCCGGTGCGGTCGGCGATCTGGTCGGCGCGCTTCGCCATGCTGGTCCCGACGACGAGAATGACGAGACCGGTCGCCGCGAAGACGACCACGAGAAGGAGAAGCGGGACAGCGGTGAGATCGAGAAGCAGGGAGGAGGCTTCCAGATTGGGTTGTGACGTGAAGCGGTCGCCCGTCAGCGACGCGCGCCGCCCTCGCCCCCTAAATGACTGCCGCCGCCCTTCGTTCCACGGCGGATGCGGCGGCAGGGCCTGCGGCCACCCTTCCCTTGCGCCCCCGACCGGCGGCGACTAAGCCCTGCGGCGTGCCCGACCTTCGGATTCCTCCATGCGTGCCGCCGTCGTCACCTTCCCCGGATCGAACTGCGACCGCGACCTCGTGGTGGCGCTCGAGGCCGTGCTCGACCGCCCGGTGGCCCGGGTCTGGCACGGCGAGAGCGAGCTGCCGCCGGTCGATCTCGTGGGCCTGCCCGGCGGCTTCGCTTATGGCGATCACCTGCGCTGCGGCGCCATCGCGGCGCGCTCACCGATCATGAAGGCCGTCCTCGCCCATGCCGAGGCGGGCGGTGCTGTCCTCGGCATCTGCAACGGCTTTCAGGTGCTGACCGAGGCAGGGCTCCTGCCCGGAGCCCTCATCCGCAACGCCGACCTTCGCTTCGTCTGCCGCCATGTCCAGGTCGCGGTGACGGCCCGAGGCAACCCCTTCACCGCCGCCTACCCCGAAGCCGCGGTGCTCTCCCTGCCGGTGGCGCATCACGACGGCAACTACGTCATCGACGAAGCCGGCCTCGCCCGCCTGGAGGACGAGGCGAGGATCCCCTTTCGCTACCTCGAGAACCCGAACGGCTCGACCGGCAACATCGCCGGCGTGCTCTCCCGAAACCGCCGCGTGCTCGGAATGATGCCGCATCCCGAACGCGCGATCGACCCGCTCCTCGGCTCGTCCGACGGCCGGCCCCTCTTCGCCTCGCTGCTGGCGGCGTTGCGATGACCGAGATCACGCCGGCCCTCCTGCAGCGCCACGGGCTCGCCGCCGAGGACTACGAGCGCATCCTGGCGATCCTCGGCCGGAGCCCGACGCTGGTCGAGCTCGGCATCTTCTCCGTCATGTGGTCGGAGCACTGCTCCTACAAGAGCTCGAAGCGGCATCTCGGCAGGCTGCCGACCGAGGCGCCCTGGGTGGTCCAGGGGCCGGGCGAGAATGCCGGCGTGATCGACATCGGCGAGGGCAAGGTCGCCGTCTTCAAGATGGAGAGCCACAACCATCCCTCCTTCATCGAGCCCTACCAGGGGGCGGCGACGGGTGTGGGCGGCATCCTGCGCGACGTCTTCACCATGGGCGCCCGGCCCGTGGCGCTCCTCAATGCGCTCCGCTTCGGCGATCCGGACCACCCGAGGACCCGCCACCTCGTGGCCGGCGTGGTCGCCGGCATCGGCGGCTACGGCAATTGCGTCGGCGTGCCGACCGTCGGCGGCGAGTGCAGCTTCGATCCCGCCTATGACGGCAACATCCTCGTCAACGCCATGGCCGTCGGCATCGCCGATGCAGGCAAGGTCTTCCATGCGAGCGCCGGCGGCATCGGCAATCCGGTGCTCTACGTGGGTGCGAGGACGGGCCGCGACGGCATCCATGGCGCCACCATGGCCTCGGCCGAGTTCAGCGAGACCCGGGAGGCCGACCGGCCGACCGTGCAGGTGGGCGATCCCTTCACCGAGAAGCTGCTCATCGAGGCCTGCCTCGAGCTGATGGCCGGCGACTGCATCGTCGCCATCCAGGACATGGGGGCGGCCGGCCTCACCTCCTCCTCCTTCGAGATGGCCTCGCGTGGCGGGTGCGGCATCCGCATGGACCTCGACGCGGTGCCGCTGCGCGAATCCGGCATGACACCTTATGAGATCATGCTCTCCGAGAGCCAGGAGCGCATGCTGATGGTGGTGGCGGCCGGGCGCGAGGCCGAGGCCGAGGCGGTGTTCCGCAAATGGGAGCTCGACTGCGCCGTGGTCGGCCGGGTGACCGACACCGGCCGCATGGTGCTGACGTGGCGAGGCGAGATCGTGGCGGACGTGCCCGTGGCGCCGGTCGCCGGCGCCTCGCCGGTGCTCGACCGTCCTTTCGAGCCGGCGGCGCCGCCGGCACCGCGGCCGGAGCGGGCAAAGAGCGCCGCGATTCCGGCCGACCAGCTCCTGCTCGACCTCATCGGCTCCCCCGACCTCGCGAGCAAGCGCTGGATCTTCGAGCAGTACGACCACATGGTGATGGCCGACACGGTCATGCTGCCGGGCCGCGCCGATGCCGCCGTGGTGCGCATCCACGGCACCGGCCGGGGCCTCGCCATGACCAGCGACTGCACGCCGCGCTACTGCGAGGCCGATCCCTTCACCGGCGGCATGCAGGCCGTGGCCGAAGCCTGGCGCAACCTCTCGGCCACCGGTGCCAGGCCGCTCGCCATCACCAACTGCCTCAACTTCGGCAATCCCGAGCGGCCGCGCATCATGGGCCAGCTCGTCGGCTGCATCGACGGCATGGCGGAAGCCTGCCGCGCTCTGGCGTTTCCCGTCGTCTCCGGCAATGTCTCGCTCTACAACGAGACCGACGGCCGATCGATCCTGCCCACCCCCACCATCGGCGGCGTCGGCCTGATCGACGACCTGCGGCGCATGGCCGGGCTCGCCTGGAACGAGGCCGGCCTCCAGCTCGTGCTCATCGGCGAAACCCGGGGTTGGCTCGGCTGCTCGCTCGTCTCGAAGCTCCTGAGGGACCCGGACCGGGCACCGCCGCCGCCGGTCAGTCTCGAAGCCGAGCGTCGGAACGGCGACTTCGTCCGCGCCCTGATCGCGGACGGGCGGGTGCGGGCCGCGCACGATCTCTCGGATGGCGGGCTCGCCGTGGCCCTGGCCGAGATGTGCCTCGCGAGCGCGATGGGTGCCGCGATCAGGGTGCCGCACGGCACGGCGGCCCCCCTCGGCTGGCTCTTCGGCGAGGATCAGGCCCGCTACCTTCTGGCCATCGCCGGAGACGGCCTGGAGCCCCTGCTGCGGCAGGCGGCCGAAGCCGGCGTCGCCGCCCGCGCCATCGGCACCACCGGCGGCGATACGTTGACGCTCGGCGACGCAACCGCCATATGCTTGGCGGAACTGCGTGCCCGACACGAGGGCTGGCTGCCCCGCCTGATGGAGGGTGGCGCCGGGGGCCGTCCAGACCATCTCGACGAGGATGACTGAATGCCGATGACCGTGGCGGAGATCGAGAAGGCGATCAAGGCCGCCTTGCCCGATGCCGAGATCATGATCGAGGACCTCGCCGGCGACGGCGACCACTATCGCGCCACCGTCGTCTCGAGCGTCTTCGCGGGCATGCCCCGGGTTCGCCAGCACCAGCTCGTCTACGACGCGCTCGGCGGCCGCATGGGCGGCGCCCTCCACGCCCTGGCGCTGACCACGCGCACACCCGCCCGACATTCGGACGAAGCCGCGCTTACGAGGAGAGACCGCTCATGACCGACCCGATCCAGACAACCATCCAGGACCAGATCGCCAAGGACGACGTCGTCCTCTACATGAAAGGCACGCCGGTCTTCCCGATGTGCGGCTTCTCCGCCGGCATCGTCCAGGTCCTGAACCACTTCGACATCAAGTTCCAGGCCTACAACGTCCTCGACGACCAGAACCTGCGCGAGGGCATCAAGGAATTCTCCAACTGGCCAACCATCCCCCAGCTCTACGTCAAGGGCGAGTTCGTCGGCGGCTTCGACATCGTCCGCGAGATGGCCGAGAACGGCGAGCTCGAGGAGACCCTGAAGGAAAAGGGCGTGGCCGCCTGAACGGCGGCACGGAAAAAAAGGCGGGGAGGATGATCCTCCTCGAGCCCCGACGCCCCGTCCAGCCCTAAAGGGGTCAGGACCCTTTACAGCCCTTCCGCCTGACCCGGGCTGCCCTCCCCCACCTCGGGGCTGCCTCCCACGGCCGCGCCGTCGACGTTCGCTCGACCGACGGCAAGCGCGTCCGCGACCGCTCCGCCTCCATCGGCTACGTGACGAGCGAGCACGCGCCCGTCGCCGTGACCCACGCCACCCGCACGCGTCGCACCCGGCAGCATCGCCGAGCTCGGGGTCAAAACGCGGCTCGAATCGATGCTCTGAGGAGATCGGGCCTAATGCAGCAGCGGCCGACGACGAGGTGCCCGACAGGATGCCGCCTTGACGACGCATCCGGATAGGCTAGCCTTCGTCGATCCAGGTCGATGCCGGCTGGAAAGAACGGGGAGGGAAGCTCGGATGACGTGTCCTCGACCCACCAGGCGCGCGTTCCTCCTGGGCGGCGCCGCACTCACGAGTGCCGCGGCACTGCGCGGCTCCACCGCCCTCGCCACCATCGACCCCAACTCCTTCGCCGATCGGCGCGTCTTCCACGCCACCCATTACGGCCCGTTCGAGGCGGTCGTGCGCGACGGCCGGCTGATCGGCCTCAACGCCGTGACCGAGCTGGACGCCCGGCCGACCGAGATGCTGATGTACGGCGTCGTCGACCGCACCTACGACAAATCGCGCATCGACCATCCCATGATCCGGAAGTCCTACCTGGAGAACTGGGAATCCGGCGACACCAGGCCCGAATTGCGCGGCAAGGAGCCCTATGTCCGCGTCGACTGGGACACCGCCTACAGCCTGACCGCCAAGGCGCTGCTCGACACGGCGAGCGAGCACGGCAACGAGGCGATCTTCAGCTCGTCCTATGGCGGCTGGGCCAATGCCGGCAACTTCCGCCCCAACGTCATGCAGGGCCGCCTGATGAACCTGATCGGCGGCTGCACCCTGACCCAGGGCGACTGGTCGGCCGGCGCCAGCCAGATCTGCCTGCCCAGGGTCATCGGCGACATGGAGGTCTATTCCGCCCAGACCGCCTGGGAGGTCATCCGCGACAACACCGAGGTCTTCGTGCTGGTCGGCTGCGACCCGATCAAGAACAACCGTATCGAATACACCGTGGCCGATCATCAGATCTACGGACCCTGGGAGCAGATCCGCGATCGAGGCTGCCGCTTCATCTCGATCAACCCGCAGCGCACCGCATCCGACGCCTATCTCGAGGCGGAATGGATCAGCATCGTCCCCAATACCGACGTCGCCCTCTTCAGCGCCATGGCGTTCCACGTCCTGGAGAAAGGCCTCGAGGACCAAGCCTATCTCGACAAATACACGGTCGGCTCCGACAAATGGATCGCCTACATCAAGGGCGAGACCGACGACCAGCCCAAGACGCCGGAATGGGCGGCACCGATCACCGGCATCGATGCCGACAGGATCCGCGAGCTCGCCGAGCTCTTCGCCACCTCCCGGACCGAGATCGCCGGCGCCTGGTCCCTGCAGCGCGCCCAGCACGGCGAGATGACCCACTGGGCGATCATCAACTTCTCCGCGCTCACCGGCCAGATCGGCAAGCCCGGCGGCGGCGTCGGCTTCTCCTGGCACTACGGCTGCGGCGGCATGCCGCAATCGGGCAAATCCACGCCCACCGGCCTGAGCCAGGGCAGGAACTGGGTCAAGGGCATCTGCCCCGCCAGCCGCATCACCGAGATGCTCGAGAATCCGGGCGCGGAGTTCACCTATAACGGCCGCACCGGCACCTACCCCGACGTCAGGATGATCTACAACGCCGGCAACAACTTCATGAGCCATCAGCAGGACACCAACCGGCTGATCCGCGCGCTCGAGAAGGTCGAGACCATCGTCAGCGTCGATGTCTGGTGGACCGCCGCGACACGCTGGGCCGATATCGTGCTGCCCGCCGCCTCGACCCTCGAGCGCGACGACATCAGCGTCGGCGGCACCTACTCCAACGACAAGATCTACGCCATGAAGAAGGTGATCGAGCCGGTCGGCGAGAGCCTGTCCGACTACGAGATCTGCGAGGGCCTGGCCGACAAGCTCGGCATCTGGCAGCAGTTCACCGACGGCGAGGAGATGATGTTCCACATCCAGGCGGCCTACGAGAAATCGGCGGCGGCGAGACACACGCCCTTCGAGCGGTTCTGGGAGCAGGGCTACGCCCGCCAGGAGGTGCCCGAGGCGGCGCGCCGCTGGGTCCGCCACGGCGATTTCTACACCGATCCCGAGGCCAACCCGCTGCACACCAATTCCGGCAAGATCGAGATGTTCTGCGAGGAGATCGCCCAGTTCGGCATCGACGACTGCCCGGGCATGCCGGTCTGGATGGAGAAGCACGAGTATCTGGGCAATGCCGAGCCGGACCAGGTCCACGTCGTCAGCCCGCATCCCTGGTACCGCCTGCACAGCCAGATGGACCAGTCCGCGAAGCTGCGCGGCCTCTACAAGATCCAGGGCCGCGAGCCCGCGCGCATCAACCGCGAGGACGCCGCCTCGCGCGGCATCGAGGACGGCGATCTGGTCGAGCTTTACAACGATCGCGGCACCATCATCGTCGGCGCCATCCTCTCCGACGACATCCGCAAGGGCGTGGTCTCGGTCTATGAGGGCGGCTGGCCGCAGCTCGACAAGAAGGGCCGCTGCAACTCGGGCCTCGTGAACTTCCTGACCTCGACGCAGCGGGCCTCGGGGCTGAGCCAGGCGACCTCCGCCAACACGGTGCTCTGTCGCATGCGCAAGTGCGAGGACCCGGAGGGCCCGAACCTCGCCTACGAGAAGCCGGAGATCATCGAGGACCACGAGCTCGCCGCCATCGACGAGGACAAGCTCGGTCTCGATCGGCTCTACGACATCACCGAGGCGCTCCTGGCCGACGTGACCGAGGGCGAGCGGATCTTCTACGAGCGCTGCACCGTGTGCCACGGCCCGCGCGAGGTCACCCATTTCACCCAGAACCAGTGGAAGGCCATCACGCCGTCCATGTTCCCGCGCGCCGGCCTCAACGAGAACGAGGCGACGCTGGTCATGGACTTCCTGATGAAGAACGCCGCCGACGCGGCCATGTGACCTTCCGATCCGACCGGATCTTCGATCGAAGGGGCGCCAGGGGAGACGAGACATGTGGAGCAAGCTCTGGATGAGCGCGGCGCTCGCCGCCGGCCTCGCGGCCGCATCCGCGGCCTCGGCCGAGACCGTCCGCGCGACCTCGGGCTTCGGTCCCGACCATCCGATCGCCGTCGCCATCTATCCCGAGCTCAACCAGCGCCTTCGGGCCTTCACCAACGGCGCCTGGAACCTCGAGGACGAGCCCTCCGGCCGCGTCGCACCCAACGGGATGAGTGCGGCCCTGCGCGACGGTGTCACCGATCTCGGTGCCCTCGTGCTGCCCTATTTCTCGGACGACTACGCCGAGGCGTCGCTGCCCTCGGAGCTTTCGATCATCGGCCGAAACAGCCTGGCGATCTCCTCGGCGGTGACCGAGTACGTGGCGACCTGCGCGGCATGCCAGGCCGAGTTCGCCCGAAACGGCCAAGTCTATCTCGGCTCCGACGCGACCCCGCCCTACAATCTTTTGACCAGGATGCCGATCCGCAGCGTCGACGATCTCGCCGGCGTCCGCATCCGCACCGGCGCACCGCTCTTTGCCGCCTTCATCAAGAAGCAGCGCGGGGTGGTGGTGCAGACGCCGTCATCGGAGCTGGCCGAGAAGCTGCGCATCGGCGCCTACGCCGGCACCTTCAGCGGCAATAACGAGATCGTGGCCTACGGGCTCGAGAAGCTCGTGCCCTACGTCACAGAGATCGAGCTCGGCGTCTACAACGGCACCGCTGCCACCACGGCGAGCCGCAAGCTCTGGGACCGGATGAACGCCGGCGACCGCGCGGCCCTCGCCCGTGCGGCGCAATACGGCCTCGTCAAGGGCGTCGACGAGTTCATGACGGAGGCGAAGGCGGCACGCGAGGTCGAGGGCATCACGTTCATCCCGATGGACGAGACCCTGAAGGAGGCGAAGCGCGCCTTCATCGACCAGCAGCTCGCCAACGCCACCCGGATTCTCGAGAGCCGCGGCGTGACCGACGCCCAGGCCAAGGTCTACCGCTACGTTCTCCTGGTCGGCAAATGGGAAGGCCTGATCACCGACGACACGACGCCCGAGGAGCTGGCCCAGCTCCGCTACGACCAGATCTTCGCCCCCCTCGACATGACCACCTACGGCCAATAGGTTCGGCCTTAAAGGGGTCAGGACTCTTTAACCCGGAGAACCGTGACCCGAGCCCTTCTCAACCCTGCGGCGGGGCGGGAAGGTGGTTGCATCCGATGCAACATTCGCCCCCGGCGTGTCGCATCCGGTGCAACATCGCGATCCGGCATGTTGCATGTCGTGCAACATGCTCGCTTCGGATATTGCAGGAGATGCAACATTTTCCGAGGGATGTTGCATCCCGTGCAACCTCAGGCGACGAGCGAACCCGCCGCGGCGACGAGCGAACCCGGCGAACCGAGGCGCCAGCTCACCGGTCCGACGAACGAACCCGACCGGTGGCAAACGAACCCGATCGTTGTCAACCCCTTGACGAAAAGGCTCTTTTTCACGCCTGCGGCACCCTCGAGGGCGGCCGGCGGGGTGGCTGGGAAAAAGGCACCGAGCGAACCCGAGGCAGGCTTGCGCCGGAATGCGAACTAGGCTATAAGTCCTATAGCCGCGACCGGCAGGCAGGGGGGCGAATGCCGTTGTTCGAGCTTTCCGGATCGAGGTGCGGCGGCCCGTCTCCCGCCAGGGGGACCCGACGCCATTCCCCTGGCCCCCGCCGCCCGCTATGCCAGGGCCATGACGGTCATCTGGCTCGGCCTCGTTCTCGCGGGCGGCATCCTGCTCGGCATCCAGCCGACGCTCAATGCCGGGCTGGCACGCCATCTCGGCCACCCGCTCAGCGCCTCGCTCGTGTCCTTCGGCACGGCGACGCTGCTGCTCCTCGCGCTCGCCCTGCTGCTCCGTCCGCCCGCGCCGTCGCTGGCCGGGCTTCGGGCGATACCGCTCTGGCTCTGGTGCGGCGGCGCCATGGGTGCGGCCTACGTCACCATCGCCCTCATGGCGACACCGCGCCTCGGCGCCGCCCCGGTCATCGCCCTCGTCATCTGCGGCCAGCTCGCCGCCGCCCTCGTGATCGACAGCTTCGGCCTCATGGGCCTCCCGGCGCGCCCCTTCGACTGGACCAAGCTCCTTGGCGCCCTCTGCCTCGTCGCCGGCACCGTCCTCATCCGCTGGCGCTGAGGGCCTGCTCGCCGCGCCGCTCCCGCTTCTCGAGGGAGGCCCGCCAGGTCATCGCACAGGTCCAGGCATGGGCCTTCATGAGCTGCGGCACGTTGCCCCAGAATTTGCGCACCTTGCCGACGCTCTCGGGCCGGTCGTGGTCGAGCCTGAAGCGCCCCCTCCTCGACGACCACCGGCTCGGGCACGAAGCGGGCGAGCACGGCCGTGCAGCCATGGGCGCCGACGGCGGGGCCGTTGCCGCCCTTGGGTGCGCCGAAGGCCTTGTGCAGCATGAACATGCAGGCATCGAAGCCGAGCTCGGCGGCGCGGAGCTTGCCCATGAAGCCGTTGAAGTCGGCATGGTCCCAGGAGCAGAGGCCGCCCGCCTCGTGCACGTTCCGGATCCAGTCGGTGATCTCGGGATTGTAGATGCCCATGTCGTCCGGATTGCCGACCATGAGCGCCGAATTGGACCTCATGGTGCAGGTGCCGAAGAGGCTGATCCCCGTCATGCCGAGCGTTTCCCGGCTCAGATGGAGGAAATGCCGAAGCACGTCGTGCTCGCTCATCTCGGGCAGCGCCGCCGGCACCCGGCGGGTCATGCCGGCCGGCACGAGGGCCGTGACCTGCCACTGAACGTTCATCCATCGACGACTGGTCGAGGATGAAATACCGCCGCTTCATCGAGGCGACCCGGCCGCCCGGACCGCCCATGTCCTGGACACGATCCAGGCGAGCCTCAGGGCCGTCGGCGCCAGCCTCGCCGACGTCGTCCGCGCCCGCGTCCTCGTCCGCGACATCGACATGTGGGAGCCCGTGGCCCGAACGCATGGCCGCTACTTCCGGGACCATCGCCCCGTCAACATGCTGGTCGAGGCGAAGCTGGTCGGCGATCACCTGGTCGAGATCGAGGCCGACGCGGTGGTTCCTCGAGCGTAGGCCGGCAGGCCCAGGAGGGCGCGCGCCTCGGCGACCGTGGCCGGACGCCTGCCGTACTCGGGGCAGAGCGCCACCACCTGCTCGACCAGGGCGGCATTGGAGGGCGCAAGCCGCTCCTTGTCGAGGCGCACATTGTCCTCGAGCCCGGTCCGGCAATGGCCGCCGAGCTCGAGCGACCAGCGCACCACCGTGATCTGGTCCCGGCCGATCCCGGCCCCGGTCCAGGTGGCGTCGGGGGCGAGACGCCCTACCGTCTTCACGTAGAACTCGAAGACCTCGCGATCGACCGGCATGGCGTTCTTCACGCCCATCACGAACTGAACGTGCAGGGGACCCTTGATCCGCCCCGCCTTCTCCATCTCGACCGCCTTGAAGAGCATCGAGAGGTCGAAGACCTCGATCTCCGGCTTCACCCCGTGCTCGAGCATCAGCGCCGCGAGCCAATCCACGAGCTCCGGGCTGTTCTCGTAGATCCGGGTCGGAAAGTTGCAGGAGCCGGTCGAGAGCGACGCCATGTCGGGGTGGAGCGGCAGCATCCCGCCGCGCTCCTCGCCCCGCCCCGACCGCCCGCCGGTCGAGAGCTGCACGATCATGCCGGGGCAGTGCTTGCGGATGCCCTCGAGCAGCCGGGCGAACCGCTCGGGATCCGAGGTCGGCCTGCCCTCGTCGTCCCGCACATGGCAATGCGCCAGCGCAGCGCCCGCCTCGAACGCCGCCTGGGTCGATTCGATCTGCTCGGCGATGCTGATCGGCACGGCAGGGTTGTTGGCCTTGGTCGGCACGGAGCCGGTGATGGCGACGGTGATGATGCAGGGCAGGAGATCGGCCATGCGACAAACCTTGGGGTTGTGGAAGGATCAGGCCGGGTCCGGCCTTTCGTAGAGCTTGGCATACTGCTCGCGCAGCACGTTCTTCTGCACCTTGCCCATGGTGTTGCGCGGCAGCTCGGGGGCGAAGATCACCCTTTTCGGCAGCTTGTAGCGGGCGAGACGGGAATCCAGCGCGCCGATGATGCCTCGCTCGTCGAGCGTCTTGCCCGCCCTCGCCACCACGACGGCCGTGACCCCTTCGCCGAAATCCGGATGCGGCAGCCCGATGACCGCCGATTCGAGCACACCCGGCAGCGCATCGATCTCGCTCTCGACCTCCTTCGGATAGACGTTGTAGCCGCCCGAGATGATGAGGTCCTTGGCGCGGCCGACGATCGACACGTAGCCGTCCTCGTCGATTCGCGCGATGTCGCCCGTGACGAAGAAGCCGTCGGGGCGAAACTCGGCCGCCGTCTTCTCCGGCATCCGCCAGTAGCCCTTGAAGACGTTGGGGCCACGGACCTCGAGCACGCCGATCTCGCCCGCGTCCAGGACCTTGCCCGTCTCCGGGTCCGCGACCCGCACCTCCACGCCCGGCAGGGGCAGGCCGACCGTGCCGGCGCGGCGCTCGCCGTCATAGGGGTTCGACGTGTTCATGCCGGTTTCGGTCATGCCGTAGCGCTCGAGGATGCGGTGGCCCGTGCGCTCGAAGAAGGCCTGGTGCGTCTCGGCGAGCAAAGGCGCCGAGCCGGAGACGAAGAGCCGCATGTTGCGGGTCGCTTCCGGCGTGAGCTTCGGATGCGCCACCAGCCGCGTGTAGAAGGTCGGCACGCCCATGAGCGTCGTCGCCCTTGCCATGAGGGCGACCACCTCGTCGGCATCGAAGCGCGCGCGCCAGTGCATGCCGGCACCGCTCAGCATCACCGTGTCGATGGCGACGAAGAGGCCGTGCGTGTGGAAGATCGGCAGCGCGTGGACCAGCACGTCGCTCCCGGTGAAGCGCCAGGCCTCGGCCAGCGTGGCGGCGTTCGAGAGGAGGTTGCGGTGGGTCAGCATGGCACCCTTCGAGCGACCGGTCGTGCCCGAGGTGTAGAGGATGGCGGCGAGATCGTCGGCGGTGCGCCGCGCCGTCTCGAACGCCTCGCTCTCGCCGGCCGCGGCCTCGAGCAGGCTGCCGCCGCCGTCCTGGCCGAGCGTGAGAAGGCCCGCCACACCGGCATCGCGCGCCACCGGCTCGAGCACGGCCTCGCTCTCAGGACGGCAGACGAAGAGCTTGGCCTCGGCATCGCCGAGGAAATAGGCGATCTCGGCGGGCGTGTAGCCGGCATTGAGCGGCAGGTAGACCGCTCCGGCGCGCAGGCTCGCGAGGAAGACCGCCACCGCCTGCCAAGGCTTCTCGACCTGCACGGCGATGCGATCGCCGGGTGCAACGCCACGTCGGGCGAAGAGATTGGCGATCCGTCCGGCGAGCGCGAAGGTCTCGCCATAGGTGACCCGGCTGCCGTCGGCGAGCAGGAAGAGCGGCTTTCCCGCGTCGGGGACCGCGGCCTCGAGGGCGCTGAAGAGATCGTCATTCATGGCTCGCCACCACCGGCTCGCGTTGGGAGGGCTTGCGGACGAGGCGCCGCACGGCGGCCGATACGGCGATCCGGCCGTCATTCGCGTAAGCCTCGTGATTGCGTTCGATCTGCTTCGGATCGTAGAGGTAGTTCACCATGAGGCCATGCGACGCGGCCAGCGCCTTGTCCGAGCCGTCGGCCAGCGCGTTGACCCGCTCGAGCCGCGCGCCGTTGCCCAGGTGAAAGCGCGCCACGGGGTCGGTCGGCGTGCCGTGGCGGGTCAGCGAACGGTGAAAGTAGCTCGCCCCCAGCGACTGGAGCACCGGTCGCGCCGCAGCCACCGTGCTCTCGTCCAAGGGCCAGGCCGGATCGTCCAGCCGGTCGAGCAGCACCCGGTCGGCGGCAGTGAGGATGGCCGAGCGCTCATTCCGGCGCTCCTCCTCGAGCCAGGCGCGGAAGCCCGGCACCGGCGAGAGCGTCACGAAGGTGTCGAGCCCAGGGAAATCGCGCGCCAGCTCCTCGACCACCTGCTTGATGAGGAAATGCCCGAAGGAGATGCCGCGCAGCCCCTCCTGGCAGTTGGAGATCGAGTAGAACACCGCCGTCGTCGCCTTGCCGGGGTCGAGCGGCCGGCGCTCCTCCGCGAGAATGGGACCGATGGCCGCGGGAATGTCCGCCGTCAGCGCCACCTCCACGAAGATCAGCGGATCGTCGACCAGCGCCGGATGGAAGAAGGCGTAGAGCCGGCGATCCGCGGGATCGATGCGCCGCCTGAGATCCTCCCAGCCATTGATCCGGTGGACGGCTTCGTAGCGGATGATCTTCTCGAGCACGACGGCCGGGGTCGACCAGTCGATCCGCCGCAGCACGAGGAAGCCGCGGTTGAACCAGGACGTCAGCAGATGACGGAAATCGTGATCGACGGCGGTGAGCTCAGGATGCTCCTTGAGCTCGCGCGAAAGGTCGCCGCGCATCGCGACGAGGGCGGCCGTGCCGCCCGGCGCCCGGTTCAGCCGGCGGATCAGCTCCTGCCGTCGCGATTCCGAGACGTCGTGCAGGCGAAGCGCGTTGGCGTCGTCGGGCTGCTCGAGGAAAGCGTTGGCCGCGGCCTCGAGCGGCTCGCGCGGGGCGCCGAAGCGTTTGGCCAGAACCTTGAAGAAGCCGACCCGGCCGGTCCGATCGAGCGCCGCGTAGCCATCGAGCAGCGCCGCCGCCACGGCGAGTCCCGAGGCCTCGCCCCGTCCGCCGACCAGCGTCTCGGCGAGGTCGGCGAGGTCGTCGTCCGTCACCGGGTGGTCGCGACCCCGCTCGATCATCGACCGGCCCCGCTCGACGATGGTGCCGAGCAGGTCGTTGAAGAAATAGGTGCTCAAACCGCCGCCCCCATCATCCGGCCGGGCAGCCAGGTGGCGATGCCCGGAAAGAAGCAGAGGATGATAATGCCGAGGACCATGCAAAGGACATAGGGCAAGGCGCCCTTGAGGATCGTTTGCAGCGGAATGTCGGGCGAAATGCCGTTGATGACGTAGAGATTGAGGCCGACCGGCGGAGTGATCAGCCCGATCTCCATGTTGATCGTGAGCACCACCGCGAACCAGTAGGGGTCGAAGCCGGCCTGGACGATGATCGGCAGGAGGATCGGCGCCGTCATCAGGATCACCGCCACGGGCGGCAGAAAGAAGCCGGCGATCAGAAGGAAGATGTTGACGAACAGCAGAAGGACCCAGTGATTGACCTCGAGGCCGGCGATCCAGAGGGCGATGGACTGGGTGATGAAGAGCGAGGAGAGGGCGAAGGCGAAAAGCTCCGAGGCGCCGATGATCATCATGATCATGACCGACTCGCGCAACGTGGAGCGGAAGATCGCGATCAGGGGCCCGACCCGCCACATGCGGTAGATGACGACCGCCAGAACGATGCAGAAGAACGCCCCGGCCCCGGCCGCCTCCGATGGCGTGGCCACTCCGCCATAGAGCACGTAGAGGATCGCCACGACGATCGAGAGGAAGGGCAGGACCCGCGGCAGCGCCTCGACCTTCTCCTTCAGGGTGAAGCGCCGCGCCATCGCCTCGAAGCTGTAGCCGGCCATCCTGCAGGAGATGATCGTCCAGATCATGAAGAGGGCGGTCAGCATCAGGCCCGGCAGCACGCCGGCGAGGAAGAGCCGGCCGATCGAGGTCTCGGTCGAGATGCCGTAGACGATCATCGTGACCGAGGGCGGGATCAGGATGCCGAGCGTGCCGCCGGCGGCGATCGAGCCCGTGGCGATGCTCGTGGGGTAGCCCCGCTCCACCATGGCCGGGATCCCCATCTTGCCGATGGCGGCGCAGGTCGCGGGGCTCGAGCCGGAAAGCGCCGAGAAGATCGAGCAGGCGCCGATGTTCGAGAGCACGAGCCCACCCGGCACCCGGTTCAGCCAGCGGTCGAGGGCCTCGTAGAGGTCGCGCCCGGCCGGGCTGGAGGCCACGGCGGCACCCATCAGGATGAACATGGGAATGGCGACGAGGCTGAAGCTGGCGAGGCCGCCGAAGAAGGTCTCGCCGACGATCTCCAGAACACCGAAGCCGCCCGAGAGGATGAGGGCCACGATCGAGACCAGGCCGAGCGCGAAGGCTATGGGCATGCCGGTCGCGAGCAGCAGGAGCAGGCCGAGCAGCAGGAGCGAGCCCGAGGCGAGCGGTCCCACTACTCGAGCTCCTCGAAATGCGTCGCCTCACCCGCGAGCAGAGAGCCGCCCTCCTTGAGCTTCAGCATCTCCGCCACGTATTGCAGCGCCAGAAGGCCGATGCCGAGCGGCAGCGGAAAGAGCGGGATCCAGAGCGGCAACTGCCAGACGGTCGCGGTACGCCAGCCGCGGGTCAGCGCCTCGTAGAAATAGATGAAGCCCGACCCGGCCAGCAGCAGGCAGAACGCCAGAGCCGCCACGGCGCCGATGACCTCGAGCCAGAGACGCCCGGCACCGCCGAGCGCCTTGGGCAGGAGGTCGACGCCGACGTGACCACGGTCGATCAGGACGGCCGGAGCGCCGATGAAGGTCGAGGCGACGATGGCATAGATCACGAACTCCGTCTGCCAGACGGTCGATCCGCCGAGCATGTAGCGGACGAAGATCATCTGACAGGTGACCACCACCGCGGCCGCCATGAGGAGCATGGCGAGCACGCCCCCGATGCGCGAGAGAGCGGTGACGGTCGCGATGTAGAGCCGCATGTGCTTCGCCGGCCGACCTGGCCAGGGTGCCTTAGTCGACGTCGAGCGCCATCTGGATCAGCTCCTCTCCACCCGGCACGTTCTCGGCGAAGTTCTTGTAGGAGCTGTCCTCGGCGAGGGCGAGCCAGGCATCGTAGTTCTCGGGCGTCATCTCGGTCACCTCGACCCCCGCCTTCGCGTAGATATCGATCATCTCCTGATCGACCTTCTTCGCCTCGTCGAAGAAATACGCCTCGGCCGCATCGCCGGCGGCGAGCATCGCCGCCTGCTGCTCCGCGTTCAGGCCGTCCCAGCTCCGCTTCGACATGAGGATCGGCTCGTACATGAACCAGAGCGCGTTCTCGCCGGGGGCGGTCAGGCACGTCACCTGCTCGTAGAGCCGATAGGAGATGAACGATCCGGACGATGTGTTCGCCGCGTCGAGCACGCCGGTCTGCATCGCGGTGTAGATCTCGGAGGACGGCATCGACGCGATCGAGGCGCCGGCCGCCGCCAGCATCTGCTCGAAGGCCGGTCCTGCCGCCCGCGTCACCTGCCCCTCGATGCTCTCCGGCCCGGTGATGCAGTTCTTCTTCGAGGCGAATCCGCCGGCCAGCCAGGCGTCGGCGATCACCACCACCCCGTTCTCCTCGATCAACCGCTTGATCTCGGCCATGAACGGCGAATCGTTGAGCCGCCTGGCGCGCTCGTGGTTGCGCACGAGCCCCGGCATCAGCGTCGCCGAGAACTGCGGCACCCGCCCGGAGGCGTAGTCGAGCGGAAAGGCCGAAAGATCGAGCTGGCCGCTCGTCAAGGCTCCCCACTGCTCCGTCGGCTTGAAGAGCGAGGCGCCGGGAAAGACCTGGATCTCGAGCCCGACATTGGCGGCCTCCACCTCGCGCTTGATGGTCTGCACCATCTCGTCGCGGATGTCGCCCTTGCCACCCGGCCACTGATGCGAGGCGCGCAGGACGGTCTGCGCCCCCGCCGTCGACACGAGCGCCAGGGCCAGGGCCGTCGCCATGCCGAGCGTTCTGATTTCGCGGGCCATTCGTCTTGCTCCCTGTTTCCTGTGCGGCGTTTCACCTCGTGACAATCACGGGCCGGGCACGAGGTCAATGGTTCTCGAGGTCGCGACGGCCCGAGCGCCGCCGTCCGCGGGCCCGCTCCCAGCCGCAGCACACCACGAAAAGGGCTACGGCCGACCAGCGCGGGCCGGCCCGGCCACGGCCGCGTCACCGCCCGCTGCCAGTATGCCAGCCAGCAGCACCAGCACGGTCGCCTGGTAGACGCCGTTGAAATAGTTCTGGAAAAGGCATTGCGCCCAGAGATCGGCGGCGATCGAAAGGACCAGTGCGCGCTCGACCGGGTCGGTCGTGGCCCGGGCGCGGCCAAGGGCGAGGCGGGTGACCTCGCCGATCAGCACGAGCACGAGGAGCAGCCCCGGCATCCCTGCCTCGACATAGAAGCGCACGAGCTCGTTGTGCGGCCACTCGAGCAGCGCGCCCTCGCCGATCACCGGCCGGCCGAGTGCCAGGGTGTTGCGGATGGTCCCCATGCCGAGGCCGAAGGGTGCGCCGCCGCTCATGGCGAGCCAATGACGGATAGCGGGCCAGCGGCCGGAGGAATAGTCCGCGCGATCGAGCTCGACGAGGCGGCTCCAGAGCGTGTCGCCGACGAGGGTCGAGAGCAGCACGAGCCCGCCGAGTGCCACGAGGCAGAGGACGAGCGTGCGGGGGCGAAGGGCCGGCCGCCAGACTCCCGACACGAAAGCCAGGATCGCCAGGATGGCGATAGTGACGAGTGCCGTCCGCGTGCCGGTGAGCAGCACCATGGAGGCGGCGGCAGCCACGACGAGGGCGACCGCGACCCGCCCCCTCGTCCGCTCGCGGGTGGCGAAGGCCGCGGCCGCCGTGACGGCGACGATGGTGCAGAGACTGGCATGCAGAACGACCGAGCCGGTGAGGTCGATGCGCACATGCTCCGCGACATTGCGCAAGGCAGTGGTGGAGGGCATCAGGATGGCGGCCGCGGCCGTCGCCAGCACGTAGAGCCCGCCGGCAAGCAGAACGACCCGCGCTATCGCCAGATCGCCGAGCGCCGAGCGCAGGTTCGGTGCCACCAGGAGCGCCAGGATGGGCAGCACGATCTTGTAATCGAGCAGCTCGCCGCTGCTGCCCCGATCGATCGCGGCGACGAGCCCGAGCAGCCAGAGCGCGATCAGGGGTGCGGTCCGCCCACGCCCCGCAAGACGGGGTGACAGCAGCATCGCGGCCGCCGCCAACAGAGCGAAAAGCCCACAGAAGACGACGATCCTGAGATCGGCGAAGCCGAGGGCCGCGACCGAGGAGGCCGAGAGCGCCGGCATGGCCAGCGTCGCCAGGAAGCCGAGCCGGACGACACCTGTCGCAAGGCCTTCGGATCGGCCAACGCGCATCTTGTCCTCCGCCACACGTTTCAATTATAAGTTGATACACTAACGATACGGTCGGTGCCGATGCAACCCAAAGCCAAAACCTTCCGCTTGCGCGCAAGGTCTGCACGACCCCTGCTCGCCACTCACAGCTGCGCCCTGATCCTCGCGATCAACTGGCTCGCGCAGGGCATGCGTGGCATGGATCCCAAGGAGCTGGGCTTCCGCCTGCTCGTGCTGGGCGCGCTCACCACTGCGGTGGCCGCCGGCCTTCTGGCGCAGGGCGGCGCTTCGATGGGGCCCGTCACGGCGCTGCTGCTCGGCCTCGGCGCCGCGCACTCGATCAACTTCACGTTGAACGGCCAGCTCTGGGTCTGCCTGCGCTACTGCCCCGCCTACAGGAAGGATCCGATCGCGCTCGCAACCCAGACCCGCGCGGTGATCTGCCGCGTCCGGCGCTGCGCCTGGCTCGAGGAAGCGGTCCTGATCGGCTCGGCGGCGCGCCTTCGCCACCTGCCCGGCCCGCGCTCGGACATCGATCTCCGGCTGATCTTTCCGCCCGGGTGGCGCGGCTGGCTGCGCACCAATCTCCTGCTCCTGGAGCTGCGCGCCTGGGCCTTCTTCAGGGCCCTGCCGCTCGATCTCTACGCCTACGACCACCCGGCGCAACTGCGCCGCTTCGAGCAGACCGAGCCTCTCGGCCTCGTTCTCGACCGGCGGGCGCGGCTTTGCCGTGGCTTCGCCAATCGCGAGCTGGTCCGCCTGCCGTGACCGACGCCCTTCATGTCGAGCGGCGCCGCGTCTGCCTCGCCTACTCGCCGGGCGGTCACAAGGCGGAGCTCGACCGGGCGCTCGCCGGCATCCGGCTCGATGACGCCTGCCACGTCACCTTCGACGACGGTCGCCCTCCGCAACCGCTCGAGCCCGGCCATCGCCGCCATTTCGTCTGCCATCCGCGGCGCTCGGTAGGCCGCAGCTTCATCAACGCCTGGCAGAGCTTGGTCATTCTCCGCCGCGAGCGGCCGGCGCTCGTCATCTCGACCGGCGCCGACGTGGCAGTGCCGCTCCTGCTGCTCGCGAAGGCCAGGGGTATCCCGGTGATCTTCATCGAGACCGCAGGCAGCAGCGAGCCGACGCTGGCCGGCCGCCTCGTCTATCCCTTCGCCGACCTCTTCATCGTTCAGTGGCCCGACCGCCTGCGGCCGTTTCCGAAGGCGGTCCTCGCGAAAGGTCTCCTCCTTTGATCTTCGTCGGGGTCGGCACCTTCGCCCAAGGCTTCGACGAGCTCGTCGCCGGCGCCGACCGGGCGGCGGCGGCGCTCGGCATCGAGGGCTTCGCGCAGATCGGGCATTCGCGGGTGGTGCCGGAGCATCTCGATTTCTCCCGCTTCCTCGCCGCGGACGAGCTCGCGGCAAGGCTGGCCCGAAGCCGGGTCGCCGTCTGCCACGCCGGCATGGGGCTGATCGGCGATGCCCTCCGCGCCGGGTGCCGGATGGTGCTGGTGCCGCGCCAGGGTATCATCAGCAGGCGCCATCCAGCCAATGATCAGCGGCTGTTCGCCCTGCGCCTCGCCACCATGCTGCCGCTTCGCGTCTGTCCCGATCCGGCCGACCTGGCGAGCGCGATCCGAGCAGCGCTCGAGGAGCCGGGTCCGCCACCGGCCCCGCCACGGTCGACGGTGCCGGCGATCCTCCGGGCCTATCTGCGCGCCACCGCGGAAGAACCGGAAGACGCGCCTCACTCGTGCCCGGCCTCGTCGTCGTAACCGTGCCGATGGCTGAAATAGACGAGGCTCATCAGCCCGACGCCGAGGAGCAGCGTGAGCCCGACGCCGAGGCCGAGCGCCACCATACCGTGGAAGCTGATTTCCGTTCCGCCCAGGTCCTGCCACGTGTGATACGCCATCACGCTGGCGAAACCCAGCAGGCCGAGGAGGACGACGATGACGACGATGGTGCCGCGCAAGGGCCGGATCTCCAAAGCCGAAGCCGTTGGTCGTGCCGAAGCATAACGCCGTGGCGGGCATCACCCAAGCGGCCGATGGCCGATCCGCCGCCAGACCGGGCGTGCCCGGCACCCGAGCGGTCATCGAAAGGACACTCCGGCCGGCCGGCCGGCGCATCGTCGATATCGGCTGCGGCACCGGAGGCCTCGTCGCGTGGCTTCACCGCCAGGGCGCGCATGCCGTCGGAATCGATCCGAACACCGGGCTGCTGCGGGCGGCGGCCGACCGCCTGCCGGGCTTCTGGATCGCCGCCCGCGCCGAGCACATGCCGCTCGCCGACAAGAGCCGGGACGCGGCCCTGTTCTTCAACAGCCTCCACCACATCCCCGAAAGCGCCATGCGCTTGGCGCTCGCCGAAGCGCACCGTGTGCTCCGGCCCGGCGGCGACCTTCTCGTCATCGAGCCGCTCGCCTGCGGTGCCTATTTCGAGTTGCTGCGACCCCTCGACGACGAGACGGAAGTGCGCGCGGCGGCGCTCGCCGCCATCGATGCCCTGCCCCGAAACCTGCTCGAGCCGGTCGAGCGCCTGCGCTACGAGACCTTTCTCGACTACACCGACGTGGCGGCGGTGATTGCCGCCTTCACGCGCGCGGATCCGGCACGCGCCGCCGCCATCGATGAGGCGCTCCCGGTGATCGCCGGGCGGTTCACCCGCCTCGGCCAGCCGGGCGCCGGAGGCGGGCGCCGCTTCGTCCAGCCGATGCTGGCGCTCCGGCTTCGCCGTCCGCGCCTCGAAGATGAATTAACTGGATAAAATTCTACTTTTAAGAGATACGTGCGGCACAGGGGCGTTAACCGCCTGTTAAGGATTTCGTGGCAAGAAGGGTGTGGCGGGGCGGCTGGCGGCCGGTCCCGATCTCATGGCAGCCGGCCGGAATGAAGCGGCAAGATCACGTGCAACTCATCCTCGAACACGACAAGGGCCTCCGGCAGCCCAAGGCTGGGCGCCGGGCCGACTGGCTGGCGCCCAACGTGGTCACCGGCATGCTTCGTCTCGGCGACGTCGTGATCGTGCTGCTCAGCGGCCTCGGCGCCTATGTCTTCCGTTTCGGCACCTTTCACGTCGACACCTTCACCACCTACAGTCTGGCTATCGGCGCTCTGGTCTCGCTCAATGCGTTCCAGCTCGCCGGCCTCTACCAGTTCCAGCATCTGACCCAGCTCCCCGAGCAGGCACGCCGCCTGCTCCTGGCTTGGCCCCTGGTGCTCGGCCTGCTCCTGCTGCTCGGTTTCGCCGCCGGGCTTCTCGATTCGGTCTCGCGCGGCTGGGTGGCGCTCTGGCTGATCACCGGCTTCGTCGGCCTTTTCGGCCAGCGCTGCCTCGTTCGCCTGCAGATCCTGCGCTGGTCGCGCACCGGGCGGCTGACCCGCAATATCGCGGTCATCGGCGCCGGCGAGCACGGCAGGCGGTTCATCGAGCATCTCCGCCGCCAGCAGCGCCATGTCAACATCATCGGCCTCTTCGACGATCGGCGGGACCGCATTCCGGACTACATCGCGGGCTACCCGGTGCTCGGCACGATCGACGACCTTCTCGTCTTCGCCCGCCAGCATCGCATCGACCAGGTCGTCGTGGCGCTGCCCTGGGGAGCGGAGGAGCGGCTTCTCGGCTGGCTCAAGAAGCTGAAGAGCCTGCCGGCGGACATCCGCCTCTGCCCGGACGTCATCGGCTTCCATCTGCCGCATCGGGGTGTGTCGCACATCGCGGGCGTTCCCCTGCTCAACGTCTTCGAGAAGCCGATCGCCGGCTGGGACGGCATCGTCAAGTCGGTCGAGGACCGCGTTCTCGCCAGCCTGATCCTCCTCCTCGTCTCGCCGCTGATGCTGTGCATCGCCCTGGGCGTCAAGCTCTCCTCGCCCGGACCGGTGTTCTTTCGCCAGAAGCGCTACGGCTTCAACAACGAGATTATCGAGGTCTTCAAGTTCCGCTCCATGTATGTCGAGCGGTGCGAGGCCGAGAGCGGCCCGATCGAGCAGGCGCGGCGCACCGATCCGCGCATCACCCCCTTCGGCGCCCTGCTGAGGCGGACCAGCCTCGACGAGCTGCCGCAATTCCTGAACGTGCTGCGCGGCGAGATGTCGATCGTCGGGCCCCGGCCCCACGCGGTCGCGCACAACGAGCAATATGCGAAGCTGATCGACGAATACCTCGCCCGCCACCGGGTCAAGCCCGGCATCACCGGCTGGGCACAGGTCAACGGGCTGCGCGGCGAGACCGAGACCCTGGAAAAAATGGAGCGGCGGGTCCAATTCGATCTGCACTACATCGAGAACTGGTCGCTGGCGCTCGATCTCCGTATCATTCTCCTGACCCTGCTCGTCGGCTTCAGCCACCCGAACGCCTACTGACGAGCACGACGGGGACGCGCCGTCCCGCCGAGGAGCTTGTCCGAAAAAATGGCCATGACCTGCTTCACCCCGGGACGGGCCAGGGTTAGGACCCGCGGCGAAGGCAGTGCCGGCGCAGCGCCGTTCCGGTGCTGCCGCGTGCGGGCCATGACCCTTTCTTGGGCAGGCTCACGGCACGGGAAGCGTCGCCTTACGTGACTGCCACGCCGGAAGCCTATGTCGCGGCCATGCGCCTCCTGCCGGCTGGCGTCACCATCGTGACCAGCGGCCCGCCCGGCCGGCGCAACGGCTTCACCGCCACCGCCGTCTGCTCGGTGTCGGCGGAGCCGCCGCACCTTCTCGTCTGCGCCAATCGCGGCATGGAGACCCATGCGACCATCCTCGAGACCGGCCATTTCGCCGTGAACGTGCTCAGCCACGGCCAGGAGGCGCTGGCCGACCGCTTCGGCGGCCGTCTCGGCATCGAGGGCGAGGCACGGTTTCAGGCGGCCCACTGGCGCACGCTGGAGACTGGCGCCCCGATCCTGGCGACCGCCTGCGCCGCCTTCGACTGCCGGCTCGCCAAGCGTCTTTCCGTCGCCACCCACGACATCATCATCGGCCGGGTGCTGGCGGCGGCCAATCTCGAGGCGGCCGCACCGCTCGCCTATCTCGACCGCGACTACGCGTTCTGCGTGCCGGCCGGCGGTCGGTATTGAAGCCCGTTCGCCCGCCGGCCGGCGGCTTCCACGTCGCTCAGGGCGCGGGCTCCTCGACCGCCAGGGGCTTCTCGCAGTCGATGACCCAGACGTCGTAGACGGGATGCTCGAGCGCCGAGATGCCCGGTGTGGAGGCGAACATCCAGCCGGTGAACACCCTCCTCCGCTCCTCGCCGGCCTCGACCTCGTCGATCTCGAGAAAGGCCGCGCTCTCAGGCGGCTCGGTCGGCGGCGTCTCGAGGCAGGCCCGGGCCCGGATCGCGAGGCTGCCGAAGCGGATCTCGTCGCCGATGGGCAGATCGAGCACGCTGACCCTGGCCGTAACCTTGTCGAGCCCCTGCAGCACCACCACACCGTGCTCGACGGTCGGCTCGGCCATGGCCTCGCCGAGCCCCGCGCCGAGCAGGGCCAGGGCGAGGGCCGTCCTCCTCATTGTCCGGAGCTGCTCCCGTCGCCGCCGGTCGCGGGTCCGGAGCTGCTCCCGTCGCCGCCGGTCGCGGGTCCGGAGC
>CAYOCP010000012.1:77444-118900 GCA_964402505.1 uncultured Geminicoccaceae bacterium
CCGGAGCCGCTCCCGCCACCCTGGGTCTGGCTGAAGATGAACTGGCCGAGCAGATCCTCGAAGTTCACGGAAGACTGGGTGAAGGTGATCTCGCCACCGTCATGCAGGACGGCCTCGTCGCCGCCCGGCACGAGCGCCAGGTACTTCCCGCCCAAGAGGCCGGAGCTCACCACGGCGGCCGTGCTGTCGTCCGGCAGCTCGACCGACTGCTCGACACTGAACCGCACGACCGCCCGGAACGAGGTCGGATCGAGGCTCTGGTCCAATACCTGGCCGACCTTGATGCCGCTGATGCGCACGTCGGCACCGATATCGAGACCATCGATCCGATCGAATTTCGCGGTCAGGGTGTAGCCGCCGGGGTTGCCGATATCGGCACGGGCGTAGGCCCAGACGAAAAAACCCACGGCCACCAGGAGGACGAGGGCTCCGAGCAGGCTCTCGACGACATTGCGCTTCATGGAACAGGTCTCCGGGCTACGTGGCGATGGCGCTCACGCCGCGTCCCGAGCGGCGGGCTCGAGGCCGAGCAGGCTGCGGGCGAAAGCGTCGGCCGCGAATGGCCGAAGATCGTCGATGCCCTCTCCGACGCCGACCGCGTGTACCGGCAAACCGAAGCGCTCGGCAAGGGCCACCACCACCCCACCCTTGGCCGAGCCGTCGAGCTTGGTGACGACGAGGCCACTGACATCGACCATGTCGCGAAAAATCTCGACCTGGCTGTGAACGTTCTGGCCGGTCGTGGCATCCAGCACCAGCAGCACGTCGTGCGGCGCCTCGGAATCCACCTTCCCGACCACCCGAACGATCTTGGCGAGCTCGGCCATGAGCTCGCTCTTGTTCTGCAGCCGCCCCGCCGTGTCGATCAAGAGCACATCGAAACCCTCGCGCCGCGCGCGTGCCAGGGCATCGTAGGCGAGCCCCGCCGCGTCGGCGCCGGTCGCCGCCCGCATCACCGGGCAGCCGTTGCGCTCGCCCCAGATCTCGAGCTGCTCGACCGCTGCCGCGCGAAACGTGTCGCAGGCAGCGAGCAGCACCCGCCGGCCGGCCAGCATCTGCTGCTTGGCGAGCTTGCCGATGGTCGTCGTCTTGCCGACACCGTTCACCCCGCAGACCAGGATCACCTGCGGCCTCGCCTCCTTGCGCGCCGGCAGGGGCTCGGCGACGGGGGCCAGCACCCGGCCGATCTCGACCGCCAGCGCCGTCCGGATCTCGCTGTCCGTGACCTCCTTGCCGAACCGCCCTTTGGCAATCGCCTGGACCATCTTTTCGGCTGTGGCCACCCCCAGATCCGCCATGATCAGCGCCTCCTCGAGCTCCTCGAGGGTCTCGTCGTCCAGCCGCCGCCTGGTGAAGATCCCGGCGATGCTGCCGGTCAGCGCATTGGACGACCGCGCCAGCCCCTGCCGCAGCCGCCCGAGCCAGCCCTGCCGCGCCGGCTCGGGCGCAGACGCTGCCGGGGTCGCCGGCGCTTCGACGGGTGCCGCGGCCGATGCTTCGGCAGTGTCCGCGGCCGGCGCTTCGATCTTAGGCTCCGCCTCGGTCTCCGGGGCCTTCTCCCGACCCCAGAGCCGCCCTAGCCAACCCTTCTTCCCCTGCTCGCTCAAGCCGGCGCAACTCCAATCTCGGTCGGTGCTTCCTGGATCCGCCCCACCAGCAGCCCACCATCCACGCCCGTCACCAGAGCCTCGGCGAGCGTGCCGCCCGGTACCGGGCCGGCGAGGCGGATGGGGGCGAACTCCTCGGTGTGACCGCGATTGCCGCGCTCGACCAGCACCCGGCGGCGGCGGCCGACCTCGCCCGCGAGGAAACGGTCGAGCGCCGCCTCGCCCCTCGCCCGCAGCCGCGCTGCGCGCTCCTTGACCACGGGCTTCGCCAGCTGCGGCATGCGCGCCGCCGGCGTGCCGGGGCGGGGCGAATAGGGAAAGACGTGGAGGAAGGTGAGCCCGGCCTCCTCGACGAGGGCGAGCGATTGCTCGAACATCGCCTCGTCCTCGGTCGGGAAGCCGGCGATCAGATCGGCGCCGAAGACGATGCCGGGCCGCGCCGCGCGCAGCCGCCCAGAGAGACCGATGACGTCCTCGCGCAGGTGCCGCCGCTTCATCCGCTTGAGGATCATGTCGTCGCCGGCCTGCACGCTGAGATGCACATGCGGCATGACTCGCGGCTCTCCAGTGAGGAGCGCGAAGAGCTCGGCGTCGATCTCGGCCGGATCGAGCGAGGAGAGCCGGAGCCGCGGCAGCGCCGGCACCTCCTCGAGGATCCGGCCGACCAGCCGGCCGAGCGGCGGCCGGCCCGCCAGCTCGCGCCCATAGGAGGTGAGGTCCACGCCGGTCAGCACGATCTCCTTGTAGCCGGCATCCACCAGCTTGCGGACCTGCGCCAGCACGTCTTCGGCAGGCACGCTCCGGCTGTTGCCCCGGCCGTAGGGGATGACGCAGAAGGTGCAGCGATGGTCGCAGCCGTCCTGCACCTGCACGAAGGCGCGGGTGTGCTGCTCGAAGCCCTCGACCATCTGCCCCGAGGTCCGCTCCAGCGCCATGATGTCGCCGACCACGGGTGCCGCGGGCGTCGGCCGGGCGAGGCCCCGCCAGGTCTCGGGCCGGAGCTTCGTGTCGTTGCCGACCAGATGGTCGACCTCGGCGAGCCCGGCATAGGCCTCGGGCGTGATCTGCGCGGCGCAGCCGGTGACCACGATCCGGGTGCCGGGCCGCTCGCGCCGCGCCCGGCGGATCGCCTGGCGCGCCTGCCGCTCGGCCTCGGCGGTGACGGCGCAGGTGTGCACGATGACGAGATCGTCGAGTCCGGCTTCGGTGGCGTGGCGGCGCATCACCTCGGATTCGAAGATGTTGAGGCGGCAGCCGAAGGTGACGACGTCGATCCCGCTCATATGCGGCGGCCGATGGTGGCGGGATCGAAGCTGCCGGAGAAGCTGATGGCGTAGGGTCCCGTCATGCTGACCGGACCTTCACCGGGCCAGGCGATCTCGAGCTCGCCGCCATCGAGCTCGAGCACCGCGCGTCCGGCCACGAGCCCCCGGCGGACCGCGGCCACGAGGGCCGCGCAGGCGCCGCTGCCGCAGGCGAGCGTCAGCCCGGCACCCCGCTCGAACACCCGAAGCCGGAGCCGTTCCGGCCCGAGCACCCGCGCGAAGCCGATATTGGCACGCTCGGGAAAGATCGCATGACGCTCGAGAGCGGCCCCGCGCCGCTCCACGAGGTCGACATCGTCGACGAAGAGCACCGCGTGCGGGTTGCCCATCGACAGCGCCACCGCCGGCGGCAGGCCCGCCACGCCCAGATCGAGCGCGAGCGTGTCGGCCGGCCCGGCGAGCGGCACGTCGCGCCAGTCGAGCCGCGGGGCAGGCATGTCGACGGCGATGCGCCCGTCATCGAGCAGGCGGGTCTCCAGGACCCCGCCCCTGGTCGCCAGGCTGATCCGCCGCCGGTCGCGCTCGCGACCGACCAGGGCCGCGACGCAGCGGCTGGCATTGCCGCAAGCACCGGCCTCGGAGCCGTCCGCGTTGAAGAAGCGCAGCCCCACGTCGGCCCGATCGCTCGCCTCGATCAGCACGAGCTGATCGAAGCCGATCCCCCGATGGCGATCGCCGAGACGACGCGCCAGATCGGCGTCGAGCGGAATGGCATCCCGACGGCCGTCGAGGACGACGAAATCATTGCCGAGCCCGTGCATCTTGAGAAAGGTGATCATGCGCTGCGGCATAGGGCGAAGCGCCGCCGAGCGCAACGGCCGGCCCCGCCGCCCCGGCCGATCCGGCTTGACGGCGGCCGGCCGGACCGCCTAGAAAACACCTTCGCGACGCTCCCTGAAGGGTGCGGCGAGCACTGTTGCGTGAATAATCCTTCTGAGGAACCGACGTGGTGCGGCGGGCGACCGGGCCCCTGCCCTCGTCTCATGGTGCGGGACATGTTCGATAGCCTGACCAAGCGCCTGGGCGGTGTGTTCGATCGGTTGCGCAAGCGCGGCGCGCTCGGCGAATCCGATGTGGCGGAGGCGATGCGGGAGATCCGGATCGCCCTGCTCGAGGCCGACGTGGCGTTGCCGGTGGTCAAGGGCTTCGTCGCCAGGGTCAGGGAGCGCGCCGTCGGGCAGGAGGTGATCAAGTCGGTCACGCCCGGCCAGATGGTGGTCAAGATCGTCCATGACCAGCTCGTCGAGCTTCTGGGCGGCACGGGCGCCGCACTCGAGCTCGGCGGTCCACCCGGCATCGTCCTGATGGTCGGCCTGCAGGGCTCGGGCAAGACCACCACCAGCGGCAAGCTGGCGCTTCGCCTCAAGGAAAGGGAGAGAAAGCGCGTCCTTCTCGCCTCGCTCGACGTCCAGCGCCCGGCGGCGCAGCGCCAGCTGGAGGTGCTGGCGGGCCAGGCCGGGGTCCAGAGCCTGCCGATCGTCCCGGGCGAGGGTCCGCTCGCCATCACCCGCCGCGCCCTCGAGCAGGCACGCCGCGAGGGCTTCGACACGCTCGTCCTCGACACGGCGGGCCGCCTGCACATCGACGACACGCTGATGGACGAGCTGCGGGAGGTGCGCGACCTCGCGAAGCCGCACGAGACCCTGCTCGTCGCCGATAGCCTGACCGGCCAGGACGCCGTCAACGTCGCCCGCCATTTCGCCGAGCGCATCGGCATCACGGGCATCGTCCTGACGCGCCTCGACGGTGACGCCCGCGGCGGCGCCGCCCTCAGCATGCGCGAGGTCACCGGCAAGCCGATCAAGTTCGTCGGCACGAGCGAGAAGCTCTCCGGCCTCGATGCCTTCCATCCCGACCGCATGGCGAGCCGCATCCTCGAGATGGGCGACGTCGTCAGCCTGGTCGAGAAGGCCTCGGAGCTGGTCGACAAGGACGAGGCCGAGAAGCTCGCGCGGAAGATGCGCAAGGGCCGCTTCGACCTCAACGACCTGCAGAGCCAGCTCAAGCAGGTCGGCAAGATGGGTGGCATGGGCGGCATCCTCGGCATGCTGCCCGGCGTCGGCAAGATCAAGAAGCAGCTCGCCGAGGCCGATATCGACGAGAAGATCCTGCTCAGGCAGTCGGCGATCATCGACAGCATGACCCGCCACGAGCGCCGCAGCCCCGAGGTCATCGCGGCGTCGCGCAAGCGGCGCATCGCCGCCGGCTCGGGCACCTCGGTGCAGGAGGTCAACCGGCTGCTCAAGCAGCACCGCCAGATGAACGACATGATGAAGAGGATGAAGAAGGCCGGCGGGCCGAAACAGTTTCTCGGCCGCCACATGCCGCCCGGCATGATGCCCCGCTAGACCCCGCCACCCCAAGCGCCTGGAACACTGATGGCCGTCAAGATCCGTCTGACCCGAGGGGGTGCCAAGAAGCGCCCCTATTTCCGCATCGTCGCCGCCGACACGCGCTACGCGCGCGACGGTCGCTTCCTCGAGAAGCTCGGCCACTACAACCCGCTTCTCCCCGACGACCACCCCGAGCGGATCGTCATGAACGAGGAGCGCATCCGCCACTATCTCGGCCACGGTGCCCAGGTCAGCGACCGCATGGCCCGCTTCCTCGACAAGGCCGGCATCCTGCCGGGCGCCACGCGGCTGCGCGGCACCGGCAAGAAGGCCGAGGAAATCGCGGCGAAGAAGGCGAAGGCCGAGGCGGAGGCCGCGAGCGCCTGAAGAGGCCGCGGCCCTGGATGGCCCAGCTCATGCCCGCAACCCCGCCCGTCAATCTGGTCTGCGTCGCCCTGGTCGCGGCGGCGCATGGCGTGCGCGGTGCTCTGAAGCTGAAGTGCTTCACGGAGGCGCCGGAGAACGTCACGCGCTACGGCCCGCTTTGCGACGCGGAGGGCCATGAGCTCTTCCGCGTGCGCCGCATCGGCCCGGCCAAAGGCGGGCTCATCGTCGAGGCCGAGGGCATTGCCGATCGGGACGCGGCCGAAGCTCTTCGCGGCCTCCGGCTCTACGTGCCGCGCGACCGTCTGCCGGCAGTCGAGAACGACACCTTCTACCACGCCGATCTGATCGGCCTCGCGGCCCTGGCCGAGACCGGCGAGCATCTGGGCGAGGTCGTCGCGGTTCACGATTTCGGCGCCGGCGACGTGCTCGAATATGTCGATGCCGATGGCCGGAGCCGGATGGTGGCGTTCACCCTCGCCCATGTGCCCGAGGTCGACATCGCCCGCCGCCGCGTCGTGGTGGCGGGCGGAGCACTGCGCGACACGGCGGAGGTGGCGGCATGACGGCTGCCTGGCGCGCCTCGGTCCTCTCCATCTTCCCGGACCTCTTTCCGGGCCCCCTGGGCTGCTCGGTGCTCGGCCGGGCGCTTCAGTCGGGGCTGTGGTCGCTGGACACGGTCGATCTGCGCGCGTTCGCCACCGACCGCCACCGCAGCGTCGACGACACCCCCTTCGGCGGCGGTGCCGGCATGGTCATGCGGCCGGACGTGGTGGCGAGGGCGGTGGCCGCGACGCGCGGAGCGGACGACCCACGCCCCCTGCTCTACATGAGCCCGCGCGGCGTGCCCTTCAGCCAGGCCCAGGCGGAACGGCTCGCCGGCGGCGAGGGAGCCGTCATCCTCTGCGGCCGCTACGAGGGCGTCGACCAGCGTGCGCTCGAGGCCTGCGGCTTTCTGGAGGTCTCGCTCGGCGACTTCGTCCTGACCGGCGGCGAGATCGCCGCCATGGCGCTTCTCGATGCGACGTTGCGCCTGCTGCCCGGTGTGCTGGGCAGGAGCGCCTCGCTCGACGAGGAGAGCTTCGCTCGCGGCCTTCTCGAATACCCGCACTACACGCGACCGCAGACCTGGCAGGGGCGCAGCGTGCCCGCCGTCCTGCTCTCCGGCCACCATGCCGACATCCACGCCTGGCGGCAGGCGGCCGCCCTCGACCTGACGCGCCGACGCCGGCCCGACCTGCTGGCAGCCACCGGCGCGACCGAACCTGACCCGCGATAGCCCATCGCCCAGCCGGAGCTTCGACAATGAACGTGATCCAGCAGATCGAGCAGCAGCTCATCACCTCGCTCACCGCCGAGCGGGCGGTGCCCGAGTTCCGTCCGGGCGACACGCTCCGTGTCAATGTCCGCGTCATCGAAGGCAATCGCGAGCGCGTGCAGGCCTTCGAGGGTGTCTGCATCGCCCGCCGCAATCGCGGCGTGAACTCCTCCTTCACCGTCCGCAAGATCTCCTACGGCGAAGGTGTGGAGCGCGTCTTCCCGCTCTACAGCCCGCGCATCGACAGCGTCGACGTCGTGCGCCGCGGCAAGGTCAGGCGCGCCAAGCTCTATTATCTCCGCGACCGCCGCGGCAAGTCGGCGCGCATCGCCGAGCGGCGGACCGAGCGGGCGAGCGCGAAGGTCGCCGACGCGGCCGGCAGCGAGGCCTGAGCCGGCGCCAGCCGCCCCATCCTGGAATCGAGCCCCCTGGAAACGACCCCATGGCAGTCAACGGTCCGCAGACACTCTTCGACAAGATCTGGCAGGCGCATCTCGTCGAGGAGCAGGACGACGGCACCTGCCTGATCTACATCGACCGGCACCTCGTCCACGAGGTGACCAGCCCGCAGGCCTTCGAGGGCCTGCGCACCTCCGGCCGCCGGGTGCGGCGGCCCGAGGCGACGCTCGCCGTCGTCGACCACAACGTGCCGACCGATCCCGACCGCGCCAAGGGCATCAAAGACGAGACCGCGCGCATCCAGGTCGAGGCGCTGGAGCAGAACGCCCGCGAGTTCGGCATCGAGCTCTACGACGTCAGCGACATCCGCCAGGGGATCGTGCACATCATCGGTCCCGAGCAGGGCTTCACCCTGCCGGGCACCACCATCGTCTGCGGCGACAGCCACACCTCGACCCATGGAGCCTTCGGCGCCCTCGCCTTCGGCATCGGCACGTCCGAGGTCGAGCACGTGCTGGCCACCCAGACGCTCCTGCAGAAGCGCCCGAAGAACATGCGGATCACCGTGGAGGGCGAGCTCGGCTTCGGCGTCACCGCCAAGGACGTGATCCTCGCCATCATCGGCCGGATCGGCACGGCGGGCGGCACCGGCCACGTCATCGAATATGCCGGACCGGTGATCCGGGCGCTCTCGATGGAAGGCCGGATGACGGTCTGCAACATGTCGATCGAGGCGGGAGCGCGCGCCGGGCTGATCGCCCCCGACGAGAAGACCTTCGCCTACATCAAGGGCCGGCCCATGGCGCCCAAGGCCGGCGCCTTCGAGCAGGCCGTCGCCGCGTGGCAGCTCCTGCCGTCTGACGCGGGCGCCCGCTACGACAAGGAGGTGACGCTGCAGGCCGAGACGATCGAGCCGCAGGTGACCTGGGGCACCAGCCCTCAGGACGTGGTGCCGATCTCGGGCGCGGTGCCCGATCCGAGGACCGTCGACGATGCCGGCCGGCGCGCCGCCATGGAGCGCGCGCTCGCCTATATGGGGCTCGAGCCCGGCACGCCGATGCGCGAGATCAAGGTCGACCGGGTCTTCCTCGGCTCCTGCACCAACGGCCGCATCGAGGATCTCCGGGCCGCCGCCAAGGTCCTGGAAGGCCGGCACATCGCCCCTTCCGTGCGCGCGATGGTGGTCCCGGGCTCGGGCCTCGTGAAGCACCAGGCCGAGGCTGAGGGACTCGACCGGATCTTCAAGGAGGCCGGCTTCGAGTGGCGCGAGGCCGGCTGCTCGATGTGCCTCGGCATGAATCCGGACCAGCTGGCACCGGAGGAGCGTTGCGCCTCCACCAGCAACCGCAATTTCGAGGGCCGCCAGGGCCGCCTCGGACGCACGCACCTCGTCAGCCCGGCCATGGCCGTGGCCGCGGCCGTTGCCGGCCATCTGACGGATGTGCGTGAACTCGCCTGAGGGAGCGAGGGATCGACGGGAGCGCGTGACCGGTCCCGTCGATCCCTCCCCGATCTCAGTTCGTGGTGGTCGGGGCCGGTGCCGGAGGCGGCGCCTCGGCGCCGCCGAACCAGCCGAGCTGCCAGCCGATGATGGCGAGCACGATGATGACGGCGACGACGATGATCACGTTGCGCGAGCTCATGAGCCGTTTTCCCTCGTCCCGGTCCGGTTGCTTATGCGAGGTGCCGTTGGATGCCCCGACTGGGCACGCGCCTGACTCCGGGCAGCCGGCGGCCGCGCCATGATATAGGGAGATGTCGCGCTGGGGGAACGACCGATGCACCGATTGTTGACGATCCTGGCCACACTGGGTCTTGCCGGCCTCGCATTCCTCCAAACCGAGGACGCCAATGCGGGGGACCTTCTGCTCCTGCAACAGAACATCCCGGGCAACCAGTCCGGCACGGTCTTCCTGATGGTGGATCGCGGCCGTATTTCCCGCGCCACGGCGACCCGATCCGGTGCGCTCGAGCACACCATCGAAATCCGCCTCGCCACCGACCCGCCGGAGACGATCACCCTGCGCTGCAATGACGAGGCCATGACCCGCCAGCTTCTGAACGCCTTGCGCGTCAATGCCGAGCCGATGCTCGACCTCACCGGCCGTTGCCGTCTCTGAAAGTGGTGGCGCGCGCTTCTGATCCCGGCCGCACCGTCCGGGCCTTGCGGCCAGCACGGCTCTGGCACCTGCTTCGCCGCATTGCCTTCCGCCTCGTCCTCCTGCTCTGCGTTCTGCCGCCCATCGTGCTGATCGCCTATCGTTTCCTGCCGCCGCCGGCGACGCCGCTCATGTTGCTGCGGCTTTTCGAGGGCGAGGAGCTCGACTACCGCTTCCGGCCCTTGACGGAGATCAGCCCGCATCTCGCGCGGGCGGTTATCGCGTCCGAGGACAACCTCTTCTGCGAGCACATGGGCTTCGATCTCCAGGCGCTCCGCTCCGAGATCGAGCGGGCGCTGGCTGGCGAGCGGCCGCGTGGCGCCAGCACCCTGACCCAGCAGACGGCGAAGAACCTCTTCCTCTGGCCCGGTCGCGACCTCCCGCGCAAGGTGCTGGAAGCCTGGCTCGCCCCGCAGCTCGAGCTGATCCTCGGCAAGCAACGCATCCTCGAGCTCTACCTCAACGTCGTCGAGCTCGGCCCCGGAATCTACGGTGCGGAGGCCGCGGCCCGACGGTGGTTCGAAAAGCCCGCGCGCGACCTCTCCCTCGCCGAGGCGGCGCGCCTCGCCGTGATCCTTCCGGCGCCGCGCGACCGCAGCCCCAGGGGCGACTACGCCAGGGAGCGAGGCCGGGTGATCGAAAGACGGGTCGGCCAGCTCGGCCCCCTCCTCGACTGCGCCGGCTGATCCGCTCGAAACCGCTGGCACGAGCCGGCCGCCCTCTTTACGCGGCCGCCAGACGCGCCATCTCTAGAGCAACGCAGCTTGCCGAGCGAGAACCCGAGGATGTGGCTTTTGAAGAGGAAATCCGCCGATCTGCCCACCGCCGAGGAGTCGCTTCCCGGTCGCGCGGCGCGGGCCTACCAAGTGCCCGAGCACCACGCGGTGCTCGGCAATCGGATCGAGCCGCCTTATCCCGCCGGCATCGAGGTCGCGTCTTTCGGCATGGGCTGCTTCTGGGGTGCCGAGCGCCGGTTTTGGCAGCAGACGGGTGTGTGGACCACCGCCTCCGGCTATGCCGGGGGCGGGACGCCCCACCCCACCTACGAGGAGGTCTGCACGGGCCGGACCGGACATGTCGAGGTGGTGCTGGTCGCCTATGATCCGGCCATGATCCGCTTCGAGGATCTTCTGAAGGTCTTCTTCGAGAGCCACGACCCGACCCAGGGCATGCGCCAGGGCAACGACGTGGGAAGCCAATACCGTTCCGCCATCTACACCACGACCGACGCACAGCTCGCGGCCGCCAAAGCCACCGCCGGTGCTTACGGCGCCGAGCTCGCGCGATCCGGCAAGGGAAAGGTAACGACCGAGATCGCACCCCTCGGCGACTTCTTCTTCGCCGAGGATTACCACCAGCAATATTTGGCGAAGAACCCGATGGGTTATTGCGGGTTGCGCGGCACGGGCGTCGCCTGCCCCATCGACAAAGCCGGGCCTCGGACCATGACGCCGGCCTGATCGCCTGTTATGACGCTCCCGTGCGCCGGACGGGAGCAAGGCATGAGCGTTCTTCAGCAGACCCTGGCGGCCCGCATCGACCAGGGCCTGGCCCGTGAGCCGGCGGACCTCGTCGTCCGCCGTGCCTGCCTGCTCAACACCGCCTCCGGGCGCATCGAAGGCCCGATGGACATCGCCATTGCCGGCGACACCATCGTCGGCACGCACGGCGTGTACGAGGGCCAGCACGAGATCGACGCCGGGGGCCGCATTGTGGCGCCCGGCTTCATCGACACGCACGTCCATGTCGAGAGCTCCATGGTCCTGCCGGCCGAGTTCGAGCGCAGCGTGCTGCCGCGCGGCACGACGACGGCCATCTGCGACCCGCATGAGATCGCCAACGTCATCGGCCTCGAAGGCATCACCTTCTTCATCGAGGCGAGCCGCCGGCTCGCCATGACGCTGAAGGTCAATCTGAGCTCCTGCGTCCCCGCCACCGAGCTCGAGACCGCCGGAGCGAGGCTGGAGGCCGACGACCTCCTGCCGCTCCTGGCCGATCCCGCCGTCACCGGCCTCGCCGAGCTCATGAACTTCCCGGGCGTGGTTCACAAGGACCCCGGCATGCTCGCCAAGCTGGAGCGCTTCCACGGGCAGCACATCGATGGCCACAGCCCTCTCCTCCACGGCAGCGAGCTCAACGCTTATCTCGCCGTCGGTGTGCTCACCGATCACGAATGCACCAGCCTCGAGGAGGCCGAGGAGAAGCTCGCCAAGGGCATGCACATCCTGCTCCGCGAAGGCTCGATCGCAAAGAATGTCACCACCCTGGCCCCGCTGGTCGGCGAGGCGACCTGGATGCGCTGCGCCTTCTGCACCGACGACCGCAATCCTCTGGAGATCCGCGGCGAAGGCCATATCGACCACGCCATCCGTCTCGCCATTCGCGCCGGTGCCCCGGCGATCCCCGCCTACCGCGCCGCCACGCTGGGTGCCGCCCTCGCTTTCGGCCTGCGCGATCGCGGCCTCGTCGCACCCGGCCGGCGCGCCGACCTCGTCATCCTCGACGACCTCGACGAGGTGCGCGTGGCCGAGGTCGTGGTGGGCGGCAGGCCCGTCGCCGAGGCCCTCGCCCTGCCGCGCCAGCACGCGAGCGCACCCGGCTATGGCAGCGTCAAGCGCCCTCACGTCGCAGCCGACGACCTCGCACTCGATGGCAGCGCAAAGGCCCCCGTCATCGGTGCCCTGCCCTTCTCGCTGCTGACCGACCATCTCGAGGCCGTCCCCGACGCGGATCCCGAAATTCGCCGGCTCTGCGTCCTCGAGCGTCACGGCAGGAACGGCAATATCGGCAAGGGGTGGGTCAGGGGCTTCGGCCCGCTGCGCGGCGCCATCGCGACCTCGATCGGTCACGACAGCCACAACCTCATCACGGTCGGTGACGATCCCGCCGACATGGCCGCCGCCGTCAACCACCTGATCGACATCCAGGGCGGTGCCGTCGTCCTTCGCGACGGCACCGCCATCGCCAGCCTGCCCCTTCCCGTCGCCGGCCTCATGTCCGACCAGCCCTCCGCCTTCGTCGAGGAGCGCCTCGTCGAGCTTCGCCGGGCCGCCCGGGAAATAGGCTGCACGCTCGAGGAGCCGCTCCTGCAGCTCGCCTTCCTGCCGCTGCCGGTGATCCCGCATCTCAAGCTGACGGATCGAGGCTATGTGGCCGCGGGACCGGAAGGCTTGGCTCTGCTGGATCAGGCTGCCGGTCCGTGACCACGCGGCAGCGGCGCTTTCGCCATGGTCGCGCACGGCCCGGCGGGCTGCTAGCCTGATTCGCATCGACGGCAATGGCGGGGTGAGGCCGTGGGGGGCAGCGGGGAGGGCCGGCGACGGCCGACCGGGGAGAGCGGTGGCGAGGGTACGATCCGCCCGCCGTCGCTGCTCGCCCGCCTGCGCACCTACCTCTTCGCCGGCATCGTCGTCACCGCACCGGTCAGCATCACCTTCCTGATCGTCTGGCAAATCCTCGATTTTCTCGATCGGACCGCGAGCCGGCTCATTCCGGACCGCTACGACCCCGCCAACTACCTGCCCTTCGGCATTCCCGGCCTCGGCCTTCTGGTGATGCTGCTGCTCTTGATCTTCATCGGCTGGTTCGCCGCCGGCTTCGTCGGCCGCTCGCTGATGCGCGCAGGCGAAAGGGTGCTCGACCGGATGCCGGTGGTGCGCTCCATCTACGGCACGCTCAAGCAGATCTTCGAGACCGTCCTGGCGCAATCCTCGCGCTCGTTCCGCGAGGTCGTCCTGCTCGAATGGCCGCGCCGCGGCCTCTGGGTGATCGGCTTCGTGACCGGCCCCACCTCGGGCGAGATCGGCAGCCGCTTCGACGGCGACTTCGTCAACATCTTCCTGCCGACGACGCCCAACCCGACCTCGGGCTTCCTCGTCTTCGTCCCGGCCCGCGACGTGATCCATCTCGACATGAGCGTCGAGGACGGCATCAAGCTCGTGATCTCCGGCGGCATCGTGGCGCCGGATCGCTTTTCGGACCTGCCACACCGGGGCGGCACGGTGAAAACGCCGATCGTTCCCTGAGGGCCTGCTGCTCAGGCGACTGCGACCTCTTCGGCGGTGACCAGCGGCGTTACCGAGAAGAGCGCGTCGTTGAAATCGTGATCGCTGCTGGCCAACTGCAGCGGCTTGTCCTCGAAGGCAACGGTGAAGGAGCCGTCGAGCAAGCCCGAGGTGACCTGGCCGCTGCCGCCGGGATTGAGGCTGTTGGTCAAGGGATCGGCCGAATCCGCATCGGTCGAATGCAGGATATCGCCGAGCACCAGCGTTTCGGCGCCGTCAGGGGCGGTGTGGACGAGCGTCGGCATGGTATCGGCCACCGACGCCGAGCCGCCGTTCGAGCGAAAGGCGAGCGTGCCGTCCCCGAATACGGCGGCGTCGTTGAGCGACCAGCCATTGGCGACGAGGAAAAGCCCGAAGCCGGTGCCCGGGGTGAGGTCGGCAGGATCGAAGAGATCGCTCAAAAGCACCGAATCGCCTGGTGCCAGCGGCCCGCCGCCGGGACGCGCCGCGCTCGACGCATCGGCGCTCGCATCCTTGTGCTCGATTTGCTCGAAGGCCCAACCGGTGTCGCCGATCGTGCCGTCCGGATCGATCAGATAGACGCCCAGGCTGCTCTGGAAGGCTGCAACCTCGTCGACGAAGGCGATCTCCGCATCGCCCGAGGCGCCGATCAGGAAGAGGGGTGCCCCTTGAATCGCCGCATCGGGCAACGGCACTTTCTCCGCCAAAGGCGGCAAGGGTCCGATCGGCGGGGGCGGCATTCCGCCGAGCTCGAAAGCACCGATGTCGGGCGTGGCATCGCGAAGATAGCCACGCTGATCGAAGATCGGGGCGTCCGCCGGATCGGCGCCGCCCAGCGCTGGATTGAAAGCGCTGTCCAGAAGCGCCAATGTCGGGGTCGGCCCGCCATTGTCGGCGAGGACGCCACGGAAAACGCCGCTCGTGCCGATCTCCTCGGTCCGGGCGAAGAGCTCGTCCGCGCCCACGTCCAGCCGATCGCCGGCGACGGCGCCATCGATCGAGGCATCGCGGAACGTGTTGGCGCCATTGCTGACGATGGCACCGACCACAGTGTCGTCGACGATGCTGTTCGCGATCGTCACTTGCGCATCGCCCTCGACATAGAGGCCGACGCCCGGCTCGCCGCTGCCGCCACCATTCGCCGAGCCCGAGATGGTGGAGCTCACGATCGAAGCTGTGCTCCCTCCCACCAGATGCAGGGCCGCCCCATCGATGCCGCTTCCGCTGCTCTCGGCCGTGCGTGTCGCCGCGATCGTGCTGTTGACGAGCTGCAATTCCCCATTGACGATGATGGCGGCCGCCGGCCCGATGTCGCCGTTGCTGCCATTGTCGTAGAGCGTGCTGCCGATAACGGCGACACTGCCGTTGACCTCGATACCAGCGCCGGAGACGGTGCCGTTCCCGGCGATGATGCTGTTCTCGACGCGGACCTCGCCGTCGCCGGCGATGCCGAACCCGTAATCGGCGGTGATGCCTGTGATCTGGCTGAGCATGACATCGAGCGAGGTGTCCTGGAGATCGACGCCAACACCGAAAGTTGGCCCGTCCGTATCGCCGACGATCGTGTCGATCAGCGATACGTGGCCGCGGATGGCGCTGATGCCGACGCCCGAATCGGGATTGCCGTCGATCTCGCGGACCTCGATGCGGCTCGCCTGGAGGTCGGTGTCGATCGCCTGGATGCCGACGTTCCTGCCGTTCTGGACCGTCAGATCCTCGAGCGACGCCGCCACGTCACCGAGGTCGAGGATCGTGAAGCCGGAATACGGATTGGTGCTCCCGCCGTCGATGCGGATGCCGCCGGGTCCGCCATCGAGCGGGTCGCCGTCGATGGTGAGATCATCGGTTACGGCCAGAACGCCGAGCCGAAGCCCGATCGTTCCGCCCCTGATCGCGTCCGCGAAGGTGATGGTGTCGTGGCCGGCGCGGGCATTGGCGGCTCCGATCGCCTCGCGCAGCGACAGGAGGCCATCCTCGGGATCGATGATGTCTGCGAGGGTGGTCACCTCGTAGCTCGCCGCGGCAGTCGAGGTTTCGAGCGGCTCGTGGTGAACGAGTGACGCTCGAGCGGTGGGGACATGATGGTTGCGCATGGATGCTGCCTTCGCCGTCGCGGCCCGCCAACCCGGCTCCGATGCCCTGGATGACCTTGGATGCTGCGCTTTCCCCAAGCGTTCGACAAGAGGCAAGTGCGCCGATCACCATGGTCTTAGAAGTCTCCGGGAAGGCCGATGCTCTTCGGCAGCGGTCGCAAGCGTGGTCATTTCCAGTGCACACCCCTACTCTCCGGCGCGTTCATCACGAGGATCGCCATGCCCGACGCCGAAGCCCTCGCCTTGCTCGCCCGGATCGCCGAGGCCCTGGAGCGGCAGAGTCCGCCGCCTGCCGCCTCGCTCGGGCTGGGTACCGCCCGCGCCTATGTGTTCGACGCACCCGCCCGTGCCCTTCGGCCGGTGCCGCGCGTGGCGCGCATCGATTTCGAGCTGCTCTGCGGCATCGACCACGTGGCCGCGATCCTGCTCGACAACACCCGCCGCTTCTCCAGAGGCCTCCCGGCCAACAACGCGCTGCTCTGGGGTGCGCGCGGTATGGGAAAATCGAGCCTCGTCAAGGCGGTGCACGGGTTGGTCGAGAGGGAAGGCCAGGATCTCATCCTGATCGAGATCCACCGGGAGGACATCGATTTCCTGCCGCACCTTTTGCACGACCTCGCCCGCCAGCCGGACCGCTTCCTCCTCTTCTGCGACGATCTTTCCTTCGATACCGGCGAGAGCAGCTACAAATCCCTGAAGGCCGTGCTGGAGGGCGGGCTCGAGGGGCGGCCGGCCAACGTCCTCTTCTACGCCACCTCCAACCGCCGCCACCTCATGCCGCGGCAGATGATCGACAACGAGCGCGGCACCGCCATCAACCCGGGCGAGGCGGTCGAGGAGAAGGTCTCCCTCTCCGACCGCTTCGGGCTCTGGCTCGGCTTCCACCCCTGCAACCAGGAGACCTTCCTCGCCATGGTCGCGCGCTATGCCGGCCATTTCGGCCTCGACGTCGAGCCGGACCGCCTGCGGCGCGAGGCGCTCGAATGGTCCACCACCCGCGGCAGCCGCTCCGGCCGCGTCGCCTGGCAGTTCATCCAGGACCTCGCGGGCCGTCTGGGTCAGCGGATCGGATAGGGAAGCCGGCCGCCCGACGCTCCGAGACGAAGCTTGCCGGGAGCAGCTGCGGCGGATCGAAGCCGTGACCGGTCGGCCGACGCGGTTCAGCCGCGGCATCACGCGCTCCTATCCGCCCACATGGCCTCATGTCGAACCGCCGGCATGCCGCCTTGCATGCCATGGGTTCGTGGCAGCCGCCGAACCCCTCGGCTCAGGCGATGAACCCGAAAAAGCCATTGTCTTGTGGATCATTCGATAAAAGTAGTAATAAAATTTCGATAAAATTTTATCTTCTTTTTTCATAAATATTCGATCATTCCATTATTTTAATCCGGTTGACACACTCAAAAGATCGACGCTAATTGAGTTTCGTAAATCGGCCATGAACATGCGGCGCACCGGGAACTCTCGGCCGCCGATCGGCGAGCGGAGGATCGAGCGCGATGAACGTCATCAACAATTCGACCTTGCTGGTGCGGCGCATAAGCGAGCTTCAGCGGCGGCGCGACATTCTCGTCGAGCGCCAGGACCAGTTGCGCCGCACGCTTCCCGAATGGGCCTTCGCGCCGCTCGAGCTGGCCGGCATGTCATCCGCGGAAATCCGCGGCATGATGCAGGAGATGGGCCGCGTCGAGAGCGACGCCGGGCTCGACACGCTCGAGCGCGAGCTGGAGCAGCTCGACCAGCGGATCGAGGAGCTCGAGAACCAGCTCCTGGCCACGCCATCCCGCTCGCTCGATTCGATTCACGCCGTTCTGGAGCTGGCCCTTTGTCGGTTTCGCGGCCACACCCCGAGCGATCCCAACGACCTCTTCTACGACTACGGCGATGCCCGGGTCCTGAGCTTTCTCGAGCGGGCCTCCGGCGACATCCGCTCCCTCCTGCAGGAAGCGCATCGCGAAGCCGTGTGAGGCTCTCAAACCGCGAGATGACGTCGTTGCAGCTCCGGCCGGGCTCTCAGCTCGGCCGAGCTGCCCTGCCACACGCTTCGCCCGTTCTCGACGATCACGTTGCGATCGGTCAGCTCGAGCAGCCGGCCGAGATGCGGATCGACCAGAAGGATGGCGATTCCCGTCGAACGCAGCGCCCGGATGCCCTGCCAGATCAGGCCCCGCACCGCCGGCGCCAGGCCCTCGGTGGCCTCGTCGAGCACGAGCAGGCGGGGATTGGTGAGCAGGGCCCGGCCGATCGCCAACATCTGCTGCTCGCCTCCGGAGAGCGAGTCGCCCGGATTGCGCCGTCGCTCGGCGAGACGCGGGAAGAGCTCGAGCACGCGCGGCAGCGACCATTCGCCCGGCCGAGCGGTGGCCAGAAGATTCTCCTCGACACTGAGATTGGCGAAGATCTGCCGCCCCTCGGGCACGAGCGCGATGCCCCGCCTCGCGATGGCGAACGGCGGCAGCCCCGAGAGGGTCTCCCCCGCGAAACGCACCTCGCCGCCGAGCCTTCTGGTCAGGTTGAAGAGCGAGCGGATGAGCGTCGTCTTGCCCATGCCGTTGCGGCCGAGCAGCCCCAGGACGGTTCCCGCCTCGACCTCGAGCGACACGCCGAACAGCACCTGGGTCGCCCCGTAGCCGACCTCGAGGTCCAAGACCGACAGCATCGGCTCTCTTTCGTCAGCCATCGTCCCGCAAATACGCCTGCTGCACCTCGGGATCGGCGCGGATCGCCCGGGGCGTGCCGCTTCTGATGATCGAGCCCCCGACCAGGACGGAGATCCGATCGGCGAGCTGAAACACCACGTCCATGTCGTGCTCGACGAGAAGGAGGGCATGGTCCCGCTTGAGCTCGGCGAGACGCTGGGTCAAGGCGGGCCGGTCGGTCGGGGCGAGGCCGGCGAAGGGCTCGTCCATGAGGATCGCCCGGGGTCGGACCGACACCACCATGGCGAGCTCGACCAGGCGCTGCTGACCATGCGCCAGCTCGCCCGCCGGCCGGCGTGCCACATGCTCGAGGCCGAGCCCCGCCAGCACGTCGATGCCCTGGGCCATCGCCGGTCGCCACCAGCCGAAGCTGCGTCCCGAGGCCGCCCGGATCGCGAGGCCGACATGCTCGGCGACCGGGAGCTCCGGAAAGAGCGCCGTTCGCTGGAAGGAGCGGGCGAGCCCGGCTCTGGCCCGCGTTGCCGGACCCTCTCCGTCGAGTCTCCGCCCGGCGAAGGTGACGGTTCCGGCATCGGCCGGAACGGCGCCGTGCAGGAGGCCGATCAGCGTGCTCTTGCCGGCCCCGTTCGGGCCGATCAGCGCGTGGATCTCCCCCTCCCCGAGATCGAGCGACACGTCCCGCACGGCGAAGACGCCGCCATAGGCCTTGGCCAGACCTCGCGCCTCGAGCAGCGAGCTACCAGCCACGCCGGAGGCCCGGGAGCCCGCTGACCCCGCGACGCGAGGCCAGCACGATGGCGAGGAGCGCGAGGCCGACGAAGAGCTGCCAGTGCTCGGTGAAGGAGACCAGCGTCTCCTCGAGCAGGATCAGGACGGCAGCACCCAGGATCGGCCCCGCCACGGTGCCGAGGCCGCCGAGCACGCACATGACGATGAGCTCCCCCGAGACCGGCCAGGCGAGGTTGGCGGGGCTGACGAAGCCGGTGAGGTTGGCGAGGAGCGCGCCGGCCAGGGCCACCACCGCGGCCGAAGCCGCAAAGGCCAGAAGCCGCAGGCGGAAAACATCGCAGCCGAGCGCCGCCAGTCGCTCCGGGTTCATCCGGCTCGCGGTGAGCGCCCGGCCGAAGGGCGCGGCCATGAGGCGGAGCTTGAAAAGGCTCCAGCCGCCGAGAATGAGCCAGACGGTGATGAAGAAGGTCCTGCGGTCGTCGAGCGAAAGGCCGAGGAGCTCGTTTCGTCCCCACCAGAGCGACAGGCCGTCCTCGCCGCCATAGCGCTCGGCCGAGACGAAGCCGAAATAGAGCATCTGGGCGAAGGCCAGCGTGATCATGATGAAATAGGCGCCGCCGGTGCGCAGCGCGACGAGCCCGATGACGAAGCCGGCAACCGCGCCCGAAGCCGCCGCGAGGGGCCAGGCGACCAGAGCCGCGTTGCTCGCAAGAAATCCCCAGAGCGGTGCTTCCTCGAAAGCGTGCAGCGAAAGGATGCCGACCGCATAGGCGCCGAGGCCGAGAAACGCGGCATGGCCGAAGCTGACGAGGCCGCCCATGCCGAGCACGAGGTTGAGCCCCGAGGCGGCGAGACCGTAAATGGCGATCTGGGTGAGAACGGTCCAGAGATAGCGCTCGCCCGAAAGCTCCACATAGAGCCCGGCGAGCGCCAGCCCGCCCATGGCGAGGAAGAGCGGCCAGGACCGGCTCATCGGGCGAGGAGACCCCTCGGCCGCAGCGCCAGGACCAGCGCCATCAGAAGATAGATCGCCATCGAGGCGACGGCCGGGCCCAGTCCGTCCGCCGTGCCGGCCGGCAGTGCTGCATGGAGCAGCGCCGGCAGGTAGGCCCGGCCCAGCGTGTCGCCGATACCGACCAGAAGAGCGCCGATGGCGGCCCCGGCGATCGAGCCGATGCCGCCGATCACGACGACGACGAAGGCGAGGATCAAGATGGCCTCGCCCATGCCCGACTGGATGGCGATGAAGGGGCCGGCGACGATGCCGGCGAGCCCGGCGAGAGCCGCGCCCAGGGCGAAGATGAACCCGTTGAGCCGGTCGATATCCACGCCCAGAAGCTGGATCATCTCGGGATTCGAGCTGCCGGCGCGAACCCACATGCCGATCCGCGTGCGCATCACCAGATACCAGAGGCCGACCATCACGAGAACGCCGACCAGGATCACCGCGAGGCGGTAGATCGGATAGGGAGCGCCCGGCAGGAGCTCGACCGTGCCGGCGAGCCAGGAAGGCGGATCGAAGGCCAGAGGTCGGCGGCCGAAGACGAGGCGCACCGTCTCGTTGGCGACGAGGATGACCGCGAAGGTGGCGAGCACCTGATCCAGATGCCCTCGCCCCTTGAGCCGCCGCACGATCACCCGGTCGAGCGCGAGGCCGAGCAGGGCCGACGCGGCGACGCCGAGCACCAGCCCGAGCAGGAAGGAGCCCGTCGCCGCAACCACGGTGGCCGCCACGCAAGCCCCCGTCATGAAGAGCGAGCCATGGGCGAGATTTATGAAGTTCATGACGCCGAAGACCAGCGTCAGCCCGGCGGCCATCATGAAGAGCGTCATGCCGAGCTGCACGCCGTTCAGAAGCTGTTCGAGAAAAAGCAGCATGCAGCCCGCCCGGAGCCGCCACCGGCGCGTGGTCTACATCGCGCATTCCGCCGCATAGGCATCGGCGTGGTCCTCGAGCACCTTGCCGATGATTCGATTGGTGACGTTGCCGCTGTCGTCGACATAGGCCTCGCGCACGTAGATGTCCTGGATCGGGTGCTGGTTCGGCCCGAAGCGGAAATCGCCGCGCACAGAGGCGAAGTCGGCGGCCCTGAGCGCCTCGCGAAACGCATCTTCGTCCGAGAGGTCGTCGCCGACCGCATCCATCGCACCGAGCAGCAGATTGGCCGTGTCGAAGCCCTGGCTCGCGTAGAGCGTGGGATAGCGGCCGTACTTCTCCTTGAAGGCGGCGACGAACGCCCTGTTGGCGTCATTGTCCAGATCGGGCGACCATTGCGAGGTGTTCTTGATGCCGACCGCCGCGTCGCCCACCGCGTCGAGGAGCGTGTCGTCGAAGGAGAAGGCCGGGCCGAAGAACGGGATCTCCTGGCTGATCCCGGCCTGCGCCGCCTGCTTGACGAAGTTGATGCCCATGCCGCCCGGATAGAAGAAGAAGACCGCGTCGGGTGCCGCGGCGCGCAAATTGGCGAGCTCCGCCGCGTAATCGGTCTGGCCGAGCTGCGTGTAGACCTCGCCGGCGATGCCGCCCTCGTACATCCGCTTGAAGCCCGTGAGCGCGTCCTTGCCGGCCGGGTAGTTGGGGGCGAGAAGGTAGACGTTGTCGAAGCCCTGATCGGCCACATAGGCGCCCATGGCGGCATGCAGGTCGTCGTTCTGCCAGGCCACGTTGAAGTAGTTCTCGTGGCAGCCCTTGCCGGCGAGCGCCGATGGTCCGGCATTGGGCGAGAGGTAGATCATGCCGCTCCTGACCAGCTTGGGCACGACCGCCATGGCGACATTGGAGAAGATGATCCCGGTCATGACCTCCGCCCCGTCGCGCTCGACCATGCGCTCGGCGATCTGCACGCCCTTCTCGGGCTCGAGCCCGTCATCCTCGACCAGAAGCTCGACCCGTTCGGTGGCACCCGCCATCTCCAGCGCCAGGATGAACCCGTCGCGCACGTCCTGGCCGAGATACCCACCCCCGGTCGAGAGCGTCGTCACCATCCCGACCTTGACCGGCTCGCCACCCGCGACTCCAGCCATCAGCCCAAGCGCAGCGACCCCGCCAACCAGCGCTCCCCTCAACCACATGCCATCCTCCCGCTTCACCTGCTCTTGACCTTGTGACGTCCATCGGATGTCCCGGCGCGGACGCTCGCCGGTAGCGCGAAGGTGGTGTGATGGCAAGGCCGACGCGGTGAGGCGGCTCACGGCACCAGCACGGCGGCACCTGTGAGGGCACCCCGGCGGAGGTCCGCCAGGGCCTCGTTGGCTCGCTCCAGCGGATAGGTCGTAACCTCGGTGGCCACCTTCGCCCTCGATGCCAGCTCGAGGAACGCTTCGCCGTCCGCCCGCGTCAGGTTGGCGACCGAGACCAGCCGGCGCTCGCCCCAGAGATCGGCATAAGCGAAGCCGGGAATGTCGCTCATGTGGATGCCGCCGCAGACCACCGTGCCGCCCTTGCGCACCGCCTCGAGCGCCAGCGGCACGAGAGCGCCCACGGGTGCGAAGATGATCGCCGCATCGAGCGGCTCCGGCGCCAACTCGTCCGATCCGCCGGCCCATTCGCAGCCCAGGCGCCGGGCGAAGTTCTGCGCATCGAGATCGCCCGGCCGGGTGAAGGCGAAGAGCCTTCGTCCCTCGAAACGCGCGAGCTGCGCCAGGATGTGCGCCGCAGCGCCGAAGCCGTAGATGCCGAGCGTCGCCGCCTCGCCCGCCATCACGAGCGAGCGGTAGCCGATCAGCCCGGCGCAGAGCAGCGGTGCCAGCTCGGCATCCCCCGGCCCTTCCGGCAGCGGGAACACGTAGGCCGCGTCCGCGACGCAGGCCTCGGCATAGCCGCCATCGATGGTGTAGCCGGTGAAGCCCGGCGCGTCGCAGAGGTTCTCGGCACCCTTTCGACAGTAGCGGCAGCGGCCGCAGGTGTGACCGAGCCACGGCACGCCGACCCGCTGACCCGGCTCCAACCCCTGCGCCCCCTCGCCGAGCGCTGCCACCCGGCCGACGATCTCGTGACCCGGGACCAGCGGCAGCTTCGGCCCGGTCAGCTCGCCGTCGATCACGTGCAGATCGGTCCGACAGACACCGCAGGCGCCGATCTCGATCAGCACCTGACCGGAACCCGGCACCGGCCGCGGCAGATCGAGAAGCTCGAGCCGCCGGCCCGGCTGCCGGAGAACCATTGCCCGCATCTCATCCCTCCATGGCCGACCCGGCCGCGCATGGTAGCGATTGCCCGCCCGCCGGCCAAGCGGGCGATGCTTGACGCCGCGGTGCGCCGACGCATCTTCAGCGCCATGCGCGCCCTTGCCGCCCTGACCCTCCTCCCCCTCCTCGCCAGCTCGCCGGCGATGGCAGGGAACGTCGAGGCCGGCTACAGCATGCGCTGGATGGGCATCGAGATCGGCCGCCTCGAGATCGAGCTTCGCACCACGCCGACCGACTACCGGCTGGCCTTCGGGGCCCGAACCACCGGCGCCCTCGCCTGGTTCGTCGGCTTCGCGAGCGAAGGCTCGGCCCTGGGCCGGCTCACGCCCGAGGGTCCGCACGCCACCCTCTACCGGGGCAGCAGCGCCTGGGACGAGGGCGAGAGCCATTGGCAGGTCGGCTTCGCCCCCGACGGCGAGGTGACCGAGCTCGTCCTCGACGAGGCCAGCCGCGCCGACCGGGAGCCGGTGCCGGCCGAGCTCATGAAAGGCCCCGATCCCTTCACGCTGGCGCTCGGTGCACTCCTCGACGCCACCGCCGGCAGCAGGCTCGAAGGGCGAAGCTTCGACGGCAAGCGGGCCATGGGCTTCACCATGGATTGCGCCCCGGCGCCGGAGCCGGTGGATCCGGCGGCCCTGCCCGGACCGCGAGGCGGCGCCCTGCTCTGCAGCGCGGATGGCGAGCTTCTGGCCGGCCGCTCGAAGCGCTGGGGCGATGACGTGGATCGGGAGAATGCGGGCCGGCGTCCGGCCCGCCTCTGGCTCCTTCCGGGCATCGGCGGGTTGCCGCACTGGCCGGTCCGGATCGAGGCGGAAAGCCGCATGGGAACCGTCACCATCGAGCTCGATCGCCTGGTCGACCCCGGCGCCTGAGGCGCCACGCCGCCGCGCTGCCGCGCCCTTTGGGCTTGCTGACCTTCCGGCCCGTGTGGTTCAAGGCCGGAGGACCCGGTGCGCGGCCGAAGCGAACGGGTCACGGAGGCACCGCCGAGAGAGCTGATGCAACTGGCCCTCATCGTCCTCTTGCCGTTCGCCGGCGCGATCCTGCCGCCCTTGCTGATCCGCACGGGCCGCAATGCCTGCGCCACCACGACCTTCCTCGTCACGCTCACCGCCTTTCTCCTGCTCCTGGTCCAGGCACCCGCCGTCCTCGGCGGCGAGATCGTGCAGTTCCGCCTGGAATGGCTGCCGCTGCTCGGGCTCGACGTGAACTTCTTCCTCGACGGCTACGGCTTCCTCTTCGCCGGCCTCATTCTCTTCATCGGCCTTCTGATCATCGGCTACTCCCGGTTCTATCTCGACCGCGACGATCCGATGGGCCGCTTCATGGCCTACATCCTGCTCTTCCAGGGTGCCATGGTCGGCATCGTGCTCTCCGACAACATCCTGCTGCTGCTCATCTTCTGGGAGCTGACGAGCCTCTCCTCCTTTCTCCTCATCGGCTACTGGAACCATCTGCCGGAAGGCCGCCAGGGCGCCCGGATGTCGCTCATCGTGACCTGCTCGGGCGGGCTTTCGATGATCGCCGGCATGCTGCTGCTCGGCCAGGTCGCCGGCTCCTACGATCTTTCGGTGATCCTGAGCGAGGGCGAGCTCGTCCGAAGCTCGCCCCTCTATCTGCCGATCCTCCTCCTGCTGCTCGGCGGCTGCTTCACCAAGTCGGCGCAGTTCCCCTTCCATTTCTGGCTGCCGCACGCCATGGCGGCCCCGACCCCGGTCAGCGCCTACCTGCACAGCGCCACCATGGTGAAGGCCGGCATCTTCCTTCTGGGCCGCCTCTGGCCCGTGCTCGCCGGCACCGATGCCTGGTTCTACATCGTCGCCACGACCGGCCTCGCCACCATGGGCATCGCCGCCTGGATCGCGATCTTCAAGGACGACCTCAAGGCGCTGCTCGCCTTCTCGACCGTGAGCCATCTCGGCCTCGTGACCATGCTCTTCGGCTTCGGCACGCCGTTTGCCGCCATGGCCGGCGTCCTGCACATCATCAACCACGCCACCTTCAAATGCGCGCTCTTCATGACCGCCGGCATCATCGATCACGCCGCCCATACCCGCGACATCCGCCGGCTCGGCGGCCTCATCGCCCTGATGCCGATCACCGCCACCATCGCCGCCATCACCGCCCTCTCCATGGCCGGGATCCCGCCCTTCAACGGGTTCCTCTCGAAGGAGTTCATGCTGGAGGCCGCGGCGCATGCCGACTGGCTCGGCAACCATGTCATCGTCGGCATCGTGGCCACCGTCGCCGCCGTCTTCTCCGCCGCCTACGCCTTCCGCTACGTCGTCCATGTCTTCCTCGGCAAGGAGCGAACCGACTACCCGGGTCCGCCGCACGATCCCGTCTTCGGCATGTGGGCGCCGCCCGCCATCCTGGCCATCCTGGTCGTGCTGATCGGCCTCTTCCCCAACACCATGGTGGGACCGCTGCTCGCCGTCTCCGCGGGCGCCGTCACCGGCGGCGACCTCCCCGAATACTCGCTGGCGCTCTGGCACGGCATCACGCCGGCCCTTCTCATGAGCCTCGTCGCCACCCTGGGCGGCGCCCTCCTTCTCTGGCGCTACCGCGCGGGGCTCGGGCTGCGCGAGCGCTTCTGGCGGCCCGAGGCCAAGGCGATCTTCGAAGGCCTTATCGAGCTCATCGTCGCCTGGTGCCGCTTCGCCACGAGCGCCCTCCAGAACGGCTCGCTGCAGCGCTATCTCGCCGTCACCATCGGTGCTGCCATCGTCATCGGCTACACGGGATATCTCGGCAGCTCGCTCGAGGCCGGTGCCAGGCCGCTCCTGCGCACCTCATGGATCGCCGTCACCACCTGGCTCGTGCTCCTCGTCGCCTGCGGTGCCGTCATCGTGCTGCACCGGCGACGGCTCTTCGCGCTCATCGTCGTCGGCGTGCTCGGGCTGATCGTCAGCCTCGCCTTCCTCTACCTCTCCGCCCCCGATCTGGCGCTCACGCAGATCTCGGTCGAGGTCGTCACCGTCGTCCTCATGCTGCTGGCGCTCAACTTCCTGCCCAAGGAGACCGAGCCCGAGAGCCGGCCGGCCCGCCGGCTGCGCGACGCCCTGCTCGCCGCTCTCGCCGGCCTCGGCGTCGCCGTCGCCATGCACGAGGTTCTGACCCGCGACTTCTCGACCATCGCCGCCTACCACCTCGCCAACTCCAAGACCGGCGGCGGCGGCACCAATGTCGTCAACGTCATCCTCGTGGACTTTCGCGGCTTCGACACGTTCGGCGAGATCATCGTGCTCGGCATCGCCGCCCTCACCATCTACGCCTTGCTCGGCACGGCGCTGCAGGGCGCCAGCGGGCGGCGGCTGATGGAATGGCAGGTCGACCAGGCCCGCTCCGCCGACCGGCACCCGCTGATGATGGTGGTCGGCACCCGCGCCATGCTGCCTCTGGCACTCATGGTCGGGGTCTACATCTTCCTGCGCGGCCACAACGCGCCGGGCGGCGGCTTCATCGCCGGCCTCGTCGTCGCCATCGCCCTTTTGATGCAGTACATGGCGAGCGGCTTCGCCTGGGCGCAGGAACGCGCCCGGGTCGATTACCACGCGCTGATCGCGACCGGCGTCCTCGCTGCCGGCCTCACCGGCATCGCCGCCTGGTTCTTCGGCTGGCCCTTCCTGAAGAGCACCTACACGCACCTCCATCTGCCGTTCATCGGTGATGTCGAGGTCGCGTCCGCCATGGGCTTCGACCTCGGTGTCTTCCTCTGCGTCGTCGGCTCGGTGATGCTGGCGCTCGCCAATCTGTCGCGCATCGGCCGGATCGCGGCACACCTCGAGGTGCCGACGAGCGCCATGGATGTCGATCCTTCCGAGCTCATCGACCCGGCCGTCGTGCCGGCAGTCAACTAGGAGCCTGGGCGAGCAATGGAGCTGCTGGTCTCGAGCGGTGTCGGCGTCCTGGTCGCTTCCGGCGTCTATCTGGTGCTTCGGGCACGCACGTTTCCGGTGATCGTCGGCTTGGCCCTCCTCTCCTACGCCACCAACCTCCTGATCTTCGGCATGGGCCGCCTCGTCATCGACCGCCCGCCGATCCTCAGCCTCGAGCTGGACAGCTACACCGATCCGCTGCCACAGGCGCTGGTGCTCACCGCCATCGTCATCTCGTTCGGGATGACGGCGCTGATCGTCGTCATCATCCTGCGCAGCTTCCTCGAGACCGGCAGCGACCATGTCGACGGCGAGGAGGATGCCGGGCTGACGGAGCCGGGCCAAGGGAGCGCTCCTTGAGCAACCTCCTGGCGCTGCCCATCGTCCTGCCGGCGCTCATGGCGGCATTCATGGTGCTCGTCCTGCGCCACGACATCGTGCTGCAACGGGTGTTCGGCCTCGCCTCGGCCACCGCTGTTCTCGCCGTTGCCATCTACATTTTGGTCCGCGCCGCCTCGGGCGAGGTCATGGTCTACGAGCTCGGTGCCTGGCCGGCGCCCTTCGGCATCGTGCTCGCGATCGACCGGCTCTCGGCCATGATGCTCCTCCTTTCCTCCATCGTCGCCCTCCTCGTCCTCGCCTACGCCAGCACCGGCGACGACCGGCGGGGCCGACATTTCCACCCGCTCTTCCAGTTCCAGATCATGGGCCTGAACGGTGCCTTCCTCACGGGCGACATCTTCAACCTCTTCGTCTTCTTCGAGGTCTTGCTGATCGCCTCCTACGGGCTGATGCTGCACGGCGCCGGCCGCCTCCGCCTGCGGGCGGGGACCCATTACGTCGTCGTCAACCTCGTGGCCTCGACGCTGTTCCTCTTCGGCGTGTCGTTCATCTACGGCGTCACGGGCACGCTCAACATGGCCGACCTCGCCGTCAAGGTCGGCGCCGTGCCGCCGGCCGATCAGGCCATCCTTCAGCTCGGCGCCCTTCTCCTGCTCGTCGTCTTCGGCGTGAAGGCGGCGCTCGTGCCGCTGCATTTCTGGCTGCCGGCCACCTATGCCTCCACCTCGCCGCCGGTCGCCGCCCTCTTCGCCATCATGACCAAGGTCGGCGCCTATGCGATCGTCCGCGTCTACATCCTGATCTTCGGCGCCGGCGCCGGCGAGGCCGCCTGGGTCGCGGCACCCTGGCTGCTGCCGGCGGCATTGGTGACGCTCATCCTCGGCATGACCGGGCTGCTCGCCGCCAGGACGCTCCGCTGGCTGATCTGCTTCGCCCTCATCGGCTCGATGGGCACGCTCTTCACGGCGATCGGGGTGTTCGATCCGCTCGCCACCGCGGCGGGGCTCTACTACCTCCTGCACTCGACCCTTGTCGCCGCCGCCCTCTTCCTCCTGGTCGACCAGATAGCGCGGCGCCGGGGCCATTTCGACGACCGGCTGACGCTCGCTCCCTTGCCGGCGCAGGCCGATCTCCTGGCCGGACTCTTCTTCATCGGCGCCATCGCCATGGTCGGCCTGCCACCGCTCTCGGGCTTCATCGGCAAGCTCCTGGTGCTGCAGGGCGTGCAGGCGAGCCCGCAATGGCCCTGGATCTGGACCATCATCCTCGTCACGTCGATCATCGCCATCACCGGCTTCACGCGGGCCGGCAGCCTGGTCTTCTGGAAGGCCCGGACGGTGGCGGTGGCGGTCCCCATCGACGCCGGCACGGAAGTCGTCGGGGTCAGCCCGGAACGGGCGCAACCGGTGCCGATCGCCGTGATCGCCCTCTTCCTGCTCGGCACCGCGGCGCTCACCGCCTTCGCCGGCGCCATCAACCGCTACGTCGACGCCACCGCCGCCCAGCTTCACGACCCGGCGGACTACATCCACGCCGTGCTCGGTGTCGCCACACCGGCACCGACGGAAGAGGTGGAGGAATGAAGGTTCATGGCCGCTGGCTGCCGCATCCCCTGATCACGCTCGTCCTGACCGGGTTCTGGCTCCTGCTCATGAACGAGATCACGCTCGGCGGCTTCCTCATGGGCCTCTTTCTCGGCATCGTGATCCCGCTCTACACGAGCCGGTTCTGGCCCGAGGCGCCGACCATTCGCAACCTGCCGCGGGTCGCTGAATACGTCCTGATCGTGCTCTGGGACATACTCGTGGCCAACGTCCAGGTCGCCTGGTGGATCCTCTTCTGGAGGGTCGAGCGGCTGCGGCCGAGCTTCATGACCATTCCCCTCGACATCTACACGCCCGAAGCCATCACCACCCTCGCCGGCACCATCACCATGACGCCCGGCACCGTCTCCTGCGACCTTTCCGCCGACGGCCGGGCGCTGCTCGTCCACGGCCTCCACGCGCCCGACACGGAGGAAATGATCGCCGGCATCAAGGAACGCTACGAGCGCCGTCTGGCGGAGATCTTCGGATGATCGACCTCGCCCTCACCTTCGGCTTCATCGCCATTGCACTGGCCCTCCTGTGCACCGCCTGGCGTCTCGCCGTCGGTCCCACCATGGTGGACCGGATCCTCGCCCTCGACACCATGGTCATCGACGCCCTGGCCCTCATCGTCCTCTACGGCATCCATCACGGCCGGGCCGTCCTGTTCGAGGCCGCCATCCTGATCGCCATGGTCGGCTTCATCTCGACCGTCGCCTATTGCCGCTTCATCCTGCGCGGCGACGTGATCGAGTAGCCCATGCTCGCCCTGCTCGCCGAAATCCTCGTGGCCCTGCTGATCGTCATCGGCAGCGCCTTCGCCCTCATCGGCTCCTTCGGCCTCGTCAAGCTGCCCGATCTCGTCACCCGCCTGCACGGCCCCACCAAGGCCACCACGGTCGGTGTCGGCGCCGTGCTGATCGCCTCGATGATCTACTTCACCGTGCTCGAGGCCGACTTCTCCTTCCATGAGCTGGTGATCACCCTCTTCCTCTTCCTGACCGCCCCGCTCACCGCCAACTTCGTCGCCAAGGCCTACATGCATCGCCACATCCGCCACCGCGACCTGCCGCCGACCCACCGCGCGGAAGGCTGGGCCACCTACGATCCGCCCGGCGAGGAAGGTCCCAACGATCCGGACCAGCCGCCGACCACCGGCTCGCCGCCCTGAGAGCCTGCAGGGCGAAGGAAGCCGACTCTCGCCCCCGATGACCGTGCCCCGCCAGCCCGCCTCGTGATGACGGCCGCCCGCGACGCGGCTATCGTTGCGGCCGGGAACGTCCGAGCCAGAAGACGAGCGATGCGCGCTACAGGCGATCTCTCACGACTGCGGGAAGCCATCCGGTCGGCCTGCCTCGCCGGGGAGGGCGAGATTGTCGAGAAGTGTCTCGATCGCGCCCGCCTGACGCCCGACCTCCGCACCCGAACGAGCGCCGACGCCGCCGGTCTGGTGCGGGAGATCCGCCGCAATCGCCAGCCCGGCATGATGGAGAGCTTCCTCGCCGAATACGGCCTCTCGACCAGGGAAGGCGTGGCGCTCATGTGCCTGGCCGAGGCCATGCTGCGCGTGCCGGACGCGACCACGCTCGATGCGCTGATCCACGACAAGATCACTCCCTCCGACTGGGGCCGGCATCTGGGCCGGTCGAGCTCGTCCCTGGTCAATGCCTCGACCTGGGGTCTCATGCTGACCGGACGGCTGCTCGACACCGAGGACCAGAAGGGCCTCGTCGGCAGCGTGCGGGGCCTCGTGCGCCGCATGGGCGAGCCCGTGGTGCGCGGTGCCGTGGGGCAGGCGATGCGGCTCTTGGGCCAGCAGTTCGTTTTGGGCCGCGATATCGACGAGGCGATGCAACGGGGTGCCGCGATGGAGGAGCGCGGCTACACCTTTTCCTTCGACATGCTGGGCGAGGCGGCCCGCACCGCGAACGATGCCGACCGCTACCTCGAGGCTTACGCGCGCGCCATCGACTCGATCGCGTCGCGCGCCACCCATGACGATATCCGCCGCAATCCGGGGATCAGCGTCAAGCTCTCCGCCCTGCACCCGCGTTACGAATACGCCCAGCGCGATCGCGCCGTGCCGGAGCTGGTGGAGCGGGTGGGTGCCCTGGCGCGGCAGGCGAGTGCCGCCGGAATGGGCTTCAACATCGATGCCGAGGAGGCCGACCGGCTGGATATCTCGCTCGACATCATCGAGGAGTTGCTGGCCGACCCCACCCTCGACGGCTGGGCCGGCCTCGGCATCGTGGTGCAGGCCTACGGCCGCCGCGCCTTGCCGATCCTGGACTGGCTCGGCGAGCTGGCGTGCACGCACCGTCGCCGGATCATGGTGCGGCTGGTCAAGGGCGCCTACTGGGACAGCGAGATCAAGCGGGCCCAGGTTCTGGGGCTCGGTGACTTCCCCGTCTTCACCCGCAAGATCAACACCGACATCTCCTACATCGCCGGCACGAGGCGGCTGCTCGAGCAGGCCGATCGCATCTATCCCCAGTTCGCCACCCACAACGCGCAAAGCGCCGTGGCGGTGCTCCGCCTCGCGGCGGAAATGGGCATCGGCCAGGACCGCTTCGAGTTCCAGCGACTGCACGGCATGGGCGAGACCCTGCACGACATCCTGCGCGAGACCCGTGGCACGCATTGCCGCATCTATGCGCCCGTGGGCGTGCACGAGGACCTCCTCGCCTATCTCGTGCGGCGGCTCCTCGAGAACGGCGCCAACAGCTCCTTCGTCAACCAGATCGTCGACGACGATATCCCGCCCGAGCGAATTGCGCTCGATCCCGTAACCGCGCTTGAATCGCTTCGTGCCATCGGTGCGCCGATCGCCAATCCCGTCATCACGCCACCCCCGGAGATCTACGCGCCGGATCGGCGGACCGCGAAGGGCTGGGACCTCACCGATCCAGCAACCATGGCCGAGCTGGACACCGCTCGCGACGCCTTCCGCCTGGCGCAATGGCATGCCACGCCGCTTCTGGCCCGAGGCGCGTCCGCAGGAGAGCCGGTGGTCCGCCGCAACCCGGCCGATCCGACAGATGTCGTCGGCAGCGTGATCGCCTCGACCGCGGGCGAGGTCGATGCGGCGGTCGAGGCCGCACGCCGGGCCTTTCCCGGCTGGAACGCGCGCACCGTCGAGGAGCGCGCCCGCCTGCTGGAGCGGCTGAGCGATCTCTACGAGGAGAATGCACCCGAGCTCTTCGCCCTGATGGCGCGCGAGGCCGGCAAGACCGTCCCGGATTGCGTCGGCGAAGTGCGGGAGGCCGTGGATTTCTGCCGCTACTACGCGGCCCAGGCACGGCATCTCCGGCAGGAGCAGGCGGCGACCGGACGCGGGGTCTTCGCCTGCATCTCACCCTGGAACTTCCCGCTCGCGATCTTCACGGGCCAGATCGCGGCGGCCCTGGTCACCGGCAACAGCGTCCTCGCCAAGCCCGCCGAGCAGACCCCCCTGATCGCCCACCGTGCGGTGCAACTGATGCACGAGGCGGGCCTGCCGCGGGACGTGATCCAGCTCCTCACGGGCGAAGGGGAGACGGTCGGCACCCGCCTCACGGCAAGCGCCGGCATCGATGGCGTGTGCTTCACGGGCTCCCTCGCGACGGCGAGAGCGATCCACGAGGCGATGGCCAGGAACGCGCCACCCGACGCACCGCTGATCGCCGAGACGGGCGGCCTCAACGCCATGATCGTCGACAGCACCGCGCTTCCCGAGCAGGCGGTGCGCGACATCCTCGCCTCCGCCTTCCAATCCGCCGGCCAACGCTGCTCCGCCCTGCGCATCCTCTACATCCAGAAGGACGTCGAGGAACGCATCGTGACCATGCTCGAGGGCGCCATGGAGACGCTGCGGCTGGGCGATCCCTGGGTGCTCTCGACGGATGTGGGCCCGGTCATCGACGAGGCGGCGCGGCAGGAGATCCAGGCCTATTGCGCCGAGCTCGAAGCGGAGGGCCGGCTGATCCAAAAGCTCGAGCCGCCCGACCGCGGCCTCTTCGTGGCGCCCGCCGCCTTTCGGGTCGCCGGCATTCATGAGCTGAAACGCGAGGTCTTCGGCCCGGTGCTGCATGTCGCGACCTTCGAGGCCGACCGGCTCATCGAGACCATTGCGGCCATCAACGCCGCCGGCTACGGCCTCACCTTCGGCCTCCACACCCGCATCGACGAGCGCGTGCAGGACGTGGTCGAGAACGCGAGGGTCGGCAACATCTACGTCAATCGCAACCAGATCGGTGCCGTGGTCGGAACCCAGCCCTTCGGCGGGGAAGGTCTCTCCGGCACCGGGCCCAAGGCCGGCGGCCCCCTCTACCTGCGCCGCTTTCGCAAGACCCTCGACGAGCCGCCACTCCGAAGCGTGGCGGCGCCGGCGATCTCGCGCGGCAAGAGCGATGTCGATGCGTCCGCGATCGCCGCAAGCCTCCGGAGCCTGCCCCGGACGGGCTGGGCCAGGCGGGCCGATCGTGTCCCGGTCCTGCGTGGTGCCGTGGGCCAGCTGCCAGGGCTCGGTCCCGCCATGGCCACGGCCTGGGGCGTCGATGTCGAGCCGATCGAGCTCCCCGGCCCCACCGGTGAAAGCAACCGGCTCTGGTTCTTTCCGCGCGGCACCGTCCTCTGCCTCGGCGAGCCCGGCGCCACCGATGCGGCGGCCGTGGCGCTCGAGCAGGCCCTTCCGGCGCTGGCCCTCGGCAATGCCGCCCTCCTCGTGGCCCCGAAAGCAGCCGCGGGCATCGCCGCATGGCGCGACCTGGGCATCCCCGTGGCCGCCATCGACGGCACGCTGATCCCCGAAGCGCTCTCGACCCTGCAGGGCATCGCGGCGGTCGCCGCGCGTGGCAACCCGCAAATGCTGCGCCCGCTGCGGCAGGCCCTCGCCCGGCGCGAGGGCCCCATCCTGCCCCTGGTCTCCGATCTCCGCAGCCCGCATGTCTATCTGCACGAGCGCACCGTCTGCGTGGATACGACCGCCGCCGGCGGCAATGCCTCGCTGCTGGCCGCGTCGGGCGGCGGTATCTGAGCGGCGGCGCCAGCGATGCAAAGGGTGGGCGCCGCGCCAGGAAGATGAAGGAGGTCTCGATGTCCCCTGCCCGGGCCGCACTGGCCCTCGTCCTTCAGCGGATCGGCGATGGCGCCGTAGCACTCAGCGGCGGCGTCGACAGCGTCACGCTGGCCGCCCTGGCGCACGAGGTGCTGGGTTCGCGGGTCGAGATGATCCACGCGAGATCGCCCGCGGTACCGCCGGCCGCTACGGCGCGCGTGCGCGAGCTCGCCCGGGATCGTGGCTGGTGCCTCACCATCCTCGATGCCGGCGAGTTCGCCGATCCCCGCTATCGTGCCAACCCGGTCAACCGCTGCTTCTTCTGCAAGACCAATCTCTACGGCACCATGGCCGTCGCCACCGATCGGGTGCTGCTCTCGGGCACCAATCTCGACGATCTGGGAGACTGGCGGCCCGGCCTCCTGGCCGCGGAGCAGCATAACGTGCGCCACCCCTATGTCGAGGCCGGCATCGGCAAGGCCGCCGTGCGCGCCCTGGCGCGCGAGCTCGGGCTCCTCGACATCGCCGAGCTGCCTTCCGCACCATGCCTCTCGAGCCGGGTGGAGACCGGTCTCTGGATCGATCCCGAAGCGCTGCGTGCCATCGACGCGGTCGAAACGGAGCTGCGGGAGGCGCTGGCACCCCGCACGGTCCGCGTGCGGCTGCGCGCCGGATCCATCAGCATCGAGCTCGACGAAGCGACGCTGGCACGTCTGACCGAAGCCGGGCGCCGGGCCTGGACCGGGCGCATCGCCAGACGCTTCGGCACGCTCCGGGCCGGCCGCTCGGTCGCTTTCGCCCCCTATCGCCAGGGCAGCGCCTTCCTGCGGGACGCATCCTGAGCCGCGAGGCGCGACCCTGCCGGCGCGCCGCCCGCAATCCTGCCATCCCCCGAAGCTTCCACCCTTGCCATCGCGAATCGAACGTGCCACGCGCAGGGTGCTGCCACCACCGGAGCCTTCGTCCATGACTTCGAGCCTCACCGACAGCGCGGCGCTTCGCCAGCATTATGGCGAGGTGGGCCGGGCCGCCTCGCTGAAGGAGATGGACCGCCTCGACGCCCACGCCCGCCGCTTCATCGAGCTCTCGCCCTTCCTCGTCATGGCCACCGCCGATGCGCGAGGGCGCTGCGACGCCTCGCCCAAGGGCGACGCGCCCGGCTTCGTCGGCATCCTCGACGACCGCACGCTTCTGATCCCCGACCGCCCCGGCAACAACCGCGTCGACAGCCTCGTCAACATCGCGGCCAACGCCCGGATCGGCCTGATCTTCTTCCTGCCGGGCTACCGGGAGACCTTGCGCGTCAATGGCACCGCCCGGATCAGCATCGAGCCCGAGCTGCTCGAGGCCACCGCCCACGCCGGCAAACCGCCCCGGTCGGTCATCGTCGTCGGCGTGGAGGAGGTCTTCATGCATTGCGGCAAGGCGCTGATCCGCTCGAGGCTCTGGGATCCCGCTCGGCACGTCGCCAGGGGCGGTTTTCCGAGCCTCGCCCGGATCCTCGCCGACCAGATCGAGGGGATGGAGGAAAAGGCGGCGGACGCGCTGATCGAGAACGAGTATCGGCGCGAGCTCTACTGAACGGACCGCATGCTGCCGAGGCTCGAGCCGGCCGCCCTCGTCAGGTTCGCCGCCAAGGCCAGCCTGACGGTCGCGGTGCTGCTGACCCTGGCCAAGCTCGCCGCCGCCCTCGCCTCCGACTCGCTCGCCATCCTGGCCTCGCTGGTCGACAGCCTCGCCGACATCGGCGGCTCGCTCATCACCTTCCTCGCCGTACGGGTCAGCCAGCAGCCGCCGGACCGCTCACACCGCTTCGGCCACGGCAAGGCCGAGAGCCTCTCCGCCCTCGCCCAGGCCTGCCTCGTCCTCGGCTCGGCGCTCTTCGTCCTGATCGGCGCCGGCGACCGGCTGGTGAACCCGAGGAACGTCGAGGCCGGCACCTTCGCGCTTCTCGTCCTGGCCGCCGCCATCGCCGTGACCCTGGCGCTCGTCACCCTGCAGGGCTGGGTCGTGAGGCGGACCGGCTCAACCGCGATCGCCGCCGACCGGCTGCACTACACCGCCGATCTCGCGACCAACCTTCTGGTCCTGGCCGCCCTGCTCCTGACCGTCCGGCTCGACATCACCTGGCTCGATCCCCTGGCCGGGGCGCTCGTCGCCGCCTATCTCGCCTGGCAGGCGGGCCGGCTCGGCCGCTCGGCCATCGACACGCTCATGGACCGCGAGCTCGACCCCGAGGAACGGCGGCGCATCGAGATGCTGGTGCGCGCCCATCCCGACGTCTTCGACCTCCACGATTTGCGCACCCGCCGGGCCGGCACCACCACCTTCATCGAGCTGCACATCGAGATCGACGGCGCGATGAGCCTGCGCCGCGCCCATCACGTCACCGACGCGCTCGAGGCACGGCTGGCCGATGCCTTCGGCGAGACCGAGATCATCATCCACCAGGAGCCCGCCGGCCTCGAGGACGACCGGCTCGACCACCGCATCGCCGACCTCGGGGCCGGGCCCTGAGAAGCATCAGCCGGCCGGCGTGGCGCCGGTCGGGCCGAGCGCCTTGATCGCCGGGATCAGCGCCTTGAAGGCCGGCCCCTCCGCCCGCTCCAGCCATTCGAAGACGACCATCTCGGCGGTCACGATGGAGACACCCCGCTCGCGCAGCCGTGCCAGCGCCATCGACCGATCCTCCTCCCGCCTCGAGCCGGCGGCATCGGCCGCGAGATGAACCTCGAAGCCCGCCTCCTGGAGATCGAGCGCCGTCTGCAGCACACAGACATGGGTTTCCATGCCGGCAACCACGATCTGCCGCCGGCCCGCCTGCTCGAGCGCCGCTCGCAACCCCGGCTCGCGCCAGCAGGAGAACGCGAGCTTGGGCAGGACCATGGCCCCCTCCGGCAGCGGCAGGAGGCGCGGATCGGTCGGCCCCAGCCCTTTCGGGTATTGTTCCGAAAGGATCACCGGCACCTCCACCACCGCCGCCGCCCGCAGCAGCAGCCCGAGCCGCTGGATGCGTGTCTCCGCCTCATCGACCGCCCGCGCCAGTCCCGCCTGCATGTCCACGGCGAGCAGCAGCGACCGATCTCTTCTCAACATCATCCCGTCCTTCCCACCTTTCCGGCCTGTCCCTGCGATACCGACCCGTCTCGTCCTTTTTTGCTGCAGCGACCATTTCGCAGCAACGTGCGTCATTGACTTCACAACGATCGCCTATACATGCAAGAGCGACATTTCATGTCACCCTCAACAATGGCGCCGACCAAGGACCCTACTTGACCATCGAACCACCGACCATCACCTTCGCGGAGCTCGGGCTGCGCGAGGAAATTCAGCGTGCCATCGCCGATGTCGGCTATGCTCACCCGACCCCGATCCAGGCCGCCGCCATCCCGGCCGTCCTCGAGGGGCGGGACGTCGTCGGCATCGCCCAGACCGGCACCGGCAAGACCGCCGGCTTCACCCTGCCGATGCTGCACCGGCTCGCCGCCGGCCGCGCCCGGGCGCGCATGCCCCGCTCGCTGATCCTCAGCCCCACGCGCGAGCTGGCGACGCAGATTTCGCAGAGCTTCGAGACCTACGGCAAGCATCTGAACCTGACCATGGCGCTCTTGATCGGCGGCGTGGGCATGGGCGAGCAGGAGAAGCTGCTCGAGAAGGGTGTCGACGTCCTCATCGCCACGCCGGGGCGGCTCCTCGACTGGTTCGACCGGGGCCGCATCCTGCTCAACGGGGTCGAGGTCTTCGTCATCGACGAGGCCGACCGGATGCTCGACATGGGTTTCATCCCGGACGTCGAGCGCATCTTCCAGCTCCTGACCAAGCGCGGGCAGACGCTGCTCTTCTCCGCCACCATGCCGAAGGAGGTGCGGCGGCTGGCCGAGCGCTTCCTGCGCGACCCGGCTGAGATCGAGGTGGCGCGGCCGTCGACGCGGGCGGAGAAGGTCAGGGACGTCGTCGTGCCGATCTGCGGCATCGAGCGGCGGGTCGCGCTCGATCGGCTCCTGGATGCGGAGCGGATCGAGAACGCCATCATCTTCTGCAATCGCAAGCGCGACGTCTCGACCGTCAACCGCTTCCTGCAGCGGCAGGGACGGAACGCCCAGGACATTCACGGCGATCTCGACCAGAGCCAGCGGCAGGCCACCCTCGACGCCTTCAAGTCGGGGTCTGTCGCCTATCTCGTCGCCACCGACGTCGCGGCTCGCGGCCTCGACATCATCGACCTGCCGGTGGTCGTCAATCTCGACGTGCCCATCCATCCCGACGACTACGTCCACCGCATCGGCCGCACCGGGCGCGCCGGCAAGGAGGGCCGCGCCTTCACCCTGGCGGATCCCGACGACGGCAAGCATCTGGCCGCCATCGAGCGCCTGCTCGGCACGAAGCTCGAGCGGCAGCTCGTCGAGAGCGTGAGCGACGAGACGGAAGCTCCCAAGCGCCCGAGCCGGGCAAGACCGGCGAGGCGCGCCGCCTCTGCCGATCATCCGGCCGAGGACGCCGCGGTCGAGAGCGCCCCTCCGGCCGATTCCGCCGCCGGGACCGCCGGCACCCGCCGGCGCCGCCGGCGCGCCGATCCGGCCGGCGACGAAGTGACGGCGGAAGCTTCGGCCGAGACGCCCGAAACGGGCCCGTCGCGCAAGCGCAGACCCGCCAAGGAGGCGGCGCCGACCGAGGCGGCCAGAACATCCCCGGCCGCACCCCGGTCCCGCCGCGAGCGTGACGAGCCGGTGGTCGGCCTCGGCGATCACGTGCCCGCCTTCCTCCTGCGGCCCGTGCCCGTCAAGGCGGTCGCCTGAGCCGTTCACCGCTCCCCGGAAGCCGCCCATGCAGACGATCTTCGTCATGGTGAAATGCGAGCTCGGCCGCTCCTACGAGGTGGCCGGCGAGGCGGTGGAGACGATCGAGGAGGTCTCCGAGGTCTATTCCGTTTCGGGCCAGTACGACCTCATCATGAAGTTCCATCTGGCGGCCGATGTCGATATCGGCCGCTTCGTCAACAACGCGGTGCAGAGCCTGGCAGGGGTCAAGGACACCTTCACCCTCATCACCTTCAAGGCCTTCGCTTGACCGAAGGCCCGGGAATGCCGGCGTCGGGCGACGGCACGGCGCCGGACGGCACGGACCCGAGGGTGCGCATCCGCGAGAGCCGTGATGCGCATCACGGCTTCTTTCGCTTCGAGGTCGTGGACCTCGAGCATCGCCGCTTCGACGGCGTCATGAGCCCCGTGATCAGGCGCGAGATCCTGCACATCCCCGAAGCGGCCGCGGTCCTGCCCTACGACCCGGTCACCGATAGCGTCGTCCTGATCGAGCAGTTCCGGGCCGGCTGCATGCGGCACCCGACCGGCGCCTGGCTGCTCGAGGTGGTGGCGGGGCTGGTCGGACCCGGCGAGAGCGCCGCCGAGACCGCTTTGCGCGAGCTCGTCGAGGAGGCCGGGCTCGAGGCCAGAAGGCTCGAGCGGATCGCCGCCTACGTCCCCTCGCCGGGTGCGGTGACGGAGCGCAGCACCGTCTTCATCGCCGAGATCGATGCCGAAGGTGCCGGCGGCCTGCACGGGCTGCCGGAAGAGGCCGAGGACATCAGGAGCCACGTGATCCCGGCCGAGGCGGCCTTCGACTGGGTCGAGAGCGGCCGCATCATCGCCGCCAACGCCGTGATCCCGCTCCGCTGGCTGCAGGTGCACCACGGGGAGCTGCGGCGCCGCTGGCTTGCGGAACCGGCCGAAAGCACGTAAATCCGGGACGTTCGCGAGACGATCCTCTGGATGAACCCATGCAGGCACGCATCTTCAGGCCGGCCAAGACCGCCATTCAGTCGGGCCGACGCAAGACGAAGGATTGGGTCGTCGAGTTCGAGCCGCGCTCGCGCGTCGAGGCCGACCGGCTGATCGGCTGGAACGGGTCCGACGACACCAACCGGCAGGTCCAGCTCCGCTTCCCCACCAAGGAGGCCGCCATCTCCTACTGCCGCCGCGAAAACCTGACCTTCCAGGTCTTCGAGCCGCATACCCGCGTGGTCGTGCCCAAATCCTACGCCGAGAACTTCATCCGCCGCACCTGACGTTCCCCCGCTTCGACGAGCCTGCTATACGGCTGACCACGCGCCCTTAGCTCAGCTGGATAGAGCAGCTGCCTTCTAAGCAGCAGGTCGCAGGTTCGAATCCTGCAGGGCGCGCCATCTCGCATTTTCCACTGCAAAACTCACCTAAAGCCTTGAATGGAAAGGCTAATTTAGGTGTTCGAAGTCCCTGATTCCGGCAGTATGCCAAAGGCTCCAGAAACGCCAGCCGAAGCACCGTTTTCCGGCCTATGAGATCGGAATTATCCCATATATCCCAAGGGCTTGAGAGAAAGCGAAGCGCGTGTTCGAACGACTCCTCCAGGGTAAGCCTCGGTTTGCCGTTTGACGCCAGCTTCTCCTGCGCGAGCACCTTCTCGCGCTCCAGCTTCGAAATCCGCTTCTCGTAGGCCGAGATCACCGTCGCATTGCCCGACTCGACGATGCGGTCGAGCAGCGCCTCGATCTGCTTCTCGATCTGGCCGATATTCGCCTTGAGCGTTTTCGCCGCACCGGCAGCCTGAGCAAGGCGCATGTTCCAGGCGTCGGAGAACATCGCCTTGACGAGCCCGAACAGGGTCTCCGAGGGCTGCAACCGCTGGAGCAGGTCCTCAAACTCGCCTTCCAACTCCTCGCGCCTGATTGACTTGCGATAGCTCTCGCAGCCCTTCGTCGGGCAGAGATAGTAGGGGTACTTCTGGCTCTTGCCCTGCGACCAGCACGCGCTCAGCGGCTTGCCGCAATCGCCGCACAGGATGAACCCGCGCAGCGGAAAATCGGCGCTGATATCCTTGCGGGCCGGAGCCTTTGCCGTGCTCTTGAGGCGGGCCTGTATCTTCTCGAAGGTCTCGAAGCTGACGAGCCCTTCGTGTTTGCCCTTGCGCAAACTGACGCCCCAATTGGGGGCTTCGACGTAACCCGCGTAGACCACCCGCGTCAGCAGTTCATAGACGCGCTGGTTGCGAATCTCGCCGTTCGGCAAATCCTTGGGGAAGGATGGCTGGCGCTCCAGGAAGCGCTTTACTTCGACCTGCGTGGCGAAGCGGCCCGAGGCATAGCCTTCCAGGGCCTCTTGCAGCGCCGACGCATTCGGCTCATCGCGCACGAGCACCTTGCCCTGGCCGCTCTCCCGCTCGTAGCGGTATCCGACAGGGGCCTGAAACACCCAATAGCCGTTCTGAATCCGCGCGCGCATCCGGTTCACCGTCTGCTCGCCGTTCTTTTGGCGCTGATGCTGCGAGACCGAGGCCAGAAGGTTCTCGACAAGCTGCGAGTCGGGTCCTCGATCGTGTCCCATGGAGTGGTGTAGCTGAGCTGTGCCCATGGCGTTCTCCGGC